>NZ_JARTVP010000003.1:414313-416813 GCF_029625865.1 Mesorhizobium sp. WSM4887
TGCGCCGAAAATGTAACGGGGCTAAAGCCATACACCGAAGCTTAGGGTTCGTGAGCAATCACGAGCGGTAGCGGAGCGTTCTGTAAGCCAGTGAAGCCGTACCCGTGAGGGGCGGTGGAGGTATCAGAAGTGCGAATGCTGACATGAGTAACGTAAGGGGAGTGAGAGACTCCCCCGCCGAAAGACCAAGGGTTCCTGCTTAAAGTTAATCTGAGCAGGGTTAGCCGGCCCCTAAGACGAGGCGGAAACGCGTAGTCGATGGGAATCACGTTAATATTCGTGAGCCTGGAGGTAGTGACGGATCACACAAGTTGTCCAATCTTATCGGATTGAAAGGGCAGCGGAGTGGTTCCAGGAAATAGCTCCTCCTTATAGACCGTACCCGAAACCGACACTGGTGGTCTGGTAGAGTATACCAAGGCGCTTGAGAGAACTATGCTGAAGGAACTCGGCAAATTGCACGCGTAACTTCGGAAGAAGCGTGACCCTTTTTTGCGCAAGCAGAGGAGGGTGGCACAGACCAGGGGGTAGCGACTGTTTATCAAAAACACAGGGCTCTGCGAAGTCGCAAGACGACGTATAGGGTCTGACGCCTGCCCGGTGCTGGAAGGTTAAGAGGAGGGGTGCAAGCTCTGAATCGAAGCCCCAGTAAACGGCGGCCGTAACTATAACGGTCCTAAGGTAGCGAAATTCCTTGTCGGGTAAGTTCCGACCTGCACGAATGGCGTAACGACTTCCCCGCTGTCTCCAGCATAGACTCAGTGAAATTGAATTCCCCGTGAAGATGCGGGGTTCCTGCGGTTAGACGGAAAGACCCCGTGCACCTTTACTATAGCTTTACATTGGCATTCGTAGTGGCATGTGTAGGATAGGTGGTAGGCTTTGAAGCCTGGGCGCCAGCTCAGGTGGAGCCACCCTTGAAATACCACCCTTATCACTATGGATGTCTAACCGCGGCCCGTTATCCGGGTCCGGGACAATGTATGGTGGGTAGTTTGACTGGGGCGGTCGCCTCCTAAAGAGTAACGGAGGCGCGCGATGGTGGGCTCAGAACGGTCGGAAATCGTTCGCTGAGTGCAATGGCATAAGCCTGCCTGACTGCGAGACTGACAAGTCGAGCAGAGACGAAAGTCGGTCATAGTGATCCGGTGGTCCCGTGTGGAAGGGCCATCGCTCAACGGATAAAAGGTACGCCGGGGATAACAGGCTGATGACCCCCAAGAGTCCATATCGACGGGGTTGTTTGGCACCTCGATGTCGACTCATCGCATCCTGGGGCTGGAGCAGGTCCCAAGGGTATGGCTGTTCGCCATTTAAAGCGGTACGTGAGTTGGGTTCAGAACGTCGTGAGACAGTTCGGTCCCTATCTGCCGTGGGTGTAGGAATATTGAAAGGATCTGTCCCTAGTACGAGAGGACCGGGATGGACGGATCTCTGGTGGACCTGTTGTGGCGCCAGCCGCATTGCAGGGTAGCTATATCCGGACGGGATAACCGCTGAAGGCATCTAAGCGGGAAACCCACCTTGAAACGAGTATTCCCTGAGAACCGTGGAAGACGACCACGTTGATAGGCCGGGTGTGGAAGAGCGGCAACGCTTGAAGCTTACCGGTACTAATAGTTCGATCGGCTTGATCGTTCTCATTCCTAATATCCATCCGACAAAGTCGGATGGTCTGCCTGCGCTCACGCATGAGCGGCCCTTACGGGCCTATGCTCCGCGAGGGCGCCGGACGACCGGCGACGCGCAGTCGCGCTTGCGGGCTTCGCCCGTAGGCAAAACGCAGACGTCGCCTTGGCACAAAACGACGATCCTTTGGATCGCGCTTGAACAGCTTCTCGATTTGAACGTGCGTTTCGCCGACCTGGTGGTTATGGCGGAGCGGCTGCACCCGATCCCATTCCGAACTCGGCCGTGAAACGCTCCAGCGCTGATGGTACTTCGTCTCAAGACGCGGGAGAGTAGGTCGCTGCCAGGTCTGCCAAGCGCACGTTCATCTCACATCCGGATCCGGATGCAGACAAATCTTCTCCTTGCGATTGTTGTGATGCATGTCGTTGCCTCAAAACCGCTAACACTTTTGAGCGACATGCATTAGGCCCGCCAAACGGGATCCCGGGCCGCGCAAGCGGCCCTTTCATTGGGCGGTCCCTTGAATACGGTAAGCGCAAACTTACCTCTATGGTGACGCGGGGTGGAGCAGCCCGGTAGCTCGTCAGGCTCATAACCTGAAGGTCACAGGTTCAAATCCTGTCCCCGCAACCAATCCAAAAACGCCCGCCTCGTGCGGGCGTTTTTGTATCTGGCCATACTGGCCGGCTGATGTGAGCGGTCATCAGGCCCGCAAGCAGCGAACCGACGCAGCGCCGGCAGACAAGCCAAATCCTGTCCCCCACACCAATCCACGGCCCGCCAACGCAGGCCGTTTGCGTTTCGGCGGCGCGCTTCGATGCGAAGCCGCCAGCGAGGTCCTCGGGAGCAACAAGCACGGCGTCCCGCA
>NZ_JARTVP010000003.1:421813-673720 GCF_029625865.1 Mesorhizobium sp. WSM4887
TCACGAGCGGTAGCGGAGCGTTCTGTAAGCCAGTGAAGCCGTACCCGTGAGGGGCGGTGGAGGTATCAGAAGTGCGAATGCTGACATGAGTAACGTAAGGGGAGTGAGAGACTCCCCCGCCGAAAGACCAAGGGTTCCTGCTTAAAGTTAATCTGAGCAGGGTTAGCCGGCCCCTAAGACGAGGCGGAAACGCGTAGTCGATGGGAATCACGTTAATATTCGTGAGCCTGGAGGTAGTGACGGATCACACAAGTTGTCCAATCTTATCGGATTGAAAGGGCAGCGGAGTGGTTCCAGGAAATAGCTCCTCCTTATAGACCGTACCCGAAACCGACACTGGTGGTCTGGTAGAGTATACCAAGGCGCTTGAGAGAACTATGCTGAAGGAACTCGGCAAATTGCACGCGTAACTTCGGAAGAAGCGTGACCCTTTTTTGCGCAAGCAGAGGAGGGTGGCACAGACCAGGGGGTAGCGACTGTTTATCAAAAACACAGGGCTCTGCGAAGTCGCAAGACGACGTATAGGGTCTGACGCCTGCCCGGTGCTGGAAGGTTAAGAGGAGGGGTGCAAGCTCTGAATCGAAGCCCCAGTAAACGGCGGCCGTAACTATAACGGTCCTAAGGTAGCGAAATTCCTTGTCGGGTAAGTTCCGACCTGCACGAATGGCGTAACGACTTCCCCGCTGTCTCCAGCATAGACTCAGTGAAATTGAATTCCCCGTGAAGATGCGGGGTTCCTGCGGTTAGACGGAAAGACCCCGTGCACCTTTACTATAGCTTTACATTGGCATTCGTAGTGGCATGTGTAGGATAGGTGGTAGGCTTTGAAGCCTGGGCGCCAGCTCAGGTGGAGCCACCCTTGAAATACCACCCTTATCACTATGGATGTCTAACCGCGGCCCGTTATCCGGGTCCGGGACAATGTATGGTGGGTAGTTTGACTGGGGCGGTCGCCTCCTAAAGAGTAACGGAGGCGCGCGATGGTGGGCTCAGAACGGTCGGAAATCGTTCGCTGAGTGCAATGGCATAAGCCTGCCTGACTGCGAGACTGACAAGTCGAGCAGAGACGAAAGTCGGTCATAGTGATCCGGTGGTCCCGTGTGGAAGGGCCATCGCTCAACGGATAAAAGGTACGCCGGGGATAACAGGCTGATGACCCCCAAGAGTCCATATCGACGGGGTTGTTTGGCACCTCGATGTCGACTCATCGCATCCTGGGGCTGGAGCAGGTCCCAAGGGTATGGCTGTTCGCCATTTAAAGCGGTACGTGAGTTGGGTTCAGAACGTCGTGAGACAGTTCGGTCCCTATCTGCCGTGGGTGTAGGAATATTGAAAGGATCTGTCCCTAGTACGAGAGGACCGGGATGGACGGATCTCTGGTGGACCTGTTGTGGCGCCAGCCGCATTGCAGGGTAGCTATATCCGGACGGGATAACCGCTGAAGGCATCTAAGCGGGAAACCCACCTTGAAACGAGTATTCCCTGAGAACCGTGGAAGACGACCACGTTGATAGGCCGGGTGTGGAAGAGCGGCAACGCTTGAAGCTTACCGGTACTAATAGTTCGATCGGCTTGATCGTTCTCATTCCTAATATCCATCCGACAAAGTCGGATGGTCTGCCTGCGCTCACGCATGAGCGGCCCTTACGGGCCTATGCTCCGCGAGGGCGCCGGACGACCGGCGACGCGCAGTCGCGCTTGCGGGCTTCGCCCGTAGGCAAAACGCAGACGTCGCCTTGGCACAAAACGACGATCCTTTGGATCGCGCTTGAACAGCTTCTCGATTTGAACGTGCGTTTCGCCGACCTGGTGGTTATGGCGGAGCGGCTGCACCCGATCCCATTCCGAACTCGGCCGTGAAACGCTCCAGCGCTGATGGTACTTCGTCTCAAGACGCGGGAGAGTAGGTCGCTGCCAGGTCTGCCAAGCGCACGTTCATCTCACATCCGGATCCGGATGCAGACAAATCTTCTCCTTGCGATTGTTGTGATGCATGTCGTTGCCTCAAAACCGCTAACACTTTTGAGCGACATGCATTAGGCCCGCCAAACGGGATCCCGGGCCGCGCAAGCGGCCCTTTCATTGGGCGGTCCCTTGAATACGGTAAGCGCAAACTTACCTCTATGGTGACGCGGGGTGGAGCAGCCCGGTAGCTCGTCAGGCTCATAACCTGAAGGTCACAGGTTCAAATCCTGTCCCCGCAACCAATCCAAAAACGCCCGCCTCGTGCGGGCGTTTTTGTATCTGGCCATACTGGCCGGCTGATGTGAGCGGTCATCAGGCCCGCAAGCAGCGAACCGACGCAGCGCCGGCAGACAAGCCAAATCCTGTCCCCCACACCAATCCACGGCCCGCCAACGCAGGCCGTTTGCGTTTCGGCCCTACATTGCCCTCAAGCTCGACTCGACTTTTTGCTGCGATGGTCGCCCGGGCGTGCGTCGTCGGAACGATGCTCGAGGAGGAGAGCTTCGCCGTGCGCGTGGAAAGCACCACCGGGGCCTTCGTGGAGCCGGCGGTGCCGAAGTCGGCCTGATGGTGCAAAGCTTGCAAAGCTGAAGAGGCCAACCTCACCAAAGCGGTCGAAACGGCGCTGGCCTTGGCGGCTATAACGCGGCATTGCCGGACGCGTTTCGCGCATCGACGCTACCAGTTCATGTGCTGGCAGTGGGCCGCGTGTCGCAATGGGGCCCGCTCGCGGCGCCGACCGGTCATGAACCGGCGGCGACGTCCATGCGTTGTGTCTCAGCCGGGTGAGTTTGGAACAGCGAAGGAGTCGGAAATGACCACGCATCCCAGCACCAATCGCTTGTCCGCACAGGAGCTGCACGACATCGATGCCTACTGGCGTGCCGCCAACTACCTGACCGTCGGGCAGATCTATCTGCTCGACAATCCGCTGCTTCGCGAGCCGCTTCGGCTGGCGCACGTCAAGCCCAGGCTGCTTGGGCATTGGGGAACCTCGCCGGGCCTCAGCTTCATATACGCGCATCTCAACCGCGCGATCAGACTTCGCGATGTCAACGTCATTTACATCTGCGGCCCCGGCCATGGCGGACCGGCCATGGTTGCAAACAGCTATCTCGAAGGCACCTATAGCGAGATCAATCCGGATATTTCCCTCGAAGAGGCCGGAATGAGGACGCTCTTCCGGCAGTTTTCCTTTCCGGGAGGCATCCCGAGCCATGCCGCTCCCGATGTGCCCGGGTCGATCCATGAAGGCGGCGAGCTCGGCTACGCGCTTTCGCATGCCTTTGGCGCGGCCTTCGACAACCCGGATCTTATCGTCGCCTGCGTCGTCGGCGACGGCGAGGCGGAAACCGGCCCGCTCGCCACATCCTGGCACTGTAACAAGTTCCTCAACCCGGCGCAGGACGGCGCGGTGCTGCCGATCCTCCATCTCAACGGCTATAAGATCGCCAGTCCCACCATTCTCGCCCGCATCTCTGACGAAGAATTGCGGGCGCTATTCGTCGGCTATGGCTACGAACCGCTGTTCGTCGAGGGTGACGATCCGCCCCTGATGCATGAGCGGATGGCCGTCGTACTCGACGATGCGCTGGACCGCATCCAGGCAATTCAGCAGGCGGCGCGCAGCGGCGGAGAGACTGCCGACGGCCGGCCGAAATGGCCGATGATCATCCTTAGAAGCCCGAAGGGCTGGACAGGCCCCAAGGAGGTCGACGGGCTGAAGACCGAAGGATTCTGGCGCGCGCATCAGGTTCCGCTCTCCGGTCTCGCCGAAAACCCTGCGCATCTGAAGATGCTCGAGGAGTGGCTGAGAAGTTATCGGCCCGAAGAGCTTTTCGATGCCGAGGGCGCGCCAGTGGCCATGATCCGCGCCACTGCCCCGCAAGGCGGCAGACGCATGAGCGCCAATCCGCATGCCAATGGCGGCCTGCTGCGCCGCTCCCTCCAACTGCCAAGCCTGCAAGAGCATGCCGTATCTGTCCAGCAGCCCGGCGGCGTGAAAGCAGAGTCGACCCGTGTGATGGGCGGTTTCCTGCGCGACGTCATGGCATTGAACCAAAGCGCCAAAAACTTCCGCATTGTCGGTCCCGACGAGACGGCTTCGAACCGGCTGCAGGACGTCTTCGAGGTGACCGAGCGCGCCTGGATGGAAAAGATTCTGCCCGAAGATGTGCATCTCGGCCGCGAAGGCAGGGTTCTGGAAATCCTGTCCGAGCATACCTGTCAGGGCTGGCTGGAAGGCTACCTGCTTACCGGCCGGCACGGCCTGTTCTCCTGCTACGAGGCCTTCACGCACATTGTCGATTCCATGTTTAACCAGCATGCGAAATGGCTGGATGCCTGCGGCAAGCTGCCGTGGCGGCGGCCGATTGCGTCCTTGAACTATTTGTTGTCGAGCCATGTCTGGCAGCAGGAGCACAATGGCTTCAGCCATCAGGATCCGGGCTTCATCGATGTCGCCTTGAACAAGAAGGCGGACATCGTGCGCGTCTATCTGCCGGCGGATGCCAACAGCCTGCTTTGCTTGACGGATCATGTGCTTCGGACATGGAACCGCATCAACGTGATCGTCGCCGGCAAAGCCAATTCGTGGCAGTGGCTGTCGATCACCGAGGCGAAAGTCCACTGCAAGGCCGGTATCGGCATATGGGAGTGGGCGTCGACCGACGGCGGGGCAGAGCCGGATGTGGTGATGGCCTGCGCCGGCGACGTGCCGACGCTCGAGACGCTGGCCGCGGTCCAAATTCTGAAACGCCACGTTCCCGGCCTCAAGGTGCGGGTGGTCAACATAGTCGACCTGATGACTTTGCAGCCCAAGGAACACCACCCGCACGGCCTGTCGGATCGTGAATTCGACGCGTTTTTCACGGCCGATAAGCCAGTCATCTTCGCGTATCACGGCTATCCATGGACCATCCATCGCCTGACTTACCGGCGGACCAACCACGACAACATCCACGTGCGCGGCTACAATGAGGAAGGGACGACGACGACGCCCTTCGACATGACCGTCCTCAATGGCCTCGACCGCTATCATCTCGTCTTGGGCGTGCTCGACCGCATTCCCGACCCGGCCGGCGCGCATATCCGGCTGAAGCAGGCGATGGAAGGCAAGCTGATCGAGCACCGGGCCTATATCCGCGAGCATGGGCAGGACATGCCCGAGGTCCTCGGCTGGAAATGGGAGCAGTAGTCGATGCCGAAGCGCCAGGCCAAATGGACGAGCGCACGATTGGCCGGGACCGGCCGACCATGACCGATGCCATTCTCGTCCTCAACGGCGGCTCCTCAAGCCTGAAGTTCGCCGTGTTTCAGCAGCAAGACGAGCTTCACCTGCTGGTGCGCGGCAGCGTGTCGTCGATCGGACATCATCCACGATTGCATGTCGCGCCCTCAGAATTGTCACGCGAAATCGACAGGAGCCTGGGGGACGAACCGATCGGGATAGCAAAGGCGTTCGAGGCCATAGTTTCCTATCTCGAGGATCACGCTCTTTTGCGCCGGATCGGCACGGTCGGGCACCGCATCGTCCATGGCGGGCAAGAACTTACCCAAGCGACCTTGCTCGACGAGCGCACGCTCGACGCGCTGCATAGGCTTGAGCCGCTCGCACCGATCCATCAGGCGATCAACCTGGAGATCGTCCAACTGGCCGGTCGGCTTTTGCCCGAAGCCAAGCAGGTCGGTTGCTTCGATACGGCCTTTCACACGGCGCGGCCGGAGCTTGCCAGGCTCTATGGCTTGCCGCGAGAGATGTCGGAACAGGGCATCGTCTCCTACGGCTTCCACGGGCTCTCCTACAGGCACATCGCAGCGAAGCTCCGCGAGCGCTACGGCGACGCTGCCGGTGGCCGAACGATTGCCGCCCATCTCGGCAGCGGCGCGAGCCTGTGTGCGATGAAGGCAGGAGTAAGCCTCGCCACGACCATGGGTTTTTCGACGCTTGACGGCCTCGTCATGAGCACCCGTTGCGGCGCCATCGATCCTGGCGTGATCCTGCACCTTCTGCAGGAGCGCAAGCTGTCGGCCGACCGAGTGACCGAATTGCTCTACGAGCAGTCCGGCCTGCTGGGCGTATCCGGCATTTCCGGAGACATGCAGGCGCTGCTTGGGTCGAAAGACCCGGCGGCGGCGCGTGCCGTCGCGCTCTTCGTCTATCGCGCCGGACGTGAGATCGGATCGCTCGCGGCCGCGCTTGGAGGCCTCGACACGCTCGTGTTCACCGCCGGCATCGGCGAAAATGCATGGCAGATCCGGCAAGAGATCTGCGAGGCTGCTGCCTGGCTTGGTGTCGTGGTCGACCATGGTTTAAATCGCAGCGGCGAAGCGCTGGTCAGCGCGCGAGAGTCCAGCGTCGATGTTCTTGTCATTCCGGCCGACGAGGAACGTGCCGTGGCCACGCAGCTCCTCGACTTCGACCCCGCGGCAGGATCGCAGGGATCAGCTCGGTAACTGGCGCAGAGCTTCCGCTGAACCAGGACGAGCGTCGGGCGATCGGGCGTCGCGCGGGCCGTTTTCGTTCGCGTCACTTTCCCTTCAAGCTCGACTCGGCGATGGTCAGCCCGGCGCCTCGCTGCCCTATATCCGGCCGCGCGGCCAAATGCATAAGGAGCGGAAGATGCGGCAGGCACTGATCGTATGGGGCGGCTGGGAAGGGCATGAACCCGAAGCCGGGGCGCGCCTCCTCAAAGCGATGCTTGAGGAGGAAGGCTTTGCCGTGCGCTTGGAAAATACGACCGCGGTGTTCGCCGACCCGGCGATCGCCGACCTCAGCCTGATCGTGCCGATCTACACCATGTCCAAGCTCGCCAAGGCCGAAGAGGCGAACCTCACCAAAGCGGTCGAAAACGGCGTCGGCCTCGGCGGCTATCACGGCGGCATGGGCGACGCGTTTCGCGAATCGACGGACTACCAGTTCATGTGCGGCGGCCAGTGGGTTGCCCATCCCGGCAACATCATCGACTATCGTGTGAATATCGTGCGGCGCGACGACCCGATCGTGGCAGGCATCGACGATTTCCAATACCGCTCCGAGCAATATTACATGCATGTCGATCCATCGAACGACGTGCTGGCGACCACCACCTTCTCGGGCGAGCACGCGCCGTGGATCGCCGGCGTTGTCATGCCCGTGGTTTGGAGGCGCCGGCACGGCAAAGGGCGGGTGTTCTATTCGTCGCTCGGCCACGCGGCCAAGGAATTCGAGGTGCCGCAGATGCGCACCATCCTGCGCCGCGGACTTGTGTGGGCGGCGCGCTGAGCGCGCCCGTCGGTGCGGGCTGACGCCGGTGGCGGCCGGATTTCCCGAACCGAAAGCATCACCGACCCGCTCCTATGATCATGACAGATCGTATGAATGAGTGATTTACATAAGACGTAAGCTTTCATACAACTGCCGGCAGCAACTTGCTCTATCGGGAGAGGATTGCGTGGAAAATATCGTTCCTTCGGACGCAACCGGGTGGATGCCTTCGGTCGACCAGGGCGGCGCAAGCGTGCACAACGCCGTCGTCAGCGTGCTGGGCAGCCGCATCCTGGGCGGCGACTATGCTCCCGGTGCAGCCTTGCCGCGCGAGGAGGAGCTCTGCGCCATGCTGGGCGTCAGCCGCACCTCGGTTCGGGAAGCGGTCAAGGTGCTGTCGGCGAAAGGTCTTGTCGAGGCCAGGCGGCGGGCGGGCGTGCGCGTGCTGCCGCGCGACAGCTGGCGCCTGCTCGACCCGGTGGTGCTCGGCTGGCACCCTTCCATCCAGGATGACGAGGAGCTGGTTTCCGGCCTGCTCGAGGCGCGCCGCATCTTTGAGCCGGCGGCGGCCGAGCTTGCGGCAAGGCGCGCCAGCGCCGCCGATCTCGCCGAAATCGAACGCGCGGTCGTCGGCATGCGCGACAATATCCCGGGCGACCTCAACGCGGTCTGCCAGGCGGACCTTGCCTTCCACAAGGGCGTCATCGCCGCCAGCCATAATGTCGTGCTCAAGGGGCTGGTTGGCATGCTGGAAGCTGCCCTGCGCGCCACCTTCCTGGTCACCAATCCGTTGATGGAGGCGCAATCGCGCGCGCTGTCGGCGCATGTCGCGGTGCTGGAGGCGATCCGCGTCCGCGATACCGCCGGCGCCCGCGGCGCCATGAACAGGCTGCTTGACATCGCCGCCGACGATCTTCACGCCAGAGGGTGACGTTTCCGGCTTGACGCCATTTTTTATCATATGATATTCCAATTTCATATGATCTAATTAGCGTCATGGGAGGAGTTGCGCTTGAGGATCGTGGCCATCACCACGCGCGTCGTGAACGCGGATATGCGCAACTGGGTGTTCGTGCGTGTCGAGACCGACCAGCCGGGCCTCTACGGTTGGGGCGAGGCGACGCTGGAATGGAAGACCCAGGCCGTCGTCGGCGCCGTCAACGACCTCGCGCCGCTTCTGGTCGGCCGCGACCCGCGCGACATCGAGCAGGCGGTGCGCATCCTCAAAAAGCACTCGTTCTGGCGGCTCGGCGTCATCGGCATGTCGGCGGTTTCCGGCGTCGAGCTGGCGCTCTGGGACATTTTTGGCAAATGGCTCGATCAGCCGGTCTGGCGCTTGCTCGGCGGCAAGGTGCGCGACCGGGTCAAGGTCTACACGCATCTCGGCCTCGGCGACATGCGCGCCGTCTACGAGACGTTGGAGACCGAGCCGTTGGTGCGGCGCGCCTCCGAAGTGGTTGCCACGGGCTATCGCGCGCTGAAGGCCGTCTTCATCCCCTACAGCCACTATCATGCGCCGCTCGTCGAGGTCGACAAGGTCGGCCGCCTAATGGAGGCGCTGCGCAAGACAGTCGGTCCCGAAGTCGAGATCATGGTCGATTTCCACGGCCGTCCCGCCTCGGCCTCCACCGCGCTCGCCTATATCGACGCGCTTGCGCCCTACCGACCGATGTTCGTCGAAGAGCCGCTGCCGCCGGGCGAGACCGGCGCGCTGGCGCAGCTCGTCGCCAAATCGCGCGTGCCGATCGCCACCGGCGAGCGGCTGATCGATCGTCCCGAATTCGACGACCTTTTCAGGGCAAGGGCGGTCGACATCGTGCAGCCGGACATCTGCCACTGCGGCGGCCTGCTCGAGGCGAAGAAAATCGCCGCCATGGCCGAGGCGGTCTCGGTCGGTGTGGCGCCGCACAATCCGCTCGGTCCGATCGCCGGCGCTGCGGCGCTGCATTTCGCGGTCTCCACGCCCAACCACCTGATCCAGGAAGAGATGGTCGGTGCCGTGCCCTGGTATTTCGAGGTGGTGAAGGGGCCGATCCGCATGATCGACGGCTGCTGGCAGGTGCCGGATGCGCCCGGGCTCGGCGTCGAGGTCGACGAAGCGGTCGCCGACCGGCATCCCTACAGGCCGGAGGTCATGCACACCACCAATGCCGTCCTTGCCGACGGCACCATCGTGGACTGGTGACCATGGCCGGGCGTCTGAAGGACAAGGTGGTGATTGTCACCGGCGCCGGGCGCGGCATCGGCGAGGCGACGGCGCGCGCGATGGCCGCCGAGGGTGCGGCGATCGTCGTGGCCGAAAAGGATGCGTTCAGCGGAAAGAGCGTTGCCGGGTCGCTGGACGAAGCCGGCGCTCGGGCGCTGTTCGTAGAGACCGACGTCGCCGATATCGCATCCTGCAAAGCGATGGCCGAGCAAGCGGTTGCCGCCTTCGGCCGCATCGACGTGCTGGTCGCCAATGCCGGCATCAACGTTTTCCACGAACCGCTGGAAACCACGGAAGAGGAATGGCGGCGCTGCTTTGCCGTCGATCTCGACGGGGTGTGGTATTCGGCGCGCGCCGTGCTGCCGGCGATGCGGGCTCAGACGCAGGGTTCGATCGTGGCCATCGCTTCCTGCCATTCTTTCGCGATCATCCCCTCGACCTTCCCCTATCCGGTTGCCAAGCACGGACTGCTCGGCCTGGTTCGATCGCTCGGCATTCAATACGCGGCCGAGGGCGTCCGCGTAAACGCGATCGCACCCGGCTACATCGAGACGCAGATCGCGGTCGACTACTGGAACACCTTTCCTGATCCGCAGGCGGAGCGCCAGCGCACCTACGACCTGCACCCGCCGCGCCGCATCGGGCGGCCGGAGGAGGTGGCGATGACTGCCGTCTTCCTCGGCTCCGACGAGGCCCCGTTCATCAACGCGGCCTGCATCGTCATCGATGGCGGGCGCTCGGTTCTCTACCACGAATGAGGTTTCGCACCGGCGGCCGGTCGCCGGAAACGTCTTCAAGCAAAAAGACTCCCGCCGGCCGGGATCGATATTGAGGAGGAAACCATGAAACGCATGATCAGGACGTGGCTTGCTGTGGCCGCGACCGCAGCCGTCGCGCTGACGGTCCACGGCGCCGGCGCGCAGGACAAGATGAAGTTCGGCTATATCAACAAGATGGGCGACCATCCCTGGTTCGTCCGCGAGGTGAAGGGCGCCAAGGACAAGGCCGCCGAGCTCGGCGTCGACCTGCTTGTCCAGGACGTTCAGTTCGACGCCAACCTCGCCGTGACCACCTTCGACACCTATGTCGGCGACGGCGTCAAGGGCATCGCCGTGGTGGTGCCGGACCGCTCGCTCGGCCCGGTCGTCGCCGACAAAGCAAAGGCCGCCAAGATCGGCCTGATTGCTGTCGACGACGACATCGCCTTCGCCGACGGCACGCCGGTCGCTTATGTTGGCATGAACGCGCTCAACATCGGCAAGCAGGTCGGCGGCGAGATTGCCCGCATCGTCAAGGCCGAAGGCTGGGACAAGGACCTCTCCAAGGTTCGCGTCGGCTCGATCGAGGACCAGAAGGCCGACACCTGCATGCGCCGCAACAAGGGCGCGGAGGAAGCGCTGGTCGCGGCGATCCCGGAGATCAAGTCGCGCATCGTCTCGATTCCCTACGACAACACGATGGTCAACTCGATCGATGTCGTGTCGACGACGCTGACGGCCAATCCGGACGCCGAGAAGTGGATCTTCTACTCCTGCAATGACGACGGCGTGCTCGGCGGCGTGCGCGCCACGGAGAATGCCGGCATGAAGCCGGAGAACGTCATCGGCATCGGCATCGACGGTTCCCGCTCCTGCGAGGCCTTCGGTTCCGGCAAGCCGACGGGTTTCCGTGGCACGATGTGGCTGGACAGCGCCAAGCATGGCGCCGCCGCCATCCAGGCGCTCTACGACCAAGCCACCGGCAAGGAGATGCAGAAGGACTATTTCCAGGACGCCACGCTGATCAGCGGCGAGAACTTCGCCAAGTTCAAGGACACTCTCGGTTGCAAGTCCTAGGCTCCCTTTTGGGCTCGGAGCGGATGGCCTTTGGGCGGGCGGCTTCAAAGGTAGCCTCCCGCCCATGACCGTGCCCGTCGTTTCCGTCGAAGGCGTCAGCAAGCGCTTCGGCGCAGTGCAGGCGCTGCGCGACGTGTCGGTCGCTTTCAACGTCGGCGAGATCACCGCGCTGATCGGCGAGAACGGCGCCGGCAAGTCGACGCTGATGCGCGTGCTGGAGGGCGAGCATCGGCCGGATAGCGGCCGGGTTCTGGTCGACGGGCAGCCGGTGCAGCTCAGCTCGCCGCGCGCCGCACACGGCTCGGGCATCCGCGTCATCCACCAGGAGCCGGAGATCATCCCGGAGCTTACGGTGGCGGAAAACATCTTCATCGGCGACATCAAGGCGCGGGGCGCAATTTTTCTCGACCGCGCTGATCTCGAAAGGCGCAGTCTCGACCTGTTGCGCACCTTTGGCGTGGTCGACGTGCTTTCGCCCGGGCAGCGCTGCCATGGCCTGAGCCCGGCGCTGAGGCAGCTGATCGAAATCATGCGCGCGCTGCGGCCGGGCGCGCGGCTGCTTGCCTTCGACGAGCCGACCTCGTCTTTGACGGAGGACGAGGCGCAACGGCTGTTCCGCGTCATCCGGCGCCTGAAGGCCGATGGTGTCGCGGTGATCTACATCTCGCACCGGCTGCGCGAGATCATCGAGCTTGCCGATCGGTGCGTGGTGATGCGCGACGGCAGCCGCGTCGCCGACGAACCAATCGCGGCGCTCGACGAGCAGCGCATGGTGCGGCTGATGGTCGGCAGGCCGGTAAGCGACCTGTTCAACCGAAAAGTGCGTGCGCTCGGGCCGGTCCGGCTGGCGCTCGAAGGCGTCACGACACGCCGCGTCGACGGGATCAGCTTCGAGGTCAGGGCAGGCGAGATCGTCGGCCTGGGCGGATTGGTCGGCGCGGGACGGACGGAAGTCGCGCGCGCCGTCGTCGGCCTCGATCCACTGCTCTCCGGGCGGATGGCCGTCGGCGGCCGGCCTTACAGGCCGCGCGAGCCGGCGGATGCGGTTGCCGCCGGAATCGGGCTGGTGCCGGAGGACCGCAAGCAGGAGGCCCTGCTTTTGATGCAGGCGGTGCGCGACAATGTCAGCCTCGTGGTACCCGACAAGGTGTCGCGCTACGGCTTCTTCAGCCGCAGGCGCGAGCGCGCGCTGGTCGCCCGCCATGTCGCCGAGCTCCGGGTCAAGACGCCGTCGATCGAGCAGGCCGTCGGGAAATTGTCCGGCGGCAACCAGCAGAAAGTCGTCTTCGCGCGCTGGCAGGCACGGGGGCCGGCGGTCCTGATCCTCGACGAGCCGACGCGCGGCATCGATGTCGGCGCCAAGGCGGAGATCTACAGGCTCATCGAAAGCCTGGCCGACCAGGGCCTCGCCATCCTGCTCATCTCCTCGGAGATGCCAGAGCTGCTCGGCCTTGCCGACCGCGTCCTGGTCATGCAGAGCGGCCGCATCAGTGGCGAGCTGCCGTGGCAAGAGGCGAGCGAGGAGGCGGTGCTGGCACTGGCCATGCGCTCGGACAAGAAAGCAATCGAAAGGAGGGTGTCGTGACCGATACCGCGACCGCCGGACGCGAGCGCGCGCCGGCCAGCCTGTTTGGCCGCATCGGCGCGCAAAACATCAGCCTGCTGATCGCTCTGGTCGTGCTGCTGGCGATCTTTGGCGTGTTGAGGCCGGACGTCTTCTTCACGCCGCGCAACCTGATCAACATAGGCCTCGCGGTCACCATTCTCGGCATCCTGGCAATGGCGCAGACCGTCGTCATCGTATCGGGCGGGCTCGACATCTCGGTCGGGTCGATCGTCGGCCTGAGCACGATGGTGCTGGCCGTCGCCGCCCAGGAAACCGGCTCGATCCCCGCCGGCATCCTCGCCGGCCTGCTCGCCGGATTGCTGGCAGGCGCAGTCAACGGGCTGATCATCGTCTACGGGCCGGTCAATGCGGTGATCGCGACGCTTGGCACGATGTCGGCCTTCCGCGGCCTCGCCTATCTGATGAACAACGGCAATTCCATACCGATCACCGGCGACAGCCTGCGCGCGCTGGGCATCGGCACGCTGTTCGGGCTGCCCTTCGCCATCTGGCTGCTGATCGCGGCGATGGCGGCTTTCATCGTTTTCACCCGTGAGACGGTCGTCGGCCGCAACATCTACGCGCTCGGCGGCAATCCGACGGTGGCGCGGCTCGCCGGCATCCCGATCCGCCGCTACCAGATCTCGATTTATGCGATGAGCGGCTTCGCCGCGGCGGTGGCGGGTCTGGTGCTCGCCAGCCGCACCATGTCCGGACAGCCCGCCTCCGGCAGCCAGGGGCTGGAGCTCGAGGCTATCACCGCCGCGATCCTCGGCGGCTGCGCGCTGCAGGGCGGCAAGGGCACGATCATCGGCGCCATGTTAGGGGTGCTGATCATCGGCGTCCTCAACAACGGCATGATCCTGACCTCCGTGCCGACCTTCTACCAGCTGCTCGCCAAGGGCGCGCTGCTGATCCTGGCCGTCATCGTGCAAGAGCGCCAGCGGGCCCGGTCGGGAGAATAGCCCCGCGCGGGGTTAGACGCTTTCGAGATAGGTCTCGATCTCGAAGTCGCTGACATTGAGCGCGAAGGTGTTCAACTCCTGGCGTTTGCAGGCGATGAAAGCGTCGCGCAGCACGGCCGGGAAGATTTCGGCGACGCGCTTGCCGGTCTCGAAGGCGGCGATCGCCGAGGCCCAGTCAGGCGGCAGCTTGGCAAGCGTGAGGCCCTGTCCCTCGCCGCCGGTCGGCTCGCCAGGCGACAGCTGCCGCTCGATGCCCATCAGCGCGGCACCCAGGATCGCCGCCAGCACCAGATAGGGATTGGCGTCGGCCCCGGAAACGCGATGCTCGATGCGGCGCGCGGCAGACGGGCCGCCTGGAATGCGGATCGCCACCATGCGGTTTTCGTAGCCCCAGGCGACAGCCGTCGGCGCATAGGACCGTGGCCGCAGCCGGCGATAAGAATTGAAATGCGGCGCGAACACCAGCGTGCTTTCGGCCATGGCCGCGAGCAGGCCGCCGACGGCGTGGCGCATGGTGTCGGAGCCCTGGTCGCTGCCGTCGTCGAAGATGTTGCGGCCGTCCTTGTCGAGCACGCTGAAATGAACATGGAAACCGTTGCCGGCGCGCTCGCCATAGGGCTTGGCCATGAAGCAGGCGGCAAAGCCGTGCTTGCGCGCGATGCCCTTGACCGTGCGCTTGAAAAGCACGGCGTCGTCCGCGGCGCGCAAGGCATCCGGAACGTGGTTGAGGTTGATCTCGAACTGGCCGACGCCGTTCTCGGCGATCGCCGTATCGACCGGAATGCCCTGCATGCGGCAGGCTTCGTAGATGTCGTGGATGAAGCCTTCGAAATCGTCGATTTCGTCGATCGAAAGCGCCGCATCGGAATCGAGACGCCGGCCGGTGACCGGCGAGACAGGACCGACCGGACGCTGCGATGTCGGATCGACGAGATAGAATTCAAGCTCGGTCGCGGTAACCGGCGTCAGACCAAGCGCTGCGTAGCGGTCGAGGATGCGGGCGAGCGCGCGGCGCGGATCGCCGAGATAGGGTGCGCCGGCCTCGTCGGCGAGCCACAGGGGCAAAAGCGCCGTCGGATACGCCGTCCAGTTGACGGGCAGGATGCCGCGTCCGGTCCAATGGCAAAGCCCGTCGGCGTCACCGGTCGAGAAAACCTGGGCGTTGCCTTCGATGTCCTCTCCCCAGATGTCGAGCCCGATCAGCGAATAAGGCATGCGCAGCTTGCCTTCGAGCGCCTTGCGCGCCTGCTCGACCGGGATGCGCTTGCCGCGCATGATGCCGTTCAGGTCGCACACCGCGGCCCGCAGGCTCTGGATGTCGCTTCTGCTTTCAAGCCAGTTCAAAACGTCCGCAATTGCATCGCCCAATTTCCAGCCCCTGTTCTTTCGGAGGTGCTGCAGCCGTTCCGGCTACGATATCCATTCTACAGCTTGTGAGTTTATGAAGGTCGCCACGGATGGTTCCAGGCGATGTTCCTTCATTTTTTCAATTCACTAGCTGGGATATCGGGCGGCATTTTGGGTCCATAGCTGCGATCTGCGATCGCAACATAGCTGGCCGCTAGGGGAAAGCCAAGGGGGCATTTGCGCGGTCAACGGTGAGCTGGCTGCCGGTATCGTGATGGCCGAGGGCAATCCCTCGATCTACGCTGAGGCATTAGTGCCGCAATTCAGGAAACTTGATCTGTTTGAGAATGTGCGTCGCGCCCTCGTCGATGTCGCGCACGATGGCCGCGCGGGCTCGTTCGCCGTCCTGGACCTCGATCGCCGCCACGACCTCTTCATGATAGTCGATGCCGAGAATGCCGGCGAGGTCGTCCTCGAAGCCGATGCGCAGGTTGCGGAGGAAGGGGCCCACCTGCATCCACACGGTCTCGATCAGGAAGATCATCTGCTCGTTGCCGCAGTGGCGGTATATCGAGAATTTGAAGTCGTGATTCTTGCGCAGGTAGTCGTCGATGTCGCCGCTGCGGGCGGCCTGGGTGAGTTCGGCGCAATGACGGCGGATGGCGCGCAGGTTGTTGCCGTTGATGAGGCCGGTGGCGAGCTCAGTGGCCGTGCCTTCCAGGACCGTGCGCACGTCGGTGAGCTGCTGGAAACGGTCCGCCGAAATCATCGGCACCTCGACGCTGCCGTTCGGCATCGGGCTCAGCGCCCTGAGCGCCTGCAGCCGCATGAAGGCGCTGCGCACAGGCATGTCGCTGGTGCCGAGCTCCTTGGCGAGCTTGCGCGAGGTCAGCTTCTGGCCGGGCTGGAGCTGACCCGACATCAGCGCCCGCACCAGTTCCAGATAGACTTTCTCATGCAGCGGTACTGTGTCGAGGGCAGTCAGTCCGAATTGTGTTTTGTCGGCCATTGGCTATGCGCTACTTCGTCCGTCCCTGAAATCTGGTTTAGCCGCTCTGTCTGCAACCACGACACTTGGCCGGCGGCCTCGATCGCACGATAGACGGTTAACGCGCGGCGCCGCAAGTGAGGCAGGGGCGGCCTTCCCTGCCTGACCCGAACGGCGCCCCTGGGCATGCGCGCCGTGGAGCGGTTCCAGTTAGCTGGAGACGCACTATCCGATGCGCGCGTCGATGATCTCGACGAAGCGCGCGAAGAGGCCGGCCTGCGACTTGATCTTGAGCTTGCGATAGATGTTGCGGCGATGGACCTTCACGGTCCCTGGGACGATCCTGAGCGCCCTGGCGATCGATTCCGTCGAGTGACCCTGGAGCACCAGGTCGACGACCTGTTTCTCGCGCGAGGTCAGCGACAGGCTCTTCCAGATGTGGGCGCGATCCAGCTCATTGGTCACCGCCGCGGCTTCGCCCGGCGGCGCAACCGTGGTCTCTTCGGCAGGCAAGGCTGGCCAGCGCTGTCGGCAGAAGCCGACCACCGCGGGAGCCATGTCGCGCAACAGCCTGGCGTCGGCTGTTCCGAACGGCCCCGAGGCGCGCAGCCGCATCAGCGACAGCACCAGCGCATCCTTGCCGGCCAGCGGAACGAAGAAGCCGACCTCCTCGGCGAGCCGGGTCTGGCTGTAGTACGAGCGGTAGTACTCGCTGGCATAGAAGCGGTCCGGCGCCAACTCGCGCATGCGCCAGAAGCCTTCCCTGCGCTCGACCGCGGCGTGATGGAAGGGGTCGAGCAGATAGGGCCCTTCCTGATAGAGCGCGACGAAGATGTGGCTTTCGGCCGGCGAGAAGGTCTCGAACAGAAGCGGCGGCCGCGCAGCACCCCGATAGCCGAAGACGACGCAGTGATCGAAGCGGACATGCCCGCGCAGCCAGCCGACGATCGCCTTGCCGAAATGATCGCCGGTCTCGCGCGCCGCGGCAATCACGGCGCCGAGCGCGTTGTAGTCGTCGCTGCGGGAGGCGCTCAATTCATACCCCTCGAAATGCTAAGATCAATTAAATATACCACCCGCGAGGTATATACTAGGCGCCATTGGCTCTGCTAGCTTTGCAAAGATTGCCTCACGCTGTCGCTGGAGCCCGTGGCTTGACTGCAGTGCCCGATATCGAGTTTCGCGCGGTCACCAAGCGCTACGGCGCCGTCACGGCGGTCAGCGGCATCGACCTTGCCATCCCGCCCGCGGCCTTCGTCGCCCTGCTCGGACCATCCGGCTGCGGCAAGACGACATGCCTGCGCATGATCGGCGGCTTCGAGCAGCCGAGCGAGGGCCAGGTGCTGATCCGCGGCCGCGACATGGCCGGAACGCCGCCTTACCGGCGTCCGGTCAACATGGTGTTCCAGCAGTACGCGCTGTTTCCGCATCTCGATGTCGAGGAGAACATCTCCTACGGACTGCGCCAGGCAAGGCCGCGTCTGTCGTCGCGCGAGATCAGCCTGAAGGCAGGTGAGGCGTTGGCCATGGTGCAGCTTGCGGGCTACGGACGCCGCCAGATTCACGAGCTTTCCGGCGGCCAGCAGCAGCGCGTCGCGCTCGCCCGGGCGCTGGTCAACAAGCCTGCGGTGCTGCTGCTCGACGAGCCGCTGGCGGCGCTCGACAAGAAGCTGCGCACAGACATGCAGATCGAGCTGCAGAACCTGCAGCGCGAAATCGGCATCACCTTCGTTCTGGTCACCCACGACCAGGAGGAGGCGCTGTCGATGAGCGACTTCGTGTGCGTCATGAATGGCGGCCGCGTGGTGCAACTCGGCCAGCCGAGCGAGATCTATGACGAGCCGGCCGATCTGTTCGTTGCCGATTTCGTCGGCAAGACGAATCTGCTCAGCGGCAAGGTGGCCGGGCTCTCCGGCGACCTCGTCGATGTGGCGCTCGCCGACGGCACGGTGATTTCGGCGCGCAAGCGGGTACCGCTCAGCCGGGGCGAGGCCGTATCCGTCAGCCTTCGGCCGGAATCGCTCAGCCTCTCGGCGCCCGGAGGCGGCGGCCTCAAGGGCATTGTCCGGAACCGCATCTTTCTTGGCTCGACCGCGGAATACGCGATCGAAGTGCAGGGCATTGGATCATTGCTTACCAAGGCCGATCACGTGACTGGCCGGGGCAACCTTTTCAAGCCGGGCGAACCCGTCGCCATCGGCTTCGCCGCCGGAGCGCCGCTGGCGTTTCCGCAACCTAAGAACAACGGGACCAACCAGAGGGAAGACCAACATGTCAAAATCCTATCGTGACGGACTGCCGATAAGCCCCGAAAAATTCGTCGACCAATTGATGCGCCTGAAGCGCGGCTCGATCAGCCGGCGCGACTTCCTCGGCCTCACCGGCCTCGGTGTCGCGACCGCGGTGATGGCGCGCGAGCTCGGCATCAGGCCGACACCGGCCTTTGCTGCCGAGAACCTCGGCGACCGCATGTCTATCGCCACCTGGCCGAACTATCACGACCCGCAGACCTTCGAGAACTTCAAGGCCGAGACGGGCGTGGCCGTCGAGGTCAACGTCTTCGGTTCGAACGAAGAGATGCTGGCCAAGCTGCAGGCCGGCGGCTCGGGCTGGAGCCTGTTCGTGCCGACCAACTACACCATCTCGACCTATAAGAAGCTCGGCATCATCGAGCCGCTGGACATGGCCAAGCTCGGCAATTTCGACGGCAGCAAGGAAGATGCCCGCTTCACCGCGGAAGGCACGATCGACGGCACGATCTACGCCGTGCCGAAGAACTGGGGCACGACCGGCTTTGCCGTCAACACCAAGAAGCTCGCCAAGCCGATGTCGAGCTGGAAGGAATTCTGGGACACGGCCATGGCGGAAGGCGACGGCCGCACCATGGTGCATGACTACCAGCTGACCACGATCGGCAATGCGCTGAAATATCACGGCTACTCGTTCAACTCGCTGAAGCAGGACGAGCTCGCCAAGGCCGAGGAACTGCTGCTCAAAGTCAAGCCGCATCTCTTCGCGGTGTCGAGCGACTATCAGCCGTCGATGCGCTCGGGCGACGCCTGGATGACGATGTGCTGGACCAATGACGGCGCGCAGCTTCATCGCGATATTCCTGAGATCGCCTATGTGCTCGGCAAGGAGGGCGGCGAGATCTGGACCGACTTCTACGCCATCCCGAAGGACGCGCCGAACAAGCCGGCCGGCTATGCGCTGCTCAACTACCTGATGAACCCGAAGGTCGCCGTCAAGGAGCATCTGGCCAATGGCGCGCCTTCGACCGACGCGCGGGTCAATGCGCTGCTGCCGAAGGAGGTGCTCGAGAACCCGATCCTCTATCCGGCCGCCGAGCTTCTGAAGCCGCTCGAGTTCGGCGCCGCCGCGACGCTCACCGATCCGGGCCGCGCCGAGCTGATGGCGCGCTTCAAGGCCGCGTGAATCAGGGCATCAACTCCGGTCAAGTTCTTACCGCCGGCGGGCAGAGGCCCGCCGGCGCCGAAGCGGCTTTTTCAATGCGCGGCAGTCTCCTTCGCAAAAATCTCCTGACCGCCCTACTGCTCGCTCCGGCGACGCTGTGGCTCGTCGTGTTCCTAGTCTTGCCGTTCGTCGCCATCGCCGTCTTCAGCGTCGGTGAGCGGGCACCCGAGGGCGGCTACCAGGCAGCGTTCACCTTCGCTCAATATGCCAACCTGCCGGCACGGGCGACCGCCTTCTGGAACACGATGGTGCTGGCGCCGGTCGGCGCGCTGGCCTGCCTCCTCGTTGCCTATCCCGTCGCCTATTACCTGGCGCTGCGCGCGCCGCAGCGCTGGCGGTTGATCCTGCTCGCGCTGATCGTCATCCCGTTCTGGACCAGCCTTCTGATGCGCACCTATGCCTGGATGTACATCCTTGGCGGGCGCGGCATTCCCGCCCTGCTCGCCTATATAGGCATCGAGGATCTCAGGCTGATCAACACGCCTGGCGCCGTGCTGCTCGGCATCGTCTATGGCTATCTTCCGCTGATGATCCTGCCGATTTATGTCAGCCTCGAACGGCTCGACCGGCGGCTGCTCGAGGCGTCCGCCGATCTGGGTGCTACGCCGCTATCGACCTTCCTCGGCGTCACGCTCCGGCTGTCGCTGCCGGGCGTGATGACCGGCTTCTCGCTGGTGATGATCCTGCTGCTCGGCGAGTATCTGATCCCGACGCTGCTTGGCGGCGGCAAGGTGTTCTTCATCGGCAACGCCTTGGTCGACCTCTTCTTGCAGTCACGCAACTGGCCGTTCGGATCGGCGATTGCCATCACGCTGGTGCTGGTCTCGGTCGTGGTGCTGATCATCGCCAACCGCCTCTCGACCCGGCTTTCGGGCGCCCGCCGCGTGGACCTAATCTGATGCGCGCCTTCGTCGTTGCCGTCTTTGCCTTCCTTTATCTGCCGATCGCGCTGGTCGTGCTGTTCTCGTTCAATGCCGGCCATCACGCCAGCGAGTTCACCGGCTTCTCCGAGCAATGGTACGGCAAAGCGCTGTCGAACCCGTTCCTGGTCGAGGCGCTGAAGAACAGCCTGTTCATCGCGACCACCAGCGCGCTGCTCGCGGCTTTCTGCGGCACGGCCGCGGCGCTCGGGCTGCAGCGTGTCGGCGCGCGGACAAGGGGCGTGTTCGACGCGTTGCTGGGTGCCGCGATCGTTGTGCCGGGCGTCGTCATTGGCATTTCGACGCTGGTGGCCCTGGTGCAGCTCTTCGCCGTCGTCAATCCGTTCCTCGCTTCGGTTTGGCCGACCGACCAGCCGCCGCGCCTGGCGCTCGGCTACGGCTCGATCATCGCCGCGCACGGCCTGTTCTCGATGGCGCTGGTGACGATGATCGTCGGCACGCGGCTCAGCAGCCTCGACCGCAACCTGGTCGAGGCCTCGAGCGATCTCTATGCAACACCGCTGACGACGTTCCGCTCGATCGTGCTGCCGCAGATCATGCCGGCGGTGATCGCCGGCTTCCTGCTCGCCTTCACCTTCTCCTTCGACGACTTCATCATCGCCTTCTTCGTCGCCGGCGCGCAGACGACCTTGCCGATCTATGTCTTTGCCTCGATCCGACGCGGCGTGACGCCGGAGATCAACGCCATCGCGACGATCGTGCTCGCCGCCTCGGTGCTGCTCGTCCTGCTCGCGCAATGGCAGCTCGGCCGACGAAAACCATTGCCGTGAAAGACAGATCCATGATTTTGAAAGATCGCATCGCCGTGGTGACGGGCGCCGGGTCGGGCATCGGGCGCGCCGGCGCCATGATCATGGCGCGGGAAGGGGCTGTCGTGGTGATCGCCGACCGGGATCCGGCGGCAGGCGAGGCCACGGCGGCCGCTATCCGCGCAGCCCGCGGCCGGGCCGAAGCGGTTGCGACTGATGTCGCCAACGACACGGCGGTCGAGGACCTCATAGCGGGAACGCTCGGCAAGCACGGCCGGATCGATATCCTGCACAGCCATGCCGGCATCCAGGTCGGCGGCACGCTGACGGAAGTCAGCACCGACGGCATGGATGCGTCGTGGCGGATCAATGTGCGGGCGCAGTTCCTCGCGGCGAAGACCGTCATGCCGGCGATGATCGCGCAGGGCGGCGGCGTCATACTCAACACTGCGTCCAATTCCGGCGTCTTCTACGATCGCGAGATGATCGCCTATGCTACGTCCAAGCATGCGGTGGTGGCGATGACCAGGCAGATGTCGCTCGACTACGCCAAGCACAATGTGCGCATCAACGCGCTCTGTCCGGGCTGGGTCGACACGCCGTTCAACGAGCCGTTCATCACCCAGATGGGCGGACGCAACGCGATCGAAAACTATGTCCGGACCAAGATCCCGATGGGGCGCTGGGCGAGCGCGCAGGAAATCGCCGAAGCAATCCTGTTCCTGGTCTCCGACCGCTCGTCCTTCATGACCGGCCAGGCGCTGGTCGTCGACGGCGGCGAAAGCATCGGCTGAGGCGCGCTTGGCGAGCGATCTACCGGTCGACTGGATTTCCGAATGCCGGATCGCGACGTCGCGAGTAGGTGTCGATACGCGGCAGATCGTCGGAGAATTCCAGCCAGGGCAGACGCAGCCGCCAATAGGCGTGGGCTTGTGGCCGAAACCGCTCCGGATGGTCCAAGAAGCCGATCGTGACATAAAGCTCGTCGTTCAGTCCCTCGTCGCGATAGGCGATCGAGGTGCCACATTTCTCGCAGAAGCTGCGGACGATGCCCCGGGTCTTCGAGAATTCCCTGGGCTGGCCGCGGGTCAAGCGGATCTGGTCCGGCCGGTAACCGATCCAGATGGTCAGCGGGCTTCCGATCGCCCGGCGGCAGTCGTCATCATGGTCGAAGCACGTCCAGAACGGATCGCCCTGCATCTCGGCCGCGATCGCCCCGCAAAAACATGCCCCCGTTTCGATCCTGCCTTCCATCCCATCGCTCCTGATCGTGCTGAATTCCGTCGGCCGCGCTGTGCGCCGGTGGCGTGCTCAGTGGGAACATCAAAACCGGCAGCGAGTTCCTTCGGGCGGGCAACGCGCGGAGCGGCCCCAGCGGGCGGGCTTGCGCCGGAAGCAACGATCGGTCAAACCATAGGCCAGGTTCCTTGAAGAGGTTTGCCGCGCAAATGGCAAAAAGACGCTCCGGCTCTCGGCTGTTTTCAATTTCGGCCGCAAGAAACCGTCTTTCGGCGGGGCATCACTAGTCATGCGCTGTTGCCGGCACGAGAATCTGCAACGCGCGGAGGAGACCAAGGTCGGTTCGCATGTCGTTCGTGACGGCTGGACCGAGGGGGTATGCGGAGCGCTCGATCCGGCCTGTTGGCCGGCCATCAGGCGGGCGTCCGTCGTTCAGATCACGTAGCTTACTCAGCGCTCAAACCGAAACGGACGTGCCCGCCGAAGCGACTTCTCCTTCGTACGGACATGACCGATGCCTGACAAACTGAATTCCTCATTTCCCAGCGCCGATCCGCAAAGCTGGCTGACCACGCATGGAATAAGCGAGGTCGAGTGCCTCGTGCCCGATGTCAACGGTGTGCTGCGCGGCAAGGCCTTGCCGGCGGCCAAGTTCCTGAAGTCGCTCGAGGACCTTGCGCTCTACCTGCCGAGCAGCGCTTTCCTGGTCGCGATCGACGGCCGCTATTCCGGCTCCATCGATGAAGGGTTCGCGTATCAGGACCCCGACATGCGCATGGTGCCCGACCTGTCGACGCTCAGCCTTGCGCCCGGCGGCAGGGTCGGCAAGGCCTATGTCTTTGCCGATACGTTTCACATGGACGGACGGCCGTCGATGGCTTCGCCGCGCCATGTGCTGAGGGCCGTGCTCGATCTTTACCGCCGGCGTGGCTGGCACGCCGTGACGGCGCCGGAGCTCGAATTCTACCTCACGGCGCCAAATCCCGATCCGGATCGGCCGCTGACCGCGCCGGTCGGGCGCAATGGACGGCCGGAAAGCGTGCAGCATCCCTATGACATGCAGGCGCTGGAGGAGTTCGAAGCGGTGACGCGTCGCCTCTATGAGCACGCCGCGGCGGCCGGCCTGCCGCTCGACACGCTGATCCATGAATCCGGCACGGCGCAGCTCGAGATCAACTTCCTCCATGGCGACCCGCTGGCGCTGGCCGACAAGGTGCTGTTGTTCAAGCGTATGGCCAGGCAGGCGGCGCAAGCGAGCGGTATGCACGCCACCTTCATGGCGAAGCCGATCGCGGCGCAGGCCGGCAGCTCGATGCATCTTCACATGTCCATCATCGACGAAGGCGGCGAGCCCCTGTTTGCCGGCAAAGACGGCGAGGACACAGAAATGTTCGCGCACTTCATCGGGGGCCTGCAGAAATACGTGCCTGAAATCATGCCGCTGTTTGCACCGAACGTGAACTCGTATCGCCGCATCCGGCCGGGCCACAGCGCGCCGGCCAATATCGAGTGGTCGCATGACAACCGCTCCTGCGCCCTGCGGGTGCCAATGGGCGGGCGCGCCGCGCGGCGGGTGGAGAACCGGCTGCCCGGGGCCGACGCCAATCCCTACCTCGCCATGGCCGGCTCGCTCATCGCCGGATATCTCGGCGTCGAGGAGAAGCTGGCCCGCTCGCCGGAGGCCTTCGGCAACGCCTATCGCAGCCAGAGCACGCTGCCCAAGACCATGGAGGAAGCGCTCGACCGTTTCGCCGCCTGCGAGCCGGTGCGGGTGCTGCTCGGGGAGGATTTCTTCCAAACCTATCTGCGCGTGAAAAGCGTAGAGCTCGACCTGTTCCAGACCGTGGTGACGTCGTGGGAACGCGACCATCTGCTGCTCAAGGTGTGACCATGGCTTCGACGGGTTTCAATTCCGGTCTTGATATCGGCAAATCCTATTATGTGGCGACTGCCAATCCGGCGCCGGACCATCCGGCGCTTACCGGCGATGCAGAAGCCGACCTGGTGGTCGTCGGTGGCGGCTGCACCGGGCTTTCGGCGGCGCTCCATGCGGCCGAACGCGGCCTTAAAGTGGTGCTGCTCGAAGGCGGCAAGATCGGCTGGGGTGCCTCTGGGCGCAATGGCGGCCAGATAATCCCCGGTCTGCGCAAGGGCGCCAAGGAGCTGGTCAGAGCGTTCGGGCCGGAGCGGGCGAAGGCGCTGTTCGACCTCGCCTTCGAGGCGCGAGGCTTGGTGCTCGACATTATCGAGCGCCACGGCATCGAGTGCGACTTGCGGCTGACCGGCCATCTGGTCGGCGCGGTCAACGGCTCCGACATGCGCGAATTCGAGGAAGAGGCCGAGTGCCTCGCCAAGGTGATGGACTTCCCGCATGTCGAGATCCTGTCGGCGGCGGAGGCGCGGCGCATGGTCGATACGCCTTATCTCGGTGCATCCTTCGAGACGCTCGGCGGACACATGCATCCGCTGAACTACACGCTGGGGCTCGCTGGGGCCGCTTCTGCCGCTGGCGTCACCATCCACGAGAACTCGGTCGCCGTCCGGCTGGAGCGCGAACCCTTTATCCGAGTGTTCACCGACAAGGGCTCGGTCCGTGCCAGGCATGTGGTGCTGGCCGGCGATGCGCTGCTCAACGGGCTCGAGCCGCGCGTCAACAGCCGCATCATGCCGATCGGCAACTACATCGTCGCCACCGAGCCGTTGGGCGCGCGCAACGTCATCCCGTCCAACGCCGCGGTTTCGGACACGCTTTTCGTGGTCAATTACTACCGCATGTCCGCGGATGGCCGCCTGCTGTTCGGCGGCGGCGAGCGCTATACGCCCTCGCCCCCCGCCGACATTGGCGGCTTCGTGCGGCCGCATATGGAAAAGACCTTCCCACAGCTTAGGGGGTGCCGGATCGACCATGCCTGGGGCGGGCTCGTGTCTGTGACGACGTCGCGCCTGCCGCATGTCGGGCATTATGGCGAGGTCTATTTCGCGCATGGCTATTCCGGCAAGGGCGTCATCCTGTCGACGCTGTCGGGCAAGCTGCTCGCGGAAGCGATCACCGGCGACGCCTCGCGGCTCGACCTGTTCTCGACGCTGACGCCGCTGCCGTTCCCCGGCGGCACGGCGCTGCGCGGGCCGCTCTATGTGCTCGGCATGCTGTGGTATGCGATGCGCGATCGACTCAGGCGTTGAGCGCCGACTTTCCCGTCGGTGCCAGCGACGAATCCGGCGCGGAACTGCACGTCTTCGGCCGAAAGTCAAATCGTCGGCTCGCTAGGTGTCGCGGTTGGTCAGCGCGATGTGGCAGCAGCCGGAGCCGTGGCCCGGCGTCCAGGTCACGTTGGCGAAGCGCACGCCGGTTGCTTCGAACAGTCCGCGGTCGAAGGCGCCGGCGATGCGGCAGAGCGTGGCAAGCTTTTCCTCGCCGACGCCGGCCTCGATCCAGGCATCCTTCAGCGGGCAGCGCTTCACCTTGAAAGCGATGCGGTCCGGCCTGCGCTCGACGTCGGTCGGATACATGCGCCCGCCATCCGGGCTGACGGAAAGGAACGCCTCGCCGATCGCCAGCGCATCATTGGGGCCGAAACCGGCGAAAGCGGCCGCTGCAACTTCCCGGCCGCGCTTTTCGATGGTGCGGATCATTAATGCTTCGGCCTTCTCGGCGCCAAGCTCGGCGGTCAACTCATCGAGGAAGAGGCGATAGAGATCGCCCCGGTAGCGAAAGGCGGAGTCGAGCTCGCGCGACAGTTTTTCGGCAATGGCTGCGTCGGAGTCGGTCATGGTGTTTTGATCCTATTCAGCCTCGGGGTTGCCGCCACCAGCGCCTTGCCGACCGCCGATTGCGGGCTGGCGATGACGGTGCGGGCGTCGCCGCTCTCGGCGACCCGGCCGGCATCGAGGAGAACGATGCGATGCGCGAGGGCGCGGATTACGCCGAGATCATGCGAAATGAAGAGATAGGCGATCCGTTCCTGTCTTTGCAGGTCGAGCAGCAAGTCCAGGATCTGTCCGCGCACCGAAACGTCGAGCGCCGAGACCGCCTCGTCGAGGACGATCAGCGACGGTCGGGTGGCGATGGCGCGGGCGATCGCTACCCGCTGGCGCTGGCCGCCGGAAATCTCGTGGATCGCGCGCGCGGCAAGGCCGGCATCGAGGCCGACCCGCTCCAGGAGGGCTGCGATGCGGCGCGGGCGCTCCGAGCGCGAGGCGATGCCGTGGATGCGCAACGGGTCGTCCAGCGCACGCGCCACGGTGGAGCGCGGGTTAAAGGCGGCGAGCGGATCCTGGAAGACCATCTGGAGGCGGGCACGGCGGGCGCGCAACGCGGCGCCCGACAAGTTAAGGAAGTCTGTGCCCTCGAATTGGATGCGCCCGGCGTCGGGCTCGAGCAGGCGCAGCACCAGCCGCGCAACGGTCGACTTGCCACTGCCGGACGGACCGGCGAGGGCCAGCGTTTCAGCCGGGCCGATCTCAAACGAGACATCGTCGACGGCCGCAAAGGGTTTGCCGCCGCGGCGATAGCGCTTGGAGAGATTGGAGACGGCGAGCACGGTCATGCCGGGGCGCCTTGCCGGTCAAGAAGCGGCTTGGCGTCGAGACCGAGATGGGCATCGAGCAGCGTGCGCGTATAGGCATGGCGCGGCGCGTTAAGGATCTGGTCCGTGTCGCCCAATTCGACCAACTCGCCATGACGCAGCACCGCGATGCGTTCGGCGAGCGTGGCGGCGAGCGCGATGTCGTGGCTGATGAAGGCGAGCGTCAGGCCGTCCTCGTTGACCAACCCGCGGATCAGGGAAACGATCTCGGCCTGGACGATGGTGTCGAGCGCGCTGGTCGCCTCGTCGGCAATCAGCAGTTTCGGGGCGGCGGCGATGGCCGCTGCGATTGCAACGCGCTGCTTCTGGCCGCCGGACAGCTGGTGCGGATAGGCGCGCAAGACGGCTTCGGAGTCGGGCAGGCGGACGCGCTCGAGCAGGGTTTTGGCTTTGGCATAGGCCTCGCGCCAGTTGAGGTTGAGATGCGTGCGTGCGACCTCGGCGATTTGCTTGCCGACCGGCATCACCGGGTCGAGGCTGAAGGAGGGGTCCTGGAAGACGAAGCCGATGTCGCGGCCACCAATGGGCTGAAAATGCGGAGGCTGGCGATCCTGCGCACCCCCCTCTATCCCGCCGGACGACTGGACGGAGGGGGGTGTGAGGGAATGAGACGATCGAGGTTTCTGCCACTCGATCGAACCTCCAACCTCGGCCGCTTCCGCCAACAATCCCGCAACCGCCAGCGCCAGCGTGCTCTTGCCCGAGCCGCTCTCACCGATGATCGCAAGGCGTTCCCCGGCTTCCACATCAAGGCTGATGCCCTTCAGCGCCGTTACCTCGACGCCGTCTCGCCGATACCGCACGGTCAGATCGCGGATCGAAAGCAGCGCAGTCACGACAGGCTCCTGCGTACCGCGGTGCTTTCCACCACGCCCTCGCCGGCGAGGTAAATGCCGAGAACGGTCAGCACCAGCGCGATACCGGGAACGATCGACAGGAAAGGCGCGGTGCGCAAGACAGTGCGGCCTTCGGCGATCATGCCGCCCCAGGTGACGCGGTTGGGATCACCGAGGCCGAGGAAGGAAAGCGCTGCTTCGGTGAGGATGGCGGCCGCGACGATCACCGAGGAAAGCGCCAGCACCGGCGGCAGCGCATTGGGGAGCACCTCGCGAAAGGCAATCTCGAGCGGATGCATGCCGATGACGCGAGCGCCGGCGACATAGTCGCGCTCGCGGATCGACAGGACTTCCGCGCGCGCCACCCGCGCCGGCCCGGTCCAGGCGCCGAGCGCGATGGCCGCGATCACCACACCAAGCGAGGGGCCGACGATGCTGACGAAGGCCAGCGCCAGCAAAAAACTAGGCACGGTCTGGAAGGCGTCGGTGATGCGCATCAGCACCTCGTCGATCAAGCCGCCGGCGAAACCGGCCAGCGTGCCCACCACCGCGCCGACCAGAAGCGCAGCTGCGGCCGCCGCTAGTCCAACCGCCAGCGAGGTGCGCGCGCCGTGGAAAAGTTCGGCCAGCACGTCGCGGCCGAGCCGGTCGGTGCCGAGCGGCAGCGACCAATTTTGCAACGGCGGCAGCAAGGCCGAGCCGGCGATCGCTTGCGGGTCGCCCGGAAAGAGCAGCGGCGCTGCCAGCGCGATCGCGACGAGCAAGGCGAGGATGAGTGCGCCGGCGATCGCTTCCGGCGTCTGGAAAAATCGATGCAGCCTCTTCATGCGACCGCCTCGCCGGCACCGACGCGCGGATCGAGGAAGGCGTAGGCGAGATCGACCAGGAGGTTGATGACGATAACGAGCACGGCGCTCACCAAAATGATGCCGAGCAGCAGCGGCGTGTCGCGTCCGGCGACGGCTTCCTGCGCCAGCCGGCCGAGGCCGGGGACGGCAAAGACGCTTTCGATGACAACGCTGCCGCCCAGCATCTGCGCCGATTGCAAGCCGAGCATGGTGACCAGCGGCAGCAGCGCGTTGCGGGCGACATGCGCAAGCACGATGCGCCGGCGCGGCAAGCCCCTGGCACGGGCGGCAAGCACGAAATCCTGCCGCCAGGCTTCCGCCATGCCGGCGCGCATCATGCGCAGATAGAGCGCGAGATAGATGAAGCCGAGCGCCGAGACCGGCAGCACAAGATGGGTGGCGATGTCGCCGGCCCGCGCCACCCCGGTCTTGGCCGATGCGATGGTCTCGATGCCGCCGATCGGCAGCCAGCGCAGGTCGACGACAAAGACGACGATCAGCACAAAGCCGAGCCAGAACCCCGGCACGGCGTAGAGCGCCAGCGAGCCGATCGACAGGAAGCGGTCGCGAAAGCTTCCGGGACGGGCGCCGGCATAGATGCCGAGCGCCGAGCCGAGGCCGAAGGAGAGCGCGGTTGCGCTGCCCATCAGGATGAGCGTGGTCGGCAGGCGTTCGAGGATGACGTCGCGGATCGGCCGCGAGAACGTGACGGACTGGCCAAGGTCGAGGTGCAAGAGCGCCCAGAGATAGTTGGCGAGCCGGGTCAGTTCCGACTGGTCGAGGCCCCAGCGGTGGCGCAGCAATTCGATCATGCCGGCATCGCCGCCGGTCGAGACGATATAGGCGTCGACCGCGTCGCCGGGGGCAGCTTCGAGCAGCAGGAAGCTGCCGATGACGACGATCAGCAGCACGAAGACGCTGCCGACGAGACGGCGGCGCAGGAGGGTGAGGGCTCGGGTCATGGCGACGCCATATCAGGGCCAACCCTTGGATGCCGCGTCCGGCAGGACAGAGGGGGGGCGCGACGGAACTCTCATTCTCAAAGCTCAGCACCCAGGCAGGCAATCCGCAAGTGCGGATCAACCCGCCAAAAAGGTGTCCGCCCAGTTCGATACCGCCCAGCGCGGGTTGTTGGCGATGTTGCCGACAGTGTCGCGGGCGACGGAAATGAAGCTCCACTCGGCGACGTTGATCAGCGGCAGGTCGGCCGCCACCATTTTCTGGAATTCCTTGTAGAGCTCGGTGCGGGCGGATGTGTCGAGCGTCTCTGACGCTTTGGCGATCAGCGCATCCAGGTCGGCGTTCTTGTAGCCGCCCTGGTTGGAGAAGGGCACGCCGTCGGGGATGCCGCTCTGCACCAGGATGGTGGTCGAGATCGCCGGGTCGCCGCGGAACACCGGCGGGCCGACGGCGAGGTCGAAGGCGTGGTCGGTATAGACCGCTTTCATATGGGCGGCCGAGTCGTTGTTGACGATTTGGGCGTCGATGCCGATTAGGGCCAGCGCCTGGCGCAGGTAATCGCCGAACTGCTTGGTCTCATTGAAATACGGCGCCGGCAGCAGCTTCAGTGCAAAGCGCTTGCCGTCGTCGGCCCGTTTGTAGCCGGCCTCGTCGAGCAGCTCGTTGGCCTTGGCGACGTCGAAGGGGTAGATCGGGACGTCAGCAGTGTAGAATTGCGGATCGTTCTTCGGCACCGGACCGGTTGCGGTCGCGGCGTAGCCGAGGAAAATTGTCTTGACGACGAAATCCTTGTCGATGGCATGCGCGATCGCCTGCCGCACTTTCAGGTCCGCCAGTTCCTTGCGGCGATGGTTGATCTCGACGACGAGCTGGTAGGTCAGCCCCTCATAGCCCTTGGTGATGACCTTCAGGCCCGGCACCTTTGAGATGCGGTCGAGGTCGGCGAGCGGCACGGCGGAGAAGGCGGCGAGCTGGATTTCTTCCGCCTCGAGCGCCGCAGCCGCAGAGGTTCGGTCGGGCAGCACCTGGTAGACGATCTCGTCGAGATAGGGCTCGTCCTTGTCCCAATAGGCATCGTTCCGCGCAAGCCGATAGTACTGGCCGGCCTTGTATTCGGCGAATTTGAACGGGCCGGTGCCGACCGGAGCGTTGTTGGCCGGGTTGTCCTCGATCTTGCCCACCTCATAGACGTGCTTCGGCACGACGCTGCTCAATGCCGGCAGCGCGTTGCGGATCAGCTGGAACGGCGTCGGCTTGGCGAATTTGAACACGGCCGTCAGCTTGTCGGGCGTGTCGACGGCTTCAAGGTCCTTGAACACCGTGCGGCCGAGATTCTGCAGAGGCTTCCAGACCTGCAGCGCGGAGAAGGCGACGTCGGCGGAGGTGAAGGGCTTGCCGTCATGCCATTTGACGCCGTCGCGCAACTTGAAGGTCACCGACCGGCCGTCGGCTGCGCCTTCCCAGGAAAGCGCAAGGCGCGGCTGAAGCCCGTCCTTGCCGTCGAAGGAGGCCTCGGCCAGCGCCTCGACCACCTTGCTGGAGATGAAGAAGACGCCGTTGGAAGCGACAATAGCCGGATTGAGGTTGCGCGGCTCGGAGTCGGCGGCCACGATCAACCTGCCACCCTTCTTCGGCGTCTGCGCCCGGCCGATGGCCGGCAAGGCGGTCGAGGCCAGAAGCAGTGCCGAGCCGGCCAGCAGGCCGCGGCGTGAAATCGGCAATCCGGACATCCTCAAGCTCCCCTCTTCACCCGCGACCGGCGCGGGCAACCTCAAAATCAGCGGGATTATGGCCCTTGGCAAAGGTTTCGCCAGAGACGGATTTGGCGCATGCTGGCTTGGCTCTGAAATTTTCGTCCGCTGGACCAGTTATATTCGGGCTGCGGTCGCGGCTATCTGGTAGGACCAGACTAAGCCGTACGCGGCCTCAAGCCAAGTAGGAGAGGGCGGGATCAGCCGGATACTGTCAATTCTGGCTGGACCAAAACGGTCAAGATGGTGCAGATTTGGCCGCAAACGGCAGTTTCATCATTTGACTGCTTGAGCGGCCGAGGAAATCAGGGAGGGAAAGATGAACATCGCTCCGGGCAAAACCGAGGCCAGCGGCATCCCGTTCGACCAGGCTCGGGTGGACCGGCTGATGGAGGAGGCCGGCATCGATGTGCTTTTCGCCACCTCCAAGCACAACACGCAATATCTGCTCGGCGGCTACAAGTTCATCTTTTTCGCGGCGATGGACGCCATCGGCCATAGCCGCTACCTGCCGATCGTCCTCTATGAAAAAGGCGGGCCGGAGCATGCGGCCTATATCGGCAACAAGATGGAAGGCGGCGAGCACGAGAACCATCCGTTCTGGACACCGACATTGCATGCGGCCTGCTGGGGCACGCTCGACGCCGCCAACCTTGCCGTCGAGCATCTGCAGAAGATCGGCAAGGGTGCTGCCCGCATCGGCATCGAGCCTGCTTTCCTGCCCTCGGACGCTTACTCGCTGATCCGCAAGGCCTTGCCGGATGCAAAGCTGATCGATGCCACCGGCATGCTGGAGCGCATGCGCGCCGTCAAGACCGAGGCCGAACTGGAGAAGCTGCGCATCGCCTCGGAACTAATCACCGATTCGATGCTGGCGACGATCGCCTGGGCGCGCGAGGGCACGACCAAGACCGACATCATCGAGCAGTTACGGCGCGAGGAGACCAATCGCGGCGCGCATTTCGAATATTGTCTGCTGACACTGGGTGCCAGCCACAACCGTGCCGCCTCGAGCCAGACGTGGAAGCAGGGCGAGGTGCTGTCGATCGATTCCGGCGGCAACTATCACGGCTATATCGGCGACCTCTGCCGCTTGGGTATTCTTGGCGAACCGGATGCCGAGCTCGAGGATCTGCTGTCCGAAGTCGAGTCGGTGCAGCAGGCCGCGTTCTCCAAGGTCAAAGCCGGCACGCTCGGCGGCGACATGATCGCGCATGCCGAGAGCGTGCTGAAGGCTTCCAAGGTCGCGGCCTATACGGATTTCTTCGCCCACGGCATGGGGCTGATCACGCATGAAGCGCCGTTTTTGATGACCAACCATCCGGTCACCTATGAAGGCACCTATGCGGCCAAGCCGCTGGAAAAGAACATGGTGCTTTCGGTCGAGACCACCATGCTCCACCCGACGCGCGGCTTCATCAAGCTCGAGGATACCGTGGCGGTGACCGACACAGGCTATGCGATGTTCGGCGATCGCGGGCGTGGGTGGAACAGGGGCGGGGTCGCCTAGAGCGCGCTCGGGAAACCAATCACTCCGAATGACCGAGTTCAAACCTCGGGGCGGCTTCTGCGGATTGATGGGAAACAAGCTTCGTCGTGCGCGCCCGCCGTCCTGGGTGTATCTTGCTGACTTGAGTTGTGGCCCGGCGCCTCCTACCAGACCGATTACGTCGGGCCGGTAGCAGGAGGAAGTTATGGCAGACGTAACATCAAGAAATCAGAACTCCGAGCTCATTCGGCGGGGTTACGCCGCCTTCAACTCCGGAGACATGGACACGCTTGCGCAAATCATCGACGAGAAATGCACGTGGCACAGCCCGGGAAGGAATCCGATCGCCGGGGATTACAAAGGCCGTGAGGCGACTTTTGCCCAGTTCGGCCGTTATGGCGGGCAAACCCTTGGCACCTTCAGGGCGAATCTTCTGCATGTCATGGAAAGTGAGGACGGTCGTGTAGTCGGCGTCCATCGCAATACCGGGGAACGCAACGGCAAACAGCTTGATGTGCTCTGTTGCATCGTCTTCGACATCAGGGCCGGCAAGGTAGTCGATGGCCGGGAACACTTCTACGACCTCTACGCCTGGGATGCATTCTGGGCTTAGCCTGGAGGTGCTATTCGCGGCAACTCGCACGAGACTGTGCGCGATATCTCCGCACACCTGTTTGCTGTAGCCCCCATACATACCTGGAGAGGTGATTGCGAAGCAAACCGGTGGGCGAATAACGCCCGCAAGCGATTTGCCATCAATTGCTTGCCTCTCGCGGCAGCAGCTTGAAATCCGGCAGGTCACGCAGCGCTAGCTCGGGGCCGGCCGGCGAATAGACGACGAAAAGCTGCATCGGCTGATCGCCCGTGTTGAGCGTCGAGTGGAAGCGGCTTTCCGGCACATAGACGGTGCAGCCGGGACCGACCTTGGCGACCACCGGATTGCCCTTCTCGTCCTCGACCATCTGTTCGCCATGGCCGGAAATCACGAAGATGATCTCCTCCGCGCCTGGGTGGTTGTGGCGGGTGTGCCCCTTGCCGGGCGGCAGGTCGACGACGCCGCCGGAGAAGCGCTCCGCGCCGTTCACTTCCGGCGCGACCGTGAGGGCCAGCTTGCCCCAGTCGAAGCCGAAGGCGCTGACCTCCTTCGGATAAACGAACACCTTGCTCTTGTCGGCCATTGCCTCATCCCTTGCTAGTTGCTGGCATTTTCGCTTTGCCGATTGCCGCTGCCTTGAAATCCGCCGTCTGCCTGGCGATCGCCGCCTCGGCCGGCAGCCGTTCCATCGAGCTTGCGCCGTAGAAGCCGTGCAGTCCTTCGCAGCGCTCGAGTATGTAGCGCGCGTCATGGGGCATGGAGATCGGCCCGCCATGGCAAAGCAGGATGACGTCCTTGCGCACCGAGCGCGCGGCGTCGGCAATGGCGTCGATCTCCTCGACGCAGGCATCCAGCGACTTCGCCGAGGTCGCGCCGATCGAGCCGCCTGTGGTCACGCCCATATGGGCTACGACCACGTCGGCGCCCGCCTTGGTCATGGCGCGCGCCTCGTCGGGGTTGAAGACGTAAGGCGTGGTGAGCAGGTCGAGCTTGTGCGCCTCGGCGATCATGTCGACCTCGAGGCCAAAACCCATGCCGGTCTCCTCGAAACTCTGCCGCATGGTGCCGTCGAAGAGGCCGACGGTCGGAAAATTCTGCACGCCGGAAAAGCCCATCGTCTTCAGTTCGGCGAGAAACAGCGGCATGATGACGAAGGGGTCGGTTCCGTTGACGCCGGCCAGCACCGGCGTCTTCTTTACCACCGGCAGCACCTCATAGGCCATTTCCTTGACGATCTCGTTGGCATTGCCATAGGCGAGCAGGCCGGCGGCCGAGCCGCGCCCGGCCATGCGGTAACGGCCGGAATTGTAGATGATGATGAGATCGATGCCGCCGGCTTCCTCGGCCTTGGCCGACAGGCCGGTACCGGCACCGCCGCCGACAATCGGAACGCCATCGGCGATCATCTTGCGGAACCTTTCCAGTATGGTTTTGCGCGGGATGGCGGCCATGTTTGTCGGATCTCACTTCTTGGCGATGTCGAGGAAAGCCTCGGCCGCGGCCTTGGCAAATGCAGGATCGTTGATGTGCAGCGGCAGGCGCGTCACGATACGGTTCCCGGTCGGCTTGATGGTGTGCTCGATGGCCTCGAACAGCGCCGCATCGGCTTGCGGATCGAAGAAGGCGCCGCCTTCGACATCGAGCGCCGACACGCCTTTTTCCGGGATCAGGAAGCGCACCGGGCCGTCGCAACGGGCGAGGCGGCCGCCGATCCATTCGCCGATCCGGCGGCTCTCCTCGGCGGTAGTGCGCATCAGCGTGACATTCGGATTATGCTCATAGAACAGCCGCCCGCGATATTTGTCGGGGATAGTCGGCGGCGCCCAGAAGTTCACCATGTCGAGCGCGCCGACCGAGCCGACATAGGGCAGTTTCGTGCGAGCAATGGCGCCGAAGCGATCCTCCGTCGCCGGCAGCACGCCGTCGAACAGCAAATCGCAGACCTCGGTTGTGGTGATATCAAGGACGCCGGCGAGCAGGCCGCTATCGGCAAGCTTCTCCATCGAGCGGCCACCTGTGCCGGTCGCATGGAAGACCATGCAGTCATAGTCGGCGCGCAAGCGCTCGACGATTGCCGTGACACAGGGCGTGGTGACGCCAAACATGGTCAAGCCGAGCGCCGGCTTGCCGGCAGTTGACGGGGCCGGCCTCGCCGCCATGCCGGCGATCGCCTGGGCGGCGTTGTGCAGGACGACGCGCGACAGACGATTGAGGCCGGCCATGTCGGTTACCGACGGCATCATGACGATGTCGGAGACATCGACGTAAGGCGCGGTATCGCCGGAGGCCAGCGTCGAGACCATGATCTTCGGTAGACCCAGCGGTAGGGCGCGCATGCCGGCGGTGACAATCGATGTGCCGCCGCCGCCGCCAATGCCGATCACGCCGGCGACGTCGTCGCGCGATTGGATGAAACGGATAAAGGCGACACCCATGCCGGCAACGGCGAGTCCGCGGTCGTCAGTGCCGAGCACGGCGCCGGCTCCATCGGGATGATGCGCGGCGACCTCGCTTGCCGCGACATCCACCGGGATGGTCGCGCCGCGTGTGCCGATATCGACGCGGACGACCGAGCCGCCGCCGACGGCGACGGCATCGGCCAGGAAGGCAAGCTCCTCACCCTTGGTGTCGGCGGTGCCGACCACATAGATACGCTTCATTCGCCTTTCCCCGTCGTCTCCTCGGTTAGCCGGCCTGCTCGGCGGTGCGGCCTGCCGCTTCGGGCCTGGCGCTTGGTCCGGCCATTGCAATTTTTTGAGACGCGCGTATCGTATTGATATGGATGTCTCACGTCAACAAGCCGCTTCCGATGACGCCGAGCAGCTGAGAGCCGGGAAGGGGCCCCGCGCCCGTACCAGGCGGCTGATGCTGGAAACGGCGACGCGGCTGATGCAGTCCGGCGTGACGCCTTCGGTCAGCGAGGTTGCAGAGGCTGCGGAAGTGTCGCGCGCGACCGCCTATCGCTACTTTCCGAGCCAGGCCGCGCTGGTGCAGGCGGTCGTCGACGAGGGGCTCGGACCGATCCTGACCTGGAAATCGAATTCGAAAGATCCGGAACAGCGGGTCGCCGAACTCTTCGCCTCCGCCATGCCGCGCATCGAGGCTTTCGAGGCGACGTTCAAGGCGGCGCTCAAGCTTTCGCTCGACCAGTGGGCGAGACGGCAGGCTGGCACGCTAGGCGCCGAACCGGCTTTCAAGCGCGGCCATCGGATCGACCTCCTGAAGGACGCGATCGCTCCGCTCAAGGGTCAGCTCAAGCCGCGCCAGTTCAGGCGTCTTGCCCAGGCGCTGTCGATGATGTTCGGTGTCGAGGTGCTGATCGTGCTGAAGGATATGTGGGGGCTGGACAGCCGTGACATGATGGCGGTCGCCGAGTGGACGGCGGGCGCGCTGGTGCGCGCGGCGGTAGCGGAATCAGGAGCGAAGGCGACTGGAGGTTCGGCACCAGCTGAAATAGACATGTCCTGAATCTGGTTCGACCAGATTGGAGAGGATGCCAACAACAATGACTGCAATACATCGCTGGAGACAAGGTTTCCGCATATCAAGGAGTACGAAAAATTATAGAAAACAGAGGGATATCGCTTTGAGCGGCTTGTGGAACCGTTTTGGACTGCACAAGAAAGAACTTGACGTCCCTCTTGAATTGGTAATACCAGATCAGGACGCGTAAAGCGGAGCGAAGGTGGAGGTTGCGATCGATTTTTCTGGTCGGGCGAGGAGGCCCGAAACCGGAAATGCCGTCACGGGAGGAACTGCCAGGGCCGACCCGCTATGCCGGCCCGCATGACAAGGTAGAAGGCGCACAAGGGAGGAAAACTATGCGCAAGATAGTGACCAGCGTGATCGCTGGTATCGGGCTGGCGCTTGCCTGCGGGACATCCGTCCGCGCGCAAGACAAGGAACTCACCATCTTCTGGGCGGAATGGGATCCGGCGAACTATCTGCAGGAACTCGTCAACGACTACACGGCCGAGACGGGCGTGAAAGTCACGGTGCAGACCACGCCGTGGCCTGATTTCCAGACCAAGGCCTTCACCGAGTTCAACGCGCATGGCGACGCCTACGACATGGTGGTCGGCGACTCGCAATGGCTGGGCGCCGGCTCGACGCAGGGCCACTATGTGGACCTGACCGACTTCTTCAACAAGCATAAGCTTGGCGATGTGATGGCGCCCGCGACCATCAAATATTATGCCGAGTACCCGGGCGGTTCCGGCAAGTACTGGGCGATCCCGCTGGAAGGCGATGCGATCGGCTGGTCTTACCGCAAGGACTGGTTCGAGGACCCGAAGGAGAAGGAAGCCTTCAAGGCGAAATACGGCTACGACCTCGATGTTCCGAAGACCTACGCGCAGCTGCGCGACATCGCCGAGTTCTTCCATCGTCCGGACCAGAAGCGCTACGGCGTCGCGATCTACACCGACAACTCGTACGACGCGATGGCGATGGGCGTCGAAAGCGCGATCTTCAGCTATGGCGGCGATCTCGGCGACTACGCGACCTACAAGGTCGACGGCATCACCAATTCCAAGGAGGCCGTCGCCGGCCTCGAAATGTACAAGGAACTCTACAAGTTCACGCCTCCCGGCTGGGGCAAGACGTTCTTCGTGGAGGACAACCAAGCCATCACCGGCGGGCTCGCCGCGATGAGCATGAACTTCTTCGCCTTCTTCCCGCCGCTGGTGAACAAAGCCACCAACCCCTATGCCGACGTGACCGGCTTCTTCGCCAACCCGGCCGGTCCGGACGGCAAGCGCTTCGCCGCTCTCGGCGGCCAGGGCATCTCCGTCGTCTCGTACTCGAAGAACAAGGACGAGGCGATGAAATTCCTTGAGTGGTTCATCAAGGACGAGACCCAGAAGAAGTGGGCCGAGCTCGGCGGCTATACCTGCAGCCAGGCCGTGCTGAAGTCGGAGGCCTTCCAGAACGCTACGCCGTATAACAAGGCCTTCTACGACACGATGTTCATGGTCAAGGACTTCTGGGCAACGCCTGAATATGCCGAAGTGCTCGATCAGCTGAACCAGAACATCTATCCGTTCGTGGTCGGCGGCAAGGGCACCGCCCAGGAAGCGCTCGACAAGACCGCCGCCGACTGGAAGGCGACGTTCACCAAATACAACCGCTACAAGTAGGCGTCACAGTCAGAATGCCGGAGGAGGGTTTCCCCTCCGGCATTCCTGTTTTCAGGGAGAACGACCGTTGGCTTCGGTAGCCCTTACCAATCTTGATCCAGCATCCAGGGCCGCCGCGCGAGGCTGGTCGGATCTGACCATCCGCAACATGTTCATCATCCCGACGCTGGTTTTCCTCATCGTCTTCAACATTTTTCCGCTGATCTATTCGCTCGGCTATTCCTTCACCAACTTCGCCGCGAACCGCAGCGAGCCCTGGCAATTCGTCGGCCTGCAGAATTACCGCGAGCTGCTCAGCGACGATCACATCTGGTCGAACTTCGTCATCACCGCGAAATATGTGATCGTGTCGGTGGCCGGGCAGATGATCGTAGGCTTCGGCCTCGCGCTTCTGCTCAACCGCAGCTTTCCGATGAAGGGCCTGATCACGACCTTGCTGTTGCTGCCGATGATGATGTCGGCGGCGGTCGTCGGCCTGTTCTGGCAGCTGCTCTACAGCCCGTCCTGGGGACCGATCAACTATGTCTTCGGCCTCGGTGACTTCGCCTGGCTCTCCAATCCCGACAGCGCGCTCTACGCCGTCGCGATCACCGACATCTGGATGTGGTCGCCCTTCGTCATGCTGCTGTCGCTCGCCGGCCTGTCGGCGGTGCCGCAGCACCTCTACGAAGCCGCCGCGATCGACCGCGCCAGCTGGTGGTACACCTTCACCCGCATCACGTTGCCGCTGGTCTCGCCGATCCTTTTGATCGCGCTGATCTTCCGCACCATGGAAGCCTTCAAGACCTTCGACATCGCCTACACGATGACGACTCAGCCGACCGCCGAGCTGATCGCGATCCGGCTCTACAAGCAGGCCTTCCAGCAGTGGGACACCGGCAAATCCTGCGCGCTCGCCTACATCGTGCTGATCATGGTGCTGGCCATCACCAACCTCTACGTAAAGTATCTCAACAAGGTGAAGGAGCGCTGAGATGGCCGCCGTCCGCACTTCTTCCGAGGTCGCGCTCAACCGTGTCGCCATCGCCGCGGTGCTGATCGCCACGCTGGTCTTCCTCGCACCGATCTATTGGATCGCCTCGACGGCATTCAAGCCGAAGGAGCTCGCCGTCAGCGTGCCGCCAACCGTGCTGTTCGAGCCCGAGGTGACGCCGTTCGTGCGGCTCTTCACCAAGCGCGTGCAGATGCAGAAGACCGTCGACCCGCAAGTCTACGAAGCCGCGCCCTGGTGGGAAAAGCGCATCTACGACGGCGGCGAGCGAGTGCTGAAGGTCGGCAAGGACGTGCAGCTTTCGCAATATCCCGACCGGTTCATGAACAGCCTGATCGTGGCGGTGGTCAGCACCGTTCTCGCCGTCGGCATGGGAACCTTCACCGCCTACGGCTTCTCGCGCTTCAAGATCGCCGGCGAGGCGGACCTTCTGTTCTTCATCCTCTCGACGCGCATGCTGCCGCCGGTGGTCGTCGCCATCCCGATGTTCCTGATGTACCGGGCAGTTGGCCTCAACGACTCCCATATCGGCCTGATCATCCTCTACGTCGCCTTCAACCTGTCCTTCTCGGTCTGGCTGATGAAGGGCTTCATGGATGAGATCCCGAAAGAGTATGAGGAGGCAGCACTTGTCGACGGCTATACGCGCATGCAGGCCTTCTTCAAGATCGTGCTGCCCGAGGCCGCAACCGGCATCGCCGCCACCGCCGTGTTCTGCTTCATCACCGCCTGGAACGAGTACGCTTTCGCGCTGATCATGACCAACCGGCGCGCCCAGACGGCGCCGCCCTTCATCCCGTCGCAGATCGGCTCCGGCCTGCCGGACTGGACCACGATCGCGGCGGGCACGTTCCTGTTCCTGCTGCCGGTTGCGATCTTCACCTTCCTGCTGCGCAACCACCTGCTTCGCGGCGTGACTTTCGGAGCGATCCGCAAATGAGTTTTCGCGCCGTCAACGAGAAGTACCTTTTGCCGGCATCGCAGATCCTCATGGTGCTCGGCATCGTCGCACTCTGCCAGCCATGGAGCCTCAGCCTGCATTCCTATGGGGTGACGATCATCCTGATCGGGTTGATCGGCTTCAACATCACGTCGAAAATCGCACCGGAGCAGAGAGAGGAAACCGGCGCCGTGACGCATGAGGGGGCCGGGCAGTGACGCAGATCGAACTTCGCGGCATCGAGAAATTCTTCGGTGCGGTCCAGGTCATCCATAATCTGAACCTCGCCATCGCCGACAACGAGTTCATCGTGCTGCTTGGACAGTCGGGCTGCGGCAAGACGACGACGCTGCGCGCGATTGCCGGGCTCGAGACGATCGATCAGGGCGACATCCTGATCGACGGCAAGGCGGTGCAGCATCTGAAAGCTGCAGACCGGGACATCGCCATGGTGTTCCAGTCCTTTTCGCTCTATCCGCATATGACGGTGTTCGAGAACATCGCCTTTCCGTTGCGGGCCACGCGGATGAGCAGCAGTGAAGTCGACACCTCGGTGCGCGAGATCGCAAGGGTGTTGCGGATCACCGACCTGCTGGACAAGCGACCGTCTGCGCTTTCGGGCGGCGACATGCAACGCGTGGCGATCGGCCGCGCGCTGGTGCGGCGGCCGAAGGCGATGCTGATGGATGAGCCGATCGGCGCCCTGGACGCCAAGCTGCGCGAGGAAATGCGGGCCGAGATCAAGCGGCTGCACATCAAGCAGGGATCGACCACGATCTATGTCACCCACGACCAGATCGAGGCGATGAGTCTGGCCGACCGCATCGTCATCATGCATGAGGGCTTCATCCAGCAGGTCGGCACGCCGGACGAGGTCTACTCGCATCCGGCAAACCTGTTCGTGGCGCAATTCGTCGGCAGCCCGGTGATGAACATCGCCGAGGCGAGCGTCGCCGATCTGGCCGGCGCGGCCTCCGTCACCGTCGGCGGTGCGCCGGCGGGTTTCGAGTTCCCGCGCGAGCTCCTGTCCAGGCTGAACGGGCATTCCAATGGTGGCTTGACGCTCGGCATCCGTCCGGAAGGCGTGCTCGTCCGGCATGATGCCGCTCCCGGCTACGTGCCGGTCGAAGCGCAGATCATCGAGCCGCTCGGCTCCTTCGACATTGTCGACCTCAAGGTCGGCTCCAAGATGCTGCGCGCCCGCACCAAGGCAGGCTACGTGTCGGGTCCGGGCGAGAAGGTTCATGCCCGCATCGACCCGGAACAGGCGCATTTCTTCGACACGGCAAGCGGCAAGTCGCTGGGAGTAAGGCTGTAATGGCCCATATCGAACTGAAGAACATCACCAAGAAGTTCGGCGGCCATACCGCGCTGACGGGTCTCAACCTCAATATCGCCGATGGCGAGTTCTTCGTGCTTTTGGGCGAAACCGGCGCCGGCAAGACGACGACGCTCCGGATGATCGCCGGCCTCGAGAAACCGACCGAGGGCCAGGTCTTCATCGACGGCGTCGACGTCGCCGACTGGAGCGCGGCCGAGCGCGACGTGGCCTTGGTGCTGCAGCAATATTCGCTCTATCCGCGCTACACGGTGCGGCAGAATCTCGAGTTTCCGCTGAGGCCAAAGATTCGCCGGCTGCCGGATGCCGAGATCAAGGACCGCGTCGCGCGCGCCGCCCGCACGCTGCGCATCGAGCACCTGCTCGACCGCAAGACCGACCGGCTCTCCGGTGGCGAGATGCAGCGCGTCTCGATCGGCCGCGCGATCGTGCGCAAACCACGCGTGTTCCTGATGGACGAGCCGCTGTCGGCGCTCGACGCCAAGCTACGCGAGGCGCTGCGCACGGAATTGAAGAACCTGCAGATGCAGCTCGGTGCCACCTTCCTGTTCGTCACCCACGACCAGATCGAAGCGATGTCGATGGGCGACAAGGTCGGCGTGCTGAACCATGGCCGCATCGTTCAGACCGGCACGCCGCAGGAGATCTACAACAATCCGCGCGATACCTATGTCGCAAGCTTCGTCGGCTCGCCGCCGATGAACCTCATCGACGGCAAGCTGGTCGACGACCGCGCGGTGATGGCGCCGATGAGTTTCGAATTGCCGGTTGGCGGGGGCGCCAGGGCTTCTTGGGGGCTAAAGACGAGCGGCGCGAGCGACGGTCGCCCGCTCGTCTTCGGGATCCGTCCGGAGGACGTCTATCTGGAAGGCGGCGCGCCGGTCGAGGCTAAGGTGCACGATGTCGAGAACCACGGCGTCGAGAAGATCGTGACGCTGAGGGTCGGCGACACGATGCTGAGAGCCACCGTGCCGGCGAGAACCGCCGTCGAGATCGAGCAGCCGGTCCGCTTTGCCTGGAACGCGGACAAGGTGGTGCTGTTCGATAAGGGCAGCGGTGTCAGCTTGCGGCACGCCGGATAGCGCGGACCGGCCGATTGCTGTCGGCCTGCACTTACTTCGGCAGATAGGTCTCGTAGGGCGTGTCGTTGATCAGCAGGATCACGCATTCGGTGTCGGACAGGCAGGCATCGTCATGCATCTCGTTGGCTTTCTGGGTCCAGTAGGAGCCCGGCGGCAGCTCGACCCTGGTCGCCTCGCCGCCTTGGATCTGCCAATGCGCCCAGAGCCCCTTGATGACCACGGCGCGATAGTCGGCGGTGTGCGCGTGGACCGGTGCGCGCCAGTTGCCGGGAACTTTGAGCAGCGTGCCGGCCGCGCCCTCGGTCCGCGAGCCCCATAGCGGGCCGAGGCGCTGCGGCTGGTCCGGCGCTTCAACGACATAAGGGATCTTGTCGGCCGGCAGATAGCTGTCTTCGAGTCCGAATGCCTGCCCCGGAGAGATGGTGAGCGCGGCGAGCGCAAGCGCTGCGAGTTGATTAGCCATGAGCGGTTCCTCCTCGGCTCAGCTTAGGCAATCCCTGTCGGTGAAGAATGACGCGTCGTCCAAAAGACTTGGCAATTCCTCCAGCCTGGTAGCGACCTGAACGCCGGCTGTCAGGATTGCTCGCCGCCGCCATTGCGCAGATGGCTCGGCGCGACACCCATCACCCGCTTGAAGGCGCGGCTGAAGGAAGCTTCCGAATCGTAGGCCAGTTTCGCCGCCACGACAGACACCCGCATGCCGTCGCGGGCGAGCCATTGCCGCGCCTGATGCATGCGCACGCGCAGCACATATTTGGCCGGCGTCTCGCCGACCACGGTGGCGAAGCGCTGCGCGAAGGCGGAGCGAGACGCGCCCATCAATCGGGCCAGGGCCGCCACCGTCCAATCGCGGTCGGGCTGCAGATGAATGGCGGCGAGCACCTTGCCGACGTCAGGATTGCGGACCGCGGCGATCCATCCGGTCGCGTCGCCGCAGCCGTTCTCTACCCAGGAGCGGATGATTGTGGCGGCGAGCACGTCAGCCAGGCGGGCGAGAATGCCGCCCGAGCCGACCCGGTCCATCGTCACCTCGCCGGCCATCGCATCGAGCAGATGCTGGATGCCCGGCGCGTTCGCCATCAGCTTATGCGCTTGCATCAGGTCGGGCATCATGTCGAGCAGCGGATGCGAGCCGTCGAGATTGAAATGCATGCTGCCGCAAAACAGCAAGGTCTTGCAGCCGTCGCAGCCGTTGGAGACGTCATAGATGTTCTCGCAGACCGGCTCGATCGTATAGCGGCCGATCGGCACGGGCGGAACGCCCGGCGCGCTCGCCAGCACATGCTCATCGCCACGCGGGATCAAGAGCGCGTCGCCGACAGAGAGCTCGATCCATTCCTTGGCCGGTGAGAACAGCCAGCAGCCCTGTTGGCCGATGAAATGGAACCGCGCCGCCTTCTGCGCGGGGAAGGAAACGGCCCACGGTTCGCCCAGCACGCAGCGGCCATAGTCGACGCCGTCGAGCCGCAATCCGCGCAGCATGTCGGTCAGCGGATCGCCGGACGCCGGGAATGTGGTTTTGGACGAATTGTAATTCATTCCGGCGTTTCTAGCATGGAAACTCCAGCCGGTCACTCCCTATGTTGCACTGCAGCGTCGCGCGCCAGGCCTGTAACGGGTGGATCCCGAACTGGCGGTCTTCCAAATGGCGCCGCAAAACAGATCGGAGATTTCCCATGACCGAACCCGCCACAGGCGTCATCGATGCCGCTGTTCTCGATAGAACCGAAGCCGAGGAGCGAAGCGAGCCTGTATGGGGCGCGGTGGTCTCGCTGGCGCTCGGCGTGTTTGGCTTGGTGACCGCCGAATTTCTGCCCGCTAGCCTGCTGACGCGGCTGGCGCAGGATCTCGGCGTCAGCGAAGGCGCCGCCGGCCAGGCCGTGACGGCGACGGCCGTCGTCGGCGCGATCGCAGCACCCACGATGGCCATCGTCACCAAGCGGCTGGACCGCAGGCTGGTCATGTGGCTGCTCACCTTGCTTCTGATCGTCTCCAACCTGCTTGCCGCCTTCGCCTCCTCGCTCACGATGCTGCTTCTTGCCCGCGTGGTGCTGGGCGTCGCGCTCGGCGGCTTCTGGTCGATGTCGGCCGCCATGGCGATGCGACTGGTGCCGATGCGGCTGATGCCGCGCGCAATGTCGATCATCCTGACCGGCGTATCGGTGGCGACCGTCACCGCGGCGCCGGTCGGCGCCTATGTCGGCGACATCTGGGGCTGGCGTACGGCCTTCATGATCGCGGCGGTCGTCGGCGCGCTGACGCTGCTTGTACAGCTTGCCACCATCCCCAGCCTGCCGCCGACGGCCGTGGCGAGCTTTCGCACGCTGATCGAGGTATTGAAGCGGCGGACGATCCGCATCGCCCTGCTGGTCGTGCTGCTCGTCGCCTCGGGACAGTTTGCGGGCTTCACCTATGTGCGGCCATTCCTGGAGACGGTGCCGGTCATGCCGATCGAGACCATCTCGCTGGTTCTGCTCGCCTATGGCATCGGCGGCTTCTTCGGCAATTTCGCCGGCGCTTTCCTGGCCGAGCGCAATCTGAAGCTTGCGGTCGGACTGGCGCCGCTGCTGATCGCGCTGTCGGCGCTTGCCATGCTCACCATCGGCGCTTCACCGGTGATTGCGGCAATCGCAGTTGCGGCATGGGGCTTTGCCTTCGGCGCGGTGCCGGTCGGGCTGCAGACTTGGCTGGTGCGCGCCGCTCCCGACCAGGCCGAGAGCGCCGGCGGCCTGATGGTCGCGACGTTCCAGGTGGCGATCGCGCTGGGCGCAGTCTTCGGCGGCCTGCTGGTCGACCATGCCGGCGTCGCCAGCGCATTCGGCTACGGTGCCATGGCAACGCTGCTCGCAGCGCTGGTGACTTTCGCCGTCGGGCCGAAACAGGCTGAATAACCTTGGACGCCGACAAGCCAGCCGGTACGGCCGGCTTGTCGGCAGGGCGATGCAGTCTGGGCTAAGCCGAGCGGCCGTCGAACTCGAAAACCTCGATAGCGGCGAGATCGATGCCGTCGAGGCAATTGATGTTGATGTAGGCGCTGCGCTCGCTGCCTTGACTGACATCCTCGGCGAAGGGATGGATGCCGCAGGTCCGGCAGAAGCGATGCGCGATCGAGCCCTTGCCGAAGGTGTATTTGCCGAGGTCGTCGCCCCAGGCAACCAGGCGCATGCTGGCGTGTGGCACGGCCCAGAGCAGCGCCCCCTTGCGCGCGCAGATCGAGCAGTTGCAGCGCACCGCGCCGCCGAGCTCGCCTGCGACCTCGAAAGCCACCTTGCCGCAGTGGCAACTGCCTTTGTACAGCATCAGTCTCTTCCTATCGCTGGCAGGTGCAAAGGCACCCTTGCCGGGTTATCCATCCGCTAGCCAAATTGGCTGCCTTAAAAGACGTTGCATCCTTGCGGAGTCCGACATCGACATGCAATCCGTGCGCGACCGTCTCGAAATCATCCTGTCACGTCTTGCCAATCGCGCGGCTGACGAAAAGGTCTACGTCAAGCAGTATGCGCAGGCGGCGCTCGCCGCAGCGGATGCAGCCGACGCGCGGCAAAGAGCCGGGGTCTGCCTCGGGCCGCTCGATGGCGTGGTCGTGTCGATCAAGGATCTGTTCGATGTCGCCGGCGAGCCGACCCGGGCAGGCTCGGCGATGCTCGCCGGTGCTCAGCCCGCCGCGCAGGACGCGGCGATCGTGCGCCGGCTGCGCCAGGCGGGCGCAGTGATCCTCGGCAAGACCAACATGACCGAATTCGCCTTCACCGCGATCGGCGACAACCTGCACTACGGCACACCGGGCAATGCGGCGGATGCCAGCCTGATCCCGGGCGGTTCTTCATCGGGCGCCGGCGTTGCGGTGGGCGAAGGCAGCAGCCAGATCTCGATCGGCTCGGACACGGGCGGCTCGGTTCGCATCCCGGCCTCGCTCAACGGCGTCGTCGGCTTCAAGCCGACGGCCCGGCGCGTGCCTTTGGACGGCGCCTTTCCGTTGTCGGCGACACTGGATTCGATCGGGCCGCTCGCCCGCAGCGTCGCTGATTGCGCGGTTGCCGACGCGATCATGGCGGGGGAGGAGCCGATGGCGCTTCAACCGATCCCGCTCGCCGGTCTGCGCATCGGTGTTCCGCGCGGCCGGCTCTTTGATGACACGCAAGCCGACGTCGCCGCGGCCTTTGAGGCGTGCACCAGCCAGATGGAGCGGGCAGGGGCGCGCGTTGCCGATCTATCGATCGATGACCTCATTGGCGGGATGCGCGCGGCGACCATGCGCGCCTCGATCGCGTCGATGGAGGGTGCGGAGGTGCATGCCGACTGGCTGGCGACCGGGGCCTCGGTGCCCGTCGACCCACATGTCAGCGGGCCTTTGTCGCGCGCGCGGACGGTTCCCGCTTCCGCCTATATCAGGACAATCCGTCGCCGGGCGGAACTGGTCGCGGCCATGACGGAACGGCTGCAAGCGGTCGACGCGCTTGCTCTGCCGACCGTGCCGATGGTCGCGCCGTCGATCGTGGCGATGGCCGGCGACGAAGCGCTACGCGACAGGACGGGAGGCTTGCTCCTGCGCAACACGCAGGTCGCCAACCAGTTCGATCTCTGTGCAATCTCGCTGCCGATGCCGGGCACCAAGCTGCCGGCCGGGCTGATGCTGGTGGCGAGGCATGGGCACGACCGACGTCTGCTCGGAATTGCTGCCGCGGTGCAGGCTTTGCTGAGCGGTTGAGGTGGTGCAGCGGCGCAATCAGTCGGCCGGAAAGCGCCGACGGTAACGCTCGATCACTTCCGGATTCCGCAGGTTGACCGGCAGCTTGTCGGCAAGCACCAGCAAGGCCTCGTTCGCAGCGCCGACGCCCATGCGCATCATCGATTCCTCGGTGATGCCGGCCATATGCGGAGTGATGATGACGTTGTCGAAGCTGAAATAGGGATGGCTCGGCGGCAGCGGCTGGGTCGCAAAGACGTCGAGCGCCGCACCGCCGATACGGCCTTTTCGCAGCGCTTCAATCAGCGCCTCGTCATCGACCACCGGCCCGCGCGAGACATTGATCAACAGCGCATTGGGCTTCATGCGGGCGATGCGCTCGCGGCTGATCAGGCCGCGCGTCTCCTCAGTCAGCGGGCAGCAGAGCACGATGATGTCGCTCTGCTCGACCAGCGCGTCGATCGACAGGAAGCCGACGCGCTCGGGCGCCGGGCGCAGGCTGCGCGTCGTCGCCACGACCTTGAGATCGAAGCCGTGCGCGGCGATGTGGCCGACGGCTTGGCCGACGGCCCCAAGGCCGACGATGCCGATCGTTTTGCCGGCGAGCTCGCTGGTCGAATTGGCATGCTCGCGCCCGGCGAGCCAGCCCTTGGCGCGCAGGTCGCGATCCATGATGCGGAAGCGCCTGAGCAGCGCCAGCGCCGTGAACATTACATGTTCGGCCACCGAGCGGGCATTGACGGCCGGCACGTTCGCCACCAGCACGCCGGCGGCGGTGGCCGCCTCGACCGGGATCATGTCCAGTCCCGCGCCATGGCGGATCGCGGCGCGCAACAGGGACGCGCCCGCGAACAGCTCCGGCGGCAGCGGCGCTCGGACGATGACGATGTCGGCGTCTTTCGCCTCGGCAGCCAGCGTTCTTGCATCGAGCGCGGACGCGACGACCAGCCGGCCGGCTCCCGCCAGCATGCTTGTCGCGCGCGGATGTAGCGGGTGCGTCGACAGGATCTTGCGCATGAAGCTCAGGCCCTTTCGAGCGCCGCGCTCTTCGGCTCGGTCCAGCGACCTTCGATGATCCCCTTCCAGTAGCTCTCGGCGCCTTGCAGGTGCGCACTCATCAGCGCCTGGGCGAGGTTGCCGTCGCGGCGCAACAGCGCCTCGTAGATCTGGATGTGTTCGGCATGCGAGCGCATGCTGCGCTCCAGATCGTTGAAATAGATCGGCAGGCGCTGCTCGCCCATCAGGTAATAGACGCTGCAGATGTTGTGGAAGACGCCGTTCTTGGTCGCTCGCACGATTTCGAGGTGGAACTCGCGGTCTTCCTTGGCGAGGCCTTCGCCGGCGGCGATGCGCTCCTCGGAAGCCTTCAGGATCTCGCGCAGCCGCTCGAAATTCTCCTCGGTGGCGCGTGAGCAGGCAAGCTCGGCCGCCTTGATCTCGTGGATCTTGCGCAGCTCGACGGTCTCGTAGATCTGCACCGGATCCAGCGGCAGGCCCGCGCGGGCGAAAAGCGCTAACGCTTCCACGCTCGCCTGCTTGGTATCGATATAGATGCCGGACTTGGCGCGGCGCTCGACGATGCGCATCGCTTCGAGGATGGCAAGCGCCTCGCGGATCTGGCCGCGGCTGACGGCGAAATGCTCCGCCAGCTCGCGCTCCGACGGCGTGCGGCCCGACTCCTTGTCCGAGTTGGAGAACAGATAGGCGGCGAGTTCCGCAAGAAGGTTCTTTTCTTTCATCGTCAAATGCGTAGCGCGTGCGCCTCCAGGAATCGCTCCGAAACGGTGAAACCCAATCCGGGCTTTTCAGGGATCGCTATCATACCGTCCTTTGCTTCGACAGTCTCCTCGACGAGATCGTGGATCATCGGATTGGCGCCCAGCGAATACTCGACGATGAAGGTCGCGGGGGAAGCCGCGCAGACATGCAGTCCGGCGAAGAAGCAGGGCGCGCCGGCCCACAGATGCGGCGCGAAGCGCAGGTTGAAGGCGCTGGCGATGGTGCCGATCTTCATCGCCTCGCTGATGCCGCCGCAGAAGGCGGGATCAGGCTGGAAGATGTCGGCCGATTTCAGCACGGCCAGATCGCGAAAGGCATAGCGGGTCGCCTCGCTCTCGCCGGTGGCGATCGGGGTAGAACCGGACGCGCGCACCTCGGCCATACCGTGCTTGTCGTCGGCGATCACCGGCTCCTCGAACCAAGCCAGATCGAGATCGGCGGTGAGGCTGATGAAGCGCTTGGCCTCGGCGACGGTGTAGGTGCCGTGCGCGTCCACCATCAGTTCGACGTCAGGACCGATCGCTTCCCTGGCGGCGCGGACGCGCGCGGCCGAGATATGCGGGGCGCCGTCCATGGCGCCGATGCGCATCTTCAGCGCCTTGAAGCCGCCTTTGGCGATATAGGATTTGAGCTGGTCGCCGATGGTATCGGCTGGCGCCCAGCCGCCCGAGGCATAGGCTTGCATGCGCTCGACCTTGCGGCCGCCGAGCAGCCGCCAGACCGGCTGCCCCAGCGACTTGCCGAGGATGTCCCAAAGCGCGATGTCGACCGCGCTGATCGCCGCCACGCTCATGCCGCGCCGCGCCAGCTGGGGCATGGCATGGCCGGCATGGGCCGCCGTGTGGTGTCGCACGCCGTTGTAGAGCATCTCCCAGATGATACCGATATCGGCCGGATCGCGGCCGATGAGCTGCGGCGCAATCTCGTGGTTCAGCATGTGGACCAGCGCGCCATAGCTGCCGGCGCTGCCGGCGGCGTTCTTGCCCTCGCCCCAGCCGACCAGGCCGTCATCGGTCTCGACGCGCAGGATGGCGGCGTCGAACGTCGTCACCTGACCGAAGTCGCTGCGATGCTGCTTTGCGACTTCGATCGGTATGCGAACCCACCAGGCCTGGACGCTTCTTATACGCATCTTGATCCCCGGACCCGCCGCCCGGCGAGGACGGTAGGGCTAAGCTCCAATCGGACCGGTCTACTTGATCAGCGGCAGCAGCGTTTCGGCGGTGATGCGCATCTGATCGGTGTAGAACTTCTCGGTGAGCACGCTGGAGCCGTGATCCTGGATGAATTTGAGCTGCTCGGGCGAGATGTCGACCGGGTTGCGCTCCACCATCTCCGGATAAGGGGCGGCCGGCGTGCGGTCGACCGGCGCGACGAACTCGTTGGTCAGCGCGCCGTCATAGCCGATCTCCTTCAGCGTGCCGACGATCTTCGGCCAGTCGATCTGGCCGAGACCCGCGGCAAAGCGGTTGTTGTCGGCGACATGGAAGTCGTAGAGGCGCTTGCCGACCTGGCGGATGGCGTCATAGACGTTAAATTCCTCCATATGGATGTGGTAGGCGTCGAGGCAGACGCCGCATTCCGGGCTCACCGCATCCGCGAGCGCGAGCGCCTGGGCACCACGATTGAAGAGGTAGGTCTCGAAGCGGTTGAGCGGCTCGACGGCGATCTTGACGCCGACCTTCTTGGCATGCGCGAAGCATTCGCGCGTGGCGTCCACCACCCAGCCCCACTCTTCCGCCTCGGTGCCGTCGGGCACCACCTTGCCGACGGTGGCGGGAACCAGCGTGATGATCTCGCCGTCAAGCTCGCTCACCATGGTCAGCACGTCCTTGACATATTGTACCGATCGCTCGCGCTGGCCCTGGTTCTTGGCAGCAAGGTTGCGTTCGCCCAGCATCAGCGTCACCGAACCCCAGCAACGTATGCCGTGCTCCTTCAGGAGCGCGCGCGTTTCCTTGGTCTTGTACTGCTCGGGCTCGCCGGAAATCTCGATCGACTCATAGCCGAACTTCTTGATGCGCTTCAGCGTCACCTCCAGCGGCTCCGCCCGCATCCAGTTGTGCGTCGAAAGATGCATGGTCTATCCTTCCCAGAATTCGCCTGTCACGTTTTTCGCGACGTTCTCCACCGAGCCCGTCGTATGATCTCCTCCCCACGGCGTTCCAGTGTTTTTCTCGAAACTGGTTCGACCAATTGGGCCTGACAGAACCTCTACAGCAAATTCACAGTAACGGCAAGGAGACCACCTATTGGGCTCAACTCATCAGTCAATGCTTTGATTTGAATAGATTAAGATACCTTTCGGCAATCGTGCGGATCGCATTCCAGCTGTTTCTGGCCGCTTGACCAAACAGCCGTATTTGGTAATACCAGAATGCCGCTACTTGTCGGCGCCGAGACGAACGGTCGAAGAGGCTAGCCCTCGCTTCAATCGGCGCTATGCTTGGTCCATGAGAACGAGAGAGGAAGGATGCCGATGCCGACGACGATGAAGGGTCCCGGCCTGTTTCTGGCGCAGTTCGCGGGCGACGCCGCGCCGTTCAATTCGCTGGCTTCAATCACCAAATGGGCGGCCGGGCTCGGCTACAAGGGCGTACAGATCCCGACCTGGGACGGACGCCTGTTCGACCTGAAAAAGGCGGCGTCATCGAAAACCTATTGCGACGAGGTCAAGGGCATCTGCACTGAAGCCGGCGTCGAGATTACCGAACTGTCGACGCACCTGCAGGGGCAGTTGGTGGCGGTGCATCCGGCTTACGACGCGCAGTTCGACGGGTTTGCGCCACCCGAGGTGCACAACAATCCGAAGGCCCGGCAGAAATGGGCGGTCGAGCAGATGGAATTCGGCGCCAAAGCATCGAAGAATCTCGGCCTCAAGGCGTCGGTAAGCTTCAGCGGCGCGCTCGCCTTCCCGTACCTCTATCCGTGGCCACAGCGGCCGCCTGGGCTGATCGAGGAGGCGTTTGCCGAGCTTGGCAAGCGCTGGAAGCCGATCCTCGACGTCTATGATGAGAACGGCGTCGATATCGGCTACGAGATCCATCCAGGCGAGGACGTGTTCGACGGCGCGACCTTCGAGATGTTTCTCGACGCGGTCGGCGGCCACAAGCGCTGCAACATCAATTACGACCCGTCGCACTTCCTGTTGCAGCAGCTCGACTATCTCGAGTTCATCGACATCTACCACGAGCGGATCAAGGCCTTCCACGTCAAGGATGCCGAGTTCAACCCGACGGGGCGGCAAGGCGTCTATTCGGGCTATCAGGGCTGGGTGAACCGTGCCGGGCGTTTCCGTTCACTCGGCGACGGGCAGGTCGATTTCAGCGGCATCTTCTCCAAGCTCACCCAGTACAACTACGGTTCCTGGGCGGTGCTGGAATGGGAATGCTGCCTCAAGCATCCCGAGGACGGCGCGGCCGAAGGCGCACCCTTCATCCAGCATCATATCATCCGGGTCACCGAAAGGGCCTTTGATGATTTCGCCGGCGGCACCAGCGACAAGAAGCTGCTGCGCGCGATGATGGGGATTTAGCACCTTTATCCTCCCCTCGAGGGGAGAGTGGCCCAAAGGGCCGGGCTGGGTCGGTTTATGCCGAGATCCACGCCCGGCGACCCCACCCGATCCGCTGTGCGGATCGACCTCCCCTCAAGGGGGAGCTAACCAACATGAGGGAGAACGAAAGCATGGTCGGCGCATCGAAATCGGAAACGGGAGGCGGCCCGATCCGCTACGGCATGGTCGGCGGCGGGCAGGGCGCTTTCATCGGCGCGGTGCACCGGATTGCGGCGCGCATGGACAACGACTTCGTGCTGGTGGCCGGCGCGCTGTCGTCGGACCCGGCGCGCGCGAAGGCCTCGGCCGAAGAACTCGGGCTCGATCCGTCACGCAGCTACGGCTCCTATGCCGAGATGGCCAAGGCCGAAGCCAAACGCCCGGACGGCATCGAGGCAGTGGCGATCGTCACGCCCAACAATGTGCATGTGCCGGCGGCCAAAGCCTTCCTGGAGGCGGGTATCCACGTCATCTGCGACAAGCCGCTCGCGACCTCGCTCGCCGAGGCGAAGAAGCTTGCCGCACTGGTCGAGAAGGCTGGAAAGGTGTTCGTGCTCACCCACAACTACACAGCCTATCCGATGGTGCGGCAGGCGCGCGAGATGGTGGCCAAGGGCATGCTCGGCGACATCCGCATCGTGCAGTCGGAATATCCGCAGGACTGGCTGACCGAAGACCTAGCCGCGACCGGTCAGAAGCAGGCCTCATGGCGCTCCGACCCCAAGCAGGCCGGCGCCGGCGGCGCGCTCGGCGACATTGGCACGCACGCCTACAACCTCGCCCGCTTCGTCTCGGGGCTCGAGCTGGATTCCCTTTCGGCCGACCTCGACGCCTTCGTGCCGGGACGCCAGCTCGACGACAACGTCAATGTGCTGTTGCGCTTCAAGCCGGTCGGCAACAAGCATCCGGCCAAGGGCATGATCTGGGCGAGCCAGGTGGCGCCCGGCCACGAGAACGGGCTGAAGCTGCGCATCTACGGCTCGAAGGGCGGGCTCGAATGGGTCCAGGCCGACCCGAACTATCTTTGGTACACGCCCTTCGGCCAGCCGAAGCAGTTGCTGACCCGGGCGGGCGCCGGCGCGATGCCGGTAGCGGCGCGCGTCAGCCGCGTGCCCTCCGGCCATCCGGAGGGCTATCTCGAAGGCTTCGCCAATATCTACCAGGAAGCGGCCCGCGCCATCCGCGCGGCGCGCAAAAAGGGCGGCAAGCTTGCCAAGGATGTCGCCTTCCCGACGATCGCGGACGGCGTCGAAGGCATGGCCTTCATCGAGGCGTGCGTGAAGTCTTCGAGGAAGAACGGGGCGTGGACGAGGCTATAAAGGCGGGCTCGGCGACGGCACGGGCCGGATGAGGGGGATTGTGACCCGCTAGCGCAAGTGGTTGGCCGCAGAGGAGGGGTGTCGATGAAAATCGGCATGTGCATGTTCTTGTGGACGACGAGCGTCTCGAAAAAGCACGAGGCGCTGCTGAAGGACATCAAGGCAACCGGCTTCGACGGCGTCGAGATACCGGTCTTCGCGGGCGAACCGGATGACTACAAGAAGCTCGGCGAGATGCTCGATCGCATCGGACTGGAGCGCACCGCGGTCTCGGCGATGGGAGATCCGGCGATGAACCTGATCTCTGCGGATGCCGCGACGCGCAAGGCCGGCATCGATTACATGAAATGGGCGATCGACTGCAGCGCGGCGCTCGGCGCGGACAGGCTGAGCGGGCCGCTGCATTCCACGCTGGGCGCCTTTTCCGGCAGCGGGCCGACAGCGGCCGAGAAGAAGCGCTCGGTCGCCTCGCAGCGGGCCATTGGCGATCATGCCGGCAAGAGGGGCGTCACCATCGGGCTTGAGGCGCTGAACCGCTTCGAGTGCTATCTGGTCAACACGATGGACGACCTGTCCGAGCATGTCGACGTGATCGACCGGCCGCACATCAAGGCGATGTACGACACCTTTCACGCCAATATCGAGGAGGCCGATCCGATCGGCGCCTATACGCGCAATCGCCGGAACGTCGTCCACATCCACATCTCGGAAAACGACCGCGGCGTGCCGGGGCGCGGCAACATCCCCTGGAAGGAGACTTTCGCGGCGATCCGCAAGAGCGGCTATGACGATTGGCTTACGATCGAGTCGTTCGGCCGGTCACTGAAGGATCTGGCGGCAGCGACCAAGGTGTGGCGGGATTTCGCAGAGAGCCCGGAGGCAGTTTATCGCGAAGGGTATCGGCATATCAGAGATGGGTGGAAGGCTGCCGCTTAAACGCCCTCTCCATTCGTCATCCACGGGCGGAGCGGGAGCGAAGCGGACGCCGAGACCCGAGGACCCATTCCGTGACGTCGACGCTCCGCCACGATGCAATTCTGCACCGGCTGCATTCTACGGCTTAGGGAACGGCATTACTGTGTTCATGCGAAGGCTGTTTTGTCTCGAATGATGGCATTGAGGACGACCAGGAGCTTCCTTGCAACGGCGATGATGGCCAGTTCTTGGACCCTGAGCGGCTGCGAGGTTTGTGCGGCATCGAGACGATCGGTCTTGGCGCGCCGTCTTGTCGACTTCGCATAGTGGTGGGTGTGTGCCGGGTTGTGCGGCGAGAACGGCACGCCGGACTTGGCCAGCGCATGGCGCAACAACCGCTCATGGACGCCAGTCGCCTCCGACTAGCCTTCGACGTCGTCATCAAGGGCGACAACCCCTGAGGTCGTCATCGACGGGCGGGTCGGGCCTCCCTATCCGACCTCGATAACCGCTTTGATCAACCCGGATTTTTCGTGCGCCCAGCGCGCTAGATCGCGCGGCGTATCGGCAAGGGTCGTGCGGTGGGTGACGAGTTTCTCCAGCGGCACGGCGCCGTTGCGGATCGAGGCGGCGACATGGTCGAAGTCTGCTCTGAGCGCATTGCGGCTGCCGACCAGCGTCATCTCGCGCTTGTGAAACTCGGGATCGGAGAAGGTGATGTCGTCCTTGACGACGCTGACCAAAACCAGCGCTCCGCCATGCGCGACATGGGTGAAGGCGGACTGCACCGACTGCGTGTTGCCGGTGGCGTCGAACACAAGGTCGAAGCCTTCGCCGCCGGACGCCTGCCGCACCAGATCGGCTGCCTGTGCTTTCGAGCCGTCGAGCGCGGCAAAGCCGAGCTCGCTTTCGGCGAAAGCGAGCCGTTCGGTGCTCATGTCGAGCAGGCTGACATCGAGGCCGGCGATGCGGGCGAACAGTGCCGTGCCAAGGCCGATCGGACCGGCGCCGATGACCAGCGTGCGCTGGCCGGGCGCACTAAGCGAGCGCCGCACGGCGTGTGCGCCGATGGCCAGGAATTCGACGGCGGCGGCATCACCCAGCGATAGGCCATTTGCCGGATAAAGATTTTGCGCCGGCACCAGGATCTCGTCGCACATGGCGCCGTCGCGATGGACGCCGAGCACCTCGATCCTCACGCAGCAGTTCGGCTTGCCGTGCCGGCAGGCAACGCATTGGCCGCAGGCGAGATACGGGTTGATGATCACCGGCTCGCCGATAGCAAGCTCGACGCCGTCACCTCGCTCGACGACCGTGCCCGAGACCTCGTGGCCCATGATGCGCGGATAGGCGAGGAACGGGTGCTTGCCTTCGAAGATGTGATAGTCGGTGCCGCAGATGCCGACATGGCTGACTGCGATGCGCGCCCAGCCGGGCGGCGGCGCGCCGGGTTCGGCGCGGTCTTCGAGAACAAGGTCGCCAGGCGAGCGGCAGACGACGGCTTTCATGCGCTGATCCAGTGTTTAAGGGGCGTCGGCCCCGCTCGATCGGGGCCGGCGCGTCATTTCAGGAACGATTACTTGCCGCGACGGCGCAGGCCGTCGAAGTAGACGATGACGATGATCAGCAGGCCGGTGATGACGCGCTGCCAGAAGGTGTTGACGTTGAGCAGGTTGGCGCCGTTGTTGATCGTCGAAAGAATGAAGGAGCCGATCAGCGGTCCATGCACCGAGCCGATGGCGCCGAACAGCGAGGTGCCGCCGATCACCGACGAGGCGATAGCCTGCAGCTCATAGGTGTCGCCCTGGGTCGGGTTGCCGATGCCGATGCGCGAGGCAAGCAGCACACCCACGAAAGCCGCGAGCAGGCCGGACAGGATATAGGCCATGAAGATGGTGCGCGGCACGTTCACGCCGGAAAGGCGCGCTGCCTCCGCATTGGAGCCGACCGAGAACAAATAGCGGCCCCAGCGCGTGTGGTGCAGGAACACGTAGGACGGTATGGCGACCAGGATCACCATCCAGAACAGATAGGGGATGCCGAGAACCGAGCCGCGCGAGAAGGCCTGGAAAGGGTCGCTGTTGATCGAGATCGAATTGCCGTTGGTCATCAAGAGGCCGATGCCGCGCAGCGACGTCATCGTGGCCAGGGTGATGATGAAGGGCGGCAGGCCCATCTTGACGATGCCGAAGCCGTGGAACAGGCCGATGGCGACGCCGGCGAGCAAGGTAATGAGCACAGCCGCCCAGATCGGCCAGCCGGCATTGATCAGAAGCGCTACAATGACGGTGGTGAAGCCGACCACGGCACCGACCGAGAGGTCGATGCCGCCGGTGATGATGACGAAGGTCTGGCCGACCGCGAGGATGGCGATCAGCGAACCCTGACGCAAAAGATTGGTGATGTTGAGCGTCGTGGCGAAGGAGGGTGTGGCGACCGCCAGCACGATCCACATCAAAAGCAACAAGCCGAGCAGCGTCAGCCCGAACAGGGCGTTGTAATTGCGCTTCGGCTTTTCGGCGGGGATCGCCTCGGTGCTCATTTTTGTCCTCCCGTCTTTTCTTGTTTCTCGGCCAGCGCTTGGCCCAAAATGTCCTCATGGCTGGCGGTGCGGAAGCCATGCGTGGCGACCAGCTTGCCGCGGCGGAACACATGCAGCGTGTCGGCGAGCTCGTAGACTTCCGGCAGGTAGGACGAGATCAGGATGATGCCGGCGCCCTTGGACAGAAGCGTCGAGAACAGCCGGTAAATCTCGGCCTTGGTGCCGACATCGACGCCGACCGTCGGCTCGTCGAAGATGAACAGCTTGGCGCCATGCGCCAGCCATTTGCCGATGACGATCTTCTGCTGGTTGCCGCCCGACAGGCTGGAGGCCAGCGCGTGGCGGGTCGGCGTCTTGATCCTGAGATCGGCTATCTGGCGATCGGCCTCGGCCTTCTCGCGCGAGCCTGAGATCAGAAGATTGCTCGAGATGCGCTTGTAGATCGGCAGGTTCAGATTCGTGCCGACCGGCAGGTTGAGGCAGAGGCCTTGGTCGCGGCGGCTTTCGGGGGCGAGGGCCATGCCGAGCCTTATCGCGTCATGCTCGGAGTTGACTTGCACCTCCTTGCCTTGCCACAGGATCTGACCGGCCGACTTCCTGTGGCGGCCGTAAAGCGTGGTGACGAACTCGCTGCGGCCGGCTCCGATCAAGCCGTAAAGTCCGACGATCTCGCCCGCGCGGACAGTCACCGAGACGTTCTCGAAACCCTTGCCGGAGAGATTCCGAGTCTCGACGATCGTCGCGCCCGGCGTGAAATGCTCCTTGTGGTAGATCTGCTCGATCGAGCGGTTGATCATCAGCTTGACCAGTTCCGGCTCGCTGGTCTCGGCTATGTTGCGCGTGCCGACGAGGGTGCCGTCGCGCAGCACCGAAACACGGTCGGCAAGCTCGAACACCTCCTCCATGCGGTGGCTGATATAGATGATGGTGACGCCTTCGCCTTTCAGACGGCGGATCAGCTTGAACAGCTGGTCGGCCTCCTTGCGGGTGAGGTAGGCGGTCGGCTCGTCGAAGATGAGGAACTTTGTCCCGCGTACCGTGGCGCGGGCGGCGGCGATCAGCTGCTGCTGGCCGATGGTGAGGTCGCCCAGCATGACATGCGCGGGCAGGTCGAAGCCGAGCCCATCGATGATCTTCTGCGCTTCTTTCACCATGGCGCGCTGCTGCAACAGACCGAAGCGGGAATTCTCCTCGCCGAGGAACATGTTGGCGGCGACGGTGAGGTGGCGGCAAAGCACGACCTCCTGGTGGACGGCATTGATGCCGAGCGCCATCGCCTCGTGCGGCGTGGCCAGCGCCTCGGGTTTACCTTCCCAGACGACTTCGCCGGAGGTGCGCGGCATGACGCCGGTTAAAAGCTTTATCAGCGTCGATTTGCCGGCGCCGTTCTCGCCGACGATGGCGTGGATCTCGCCCGACTTGAAGGCAAGGTCCACCGGCTTCAGCGCATGCGTGCCGGGATAGCGCTTTTCCAGGCCTTTCAACTCGAGGATGGTCCTGCCCGGTTTCAGCGTGGGGGGCGGGTGCAGTTCCTGCGCCGTCGACGTCATAACAATCCTCCCAGATTGATCCAACCGTTGGATACGCAGCGATGCGTCTGGCGCGCATCTAGAAGGCAGAGCCTAAAGTAAGCCGGCGGATTTCCAAACTGTCCGCGGCGATGTTTCCGGGGCGGCGAAGCCCCGGAAACGAATGTCGCGAAGATCAGTTGAGCTTCGGGTTGAGCAGCGCGTCGATCTTCGGATCCTTCATGTTGTCCTTGGTCACGAGATTGGCGCCGGTGTCGACATTGGCCTCGACCTTCTCGCCCTTCGAGGCGGCTAAGGCGGTCTTGATGCCGTCGTAGCCCATCCGGTATGGATCCTGGACGACGAGGCCGGAGATGACGCCGTCGTTGAGGAACTTGATCAGCTTCTCGTCGCTGTCGAAACCGATCAGCGCCACCTTGCCGGCGAGGTTGTTCTCGGCGATCGCCTGGCCAACGCCCTGCGCCATGATCAGGTTCGAGGCGAAGATGCCCTTGAGGTCCGGATTGGCGGTGATCAGGTCGGTCGCGATGTTGAGGCCGGTGGTGGCCTGACCGTCGGCATATTTGTCGGCGACCAGTTCGAGGCCGGGATATTTCGCCTTGAGCTGTTCCTTGAACCCTTGCGCGCGCTGCTCGAGCGAGCCGGCGCCGGGCAGCGCGGTGATCAGCGCAACCTTGCCCTCGACTTTGCCGCCATTGGCGGCGCCGATCGCGGCAGCGAGACCGTCAGCCGCGACACGGCCGCCCTGGACGTTGTCGGTGGTGAGGAAGGAGGTGAAGGCCTTGGATTCGGCGCTGGAGTCGATGCCGATGACCTTGACCTTGGTCGCCGCCTCGTCGATCGGCTTGCCGAGCGCCTTGGCCTCGGTCGGCGCGATCACGATCGCGGCCGGATTGCCGGCGACGGCGTTCTCGAGGATCGAGATCTGACCGTTGACGTCGGTTTCGGCCTGGGCGCCGAGCTCCGGCACGTTGATGCCGAGATCCTTGCCGGCCTTGCGGGCGCCGGCCAGCACGATTTGCCAGTAGAACGAAGTCGTGTCCTTGACGATGATTGGGATGGTCACGTCGGCCGCCGAGGCGGGTGCCGAATGCATCGCACCGGCGAGCATTGAGGCGGCGGCTAAAGCCACGAAGGCGCGGCGGTTGAGAAGGCTGGTTACGAATTTCATTAGGTTCCTCCCTAAAATCGCCCGGTGAAGGTTCGGAAGCTCCATCTGGATAGGCGCAAGCCAAACAGAACTTTATCAATAAAAAACATTTGCTCGATTTTGATAGTGCATTGCCCTGATCGATGCAAGCGGTGTCTCATGCCGTTTGCGTGATGGCGTGGCAGCTGATCGGTCTGCTGGATCTCCGCATCTCAGCCAAGCTGCTGGACGATCGTATAAGGATCGTATTTGGCAAATTCCGCCGCCGCTACCTTGACATCCAGCAGTTCGAGATTGCGCGTCAGATTAGCGGGCTTGGCGGTGCCGGTCAGCACCGAGGCAACGACAGGCTCGTGCAGAGGGAATTGGAACGCGGCAGCGGCCAGCGGATAGCCACCTCCGATGGCGATGCGCTCCATTGCGCTGACGCGGTCGAGAATATCCTTGCTCGCCGGCAGATAGTCGAAATGCGCGCCATGCACCGGTCCCGTCGCCAATATGCCCGAGTTGAAGACGCCGCCGATGATCAGCGAGGTCCGCCGCTCGCGGCAAAGCGGCAGCAGGTCGGCCTCGGCGCTGCGATCAAGCAGCGAATAGCGGCTGGCGAGCAGGATGCAGTCGAGCGGCGCGCGGCGAAGCACGTCAAGGCAGATCTGGACCTCGTTGACGCCAAGACCGTAGGCGGAAATCGTGCCGGACGATTTCAGCTCCTCCAGCGCCTTCAGCCCGCCGTCCATCAGCTGACGGAAATGCAGCTTCGTCTTCTCGACGCCATGCGTGTAGACGCCGATGTCGTGGACGAACAGGATGTCGATCTTGTTGAGGCCGAGCCGCGCGTAGGAAAAATCCACTGAGCGCATGATGCCGTCATAGGAATAGTCGTAGTCGAGCGCGAAGGGTAGCGGATCGACATAGGAGTGATCGGGAACCTGGTCCTCCGGCACCGGCCGGAACAGGCGGCCGACCTTGGTCGAGAGCACATAGGAGGAGCGCGGCTTCTCACGCAGGAAATCGCCTGTGCGCCGCTCCGACAGGCCGAAGCCGTAGAAGGGCGCGGTGTCGAAGTAACGCAGCCCGCCGTCCCAGGCCGCTTGCAGCGTTTCCATTGCGGGCTCGCGCGGACAGGCGCGATAAAGGCCGCCGATGGCGGCGCCGCCGAAGCTGACTTCGGTGACTTCGAGCGCGGTCGCGCCGATCCGGCGTTTGTTCATCAAAGCCTCCCTTTGCCGTTCGACCGGCGGTCGTTTCGACTATTTAGAGCGTCGCGCCGAGATGCCAGGGCACGAACTCGTTGTCGCCGTAGCCGAACGCCTCGCTCTTGGTCTTGCGTCCGGACGCCGTCTCGATGATCAGCTCGAAGATCTCGCGGCCCATGCCGGCGATCGTCTTCTCGCCGGAAGCGATGACACCGCAATTGACGTCCATGTCCTCTTCCATCTGGTGGTACATGGTCGAGTTCGTGGCGACCTTGATCGACGGCGTCGGACGGCAGCCGAAGCAGGAGCCGCGGCCGGTGGTGAAGACGATGACATTGGCGCCGCCGGCCACCTGGCCGGTGGCCGAGACCGGATCGTAGCCGGGCGTGTCCATGAACACCAAGCCGCTGCCGCTGACCTTCTCGGCGTAACCGAAGACGCCGTTGAGCGGCGTCTGACCGCCCTTGGCAACAGCACCCAGCGATTTCTCCAGGATCGTGGTCAGGCCGCCGCGCTTGTTGCCCGGCGAGGGATTGTTGTCGATCGAGGCGCCGTGCTTGGCTGTATGGTCCTCCCACCATTTCACAAAGCCGTCGAGCTTGGCTGCGATCTCGGGCGAGGCGGCGCGATAGGCAAGCAGATGCTCGGCGCCGTAGATCTCGGTCGTCTCGGACAGGATGCCGATGCCGCCGCAGCCGGCCAGAATATCGACCGCCGCCCCCAGCGCCGGATTGGCGGTGATGCCGGACATGCCGTCCGAGCCGCCGCATTGCAGGCCGACGACGATCTCGCTGACCGGGATCGGTTCGCGCTGCAACTGGCCGACCTCCTCGGCGATCTCGGCCAGCACGCCCATCGCCCGCTCGACGGATTTGCGCGAGCCGCCGGCCTCCTGGATGTTGAAGTGCCGCTTTCCCGCCGCGACGCCCTTTTGGCCATAAAGGGTGAGCTGGTTGACCTCGCAGCCCAGACCGACCATCAGCACGCCGCCGAAATTCGGGTGGCGAGCATAGCCGGCCAGCGTGCGGTGCAGCACCATCATGCCGTCGCCGGTGGCGCTCATGCCGCAGCCCTGGCCGTGGACGATGGGCACGAAACCGTCGATGCCGGGATATTTCGGCAAAAGCGTGCGATTGGCCTCGTCGGCGATCGCATGGCAGACGGTGGACGAGCAATTGACGCTGGCGATGATGCCGATGAAGTTGCGCGTTCCGGCGCGACCATCGGCGCGGCGATAGCCCATGAAGGTGCGCTTGCGGTCCGCTTCGGTGGCGTGCTCGGCCTCGCTCGGCGGCACCACCGGCAGGCGGCCACTCTCGAACACCAGATTGTGCGAGTGGACGTGCTCGCCCGGCGCGATGGCTTGAGTGGCGCGGCCGATCGCCTGCGCATATTTCACCACCGCTTCGCCCGCCGCGATCGGCTTGATCGCCACCTTGTGCCCAGGGTCGATCGCCGCCACCGCAACCGCGCCGCCGGGCAGCGCCGCACCGATCTCGATGCGGCCATTGGCGACCGCGACATTGTCGGCGGGGGAAAGAAGAATGGTGCTTGCGGCGTTCACGGGCGGCTGTCCTGGGTAAACCTGGGAGTGTGGGCGGATTGACATGCGCCCGTTTGAGGATAATGTCTTTTATCGTGAAAAAACATTTTTGCGTCAATTGTTTTTTCATCGCGCGCCGCGCCCTTGGGTGCGTGGCCGCCCGTTAGATAAAGCCGGCGAAATTCGTTCCGCATTTCGGAGGCTTGCGCTAGGAACACCGATCATATTGCGCTTCCGGCCGGCTGCCGCAAGCGTTGGGGATACGGGCATGTCGAAGAGCAACAACGTCTACAAGGACGCCTTCAACCGCGGACTGCGGCTGCTCGACGAAACCAGGAGCCTGCCGTCCGAGCCCGAGCTCGGAACGCTGCTCGGCGTCAGCCGCACCACGGTGCGCAGCATTCTTTCGCGCATGGAAGAAACCGGGCTGATCGCCTGGAACAAGCGCAACAAAACGGTGCTGCGGGCGCCGAAGGCGGAAGATTTCTTCCCCGAGGAAGAGACCGACTCGCTGGCCGAGATCATCGAGCGCTCCTTCATGCGCCGGCTGCTCGCCGGCGGCGCGGAAGCGGGCATGCAGATCAACGAGCTCGAGCTGGCGCGCGAGATCGGCGTCGGCACCACCAGCGTGCGCGAATTCCTGATCCGCTTCTCGCGCTTCGGCCTGATCGAGAAGCGGCGCAACAGCCATTGGGTGCTCAAGGGCTTCACCCGCGCTTTCGCGCTTGAGCTGACCGAGATCCGCGAGATGTTCGAGCTGCGTTCGGCGGCTGCCTTCGTCGCGCTGCCGCAGGATAGCGCGGTCTGGGCCGATCTCGACCGGCTGGAGATCGAACATCGCCAACTGGCGAGCGAGATCGCGACGCGCTTCAACGAATTCTCCGAGCTCGATGAGCGCTTCCACCGGCTGATCCACCGCGCCTCGCACAACCGCTTCATCGTCGATTTCTACGATGTGATCGCGATGATCTTCCACTACCACTACCAATGGAACAAGGCGCAGGAACGCGAGCGCAACGAGGTCGCAGTCCAGGAGCATCTGGCCTATATCGCGGCGCTGAAATCGCGCGATCCCGCCAAGGTGGACGCCGCCTGCCGCAAGCACCTGAAGTCGGCGCGCCAGACGCTGTTGAGCTCAATTCCGGAAGGGCGGCAGGTGCAGCCCGCCTGATCAGGCGCGTCGCGCCGCGTTGCCGCAGCCCGGTTTTGACGATTTTCCGGCCGCCGCCCCCATGCTAGGCTCGGTGGAATTGCTGGAAAGAGGCAGGTCATTTGGATATCCGGCTGAGACGATGGAGCATGCCGGCCGCGTTCGTCGCGGCGCTGCTGCTGTTGCTTCAGTCGGCGCTTGGCGCCTTCGCCTTTGGCGCTCCTTCGCAGCTTGATGCCTTCGGCAACGTCATCTGCACCCATGACGGGGCGGTCAAGCTTCCGGGCGGCGATCCGCACCGGCAGCATATGCCGGCTTGCTGCTTGGCTGGCTGCAGCCTGGTTTCGCCGGCGCATCTGCCGCAGCCGGATACCCGTGCGCCCGTCAGGGTGCTGGTGTTCGACGCGGTCGCTTTCCCGCCTTTCGCCTTTCGGCATCTCGATTTTGCCCGCGACCGCTCTCCGGCCAATCCGCGCGCGCCGCCGGCCGCAGTCTGACAAAAACCCGCGAAACCTTTCGCAGGCGCATTCATCCAAGATCAGACTGCTCGCGGCCGGATCACGGCGCGATCTCATACTCATGGAGCAACCATGTCCAATCTTCTTCCCGCCGCGCGAGCGCAAGCTCGTCCGCGCGGTTTCGAACGGCTCGGCCTTGCCGTGTTCGCTCTTCTTCTGTTCGCATGCGTTCCCGGCGCCCAGGCGCATGAATTCAAGGCCGGTGACCTGGAAGTCGGGCACCCGTGGTCCCGCGCAACGCCGCCCGGCGCCAAGGTGGCCGGCGGCTATTTCACCGTCACCAACAAGGGCGGCTCGCCCGACCGGCTGCTGTCGATTTCCTCCGACATCTCCGACAAGGCCGAATTGCATGAGATGAGTGTCAAGGACGGCGTCATGACTATGCGGCCGGTGAGCGGCGGGCTCGTGATCCCGGCCGGCGGCAAGGTCGCACTGAAGCCGGGTGGCTATCACCTGATGTTCATCGGCCTGAGGCGACAGCCCAAGCAGGGCGAGAAATTTCCGGCCACGCTGACCTTCGAGAAGGCCGGCAGCGTCAAAGTTGAGTTCGCCGTCGAGGGCATGGGCGAGATGGGCGGCATGGACGATCACGCCGAGTGATCATTTCGAAATTAGAGGGACAATTCATGAAGAAGTATCTTTTGGCGGTGGGCGCGGTTCTGGCGCTCGGGACAAACGCCACGCTTGCGCACATCACGCTCGAAACCCAGGAAGCGGCCGTCGGCTCGACCTATAAGGCCGTCCTGCGCGTGCCGCATGGCTGTGAGGGCAAGGCGACGACCGCGGTGCGCGTGCAGATTCCGGAAGGCGTCATTTCGGTCAAGCCGATGCCAAAGCCCGGCTGGACGCTGCAGACCAAGAAAGGCCGATACGAGAAATCCTACCAGCTCTATGGCGAGACGCTGACCACCGGCGTCAAGGAAGTCGACTGGAGCGGCGGCAACCTGCCGGACGAATTCTATGACGAGTTCATTTTCCGTGCTTCGCTCGCCGCCGATCTTCCGGCCGGCCAGATGCTCTATTTCCCGGTGGTCCAGGAATGCGGCGATGCCGCCGATCGCTGGATCGAGATTCCGGCGGCGGGACAGGATGAGGATGCACTGGAAAATCCGGCGCCCGGCATCAAATTGCTGCCGAAGAAATGATCTCTCGATGGCGCGTCCCATTCGGGCGCGCCGTCCCTTCTCGAAAGACCGCATGAACGCAGCAGCAACTTTCCCAATCCGCCTGACGGGCATGCGCATCGGGCCAGTCGCCAGCGGCCTGTTCGCGGCTTTCGTACTCGTGCTGCTGCTGGTGCTTCCCGGCCGCGCCCTCGCGCATGCGGCTTTGGTCGCGACCGATCCGCCCGATGGTGCGGTGCTGTCGCAGAGTCCCGCGCGGTTCTCGCTGACCTTCAGCGAGCCGGTTTCGCCCCTGGTGCTCACTCTGGTGCGGCCGGACGGCACGCAACTTTCGCTGACCTCCTTCCGGCTCAACGATCAGACCGTCGAGATCGATAATCCGGAAAGGCTCGAATCCGGCACGCATGTGCTGAGCTGGCGGGTGATTTCGGAGGACGGCCATCCGGTCGGCGGCTCGGCGCTGTTTTCCGTCGGCGCGCCAAGTGCTGCGCCGGTAGCGGGCGAAGCCGTCGATTTGTCGCTGCGCACGGCAATCTGGATGGGTAAGCTCCTTCTCTATGCCGGGCTGTTCCTCGGCGCCGGCGGCGCCTTCGCGCTCGCCTGGCTCGCTGGAGACTGTCGCTGCGGCCAGGGTTTCGTTATCGGCGCTCTTCTGTGCGGACTGGCCGCCGCCCCGTTCTCGCTCGGATTTCAGGGGTTGGACGCGCTCGGCGCGCCGCTCGCCCGGTTTGCGGCGCCCATCGTGTGGGAGACCGCGCTTGCCACCAGCTTCGGCTGGACGGTGCTTGCCGCCCTGATTGCACTCGGCCTTGCCTTGCTGTCCCTCGCCGGACCGCGCGCTCTTGGCAAGCTGCTTGCGCTCGCCGGGCTCGTCGGTGTGGGCACGGCGCTTGCGGCAAGCGGCCACGCCAGTGCCGCCGAGCCGCAATGGCTGACGCGGCCGCTGGTTTTCCTGCATGGCACAGCCATCGCCTTCTGGAGCGGCGCGCTCGCACCGCTCGGCCTTGCGTTGCGTTGTCAGCCGGCGAAGGCCAAAATCTTCTTGCGCCGGTTTTCGCGCGCGATCCTGCCCGTGGTTGCCGTGCTTGCGATAAGCGGCATCGTGCTGGCGATCATCCAAGTGCGCGAACCGGCAGCGCTGATCAACACCGCCTATGGCCGCCTGCTGCTGCTGAAACTGGCCCTGCTTTTGTTCCTGTTCACCCTTGCCTCCGTCAACCGATGGACGCTGACCGCGCCTGCCGAAACGGGCGACACGGAAGTGCAGCGGCGGCTGGCGCGTTCGATCGGCATCGAGACGCTGATCGTGCTTGCCATCTTCGGCGTCGCCGCCGGCTGGCGCTTCACGCCGCCGCCACGCGCGCTGGCGATCGCCGCAGCGCGGCCGGCCTCGATCCACATCCACACCCTGCAGGGGATGGCCGATCTCAGCATCACGCCCGGCCATGCCGGCCAGGTTGCCGCCTCGATGGTGATCATGACCGGCGATTTCGGCCCGATGGATGCCAAGCAGGTGACCTTGGTGCTGTCGAAGCCGGATTCCGGCATCGAGCCGATCAAGCGGCCGGGGACGAAACGCGGCGACGGCACCTGGCGCGTCGACGATCTCGTCATCCCGCTGCCCGGCCGCTGGAACGCTCGGCTCGACATCCTGGTTTCCGATTTCGAGATGGTGAAGATTGAAGCGCCAATTGATATCAGAGCCGACTGACCTGGGCCGCGACACAATTCGGCGAGGCGGTTGACGCCGTCGCGAAGGCCCGTCAATCATCCGTCCAAAGCGCGGCTTCAACAAAAGTTCGAAAGCAGGGAAGAAACGATGGAAAAAGCCGAAATCGGCCTGATCGGCCTTGGCACGATGGGCTCCAACCTGGCGCTCAACATCGCCGAGCATGGGCACCGCATCGCCGTGTTCAATCGCACCGGTTCGCGCACCGACGCCTTCGTCGAGAGCGCAGGCGCGCTCAGGGACATGGTTGTGCCCTGCTACAGCCTGGAGGAACTCGCCGCAGCGATCCGGCCGCCTCGGCCGATCATCATCATGGTGCTGGCCGGCAAGCCGGTCGACGAGCAGATCGCGGCGCTGCGCGGCGTGCTCTCCGACAACGACATCGTCATCGATGCCGGCAATGCCAATTTCCGCGACACGATGCGGCGCTTCTCCGAGCTGTCGGGCTCCGGCCTGACCTTCATCGGCATGGGCGTCTCGGGCGGCGAGGAGGGCGCGCGCCACGGGCCGTCAATCATGGTCGGGGGCACGGAAGACTCCTGGAAGCGCGTCGAGAGGGTGCTGACGGCGATTTCCGCCAAGTTCAAGGACGAGCCTTGCGCCGCCTGGCTCGGCACCGACGGCGCCGGCCATTTCGTCAAGACCATCCACAACGGCATCGAATATGCCGACATGCAGATGATCGCCGAGATCTACGGCATACTGCGCGACGGTCTCGGCATGGAGCCGAAGGAGATCGGCAGGGTCTTCGACGGCTGGAACAAGGGCAGGCTCAACTCCTACCTGATCGAGATCACCGCCAAGGTTCTCGCAGCCGACGATCCCAAGACCGGCAGGCCGGTGGTCGACATCATCCTCGATCGCGCCGGCCAGAAGGGCACCGGCAAATGGTCGATCATCGAAGCGCAGCAGCTCGGCATTCCGGCGACGGCCATCGAGGCTGCCGTCGCGGCGCGCGTGCTGTCGTCGATCAAGGACGAACGGCAGGCGGCGGAAAAGGCCTACGGCAATATCGGCGTCGAGAAGATTTCCGGCGACAAGGCGGCGCTGCTGAAGGATCTCGAGCTGGCGCTGTTCGCCGGCAAGATCGCGGCTTACGCGCAAGGTTTTGCTGTGATGAGCGGCGCCTCAAAGGAATTCAACTGGAGCCTGCCGATGCCGACCATCGCCAACATATGGCGTGCCGGCTGCATCATCCGCTCGCAGATGCTGGACACAATGGCGGAGGCCTTCGGCTCAGGCGGCGCCTCGACCAATCTCCTGATGGCGCCGGCCTTCATCGCCATGATGAAGGAGGCGCATCCGTCGCTCAGGCGCATCGTGGCGCGAGCCTCCGAGGCCGGCTCACCGGTGCCGGCGCTGTCCTCGGCGCTCGCCTATTTCGACAGCTATCGCCAGGGCCGCGGCACGTCGAACCTGATCCAGGCGCAGCGCGATTTCTTCGGCGCGCACGGTTTCGAGCGCATCGGCGAGCAGGGGGCGTTCCATGGGCTGTGGGGAAGCGCCGCCTAGAGTCAGGTTATGCCAGGGTGCAAAGGCGGCTTCCTGCGCTCCCGGTGCTACTCAAGCGCGCTTCCGGTTCTCGGAAGCCGCCGACTCGGCCTGACCTGACTCTCAAGTCGCGCCAGTCAACCCCGATAGGGCAGGACCTCGCTCGGTTTGCTCAGCGATTGCAGTGAGCCAGGTTCCTTGCCGCCGATCCAGCCGAGCACAGCGCGGGCAAGCTCGGAGCCGGCGAGCCGGAAATTCTCGTTCACGACCAGCAGTTCGCGCCGGAACAAATGCAGCAGTTCCGAGGACTGTTTCGACACCACGTCGACATCGCGGCCGAGTTTCAGGCCGGCGTCCTCGATGCCTGCAACAACGGCGAGCGTGGCGGCGGCGGCGCTGCTGACGATGCCGTCCGGACGGCTCTCGCGGCGCATGAGCTGCGCAGTTCGCATCCTGATCTGCTCGATCGTGTGGTCGATGGAGACGGTGTTGAACGGCACCTCGCTGGCGCCGACTTCGCTCAGCGCATCGGCAAAACCGTTCACCGTGTGGTCGTAATAGGTGAGGCCGACCGGCGGCGTCACCAGAGCCAGCCGGCGCCGGCCCATGCCGGCGAGATGGCGCACCGCCTCGCCGGCGAAAGCATAGTTGTCGAAGTCGTGATAGGGATGCACCAGCCCCATGTCGGTGCGGCCATGCGTGGCAAATGGGATGCCGCGTTCCAGCATATAGCGGGCGCGCGGGTCGTTGGGCTGCGTGCGTGAAATGATGACGCCGTCGGCGGAGCCCGTCTCCACCAGATAGCGCACCGGATCCAGCGGGTCCTGCGAGCGCGAATAGGGCGTGACGATCAGGTGATAGGGCGTGTCGGCGATCACCTCGGTGACGCCGTAGATGATGTCCGAGACGAAGCTCATCAGCTCGTGCTCGGTGTTGAGCACCAGGCTGATGACGTTGGTCTTGCCCGTCCTCAGCCTCACGCCGGCGCGGTTCGGGCGATAGCCGATCTGCTTGGCGACGAGCTGCACGCGCCGCCTGGTCTCGGCGCCGATCTCCGGCGCGTCCTTCAGCGCGCGCGAGACGGTGGTGACGCCGAGCCCGGTCATGAAGGCAAGCGTCTTCAGCGTCGGCCGTTCCTTAGCCGACGTGTCGTCGTCCTTCTCGTTTGCTCGTCTGTCCATTCGTCCCGCCCGTCAGGCGCATAGCAGCCGCGAAGCCGGCCGGCAATCGCGCCCATCGCATTTGCGCGGCCTTCAGCCCGTGACACGGTGCAATATACTGAAACGTTACAGATTGCCAACGCCCGTGATCAATGGGCAGGTCGCACTCGTTGCGGTCAGCGCCGGAGGGGTGGACTGAAAGCCACTGGGATCATAAACAAATCTCGATTTACCTCTGCTTTTGCATCGATTGGCCGCACCATCGACTCCCCGGCAGGCCTTTGGAGAGGATTTTGTTCGCGCCTCGAAGAAATCTCATGCCGTCCCATTCGAGGGGTTGCCTATATCGGGCATTTGCCGTATCGAAAATCTGTAACGTTTCAGATTCTGGGAGGAACCGAAATGCGATACAAATTCCTGACTGCCGCGTTCGCCGCGACGGCCGCGCTGAACTTCGCCGGACCGGCGGCCGCGACCGATCTCGAAGTCACCCATTGGTGGACTTCGGGCGGCGAGGCGGCGGCAGTGGCTGAACTTGCCAAGGCGTTCGACGCGACCGGCAATCACTGGGTCGACGGCGCCATCGCCGGTTCCGGCGGCACGGCGCGGCCGATCATGATCAGCCGCATCACCGGCGGCGATCCGATGGGCGCCACCCAGTTCAACCACGGCCGGCAGGCGGAGGAGCTCGTCCAGGCCGGGCTGATGCGCGACCTCACCGATCTCGCCACCAAGGAAAAGTGGACGGAAATCGTGCGGCCGAAGAGCCTGCTCGACTCGTGCACCATCGGCGGCAAGATCTATTGCGTGCCGGTCAACATCCATTCCTGGCAGTGGCTGTGGCTGTCGAACGAAGCCTTCCAGAAGGCCGGCGTGCCGATGCCGAAGGACTGGAATGAATTCGTGGCGGCTGCGCCGGCGCTGGAAAAGGCCGGCATCATCCCGCTCGCGGTCGGCGGGCAGCCCTGGCAGGCGTCCGGCGCCTTCGACGTGCTGCTTGCCGCCGTCGGCGGCACCGACGCCTTCCTCAAGGTCTACAAGGATAAGGACGCCAAATTCGCAAGCGGTCCCGAAATCGCCAAGGTGTTCAAGGCCGCCGACGACGCCCGCAAGATGGCCAAGAACACCAATGTGCAGGACTGGAACCAGGCGACCAATCTGGTCATCACCGGCAAGGCCGGCGGCCAGATCATGGGCGATTGGGCGCAGGGCGAGTTCCAGGTCGCCGGCAAGACCGCCGGCAAGGACTACACCTGCCTGCCCGGTCTCGGCCTGAACGAGGTCATCGCCACCGGCGGCGACGCGTTCTACTTCCCGCTGCTCAAGGATGCCGACAAGGCCAAGGCTCAGGAAGTTCTGGCCGAGACGCTGCTCGACCCGAAGACCCAGGTCGCCTTCAATCTCAAGAAGGGCTCGCTTCCGGTGCGCGGCGACGTCGACCTCAACACGGCGAACGACTGCATGAAGAAGGGCCTCGCCATCCTCGCGAAAGGCGCGGTGATCCCGTGGACCGACCAGCTCTTGTCGCAGGACAGCCAGAAGCAGAAGGAGGATCTGTTCTCCGAATTCTTCGCCAAGCCCGACATGACGCTCGAAGAGGCGCAGAAGCGCTTCGCCGACATCATCGCGTCGGCAGACTGATCAACGGCGCCCCCGCCAGCTCCCGGCCCCCGCCTATCCGGGGTCGGGGGCGTGATGCCCTCATTGTCCCAGCCCGGCTGCCGAGATGAGCAACAGCGAACGCCCCAACCAGCTTTTACGCAACCTCAACGCCAAGGTCGCATCGATCCCGATGATCCTGACCGCGCTGGTCGTCTTCGTCGGCGGCACGGCCTGGACGGTGCTCTATTCCTTCACCAATTCGAAGCTCTTGCCGCGGCTGAACTTCGTCGGCCTCGACCAATATTACCGGCTATGGGCGACGCCGCGCTGGCTGGTGTCGATCGAGAACCTTTTGATCTACGGCGTGATCTCGCTGGTGTTCTCGCTGGTGATCGGCTTCATCCTCGCGGCATTGCTCGATCAGAAGATCCGCTTCGAGGACACGTTTCGCACGATCTTCCTCTATCCTTTCGCACTTTCTTTTATCGTCACCGGGCTGGTCTGGCAGTGGCTGCTCAATCCCGATTTCGGCATCCAGCGCGTCGTGCGCGACCTCGGCTGGACGAGCTTCAGCTTCGATCCGCTCTACAATTCCAGCATCGTCATCTACGGCATTTCGATCGCGGCGCTCTGGCAAGGCGCGGGACTGATCATGTGCCTGATGCTCGCCGGCCTGCGCGGCATCGACGAGGACATCTGGAAGGCCGCACGGGTTGACGGCATACCGATGTGGAAGACCTATGTCTTCATCATCATTCCGATGATGCGGCCGGTCTTTATCACCACCTTGGTGATCATCGCCGCCGGCATCGTCAAGGTCTACGACCTTGTGGTGGCGCAGACCAGCGGCGGTCCGGGCATCGCTTCCGAAGTGCCGGCGAAATACGTCTACGACTACATGTTTTTCGCCCAGAATCTCGGCCAGGGCTTTGCCGCCTCGACCATGATGCTGCTCTCGGTGGTAATCGTCATCGTGCCTTGGGCCTATCTCGAATTCGGAGGCAAAAAGCATGGCTGAAGCTGCTGCCTCCATGTCCGGTGATGCTCTTCGGCGCGAAGCCGTGTCGCGCGATGCATCGGGGCCGAGCGGAACGAAGCCGCGGCACGTGCTCTCGCGTCGCAACATCTTCCTCTACGGCACGCTGATCGTCGTGGCGCTCTATTATCTGCTGCCGCTCTACGTGATGATCGTCACATCGCTGAAGGGCATGCCGGAAATCCGCCTCGGCAACATCTTCTCGCCGCCGCTGGAGATCACCTTCGAGCCTTGGGTCAAGGCGTGGTCGCAGGCCTGCACCGGGCTCAATTGCGACGGGCTGTCGCGCGGCTTCTGGAACTCGGTGCGCATCACCGTGCCGTCGGTGCTGCTGTCGATCGCGATCGCGTCGGTCAACGGCTATGCCTTGGCCAACTGGCGCTTCAAGGGCGCCGACACCTTCTTCATCATCCTGATCGTCGGCGCCTTCATTCCCTATCAGGTGATGATCTACCCGATCGTCATCATCCTGCGCGAGATCGGCATCTACGGCACGCTGACCGGCCTGGTGATTGTGCATTCGATCTTCGGCATGCCGATCCTGACGCTCCTGTTCCGCAACTATTTCACGTCCATGCCGGAGGAACTGTTCCGCGCCGCGCGCGTCGACGGCGCCGGTTTCTGGGGCATCTATCTACGCATCATGCTGCCGATGTCGCTGCCGATCTTCGTCGTCGCCATCATCCTGCAGGTGACCGGCATCTGGAACGACTTCCTGTTCGGCGTCGTCTACACCCGCCCCGACACCTATCCGATGACGGTGCAGCTCAACAATATCGTCAACTCGGTACAGGGCGTGAAGGAGTACAACGTCAACATGGCCGCGACCATCCTGACCGGCCTTGTGCCGCTCATCGTCTACTTCGTTTCCGGCAAGCTCTTCGTGCGCGGCATCGCCGCCGGCGCGGTGAAAGGATGATGATGGCAGCAGCGATCGCCAATCCCAGCGTTTCGATCCAGGACCTGTCGCTGAATTTCGGCGTCATGTCGGTGCTGAAGACGCTCAATCTCGACGTCGCCGAGGGCGAGTTCATCGTGCTGCTCGGGCCATCCGGCTGCGGCAAGTCGACCTTGCTCAACTGCATCGCCGGCCTGCTCGACATCTCCGAGGGCCGCATCTTCATCAAGGGCAAGAATGTCACCTGGGAGGAGCCGAAGGATCGCGGCATTGGCATGGTGTTCCAGTCCTACGCCCTCTACCCGCAGATGACGGTGGAAAAGAACCTCTCCTTCGGCCTGCGCGTCGCCGGCGTGCCCAAGGACGAGATCGCCAAACGCATCGCGCGCGCGGCGGAGATCCTGCAGATCGAGCCGCTGTTGCAGAGGAAGCCGTCGGCGCTTTCCGGAGGCCAGCGCCAGCGCGTGGCGATCGGGCGGGCACTGGTGCGCGACGTCGACGTCTTCCTGTTCGACGAGCCGCTCTCCAACCTCGACGCCAAGCTGCGGTCGGAATTGCGCGTCGAGATCAAGCTTTTGCACCGCAGGCTGCAGAACACGATGATCTACGTCACCCACGACCAGATCGAGGCGATGACGCTGGCCGACCGTATCGCGGTGATGAAGGGCGGCGTCATCCAGCAGCTCGATGCGCCCCAGACGATCTACAATCGCCCGGTCAACCGCTTCGTCGCCGGCTTCCTCGGCTCGCCGGCGATGAATTTTATCAAGGGACACCTGGAAGCAAGCGACGCGCCGGTGTTCAAGGCCGACGGTGTTTCGGTGCCGCTCGGCCGTTATCAGTTCGACAACGAAAGCGGGCGCGCCGCCAAACCCTGCGTGTTCGGCATCCGACCGGAGCATATCGCTTTTGGCGAAGCGGCGAGGGCCATGCCGTTCACCGCCGAGTCCACTGTCGAGATTGTCGATCCGATGGGCTCCGACACGCTGGTGTGGACGAAGCTCGGCGGCCAGATCCTCTCCTTCCGCGTCGAAGCCGACAAGACGCTGCGCAGCGGCGATGCGATCCGCATCGGCTTCGATCCGGCGCGCGCCTCGCTGTTCGACGCCGAGACCGACAGCAGGCTCTAACCTCCCACCACAACCTCCCGGAACCATCAAACAGAACGGACAGACAGATGAACTGGTCATTCCAACTTTATAGTGCCCGCAACTTCCAGCCATGGGACGGCGTGCTGAAAATGCTCGGCGAACTGGGCTACAAAGAAGTCGAAGGTTTCGGCGGCGTCTATGACGATCCCAAGGCTTTCCGCGCCGAGCTCGACAAGAACGGGCTCGCCATGCCGACCGGGCATTTCTCGATCGATGCGCTCGAGAAGGATTTCGACGGCGTGCGCAGGATTGCCGATGCGCTCGGCATCTCGCTGCTCATCTGCCCCTACCTGATGCCCGATGCGCGGCCGGGCGACGCCGCCGGCTGGCGCGGCTTCGGCGAGCGGCTTGCCAAGGTGGGCGACACCGCGAAGAAGGCCGGCTACGGCTTTGCCTGGCACAACCATGATTTCGAGTTCAAGCCGCTCGTCGACGGCTCGCTGCCGCAGGAGCACATCCTGTCCGCCGCGCCCGACATCGGCTGGGAGATGGACGTCGCCTGGGTGGTGCGCGGCGGCGCCGATCCGCTGCCCTGGATCGAAAAGCACGGCAAGCGCATCAGTGCCGTCCACGTCAAGGATATGGCGAAGCCGGGGGAGGGGCTGGACGAGGACGGCTGGTCGGATGTCGGCCACGGCACCATCGACTGGGCCGGCCTGATCAAGACGTTGCGCGCGAAAAGCGCGACGAAGTACTTCGTCATGGAGCAGGACAACCCCAACAACATCGAGCGCTTCGCCCGTCGCTCGATCCAATCCGTCAAGAATTACTAGGACATACCATCATGGCAAACAAACTTGGCGTAGGCGTCGTCGGCTGCGGCAACATCTCGAAGGCGTATTTCTCGCTGGCGCCGCTCTTCCGCGGCATCGAGATGCGCGCCTGCGCGGACATCAACATGGACGCGGCGAAGATGCGGGCGAAGGAGTTCAAGCTTCGCGCCGAAACGGTCAACGACCTTCTCAAAGATGACGACATCGATATCGTCGTTAATCTCACCATTCCGGCCGTGCACTATGACGTGTCGAAGGCGATGCTCGACGCTGGCAAGCACGTCTATTCGGAAAAGCCCTTCGTGCTGTCGGTCAAGGAAGGACTGGATCTCAAGAAGCGGGCGGAGAAGAAGGGGCTTCGCATCGGCTCGGCTCCCGACACGTTTTTCGGCGGCGCGCATCAGCTGGCCCGCGATCTGATCGACAGCGGCAAGCTTGGCAAGATCACCAGCGGCACCTGCCATGTGATGGGCCATGGCATGGAACACTGGCACCCCAATCCCGACTTCTTCTTCCAGCCGGGCGCCGGTCCGGTGCTCGACATCGGCCCGTACTATGTCACCAACCTGATCCAGCTGATCGGGCCGGTGAAGCAGGTCGCGGCTTTCGCGGCGACGCCGGCCAAGGAGCGCACCATCAGCTCCAAACCGCGCGCGGGCGAAAAAATCCCGGTCAACACGCCGACCACCATCCATGCGCTGCTGGAATTCGCGAATGGCGCGGTGGTGACACTCAACACCTCGTGGGACGTGTGGAGCCACGGCCATGCGCCGATGGAGCTCTACGGCGAGGCGGGCACCGTCTTTGTGCCGGACCCGAATTTCTTCGGCGGCGAAGTCCGCTTCACCGATGCGACCAAGCCGGTGAAGAAGCTTCCCAAGTGGGATCATCCGTTCGGCGTGCCCAATGAGATGCACAGCCAAGGCATGATGGCCAACTACCGCACGGCAGGTCTTGCCGACATGGCGATCGCGATCGGCGAAGGGCGGCCGCACCGCTGCTCGATGGAGCTGGCGCTGCATGCCGTCGATGTCATGACCGGCGTCCTGCGCTCCGGCGAAAGCGGCAAGTTCGTCGCCATGCAGACGACCTGCGAGCGGCCGGCGGCGCTCGGCATCAAGGAAGCGAAGGCGCTGCTGGCGAAGAAAAAGTAGGTGGCAACCCCTCTCCCCGTTTCGGCGGGGAGAGGGTAAAGGTGCGGGGCGAGCATCGATTCAAGTCACTTAGCGGCGATCCCGGCCGCCTTCCCAAGGATTCCCTATGCCCTATGTCGCCGCCGAGAATCGCTACGAGAAGATGATCTACAACCGGTGCGGACGGTCCGGCCTCAAGCTGCCGGCCATCTCGCTCGGGCTGTGGCACAATTTCGGCAATGACACGCCGCACAAGACCAAGCAGGCGATCGTGCGCAGAGCCTTCGACCTCGGCATCACGCATTTCGATCTCGCCAACAATTACGGCCCACCGCCCGGCTCGGCCGAGACCGCCTTTGGCGAGATCCTGCGCACCGATTTCGCCGCCTATCGTGACGAGCTGATCATCTCGACCAAGGCCGGCTATGAGATGTGGGCCGGCCCCTACGGCGAATGGGGCAGCCGCAAATATGTGCTCGCGAGCCTCGACCAGAGCCTCAAGCGGATGGGGCTCGATTACGTCGATATCTTCTATTCCCACCGTTTCGATCCCGAGACGCCGCTGGAAGAAACGATGAGCGCGCTCGACCATGCGGTGCGCTCGGGCAAGGCGCTCTATGCCGGCATCTCCTCCTACAATTCGCAGCGCACCCGCGAAGCGGCCGACATCCTGCGGCGACTCGGCACGCCCTGCCTGATCCACCAGCCGAGCTATTCCATGCTCAACCGCTGGGTCGAGGAAGATGGGCTGCTCGATACGCTGGAAGGGCTCGGCATCGGCTCGATCGTGTTCTCGCCGCTGGCGCAGGGCATGCTGACCGATAAATATCTCGGCGGCATCCCGGAAGGCAGCCGCGCATCCCAGGGCAAGTCGCTGCGTCCGGCCTTCATCAACGATAAGTCGGTCACCAACATCAAGGCATTGAACGCCATCGCTAGCCGGCGCGGCCAAACACTGGCGCAGATGGCGCTGGCCTGGGTGCTGCGCAAGGGACGCGTGACGACGGCGCTGATCGGCGCCAGCCGGCCGGAACAGGTCGAGGATTGCGTCGGCGCTCTCAAGGCGCTCGACTTCAGCGACGCCGAGCTTGCCGAGATCGACACCTATGCGCGCGAGGCCAACATCAATCTTTGGGCGGCCTCCGCCGAGCGCAAGGGGCCGCCACGCAAGTAGTGGCCCGCGCCAGGCCGCCAGCTGCGGAAACAGTGGCAAAGATGCGCGTTCGTCGCTATCTCATGGACCAAAGGCCGTTCGCGTGCGCAGTCGGCACGCGAAACGACGCGACGACCGGACGGACAAGATGACGGCAAGGGATGCGCTGACCAAGAACCAGTTGTGCGTGCTTGAGAAGCTCGAAGCCGCCAGCGGGCCGCTGAGCGCCTATATGCTGCTCGATCAACTGCGCGAGCGCGGCTTCCGGGCGCCGCTGCAGGTCTACCGCGCGCTGGACACGCTGGTGAAGTCGGGCTTCGTGCACCGGCTCGAAAGCTTGAACTCCTTCGTCGCCTGCGCCGAGCCGCACGACCACAGTCATTCGATGACCGCATTCGCCATCTGCGACAGCTGCGGCCAGGTAACCGAAATGTCCGACCATGATGTCGACCACCGGCTGGACGAATGGGTGCGCTCGACCGGCTTCGCCGCCAAGAAGGCGGTGATCGAGTTTCGCGGGGTTTGCGCGAAGTGTAGAGCTGAGGCGGCTTAGCCCCTCGAGTCGTCATCCTCGGGTCAAGCCCGTGGATGACGAAGGTATCAGTGCGCCTCGTCCCAGTTGTCGGCGGCCCGCGCATCGACATGCAGCGGCACCGACATCGAGACCGCCGGCATCGGCGCGTTCTCCATCACGCGGCGCACCACGGGAATTGTCGCTTCGACTTCCGCTTCCACCGTCTCGAAGATAAGCTCGTCATGCACCTGCAAGAGCATGCGGGCCGACAGCTTCGCCTTCTCCAGCGCCTCTTCCATGTGCACCATGGCGCGGCGGATGATGTCGGCCGCAGTGCCCTGGAGCCTCGCATTGATCGAAGCGCGCTCGTTGAAGGCGCGAACCGACGGGTTGGAGGACCTTATCTCCGGATAGTGGACGCGGCGGCCGAAGATCGTTTCGACGAAGCCGTATTCGCGCGCATAGGCCTTGGTTTCCTCGATATAGTCGCGGATGCCCGGGAAGCGCTCGAAATAGCGCTTGATGTAGGCGCTCGCCTCCTCGCGCGGGATCGACAGCTGGTTCGCCAGACCGAAGGCCGAGATGCCGTAGATGATGCCGAAATTGATCGCCTTAGCACGCCGCCGCACTTCCGAAGGCATGCCTGCGACCGGCACGTTGAACATTTCGGACGCGGTGATGGCGTGGATATCGGCGCCGTCCGCAAAAGCCTGCTTGAGCTGCGGGATTTCGGCGACATGGGCCAGCACGCGCAATTCAATCTGGCTGTAGTCGGCCGAGACCAGCTTGTGGCCCTTTTCGGCGATGAAGGCGGTCCTGATCTTGCGGCCTTCGGCGGTGCGCACCGGGATGTTCTGCAGGTTGGGATCGGAGGATGACAGACGACCGGTCGTCGTCGCGGCCAGCGCATAGGAAGTGTGGACGCGGTTGGTGCCGGCATTGATGAAGCCGGGCAAGGCGTCGGTATAGGTCGATTTCAGCTTGGTGAGCTGGCGCCAGTCGACGATCTTGCGCGGCAGCTCGTGGCCTTCGGCGGCGAGGTCTTCCAGCAGCTGCGCCGAGGTCGACCACTGGCCGGTCTTGGTCTTGGAGCCGCCCGGCAGCCCCATCTTGCCGAACAATATGTCGCCGAGCTGCTTCGGCGAGCCGATGTTGATGCGCTCGCCGACGATGCCATAGATCTCTTCCTCGGCGCGGGCGGCGCCTTGCGCCAGCTCACCCGACAGTCTGGAGAGAATCTGGCGATCGACCGAAATGCCGCGCTGCTCCATGCGGGCGAGCACGGGCACAAGCGGCCGCTCCAGCCTTTCATAGACGGAGACGAGACCCTTGGCGGCGAGCCGCGGCTTCAGCAATTGCCACAGCCGCAGCGCCAGATCGGCCTGCTCGCCGGCATAGGCAGTCGCCCGCTCGATGTCGACCTGGTCGAAGCCGACCGCGCCCTTGCCCGAGCCGGCAAGCTCCTTCTTCGTGCCTGGCGCATGGCCGAGCCACTTCTCCGACAGCGAGGCGAGGTCATGCCCGCCGGATGTGCCGGCGTCGAGCACGTAGGAGATCAGCATCGTGTCGTCGAACGGGCCGACCTCGATACCATGCCGGCTCATCACGACGATGTCGTATTTCATGTCCTGGACGATCTTGAGGACCGACCGGTCCTCGAGCAGGGGCTTGAGCAGAGCCAGCGCGTCGCGGACCGGGACCTGGTCCGCCAGCATGCCGCCGCCAAGCAGGTCGCCATTGCCGCTCGTGTGGGCGAGCGGCACGTAGGCGGCGCGGCCCGGCGCGATCGCCATGGACAGGCCGATCAAGTCGGCCTGCATCGGATCGGACGAAGAGGTCTCGGCGTCGAAGGCAAGGATGCCGGCTTCCCTCGCTTCGGCGATCCAGGCCTTCAGCGCGGCCGTATCGCGAATGGCGACATAGGCCGCGGGATCGATCTTGCGCGCCGTCGCCTGCTCCAGCCGCAGCGCGGAGAGCAGGGAAGGCGTATCGCCCTGCGGTGGGGCATCCTGGGGCCTGACCGGTGCTGCAGGCTTCGCGGCGCCGTTCGGCGTCGCCGCCGGTCTTGAGGCAGTCGGCGTGCCGGCGCCGACATCGGGACCATGTGCGGTGTCGGCGCGCTCGATGGTGACACTGGAAGCCTGGACGTCGCCGATCTCGGTTGCAGTCGCTTCCGCGACGCGGCGTGTCAGCGTGGTGAACTCCATCGTCTTCAGGAAGCCGATCAGCTTCGGCCCGTCCGGGGCATGCAGCACAAGGTCGTCCAGCCCCTCCTTGAGCGGCACGTCGTTCTTCAACGTCACCAGCTCGCGCGAGATGCGCGCCTTGTCGGCATTGGCGATGATCGATTCGCGCCGCTTTTCCTGCTTGATCTCGCCGGCGCGCGCCAGCAGGCCGTCAAGGTCTCCGAACTGCTCCAGAAGTTGCGCCGCGGTCTTCGGGCCGATGCCGGGCACGCCGGGCACGTTGTCGACGGAGTCGCCGGTCAGCGCCTGCAGGTCGATCATCTTTTCCGGTGGCACGCCCCATTTCTCGATTACCTCGGGAATGCCGATCTGGCGATCCTTCATCGGGTCGTACATGCCGACCGTCGGGCCGACCAATTGCATCAGGTCCTTGTCGGAGGAGATGATGGTGGTGTCGGCGCCGACCTCGCAGGCTAGGCGGCAATAGGTGGCGATGATGTCGTCAGCCTCGAAGCCTTCCATCTCGATGCAGGGCAGGTTGAAGGCCACGGTCGCCTGGCGGATCAGGCCGAATTGCGGGATCAGGTCTTCCGGCGGCGCCGAGCGGTTGGCCTTGTATTCGGGATAAAGATCGCTGCGGAAGGTCTTCGCCGAATAGTCGAAGATGACGGCAAAATGGGTCGGCACGATGCCCACGTTCGTGTTGCGGGCGTCCTGCATCAGCTTCCATACCATGTTGCAGAAGCCGAGCACGGCGCTGGTGGGCAGGCCGTCGGATTTGCGGTTGAGCGGCGGCAGCGCGTGGTAGGCGCGGAAAATGTAGCCGGAGCCGTCGACAAGAAAGAGATGATCGCCTTTTTTCATGCCGGCAGGGATAGCGCGGCCAAGCTTCGCGGTCCATGCCAAAGGCTGCGCAAACGGCCGGTTCCGGCAACACCCCTGACAGACAGGTCTCGGACAAAATTCAGCCGCTCACGGGCATGTTACAAAAGTGTAATCTTCGTGCCCTTGAATCGCCATTTTCACAGACCCAAATAGCTGTCATCGGCAATTTTCGCCGAAGTCCGGAGTAAGGCCCGTCCCCCGCCTATCCCGGGCAACTGCGGCAGCCTATCCCCCCTCTCCGGGCTGCCGCAACGTTTCGAGTAAAGACCGCCGTGGTTCCCCTCCACCACGGCGGTTCTTTTTTGTCTCCCAGCCCGCGTGTTACCGACGCCGGAACGCGTGGCCCAACGATCGCGGCTTTGCGTTTTCTGCTCGCCCCTTTAGGGTCGGGCCAGAATCGAAAGGCTGAAGAAATGTCCAGACTCTCCCCCGTCCTTGACCGTCTCGACCAGAACCTCGACCAGAGCCTGGAGCGGCTTTTCGGCTTGCTTGGTATCAAGTCGATCTCCACCGACCCGGCCTTTGCCGCCGATTGCCGCAAGGGCGCCGAATGGCTGGCGGCCGAGCTCAAGCTGATCGGCTTCGACGCCAGGGTGCGCGACACGCCCGGCCACCCGATGGTGGTGGCGCATCACCCAGGACCGGCCGGGGCGCCGCATGTGCTGTTCTACGGCCATTACGACGTGCAGCCGGTCGATCCGATCGAGCTGTGGGAAACGGACCCGTTCGCGCCGGCGATCAAGGAGGTCCAGCCCGGACGCAAGGTGATCGCCGGGCGCGGCTCGGCGGACGACAAGGGTCAGCTGATGACCTTCGTCGAGGCCTGCCGCGCCTGGAAGCAGGTGCACGGCAATCTGCCGTGCCGCGTCACGATCCTGTTCGAGGGCGAGGAAGAGTCCGGCTCGCCGTCGCTCAAGCCTTTTCTCGAGGCCAACGCCGCCGAGCTGAAAGCGGATTTCGCGCTGGTCTGCGACACCAGCATGTGGAACCGCGAGACGCCGTCGATCTGCGTGTCGCTACGCGGCATGGTCGGCGAGGAAGTCACCGTCAAGGCAGCCAGCCGCGACCTGCATTCAGGCCTCTATGGCGGCCCGGCCGCCAATCCGATCCGGATCCTGACCAAAATTCTCGCCGACATTCATGATCAAGACGGCCGCATCACCATCCCGGGCTTCTATGACGGCGTCGAAGAGACGCCCTCGCAGGTGCTGAAATCCTGGGAGGGGCTCGGCGAGACCGCCGAGACCTTCCTCGGACCGGTCGGGCTTTCCATTCCCGCCGGCGAAAAGGGCCGCTCCGTGCTCGAACTCACCTGGGCACGGCCGACGGCCGAGTTCAACGGCATCATCGGCGGCTATACCGGCAAGGGCTTCAAGACGGTGATCGCGGCGGAAGCATCGGCGAAAGTGTCGTTCCGGCTCGTCCACAAGCAGGATCCGAGAAAAATCCGCGCCGCCTTCCAGGCTTTCGTGCGCGATCGGATTCCCGGCGACTGCTCCGTCGAATTCCATCCGCATGGCGGCTCGCCGGCGATCCAGCTTTCCTACGACTCGCCGTTCCTGGCCAAGGCCAAGGATGCGCTCTCCGACGAATGGGAAAAGCAGGCCGTCACCACCGGCGGCGGCGGCTCCATCCCCGTGGTCGGCGATTTTAAGACCTATCTCGGCATGGAATCGCTGCTGGTCGGCTTCGGCCTCGATGACGACCGCATCCATTCGCCCAACGAGAAGTACGAACTCACCTCCTTCCACAAGGGGCAGCGTTCCTGGGCGCGCATTCTCGATGCTCTGACACGCTGAGGTGAACCCGCGGCGGACCGCGAAAATCAACTTTCTGTTGATTTTTTTCCGGATCGCGGCAAGGACGGGCGTGATAGCGCAATGCGCGGCGCCTTCGCGTCCAAAGACGGGTGCGCCGCTGGCTGCGATCCGGAGAAGAGAATGACCGACATCCGTTTCCACAAGAACGATCTGCCGGACCTTTCCCGCTACAATGTCGGTGCGGTCGCCATCGACACGGAAACGCTGGGCTTGAACCCGCATCGTGACCGGCTCTGCGTGGTTCAGATCTCGCCCGGCGACGGCAGCGCCGACGTCATCCAGATCGCGCCGGGCCAGAAGGAGGCGCCCAACCTCGTCAGCCTTCTCAGGAACGACGCCGTGGTGAAGCTGTTTCACTACGGCCGTTTCGACATTGCCGTCCTTTATCACGCTTTCGGCGTCATGGCCGAACCGGTTTTCTGCACAAAGATCGCCTCGCGGCTGACCCGTACCTACACCGACCGCCACGGGCTGAAGGATATATGCAACGAACTGCTCGGTATTAGCCTCTCCAAGGCGCAGCAATCGTCGGACTGGGCGGCGGAAACACTGTCGCCCGAGCAGCTCGAATATGCCGCCTCCGACGTGCTTTACCTGCACCGGCTGCGCGAGGTGCTGGCCGCGCGGCTTGCGCGCGAGGGTCGCACCAAGGAGGCCGAAGCCTGCTTCCGCTTCCTGCCGACGCGCGCCAAGCTCGATCTGATGGGCTGGGCGGAAGAGGATATCTTCGCGCATAGCTGACGACCCGGCGCGTCGAGCGACGTTCCTGCCGGTCCATTGTCGGCGTGAGATGAGGAGGGATTGAATGGCAGAGCGCAAACCGATAGCGAGCGCGCCGAAGGACGGCTCGCAGGTCACGATCCTGTGGAACGACGAGCACGGCGTGGTCAACGAATCCGTCGGGCAATACCGCGACGGCGGCTGGTGGGTCTACACCGACAGCAACACCCAGAAAAAAGTCGAGCCGACCAGTTGGCGGCCTGCATCGGCCAATGATGACAGCGACCAGTGAGCGACCGCCGCAGGGCCTCGAAGCAGGCGCGAGACTCGGCAGCAAGAAGGGGGCGAGATGAGACAGAACATGCTCTACCTCATCATCGGCGCGTTGGTCGTTGTGGTCATCGCGCTTGGCATCTACATCTACCGCGAGCAGACCAGGCCGAAGGGCGTGGAGCTCAAGATCGACGACAAGGGCATTTCGATCCAGCAGAATTGATCTCACTACGTCCGCATCTCGCGGACTTGACCGGTCGGCTCCGGATAGCGCCTATTGCATCCGGGTCCGCTTGCTGGGGCGGGGGTGGTTTTTGATATGATTCCCCGGATCGATTTCGTGGCCACCGGTGCCGTGAACGATGCGCTCGCCGCGATCGGGCGGACCGAGGACCTGCGCTTTTCGCCCGACAACCGCTTGCTTGCCGTCGCCGGATATGGACGCAGGCGATGCCTGATGCTGCGCATCGACATAGAGCCGACGGCCGGTGCAGCGAGGATCGTTATCCGCGATTTCGTGGAGCTCAGATCGGACAGCATGGGCGAGGTGCATGGCCTCGATTTCATCGACAACAGGACTTTTGTGGTCGCCAATCGCGATGGGCTGGTTGCCGTCTTCGCCCTGCCGCAAGGCGATCCGGCCGGACAAGGGCACGAAATCTCGCCACTTCGCGTGATCAAAGGCAGCCGATTTTGCAGATTGAGAACGCCCGGCTCGGTCGCCGTCAGGCGTGAGTCGCATGGCCGGCTCAGCCTGCTGGTCTGTAACAACTACACGCATCGGGTGACCCGCCATGTGATTCACGGGCGATGGGGATACCGCGCCCTGTGGAATCAGGTTCTCCTGGAGCAGGGCCTCGACATCCCGGACGGCATCGCGCTCAGCCATGACGGGCGGTGGGTCGCCGTCAGCAGCCACGGCACCAACGACGTGAAGATCTACGACATGTCGGCACCGCTTTGGCGGTGAGACCCGGCCCGCCGGTGTCCTGGAAAATGCCAACTACCCGCACGGCCTGCGCTTCACGCAGGACGGCAGCCACATCCTCGTCGCCGACGCCGGCAGCCCGATGGTTCACGTCTATGCAAGCGAGGAAGGCTGGAAGGGGCGCCGCACGCCGTCGCGTTCGGTCGCCGTGCTCGACGACGAAAGCTTTCTGCGCGGCAGGGCCAGCGTCGAGGAAGGTGGGCCGAAGGGCCTCGACATAGACAGGTCGAACAGGGTCGTGGCGGTGACTTGTCAGGAACAGCCGCTGGCTTTCTACGGCCTGTCGTCGATCGTCGGTCGAAGGGCGGCGGAGCCCGAGTTCAGCGTTCCTTGACGTCCAGGATAAGCGTCTGATTTCGTCTCCATTCTGGCGAACGGCATGAAGACTGGCGGGGGCCGCGCGCAGCCCCCATCAAATCTTGCGGGGGTGGACGGCAAACGGATGACGTCCGCGCGGTTCGGCGATATCATGCTGCGCATAGGGAGTTTTGGGGCCGACCAACCTAGCCTCTAGGAGGTTGCCATGAAGCACCAAACACTGGACCAGTTGCACGCCGTTGCCGAGGTCCGCACTGCCAAACCCGTCATGAGCCGAACCCAGCGCCTCGCACGTTGGGCGGAGCTTCTCGAACGTGAGCCAAACCGGCTCCTGACCGCGCTGATCGGCACCGAATATCGTGCCCCGCGGGAACGCAATGTCATGCGGGGCGCCGGCTCGCCCATATCCGTCGCCCTGGAAGACCCCGTTCTGCACGACGAGGGTTTGAAGAACGACACCTACGGCGAAGCAAAACGCTTCTTCGAGCTGACCGACTATCAGCTGCACGAGATCGTCTGCTACTGCCATGTCGGCGATGTCATGCGGGCATCGAGAGCTGCGCTCTCGGTCCGTGCCGTGCTCGACTAGTCCGAGCCGACTCGCCCGCCTATGCAAACGCTGGAGCGCGGCCGGAATGCCACGCCGATCGCGCTCCGTCAGGTGGCCACTTACCAAACATTTGCTTTTCAATCACTTCGATTTTTCCCCACTTAACGCGCCTTTAAACCGCCGCATCTACTCTGCAACCCGAGCGCCATCGGCATCGGGGACAGCAAGCACAGCGCAATGGCGAACCGCAGAGACAGTCGCATCGAACCGAGCTTCGAGGGCTCGCCGCGGGCGAAATCCTCCGACGGCTTTTCGGTCAGCGAGGAGGATCGCGTCGTGCCGGCAAATCGTAAATCCGCAGCGAAACGCAAATCCGCCAAGGCGAAATCGCGCGGCCGGGGGCGCGATCGCAGCCAGCGCGGGCTGTTTTCCATCTTCGGCCGCCTGCTCTACTGGTGCTTCGTTTTCTGCATCTGGGGCGGCATCGCGGTGGCCGGCGTCGTCGTCTATTACGGCGCCAAGATGCCGGCGGCGACCACATGGTCGATCCCCGACCGCGCGCCCAACATCAAGATCGTCTCGGTCGACGGGCAACTCATCGCAAATCGCGGCATGAGCGGCGGCGAGGCCGTCGGCCTCAATGAAATGTCGCCCTATATTCCCGAGGCTGTCGTCGCCATCGAGGATCGGCGGTTCTATTCGCATTTCGGCATCGACCCGATCGGCCTGGCGCGCGCCATGGTCACCAACGTCCTTGGCGGTCATTTCTCGCAGGGCGGCTCGACGCTGACGCAGCAGCTGGCCAAGAACCTGTTCCTGACGCCGGATCGCACGCTGGAGCGCAAGGTGCAGGAAGTGCTGCTGGCGCTGTGGCTGGAGCACAAGCACAGCAAGGACCAGATCCTCGAAATGTATCTCAACCGGGTCTATTTCGGGTCCGGCGCCTATGGCGTGGAGGCCGCCTCGCGGCGGTATTTCGGCAAGAGCGCGCGCGATGTCACGCTTTCCGAGGCAGCGCTTCTGGCCGGTCTGCTCAAGGCGCCGTCGCGGCTTTCGCCGGCGCGCGATCCCAAGGCGGCGGAAGAACGCGCACAGCTCGTGCTCGCCGCCATGCGCGAGGAAGGCAAGATCGGCGACAAGGAATACAAAATGGCGCTGAGCGCGCCGGCGACGCGCTCGCCCTCCTACTGGACCGGCTCGGAGAATTATGTCGCCGACACGGTCATGGAGGAACTTCCCGACCTGATCGGCGACGTGCGCGGCGACATCGTCATCGACACCACCGTGGATCTGACGCTGCAGAAGCTCGCCGAGCAGTCGATCCGCCGGCTGATCGACGAGAGCGGCAGAAAGCTCAACGTCACCCAGGGCGCGTTGGTGTCGATCGATGATTCCGGCGCCGTTCGCGCCATGGTCGGCGGTTACGACTATTCGACCAGCCAGTTCGATCGCGCCTCGGAAGCGCGGCGCCAGCCGGGATCGGCCTTCAAGCCTTTCGTCTACATGGCGGCGCTGGAAGCAGGCCGCACACCGGACAGCGTGCGCAACGACGCCCCGATCAGAATAGGCAAATGGACGCCGGAGAACTATGGCGGCAAATATTATGGCAAGGTGACGCTGGCCACCGCACTGGCGAAGTCGCTGAACTCGGTGGCGGCGCAACTCACCATGGAGGTCGGCCCCGACGCCGTGGTTGAGGCCGCGCACCGCATGGGCATCCAATCCGACCTGCAGTCGAACACCTCGATCGCGCTCGGCACCTCGGAAGTGACGCCGCTGGAACTGACCGCCGCCTATGTGCCTTTCGCCAATGGCGGCTACAAGCCGGATATCCATTTCATCCAGCGCGTCACCACGGCTAGCGGCAAGGTGCTCTACGAAAACAATGGCGGCAGCGCGCCGCGCGTCCTCAAGGCCGACATCGTCGGCATGATGAACTCTATGATGACGGGCACGGTCGAAGTCGGCACCGCCAAGAAGGCGGCCTTCAACTGGCCCTCGGCCGGCAAGACCGGCACCAGCCAGAATTCACGCGACGCCTGGTTCGTCGGCTATACCGCCAACCTCACGACGGGTGTGTGGTTCGGCAATGACGACGGCAGCCCGATGAAGAAGGTGACCGGCGGCGCCTTGCCGGCGCAGGCCTGGCACGAATTCATGGTCGCCGCGCATGAAGGCTTGCCGGTCAGGCCGTTGCCCGGCACGTGGAAATCGACGCCGCCCGATACGGTTGTGCCGGACGAGATACCCTCGGCGGACAACTCGCAGCCGGCGCCGCCCGCGCCCGTCGGCCAGTCGAGCCCTGTCGCCCAGGCGCCCGCACGGCAGGCGCGTCCAGCCCAGACGGTCGATGCCGATGGCTTCGATATGCCGAGCGACGGCGGTACCACCGCCTCGGTCGGGCATCCGGTGCCGCCCGGCGATGTCGGCGGCCCGAAGAAAAGGCGGCAGACGTCGATTCTCGACATCCTCAGCGGCGGTTGAGCGGCAACTCGCCTCTCGCAATGGCTGGCGCCTTCGGCTACATGTCCGGCCGGAGATCAAGCCATGGCCGAAATCGACAGCAGAAAAACCATCGTGCTCACCGGCGCCAGCCGCGGCATCGGCCATGCGACGGTGAAACGCTTTTCACGCGAGGGCTGGCGCGTCATCACCTGCTCGCGACAGGCCTTTGCCGAGGACTGTCCATGGCCGGCCGGTCCCGAAGACCACATCAAGGTCGACCTTGCCGACCAGGAGGATGTCGGCATTGCCGTCTCGGAAATCCGCCACCGGCTGGAGGCGCATGGCGGGCAGTTGCACTCGCTGGTCAACAATGCTGGCATTTCGCCGAAGCTCAAGGACGGCGGCCGGATGAACTCGATCGAGACGCCGATGCATGTCTGGCGCGACGTGTTCCAGGTCAATTTCTTCGCGCCGATCATGCTGGCGAGAGGGCTGTTCAAGGAACTCGCCGCCGCCAAGGGCTCAATCGTCAACGTCACCTCGATCGCCGGCACGCGCGTGCATCCATTTGCCGGCACGGCCTATGCGACGTCGAAGGCGGCGCTGGGTTCTCTGACGCGCGAGATGGCGCATGACTTCGGGCCGCACGGCATCCGCGTCAATGCGATCGCGCCGGGCGAGATCGACACGGCGATCCTGTCGCCCGGCACCGACAAGATCGTCGAGACGATCCCGCTGAGAAGGCTGGGCGCCACGTCGGAAGTGGCCGACATCATCTTTTTCCTGTGTTCGGGCCAGGCGTCCTACGTGACCGGCTCGGAAATCCACATCAATGGCGGCCAGCACGTGTGACTTCCATCTCAGCGACATCGCTTCCGTTATTCGTTTCCTGATCCGCTTGGTTTGTGCAGACGAGCGTCAGGCAGGCCGCGGCCTGATCTCGACAGCGGCGTCGTCCAGCCGAGCGGGTGACATGCCGGTAACCGCCTCGACAATGCCGCGTGCTATTTCGCGCTCGCCCATGATCACGGTGTCGGCGCCGAGAGCCTTGAGATGCTCGACCTCGGCATCGGAATGGGCGCGCGCAATGACGCTGATGCCGGGATTGGCCGCGCGCGCCCGCAGCACCACCTGTCCCGCCTCGAAGGCGTTGGGGATGGCGAGGATCAGCCGTTTGGCGCCTTCCGGATTGGCGGCCGCGAAGACGTCCGCATTGGCGGCGTTGCCGGCCACCGTTTCGACGCCCTCGGCCCTCAGCTTCGACAGCGTCTTGTCGGCATCCTCGACAACCAGGAAGGGCAGGGCGGCTTGTTTCAGCGCGGCACCCACGAGGCTGCCGACACGTCCATAGCCGATCAGGATGGAATGGTCGGTGAGTCCCGTTCGCGGCGGCAGACCATTCTCGCTTTCAGACACTGCCGCCGCCGAGGCCACCTGGCCGGGCTCGGTCGCCGGGCCGATCGGCCTTGATTCCTCGGGCTCTGCCGTTTTGCCGGCGCGCTTTTCCAGCCACGGCTTCATCCTGTCGACGATCAGGAACATCAGCGGGTTGAGCAGGATCGACAGGATGGCGCCGGCCAGAATGAGGTCGCGGCCCTGTTCGGGCAGAAGCTTCAACCCGACGCCGAGCTCGGCCAGGATGAAGGAGAATTCGCCGATCTGGGCAAGGCTGGCCGAGATCATCAGCGCGGTCGCGACCGGATAGCGGAAGGCGATCACGATGACGAAAGCGGCGAGCGTTTTGCCGATGAGGATGATGGCTAAGGTCGCCAGGATCGGCAGGCCGTTGCTGACCAGGCTGAACGGATCGAACAGCATGCCGACGGAAACGAAGAACAGCACGGAAAAAGCGTCGCGCAGCGGCAGCGATTCTTCCGCCGCCCGGTGGCTGAGCTCGGACTCGCTCATGACCATGCCGGCGAAGAAGGCGCCGAGCGCCAGCGAGACGCCGAACAGCTTCGCCGCGCCGAAGGCGACGCCGAGCGCGATGGCAAGCACCGAGAGCCGGAACAGCTCGCGTGAGCCGGTATGGGCGACATAGTGCAGGATCCAGGGGATGACCCTGCGGCCTACGACCAGCATGACGACGACGAAGGCGACGACCTTGGCCAGCGTTATGCCGACCACGCCCCATATGCCGTGGCTGGCGGGCAGCGAAAGCAGGCTCGCATGGTCGTCGGCCTGCGGCTGGCCGCCAAGCACGCCGGCGAGCGCCGGCAAAAGCACCAGCGCCAGCACCATGGCCAAATCCTCGACGATCAGCCAGCCGACGGCGATGCGGCCGCGCTCGGTCTCGATCAGCCGCCGCTCCTGCATGGCGCGCAGCAGGACGACGGTCGAGGCGACGGAGAGCGCGAGGCCGAAGACAAGGCCGGCGCCGAGCGACCAGCCAAGCAGCCAGGCGAGGCCGACGCCGAGCAGCGTGGCAAAGCCGATCTGCACGACGGCGCCGGGCACGGCGATTGCGCGGACCGACAAAAGATCCTTCAGCGAGAAATGCAGGCCGACGCCGAACATCAGCAGGATGACGCCGATCTCGGCGAGCTCGTTGGCAAGGCTGGCGTCGGCGACGAAGCCCGGCGTGTTCGGCCCGACCAGCACGCCGGCCACCAGATAGCCGACCAGCGGCGGGATGCGGAATCGGTTGGCCAATGCTCCGAAAACGAAGGCAAGCCCCAAACCGGCGACGATGGTGGCGATCAGGGGCGTGTCATGCGGCATTGTCTATGGAGCGCCTTTCGAGAATTCACGATGTCGATAAGCGCCGCCCGAGGGCCGTCGCCCCTTCGCAATATGGTCGGGGGAGGGGCGGTGACGCAACCACCGCTACACGGAAATCGGCGCCGCGATCGGGCGCCGGATGAGAAAATCAGAGCGAGTCGCCACAGGGGCACGGCATCAATCCCTTGCACTGTGCGTTCCTGCGTGCCGCTCAGGCCGCTTTGAGCAGATTCTCGATGTCGAAGACGGTATGATTGGTCAGCGTCTTGGGGATTTCGGCCTGCACTTTTTCACTGACTTCCTTGTGCAGCTTCTGACGCATCTCGCCGAGCACCTGCGGCGGCGCGATCAGCACGAGCTGGTCGAACTCACCCCGATGTGCAAGCTTGTAGAGCCGATCGGCAATATCGCTTGCGAAACGTTCCTTGCCAAGGCGATGCCAGTCGGTTTCTTCGATCGCGCTGCGTGGCCCTTCGGCATACCGGCCCGGTTTATCGGTGCCTTGCTCCCTGGTGGCGGGATTTTCCTGCTCCATCTCCTGAACCACCTCGAGGTTTGGAAACTTGCTGTCGCCTTCATTGCGGAGGAAAAGCGCCTTCTCGCCGTCGGCCACGACCACCCAGAGACCGCGTTTAAGCTTGATGTTCATGATTTTCCTCCTTGCCTTGAGCACAAATCGACCCCCGCGAGAGCGGCTCGACCGACGGGATGGATCGTTAGCGAAACGTGCCGCCGAGCATGATAGTTCCGGATCAACTAACGACTGCAGGATGTGCTGCAAGCGGCAGCGATCTCACCCACCAGCAAGACGCGTCTTAATCTACTTAATCGGTAGAATTTAGAAAAAACCGTTTTGCCGTGTCGGCTGCACGGCGCTAAAAACTATGCCGGACTTCAATAGCTCTCGGAGAGGTGCCCGACCTCAAGCTCCGACGTAGAATTTTTTTCTCCTGCCTTTCGCGGCTGCGAAAAAGCGATTGCCTGCCATCAAGGGATGCGCGACTGCTTGCCTTCTGGTTTTTCCCAGGCCCGCATAAAACTGCCAGACTGTTCTCGGACTGTTTATCGCCATGTCGCCAGCCAATGCCAAGCTCAACGCCTTCCCCGTCTTCCTGCGGGTCGACGGCGAAGCCGTGGCCATCGTCGGCAATGGCGAGGAGGCACTGGCCAAGGCCAGGCTGCTTGCTCAGTCAAACGCGACGCTGCGCATCATTGCGGACAATGCCGATCCCGAGCTTCTGAATTTCATTGCAACCGCCGGCGCTGTCCACGTCGACGTCGCCTACGATGCCGCGCACCTCGAGGACGCGGCCATGGTGTTTGCCGCCAGCGGCGACGAGGCGCTCGACCGTCGCGTCGTCGAAGACGCCCGCCGGCTGGGCATTCCGGTTAACGCCGTCGACCGGCCTGTGCTCTGCGATTTCTTCACCCCGGCGCTGGTCAACCGCGCGCCGGTCGCCATCGCCATCGGCACCGAGGGCGCCGGCCCTGTGCTGGCGCAGCTGCTGCGGGTGCGCATCGATCGCATGCTGTCGCCGTCGCTTGGCCGGCTGGCGGCCTTGGCGTCGTCGTTTCGCACTGCTGCCGAGCGGCTGCCGAAGGGCAATCGCCGCCGCCGGTTCTGGAGCGATTTCTTCGCCGGCCTCCCGGCCAAGGCGGTTGAAGCCGGAGAGTTCGCCAGGGCGCATAGTGCTGCGCTCGAACTTCTGACTTCGGACGCGCCGACCGCAGGTCACATCGCTCTGGTCGGCGCCGGCCCGGGCGCGGAGGATCTTTTGACGCTGCGCGCCCACCGCCTGCTGATGGAGGCCGACGCGATCGTCTATGACGCGCTGGTGCCGGAAGCGATCGTCGCCATGGGGCGCCGCGATGCCGAGCGCTTGCCTGTCGGCAAGCGCAAGGGCTGCCATTCCAAGAGCCAGGAAGAAATCAACGCTCTGCTCATCGAGCTTGGCCGCGCCGGCAAGCGCGTGGTGCGGCTGAAATCAGGCGATCCGCTTGTGTTCGGGCGGGCGGGCGAGGAAATGGCAGCACTTCGCGAGGCCGGCATCGCCTATGAGGTGGTTCCGGGCGTGACTGCCGCCTTCGCCGCGGCCGCCGATTTCGAATTGCCGCTGACGCTCCGCGGCGTGACGTCCTCGATGGTGTTCACCACCGGGCATGACCTCAAGGGCAACTCACTGCCCGATTGGGCAAAACTTGCCATTTCCGGCGCCACCGTCGCCGTCTATATGGGCCGCTCGGTCGCAGCCGAGGTCGCCGGTCGGCTGATCGAAGCCGGGCTGTCGCCCGATACTGCCGTCGCCGTGGTGGAGAATGCCAGCCTTGGCAATCGCCGCCGCTTCCACGGCACGCTCGCCGACCTGCCGTCGCTGGAAGCGCGCGCCGATCTTACCGGTCCGGTCATGACCATCATCGGCGACGCGGTCGCCGGCGCCAATTTCGAACAATCCGAGCCGCTTGCGGCGCACACGCGTGAAGATACGGCCGGCGTAGCGGCCGAAGGAGTTGAGCAATGAAGGTTCTGACCGCGAACAGGCTCTCGGACGGTATCGCCGTCTGGTACGCCGATGGCGGCTGGGCGGAGACCGTCACTCGTGCCGACATCGCCCATGACAAGGCGGCGGAGGATCGGCTCGAGGCCATCGGCGCCGCGGCCGCTGCCAACAACGAAGTCGTCGACGTCAACCTGATCGATGTGACCGTGATCAACGGCGCGGTCGAGCCGGTGCGGCTGCGCGAGAAGATCCGCGCCGCGGGCCCCACCATCCGCACCGACCTCGGCAAGCAGGCGAGCCCGGCTCCGGCACGGGCGGCATAGACACAAGAAAGCGGGCGGACGCGCCCTGAAAGACGAAGCATGTACCGTTACGACGAGTTCGACCACGATTTCGTAAAGGCCCGCGTCGCCGAGTTCAGCGACCAGGTGCAGCGCCGGCTTGCCGGCGAGATCACCGAGGACCAGTTCCGGCCGCTCCGGCTGATGAACGGCGTCTATTTGCAGCTGCACGCCTATATGCTGCGTATCGCCGTGCCCTACGGCACGCTGAACAGCAGGCAATTGCGCATGCTCGGCCACATCGCCCGCAAATACGACAAGGGCTACGGCCACTTCACCACGCGCCAGAACATCCAGTTCAACTGGCCGGCGCTGTCCGACATCCCGGCGATCCTTGCTGATCTGGCGAGCGTCGAGATGCATGCCATCCAGACCAGCGGTAACTGCATCCGCAACGTCACCGCGGACCATTTCGCCGGCGCGGCCGCCGACGAGGTTGCCGATCCGCGTCCCTATGCGGAGATCCTGCGCCAGTGGTCGTCGGTGCATCCGGAGTTCTCGTACCTGCCGCGCAAGTTCAAGATCGCGGTGACCGGCGCCGAGCGTGATCGCGCCGCCATCCAGACGCACGACATCGGGCTGCATCTGAAGAAGAACGCGGCCGGCGAGCTGGGCTTTGCCGTCTATGTCGGTGGCGGCCAGGGCCGCACGCCGATGGTCGCCAAGAAGATCCGCGACTTCCTGCCGGAAGCCGAGCTGTTGTCCTACTGCACGGCGATCCTGCGCGTTTACAACCTCTATGGCCGCCGCGACAACAAGTACAAGGCGCGTATCAAGATCCTCGTCCACGAGACCGGGGTCGAGGAGATAACCCGCCAGATCGAGGCCGAATGGCAGGAGTTGAAGGACGCGGAGCTGAAGCTGCCGGACGACGACATCCAGGCGATCAATGCCTATTTCGCGCCGCCGGCATTGCCTGACCGGCCGGAAGGCGACGCGCAGGTGAACGAGGCGCGGCTCGATTCCAAGAGTTTTTCGGAGTGGCTCTACCAGAATGTCATAACGCATCGCCACCCCGACTATGCGGCGGTGACGATCTCGCTCAAGGGCATCGGCGAGGTGCCCGGTGACGCCTCCGACAGCCAGATGGAGGCGGTTGCCGACATAGCCGAGAAATACGCCTTCGACGAGCTGCGCGTCAGTCACGAGCAGAACCTGATCCTGCCGCATGTGGCGCGCGCCGACCTCAAGGCCGTCTATGACGCGCTGGTCGAGATCGGCTTGGCGACCGCCAATTCCAACCTGATCAGCGACATCATCTCTTGCCCCGGCCTCGACTATTGCGCGCTTGCCACGGCGCGTTCGATTCCGGTCGCGCAGGAAATCTCGCGCCGCTTCGCCTCGCTGGAGCGGCAGCGCGAGATCGGTGAGTTGAAGCTGAAGATCTCCGGCTGCATCAACGCCTGCGGCCACCACCATGTCGGCCATATCGGCATTCTCGGCGTGGAGAAGAAGGGCTCCGAGCTCTACCAGGTCACGCTCGGCGGCTCGGCCGACGAGAACACGTCGGTCGGCGAGATCATCGGCCGCGGTTTCTCTTCGGAAGAAATCACCGATGCCATCGAGCAGATCGTCGACACCTATCTCGGCCTTCGGCTCGATCCCAGTGAACGTTTTATCGACGCCTACCGCCGTGTCGGTCCCGCGCCGTTCAAGGAGGCGCTCTATGCTGGCGAAACCAAGGCCGCTTGACCGGATCGGCGGCGTCGAGGCCGGCGTTGCCGCGGAAGCGGCGGGGCTCGACGCGCTGCTCGGCCATCTGAAGCCGATCGAGATCATCGAGCGCTCGGCGCGTGAATTTTTCCGCGGCGAGGTTGCCGCCGTGTCGTCCTTCGGCGCCGATTCGGCAGTCCTCCTGCACATGATTGCCGAGATCGACCGCTCGCTGCCGGTGATCTTTCTCGACACCGGCAAGCATTTCGAGGAGACGCTGGGCTACCGCGACGCGCTGGTCGCCGATTTCGGCCTGACCGATGTCAGAGTGATCAAGCCGAACGAAGCGGCGCTCGAACGCGTCGATCCGACCGGGCGGCTGCATGAGACCGATACCGACGCCTGCTGCAACCTGCGCAAGGTCGAGCCGCTGGCGCGTGGCGTCGAGCCGTTCCGCGCCTGGTTCACCGGGCGCAAGCGCTTCCAGGCTTCGACGCGCGCGGCACTCCCGGTCTTCGAGGCCGTCGGCTCGCGCATCCGCATCAATCCGCTCGCGCATTGGACGACATCCGACCAGGCCGACTACATGCGCGCGCATGCGCTGCGCGAAAACCCGCTGGTCGCCTATGGCTATCTGTCGATCGGCTGCTTCCCCTGCACGCAGCCGGTACAGCCAGGCGAGGATGCGCGCAGCGGCCGCTGGGCGGGGCACGCCAAGACCGAGTGCGGCATCCATCTGTCGGGGCTGGAGAAGTCGCTGACCGACGCATCACTTTAAGGACAGCCGCTACTCAGGTGAGGCCGGCCTGCAAATGGCGGGTTCCTGCGCTTTCGGAGCTCGCGTAGTTGAAGTACGCTCCGCTCCCGTTCTCGAAAGCCACCTTTTTCGACTCCGGGCCGACCTGAACAGCGACATATCCTTTCATTCTTAGGGCATTAGGATCTTAGGGCATTAGGAATTTTGATGACTGAGCCGACCAAATCGGAAACCCGCCTCTGGACCCCGAACGGTTTCCGCGAGGACGAATGGACCCATGCCGAGAGCGCCGAAGCGCTTGCCGGCAATGGCCGCTTCATCCTCCCGTTGCAGGCCTTTCTCGGGCTCGATGACGATATCCGCAGGTCGGCCAAGGAGCGCCTCGGCGTGCTCCTGCTCCCCGGCGACGAGCTCGACAAGATCGTCGGCCTGCTCGACCAGCTGTCGCTGGTGGCGCTTGCCTTCCCGGCCTTCAACGACGGCCGCTCCTTCTCCAAGGGCGAATTGCTGCGCACCCGGCATAACTTCAAAGGCGCGGTGCGCGCCACGGGCCAGGTCCTGGTCGATCAATTGCCGCATATGCTGCGGCTCGGCTTCGACGAGTTCGAGGTCTCCAATCCGGTGCTGTTGAAGCGGCTGGAGGAAGGGCGCACAGGAGGCTTGCCAGTCTATTACCAGCCGGCGGTGGAGCCGGAAGCCAAGGGCCCGAAATATTCCTGGCGGCGCAAACGCCCGGGCTGAGCCGTCCCCGCGCTGACCGCCGAAGGCAGCCATCCGGTAAACCAAGCGAGCCTGCAGCTTTGGTCTGACCAAGCACCTTGCTTTTGACGTCTTGGCGCGGTCGGTTCAGTTCTACGCGCCTCTTTGCAACAATCTGGTCAGACCACTTCTGCGAATTTCACTTTCTCTTTTGCCGTCTTGCCCTTAGGATACGGTGATTATTTCGCGCTCCGAAATAAACAGCCGGCAAAGGAGGAAACGGCATGGCAGGCAAGAAGATACTGATGCTCGTTGGCGAGTTCAGCGAAGAATACGAGATTTTCGTTTTTGAGCAGGCGATGCATGCGGTCGGCCACACAGTCCATGTCGTCTGCCCGGACAAGAAGGCCGGCGACGTGCTCAAGACCTCGCTGCACGACTTCGAGGGCCATCAGACCTATACGGAAAAGCTCGGCCACGACTATATCCTCAACAAGACATTCGCCGAGGTGAATCCCGCCGATTACGACGCGGTCTACGCTGCGGGCGGACGCGGGCCGGAATATATTCGCATCGACAAGCGCGTGCAGGCGCTGGTCAGGCATTTCCACGAGACCGGCAAGCCGATCTTCACCATCTGCCACGGTGTGCAAATCCTGATCGCGGTCGACGGCGTGGTGCGCGGCAGGGAGGTGGCGGCGCTGCAGTATTGCGAGCCCGAAGTGACGCTTGCCGGGGGCACCTATATCGACGTGTCGCCGACCGGCGCGCATGTCGACGGCAATCTGGTTTCGGCAAAGGGATGGCCCGGCCTTGCGTCGTTCATGCGGGAGTGCCTCAAGGTGCTTGGCACCGAGATCCGTCATGGCGAGGCTCTGATGCGCGACGAGCGCAGAGCCGCATAGCTCCTCAGCGCCTTACGCTGTGGAACTGGGGAAGGGCGGTCTAGTGCTGCCGCTGGCCGTCCTTGTCCGTCTCGGCGCCGTCCAGGCGGTCGAGCAGATCCGTGAACTGCTTGGGCACTTCTTTTTCCAGGCGAAATGCCGGAAGCGTGCGCAGAAGGCGCTTGGTCGCTTCGGTGCCAACCTGTCGCCTGATATCGTCGGCGAGCTTGGCGCGCCTTTCGCCGATGTTGCCCTTCATGGTCCCAAAATCCTGTGTCGGCTTCGAAACTCTCGCAGCCCGGCAATGGTTCCCGCATAGGCCCTTAGCGGCAAGCAAAGCCGTCCGGTACGGTAAAATTTGAATTAATTTGGAACGATCGCGGAAGGGCCGTCATCGGTGCTTGCCCCTTGATTTTTGGCCCCTAAACATCGATATCGGGCGCAAATCCAAACCAATCCGAATGACGGGAAACGGCGATGAGCGACCAGGCAAAAGACGAACGCGCGCCCGAGGAAATCGAAGCCAGCCAGGCTTCCGAGGCCCGGGCTTCCGGCGAACGTGCGGAAGGCGGCGTCGACGGCGACTATGAGGCGCTTGTGCGGTTGCTGAAGGAAAACGAGGAACTGAAGGATCGGGCGCTTCGCGTAGCTGCCGAAATGGAGAATCTGCGGCGCCGTACCGCGCGTGATGTACATGACGCACGCACCTACGCTGTGGCCAATTTCGCGCGCGACATGCTGTCGGTGTCGGACAATTTGCGCCGCGCGCTGGACGCCATTCCGACCGAGGCCAAGGCCTCCGGCGATGCCGGCTTCAAGGCGCTGATCGAGGGCGTCGACCTCACCGAGCGCGCCATGCTGGCGGCGCTGGAGCGGCACGGGGTGAAGAAGCTTGCGCCCGAAGGCGAGAAGTTCGACCCGAACTTCCATCAGGCGATGTTCGAAGTGCCCAACCCCGACGTTCCGGCCGGGACCGTGGTCCAGGTCGTGCAACCCGGCTATTCGATCGGCGAGCGCGTGTTGAGGCCGGCGATGGTCGGCGTCTCCAAGGGCGGCCCAAAGGCCGCCGCCGCCGAAGCGCCGGTCGAGCCGGGTCCGGTGAACGAGCAGGCCGAGAAGGATGCGTGAAGGGAGCCAATAGCGAATAGGGAATAGCGAATAGGGAAGGACGGTACCAACCGCACCGCTTCGTGATATTCACTGTGCACTGACTATTCGCCAATCACTATTCGCTCGCCCATGAATCCCATCGAGCTGCTCGACTATGCCGGCGTCGCCGTCTTCGCGGCGACCGGCGCGCTTGCCGCGTCACGCAAAGAGCTCGATATCATCGGCTTCCTGTTTCTGGCCAGCATCACCGGCATTGGTGGCGGAACGCTGCGCGACGTCATTCTCAACCTGCCGGTGTTCTGGGTCGCCAACAGCGGCTATGTGCTGATCTGCGCCGTGATGGCAGTGCTTGTCTTCTTCAGCGCCCATCGTGTGGAATCCCGCTACAAGCTGCTGCTCTGGCTCGATGCGATCGGACTTGCCGCCTTTGCGGTGATGGGGGCTGCAAAGGGCCTGGCGATCACCGGATCCCCGGTCGTTTCGGTCATCACCGGGGTGCTCACCGCGACCTTCGGCGGCATATTGCGCGACCTGATCGCAGGCGAGCCTTCCGTGCTGCTCAGGCCCGAAATCTATGTCACCGCGGCGCTTGCGGGTGCAGCGCTCTTCACGGTTGGCGATCTCGTTGGCATGTCGGCCCTGCCATCCAGCCTGCTCGGCTTTGCGGCGGCCTTCCTGGTGCGGGGCGGGGCGCTCAAATTCGGCTGGTCGTTCCCGGCCTATAAGAGCCGGCCCGGGCGAAGGCCGGAGGATATTCCGTGATAGCAAACAGCGAATAGCGAATAGAGAGTAGCGAATAGGGCTGTTGTAGTCAGCCTACTATCGTTAGTTCCTTCGCTATTCGCTATTCGCTATTCGCTATTCGCTATTCGCTAGACTCACGCCGCGAAACGCTGGCCTTCGCCGCCATAGTAGTTGACGTAGCGGGCGCCGATCTCCTTGACCGGCATGACGACGAAAATGTCGACGGTCGAGAATTCGTGGTCGATGACGCAGCCGTCGCCGATGCGGGCGCCGACACGCAGATAGCCTTTGACGAGCGGCGGCATGGCGGCGATCGCGGCCTTGGCATTGACCGCCTCGATCGGCATCAAGTCCATCGAGCAGTAGCGGCCGGCCACCGCCCGGACATCCCAGGCCTGGTCGGTGCGGCAGTGATGGGCGAGATAGGTAAGCGCCTCCGCATGCGCCGCCGGCACGGTGCCGTGGAAGGAGGCGCAGCCGGTCATCACGCCGATGCCATAGTGGTTGATATAGGCCCAGATGCCTTGCCAGAGCGCCTCGATGGTGCGCTTGGAGCGGTATTCCGGCAGCACGCAGGAGCGCCCGAGTTCCAGGAAGCGTTGGCCCGGATGGCGCGCCACCAGCTTGGTCAGCTCGAACTCGCCCTCGGAGTAGAAGCCGCCCGCCGCGGTGGCGATCTCCTGCCGCAGCAGGCGATAGGTGCCGACGATACGGCGGTGCTCTGGGCCGGGAAGCGAGGTGTCGAAAACCAGGAGATGATCGCAGAGCGGGTCGAAGCGGTCGGCATCGCGCCGATCCTGCGCCTGGAACAAATCCTTCCTCGCGCCGAGCTCGTCATAGAATACCCGATAACGCACTTCCTGGGCGGCGGCGATCTCGGCCCCGTTGCGGGCGAGCCGCACTTCCAGGTTGCCGATGCGGCCCAGCGGTGCGCCGCTTGCGAAAGCGTCGGCGGCACGCGCGCCGAGAAGGGCGCTGGCGTTCGGCCGAGTATCGCATTCAGGCATGACTGTATGCACGAGTGATTCTCCTTCGAGCCATCCCTCTTGGCACGGGGATACGGTGTAGGTGCAACAGGATTATGACAGTACCGTGATACGGCGATCCCGGCAATACTTCGTCGGCTGGGCAACACCCTCAACCGGCTATCTTATGGCTGCGAAAGCCAAGCAATCCAAGGCGTTCCGGAAAGTCTAAAAAATTCGTTACGCCGCTGCCTGGCTCTCGACGGCCTGGACGAGCGCATCGGGGTCGAGAGGCTTGGTGACGAAGCCGCTGGCGCCGTGGGCCAAAACCGTGTGGCGCGTCTTTTCCTGGCTGTCGGCGGAAAGCACCATGATCGGGATCGGCGGCACGGCAAGCGCTTCCTCATGGCGGCGGATGGCGGCGATCGCGTCCAGCCCGTCCATCACCGGCATGTGGAGATCCATCAGCACGACATCGAAACGATGCTTGAGGCCGGCGTCGGTGACGGCTTCGACCGCGGCCTTGCCGTTGCTGACGATCTTGACGCGATGTCCAGCCTTGAGCAGCGTGGCGCGGGCAAGCATCGCGTTGATGTCATTGTCCTCCGCGATCAGCACGGACAGGCCCTTGTCGCGGCGGCGGACGGACGCGGTGCCGCGCGGTTCCGACCGCGGCTCGGCGGGTGCCGGCACATGGCTGGTCAACAGCACGCGCAGCAGCGTTTCGCCGCGCACCGGCCGGGCGAGGAACGTCGCGTAGCCGTTGGCGCGGAATTCGCCAAGCATGCCGCGATCGGCGGGTGCGATCAGGGTGATGGCCTGGCAGTCGACAAAACCGCTCTGACGCAGCCGCTTGAGCAGGCGGCCGTCGCTGTTCTCGAGCGCGGCGTCGACCAGAAGCACGTTGCAGCCGGCGGCGAAGGCAATGGCCTGGTCCGGCGTGGCCGCGATCTCGACGGCACCGCCATGCGCGCGGATGGTGCGAGCGATGGCATCGGCCTCGACGGCATTCTTGGACACGATCACCGCGCGTCGGCCCGAGAGGATGTCCCGGCGATACTGTGGCGGTTGGGTTGCCGCGGTCGCCGGAATGTCGAAGACGAATTCGGATCCCTCGCCTAGCCGGCTCGAAACCGAGATCGTGCCGCCCATGGCGATCACCAGGCGCTTGGAGATGGCGAGGCCGAGACCGGCGCCGCCGTGCACCCTGGTCGAAGTACCGTCGGATTGCTCGAATTCCTCGAAGATGCGCTCCATATCCTCTTCGCGCAGCCCCGGACCGGTGTCGGCGATGGTGAAGCGGATGCGGTCGGTGCTCTCGGTGCTGGCGCGCGCGACGGTAAGCAGCACGCCGCCTGTGTCGGTGAACTTGACGGCATTGCCGATGAGGTTGAGCAGCACCTGGCGCACGCGACCGGGGTCGGCGGTGATCATCTGCGGCACGTCGGGTTCGACGTGACAGCCGAGGCCGATGGTCTTGGAGAAGGCCTTCGCGGCCAGCAGCTCGATGATGTTGTCGGCGATCTCACGCAGTGATGTCGGCTGCGGCTCGGGATCGAAGCGGCCGGCCTCGATCTTGGAGTAGTCGAGCAGATCCTCGATCAGCGCCAGCAGCGAGCTTGCGGAAGTCGAGACGGCGCCGACATAGGTACGCTGCTCGGGCGACAGGTCGGTGTCGGCAAGCAGCTTCGCCATGCCCATGATGCCATTCATCGGCGTGCGGATCTCGTGGCTGACGGTGGCAAGGAAGCGCGACTTGGCCTGGCTGGCGTATTCGGCCCGCTCGCGGGCGGTGATCAGCGACGATTCGGCGCGCTTGCGGGCGGTGATGTCACGGGCGATCGCCCGGTGCGAAACAGCACCGGTGTCCCTGTCCCGCACCGAGAGCTCGATCCAGGAGAACCAGCGCGGCCCGTTCGGCGTGCGGATGGCGACATCGGTGGAGCTCAGGCATTCATGATCCGAAAAGGCGGCCTCGGGCACGACGCCGACGTCGATGCCGAGCTCGGAAAGCGTCTTGCCTGCGAGGTCGCGCTGATCGATCTCGACGAGCGAGGCGAACACCTTGTTGGCGTAGACGATATGGCCGTCGCGGTCGCGATGGACAACGAGGTCGCCGAGCGCATCGATCAGACCGCGAAAACGCTCTTCGCTCTCCTGCATCTCCCACATGCGATCGGCGAGGGTCTCGATCTCGGCGCGGCTACGGGCGGCCGTCTCGTCGAGAAGTGCGGCGGTGCGCCGCTCGGCGCGCTGGTTGCGCAGATGCATCATCAGGCCGCCCAGACCCGTCGCCAGGAGGCCTATGGTGATGAAGATCGGCGCTCCGGTGAGATGCGCCAGCCCGGCCAGGACGACTATGGCGACGATCGTCAGGAACGGCAGGCCTTCATGACTGTCCGCTTGCAATGCGGGGACCAGCGGCGGCGCGACAAGCACCTGCCGCTTCGGCGCGTCAGGACCCAGTCCGTCGTCGCCTGCGGCTTTGCTGTCCTGTCTGAAGTCGGAGTCCGCGAGCATGCGGAAAACCTTGCCAGACAGAGATTATGGAAGATTGCGGCGGATCGTTCGAATTTTAGTCGTCCGTGCCGATAACCGGCAGTTTTTGCCTGATTTTGGGCAGTTCGGACGGGAAATCGCCGAACGCTATTCCTGGGATCGCCCTACAGATCGACGACCACGCGGCCTCTGATCCTGCCCTCCACAATATCGCGCGCGGCGCCGATGATGCCGTCGAAGCCGATCGAGCGCGACAGGGTCGACAGTTTCTGGAGGTCGAGGTCGGCGCCGATGCGGCGCCACGCCTCGAGGCGGACCGCTTTCGGCGCCATGACGGAATCGATGCCGAGCAGCGATACGCCGCGCAGGATGAAGGGGGCGACGCTCGTCGGAAGGTCCATGCCGCCGGCCAGGCCGCACGCGGCGATCGCGCCGCCATAGGACGTCATCGACAGCACGTTGGCCAGTGTATGGGTGCCGACCGAGTCGACGCCGCCGGCCCAGCGTTCCTTGGCCAGCGGCTTGGCCGGCTGGCTGAGGTCGTCCCGTGAGATCACCTCAGCCGCGCCGAGGTCGATCAGATAGGGGCTTTCAGCATTGCGCCCGGTCGAGGCGATCACATGGTAGCCGAGGGTGGAAAGGATCGAGATGGCGACCGAGCCGACGCCGCCGGCGGCCCCCGTCACCACCACCGGTCCGCGATCCGGCACGATGCCATGCCGCTCCAGCGCCATGACGGCGAGCATTGCCGTATAGCCGGCGGTGCCGACTGCCATCGCATCATGCGGGCTCATCCCGTCGGGCAGCGGCACCAGCCAGTCGCCCTTGACGCGGGCGCGGGCGGCAAAGGCGCCGTAATGCGTCTCGCCGACGCCCCAGCCATTGAGGATGACCTTGTCGCCCTTGCGCCAGTCGGGGTGCCAAGATTCGATGACAGTGCCGGCGAAATCGATGCCGGGCACCAGCGGCCAGCGGCGCACGACCGGGGCCTTGCCGGTGATGGCCAGCCCATCCTTGTAATTCACCGTCGTCGCCTCGACGGCGACGGTGACATCGCCTTCCATCAGGTCAGCTTCGGTGAGGTCGACGATCTCGACCGACTGCTTCTTCTCGGCGTCGCGCGAAACGAGGATGGCTTTGAAGGTATCGGACACTTTGGTCTCCTCGTTTTGTTTGAAACAAATTTGCGGCGGTGGCCGCGCTTGGTCAATTGCCTGGATCCTGGGACCTGGTTTCCCGCCGCCAGCCGATCAGCTCGTCGAACACGACCAGCGCGGCGCCGACCGAAATGAAGGCGTCGGCAAAGTTGAACACCGCGAAGGACCAGACCGGCGTGTGGAAAAGAATATAGTCGATCACGTGGCCGTAGACCGCGCGGTCGATCAGATTGCCGAGCGCGCCGCCGACGATCAGGGCGAAGCCGATCCGGGCAAGGACGTGGCCGGCGGGCGTGCGCACCGCCAGATACAGCACGAAGGCGACGACAAGCGCGGCGATGGCCACCAGGCCGGTGTCGCCGAAGGACGAGAACATCGAGAAGGCGATGCCGGTGTTGTAGGTGCGAAACAGCGCCAGGAAAGGCAGAAGATCGACCTTTTCCTGGAAGGCGAGGCCGTTTTCCACCAGCTGTTTTATCCACTGGTCGAGTGCGATAGCGAGCACGACCAGCAGGGCGTAAGGGGACCAGGATTTCACGTTTTCGCAGCCCTCATCGCGAGTCGGCAGTGGGGTCGAGCTTCAACGCGCCACGCCGGATTTCGAACAGCATGACGCCGGTGGCAACCGCCAGATTGAGAGAATCGGCGCGTCCGGCCTGCGGGATCCTGAGCAGCCGGTCGCAACTGTCGGCAAGGCTGTCGGGCAGGCCCTGCTGCTCATTGCCCATCAACAGCAGCACCGGGCCTCTCGAAAAGTCGACCGACCGGTAGTCGACCGCGCCCTTCAGATGCGTTCCGGCGACGAGGCCCGGAAAGTCGCGCCGCCAGGCCAGAAAAGCCTGCTCCGTCGCCTTCGCGACCGGCACGGCAAAGATCGAGCCCATGCTGGCGCGCACGGTTTCCAGCGAAAACGGATCGGTGGTGTCGCCGACCAGGATGACGCCCCTCGCGCCGACGGCGTCGACGGTACGGATGACGGTGCCGAGATTGCCGGGATCGCGAACGCGGTCGAGCGCGACCCAGACGTCGCCGTCCGTGGCGCGGATATCCTTCAGCGGCAGCGTCTGCTGGACGAAGACGCCTACGACCATTTGCGGATTTTCCCGGCGGGTGATTGCCGCCAGCACCTTTTCCGAGACTTCGAGCACAGTGCCGCCGGCGGCGACAGTGCGCGCCGCGACCTTTTCTATCGCCGCGTTGCCGCGCCCGGCCTTGGCGAAGACGAGCGTCCTGATCGACCAGCCGAGGTCGAGTGCGTCGATGACCAGCTTCAGGCCTTCCGCCATGAAGGCGTTTTGCTGGTCGCGAAACTTCTTCAGCGCCAGCGCCTTGATGTCTTTGACCAGCGGATTGGCGAGGCTGGTGACTTCCTTGACCTGCCCGACGGGCCGGGCGCCATCATGCGGGACCATTCAAGCCACCCAGCGCGAGAACAGCGAGGTCGACAGCGCGCGGCCGGCGGATTTCTCGCGGATGATCAGCTCGCCGGATTCGACCGTGCCGCCCATGCCGGCGAAGGCGTCCCGCATCAAGGCATGGATGGCGAAGAAGGAGGCGCGGATCGAATATGCGGTCAGCACCACGGCGATCGGCTTCGGCGTCAGGATCGAGCGGCAGAGATCGGTGAGGCCCGGCAGATCCTCGAACAATTGCCAGACTTCGCCCTTGGGACCGCGGCCATAGGCGGGCGGGTCGAAGAGCACGATGTCGTAGTGGCTGCCACGGCGCTCCTCACGCTCGGCGAACTTAACCGCGTCCTCGACGATCCAGCGGATCGGCTTGTCGGAGAGGCCGGCTCTCTCCTGGTTCTCGCGCGCCCATCCGATCGCCTTCTTCGAGGCGTCGACATGAGTGACCTCTGCGCCGGCGCGCGCCGCCACCAGCGAGGCAAGGCCGGTATAACCGAAGAGGTTCAGCACCTTGATCGGGCGCTTTGCCGCGGCGATCAGGCCGGCCATGTGGTCCCAATGCGAGGCTTGTTCGGGAAAGACGCCGACATGGCGGAATGAGGTGAAGCGGCCGAGATAGTCGATGCCGTCATGCTTCATCGGCCAGGTCTCGCCGAGCGGCGTTTTTGGAAAACGCCAGCGGCCGATGCCTTCCTCGTCGGTGTCGCCGGTGAAGATGGCGTCGGCGCGCCGCCATTCCTTGGCGGGAAGCGCCCGCTGCCAGATAGCCTGGCCTTCGGGGCGCACGATGCGGTAGGGCCCATACTGCTCCAGTTTTTCGCCGGCGCCGCTGTCCAGCAGAGCATAGTCGGCGTTGGGCGCAACCTCGAGGATCAGCGGCAGGCGCTCGGCGGGCAACGGGCCTTCGCGGCGTGCAAGAGGGCGCTGCGCTGGTTTTGCTTCCTGACGATGATGCGGCTCCGACCTCTCCGCCGAAGCCGCCTCCCGCAGCCGCGACTGGCTGGGGGGATTCGCCGGCTGGCGCGGACGGTTGTCGCGGTTTCGGTCGCGAAAGGACTTCAAGAACAATCTCCGGAACGGCACGCCGCTTTTGGCATAGGCCCTTGACCTTCGCAACCGCATGGTCCGGCGCTGTTCTGTCGCGATGCGATGGACCTCGCCCGAAGAAACGGGCAAGTCTCCGGTCATGTCCCGTTCCGAACGCCTGCTCGACCTGATCCAGATTCTGCGCCGCCACCGCCGGCCGGTCAGCGGCCGCACGCTTGCGGAGGAAATGGGCGTGTCGATCCGCACGCTCTATCGCGACATCGCGACGCTGCAGGGGCAGGGCGCGCCGATCGAAGGCGAGGCGGGGCTGGGCTATGTGCTGAAGCCCGGCTTCATGCTGCCGCCGCTGATGTTCACCGACGAGGAGATCGAGGCGATCGTGCTCGGCTCGCGCTGGGTGGCGAAACAGCCGGACAAGCGGCTGGCCGCGGCGGCGGCGGATGCGTTGTCCAAGATAGCGGCGGTCTTGCCGGACGATCTGCGTGACGATCTCGACGCCACGACGCTGCTGGTCGGGCCGAATTCAGCGAGCGACGAGGCGATCGATCTCGGCATCGTCAGGCAGGCGATCCGCAGCGAGCGCAAGCTCGGCTTCCTCTACCGCGACGCCGGCGGCGCGGCCTCGGAGCGCATGGTCTGGCCGTTCGCGCTCGGCTTCTTCGACAAGGTGCGGGTGATGGTGGCGTGGTGCGAGCTGCGCCAGGATTTCCGGCATTTCCGCGCCGACCGCATGGCCGATCTCACAGCCACCGAGATCCGCTATCCGCGCCGCCGCCAGGCGATGCTCAAGGAATGGCGAGCGACGCTCGATGAATCGGCCCTGAAAACGGCGCAGGAGCCTACTGGCTGATCGCTGCTGCCACAATCTGACAGTGGGATGATCTAGCTTGGCCAAGGTTCAAACACCTTGGAGACCGACATGACCACGCCCAATTTCGTCATCCTCTATGTCGACAGCCCCGAGAAGAGCGGCGCGTTCTACGCCTCGCTGCTCGGGCGCCAGCCGGTAGAGGCCTCGCCCACCTTCGCCATGTTCGTCCTCGACAACGGCTTCAAGCTCGGCTTGTGGTCGCGCCACACGGTTGAACCGGCGGCCGCCGCCGCGGGCGGGGGCGGCGAGCTCGTGCTTGCGATGGAGAATGCGGCCGCGGTCGACGCCACGCATGCGGACTGGGCGGAACGGGGGCTGAGAATCCCACAGGCACCGACCGACATGGATTTCGGACGCACCTTCGTGGCGCTCGATCCCGACGGTCATCGGCTGCGTGTCTATTGGCCGAACGAGGCAGCAGGGCAGTAGGGCGGTAGGGCGGTAGGGCGGGGGCGGTAGGGGTGTGAGCTTCCTGATTGCTCACTACCCTATCTCTTACTGGCTTGTGCTGAGCGCCTTGTAGACGGCGATGCCGGCGGCGAGATCTTCAAGCGCTGCGCCGACCGACTTGAACAGCGTGATCTCGCTCTCGCTTTGCCGGCCCTGTTTCTCGCCACGCGCCAGTTCGTGCAGGTCGGCGATGACCGCTTCCGGCTTCAGGACACCGGAAGCCAATGGCTGCACGATGTCGCCGGCCTCCTTGGTGGCGCCGGCGCGGGTATCGACATAGACGCGGGCGCGGGAAATGGCATCGTCGTCGCTCTCGCGCATCTGCGGCGTGAAGCCGCCGACCAGGTCGACATGGGCGCCCGGCTTCAACAGCGCGCCCCTGATCAGCGGCGCGGTCGTGATCGTCGCCGACGAGACGATGTCGGCCTCGCCAAGCTCGGTTTCGAGGTCGCCTGCCACGCTTGCTGGAAAGCCTTCGGCATGCAGCGCCGCCGCGACCTTTTCGGCATTGGCCGGCGTGCGGTTCCAGATGCGGATCGACTTAACGGGCCTCACCGCCGAATGCGCCTTGGCGAGGAAGGGTGACAGCGCGCCGGCGCCGATCACCAAGAGCCGCGAGGCGTCCTCGCGGGCGAGATAGGATGCGGCGAGCGCCGAGGCGCAGGCGGTCCGCCATTGCGTCAGCCGCTGGCCGTCGATCAGAGCCTGGGGTTCGCCGGTCACGCCGTCGAGCAGCAGATAGAGGCCCATCACCGCCGGCTTGCCGATCGCGTTATTGTCCGGCGAGACGGTGACGATCTTGACGCCGATATGGCCGCCGGCCGAGGTGCCGGCGGCGTCGAAGTCGGTCCAGGCCGGCATCAACAAAAGCGTCGAGGCGGCGCCGTCCGGCCGCTCGATCGCGTGATGGTGGCGCACCGGCTGCACGGCGCCTTCGCGGAAGGCGGTGCGCAGTGTCTCGACCAGACCTGAAAAGGTCAGCGCGCGGTCGACCTCGGCGGCCGAAATAGTCAGCATGGAAAGCTCCGTAAGGCGCTGTTTAGTTCGTCGGCTTGGGCAGCGCCGGTCCTTTCGGCGCAGCGGGTGCGCGGCTAACTGCCTGGCGCAAGTTCTCGGCCTCCAGCCCGCGCTGGCGCGCGAGCTTGCGGTAGCGGCCCTGCTTCACCCAGGTCGCCATGCTACCGACGATCATGCCGATGGCCAAAGCCAGGAACAGCAAGATGAAGAGCGGCAAATTCAGCGTCAGCGCCGGATTGCCAGGGTGGAACGGGTCGAGCGTGAAGGCGACGAGGCCGCGATTGGCGACGGCAAGCGCGATCAGGATGACGGCCAGCGGCACGAAGACCACGACGAGCATGACGCGATTGAACATCAAATCTCCTGGAGGTGGCTTAAACGCCGAAACGTCGTTTCCGACCTGCCGGCGCGGCGCCTATTTGCCGCCGTTCAGCCTTTCGCGCAACTCCTTGCCGGTCTTGAAGAACGGCACCCACTTCTCCTCGACCTCGACGGATTCGCCGGTGCGGGGGTTGCGGCCGGTGCGGGCAGGACGGTTTTTCACCGAAAAGGCACCGAAACCGCGCAACTCGACCCTGTTGCCTTCGGCGAGCGCGTCGGTGATCTCGTCAAAGATCGCGCCGACGATGTTTTCAACGTCGCGGAGGAAAAGATGGGGGTTGCGCGCGGCAATGATCTGCACAAGCTCGGACTTGATCATGAACGTTCCCCGTAAACCACTGCGGTCAAATATCAGGATGATTTTATTGCTTTATTTGGCTCGTCCCAATGGTTGTCAAGGGTGCCAGACCGAAACGAGACCGTCAAGGAACAAGCGGTCGGCGCCAAGCTCGTGAATGATGTCGCCGCCGGCATCCGGCAGGCCGAGCGCGTTGGCGACGGCTTTGGTCATGCTTCTCGAAAACAGGAGGCCGTGCCCCTCCGTATCCTTCCATTCGACGACCTTGAGCTTGCTGTCGACGCCTTTGGTCGCCAGCCAGTTGATCGCCTCGGGTTCGCCGCCAACGGCATCAACCAAGTGATTGGCGAGTGCCTGGCGGCCGGTGAAGACCGAACCGTCGGCCAGCGCCTGCGCCTGCTCGCGGGTCATCTTGCGCCGTTCGGCGACAATGCCGACGAACCAGTCATAGCTGTCGAGGATGAGCTTGCGCACCATGGTGCGCTCGTCGTCATTGGTCGGCTTGAACGGCGAGGGCGCAGCCTTGAGCGGCGAGGACTTCACTTCCTCGAGCTTGATGCCGAGCTTGTCCATCAGGCCGCTCACGTCGGGATACTGGATCAGCACGCCGATCGATCCGACGATCGAGGTCTTGCGGGCGACGATGTGGTCGGCCGCGCTTGCGATCATATAGCCGGCGGACGCGGCCAGCGTGCCGACCTCGGCCACCACCGGCTTGTCGGCGGCGAGCTTGCGCACTTCCTCATAGATCGACTCGCCGCCGACCGTGGTGCCTCCGGGCGAATCGATCGACAGGATGACGCCCTTCACCGTTGCGGACTTGCGGATCGTCTCCAGTCTTTTGATCAGCTCCTCGTCCTCGGTGATGGTGCCTTCAATCTTGACCTTCGCGATGTGGTCGATCGCCTGACCGGTGAAATCGTCACCATAGATCCATGCCGAAAACGCGATCAGCGCTGCCGCCAGAATTACAAACGCGGTCACGCGCCAGAACGTCAGCTTGCGGCGCAAGCGGCGGCGGTCGATCAGGTCGTCGGCTCTCATTGCCATGGTCAGCCTCACATTCGGTGGGAAAGGACGCTTTTAAAGCAACCATCCGCGCGGGGCTACCGTTTCCTGACGCCCTGGCCCTGACAGGTCTTGGCGCAACGCGGCGGTCACGACGACCTCACGAAAAATTAACGCAGCCCGTTCCTATCTGCTATGAAGAGCTGGCAGTGCAGCCGGATTCGTCTTAGTCGTACGGTAGTAGCCGTCACATTTTTGCAGTTTTCCTCCGCTTGTGCTTGCTTGCGGGGACCGGCATACCACCTATAGGCGGTGTTTGGCGGGGCAAGGGCTCATTAGAAAATAGTCATGTTGGCGCGATCTGACGAAACGAGCGATGCCGAAACGGTATCGGCTGCCGCTGGCGAAAGCGGCACGCGCGGCGATGCGTTCGATCGTGCGCAGCGGCATTCGCGCCGCGTGCGCGTGTTGAAATTCGCCGTGCCGCTGCTGGCGGCGGCAATTGCGATCGCCTTTCCGGTCTATTCTTATCTCGCCGCGCCGGTGTCGATCTCGGTGCAGGCCGACGGCACGGCGTTTTCGGACGGCAAGCTGGTGATGGCCAACCCCAAGCTCAACGGCTTCACCAAGCAGAAACTGCCTTATTCGCTGACGGCGACCAGGGCGACACAGGATGTCGGCAAGCAGGGTATCATCGACCTCGAGGGCATCAATGCCAAGCTGCCCGTCGCGAGCGACAATGTGGTGGCGGTCAACGCCGCGCATGGCATCTACGACCGCGACGCCAACACGATGGACCTCACAAGCGATGTCCTGGTGACGACGAGCGACGGCATGGAAGCCAAGTTCAAATCGGTCTTCCTAGACATGGGCAAAGGCTCTATGAAGACCGACAATCCGGTCGATGTCAGCCGCGGCGGATCGCGCATCACCGCCGACTCGATGTCGGTGGAAGAAAACGGCAAGGTCGTGGTCTTCGAGAACCGGGTGCGCGTCAACATCGACGCGGCAAGTCTGAAGGCGGCAGAGGCAAAGGGCGGAGAGCAGAATGCGTCGCAGTAGTTCGGCAAGGCTTGCAGCGGCGGCCTCTCTCTTCATGTTGCTCGGGGCGGCGCCGGCGCTTGCCCAATCCGGCGGCACCAGCCAGATGTCCGGCCTGAAATTGTCAGGCGACCAGCCGATCCAGATCGAAAGCGACAAGCTCGAGGTCCGCCAGGCCGACAGCGCGGCTATCTTCAGCGGCAACGTCACCGTCAATCAGGGGCCGACGCTGCTCAAGGCCGGCAAGATGACGGTCTATTACGTCAAGGATCCAAACGCTCCCAAGGGCGCGGCGGCGGGCGCATCGGCGATGACCGGGGCAGCCAATATCGACCACCTCGTGGTCGAGAACAAAGTCTATATTAAATCGAACGACCAGATCGCCACCGGCGACAAGGGCACGTTCGACATGAAGACCCAGGTGCTCGTTCTTTCCGGCAGCGAAGTCGTGCTCTCGCAGGGCGACAACGTGCTCAAGGGCTGCAAGCTCACCGTTCAGATGAAAAGCGGCCTTGCCAATGTCGACGGCTGCGGCACCGGCGGTCGGGTTATCATGTCGATTACGCCGCAGAAGCAGGGCGCGCCCCAAAAGGGCACGGCCCAGCAGGGAGCGTCGAGCAACTAATGGTCGGCGTATCGTCGCTGCTGGCCCGCCTCCCGGGGCGGACGGCCGCAAAAGCGTCTGCGCCGGCGACGATCGGCGCCGACAAGGCAAAGTTCAAGGGCACCCTGATCGCCAAGGGCCTGACCAAGAGCTATAAGGGCCGCAAGGTGGTGAGCGGCGTGACGCTCGGCGTGCGGGCCGGCGAGGCCGTCGGACTGCTTGGGCCCAACGGCGCCGGCAAGACCACCTGTTTCTACATGGTCACCGGTCTCGTGCCGGTGGACGAAGGCACGATCGAGATCGACGGCTTCGACGTCACCTCGATGCCGATGTACCGGCGCGCCCGCCTCGGCATCGGCTATCTGCCGCAGGAAGCGTCGATCTTCCGGGGCCTCAACGTCGAGCAGAACATTCGCGCCGTTCTGGAAGTGGTGGAAAAGAGCCGCAAGGAACGTGAGCGCACGCTCGACGAGCTGCTCGAGGAATTCCACATCAGCCATCTGCGCAAGGCGCCGTCGATGTCGCTGTCCGGCGGCGAAAGACGCCGCCTCGAGATCGCGCGGGCGCTGGCGACGCGGCCGGCCTATATGCTGCTCGACGAGCCCTTCGCCGGTATCGATCCGATCGCGGTCGCCGACATCCAGCAGCTCGTCCGCCATCTGACCGCGCGCGGCATCGGCGTGCTGATCACCGACCACAATGTGCGTGAGACGCTCGGCCTGATCGACCGCGCCTATATCATCCATGCCGGCCAGGTGCTCACGCATGGCCGCGCCGACGAGATCGTCGCCAACGCCGATGTGCGGCGGCTCTATCTCGGCGAGGGTTTTACGCTCTAGACGCGAAAATTCCGGTTCCGCGGCAATTTCTCGCTGAATTTTCCGGCTTTATGCCTGCTCTGTCCGCGAATAACGCTCCGGTAAGCCGTCTCTGCTAGCGTTTTCCTTGACAAGCAAAAGCCGGGCCAGTTTCTATGCCCGACCGAAAAACGGCAGCTCGATGCGTAGACGAGGCGTTTGAATCCAACCATGGCGCTGGCGGCCAAACTGCAGCTCAGACAGTCCCAGTCGCTGGTGATGACGCCCCAGCTGATGCAGTCGATCCGGCTGCTGCAGCTCACCCATGTCGAGCTCGACCGCTTCATCGACGAGGAAATCGAGCGCAATCCGCTCTTGGAGCGAGCCGAGCCGCAGGACGATGCGGGCGGCGACCAGCCGCAGAAGAGCGAGACCGCTCCAGAATCCGCCGCCGGGGACGACTGGTTCGAAAGCGAGACGGAATGGAGCGCCGAGGCGATCTCGGAAAAGCTCGACTCTTCGCTGGAGAACCTGTTTCCCGACGACCCCGGCACCAGCGAAAAGCTCGGACCGGATCTCACCGCGCAGTGGAAGTCGGCATCCGCGGGCAGCGCCGGCAGCGCTTCGTCGGAAGGCTTCGACGTCGGCGAGATGGCCGCGACCATCGTGACGCTGCGCGAGCATGTCGGCGAACAGATCGCGCTTGCCTTCTCCAAACCCGCCGAGCGCCTGATTGCCGGCGAGCTTGCCGACAGCCTCGACGAAGCGGGCTATCTGCGCGCCGATCTGGAAGAGATTGCCGCGCGGCTGGGGGCGGACATGGGAGCGGTCGCGCGAGCCCTCGCGGTCTGCCAGACCTTCGAGCCGGCCGGCCTGTTTGCCCGCGACCTCGCCGAATGCCTGTCGCTGCAGCTTGCCGCACGCGACCGGCTCGATCCGGCGATGAAGGCCCTGGTGGCTAATCTCGAACTCCTGGCGCGGCGGGATTTCCAGACGCTGAAACGCATCTGCGGCGTCGACGAGGAAGACCTTCTCGACATGCTGGCCGAGATCCGGGCGCTCGATCCGCGTCCCGGCACCGCGTTTTCGGGCGGCGCGAGCGACGCCATCGTTGCCGACGTCGAGGTGCGGGCCGCTGCCGACGGCAGCTGGGCGGTGGAGCTCAACGCCGACACGCTGCCGCGAGTTTTGGTCGATCATGTCTATTTCGCCCGGGTTTCCGGCCATGCCAAGGACCAGGCGGAAAAGGAGTTTCTGGCCGAATGCCTGCAGAACGCCAACTGGCTGACGCGCAGCCTCGACCAGCGGGCGAAGACGATCCTGAAAGTGGCTTCGGAAATCGTGCGCCAGCAGGACGCGTTCCTCGTCCATGGCGTGCGGCATCTCAAGCCGCTCAACCTGCGCACGGTGGCCGACGCGATCGGCATGCATGAATCGACGGTGAGCCGCGTCACTGCCAACAAATACATGCTGACGCCTCGCGGCGTGTTCGAGCTGCGCTATTTCTTCACCGCTTCGATCGCCTCGGCGGAAGGCGGCGAAGCGCATTCGTCGGAAGCCGTGCGTGACCGCATCAAGCAGCTGATCGACGAGGAAAAGCCCGCCGATGTGCTTTCCGACGACGCTATCGTCGACATGCTGCGGGAAAGCGGCGTCGACATCGCCCGCCGCACGGTCGCCAAATACCGGGAAGGCATGAACATTCCTTCATCGGTGCAGCGGCGCCGGGAGAAGCGGGCGCTGGCCAACGCCGGGCGATAGGGCAGTTGATATTCATCGGGCCTGACCTAGTTTGGTCCGAGCTGAGGAATGGCGATTTTTCACAGTTTTCGTGTTTCATTGACAAGCTGCAATGAAGTGTCTAGAAGCCCGCCCGCATGAGCCGGGCCGTGATGCCCGCCTCGCGAATGGCTCCGTCAAAGCGAAGGCCTCGGACGGCCAGAAGGCGACTTGTGATCAACCGGAAAGTTCGGGTCTAAAATCGGCGCGCGTGCCGCCGCAAAGCTTGTGCGCGCGCACCACGGGTATAAACTTGGAACAGTTTGAAGCCTGAGCAGGGAAGGTCAGTTTTCAGATGAATCTGCGCATTTCGGGAAAACACATGGACATCGGCGATGCGTTCCGTACGCGCATCAACGATCGTGTCAACGAAGCGATTGAAAAATATTTCGATCGGGGTTTTTCAGGACATGTAACGGTCATCAAAGCGGGATCGCGCTTCTCGGCCGATTGCATGATCCGCCTCGATTCCGGCGCCTCGCTGCAGGCGACCGGGGACGCCCAGGATCCCACGCTTGCCTTCGAGGCGGCCGCCGATCGCCTCGAAACGCGGCTCAGGCGCTACAAGCGCCGGCTGAAGTCGCACAATTCCAGCAACGGCAACGGCGAATCCACCGACATCGCCTACGCCGTGATGGAGCCGCTCGCCGACGACGAAGAGGAAATCCCGGAGAACTTCGCTCCGGCCATCGTCGCCGAATCGACCGTGACGCTTCGCACCATGTCGGTGGCGTCTGCCGTCATCGAACTCGATACCAAGGACAGCCCGGTTTTCGTCTTCCGCAACGCCGGAAACGACCACGTGAATATTGTCTACCGCCGGCCGGATGGAAACATCGGCTGGATCGATCCGTCGACCACCAAAGTCGCGCAGGGATAAGAAAGCCGGCCGCGCGAGGGGGACGACCGGCGCGGTAGGCGAGCAAGGGATTTTTCAGGCATGGATCTCAGCGATCTCATCAGCGTCCCGGCTATCATGCCGGCGTTGAAGGCGAATTCCAAAAAACAGCTTCTGCAATTGCTGTCGGAGAGGGCGGCGGCGATTTCAGGCATTCCGGAGCGGGAAGTGTTCGACACCATCCTGCAGCGTGAGCGGCTGGGCTCCACCGGCGTCGGCAACGGCATCGCCATTCCGCATGGCAAGCTCGCAGGGGTCAAGCGGATCGCAGGCGTGTTTGCCCGGCTGGAGGCGCCGGTCGATTTCGAGGCGCTCGACGACCAGCCGGTCGACCTGGTGTTTCTGCTGCTTGCGCCCGAAGGCGCCGGCGCCGACCATCTTAAGGCGCTGTCGCGTATCGCGCGCGTGCTGCGCGATGGCGATACGGTGGCCAAGATCAGGGGGACGCGCGACGCAGTGGCGATCCACGCGCTGCTGTCGGACACTCAAGCCTCGCACGCGGCCTGAAGTTTGGGTGAAGCTGGTCTTTGGATAAACCCGGTTTTTGGGATAAAACCTTGAGGGGCCGCCGGGAGCGGCCCTTTCCAATTCAGGCAACGACCCCAAATTCAAATAGTGATTGGGGTCAATGGATGGCGACCGTGGTCAGGTCGTTCTCCAGCGCACCCGCCAGGGCCCGGTCACGGGCATCGGAAAGCAGGATCGGCTGACCGTTGGCGGCAAACAGCGCCCACAGTTCCAGCCCGGGCGCGATTTCGCCGAGGCCGGGGAAGCGGCCGCGCAAATCGTCGCTCGATATTTTCCTCAGATATGCGACCGAACCTTCGCCGAGATGGGCGAATTCGCCGCTGGTCATGGTCAGGGTTTCGTCAATTCTGGTCATTACAAGCCTCCTTGGCGCAAGGACGCCACTTCCGGCCGTCCCGCATTAGAGCCATCGGCAAAGATCAGTCTTTCACCGATATGTTTATTTTCCGTACCAGCCGCTCGGCCTCCGGACGGTCGAGATCGATCGACAAAAGGCCGTTCTTCAATTCCGCGCCGACCACCCGCATGCCGTCGGCCAGCACGAAGCAGCGCTGGAACTGGCGTGCGGCGATGCCGCGGTGGAGGAACTCGCGCTCGGTGTCGTCGGTCTGACGGCCGCGCACGATCAGCTGGTTTTCCTCGGTGGTGACATCGAGGTCGTTCTCTGCGAAACCCGCCACGGCAAGCGTGATGCGCAGCCTTTCCGCCTTGCCGTCCGAGGCGCCCAGACGCTCGATGTTATACGGAGGGTAGCTGTCGCCCGACTTCGCCAGACGTTCGAGCGTCTTTTCCATGGCGTCGAAGCCCAGAAGAAGCGGGCTGGAGAAGGGCGTCATTCGACTCATTGTTACACTGTCCTCTTAAGAGCGACACAAACCGGAAAAACCCGGATGGCATTTTTCCCGATGGTCTTGATATGGTCCGCCGCGCGATCAAGTTCAAGCCGTCAAAACCCCGCCCAAAAAGACTCCCCAAAGGAATTGAAATGCCCCAGTCACGAAAGATCATTATCGACACGGATCCCGGCCAGGACGATGCCGTCGCCATATTGCTGGCGCTCGGCAGCGCCGAGCTGGAGGTCGTCGGCATTACCGCCGTTGCCGGCAACGTGCCGCTGAAGCTCACGGAGAAGAATGCGCGCAAGATCTGCGAGCTCGGCGGCCGGCCCGACGTCAAGGTCTATGCCGGCGCCATCCGCCCGCTGGCGCGCGAGCTGGTCACCGCCGAGGACGTGCATGGCAAGACCGGCCTCAATGGACCCCAGCTGTCCGAGCCGACCATGCCGTTGCAGGAGCAATACGCGGTCGATTTCATTGTCGAGACGCTGATGCGCGAGGAAGCGGGCACGATCACGTTGTGCCCACTCGGGCCGCTCACCAACATCGCGCTGGCGCTGATCCGCGAGCCGCGGATCGCGCCGCGTCTCAAGGAGATCGTGCTGATGGGCGGCGGCTTTTTCGAGGGCGGCAACGTCACGCCTGCCGCCGAATTCAACATCTACGTCGACCCGCAGGCGGCGGATTTGGTGTTCAAGTCGGGCGTTCCGATCGTGATGATGCCGCTCGACGTCACCCACAAGGCACTGACCTCGGCCAAGCGCATCCAGGCCTTCCGCCAGCTCGGCACCAAGGTCGGCACCGCAACCGCCGAGATGCTGGAGTTCTTCGAGCGCTTCGATGAGGAGAAATACGGCACCGACGGCGGGCCGCTGCACGATCCGTGCGTGATCGCCTATCTCATCAAGCCGGAGCTGTTCAAGGGTCGCCGCTGCAATGTCAGCGTGGAGACCAGCTCCGAGCTGACCATGGGCATGACGGTGATCGACTGGTGGGGCGTCACCAAGCGCGAGAAGAACGCCATGGTCATGCGCGATATCGACCACGATGCGTTCTTCGCGCTGCTGGTGGAGCGGCTGGGGCGGCTCACCTGACTGTCAAAGCGGCCAAGCGAGCACACGTCGTCACCCGTTGAGCAACCGATAGGTGTCGACACCGTGCTTGTGGTGCTGTCGCTCGATGGGAAGGACGGAGCCGACAAGATGGGGGTCGCCTCACATCGTCGTCGACAGATATCCGTGTGTTGTCGTCATCAAGGCGCAGATCGTAGGTGTAGTATAGATTGTGGCCGATCGTGCCGTACGGATTGATGGGCTTCACCCTGACGTATTCGACCACGCCCATCACGCGTTGAGTGGCGATGACCGGATTGGCCTGAAGCTCAACGATGGCGATGGATTCGTAGCCGCAAATGCGCAGAAGAAAGCGACGCCGATCACGGCGTCGCTGTACTCGTATTGCCAAATAAGCAAGCGATTCCGGAAGGAAACGTTTGACTTGTTCATCCTGAAGAAGTGTGCTGCCAAGCACAACTATTCAATAGGCGTCAAAAATAACTGCGACCAGAGTATTCGCTCTCATTTCGCCTTGGAGAACGCCAGCCAGAGCCCGCCGCCGACCAGGAAGCTGCCGCTGATCCGCGACATCAGCTTAACGCGGCTGGCCGAGAGCATGCGCCCGGCGCGGCCGGCGGCAAGCGCGTAGGTCGAATCCGACATGGCGGCGAAGACCATCGCGGTCAGGCCCGTGACCACGATCTGCAGCGTGTAATTGCCCTGTGGCGCGATGAACTGCGGGAAGAAGGCGCCGAAGAAGACAAGCGTCTTCGGATTGGAAATCGCCACCAGGAAACCCTGCAGGAAGAAGCCGCCGCGCGGTTTCTTGGCAGATCCATCGGGGTTCAGGGCTCCCTTGGCGCGGAGCATCTGCACACCCATCCAGATGAGGTAAGCCGCACCGATCAGCCGCACCCATTCGAACCAGTGACCCATGCCGGCGATCAGCGTGTTGAGGCCGATGCCGACGATGGCGATCATGATGGCGAGCCCCGCCTGGGTGCCGGCGACATTGGCAAGCCCGGCGCGCGAGCCATGGCGGATGCTGTTGGCGATGATCAGCGTGACCGTCGGCCCGGGTACCAGGACGATGACGATGCAGGCGACGACATAGGCGGCGTAGAGTTCCAGCGACATGTTTTCCCTCGAACAGGATCGCGCCGACAGGCGCGGAGCGCGATCAATGCACGGAGTTGACGCGGGCGCAAGCGCCAGCCGGTTGAGCCCGTCAGGCAGCCCCCGCCGGCCAGGGCAGCGTCGCCTCATAGGCGGCGCCGGCCTGGAGGACCGCCAGGTCGCCGCGCGGCTGGCCGATCAACTGCATTCCCATCGGCCGGCCCTTGCCGTCGAAGCCGACCGGCACGTTGAGCGCCGGACAACCGCCGAGCGTGGCAAAGGCGGAGACCTGCATCCAGCGGTGATAGCTGTCCATCGGCCGCCCGGCGATCTCGCGCGGCCAATGCGTCGAGACCTCGAAGGGGAAGACCTGGGCGGTCGGCAGCACGATAAGGTCGAAGCGCTCGAACAGCGACAGCAGCGTGCGGTGCCATGAGGTGCGCCGGACCGAGGCGGCATGGATCTGGGGCGCGGTAAGGCGCATCGCCTGCTCAACTTCCCAAACGGCCTCCGGCTTCAGCAGCCTGCGCTTTTCCGGATCGTCACAATGCGCCTTCAGTCCGCAGCCGCTGCTCGCCTGGCGCAACGTCACAAAGGCCTGCCAGAGCGCTTCGAAGTCGGCATCCGGCACCAGCGTTTCGCTGTGGAACGCGGCGTCCGCGAAGCGGGCGAGGGCAGTCTCGCACAGGTCGAGAATGCCTGGCTCCATCGGCAGATGGCCGCCGAAATCGCCGAGCCAGGCGATGCGGCCGCCGGTGGCTTTCTCCCGCAGGCCTTCGAGAAACGAGCCCTGCTTGTCATGCGACAATGGCGCCCGCGGATGATAGCCGGCCTGCTCATCGAGCAGCAGCGCGATGTCGCGCACATTCCGGCCCATCGGCCCTTCGACGCCCATCTGGGCGTGGAAGACATCGATGTCGGGGCCGGCCGGCACCAGCCCTTGCGAGGGGCGGAAGCCATAGACGTTGTTGTAGGCCGCCGGATTGCGCAGCGAGCCGCCGAAATCGCTGCCGTCGGCGACCGGCACCATGTCGAGCGCCAGCGCCACCGCCGCGCCGCCGCTCGAGCCGCCGGCGGTGAGCGTCGGATCGAAGGCATTGAGCGTCGGACCGAAGACCGGATTGTAGGTGTTGGAGCCCAGCCCGAATTCCGGAACATTGGTCTTGCCGATGATGATGGCGCCGGCCTTGCGCAGGCGCTCAACGAAGAAATCGTCCTCTTGCGGGACGAAATCGGCGAAGATCGGCGAGCCGAAGGTTGTTCTTAAGCCCTTGGTCAGGGCGAGGTCCTTGATGGCGATCGGCAGGCCGAACAGCGATCCGGCCGCGCCGCCCCGTGCCAAATGGGCGTCGGCCCTGTCGGCTTCCGCCAGGATATCGGCGCGCTCGCGCAGCGACACGATGGCGTTGACCAGCGGGTTCACAGCATCGATGCGGTCGAGAAAGGCGCTGACGACCTCGCGCGCCGACAGACGGCGCTGCCTGATCGCGTCGGTAAGCTCTACGGCGGACAAGCGACAGATGTCGCTGGCCGGCGGCACGGCGTGGTTGGTCGACGGGCGCATCGCCGTCACCGAGCGGCCAAGGCCGCGTCGACATCCTTCGCCAGCGGAATCGCCGGCTGCGCACCCGGCTTCAAGCAAGCGAGCGAGCCTGCCGCCGCGGCGCGCGTGAGCGCCTGTTCGAGCGGGAGGGCGGACGACAGGCCGGCGCCGAAATAGCCGCAAAAGGTGTCGCCGGCGCCGACCGTGTCGACCGGAGTTATCTTCAGTGCCGGGACGGTGAGGAAATGGTCGGGAGTGGCGGCCAGCACGCCGTCGCCGCCGAGCGTCACGACGATGGCGCGGCCTGTCTTTTGAGCATAGTCGCGCATCCGCGCCTCCCGGTCGTGGCCGGTGAGCGCCAGCGCCTCGCCATAGAGGTCGAACTCGGTCTCGTTGGCGACGGCGTAGTCGGCCTTGCCGAGAAAGCCCGCCGCCTCGGGGCGGAAAGGCGCGGTGTTGAGCACGCTGACGGCACCCGCCGCGCGGGTTGCATCGAGCGCCGCTTCGACCGTGGGCAGCGGGATCTCGTGCTGCAAAAGCACGACATCGCCCTTCTTCAGATACGCCTTCGCGATGTCGCCGGGCAGTACAGAATCGTTAGCGCCCGGCACGACGGCGATCACATTCTCGCCGTCGGCGCCGACCAGGATGAGCGCTGTGCCGGTGGAGGCGAAGCTCTCGCCGACGCCGGAAAGATCGACACCGCCGGCCTTCAGCAGCGCCAGCGCTTCGGCGGCAAAGCTGTCCTTGCCGACGGCGCCGACCATGCGCACCTCAGCGCCTGCGCGGGCCGCGGCCAGCGCCTGGTTGGCGCCTTTGCCGCCGGGAGCGGTGGCAAAGCCGGAGCCGCGGACCGTCTCGCCGGGTCCAGGCAAACGGTCGACATTGGCGATCAGGTCGAGGTTGATCGAGCCGACGATGATGATCAAGAAAGGCCTCCTGCACGAGCGGGCGAGCCTTCGATCGAAGGCCGATGCCGCAAGTCCTTGCATTTACGCAGTTGCTTGCGCGGGAGGCTAGCCGCAAAGACCGTCTATTGCCAGATCAAGCCGGTTGTGCGCCGCACCGGCCCACAGCATCATTCGCAGCGCACCGTCACCGTGCCCTGGTAGTTGCCGGCCGGGAAGATGCCCGGCGATTTCGTGGCCGTGAGATCGACCTGCATGGTGTGAGTGCCGTTGGTCACCCGCTGCGGCGAACTGCCCGGGATGTCCGCGCCTGAGCCATCGAGGCGGAAGACGGTGGCGAAGGTGACGTCGGTGTCGCCGCCGCTCGGCGCGGACGTGAAGACAATCGGCGCCGGTGCCGAGACGGAATAGCAGTCGAGCAGGTTGAGGATCGTGCATAGCGTCGCATTCGCGGTGATGGTGGCGCCGGCGCTCGACCCGCCCGCCTGCCTGGAGCCGAAGATATTGATGGCGGGGTTCGATTTCATCGTTCCCGAGGCGCTGATCATGATGGTGCAAGTGCCGATGATCGCCGCCGAAGCCGGGAGCGAGTAGCTTGCAAGCGCAGCCACCGCGGCGATCAGCGCGCGGCTATTTCTTTTTCTTTTTCTTGTCATTGCCGGTTGTGCCTCTGATGCTCCAGCCCTCGTTAGCCCATCCAGTCGATGCGGCAGCGGAGGCGGTCGCGGGATTGGGAGCAGCCACGCTTCCCGTCTGGCCGTCGGCGCCGAGACCCATCTTGAGCAGCTTCAATTCGAGCTGCAGGCGCTCGACCTCGAGTTCGTAGAGGCGGCTGCAATCCACGCGCTTCGGCGTCCGCCCGATCGGGACCACCACGCGGCCGTAAGTGGCGAGGTCGCTGTTCGACTGGCTGTTGCTGTTGCCGCGGATGACGCCGACGTCCAGATAGGCGCCGCTGCCGGAAACGGCCGAGCGGCAGGTCGTGCCGTCGGAAGCATGAACCTCGTCCTGGCCCTGGGGCAGGGTGACGCCGGGCAAGGTGAAGCCCGTCTGCAAGCGTCAGAACCTGCGATGCCCGAAGAACTTTCCGCATATCTGTGCCCTTAGCAAATGCGGCTCAATACAGAGGTATCATCCGTTTATCGTGGTTAATTTAGCGTTAAACAAGATAACGACTGCAAACAATTCAAAAATACAACCGGCGAAACCTGAGGTTGCCTCCGGTTGCATTTCCCGATATTTCGGATGTATTGTTTCGATTATACTTACCTATATTCAGATCCACGGTTTTTCGCAATGGCGCGCGGAAAAAACGAGGTTTCAGGACGCCATTTGTCCCGCCTCCCAGCCGAGGATGGCGCGCTTGCGTGTCAGGCCCCAGTGATAGCCGGTGAGCGCGCCGGACTTGCCCAGCGCGCGATGGCAGGGCACCACGAAGGACATGGGGTTGGCGCCCACCGCGGCACCCACGGCCCGGCTGGCGCTCGGCGCGCCGATGCTTGCCGCGATCGAGGAATAGGTGCAGGCCCTGCCCATCGGAATGCGCAGCAGCGCCTCCCAGACGCGCAGCTGGAAGTCGGTACCGATCATCACCACGCGCAGAGGCTGGTCCGCACGCCATTTGGTCGGATCGAAGACGCGCGCGGCATAGGGCTGGGTGGCCGACATGTCCTCGACGTAAGCTGCGTTCGGCCAGCGGCCGGACATATCGGCGAAGGCAGCCCGCTCGCCGCCGGCGTCGCAGAAGGCCAGGCCGGCCAGCCCGCGATCGGTGACCATGATCAACGCAATGCCGAAGGGCGAGATATGATAGCCGTAGCGGATGGTCAGGCCGGCGCCACGGGTCTTGTAGTCGCCGGGTGACATCGCTTCGTGCGTGACGAAGAGATCGTGCAGCCGGCCGGGGCCCGACATGCCGAGCTCGAACGAGGTTTCGAGCAGCGGCATGCCGGAATCAAGCAGCCTGCGCGCATGGTCGAGCGTCACCGCCTGCAGAAAGGCCTTGGGCGACAGGCCGGCCCAGCGCGTGAACAGTTTCTGCAGGCCCGTCGGCGTCTCGCCGACCGCCTCGGCCAGAACCTCCAGCGAGGGCTGGTCGCGATAGTCGAGGCTGATCTTCTCGATGGCGCGGCGCACGATTTCGTAGTCGCTGCCCACGGGCGTGATGTCGTTCTGCAGGATCGCTGACGGTTCCATCCGGGTATTCATGGTCATCTGGGCGTTCATGGCAATATCTCCCATGGCTATCTGCTCGGCCGCGAATATCGGTCTTCCCGCGCATTGCCACCACCCGAAACTTGCCTTCCTCCGGCCCCTACCCAGATCGAGCAGGCTTCGAGCCGAAGGGCGATGACGGCCGGCGAAAAGATAGTTTGACCGGGGTAAGGCAGACCTTGCTGATGACGCTCTACGGCGAGGCGCCGGAGCGCCGTGCCAGTTCAACGCGCCCTGGCGGTCGCCAGTGCGCGCGAAAAGGCAGCAGCAAAGCTTTCGCGGGAACCGGGATCCAGGAAAGACCCGATCGAAACGCTTTCGCCTTGCGCCTCGACGGCCATGTTGGTGATGCCGATCTCGGCATGGCGGGCGATCGAAAAGCGGGCCCAGAACGGGTTGAAGCGATGATCCTCGAAGCGGCCCGACGGCGCCGTTTTGCGGATGTCAAGCCTGGTGCGCGAGACCGATATTTCCTCACGGGCGCGGGCCGCCCGGTAATTGACGCGAAAGGCGATGTAGACGGCGACCACGTCCAGCCCCAAGAAGCCGAAGACCGGCCATGCGCCATGTGCCAGGAAGATCGCGCCGGTGATCGCCCAGCCGAACATCAGCGCGCCCATCAATATCAGAAAGCCGGTCCGACCGAGGGAGCGATGCGGCGTCAGCAGGGCCTGGAAGAATGGCTTGTCGGCTTCGAACGAGGCGTTTGTGTCGCTCATAGGGAAATATTATAGGAAGGGAATGGCGCCGCCCAAGTCCAAAAAATCCTTCCCCGTCAAAAAGCCGTCGGCCTCCGCCTCAGGCGGCAGTGCAAAAGCAAAGACGCCCTCCCGGAAGGGCGGGCTGCGCTCGCTTTACACGCCCGCCGAGGTGCATGAGATCTTCCGGCGTTTTTCCGTGCAGCGGCCCGAGCCGAAGGGCGAGCTCGACTATGTCAATCCCTTCACGCTGCTGATCGCGGTGGTGCTGTCGGCGCAGGCGACCGATGCCGGCGTCAACAAGGCAACGAAGCCGCTGTTTTCGGTCGCCGATACACCGCAGAAGATGCTGGCGCTCGGTGAGGCCAAGGTCGGCGACTACATCCGCACCATAGGCCTGTGGCGCAACAAGGCAAAGAACGTGGTCGCGCTCTCGAAGGCACTGATCGACGACTATGCCGGCAACGTGCCCGAAGATCGGGACGAGCTGGTCAAGCTGCCGGGCGTGGGACGCAAGACCGCCAATGTCGTGCTCAACGTCGCCTTCGGCCAGCACACGATGGCGGTGGACACGCATATCTTTCGCATCGGCAATCGTATTGGATTGGCGCCCGGCAAAACGCCCGAACAGGTTGAGCAGGGGCTCTTAAAAGTCATCCCCGCCGAATACATGCGGCACGCCCATCACTGGCTGATCCTGCATGGCCGCTATGTCTGCAAGGCGCGCAAGCCCGACTGCCCGGTCTGTGTCATCGCCGATATCTGCAAGTCAAAGGAAAAGACCACCGACCTGCCGGCGCCGCTGATCGAGCTCGCGCCGCTCGACGAAACTGAGGACCGAGCTATTGGTGTCAGCTAGGCAGAGTGTAGCGGATAGCGCCAGCCGACGGCGCCTCGGCCCAAACGCCGAATTAGTTCTCCTCCACAAACACCTCTTCACGCTTCTTCTTGACCGCGGGCAGGAAGACGATGACGAGCACGGCGAGCGCGATGAAGAGCAGGCTGGCGCTGATCGGTCTCGTCACGAAGGTGCTCGGGTCGCCGCGCGACAGAATCATGGCGCGACGCAAGTTTTCCTCAAGCAACGGGCCGAGCACGAAGCCGAGCAGCAGTGGCGCGGGTTCGCAGCGCAGCTTGGTCAGGAGGTAGCCGAGCAATCCAAAGAAGGCGACGGCGTAGAGGTCGTAAACATTGGTGTTGACGCTGTAGACGCCGATCGAGCAGAACGCCATGATGATCGGAAACAGCACGTAATAGGGGATCGTAAGGAGCTTCACCCAAAGCCCTATCAGCGGCAGGTTGAGGATGATCAGCATCAGGTTGCCGATCCACATTGAGGCGATGATGCCCCAAAACAGCTCCGGCTGTTCGGTCGCGACATTGGGGCCGGGCACGATGCCCTGGATGATCATCGCGCCGATCATCAGCGCCATTACCGGATTGGCCGGAATGCCAAGCGTCAGCATGGGAATGAAGGAGGTCTGCGCGCCGGCATTGTTGGCCGATTCCGGCCCGGCGACCCCTTCGATGGCGCCCTTGCCGAACTCCCCCGGGTTTTTCGATACGCGCTTTTCGACCGTGTAGGAGGCAAAGGCTGCAAGGATCGCGCCGCCTCCCGGCAGGATGCCGAGCGCCGAACCAATGATCGTTCCGCGCATGATAGGCGCGGCCATGCGCCGAAAATCCTCGCCGGTGGGCATGAGGCCGGAGACTCTTCGGATCAGCACGGAGCGCTCATGCTCGTTCTCGAGGTTGCGCAGGATCTCGGCGACGCCGAAGACGCCGACCGCTACCGCGACGAAATTCAGCCCGTCGGCATATTGCGTGATGCCGAGCGTGAAGCGCGGCGTGCCGGTATAGATGTCGGTTCCGACAATGCCGAGCAGCAGGCCGAGCACAACCATGGCTAGCGCCTTGACTATCGAGCCGTGGGCGAGCGCGACGGACGAGACGAGGCCGACGACCATCAGCGAAAAATACTCGGCCGCGCCGAATTCCAGCGCCATCGCCGTCAGCGGCGGAGCAAAGATGGCGACCAGGAAGGTCGACACCGTGCCGGCAAAGAACGAGCCTATCGCAGCAATCGCGAGTGCCGCCCCGGCGCGGCCGTTCTTTGCCATCTGGTAGCCGTCGATTGCGGTGACGGCTGACGAGGATTCGCCGGGCATATTGATGAGAATGGCGGTGGTGGAGCCGCCATATTGCGCGCCGTAATAGATGCCGGCGAGCATGATGAGAGAGGAAACCGGGTCGCCTATCTGGAACGTAATCGGCAAGAGCATGGCGATGGTTGCGGTGGCGCCGATGCCGGGCAGGACGCCGATCAGCGTGCCGAGAAGGACGCCGATCAGACAGAAACCGAGATTGGCCAGCGATGTCGCCGTCGAAAAGCCGAGCACCAAGTTGGCGAGGAGTTCCATGGTCGTCTCCTCACAATGGCAGCCACGGGCCAAAGCGTCGGAACGGCAGGCCGAGTGCGTAGCTGAAGACGAGTGATGCAAACAGCGTCAGGCCGGCCGACAACACGAGCGCGGTCAGCGGTTTCATGCGGGCGCTGGCAAAGGATGCGATCAGCGCCGTCAGGAAGATCGACGGGATGAAGCCGAGACCGCGCACCGTCAGGCCGAAGAAGATCGGAGCGGGGAGGATGAGCAGCATGCCGCGCCACGCAATGTGGCCGATCGCCTCGCTCTCGAAGCGCACTGCCTCGACGAGGATGATAACGCCAAGCAGGAGCAGCACGATCGCCAGGACCAGCGGGAAATAGCCCGGTCCCATGCGGAAGGCGGTGCCGATTTCGAGGCCGAGCGACTGCAGCGCGAAAAATGCGCCGAAGGCGATGAACAGCGCGGCGCATATGCCGTTGGTCGTGTCGATTGCGAAGGGCTTCATCACGTTCCTCTCAGGTGCGCACCCCGGGCGCGCCGTTGCAACGCAAAACGGGGCCGAAGCAAAAACGGGGCGCCGATCGCGCCCCGTCCAAAACCTCAGTCGGCGTACTGGCCGGCGGCTTCGATGATCGGCTTCCAGCGCCCGATCTCGCTTTCAAGCTTGGCCTTCAGCGCCGCCGGTGTCGCGTCGGCTTCGGGCGACGGCTTGGTGCCGAGTTCGGCGAAGCGGGCGGCGACGTTCTGATCCTTCAGCGCGACCTGCAGCGATTTCGACAGGCGTCCGGTGATCTCGGCCGGCGTACCCTTTGGTGCGTAGAGGCCGTGCCAGATGCTGACCTGCACCTCGGGAAGGCCGCCTTCCGTCGTCGTCGGGACGTCCGGCAGCACATCGAGGCGTTCCGGCGAGGTGACGGCATAGGCCTTGATCGTGCCGCCCTGGATCTGCTTGGTGGTGTTGGTCGTCTGGTCGCACATCATGTCGACCTGGCCGCCAAGAAGATCGGTCATGGCCGGGCCGGTGCCCTTGTAGGGCACGGTGACCAGCGGCGTACCGATGGCGCTCATGAACAGCATGCCGCACAAATGCGAGGCCGCACCGATCCCGGCATTGGCGACGGTGACAGTGTCCTTGTTGGTCTTGGCGTACTCGACCAGTCCCTTCAGATCGGTCGGCTCAAGGTCCTTGCGGCCGACGACGGTCATTGGCACCTCGGTGACGAGGCCGACATATTCGAAGGCGTTGAGCGTGTCGTATGCGAGCTTTCTGTACAGCGTCGCGCTGGTCGCCATGCCGATGTGGTGGAGGAGCAGCGTATAACCGTCCGGGTCAGCCTTCGCGACGCGGCCCGCGCCCAGCGTGCCGCCGGCACCGCCGACATTCTCGACGATGACCTGCTGGCCGAGATCCTTCGACATGGCTTCGGCGATGAGGCGTGTGACCGTGTCGGTCGGGCCGCCGGCCGCAAACGGCACCACCACGGTGATGGTGCGTTCCGGATAGGTCTGCGCGCCCGCGGCGAACGGATAAAGCGTGATGGCCGCTGCGGCAGCCAGAGCGGCAACAAATTTTCTCATTGTGACTTCCTCCCAGAGTATGAATCTCCAGCCACCGCGCGAAATTCCTCTCGGCGACGGCTGTGGATGCAATAGCAACTAGTGCAGGCTAGCAGATTGCAATCGGACTCAAACGGCAAACCGCAATTATCTACAAATCACCCGCAAGATGGATGGAAAAGATCTGGGTCGGATGATGGATCGCGGGATGTCGACATCTGACGACGGTACGTTGGCGGATGCCGGTTGCTGCCCGATCCCTGCTCTTCCTCGGTTCTATTCTAATAACCGTAGCCGCGCGCCATCGCCGCCGCAAAGACCGGGATGAGCAGGAAGATGAAGCCCTCGGCGCGGACATAGTTCTTCACCGAGGCGAGCTCCGCCGCCGGAACCGAGAAGGATGGATTGCCGCTCGCCTGCCTGCTCCAGGAGATGAAGCGCACGGTCGGGATGATCGACAGCAGGCCGACGATGATGAAGGCCATCATCTTTGCCCAGAACACCCAGTTGAAGACGTAGAACTCCCAGCCTTTCAGGCCGAAGAACACCCGGCAGATGCCGATGATGACGATCAGCGCGGCGATGATGCCGTAGTGGCGGTCGATGCCGACAACGCGCTTGAGCGTCGTCGCCCCCAACTCGCCGCGCACCAGCACGAACTCGGCGCCAATGATGCCGGCCAGCGAGAACACCAGAAGATGATGGGCGATCGCCAGCAGAAGGTCGGTGGTGTCCATTATCTTTCCTCGTTTTCAGACGGCGCCGCGATATCGCTGAATCAGCTTCGTCCCAAGACTAGCATCGCCTGTCGAGAATCCCACACGCCGAAATGTCAGCCGGTCAATGACCGCGCTCATCTACTTGCGTCGCTGGAGGATGCCCCGGGCGATCCTGGCCCTTGTTCGAACGTGCAGGTTTGCTAAGCGCTGCCGCTCAAAGGAGAGGACTGCGATGAGCGTTGCAAGGGAAGCCGGGGTGCCGATCCTCGAGACGGCGCGGACCGTCCTGCGGCCGCACCGGCTCGACGATTTCGAGACCTATGTCGCGATGTGGGCGGACCCGGGGGTCACCCGCTTCATCGGCGGCAAGCCGCGCACCCGCGAGGAAAGCTGGATGCGTTTCCTGCGCCATGCCGGGCTGTGGTCGCTGCTTGGCTATGGGTTCTGGGCGATCGAGGACAAGGCGACTGGCCGCTTCCTCGGCGAGGCCGGCTTCCATGATCTGAAGCGCGAGATCGAGCCCTCGATCGAAGGCGTGCCGGAAGCCGGCTGGGCTTTAGCTTCGGGTGCGCATGGCCAGGGGCTTGCAAGCGAAGTCGTCGGGCGCATCGTCGCCTGGGGTGACGAGGCGTTCGGGCGAGCCAGGACCGTCTGCATCATCGATCCCGAAAATGGCGCCTCGCTCAAGGTCGCAGATAAGAACGGCTATCGCGAAATCCTGCGGACCACCTATCACGACAAGCCGACGATCCTGCTGGAGCGGTGGGCCGGAGGGGCAACAGCCTAGAGGGCAATGCCGGGTTCGTCCGCCTCCGGTGCTGACGCGCTTCTGGGATCAGCGTTTGGCCTTGGACCTGTTCAGGGCCACCGCTGCTCGCACGAGAGCCTTGAACGCTTCCTGGTCGATCTCCTCGCCTTCGCGAAAATCGATGGCGCGCCTTGTGTTGCCTTCGAGGCTGGAGTTGAAGAGACGTGAGGGATCCGGCAGCGCCGCGCCCTTGGCGAAGGTCAGCTTGACGACGGCCTTGTAGGTCTCGCCGGTGCAGATCATTCCGGCGTCCTCCCAGACCGGCACGCCGCGCCACTTCCATTCCTCGGTGACGTCCGGATCGGCATCCCTAATCAGGGCGCGCAGCCGGCCGAGCATCTCGCCCCGCCAATCGCCCAATTCCGCGATACGGCCATCGATCAGCTCGGAAGGAGACTTGCTTTCCTGCACGCCGATTTTCTCCATATGTGTCCTCCTTCAACACCCGCTAGACGGATCGCCATGATGCCTCGTCGGGCGGACCGTGAGTGACCGATAATGCGCTTACATTCGTTCGCCAGGCAATTGACTTGCCTGTTTCACCCAGGAGACGAATTGCGCTTCGTCGAGCTGGTCGTCCTCATGGATGTGAAAATAGCGCGTGTCCTTGCTCTTGGATTCGCCGGGCGGCACCGGCTTCAGCGACATGCCGCGAAAGAAGGCCACTTTGACGTATCTGGTGAAACAGTGAATGCCGAGAAACCAGCCTTCGCCGTCCATGCCGTAAAACGGCGAGTTCCATTTGACGGCCTTCTGCACGTCGGGGACGGCCTGCATGATAAGTTGGTCGAGCCGGCGGCCTACCTCGCTCTTCCAGCCCGGCATCGCCGCGATATAGGCCTGCACGGGAGCGTCACCATACCCCTTGGCGATCTGCGGGTTGCCGCCCGAAAGCAGGACGGGTTTTTCCCCCGACGGCCTGGCTGCAACCTTTGCCGATTTCGCTTTTGCCATCAGGCCGGTCCGGCGCGCTCGCGCGCCGGCCCACCGCGCCACCTTGCGGCATAGGGCAGCACGAACATGTAGAGGCCGCTGAACAACAGCAGGAAAAGCGGCAGGAGCGGCGAATAGACCACCCAGGCCGGCGGCTCGCCCAATGCCATGGCGACGAAGTTGGCGATGACGGTCACGGTAAAGATGATCGACAGCCAGCGATGCAACTGCCTGATCCACTTGCTCCAGTCCAATGCTTCCTCCTCTGAAAGAACCAATGAACGCTGGGCCTACCAGCGTGCCAGCTGCGTCATCTGGATGAGGTTGCCGCAGGTCCTCACTCGATCCGCGAAAGCACCTGCTCCAAGGCCGCAAAGAACCTCGGCCAGCCAACGGTGGCGCCCCGGAAATACGGCTCCTGGTCAGTTCGGAAGCCCGTCTGCTCCATGCGCAGGCGAGTGCCGGCGCCGGTCCGGGTCAGCGTCCATGTGACGACGCTCTCTAGATCCTTGGTGTCCCATGTGTAGCAAAGCGTCTTGTTTGGCTCGACTGTCTGGACCTGGCACTCGACACCGCCCCAGTCCGCGCTCAGTTCGAAACGGTGGTCTACGACCGGCTTGAAGTTGTTCTTCATCAGCCACTCCTCGATGAGATGCGGCTGGGTCAGTGCCCGCCAGATCTTTTCCGGCGGATAGGGAATCTCGCGCTCGACGACAACGGAGCGCGTTCCGGCCGGCATATCGTTCATTGATCCATCCTCTGCAGCAGATCCTCGAGATCGTCGAACCGGCTCTCCCAGAACCCGGCCATATCGCGAGTCCAATCCATTAGCGGCGCCAGCGCGCCAAGCTGTGCGCTGTAATGGGTCTGGCGACCCTCGTGGCGGTCGCGCACCAGTCCGGCTTGCTTGAGCAGGCCGAGATGTTTCGACACCGCCGGCTGCGAGACACCGGCCTCAGCCGTCAGCGCGCCGACCGTCTGCTCGCCTTGCCGGCACAGACGCTCGAAGATGGCGCGCCTTGTCGGATCGGCAAGCGTCCGGAACAGCATATCGTGTGCGTTCGTCATCTGGATCGATAACTCAATGGCTATTGATTGACGTATAACCAGTGAGATATGTGTGAGTCAAGCAGAGCCTAGAGGGCGGAAGCTTAGGGCGGACTGGGTCACCCTATCCTTGCGGACCCGTCCCCAACATCCGCTTCCGCGTCAGCGCTTCCAGAACTCGCGGTGTGGTGCGAGCAGCTCGTCCGCGACTTCGGGGAAGGGGCCAAACACCTCGATCTTTTTCTGCCCGGAGTCGAGCACGGCGCGCGAAGAAAGGCTCATCGTCGGATTCTCCGCGTGATCGCCGGTGAGCGCCAGAAGCTGGGTCTCCTCGAAGCCGTAAACCAGCCGGCCGATATTGGCCCAGTAGAGCGTTCCGGTGCACATCGCGCAGGGCTCGCCGGTTGAGACGAGCGTGCAGGTCCAGAGAAACTCCGGCGAATAGGCAGTCGCCGCGCGTCGCGCAAGTTCGGTTTCGGCGTGATGGACGGTGTCGATATTGCCTTGGCGCATGAGGATGGCGTCGTCGGGGCCGACCAGCACCGCACCGAATGGATGATGACCGTGCGCCGCCGCCTCGCGCGCCGCGGCGTCGGCGGATCGGAGATGGGCGAGCATCTGATCGCGGGTCATGGCAAAACCTATCGCGCAGCCATCCACCCGATGAGCGGCCCTTCGAGCCGAGATTGGTGCCAAGGGACGCGATTGGCAAGAGCTAACCGTCGCTTGAGCGTCCACCTGCCCGAAGCTCGGCGACATTGGCCTGCTGCGTGCCGGAAACTCGAATTTGATGCTCGCCAAAACCCGGATCCGTTGTGGGCTCCGGCGGCGTGTCGAGGCTTGCCGCATCCAGCATGGATGCATCTTCGCCAAAAGCGCGGGTGGCGCGGGCGGCAGCTTCGAGCAGCGGCCGCTTCATGCGGGTGAGGAAGGCCGCGTCGACCCGCGTGTTCGGACCGGCGAGCGTGAGCACGCCGAGCAGTGTCCGTCCCGGCCCGAAGACAGGGGCGGAGATGCCGGCAGTCTGCGGATCGCGGTCACCGATTGAAATGTAACTATAGGTTTTCCGGATCGTCTCGTAAGGCTCGCCCTGCTCTCCCGAGAACGCGGCCAGCACCCGGCCGCCGGAACCAACCAGCAAGGGCAGCACGTCACCTTCCCGTATCGTGTAACGGATCGGGTGCTTGGACTCGACCCGGTAGAGACAGGTGCGCACGTCGCCCGAGCGGACATAGAAGGCGACGCTTTCCCAACTCCGCTCGGAGAGATCGCGCATGATCGGCAACAGGATATCCATCGCCACGAGCGAGCGCTGGTAAAGCGCGCCAAGCCTGAAGGTCGCCGGTCCGATGCGATAGCGTCCGTCCTCCAGGCGCTCCAGCAATTGCCCGCGCATCAGCGAGGTGGCCAATCTGAGGATCGTGCTCTTGTAGAGACCGGTTCGGGCCGCGATTTCGGCGAGGCCGAGCGACCGGTCGGCAATGGTGAACGCGTCGAGGATGGCGATTGCCCGGTCGAGCGCGGCAACGCCGTCGGCCGGAGCCTGGCTTGGAGGGAGGTCTGTCATTGCGGTGACGATTTCATCGTGGTCGCCCATCCGGGAATGACCCTGGACATGCGGATTTAGTCCGATCCGATGCGTTCTGTCCAGCAGAATGGCATTCCCGTTGACAGAACGCGGTAACAAATGCTTGAACTCGAATGCGGGTCTTAATTCAGGCCACGTCTTGGCAGGCACCGGAGGAGGTGTCGTGATTTGGAGGAATCCCATGCTGAACAGACGCAGATTCTTGTCGACCACCGCCGCCGGCTTCGCGGCTTTGCATTTCGGAGCCGCCTTTGCGCAGGACGCCCCGCAAATCCAAATCTTCGTGCCGGCGGCCCCCGGCGGCGGCTGGGACCAGACCGCGCGCACGATCGATCAGGTGCTGCGCTCCGAAAAGCTGATCTCCGGCTCGCAGATCACCAATGTCGGTGGCGCCGGCGGCACGGTCGGCCTGCCGCAATTCGTCAACCAGTGGAAGGGCAAGGGCAACGCGCTGATGGTTGCCGGCATGGTCATGGTTGGCGCCATCATCGCCAACAAGGCCGCCAACAATCTCACCGAAGTGACGCCGATCGCGCGCCTCACCGGCGAGTTCGAGGCGCTGGTGGTGCCGGCAGCCTCGCCGTTCAAGACGGCCAATGATTTCGTCGCGGCGCTGAAGGCGGATCCGACGAAGGTTCCGGTGGCCGGCGGTTCGGCCGGCGGTTCCGACCACATCCTTTTCGGCCTGATCGCCAAGACGGCCGGCGTGCCTGCCGCCAACCTGTCCTATGTGCCGTTCGCCGGCGGCGGCGAGGCGCTGTCGGCGCTGCTCGGCAACCAGGTCGCGGCCGGCATTTCCGGCTATGGCGAATTCTCCGAGCAGGTCAAGGCGGGCGCGCTCCGGCTGCTGGCGATCTCGTCGGACAAGCGTCAGGAAGGCATCGACGCGCCGACATTGAAAGAAGCCGGCATCGACGTCGAATTGTTCAACTGGCGCGGCGTCTTTGCACCCCCCGGCGTTTCCGACGAAGACAAGGCGGCGATGATCAAGATGGTCGAGACCATGGCGAAGAGCGAGGCCTGGGCGACCGAGTGCAAGAACCGCAACTGGACGCCGATTCTGCTGACCGGCGACGATTATGCCAAGTTCGTCGCCGAGGACACGACACGCATCGGCGCGATCCTCAAGGATCTCGGCCTCGCCTGATCGCCTCCTGCCTGACCTCGAAGGAGGCTGCATCGCCTTCTTCGAGACAGCGGACATGCGACGGTTCAATGAAACTGCGGCGAAGCCGGCAGTGGAAGGCCGGCTTCCGGGGAGGAGATCATGAGCACCAGCGACCAGCAGGCGTCACCGCCGCGCCTTGCCATACCCGAATTGCTGATCGGCGTCGGGCTTCTTGCCTGCGCCGGGGCCGTTGCCTGGCAGACCCTGGCGATCCCGGTTTCGCCGCTCTATTCCAAGGTCGGCCCGAAGGTCTTCCCCTACATGACCATGGCCGGCATGGTGATCCTGTCGCTGCTGCTCATCGTCGCCGCCCTGCGTGGCGGCTGGCAGCCGGACGAGGAAAAGGAGACGCCGACCGACTGGAAGGCGATGGGTTTCGTAGTCGCGGGGCTCGTTGCCAATCTCGTGCTGATCCAGCCGCTCGGCTTCACAGCCGCCTCGGTGATCATGTTCGTGCTGGTCTGCTTCGGCTTCGGCAGCCGGCATCCGCTGCGCGATGCGCTGCTTGGCCTGATCTTGGCGCTGGCTGCCTATTTCGGATTCGCCAGAGCGCTCGGCGTCAATATAGGGGCCGGCCTGATCGAGAACCAGCTCAACGCGTTGATCAGCGCCCTCGTCGGCATGGGAAGGGGCTGAGGACGATGGACACGCTCGGTTATCTCGCGCACGGATTTGCGGTCGCCTTCACGCCGACCAATCTCTTGTGGTGCCTGCTCGGCACGACGCTCGGAACCGCGATCGGCGTGCTGCCTGGCCTCGGGCCGGCGCTGACCATCGCGCTGCTTTTGCCGATCACCTACCAGGTGGCGCCGGAAGCTTCCTTCATCCTGTTTGCCGGCATCTATTACGGGGCCATGTATGGCGGCTCGACGACATCGATCCTGCTCAATACACCGGGCGAAAGCGCCACCATCGTCACCGCGCTCGAGGGCAACCGGATGGCGCGTTCGGGCCGCGGCGGCGCGGCGCTCGCGACTTCCGCGATCGGCTCGTTCGTCGCCGGGACCCTCGGCACGCTGGGCGTCGCCTTCCTGGCGCCGATCGTGGTCAAGCTGGCGCTGGCTTTCGGGCCGGCGGAATATTTCTCGCTGATGGTGCTCGCCTTCATCACCGTTTCGGCGGTGCTCGGCTCGTCCTCTGTGCGTGGGCTTACCAGCCTGTTCGTCGGCTTCGTCATCGGCATGATCGGCGTCGACCTGCAGACCGGGCAGCCGCGCTTCACCTTCGGCATGGGCGAGTTGCTCGACGGCGTCGACGTCATCGTCGTAGCGGTCGGCCTCTTTGCGGTCGGCGAGACCCTCTACGTGGCCTCGCGCCGCTATGCCGGGAAGGACGAGATCGTGCCACTGAGGGGCTCGCTCTACATGACTGCTTCCGAATGGGCGCGCTCGTGGAAGCCGTGGCTCAGGGGCGCGGCAATCGGCTTCCCGATCGGCGCCCTGCCCGCCGGCGGGGCCGAGATCCCGACCTTCCTCTCCTATGCCATCGAAAAGAAGCTTTCCAAGCACAAGGAGGAGTTCGGCACGGTCGGCGCCATCGAAGGCGTCGCCGGGCCGGAGGCTGCCAACAACGCGTCGGCTGCCGGCGTGCTGGTGCCGATGCTGACGCTTGGCCTGCCGACCTCGGCAACGGCGGCGATCATGCTGTCGGCCTTCCAGAGCTACGGCATCAATCCCGGACCGCTGCTGTTGACGACGCAGGCCAATCTCGTCTGGGGCCTCATCGCCAGCCTGTTCATCGCCAACGTCATCCTCGTAATCCTCAACCTGCCGTTGATCGGCCTTTGGGTACGATTGCTCAAGATCCCGGCGCCGCAGCTCTATGCCGGCATTCTGGTGTTCGCCACCGTCGGCACCTACGGCATCTCGCAGTCGCCGATCGATCTCATCATCCTCTATCTGCTGGGCGCGGCGGGTTTCCTTATGCGCCGCTTCGATTTTCCGACGGCGCCGGTCATCATCGGCATGATCCTCGGGCCGCTCGCCGAGACGCAGTTCCGCCGGGCGATGACGATCGCCAATGGCGACTGGACGGTGTTCTACCGGCACCCGCTCTCGCTGACGCTATTAACGCTCGCCTTCATCGGTCTGGTCGGCCCGCATATCTGGGCCTGGATCGAACGCCGGCGCACGCGCGGACCAGAGCATGTGCCGGGCGATGCCTGACCGATCTGGAGCATCATGACAGACCTGCTTTCCGGCATACGCGTCCTCGACCTCACCAATGTGCTGGCAGGTCCTTACTGCGCCTACCAGCTGGCGCTGCTCGGCGCCGACGTCATCAAGGTCGAGGCGCCGCCGGGCGGCGATCTCGCGCGCCAGCTTGGCGCCTCGCCGGAGCTCAACAAAGCCGGCATGGGTGCATCCTTCCTGGCGCAGAACGCTGGCAAACGATCGGTGGTGCTCGACCTGAAGCAGGAGGCCGACCGCGAGCGGTTCCTCAACCTGGTCGCCACGGCGGACGCACTGGTCGAGAATTTCCGGCCGGGCGTGATGGATCGGCTCGGCCTCGGCCACGAGAAGCTGAAGGAGGTTAGGCCAAGCCTCGTCTATTGCGCGATATCGGGTTTCGGCCAGACCGGCCCGATGCGCGGCAACCCGGCCTATGATCAGATCATCCAGGGGCTGTCCGGGATCATGAGCATCACCGGCACGCCGGAAACGGCGCCGCTGCGCGTCGGCTATCCGGTCGCCGACACGCTGGGCGGGCTGGTGGGGGCCTTCGCTATCGCTGCGGCGCTGGTGCGGCAGAAGACCAGCGGCGAAGGCGCCTTCCTCGACGTGTCGATGCTCGAATGCACGCTATCGGCCTTGGGATGGCCGGTGTCGAACTATCTGACGGCGGGCGTTGAGCCTCAAGCCATGGGCAACGAGAACATGACGGCCGCGCCCTCCGGCGCGTTCCGCACCGGCGAGGGCCTGCTCAACATCGCCGCCAACAAGCAGGAGCAGTTCGTGACCCTTTGCGGCTTGATCGGCCGCCCAGAGTTGGCTTCGGATCCGCGCTTTGCAGAACGCGAGACGCGCAAAGAGAACCGGGCAGCGCTGAAGCCGCTTATCGAAGACGCGCTTGCCGGCGCTCCTGCGGCGGTCTGGGAAGAAAAGCTCAACCGCGCCGGCGTGCCGGCCGGGCGGGTGCTGACGATCCCGCAAGTGCTGCAGGAACGCCAGGTCACCGAGCGCCGCATGACGACGCGCTTCCAGGAGATACCCGGAATGGAGAAGCCGCTCACGGTGGTGCGCGGCGGCTTTATGGTCGACGGTGCGGCTCCCGTGCCAGCCGGCCCTCCGCCACGTCTTGGCGCGCATATGGACGACGTGTTCGCCAGCTTGCCGGCGCGCGGCAAGGGGAGGGCGCGGGCATGAGCGCGGACAAAAAGACCGGCCGCGACCGCGGCGAGGAGTGGTGGCGGACCGGCATCATCGAGATGCAGCCCGGCGTGATCCGGCTGCGCGGCTACCAGATCCAGGATCTGATCGGCCGGGTCAGCTTTCCGGCGATGATCTGGCTTATGCTGCGCGGCGAATTGCCGGGCGACGATCAGGCGGCGCTGCTCGGCATCGCGCTCGGGGCCGCCGTCGACCACGGCCCGCAGGCGCCGTCGATCGCGATCGCGCGCATGGCGGCGACCTGCGGCGTCGGCATCAACAACGCCATGGCCTCCGCCATCAATGTGCTGGGGGACGTGCATGGCGGGGCCGGCGAGCAGGCGCTTTCCTTCTATGGCAACATCGCCGCCGCAATCGATGGTGGCGCGAGCCTCGCCGAAGCGGTGAGTGCGCGGCTCGACCGGTTCTTCGCCGAGGAAAAGGGCTACGTGCCCGGCCTCGGGCATCGCTTCCACCCGATCGATCCGCGGGCGCCACGCCTCATCGAACTGACGCGCGACTTCGCCGGTCGCGGCGTCGTCAGCGGGCGCTTTGCCGACATTGCCGAGGCGATCGAGGCGGAGGTGGCGACACGCAAGGGCAAGACGATCCCGCTCAACATCGATGGCGCCACGGCCGTCATCTATGGCGAGCTTGGCTTCCCGCCGCCACTGACGCGCGGCCTCTTCGTGCTGTCGCGCTCGGTAGGCATACTGGCGCATGCCTGGGAGCAATCACAGGAGAGCGACCGCAACAAGGGACCTCTGCCCAAAGAATGGCTGTGGGCTTATAGCGGCACCCCGGCACGGCCGTTTCCTGGCGACTCCGATTAGAGCGTTTCACCGTTCCACGGAAAACGGCGAACCATTCCATCCATTTTGTTGTGACGGAATTCCTGACGGATGCCGTGTCACACTTTCGTGGAATTGCGCCAGGCCATCGTCTTACGCCGGATCGGTCACCAAGGCCGTCAAATCCCTCAGCAGCGTGGAAAGCTCGGGCTCGTCGATCAGCAGGGCCGCATCGGCCGCCGGCAGCCAAGCCCGCTGACGGTTCACGGCCTCCCGCCAGTCGGCCATCTCCTCGCTGACCTCGAGCAGGTAGACGACCACGTCGACACGGACGAAACGGCTGGCCATGCGCTTCCAATAGGAGTAGCCGCCGGCAGGCTGCTTCAGCGCCTTGCCCAGCACGCCCGCCTCTTCCTGGGCCTCGATCGCGGCCGCCTTGCGCCCGCTCTTGCCTTTCATGGGCCAGCCCTTGGGCACAATGAAACGTTTGGTCGTGCGCGAGGTGACCAGCAAGACTTCAAGCTGGCCGTCGCCGCGTAGGCGAAAGGGGATGGCCGCCACCTGGCGGATCCGCTCTCCCTTCTTTGCCCTGCGTACTGCTTTCTTCTTGGCTGCTGCCATCCCCAAATCCGATCAAAGCGGCATTCCTGCCGTACGCTATCCGCACGGCAAAAATCTCGCTCCTGCAAATCCCAAAACCGCCGCCCATGCAAGGCGGCTCGCTGCCGACAGTAAGTCGGCTAAGTAAACCCAAAAAAGAAAAATGTCAGCGGCAGACGCGCGAAATCGTGGTGCCGATCACCTGAGACTGGCAATTCTGCTTGACGATCGGCACTTCAGGGCGAGCCTTCGGAACGATCTGCCGGTCCTGCTCGCGGTAAAGCTGCTGCTGTTGCTGGAACTGTCGTCGCTGCAGCTGGTTCCGGAGCGCCTGCAGCTCGTTATGTTGGATCAGGGCGTTGCGGTCTGTGGGGATGACGACCTGCGCGGAGGCATATGAAGCCGCGCCCAAAAGGGCGGCAGTCGACAAAGCCGCGGCAATCAAAGCCGCCGATAGCCGAGGATGCGACATCGCTTCCTTCCCGCACGAAAAACAGAAACCTTGCCGTAATATAGGATGTTTGTGCGGATCTACCATGGTTCAAGCGACCGATCTCGGCACAGCCTCGATCGGTTTGATGATGCCCGCCGGTTCCTTCAATCGACCTCGCGCAAACGGTAGCCGACGCCGGTCTCGGTGATGATGTAGCGCGGCTGGTCCGGTGTCTTCTCGATCTTCTGCCTCAATTGGCGGACATAGACCCTGAGATATTGCACGTCCGTCGACTCGTTCCAGATCTGCTTCAGCAGGAACTGATGGGTCAGAACCTTGCCGGCATACTGCACGAGCATGCGCAGGATATCGTATTCCTTCGGCGACAGTTTTACTTCCTTACCCTCTACCTTGACGATGCGCTTCACCAGGTCGACCGAAAGGTCTCCGGCCTGGAACACCGGCTTCTCGCCCTGCTGCTGGAACTTGTGGCGCAGCGCCACGCGGATGCGGGCGACGAGCTCGTTCATGCCGAAGGGTTTCGTCACATAGTCGTCGGCGCCCATCTCGAGCGCCTGGACGATGCCGGCCTCGTCGGTGCGGCTCGATAGGATGACGACCGGAATGTCGAGGCCGTCGTCACGCCATTTGCCGAGCAGTTCGAGGCCCGTCATCCCCGGGAGGCCGAGATCGAGCAGGATCAGGTCGGGCCGCTGCGCCTGCATGAGCTCGATCGCTGCCTTGGCGTTCGGTGCCTCCGATACGGCATAGCCCTGGCTGCCGAGGCCGACCCGAAGCAGCCTGCGGATCGCCGGTTCGTCGTCGACGACCAGGATGCTGACGTTCTGACCGGTCATGCGGCGTCATCCGTTTTGGCCACGGCAAGGTCCGGAATTTCCTGCGGCACCGGCATGCGGATGGTGAAGATCGCGCCGGGCCGGTCGGTACGGTTCGTCGCCGAGATCCTGCCGCCCATGGCCTCGACGAAACCGCGACTGATCGACAGGCCGAGACCCGTGCCGGCGCGGACCTGGTCGCGCTTGCGCACCCGATAGAAGGTGTCGAAGATCCGTTCGAGGTCGTTGGGCGGGATGCCTGGTCCCTCGTCCATGGCCTGCAGGATGACGGAGCCGTTGTCGACCCAGCCTTGCAGGCGGATGGTCGAGCCGGGCGCGGAATACTTGGCGGCATTGTCGAGGAGGTTGAACAGCGCCTGCTCGAACAGCACCGGGTCGAGGCGCAGCATCGGCAGGTCCGGCGGAATGTCGGTGTTAATGCGGTGCTCGCCGGTGATCTTGCGAGCGCGATCGAGCGCCGAGCCGACGATATCGCCGACATAATGGAGGGCGTAGTTCGGCTCCATGGCGCCGGACTCGATCTTGGTCATGTCGAGCAGATTGGCGATGAAGCGGTTGAGCCGCTCCGATTCGTCGACCACCGTCGACAGGAGTTCCGCGCGGTCCTCTTCGGGAAGGGCGGCCGCGTATTCCCGCAGCGTGCCGGCGGCACCCATGATGGCGGCCAGCGGCGTCTTCAGGTCATGCGAGATCGAGGTAAGCAGCGCCGTGCGCAGCCGGTCCGCTTCCGCCGCCAGCCTGGCGCGGTCGACATCGGCGACAAGCTGGATGCGTTCGATGGCGACCGCCGCCTGATCGGCAAGCGCGTCGAGAAGGCGCTGCTGCTCGGGGGTCAGCAAAGGGCCCTGTTTGTCGTTGTCGAGGCCGACGACGCCGACCGCTGTCCGGCCTGTTCGCAAGGGCAGATAGAGGCGCTTGGCGCCGGGCAGCGTATCGGCGCCGCGGCCGGCGGGGCGATCATGTTCCCAGGCCCAGCGGGCCGCCGCGATGTCAGCCTCGGCGAGCGTATCGTCCGGCGGATAGCCGGCCTTGACGGTGATCGTTCCATTCTCGGGCAGAAGCAGCACCACGCGCACTTTCAGCATCGAGGCGATCTGGAAGGCGGTGGCCCACAGCACGTCGTCAAGCGTGCCGGCGCCGGCGAGCTTCTTCGAGAACGAGTAGATGTCCTGCGTGGCTCGCGCGCGTGAGCGGGCGGCGACCGCCTGGCGCTGGACGCGCGCCGTCAGATTGCTGGCGATGACTGCGACAACGAGAAAGACCGCGAAGGCAACGATGCTCTCCGGATCCCTGATCGTGAACGTATAGCGCGGCTCGAGAAAGAAATAGTTAAAGGCAAGCGCGCTCAGGAAACAAGCGTAGAGCGCCGGCCAGAGTCCGAACGTCACCGCAGAAGTCAGCACCGCCAGCAGCAGGACGCTGGCCAGATTGCGGACATCGAGGAACTGATCGAGAATCGAGCTGACGGCCACCGCGCCGGCGACATAGGCCGTCGAGAACAGATAGGGCCAGATCTGGAAGGGCTTCTGCTCGGGCGCGGCCTTCACCCGGGCCGACGGCATGTCGGCATCGCGCTCCTTGCCCGAAATGACATGGACGCTGATGTCGCCGGCATTGCGGATCAGGTCATAGGTGAGCGAGCCCTCGATCAGTTCCCGCCAGCGCGAGCGGGTCGGCCTGCCGATGACGATATGGGTGAAGTTGTTCGCCGTCGCATGGCGCACGATGTCCTGGGCGACGTTCTGGCCCGGGATGGTCGCCACCTCGGCGCCGAGCTGTTCGGCAAGGCGCAGGTTTGTCGCCAGCCGGTCCTTGTCCTCTTCGGACATGCCGGCCAGGCGAGGCGTGTCGACATGCAGCGCCGTCCATGGCGCCCGCAGGCGATCGGCGAGCCGGCGCGCGTAGCGGATACGAGCGCTCCCGTCCGGACGCGAGTCGACGCAGACAAGGACCCGCTCGCCGGCCGCCCACGGTCCCGGAATGGCGTGGGACTGCATATGGCTGAGGAGCTGTTCATCGACGCGCTGCGCGGTGCGTCGCAGCGCCAACTCGCGAAGCGCCGTCAGATTGCCAGGCGAAAAATAGTTCTCGATCGCGCGCTGAGCGGTTTGCGGGAAATAGACCTTGCCTTCATGCAGCCGCTTGATCAGGTCGTCCGGGGTGAGGTCGATGACCTCGATGTCGTCGGCCTCGTCGATGATGGAATCCGGAACGGTTTCGCGCACCCTGACGCGGGTGATCTGCGCCACGACGTCATTCAGACTTTCGACATGCTGGATGTTGAGCGTGGTGTAGACGTCGATGCCCTGCGACAGGATTTCCTGAACATCGAGATAGCGCTTGGGATGACGGCTGCCGGGCCCGTTGGTGTGCGCGAGCTCGTCGATCAGAACCAGCTCCGGCCGCCGTTTCAGGATGGCGTCGATGTCCATCTCGTCGAGGACGCGGCCCCTGTATTCGACCTCGCGTCGCGGGATCACCTCATAGCCTTCGACCAGCGCCTGGGTTTCCTTGCGGCCATGCGTTTCAACGACGCCGATCGCGACGTCGATGCCGTCGGCGCGCCGGGCGCGGCCTGCCAACAGCATCTCGTAGGTCTTGCCGACGCCGGGCGCCGCGCCAAGGAAGATGCGCAGACGGCCGCGGCCCTCCCGCTCCGCGTGCTCGAGCAGCGCGTCGGGAGAAGGTCTGTTCTCGAAGTTGGTCCTGTCGTCCGGCATCAAGTCCAATCATGGATTGCACCGGGGATCGTGTCGATCCCCGCTGCGAGTGCTGATTATTTGAGATCGTCGAGCCCCATGTTGAGGGCCAGCACATTGACCACCGGCTCACCCATGAAGCCCAGCTCGCGATCCTCGACATGGCCGTCGACAAGCGATTTCACCTTGGCTTCATCGATGCCCCTGGCCTTGGCAATCCGCGGCACCTGGAAATAGGCCCCCTCCGGGCTGATGTCGGGATCGAGGCCGCTGCCAGACGTGGTGACGAGATCCATCGGAACCGGTGCGTTCGGGTTCTCGGCCTTCAGCCTGTCGGCGTCGGCCTTGATGCGCTCGATCAGCTTCGCATTGGTCGGCCCGAGATTCGAGCCGCCGGAGGAGGCGGCGTTGTAGCCGTCGCCGGCGGCCGACGGCCGCCCGCGGAAATAGCGGTCGCTGGCGAAGGCCTGGCCGATCAGTTCGGAGCCGATAACCTTGCCATCCCTTTCGATCAGGCTGCCATTGGCCTGCCTGGGAAACAGCGCCTTCGCGATGCCGATCATGCCGATCGGATAGATGAGGCCGGTCAGCACCGTGAAGAAAACGATCATGACGATAGCGGGTCTGAGTTGCTTGAACATCGGAATGGGTCCCTATGCCAGGCCAAGAGCCGTGACGATCAGGTCGATCGCCTTGATGCCGGCGAACGGCACGATGATGCCGCCAAGGCCGTAGACGAGAAGATTGCGGGTGAGCAGCGCGCCGGCGCCGATGGCGCGGTATTTCACCCCCTTCAGCGACAGCGGGATCAGCGCGACGATGATCAGCGCGTTGAAGATGATCGCCGACAGAATGGCGCTCTGCGGCGTCGCCAGATGCATAATGTTGAGCGCCTGCAGCGGGCCTACCGACTGGCCGGGCGCGACGTAGAACACGGCGAACATGGCCGGGATGATGGCGAAATACTTGGCGACGTCGTTGGCGATCGAGAAGGTGGTCAGCGAACCGCGCGTCATCAGCAGCGCCTTGCCGATCTCGACGATCTCGATCAGCTTGGTCGGATCGCTGTCGAGGTCGACCATGTTGCCGGCCTCGCGCGCCGCGACCGTGCCGGTGTTCATGGCGACGCCGACATCGGCCTGGGCGAGCGCCGGCGCATCGTTGGTGCCGTCGCCGCACATCGCGACAAGCTTGCCCTTGGCCTGTTCCTCGCGGATCAGCGACAGCTTGTTTTCAGGCGTCGCCTGGGCGAGGAAGTCGTCGACGCCGGCTTCGGCCGCGATGGCCGCTGCGGTCAGCGGATTGTCGCCGGTGATCATCACCGTGCGGATGCCCATCTTGCGAAGCTCGGCGAAACGCTCGCGAATGCCGCCCTTGACGATGTCCTTGAGGTGGACGACGCCGAGCAGGCGCCCGTCGCGCTCGACCGCCAGCGGCGTGCCGCCGGCCTTGGCGATCTCGTCGGCCCTGGCCTGCAGGTCGCGCATGGTGTCGCTTGTCGGACGCGTGCCATGGCTTGCCACCGTTGCTTGATTGACATGGGCTAGCACGGCATCGACCGCGCCTTTGCGCACCGACGAGCCGTCGATGTCGACGCCGCTCATCCGGGTCTGCGCGGTGAAGGGCACGAAAGTGGCATGCAAGGTCGCCATATCGCGGGCGCGGATGCCGTATTTTTCCTTCGCCAGCACCACGATCGAGCGGCCTTCCGGCGTCTCGTCAGCCAGCGAGGCCAATTGAGCAGCATCGGCCAGCTCCTGTTCGGTCACCCCCTTCACCGGATGGAACTCGGTCGCCTGGCGATTGCCGAGCGTAATGGTGCCGGTCTTGTCGAGGAGCAAGGTGTCCACGTCGCCGGCAGCCTCGACGGCGCGGCCGGACATGGCAAGCACGTTAAAACGCACCAGGCGATCCATGCCGGCAATGCCGATGGCCGAAAGCAGCGCGCCGATCGTGGTCGGGATCAGTGTCACGAACAAAGCGACGAGGATCGTCACCGGGATATAGCCGCCGGAATAAGAGGCGAAGCTCGGGATGGTCGCGGTGGCCAGGACGAAGATCAGCGTCATGCCTACAAGCAAGATGTTAAGCGCGATCTCGTTCGGGGTCTTCTGGCGCTCCGCACCTTCGACCAGCGAGATCATGCGGTCGAGGAAGGTCTGGCCGGAGGCGGCGGAAATGCGCACGCGGATCCAATCGGACAGCACCTGCGTGCCGCCGGTGACGGCCGAGCGGTCGCCGCCGGATTCGCGGATCACAGGCGCGGATTCGCCGGTGATTGCCGCCTCGTTGACGGAAGCCACGCCTTCGATCACCTCGCCGTCGGAAGGGATGATGTCGCCGGCTTCGACCAGCACGATGTCGCCGACCTTCAGGCTGGTGCCAGGCACCAACTTGAACTTGCCGCGATCCTCGGCGTTGACGAGCAGCTTGGCCTGGGTCTCGGTGCGCGCCTTGCGCAGCGAGTCCGCCTGCGCCTTGCCGCGCCCCTCGGCCACGGCCTCGGCAAAGTTGGCGAACAGCACGGTGAACCACAGCCAGATGATGATCTGCAAGGTGAAGCCGAGATCGCCGCCGCCGGTGATGACATCCTTGACGAACAGCACGGTGGTGAGTGCTGAGACCATGGCAACGACGAACATCACCGGGTTCTTGATCAGCGTGCGCGGATCGAGCTTGCGGAAAGCGCCGCCAATGGCGGGCATCAGGATGCTGGCATCCAGAATGCTCGCGGATTTGGACTGGCTCATTTTAAGGCTCCAGTATCGGTGATGTTGGATGGCGCCGGGTGTTCGGTCTTCGGCAACAGATGCGGAAGGCCCGAGGCCAGCAGCCACAGCACGAACAGCACGGCCGCCATGCCGAGGAAGGTGGAGAGCGTCGGGAAAGGACGAGGTTTCTCGTCCCCTCCGTCATCGGGCGTTCCGTCACCGGATTGGTGACGATCGTGCCGAGGTATGTTGTTGAACCAAGGCATGGTCATCTCAGAAAGTCTGTCCGCGGATCATCGCCAGATGCTCGACGATCGGACCGACGGCGAGCGACGGGAAGAAGGTGAGGCCGCCGACGATGACGATCACGCCGACCAGGAGGCCGACGAACAGCATGCCGTCGGTCGGGAAGGTGCCGGCGGAAGCAGGCACGGTCTTCTTTGCGGCCAGCGAGCCGGCGATGGCCAAAGCCGGGATGATGACCAGGAAGCGGCCCATCAGCATGCCGATCGCGATGGTGATGTTGTACCAGGGCGTGTTGCCGGTCAGTCCGCCAAAGGCCGAGCCGTTGTTCGCGGCCGCCGACGTATAGGCATAGAGCACCTCGGTGAAGCCGTGCGGGCCGCCATTGGCCATCGAGGCCACCGCGCTCGGCAGGACCACGGCGATAGCCGTGAAGATCAGCATCGCCAGCGGCAGGCAGAGGATGGCAAGCATCGCCATCTTGACCTCCTTGGCTTCGATCTTCTTGCCGAGATATTCCGGTGTGCGGCCGACCATCAGGCCGGCAACGAAGACGGCAAGGACGACGAACATCAGGATGCCGTAGAAGCCGGCGCCGACGCCGCCGACGATGACCTCGCCAAGCTGCATGTTGATCAGCGGGATCATGCCGCCAAGCGCGGTGAACGAATCGTGCATGGCATTCACGGCGCCGCACGAGGCGGCCGTGGTGATGACCGCGAACAGCGCCGACAACGCAATTCCGAAGCGCGTCTCCTTGCCTTCCATGTTGCCGCCGTCGATGCCGAGCGCATGCACCAGCGGACTGCCGGCGGCCTCGGCCCAGTAGCAGACGATGACGCCGACGAGAAACAGCACGCCCATCGAGGCAAGGATGGCCCAACCCTGGCGCTCACTGCCGACCATCCGCCCGAAGACGTTGGTGAGACCGGCGCCGAGCGCGAAGATCGACAGCATCTGGATCAGGTTCGAGATGGCGTCCGGATTCTCAAAAGGATGCGCGGCATTGGCGTTGAAGAAGCCGCCGCCATTGGTGCCAAGCATCTTGATGGCGACCTGAGAGGCGACTGGGCCGAGCGCGATCGTCTGCTTGGCGCCTTCCAGCGTGGTGGCGTCGACATAGGGTCCAAGCGTCTGCGGGATGCCGAGCCACACATAGACGAGCGTCAGCACGATGCAGGCCGGCAGGAGCACGTAAAGCGTGCAGCGGGTCAGGTCGACCCAGAAACTGCCGATCGACTTGCCCGAGGCGCGGGCAAAGCCGCGGATCAGCGCGATCGCAATGGCAATGCCGGTGGCGGCCGAAACAAAGTTCTGGACGGTGAGGCCGGCCATCTGCACGAGGTAGGACATCGTGCTTTCGCCGCCGTAGTTCTGCCAGTTGGTATTGGTGACGAAGCTCGCCGCGGTGTTGAAGGCGAGCTCCGGTTCGACCGCAGCCATCCCGGCGGGATTGTAGGGCAGCGCGCCCTGCAGCCGCTGCAAGGCATAAAGCACGAGGAAACCGGCGAGGTTGAAAAGCAGCATGCCGGTGGCGTAGGCGGCCCAGTGCTGTTCTTCCTTCTCGCTTGTCCCGGCGAGGCGATAGAGGCCGCGCTCGATCGGGACAAGCACGGGCGACAGCAACGTACGATCGCCTTTGAAGACGCGGTGCATGTAGCCGCCGAGCGGCTTCACGAGCAAAAGCAGGATCCCGCAATAGACGAGGATCTGTATCCAGCCGTTGAGTGTCATGAACTGACTTTCCGTATGCCGATCAGAAGCGCTCTGGGCGGATGAGGGCGTAGGTGAGGTAGGCAAGCAAGAACAAGGTCACCGCGCCGCCGAGGACGTAGTCGAAAAGCATTGTAAGACCCTTCGATCAGATTCTGTCGCAGGCTTTGACGTAAGCTAAGGACAGGACGAAGAACAAAATCCCCATCCCGAGAACAACGAGGTCCATTGCAGGCATTCCTTGTTTCGGCTTGTTTTTGCACCCCGACACGGTCGAGTTCAAAATTGCACAGGACCGCCCGTCACCTTGGCGGCGATGGCGATGAAAGTGTTTTTCGAGGGGAATATGGACCCGACCGCCATAAAGGTTCGAGACGAGGCGGGGAGCAAAGAAATAGGAATCTTATAGGAAATTGACGCCACGGGATGAAGGCGGCGGCAACGTGCTGTTCCAAAGATCCGGAAGCTGGTTGGCCGGCCGCCGGTCCCTGCACGGCATCTCCTCTTCCAACTGCGTGGAGAGCGCTACATAGCGGCCGACTGGCTGCATGCCGATCGGCACGCCGCCGGCGGACTGCCCAGCCGCGAAGCGGCTAGATGTGAGGTTGCGCGGCAGGCTGACCGGAAGCTTCAGGTCAGCTCGACGGTCCGCTTCTCCGCGATGCTCTGCTCGGCGGCTAAAACGATGCGCAGGCTGTTGACGGCGGCATCCATTTGCTCGGTCAGATCGAGGTCCTCACGGATGGCGCGCAGGAAGAAGGCCTGCTCGCGGTCGCAAAGCTCCTGATGGCCGGGCTCGTCCTCCATGCTGACGATCTCGTCGGGCTTCGAGAAGTTCTTGTCGCCATCGACCTGCGCGTAGTGGATCTTCAGCGCGTCGGTCTTGGTGTGGCGGTCGATGTCGGCGGAATCCGATACCTCCTCGGCTTCCTTGGCGCTGCTTGCGGACTGGCCGGCGACGATCGAAACGGCGCCTTTCGGGCCGACCACATCCTTCACGAAATAGGCGGTCTCGCTCATCATCGGGCCCCAGCCGGCTTCATACCAGCCGACCGAGCCATCATCGAAAGTGACGTGCAGATGGCCATAGTTCTGCTTGTCGGCCTCGGCCCAGAGTTTGGCGCCGATGCCGTGCACGCGCACCGGCTTGGCGCCGGTCAGCTGGCACATGACGTCGACATAGTGCACGCCACAGTCGACGATCGGGATCAGCGAGTCGATCAGGTTCTTGTGCCAGTGCCAGGCGCTGCCGCTGCTCTGCTGGTTGAGGTTGAGGCGCATCACCAGGGGCTTGCCGAGCGTCTTGCCGACCTCGATGAATTTGATCCAGGACGGGTGGACGCGCAGGATGTAGCCCAGAACCAGCTTCCGGTTCTTGGCCCGCGCGGCGGCCACCACCTTCTCGGCGTCGGCGATGTTGGTGGCGAGGGGCTTTTCCATGAACACATGGCAGTTGGCGGCGATCGCCTTCAGCGCGTATTCGGCATGCGTGTTCGGCCAACTGTTGATCGAGACCGCGTCCGGCTTGGTCTCCTTCAGAGCCAAGTCGAAATCCTCATAGAGCGGATAGCCGGCGAGCTCCTTCGGGATCTTCTTGTTGCTCTTGATGGTGCGGCTCATGATGCCGACGATCTCGAAGCCGTCGGAGCGGTGATAGGCGCTCGCATGCGAAGCGCCCATATTGCCCAGACCAACCACCAGGATTTTTACTTTGTCGGCCATGTCAGCCTCCCCAATGCTCTTTGAACAGTAGCTCGGGCGGCATCAGGCGCCGCCCGATGGTCAATGCGCCCGCCTTACTTGACGGCGGAATCGAACAGGTGCGCCTTGATCTTCTCGACGTCGAGCGCGGCAAAGCCTTCCGACAGTTTCACGCCGTCGGCATCGGCCTTGACCTTCGCCTTGTCGAAGTCGTTGGCGGTCGGAATCAGGTCGTTGGTGCAGACGTCTTCGGCCTTCACCGGCGCGGTGATCTGGCCGATCTTCAGGATCTCGTCGAAAAAGCCCTGCCAGCTCGCCATGTCGTGCGAGCCCCAGCCACTGCGCTTGTCCATGTCACCGCGGAAGACGTTGATCTGCTGCAGGATCGAGGTGGTGCCGAGCTCAGGGCCAAGGTTCTTGGCCAAGGTCGGGAATTGCTCGAACACGGCTTCGACGGCCGCGCGCGGGTTCTGGTAGCCGAATTCGAGGCCCATCGCCCAGCCGCGCAGATATTTTTCGAGGAAGGCCTTCTTGTCGGGATCCTCGAGATCGGCGGCGCGCACGACGAAGGTGTTGGCCGGAAGCTTGGAATTCTGGACGCCGAGCCAATATTCGAAGTCGAGGTCCTTGGCGATCCATTCGGCGCGCAGACCTTCCCAGGAGAGTGCGGCATCGCCTTGGCCGCCGGCGAGCGCGGTGCCCCAGGTCGGCCACCCGGCCTCGACATATTTCACCTTCTTGATGTCGACACCCTGCGCGGCAAGCAGCGGATCGACGATCGCCTGCCAAGCGGCGGAGCCGAGAAGGATCGTCTTGCCTTCGAGGTCCTTCAGGTTCTTGGTGCCCTGGCCCTTGCGGAAAGCGATGCTGAAGGTGTCGCGCGCGCCCATGTGGAACACCGACTTCAGCTTCATGCCGTTCTGGATGGCAAAGGAGAAGACACCTGGCGAGGGGAAGCCCATGTCGGCCTGGCCGACATCGACGAACTTGACCGTCGCGGTGCCGTCCGACGGACCCGGCTGCATGTCGGTGGCGAGGTCGCCGAAATAGCCGGCCTTCTTGGCCGACCAGTAGGGATAGTCGTCCAGCACTTCGAGCGTGCCGCGCGGCGAGATCCAGGTGAATTTTTCATAAGCCGCCGCCCTGGCTTTCAGACCCGATGCGCCGAGCGCGGTGGCGGTCACCACGCCGGCGGCCGTCACTTGCAGGAAGTAGCGGCGGCTGATGCTCGCTCTTGTCGTTGTGAATAAGCTTTCGTTGGTCATGGCATTCCCCTTTTGTTGATTGCCCTTGTCGATCGCTTGCCCTTGCCTTCGCCCGTCCCCCGGGCGTCCGCGCTCATGCCTCCCAGCTCGCCCATTTCTTGCCGATCAGGAAGAAGAGCACGTAGATCAGGATGCCGAGCGTCGACAGGATCAGCACCACCGCGAAAAATTGCGGCATCTGGATCATCGACGAATACGAGGTAAGCCGGTTGCCGAGGCCGAAGCCGCCGCCGACCATCTCGGCACCTACCGCAGTGAGGAGCCCGAAGATCGCGCCGATCATCAGCCCGACCAGGATCATCGGCAGCGCCATCGGCGCGCGGATCTTCCAAAAGATCTGCAAGGTGCTCGCGCCATAGGAGCGAGCGAGCGCGATCTTGGCGCTGTCCACGCGCCGGAACCCGGTCGCGGCATTGATCATCACCATCGGTCCGGCGGCTAAAGCTACCGCGATAATGCGCGGCGTGTAGCCGAAGCCGAAGCGCAGGATGAGAAGCGGCACCAGCGCCAGCATCGGCGTGGTGACGAGGATCAAGATGTAAGGCGCGACGATCTTCTCGGCGAAGGGAAACTGCGTGATCACCGCCGCCATCACCAGCCCGACGACGGCGCCGATGGCAAAGCCGGAGAAGAGCTCGACCAGCGTGTAGCCGAGATGCGGCGCGATCAGCGGGAACTCGTCGAATAAAGCGTAAACGATCGCACTCGGCGGCGGCATGATGTATTGCGGCACGTGGAAGATGCGCAGCGCCAGCTCGATGCCGCCGATGATCACCACCGCGACGACGAGAATCGCGGCCACCTCGGCGCCGGACTTGATGCCTGGGCCGCCGGCGAAGGCGGAGAGGTTGGTGAGGCTGACATCCTGGCCGTCACCGGACTTGGCTTTGGAGAATTCCGGAATGGCGTCGCCCCCGCTCACGGTCTGATCCTCACGATTTCAGCGCTCTTGTGTTGCAGCTGCTCCTGCGCCTTCGGCCGGCGCTCGCCGACGATGTCCATCTTGATGCGGTTGGTGAGGTCGAAGACCTCCTTGGTGGCCATGATCTCCAGCGAGCGCGGGCGCGGGAACGGCACGTCGTAGACCTTGGCGACGCGTCCCGGCCGCGCGGTCAGCACCACGACCCGGTCGGAGAGGAAGATCGCTTCCTCGATGCTGTGGGTGATGAAAACGATGGTCGTCTTGGTATCGAGCCAGATCTCCTCGACGAGGCGGTTCATCTCCTCGCGGGTGAAGCTGTCCAACGCACCGAAGGGCTCATCCATCAAGAGCACGGAAGGCTTCAGCGCCAGCGCGCGGACGATCGCCGCGCGCTGCTGCATGCCGCCGGAAAGCTCGCGCGGGAACTTGCCGCCGAAGCCGTCGAGCCCGACGCGATGAAGCAGATGCGCGATCCAGGCGCGATCGGGCTTCTCGCCTTTGATCTCGAACGGGAAGTTTATGTTGGCGTCGAGATTGCGCCAGGGCAGAAGGTTCGCTTCCTGGAAGACGATACCGATCTCGGGACGCGGGCCGGTGACCTCCTTGCCGTCAAGCAGTATCGCGCCGCTGGTCAGACGATGCAGACCCGACATCGACCACAACAGCGTGGTCTTGCCGCAGCCGGAGGGGCCGACGATGGAGACGATCTCGTTGGCGTGCACGTCGAGGCTGCAGCGGTCCAGGGCGAGAAGATCGCCGGAGGCCGTGGTATAAACCTTGCTCGCTGCCTGCACGCCGAGCTTCGGCGTTCTTGCGCTGCCGGTATTCATGCTCCCCTCGGAGACTGCGTGATTGGGTTGCCGGAGCCCCCTCTGTCCGCGAAATCAGTCTGTAACTATCCTACTTTACTGTCAAGCGGTGGCAAAGATCTGGCGCCATCAGATTCAACTAAAGCTTATCTAAGCGTCTGATTTCGCCTGTGTTTAGACGCGCTTGCAGTGTGTGTTACTTTCCTACATACTCACTTCGGCTGATTGCCCATGGCCAGCCGGCGGATAATCGCAAATATGGTGGTCCAGAAACGGCAGAGAAGGACGGCCAATGACCGAAGCTGACAGCCAGGCGCTGCGGATTTCCGACGGGGATGACGGCCGGCATGATCATGTCAGGCGCTTCCCCGACATCATTTCGCAGGTGAAGGACAGCTACACGGACTTGCGGCCGGCGGAGCGCCGCGTCGCCGACGTCGTGCTCGACGACGTCAAATATGCCGTCGATGCATCGAATGCCGCGCTGGCGCAGCGCGCCCAGGTCAGCGAGCCGACGGTCACCCGTTTCTGCCGCGCCATCGGATGCGACGGCGTGCGCGACTTCAAGCTGAAGCTGGCGCAGAGCCTCGTCGTCGGCGCGCTCTATCTTAGCACCAAGCCGCAACCCACGAACGGCGACAGCGGCATGCCGTTCTGGCACGCCGTCTTCGGCGAAGCGCGCCGCGCGCTGCAGGAGGCCGAACGGCAGATCGATCCAGGGCAGTTGCAGAAAGCGGCGGAGCTGATCGCCAAGGCCAGGCAAGTGACGGTATTCGGACTTGGCGGCAGCTCATCGGCGCTGGCGCAAGAGACGCAGTATCGCCTGTTTCGCTATGGCATCACCATCAGCGCGCAATGCGATCCGTATCTGATGCGCATGACGGCTTCGACGCTGAAGCCGGGCGATGTGGTGATCGCGATATCGGCGACCGGCCGTACCCGAGAGGTGATCGAGGCGGTGGAGCTTGCCAAGCACTATCGCGCCGACGCGATCTGCGTGACCGCGCCGGACACGGAGCTGACACGCGTCTGCGATGTCCAGCTGACGATGGCGGTTCCCGAATATCCCGACACGCTGAAGCCGACAGCTTCGCGCTACGCCTTCCTTGCGGCCATCGACCTGCTCGCGGTCGCGTCCGCCTACAAGCTCGACGGCCCGGCGCGCGAGACGGTGCGCCGCATCAAATATAACGCCCAGATCCATCGGACGGGGAAGGAGATGGAGCCGCTCGGCGACTGAGAACAGTCGCAACGCGGCTATGATCTGCGTATTCAGGGGAACGAACATCAATGCTCGACATCGCACCATCGCAACAGGCGGCAACCTGGCTCGGCACATTCGGCCGCGCGCTCGAGGCGGGTGACATCGAGGCGGCGACGCACCTTTTCGTGGACGATTGCTACTGGCGCGATCTGCTGACCTTCACATGGAACATCAAGACCGTGGACGGCCAACCGGCGGTCCGCGAGATGCTCAAGGCGACGCTTTCCTCGACGCAACCATCGCACTGGCGCCTGTCCGGGGAGTCAAGCGTCGCCGACGGCGTCATCGAGGCCTGGTTCAGCTTCGAGACGGCCGTGGCGCGAGGCGAGGGCATCCTGCGGCTCAAGGATGGCCGCTGCCGGACGCTGTTCACGGCGATGAGCGAGCTCAAGGGTTTCGAGGAGCAGAAGGGGCCTGCCCGGCCGCTCGGCATCCGCCACAAGGCCGATCCCGAACGCGAGACCTGGGCGGAAGCAAGAGCGCGCGAGGCGCGTGAGCTCGGCGTGCACGAGCAGCCCTATTGCCTGGTGATCGGCGGCGGCCAGGGCGGCATCATGCTCGGCGCCCGTCTGCGGCAGCTCGGTGTTCCCACCCTCATCGTCGAGAAGAACGCGCGCGCCGGCGATTCCTGGCGCAACCGCTACCGCTCGCTCGTGCTGCACGACCCGGTCTGGTACGACCATCTGCCCTACATTCCGTTCCCGGAAAACTGGCCGGTGTTCACGCCCAAGGACAAGATGGGCGATTGGCTCGAAATGTATGCCCGCGTCATGGAGCTGAACTACTGGGTCGCCACCAAATGCATCAGTGCGGCCTATGACGAGCCCGAAAAGCTCTGGACGGTGGTGGTCGATCGCGCCGGCGAGCGCATCACGCTGAAGCCGAAGCACATCGTGTTCGCCACCGGCGCCTACGGGCCGCCGCGGCAGATCGATCTGCCTGGCGCGGACAGCTTCAAAGGCGAGCTTTTGCATTCCAGCCAGTACTCGACCGGCGAGAAATTCCGCGGCAAGCACGTCGCGGTGATCGGCGCGGCGAGCTCCGGCCACGATGTCAGCGTCGACCTCTGGGAAGCCGGCGCCAAGGTCACCATGGTGCAGCGCTCGCCGACGACGGTGGTGAAGTCGGACACGCTGATGGAGGTCGGCTTCGAGATCTTTTCGGAAAAGGCGCTGGCGCGGGGCATCACCACCGACAAGGCCGACATGATCGTGGCTTCGACACCCTTCGCGCTGGTCCCAAAAGGCCAGCGGGCGCTCTATGACGTCATCCGCGAGCGCGACGCGGATTTCTACAAGCGCCTCAGCGACAGCGGCTTTGCCATCGACTTCGGCGAGGACGAGACCGGACTGCTTATGAAAGCCTATCGCACCGGCTCCGGCTACTACATCGATGTCGGCGCCTGCGAGCTGATCCTGAACGGCGAGATCGCGGTGAAGAGCGGCGTCGGCATCAAATCGCTGACGCCGACCGGCATCCTGTTTGAGGACGGCAGCGAGCTGGCGGTCGACGCGATCGTCTCCTGCACCGGCTACCAGTCGATGAACGAGACCGTGGCAGGGATCGTTTCCCGGGAGGTCGCCGACAAGGTCGGGCCGTGCTGGGGCCTCGGCTCCGGCGTCAAGGGCGATCCCGGCCCGTGGCAGGGCGAGTTGCGCAACATGTGGAAGCCGACCGCCCAGGAGGCGCTATGGTTCCACGGCGGCAATCTCGCGCTGTCGCGCTTCTATTCGAAGTTCGTGGCGCTGCAGCTCAAGGCGCGGATGGAGGGGATTGCGACGCCGGTCTATGGCGAGCCGAGCAATTCGCGACGGTGAGCCAATCAGCGCCCGAAGTGCCTGGCCGCAACCTCGACATGCCTGTGGTGCGCATGGGCCTCGAAGCGCTCGGTCTCATTGTGGTCGGGCGTCTCGTTCCGCCACCATTTGCCGCCAATGACGATGCCATTCGAGACCAGCCGCTGGTCCGCAATAAGTGACGCACCGACCGCGTCGACAAAGGTGAAGCGGCCGGGCTGCAGCCTCAGCACCGCGACATCGCCGATGCCGCCGACTTTAAGCGCCCCGAGCTCGGGCCTGGCGATCGCTTCGGCCGGGCGCTGCGTTGCCGCGCGCACGACCTCGACCAGCGGCATGCCGAGCGCCATGAGCTTCGACATGCAGACGAGAATATCGAAGGCAGGGCCGTCGACGCAGTAGAGATGCACATCGCTCGAGATGACGTCCGGCGCCAGCCCTTCCGCCAGCATCGCCTTCGCCACCTCGAAGTCGAAGGAGCCCATGCCGTGGCCGATGTCGAAGATGACGCCGCGCTCGCGCGCCTGCCGCATATCCGGCCGCACCGCGCCCGAAGCGAAGACCGGCGCGTTGGGGAACGGCCGGAAGCAGTGAGTGAGGATGTCGCCGCGGCGGAGCCTGGGCAGCACTTCCCAGCGGCCGGGCGGCGGCTCGTCGATGTGCGCCATCAGCGGCAGGCCGGCTCGGTCTGCGGCTTCGAGCGCGAGGTCGACCGGCGCGATGCCGCTGGTGCCGCCGGCATGCTTCCCGGAACGGACTTTTACGCCGACGACGACGGCGGCGTGCTCGCGCACCGCGGCCACCGTCTCGCGCGGCTCGCAGAGCCTGAGATCGCTGCATTCGCCGACGGATACCGTCTCGGCGAAGCCGAATATGCCGGCAAACGAGATGTTGACGTAGGCAAGGATGCGGACCTTCGAACGCTCGATGACATGGCGGCGAAACCCCAGGAAATTGCCGGCGCCGGCGCTGCCGGCATCGATGAAGGTGGTGGTGCCGCTCTTGGCGGCGAGACGGTCAGCGTCAACGCCGAGCGAGGTGCCGCCCCAGTAGACGTGGCTGTGCAGATCGACGAGGCCCGGAGTGACGATGCAGCCGCTGGCGTCGACGACATCACCGGCGGTCTCGCTATCGATGGCCGCTTCGATCGCGGCGATTCGACCATCGGCGACGGCGATGTCGCGCGGCGCATCCAACCCGGAAGCCGGGTCGATCACACGGCCGCCCTTGATCAACAGATCGAACTGCATTCCGCGCCTCCGTTGTTGTCTGGCCCCGATCAGACCGGCCGGTAGGCGACGGCCTCGATCTCGATCTTGATGTCGATCATCAGGCGCGACTCGACGGTGGTACGCGCCGGCGGGTCGTTCGGGAAGTGCCTGGCATAGACCGTATTGAAGGCGCCGAAATCGCGGGCGTCCTCGAGCCAGACGGTGGTCTTCACCACGTCGTCCATGGTGCATCCGGCCAGCGCCAGCGCAGCCTTGACGTTTTGCAGCACCTGCTCGGCTTGGTCAGTTATGCCGCCCTTGACTACCAGGCCGTCGCTGCCCACCGGCACCTGGCCGGAGACATAGACGAAATCGCCGGCGCGGACGGCAGGCGAGAGCGGGACATGCGACTTTCCGAAGCACTGCTTGGGCAAATGAATCTCCTGTTGTCGAGCGTAAGGACCGTTCTTGCAGCCGTCTACGCTTGTAGAGGTGATCCTCCAAGAGGCAATGTCGGAAAGCAACATTTTTTCGGAAATTCATGTTGCTTTATTACAAATCGTGAGCATCCTGCACCCCGAACCGGCGATGCGACCGGTGGGTTGCTGATCGAACGCAAGGGGAAGAACCAACATGACCTTTGACAAGAATCCGTTTCCGGAAGGCGATGCCGATCGCCATGCGCTGTGGGAAATGCTGGTGCGGCGCGACATCGACGCCTTCCTCGGCCAGGATTGGTCGTTGGTCGAGGACGACTTCATCGCCGAGAGCTTCTTCGGCATGCATGCGCATTTCCTGCCCAATGCCGACGCCTGGCGGCTGCAGTTTCCCAAGCTGGAAATCTATCGCGACGAATGGCTGCGCCAGGCCAAGGAAACAGCCGCGACGGAATTCGCCGAGCCGCTACGCGAGGCGATTTTCCGCGTCACCAATCTGCGCGACATCGACGTCGACGGCGATCGTGCTGTGCTGCACAAGAAGTTCGACGGCTCGATCGCCAAGGCTGACGGCAGCGTCGACCGCCTGAAATGGCAGACGCTCTACTTCTGCCGCAAGGTCGGCGGGCGCTGGAAGATCACCGGCTTCGTCGGTTATATGCCGCATCCGCTGGGAAGCTAATGCATGTCGCCCGGACGTGCGCGCGTTCTGGGACACCGACATGCCCCAAACAAGGATTTACAGCGCCTCGCCTAATCCTTTTCAGCGCAACGAGGTTTAGGACAGGCGCGGCAACCGCTCGTCGGGCGAGCGGTGATCGAAGACGACGCCCATGGTCTTACCAACAGCGGCCATGACGATCAGTTCGACCAGATGGTCGTCGCTGTCTTCGCAGGCGGGGTCCGATTGGCGGATGGCATCGAGCATTGCCCGGGTCGAAACAGTGTCGCCGGCGCGAAATTTCGAAAGAGCAGAAGAAACAATGTCTTGCACTGTCAGGTCTATGACGGGCACTTCCGCAGCGACGTTCATAAGCCTCCTCCTGCCATGAACCCCTCCCTCAAGGGATGATACGCCGATCAGGGGATTGCGCCAGCGAAATGGTGGTCGGACCAGTTCAGCTGGCGATGGCCTGCCGTTAAGTGTGGAACATCGCGCCGAGCCCTTGGCCCCATGCTCGACGCACCGCGCGCCGGTTGCTAAGTCCCTCCCGCGCAGGGAGACTATCCGAGTCGATAATATGACGGTTGCGATCGAGATGGGGCAGACGTCGGCAGGCGCGCCGGCGGCCCTCGACCTTGAGGAGCTGCTGGCGACCCGCCTGCTGGTGCAGGGCAATTCGGGCTCGGGCAAGTCGCATCTGCTGCGCCGGCTGCTGGAGCAGAGCGCGCCCTGGGTGCAGCAGACCATCATCGATCCCGAAGGCGACTTCGTCTCGCTGGGTGAGCGCTACGGCCATCTGGTGATCGACGCCGAGGATCATACCGAGCGCGGCCTGCAGGCGGCCGGCGAGCGAGCGCGCATCCACCGCGTCTCGACGGTGCTAAACCTCGAAGGGCTCGATGCCGAGAACCAGATGCGGCGCGCCGCAGCCTTCCTTGGCGGGCTGTTCGAGGTCGCGCGCGACCATTGGTATCCGATGCTGGTGGTGGTGGACGAGGCGCAGCTCTTCGCGCCGGCTGCTGCAGGCGAGGTCTCGGATGAGGCGCGCAAGCTTTCGCTCGGCGCCATGACCAATCTGATGTGCCGCGGCCGCAAGCGCGGGCTCGCCGGCATCATCGCCACGCAGCGGCTGGCGAAGCTCGCCAAGAACGTCGCGGCGGAGGCCTCCAACTTCCTGATGGGCCGCACCTTTCTGGACATCGACATGGCGCGCGCCGCCGACCTGCTCGGCATGGAGCGGCGGCAGGCGGAAGCCTTCCGCGACCTCGAGCGCGGGCATTTCATGGCGCTCGGTCCGGCGCTGTCGCGCCGCCCGCTCAGCGTGCGGATCGGATCGACCGAGACGAGCCCGCGCAACGGCACGCCGCGGCTGATGCCGCTGCCCGAAGCGACGCTCGAAGATGCGCGCGCCATCATCCTCGCGGCACCGCCGCCGGAGGCGATCCGGCCGCAGCGCCGGCCGTCGCCCGACCTGCTCGATCAGTTGATGGCGGCCAAGGCCGCGCCGCTCGACATCCGCCCCGAGCCGGCCGAGACGCAGCCGAGCGCCGAGGACCTCGCCGAGCGGCGCGGACGGATGGACCGTATCCTGCGCGCCATCCTGGCTGAGCCCGATGCCGGATTCCGCGTCATCGGCGTGCTCTATCAGGAGTTCGTGGTCCGCTGCCGGATCGAAGGACTCGCTTCGGTGGTGCCCGACCTTTCGGAATTCCGACGCATGCTGACGCGCGCCCGCGCCGGCGTCGGCTCGGACATCGCCGAGGACGACGCGTGGCGCGACATCTCCGTGCGCGCATCGCTTCTGCCGGAGGACATGCAGGGCGTGTTCATGATGATCGCGAGGGCGGCGAAGGAAGGCTGGCCCTGCCCGAGCGACGCGGCGATCGCCCGCGCGTATGGCTCGCATTCGCTGCGTCGCGCCCGGCGGCTGCTCGATTACATCGAGGAGCAGGGGCTGATCGTGTGCCAGATCGACGGTGTTGGCCGCCGCACGGTGACGCTGGTCGAGCTCGCCTGGGCAACGGCCCCGGGCGATCCGAATGCCGGAGAAGAAGAGCCGGGCAGTTCGGCTGCATAAGAATCCGGCCTGAGTGTCTCTACGGCAAGCTTCGCCACATCTGATTAACCACCTGTTCAAACAGGCACGGAACCAAACAGGCCGCGATGCGTTCTGCTGTCGGGGCAGGCGCGGAGGGGAGTGTGGGCGTTTCTCGTTCGTCAAAGGAACAATTCGATTCCCGTCAGATTCTCAACGCCCTCAAAGCCTTTCGAAACGGTGACTTCTCCGTCCGCATCGAGAATTCTTATGAAGGGTTGAACGGCGAGATCGCCGACACATTCAATCAGATCGTCGAGTTGAACGACCAGATGGCGCGAGAATTTGCGCGGCTGAGCAGGGTCGTCGGCAAGGACGGCCGCATCGGGGAACGCGGCCATGTGAGGAACGCCAAAGGCAGCTGGGAATCGAGCGTCCGTTCGGTCAACGACCTGATCGAGGACATGGTGCAGCCCACCGCGGAAGTTGCCCGCGTCATCGGCGCGGTCGCCAAGGGCGATCTGTCCCAATCCATGATGGTGGAAATTGACGGCAGGCCGCTTCGTGGCGAATTCCTGCGCATCGGTAAAATCGTCAACACCATGGTTGAGCAGCTCGCCTCCTTCACGTCGGAGGTGACGCGTGTGGCGCGCGAGGTCGGCACCGAAGGCAAGCTGGGCGGTCAGGCACGCGTCAGGGGGGCGGCCGGCACTTGGAAGGACCTGACCGACAATGTCAACGCGATGGCGACCAACCTGACCAGCCAGGTGCGCAACATTGCGGAGGTGACTACGGCTGTCGCGTCTGGCGACTTGTCGAAGAAGATCACCGTCGACGTGAAGGGCGAGATCCTCGAACTGAAGAACACCATCAACACGATGGTGGACCAGCTCAACTCCTTCGCCTCGGAGGTGACCCGCGTCGCGCGTGAGGTCGGCACCGAGGGCAAACTCGGAGGCCAGGCCCGTGTCGAGGGCGTTGGCGGTACTTGGAAGGACCTCACCGACAGCGTCAACCTGATGGCCGCCAACCTGACCGGCCAGGTCCGCAACATCGCCGATGTGACGACGGCGGTGGCTTTGGGCGACCTCTCCAAGAAGATTACCGTCGACGTGAAAGGCGAAATCCTGGAACTGAAATCGACCATCAACACCATGGTCGATCAGCTCAACTCATTTGCCGGCGAGGTGACGCGCGTGGCGCGCGAGGTCGGCACGGAAGGCAAGCTCGGCGGCCAAGCACAGGTGCGCGGTGTCGCCGGCACCTGGAAGGACCTGACCGACAACGTCAATTCCATGGCGGCGAATCTTACCGGTCAGGTGCGCAACATCGCCGAAGTGACTACCGCGGTGGCACTGGGTGACCTCTCGAAGAAGATCACCGTCGATGTGAAGGGCGAGATCCTGGAGCTGAAGAACACCATCAACACGATGGTGGACCAGCTGAACTCCTTCGCCTCGGAAGTCACCCGCGTGGCACGCGAGGTCGGCACCGAGGGAAAGCTGGGCGGCCAAGCTGAAGTCCGCGGAGTCGGCGGCACGTGGAAGGACCTGACGGACAACGTCAACCTGATGGCCGCCAATTTGACCGGGCAGGTGCGCAATATCGCCGATGTGACCACGGCCGTTGCCAGGGGCGACCTTTCGAAAAAGATCACCGTCGATGTGAAGGGCGAAATCCTCGAACTGAAGAACACCGTCAACACCATGGTGGACCAGCTCAATTCCTTCGCCTCGGAGGTCACGCGCGTGGCGCGCGAAGTGGGCTCGGAAGGCAAACTGGGAGGTCAGGCGCATGTCGAGGGCGTCGGCGGCACCTGGAAGGATCTGACCGACAATGTCAACGCGATGGCCGGCAATTTGACCGTGCAGTTGCGCGACGTCTCCAAGGTCGCGACCGCAATCGCCACCGGCGACCTGACCCAGAAGATCACCGTCGACGCCTTGGGCGAAATCCTGCAGATCAAGGACGTCATCAATACGATGGTGGATCAGTTGAACTCCTTCGCCTCGGAGGTGACGCGCGTCGCCCGCGAAGTGGGTTCCGACGGCAAGCTCGGCGGACAGGCGCAGGTGCGCGGTGTTGCCGGCACCTGGAAGGACCTCACCGACAACGTCAACGCCATGGCCGCCAATCTCACGGGCCAAGTGCGCAACATTGCGGAGGTGACGACCGCCGTCGCACTCGGCGATCTGTCGAAAAAGATCACGGTCGATGTGCGCGGTGAAATCCTGGAGCTCAAGGACACCATCAACACGATGGTGGACCAATTGAACTCCTTTGCCTCGGAAGTGACGCGCGTGGCGCGCGAGGTCGGCACCGAAGGCAAGCTCGGCGGTCAGGCACAGGTGCGCGGCGTTGCCGGCACCTGGAAGGACCTGACCGACAATGTCAACTCGATGGCCGAGAACCTCACCGGTCAGGTTCGCAACATCGCCGAAGTTACCACAGCGGTGGCGCGAGGCGACCTGTCCAAGAAGATCACCGTCGATGTCAAGGGCGAGATCCTGGAGCTGAAGTCGACCATCAACACCATGGTCGACCAGCTCAACTCGTTCGCCGGCGAGGTGACGCGCGTGGCGCGCGAGGTCGGCACCGAAGGCAAGCTCGGCGGTCAGGCTCGGGTGGAGGGTGTGGCGGGCACCTGGAAGGACTTGACCGACAACGTCAATCTGATGGCGACCAATCTAACCAACCAGGTGCGCGGCATTGCGGACGTCGTGACCGCCGTTGCCCAGGGCAACCTGAAGCGCAAGCTTGCGGTCGATGCCAAGGGTGAGATCGCTTCGCTGGCGGACACGATCAACGGCATGATCGAGACGCTGGCGACTTTCGCGGATCAGGTGACCAACGTGGCTCGCGAGGTCGGCATCGAGGGCAAGCTCGGCGGTCAGGCCAGGGTGCCGGGCGCCGCCGGCCTATGGCGCGACCTGACCGACAACGTCAATCAGCTGGCGGCGAACCTGACGACCCAGGTCCGGGCCATCGCCGAAGTGTCGACCGCGGTGACCAAGGGCGACCTCACCCGCTCGATCAGCGTGCAGGCCTCCGGCGAGGTCGCGGCGCTGAAGGACAACATCAACGAGATGATCCGCAACCTCAAGGACCAGACCTTGAAGAATGCCGAGCAGGATTGGCTGAAGACCAATCTCGCCCGTTTCTCGCGCATGCTGCAGGGCGAGCGGGACCTTGCCACGGTTTCGCGGATGATCATTTCCGAGCTCGCGCCGCTGGTGAACGCGCAATATGGCCTGTTCTACGTCACCAATCGCGACGAGGAAGAATCCTATCTGGAACTGGCCGCGTCCTACGCCGCCGAAGGCAAGGCCACCGTCCGCCAACGGGTCGACTTCCGCGAAGGCCTGATCGGGCAGTGCGCCGCCGACAAACGGGCAATCATGCTCGATGACGTCCCATCGAGCTTCCTGCGCATCACCTCCGGCCTGGGCGAGGCCCCGCCGGCGAGCGCCATCGTCCTGCCGGCATTGTTCGAGGACGAGGTCAAGGCGGTCATCGAACTCGCTTCGTTCAGCCGGTTCAGCGATACGCACCGCCTTTTCCTGGAGCAGCTCATGGAATCGGTCGGTATCGTGCTCAACACGATCGCCGCGACCATGCGCACGGAAGGGCTTCTCAAGCAATCGCAGCTTTTGACGTCCGAACTGCAGTCGCGTCAGACCGAGCTCACCAAGAAGCAGGAAGAGCTTCACGCCACTAATGAGGAGCTGCAGGAAAAGGCGCAACTGCTCGAGAATGAGAAGAAGCAGGTGGAAAACAAGAATCTCGAGATCGAGATGGCCAGGCGGGCTCTGGAGGAGAAGGCCGAGCAGCTGGCGCTGACCTCCAAATACAAATCCGAATTCCTGGCGAACATGAGTCACGAGCTGAGGACGCCGCTAAATTCGCTTTTGATCCTGTCCAATCTGCTTGCGACAAACCAGCAGGGGAATCTGAACGACAAGCAGATCGATTTCGCGCGTACGATCAACTCGGCAGGTACCGACCTGCTCAGCCTCATCAACGACATACTGGATCTTTCCAAGATCGAGTCCGGCACGGTGTCGATCGAAATCAACGACATGCCGCTCGCACACCTGCGCCAGCATATGGAGCGGACTTTCAGACAGCTTGCGGCTGACAAGGGGCTCGGCTTCACCATCAAGATCGAGCAAGCCCTGCCTGAGACGATCCGCACGGACGAAAAGCGGCTGCAGCAGATCGTGCTCAATCTGCTGTCAAATGCCTTCAAATTCACTTCCAATGGCGAGGTGATCCTGAACATCCATGCCGAGAGAACCGGCCGCAAAAACGATGCGGCGCCGCCCCGGGCGCTGGCGATCGCCGTTACCGATACCGGGATCGGCATTCCGGAAGACAAGCAAAAGCTCATCTTCGAGGCGTTTCAGCAGGCCGACGGCACGACCAGCCGCAAATATGGCGGCACTGGCCTCGGCCTTTCCATCAGCCGGGAAATCGCCCGGTTGCTCGGCGGTGAGCTGCGCGTCGAAAGCGAGCCAGGCAAGGGATCGACCTTCACCCTGGTCATCCCCTTCGATGGCCCGCGCAGCAGCAGCCTGGCGGCGCCGATCGAGCTTTCGCCTGCCGACGTCATCGCGGCGGGCGTCCAGCCAGCAGACACTTCGGGTACCCCAGAACTTGCGGACGATCGTGACACAATCAACCCCTCGGACAGGGTGGTGCTTATTGTCGAGGACGACCCGACTTTTGGAGGGCTGCTGCTCGGTCTTGCTCGATCCGCCGGACTGAAGGGGGTGCTTTCAACGGCCGGTTCCGGCACGCTGGCACTGACCCGCAAGCTGATGCCCGATGCGATCACGCTCGATCTCGGCCTTTCAGACATCGACGGCTGGGTGCTTTTCGACCTTCTGCGGCATGACCAGAAGACCAGGAACATTCCGATCCATGTCATCTCCGGCGCCGAGGATCTCGAAGTGCTGACGCGCAGGGGCGCTGCAAGCGTTTCGAGCAAGCCGGTTTCGGCTGGTGAACTCGCCCGCGTTTTCGAGGAAATCCATTCGCGAAACCTGAGGGTGCAGCGCAACGTGCTGATCGCCGATCCCGATCCCGAGCGCCGCCTGGCCCTGGTGGAAGCCATTCGAGATGGCATCACCTCGGTCACCGCGGTCGGTCGTGTCGCCGCCAACGCGGACGAGCCGGGCGCCGCCGCTTATGATGCGTTTGTTTTCGGGTTTGGGCGTTCGGCCAAGGACAACGCCCAGATGCTCGACGAAATCGTGTCTCAGTTCAGCGACGCTCTACCGCGCCTGCTGTTCTTCACGCCGCACCCGGACGCGTTTCTGCAGCAGGTCGCGCTGCATCCGGCACTCGGCGATGTCCCACGTGCCGACAACTTCGGCCAACTCGGGCTCCTGATCTCGGCGGCACTGCCAAGCGACACGCAGAGCGAACAGATCTTGGCCACCGAGCAGGTCGACAATGCCGATCTCGCCGGCGCCAAGGTTCTGATCGTCGACGACGACATTCGCAACATCTACTCGTTGACCAGCGTGCTGGAGACTTACGACATTGATGTGCAGCATGCCGAACGGGGCCGGGACGGCATCGCGTTGCTCGAAGAAACACCCGACGTCGATGTCGCCTTGATCGACATCATGATGCCGGAAATGGACGGCTACGAGACCATGCGTCGGATTCGGGCCATGCCGGCGATAGCCCACATCCCATTGATCGCGGTTACCGCCAAGGCGATGAAAGGCGACCGTCAGAAATGCCTGGACGCCGGCGCATCCGACTACATCGCCAAACCGGTCGACCTCGATCTGCTGCTTGCGTTGCTGCGGGTTTGGATCGGTCGCGCGCGAGCGCGGGCTGAGCCCTTCGCGCCGGCATTGATGACCGCCATCTGAAAGCGCTCCGGCAGGTAAAAGGAATGGCCGCGATCGAGGCAGAAAGAAGCGAACCGGTCGAAGGATTGCGGGCACGCGTTCTCGCGGTCGATGATGACGAACGCAATCTGCTTGCCATCGCGGAGGTGCTTGGCGAAGTCGGCGAGGTCGTCTGCGCCGAGTCGGGTGAGGAAGCGCTGCGCTTCCTGCTCAAGGAAGATTTCGCCGTCATCCTGCTCGACGTGCTCATGCCGAACCTCGACGGCTACGAGACGGCCACGCTGATCCGCCGGCGTGAACGATCGAAAAACACGCCGATCATCTTCCTTACTGCGATCAGCAAGGAAGAGGCGCATATGCTGCGCGGCTATGACGTCGGCGCTGTCGACTACCTGTTCAAGCCGTTCGACCCGGTGATGCTTCGCTCCAAGGTTATGGTCTTCGTCGATCTTCATGAGAAGACGCGCGAGATCGAGCGAAACGCGGCGCGGGAGCAGCGGCTGCTCGAACAGGCGCTGAAGGCCAAGTCGGACAAACTCGATGCCGAGCGGGCACTGCGCCATTCGGAAGCAAGGCAGGAGGCGATTCTTGCCTCGCTTCCGATCTGTTTTCATGCCCGCTCGGCTGAGGCGCCTTTCGCCGCAAGCTACGTCTCGAAAGGCGTCGAGCGGCTGACAGGGTTCCCGCCGAGCCGTTTCCTGTCGCATCCGGATTTCGGGCTCAGCCGGGTTCACCCCGACGATCGCGAGGAGGTAACCAGGTCGCTTTCGGCGGCATGCGAGACGGGGTCCTATGGCTGCGAATTTCGCTGGCGGTGCGCCAATGATGAATATCGCATCTTCTTCGATCGGGGCGTGGTTTCCAAAGATGACGCTGGGCTCGAGTTGCTTGGCACCATGCAAGACATAACAGAGCAACGCCGCCTGGAGAGCCAGCTGCTGCAGTCGCAGCGGCTCGATGCGATCGGCAAACTGACCGGCGGACTCGCCCATGACTTCAACAATCTCCTCGCGGCGATCCTTTCCGGCCTAAGCCTGCTCGAGCGACAGCTGACGCTGGACGGCAACGCTACCAAGATCCTCGACATGACACGCCGCTCCGCCGGGCAAGGCAGGGATCTCGTCCAGCGCATGCTCGCTTTTTCGCGACGCCAGGACCTGAAGCCCGTGGCAGTACCCTTGTCGAGCCTTGGGGATACGATGAACGGGTTGGTTGCCCCTGTCCTTGGAGGCCTCGTGCGCTTCAAGTGGCTGGTGAGTGACGACACATGGCCCGTGTATGTGGATGCGGCGCAGCTCGAGCTCGCCTTGATGAACCTCATCTTCAATGCGCGAGACGCAATGCCTTCGGGAGGCACGGTTCTCGTCCGGACGAGCAACCGCAGCGTCGGCCACGCGGGCGACGAACTGCCGGCCGGCGACTATGTGGTGGTCGCTGTCGAGGACACCGGGACCGGAATTGCCGGCGACATGATAAGCAAGGTGGTCGAGCCGTTTTTCACAACCAAGCCGATCGGGAAGGGCACGGGGCTGGGTCTCAGCACCGTCTATGGTTTCGCCAAGCAGTCGGGCGGCACGCTCAGGATAGAGAGCGAGGTGGACCGCGGCACCATCATAGAACTGTGGCTGCCCCGATCCAATCAGCCGCAGGATGTCACCGAGGCTATCGCTGTTGCCGGCGCAGAGGCTGTCGAGGCCGTCGACGCGGAGCGCGCCACGGCGGTTGGCGAACGATCACTGACCGTTCTGCTCATCGATGACAGCCACTCCTTGAGAGAAATGACGGCCATGTCGCTCAGGCAGTCCGGCTTCGAGGTCGTAGGGGCCTCCGGCGGAGCCGAAGCGCTTGCGGCCATTGAGAGAGAGCCGGATCGATTCGACGTGATCGTCACCGACTTTGCCATGCCCCTTATCTCGGGCATAGACGTGATCCGGTTTGCCCGCAATCTGCGTGCCGGCTGGCCCGCGGTTATGATCACCGGCTATGCGGATGCGGAGAAAATCGTGGAGCGCCCCCTCGATGTCGCGCTCGTCGGCAAGCCGTTCGACGAAAAAGACCTTGTTGTGGCCATACATGCCGCAGCGCGCGGCAAGCTAATCAACGCCTCGGCATAGCTTCCCCTGTTACCTGTCCTCGATGATCCTCAAATAGGCCGCGGTCACGAACAGCACGATGAAACCGAAGAGGATGCGGCGGCCGCCTTCGGGCATATGCAGGATGGTGAGCAGCGTCGTCAGCACGGTCAGGATCAGCGCGCCGACAATGGTTCCCATATAGCCGCCGCGGCCGCCGAAGATCGAGGTGCCGCCGATGACGGCGGCAGCCACCGAAGGTAGCACCAGCGGCTCGGCGAGCGACAGCGAGGGCGCCTTGATCAGGCCGATATAGAGCAGGCCGGTGATGCCGGCGAGCAGGCTGGAGATGACATAGAGCGCCGTGATCACCTGCCAGTAGCGGACGCCCGAAAGCCGTGCAGCGCGCTCATTGTCGCCGACGGCGTAGAGCAGGCGGCCGAAGCCTGTACGGTTCAAGGTGAAGACGATCAGCACCGCCACCGGCACGAACAGGAAGAGCGCGTTGGGGAAGCCGTAGGTGAGACCGGTGCCGAGCCAGTTGAGGAAATCCGGAATCTTGGCGCCGGAGGCGATCACGGTGCGCTGGTAGACCTGCAGGAAGCCGGTGCCGATCAGGCTGGTGCCGAGCGTCATGATCAGCGGATGGACGCGGAAGACGCCGACGCCGACGCCGTTGACGAGGCCGATTAGCACCGCCGGCAGCATGGCGAGGATGAAAGCCACCGTCGGATCCTGGTTGACGATTTGCGTCGCCATGATGAAGGCGCTCATCGTCGCCACCGTGCCGACCGAGAGGTCGATGCCGCCGGTGAGCATCGTCATGGTCTGACAACCGGCGAGGATTGCCAGCGGAATGGCGAACTTGGCGGTGTTGGCGATCCAGCGCTCGTTGACGATCCCGGGGCGAAGAACCTGCAGGATCAGCACCAGTATGACGAGCAGGATGATCAGCGGAATGAGCGGCCGGTCCGCCATGAAGCGCTTCAGGCGGCGGCCGAGCGAGACCGGCTGGGGCATGGTCGCGCTGTTCGTCATGGTGTTGCTCCTGCCGGGCGGCCCCGGATGGTGATGAAGGCGCCGAACATCACCACGGCGACCATGATCGCGCCCTCGATGATGGCCGTGACGTTGGGATCGATGGCCAGAAGCGTCAGGTCGGTGCGCACCAGCCTGAGCACGAAGACGGCGATGATCGGCCCGAGCAGCCCACCCTTGCCGCCACCGAGCGCGACGCCGCCCAGCACCACCGCCGCGACGCTGGCCAGCAGATAGGGACCGGGGATCGGCGCGCCGATGCCGGTGCTGATGGTGAGCGACAGCCCGCCAAGTGCTGCGAACAGGCCGGAGAGCGCGTAAGCGACGATCCTGGTGCGGGCCACCGGCACGCCGCTGCGGAAGGCGGCGAGCTCGTTGCTGCCGATGGCGTAGATGGAGAGGCCAAGCCGCGAGCGCCTGAGCGGGATCCAGATGACGAAGAGGCAGACAAGCAGCAGCACCAGCGCCTTCGGGACCCAGGCATCGGCCCAATCCGGCAGGCCGGGGATCGGCATGGTGCCGACGACGGTGGCCTTCAGCCACTCGGCGGCTGCGCCGCCGGGCGCGTCAAGCACCAGGAGCGCCGCGCCTTGCAGGACGAATAGCGTGGCCAAAGTAACCACGATATCCGGCACTCGGGTCACGACGATCAGGAGGCCGTTCAGCGCGCCGAGCACAAGGCCCATGGCCAGCACGAAGGGCACGACGAAGTACGCATATTCCTCGCTGGCGCCGTTCATCATCGAGGCGGCGGTGACGCTGGTCAGCGCCATCATGGCGGCAACCGAGAGGTCGATGCCGCCGGCGATGACCACCACAGTCTGCGCCGCGACGGCGAAGGCGTAGGGCAGAACCGCCCGCGCCAGCGAGCCGAAGTCGCCGCTGCCGTAGCCCGGCTGGATCAGCTTGGTGACGACGAACAGGAATACGAGCAGGGCGAGCAGGCCGGCGACCCAGCCCTGGCGGCGCAGAAAGCGCATCATGGCGTGGTCTCCGCGTCGGACGTTGGCCTGACATCGGCAAGGATGCCGACATCCGCCCTGGCGCCGCGCGGCAGGCCGTAGGCGGCCCGCATCAGAGCCGGCTCGTCGGCGAGCTCGACCGGGAAGGTGTCGACGACACGGCCGCCGAAGATGACGATGACGCGGTCGCAGACACGCTGCACTTCCTCCAGCTCGGATGTGTAGAAGAGGACCGATTTGCCGAGGCCGGCGAGCTCGCGCAGCAATTTGTAGATTTCCTGCTTGGTGCCGACATCGATGCCGCGCGTCGGGTCGAAGCAGAGGATGGTGCGGGCATCTGCCGCGATCCAGCGGGCAATCGTCACCTTCTGCTGGTTGCCGCCGGAAAGGCGCTGGACCTCGCCCTGCGCGCGGGTGTCGATCTGCAGCCGGGCGATAGCGCTTGAAACCACCATATGCTCCCGGCGCACCTTGATCGGTCCCCATTTGCGCAGCGCAGCGCTGAAAGGCAGCGCGATGTTCTCGCGCACGGAACGCTGCATGGCTAAAGCCTCCGTGCGGTCACCCGGCACGTAGGCGAGGCCGGCCTGGATGGCATCGCTCGGATGGAAGAACTTCACCGGCGCGCCATCGACGGCGATCGTGCCGCCGGCCGGGCGGATCGAGCCGGCAAGGGCGGCGAAGAGTTCGTCCTGGCCCTGACCCTCGAGCGCGACGACGCCGGCCACCTCGCCATTGGCGAGATCGAAAGAGACGTCATGCAGCTTGGTGCCGAGCTGCAGGTTGCGGACCGAAAGCCGAGGGTGGCTGTCCTTCACCACCGGCGCTTCGCTTGCCGTGCGCGCCGCGGCGACGCTGGTCTTCTCGATACGGGCGCCAAGCATCATCTCGACGATCTTTTCCTCGACGCCGGGCTCGATGTCGACCACGCCGACGGTTGCGCCGTCGCGCAGCACTGTGGCTCGGTCGCACAGCGCCGAGATCTCGACGAAACGGTGCGAGATGAAGATGACCGAGCGGCCGCTGTCGCCCTGGCGGCGCACGACTTCCAGCACTTTTTCGGCAAGGTTGGCGGGCAGCGCGGCCGTCATCTCGTCGAGCAGCAGAACGTCGGGCTCGGCGGCGAGCGCGCGCGCTAGGTCGAGCACACGCAGGACGGCCAGCGGAATGTCGCGCGCGGTCTCGCGCATGTCGAGGTTCGGAATGCCGAGCTCGCGCACCCAGGCGCGGAACGGCTCGACCGGCGTGCCGGTGAGCCTGAGATTGGAAAGCACATCGAGGTCAGGGATCAGCGCCGGTTCCTGGTAGACCGGCAGCAGGCCGGCGCGACGCGCGGCGGCCGGAGAGCGGACATCGCGAGCTTCGCCGCGGATCAGGATGCGGCCGGCATCCGCCGGGATCGCACCGGTCAGGATCTTAACAAGGGTCGACTTGCCGGCGCCGTTGGCGCCCATCAGCGCATGCACTTCGCCCGGCAGCACCGATAATGATGCGTCACGCAGCGCCGAAACCGCGCCGTAATTCTTCGCCACGCCGGTGGCGTCCAGCAATGTATTGTTCGGCAATTCGTTCGTCGTCAAAACCAGCGTTCTCGCATCAAGCACCGAGGACGGCAGGTTCGCACCTGCCGTCCCGGCGACCCTATCTGCCGCAGCTCCTTATCGCAAAACCGTAGGATGCTTTTGCGACATCTGCGGAGTTGAAGTCGCTCAGGCGACTATTCGCCCGGACCCTTGCAGGCGACGATCTGCTCCTTGGTGTAGGTGGTCCAGTCCGGAATCGAGATCGAGACCGGCCATTCGGGGCTGAGCGACGGGTCGGCGGCCGCCTTCAGCTTGGCCTTGCCCTCCTCCGTGACATTTTCCCAGAGCTGCGGCTCGACCAGAACGGTTTGCTGCGCCGGCTTCTTGCCGTCGAGGATCTGCAGTGCGAGCGTAACGCCGGCGCCGCCGATCGAGCCGGGATTGGTGACGGCAGCGCCGACCAGACCCTTAACCGTGTTCAACTGACCGACGAAGCCGGCATTGTCGGCGCCGACAACCGGCACCATCGGCGCCTGCTGCTCGACCAGAGCGTCGACGATGACGTTGTCGATGCCGGAGGTCCAAATGCCGTTGATCGGCGTTCCGGTGGCGAGGAAGGACAGGATCTGCTGCTTGGCCTGATCCTGCTGCCAGCCGGTGAAGACTTCCTGCGCGACCTTCACGTCGGGGAATTCGGCCAGCGCCTTCTTGAAGCCCTTGTCGCGGTCGCTGTCGGCGGAAGCACCGGCGGCGCCGCGCATGTACAGCACCTCGCCCTTGCCGCCCATCTGCTGGAACAGCCACTTGGCGCCGAGATAGGCATACTGTTCCTGGTTGTTGGAGATGATGTATGCGGACGGCTCGGTCACCGCCTGGTCGACAGCGACGACGACGATACCGGCCTTGGTGGCTTCCTCCAGACCGGCCTTGATGCCGGCCGGATCGGCCGGGTTGACGACGATGGCGTTTACCTTGGCGCTGATCAGATTGCGGATGTCCTCGAGCTGGCCGGCGGCGTCGGTGTTGCGGTGGGCGATGTTGAGCTTCGCCACTTCGCCGGAGGCGAGCGCCTGGGCCTTCATGGCGCAGATCATTTCCTCACGCCAGCCATTGCCCTGCACGGTGTTGGAGATGCCGATCGTGTATTTGCCTTCGGCGGACGACACGCCCACCGAGGCAAGCAAGGCAGCGCCGGCAAGCAGTGGGGCCATGGTCAAGTATTTCTTCATTTCAGTTCTCCTCCACATTGATTTCAGTTCCTGGGCTCCGAAGCGATCGAAGCCTAGCCGTTTGTCCCCTCATTTGACGAAGGGGCGCAGCACGTCGCGAGCCAGCAGAAAACCGCGCTTGACCTTCTCGTCGCTTCCCTCGAACCGGCGGTCCTCATGCTCGATGACCACCGGCCCGTCATATCCAGCCCGGTAAAGGCCCGAAAAGATGCTGCTCCAGTTGATGTCGCCAAGCCCCGGCATGCGTGGCACCTGCCAGCCTATGCCTGCGGAAAGGATCCCGCGCTCATACAAACCATCATGATCGATCATCAGGTCCTTGGCATGCACATGCAGCATGTGCGGGCCGAACTCGCGGATGAAGCGTTCCTTGTCGATCATCTGCCAGACGAGATGCGAGGGGTCGAAATTCATGCCGACGTCGCCGCCCCAGGCCTCGAGAATCCGGCGCCAGACATAGGGCGAATAGGCGATGTTGTGTCCGCCCGGCCATTCGTCATAGCTGAAGATCATCGGGCAGTTCTCGAAGGCGAGCTTGACGCCGTGCTCGCGCGCGTGGGCGATGATCGCGGGCCAGATTTTCTGCGCGGCCTGCCAGTTGTCGTCGACAGTCTTCGAGGCGTCGCCGCCGCAGAAGGTGTTGACGAGCGAGACACCCATTCGGCTTGCCAGCACGATCACCTTCTTCAGGTGATCGATCACCGCATCGCGATGCGCCTGATCGGGATGCAACGGATTGGGATAGAAACCGAGACCGGAGATCGTCAGGCCCTTGCCGGCGAGCTCGGCGGCAATGTCCTTGGCTTGCGCGGGGGAGGTGCCGGCGGCGTCGATATGGCTGGTGCCGGCATAGCGGCGGCTGTCGCCCGAAGTCTTCGGCCAGCAGGCGATCTCGAGCGCTTCGAAGCCGGCCGAGTTCGCCCAGTCGGCGACATCGCCGAGGGCAGTATCCGGAAATGGTGCCGTGAGCAGTCCAAGCTTCATGATGCCTCCTGCTTCGTACTATGCAGATCGTGCTGGTTGCTTCAACCGTGCATCTGTTGGATCAGCGCACACATGTCTGACAAAGGCCATCGGATCATCTGACAGCAAACCATCGAGGCTGGTGACGACATTTGCATGGAACATGTCGCTGGCGGCAAGTGACGGATGGAAGATGGCTTCGACGGCAAGGATTGCATTGGCAAGGGCCCTGCTGTCCGAACCAACGCGATCGGCGATGGCCCCAATCTTTTCGGCAAAAGGATCGGACACCTGCCAGGCGCGGCCGAAGCGCGACGATGCCTTGATCAGATAGGCCATCCAGCCCGCGACCGGAACCGACAGCAGCGCGATGCTTTGGCCCTTAGCCAGGCGATCACTGACCGGGTTGAGCAGGCGCTGGACGATCTTCTGCGAGCCGTCGGTAGCAATCTGGTGATTGCGGTGGCGGATCGCGGTGTTGGCGAGGCGCGAAAGGCTTTGCTCGACATAGGCCGACGGCGAGATGCCGGGCACGGGCATCAGCGTCGGCAGCGTCTCTTCCGTCAGCATGCGGCGGACGAAGGTGGCAAGCAACGGGTCGGCCATGGCGTCCGATGTGTGCTCGAAGCCGCCCAAAACGCCAAGATAGCTGAGCGTCGTCTGGGCGCCGTTCAGCACCCGCATCTTGAGATGCTCGAACGGCGTGACGTCGTCTACGAAAGCGGCGCCGATGCGGTCCCAGCGCGGCACGCGGCCGGCGAAGCGGTTCTCGATCACCCATTGCCGAAAGCGCTCGCCGACGACGACGGCGCTGTCGCGATAGCCGAAGCGCTGCTCGACCGTCTCGATATCGGCCTCGGTCGTTGCCGGCGCGATGCGGTCGACCATGGCCGAGGGGAAGGCGACATTGGCGGCGATCCAGTCCGCCAAGCCGTTGCCGCGCCGCTCGGCGAATGTCCCCACGACATTGCCGAGGATAGCGCCGTTGGCCGGGATGTTGTCGCAGGAAAGCAGCGTCACCGGGCGGCCATGCGAGCCCATGCGCAGCTCAAGCGCTCGTGCCAGGATGCCGGGCACGCTGCGCGGGGCCTCAGGGTTGGCGAGGTCGTGGACAATGTCGGGATGGTCTAGGTCGAGCGCGCCGCTCGACGGGATGTGGCAATAGCCCTTTTCGGTCACCGTCATCGTGATCATCTCGATTTCGGGTGAGGCGAGCACCTCGAGTGCGGGCGCGGCGCTGTGCTGGCTGTCGACCACACCGACGATGCTGCCGATGACGCGGGCCTCGACCTCGTTGTTCTGACGGATGAGCCGCGTATAGAGGCCGTCCTGCCGGCCGAGCGTCGCGGCGAGCACGGGAGGCCGTATGTTGATGCCGACGAGCCCCCAGCGATCGAAATCATCCGCCAGGAGGTCATCGGTGTATTCGGCCTGGTGGCAGCGGTGAAAGGCGCCGACGCCGATATGGGCAATGCCCGGCTGCAGCGCCGAGCGAGCGTAAGCCGGTTTGCGGACTTCAGGCGGCAGGCCGCCGAGCAGGGCGGGGCCGAGACTGGCGGAGGGTGAGATGCTCACCGGTTCGCTCCGATCACCCATTGCTCCTGGTCGATCAGCGCGCCGGTCATCGGCCCGGCCGCGTCGGAAAGCAGGAAGACGGCGAGGTTCGCTACGTCGGCAACGGAGAGTAGCCGGCCGAAGGGCTGCGCGGCATTGGCCGCGTCTAGCCAGCCCGGGCCGTGGCCGAGCGTTTCGGCCTGCATGACGCGTTCGGCGGGCGTGTCGGTCCAGCCGACATTGATTCCGTTGACGCGGATGCGATCGAAGCGGTGCGCGTTGGCGGCATTCTTGGTCAGCGTCGCCAGGGCGCCCTTGGTGGCGGAATAGACGGCGAGATCCGGCGCGCCGCAATGCGCATTGATCGACAGGATGTTGACGACGGCGCCGCCTTGTCCGCGCTTTTTCATGTCGGCGATCGCCGCCTGCATCAGGAAGAAAGGCGCACGCGCATTGACGGCGAACAATGATGTCCAGTCGTCGAGGCCGGCATCGACGAAGGAGGCCCGGTCGGTCAGAGCCCCTGCATTGACCAGCCCGTCGATGCGGCCGAAGCGCTCGGTGCACGCGGCGGCGAGCAGGGCCGGAGTCTCCGGGTCGCCGAGATCGGCTGCCAGGAAAGCGGACGGCGCCCCGATCGCCGACAGTTCCGCCGCGACTGCGTCGCCGCGCTGCCGGTTGCGGCCGGTGATCAGCAAACCTTCGGCGCCGGAACGGGCGGCCGTCCAGGCAATCGCGCGGCCGATGCCTTGGGTCGAACCGGTGATCAACAAGACCTTGCCGTCGAGCCGAACCTCCATTCCTCCTCCCGGAACAAAGTTTCTATTTTCTCGAATATGGAACGACAGTTCCTTGCAGTCAACTGCGCCGATCAACCTGTCCGCCGCGCGACGACGCCGTGGACCAAAGCCATGCCGACGGCGAGCGAAGCGGCGAGCGAGCGGAAGCCTGCGAAGTCCTGTTCCACCACTTCCAGCCAGGTGTCGGAGAGTTTCACCAGCGGTGAGAAGGTGCTGTCGGTGATGGCGACGATGCGTGCTCCGCGATCATGGGCGAGGGCGACCAGGTCTGGCGTAATCGAGTTGTAAGGGCTGAAGGAAACGGCGAGCACCGCGTCGCGCTGGCTTATGCAGCCGACCTGATCGAGCGCGGTCGAGCCGACATTGTCGACCAACACGTTGCGCACGCCCTGTTGCGACAGCGTCAGCGACAGATAGGTGGTGACCGGGAAAGCGCGCTTGCTGCCGATGACATAGATCAGCTCGGCTCCCGCCAGCAAGTCGGCCATCTTGTCGAGCCTGTCGGTGTCGAAGCCATTGCCGATGCGGTTGAGCGAAGCCTGCGAGGCGCCGACCATGCCGTTGAGGAAATGCAAGTCGGCGTGGGGTTCGGCTGCTGCCGGTCCCTTGTTGTCGCGCGTGCGTCCTTCCGGCCAGGAGCCTTTCATGTGGTCCTTGAACAGGCCTTGGAAGTCGGAAAAGCCGGCATAGCCGAAGATCTGCGCGAAGCGTACCAGCGTCGAGGGCTGCACGCCTGCCTGCGCCGCCACCTGGGCGATGGTGCCAAGCGCAACGTCGCTCGGATGCTGCCATAGGAAGATGGCGACCTGGCGCATCCTTTTCGGGAAATGCACGGTGCCGGAGGAGAGCACCGCGCGCAGCTCCTCATAGGTTTGTGGTTTCGTGTGGCCAAGTGCCGCCAGCGAACGGCCGCGTTTCCGGGTAACGCTCTCGCCGGGTGAGGTTCGTGCGCCGCTCATCAGATGGGCCGGATTCGAGCTGTTGTACCTGAGGCGCCCCGAACTTGCGATGAAGATCGCCAATTGTCGACGTTTGGAGAAAGGGGAGAATTCAAAACCTGAAGCGATTGTCTTGCTTCCATCGCCTGGACAAGCCGGCAGGTAGCCATGCGACGCTTCACCATTCGAACCCTCCTCCACCGGTCTCGCATAAGGCTAGTGCGGCACGATCGTTTTACAAAACAAAATTTGGAAAGGCTGTTCGAAATTGGCGAGGCGCCTCCTATAGTCCCTGTGCTGGACGGCATCCGGGAGGACTCGAACCATGGTCTACGCAACCGCTGACGGAACCTTCCGCAGGCGCCTGACGGTCGGCATGGTCGGCGGCGGTCGCAACGCCTTCATCGGCGCGGTTCATCGGTTGGCCATGCGGCTCGACGACCAGATCCTGCTGGTGGCGGGTGCGCTGTCCTCGGATGCCGAGAACGCTGCGGCATCCGCCGCTGAGATCGGCATCGCGCCGGAGCGCAGCTATGACGACTACCATGCGATGGCAAAGGCCGAAGCGGCGCGGACGGACGGCATCGAGGCGGTGGTCATCGTCACGCCCAACCATCTGCATGCGCCGATCGCCACTGCTTTCCTAGAAGCCGGCATCGACGTCATCTGCGACAAGCCGCTGTCGACAACGCTTGCCGAGGCTGAGGCGTTGGTGGCGCTGACGAAAGCCAAGAAGCGCCGCTTCCTCGTCACATTGAACAACACCGGTTACGCCATGGCGCGGCAGGCGCGCGAAATGGTGGCAGCGGGCGAACTCGGCCGCATCCTGTCCGTGCACGGTGCCTACATCCAGGACTGGCTGACGCAGCCGATCGACGCGCAAGGCCAGAAGCAGGCCGAATGGCGCACCGACCCTGCGCGCGCCGGGCAATCGGCGGTGCTTGCCGACATCGGCGTGCACGCCTTCAACCTGGCGAGCTTCATCTCCGGCTTCGAGGCTGACGCCGTATCGGCGGACCTTTTCACCGCCGTGCCAGGTCGTCGCCTCGACGACAACGCGCATGTCCTGGTGCGCTGGACCGGCGGGGCGCGCGGCACCATCCTCGCCAGCCAGACTTCGCCCGGCCACTACAACGATCTCTCGGTGCGCATCTATGGCGACCGGGCCGGGCTCGAATGGTCGGGCACGCGGCCGGAGGAACTGCGCTTCGCGCCGTATGGCGAGGAGGCACGCACGCTGGTGCGCGGCGGCCACGGCTCGACGACGGAAGCCCGGCGCGTCTCGCGCATGCCGGCGGCGCATCCCGAGGGCTATATCGAGGCCTTCGCCAATTTCTACCGCGATGCCGCCGACATCATCCGCGCGCATCGAGCGGGCGCTGCGGTCGATGTTGCGCGCGCGGCGCAGGTGCCGGACGTCGTCGACGGCGCTCGTGGTGTGAAGTTCCTGGCGGCGGCAGTGGAGTCGAACGCGGCCGGAGGAGCCTGGACGCCGGCGCGGTTTGAATAGACGCCGGCTTGGTGCTTTGAATCGTTCAATCCGCTTTACAATGCGGGGCGGCGCGACCGGCCGACGTGTGGCCAATCAGCCGAGCGGCCGAGGTCGGCCTCATCGATGATGTCCCGCACCGATATGGCCTCGTGGCCCTGCACCGAGCGCACCCGAGTGCTTGGGAGGCACGTCGTTCTCATCCGGATTGGGAACGGGTTCCTCGTCCGGCAGCCTCTCCGGATCCGGTTCGCGCATCGGTTTTGGGTCGGGAAACGGCGGCGGCGTGGGGACCGGCGTTGGCGTGGGGTCGGGAGTGGGGAGAATAGCCATAAGGTGGTCCCTCGTTGCGCTGGCGGAGCAGTCCGCGAGATGCGGTTTGGGCAACCGGTATCTGCCCGACCAGAACATGATGGGTAGAGCCGCCTCATCCGACGCTTCATCGACACCTGATCACCGGCGGCTGACGCATGGCAGAACGGCCTCGACCGGGGATGGTTCCACAGCGATCCCGCCGCGCTTCGGCGGGGTCGGACACGAATGACGATCAAATGATTTCCCGTCGCCCATTTCGCCCTTGCCGGCGCCATGCAGCGCCTTAGTTCCGTTTGCGGGGCGGGTGATCATCTGCCGACATAGGAGGCGGCCTTGAAGCACCAAACCGTAGACCAACTCAATGCCGTTGCCGACGTTCATGCTGAAGCAGCGGTTCTCATCGCCAGTCGTGGCCAACGCCTCGAACGCTGGGCGCAACTTCTGGAGCAGGATCCCGGCCGGCGCCTTATGGCGCTTGCGGGCACCGAATACGCCACACCCGACGTGCGCGAAAAGATGCGTTCCACCGGATCGCCGATTACTGTCGCCTTCGAAGACCCGATCTTTCGTGCTCAGGGCCTGAAGGACGACACCTACGGCGAAGCAAAGCGCTTCTTCGAACTCAGCGACTGGCAACTGCACGAGGTCGTCTGCCATTGCCATGTCGGCGCCAATCTGCCGGCACGCTGGGCGGCGTCCCGCGTTCGCGCGGCCATCTCTCCAGGCTCGGGAATTCTTGCCTGGCTGAGATCGGTGTTCATGCACTAAGACGACTGCCGCGGTTCGAAGAACCGCGGCAAGTTCAATCCTTATCGGAGACGGAGGGGAGTTGTCCCCAGCCGTCGGTAGCTAGAGCGATTCACCGTTTTGCGAGAACGTCGAACCGCTCTATCTTTTTGCTTTCGCTCATTCTGCTGTTGATGCAATTCCCCGCGCGAAGTTTGGGACTATGTCTGGAATTTGCTCTTAGGGCTGCCCGCGCCGCACCTCTACTCAGCGATCGATCTCTCCGAACACGATATCCAGCGATCCGATGATGGCCGCGACATCGGCGATCATGTGCCCGCGCGACAGGAAGTCCATCGCCTGAAGGTGGGCGAAAGACGGCGCACGTATCTTGCAGCGGTACGGAACATTGCTGCCGTCAGAGACAAGATAGACGCCGAATTCGCCTTTGGGCGCCTCCACCGCGGCGTAGACCTCGCCCTGCGGCACATGATGGCCTTCGGTGTAGAGCTTGAAATGGTGGATCGTCGCCTCCATGGAACGCTTCATGGTGGCGCGCGGCGGCGGCGTGATCTTCTGGTTCGGTACGGCGACCGGGCCGTGCCCGTCGGGCAAGCGCAGCTTCTCCAGACATTGCCTCATGATCCTAACCGACTGCCGCATCTCCTCCATGCGCACGAGATAGCGGTCGTAGCAGTCGCCGTGCTTGCCGACCGGAATGTCGAAATCCATTTCGGGATAGCATTCATAGGGTTGCGCCTTGCGCAAATCCCAGGCCGCGCCCGAGCCGCGCACCATCGGGCCGGAGAAACCCCAGGCCCAGGCATCGTCCTGTCCGATCACGCCGACGTCGACATTGCGCTGCTTGAATATACGGTTTTCGGTCAGGAGTTCATCGAGATTGCTCAATGTTCCCAGGAAGGGATCACAGAAATTCCAGATGTCGTCGAGCAACTCTCCCGGCAGATCCTGATGCACGCCGCCGATCCTGAAATAGTTGGCATGCATGCGCGCGCCCGACGCGCGCTCATAAAAAACCATCAGCTTCTCCCGCTCGGCGAAGCCCCAGAGCGGCGGCGTCAGCGCGCCAATATCCATCGCCTGCGTGGTGACGTTGAGCAGGTGCGACAACAGCCGGCCGATCTCGCAAAACAGGACGCGGATAAGCTGTCCGCGCCGGGGAACCGATATTTCGAGCAGCTTCTCGGCGGCGAGGCAGAAGGCATGCTCCTGGTTCATCGGCGCCACATAGTCGAGCCGGTCGAAATAGGGCAGGGCCTGCAGATAGTTCTTGTATTCGATCAGCTTCTCGGTGCCGCGGTGGAGTAGGCCGATATGCGGATCGGCGCGGTCGACGATCTCGCCGTCGAGTTCCAGCACCAGCCTGAGCACACCATGCGCCGACGGGTGCTGCGGTCCGAAGTTGAGCGTGAAGTTGCGAATTGCGGTTTCGGCCATGGCGGCCTCTTCGCGGACTCTCATTTTGTTTGGCCGCTGCAGTCGGGTCAACCGCCCGCGGCGCCGCTGATCATGTCGTGGTCTGGATGATCAGCGTCAGCGTGCCGTCGCCATCGATGTTGGCCGCGACGACCTGCGAGGAATTCAGCCCGTTCGCATGCAGCACCGATACCGCCTCGGGCGAGGCATCGATCGATTTCTGCAGCTTGGCCAGGTCCGTGGCGGTTGTCCTGGTGACCACGGCTTCGGCCTGGACCTTGATCTCCGCGGGCAGGTCCTCCATCGCCACCACCACGACGTTGGTAACGGTCTGGCCGGAACTTGGCGGATCGGGTTGCACCTGGTCGAGCCGAGGTTGTTCAGCCGGGGGCAGAACCTGGGGCGGTTGCGGATCGGCGTGTTGAGCCGAGACCGACTGCGCCAGGGCAAGGGTCGAAAGAGCGAGCATCATCGTCAATGTCCGCATCGTCTTTCCTTCCATGTATCGAAGTCTGACGACACAACCCCTCCGCCCGGCGATGGTTCCGGCCCAAGAGGGCAAGTGACGGTGAATGTTGGCGGGCGACGGCTGGATATCTCACACAGCCAAAACTGACAGCGCAGCAGCCTGCAGGCGTTCGAACGCGGCAAAGCGCCTGTCGTGACAGTCAGCGAGCGCGGCGTTCGGCGAATAGACCTCGCCCACCTCCGACATCGCCGCCATGGCCGCGCGAAGGTCGGAGTGGCGCCCGGCGGCCACCGCGCCGAGCATCGCTGAGCCGAGCAGCACCGGCTCGGGGGACGTTGGCGCGTAGACCACCTTGCCGGTGGAGTCGGCGATGAGCTGCCGCACGAGCGGGCTCTGCCCTGCGCCGCCGCTGATGGCGATCGTATCGATGTTGATGCCGCGGCCATGCATGGCGGCCAGGATCTGGCGGGCGCCATAGCCGAGGCCGCAGAGGCCGGCGACATAGAGCGCGACGAGACTGTCGGCCCCGGTCGCCATGTCCAAGCCGGCGACCAGTCCGCGCGCGTCGGGATTGGCCAAGGGGGCACGATTGCCTAGAAATTCGGGAACGACATGCAAGCCGCCGACCAGGCTGTCCGCCTTCGCCGCACCGCCATGCCGCTCCGCCTCCTGCGCCAGCCACTGGCTGAGGTTCTGGCCGCCTCGCGCCGCGATCCCGGCCAGCTCGACGGCGGCGGGGTGCATGCCGACCAGGCGATCGATGGCGGCGCCCGCGGCCGACTGGCCGCCTTCGTTCAGCCACAGCCCCGGCACCATCGCGGAGAAATAGGGCCCCCACACGCCCGGCACGAAAGCCGCCTGCTCGGTCGTCGTCATGGTGCAGGCCGAAGTGCCGAAGACATAGGCCATGCGCGTGGTCACATCGCCGGCGCCGCCGCGCGCGCCGACCGAGCCGATGCCGCCGGCATGCGCATCGATCATGCCGGCGGCGACCGGCGTTCCGGGCAAAAGGCCAAGCTCGGCCGCCGCCTTGCTCCTCAAGCCGTTGGGCAGCGCGCTCCCCGGCGCCACGACCTCGGTGCCGATCCGGGCAAATTCCTCATCCGCGAGCGCGCCGAGCCCGACCTTGCGAAAATAGCCATCATCCCAGCGTGCCTCGTGCGCGAGATAGGTCCATTTGCAAGTCACCGTGCAGGTCGAGCGCGCCAGGCTGCCGGTGGCGCGCCAGGTGAGGAAATCGGCGAGATCCATGAACTGCCATGCCGCGGCGAAGGTCCGCGGCATGTTCTCGGCGAGCCATAAGAGCTTCGGGGTTTCCATCTCGGGCGAGATTGTGCCGCCGACATAGCGCAGCACGTCCTCGCCGGTGCCGTTGATCCTGCGCGCCTGCTCGGTAGCGCGGTGGTCCATCCAGACGATGATGTTGCGCTCGGGATCCCCTGACGGGCTGACCGTCAGCGGCTCGCCACCCGGCCCCAGAACGACAAGCGAGCAGGTGGCGTCGAAGCCGACGCCATGCACCGACTGCGCCGGGATGCCGGCAAGCGACACCGCCTCGCGAACGGTCGTAGAAACGGCGCGCCAGATGTCATTGCTCGATTGCTCGACGATATGGCCTTCGGCATGCCAGGTGGCGATGTCGGCCTTGGCGGACGCAAGCATGGCGCCCGCTTCGTCGAAGACGCCCGCGCGGGCACTGCCGGTGCCGATGTCGATGCCGATGAAATGACTGCTCATGACTTCAGATCCTTCGCCCGATCCCGTTCGGTTGCTATAGGTCATTGCTTTGCGGCAGGATGACAAGGGTCGCGGATGGTGATGTCACCTTCGTTTCCTATCGGTGTTGCCGTTTCGGCCAGCGGCGCAGGCAAAGCTTTGCCTTGCCGGGCACGTTTGCCCATGCCAACTCGATGCCGCTGTTTGTCGAGCCGGCTGGCTAGGCCGCTTTCGCAAGGTTGATGTTGTGCAGTGTCAGCCGCCGGAAATGCGAGGGCGTCATGCCCTTTTCGGCGAGAAACTGCCGGTTGAAGTTGGAAAGGGTGTTGTAGCCGACCTCGAAGCAGATGCTGGTGATCGAAGCCTGCTCGTCGCTCATCAGCATCTGGCAGGCCAGGTTGATGCGCAGCCGCTTCACATACTGAACCAGCGTCATACCGGTGTGCTGGCGGAAGGAGCGGGAGAACACACTGGGCGACTGGCCGGCGATGGCGGCTAGGTCCGTCTCGCTGAAGGGCTGGGTCAGGTTCTCGCGCAGATAGGCAAGCGCCTTGTTGATGCCGGCCGACATATACCCCGACGGATCGGGCAGGTAGCTCGCGCTGGCCAGCATGCGCGCGCCTTCGGCGCGGCTGAGCAGACCCATTATCATCATGAACAGCTCGATGCGGCGCACGCCTTGCGAATTCATGATCTCTTCCATCAGCGGGCCAAGCTGCTTGCTGGTCTGGCGGCTGAACAGCACGCCGCGGCGCGAGGCTTCGAGCACCGGCGTCAGCGCCGCGAGCTCGGGGAAGGTATTGATGGCGCCGTCGATAAAGCCTTCATTGAACTGGATGATGCGGCAGCGCAGCGGCACCGTCGCGTCCTTCGGCACATCGCTCACCCAGTTGTGCGGCAGGTTGGGGCCGGTCAGCACCAGATTGCCCGGCTCGAACTCGCCGATGAAGTCGCCGACGAAATAGCGGCCGCGGGTGGCGACGATGAGATGCAGTTCGTATTCCGGATGGAAATGCCAGCGCACCGTGCGGAACGGGTAACCGTGCGACCAGGCAGTGAAAGACTCGCCCGGCCTGATCTGCACAACTTCAAGATCGGGTTTCATCGCTGCTCCTCCCGTATTGAAGCCAAGGCGCGTCCCCTCTACGACGCGCCGTCCGGTTTCGGCCTCATGTCAGCCAAGCTACCGAGCCGACAAGATCTTCGCCACCATGTTCGCGTCACTCCATTGGTACTTTTTTGACTATTCTGAGCCTCCACGCCGCTGAGCGGCGCCTCAAACGACGCCGCGTTCCTCGCTCCTTATGCGGAAGGCATCGACGGCGATCGCAAGCAGGATCATCGCGCCGCCGATCATCTGAATGTAATAGGCCGAGACGTTGATGAGCTGCAGGCCGGTCTGGATGACGGTGATGAGCAGCGTGCCGCCGAGCATGCCGATGACGCGGCCGCGGCCGCCGAACAGCGAAACGCCGCCGATGACGGGTGCTGCCACGGCATAGAGCAGCGTCGTGCTGCCGACGGTCACGCTGACGCCGCCGAGATAGGAGGTGTAGAGGAAGCCGGCCACTCCAGCGAGGAAGCCGGAAGCGCTGAAGGCGCCAAGCCTCGCGCGCTTGACGTTGATGCCTGCGGCATTCGCCGCCCGGCGGTTGCCGCCGGTGGCATAGAGGTTGCGACCCCAGGCCGAATAAGCAAGCACGACATGCGCCAGGAGATAGGCGACGAAGAGGGCGATCGGCATTACCGGCCAACTGCCGATGGTGGCGCTGCCTATGTAGCTGTAGCCTTCATCGGTCACCACCATGGTGCGGGCCTGGGTGGCGCCGAGCACCGCGCCTTGCAGAAAAAGCCCCATGGCCAGCGTCGCGATCAGCGAATTCATGCGCAAATAGGCGACGAAGTAGCCGTTGAGCAGACCGACGAGCACCCCGGCAACGATGGTGATGAGTACGGCCAGCGTCCAGTGGACGCCGAACTGCTGCATGGCATAGGCGCCGACCATGCTCGAGAAGACCAGATTGCCGACCACCGAGAGATCGATCTCGCCGATCAGAAGCGTGAAGGAGACCGCCAGCACCAGCACGCCCAGCGTGGTCGCCTGCACCAGCACGTTCTGCAGATTGCCTTCCGAAAGGAAGAAGGGATTGAGGAAGCCGGCGAGGATGCTGAACACGATGATCAGGATCCAGACCACATTGTCGAGAAGGAATTTCTTGCTGGTCATGTCTGATACTGCCCCTGTCATCGCGCCGCTCTCGCTTCGGCGATCGCATCGATGGTGATCTCGGCGCCGCGCAGCATTCGCGCGATTCGACCCTTGGAGAAGATCACCACACGGTCGACGAGGCGCTGCATCTCTTCCGGGTCCTGCGCGAGCAGAAGCACGCTAACGCCCTCCTTCGTCGCATCGTCGATCAGGCGGTGGATCTGCTCCTTGGCGGCGACATCGACGCCGACGGTCGGTTCGTCGAGCAGAAGCAATCTCGGCTTGCGTTCCAGCAGCCGGCCAAGCAGCACCTTCTGCTGGTTGCCGCCAGACAACTCGCCGATCTCCTGGGCGCCGCTGCCCATGACGATCTCCATGGCGCCGCGCGCCTCGCGCATGCGGCGGTTCATGCCGGCGCCGCTCACCAGCCAGCCGAGCGATAGCGGCCAATTGCCGAGGTTGAGGTTCTCGGTCACCGACATCGAGCCGACCAGGCCTTCGCCGATGCGGTCATGGGTGAGGTAGGCAATGCCCGAGCCGAGGCTCTGCCCCGGCGAGCCGAGACGCGCTTCCCGGCCATCGATCAGGACGGCACCGGCCTCGATGGGCCCCAGGCCGCCCAGCGCCCGCATCAATTCCTGCGGCCCTTCGCCGAGCAGGCCGACGAGGCCGACGATCTCGCCGTGGCCGATCGCAAGATCGACCGGGCCGCCGCCGGAAAAGGATAGCCCGCTGAGCTCGATGGCCGCGCCATGATCCTTGCGGGCGCGGTGGAATTCGGCGACGTCGGCGCCGGTGATGACGCGCGCCATGGCCTCGGCCGAAAGCTCCGCCGCTTTGCCGCTGGCGGTCACCTTGCCGTCGCGCAGCACCGTGTATTCCGAACAGAGCTGGCGCACCTCGTCGTTGTGGTGCGAGATGTAGATGAAAGACGTGCCGCGTTGGGTGAGGCTCTCGACCCATTCCAGCAGATGCAGCCGCTCGGCCGCCGCAAGGCCTGCGGTCGGCTCGTCGAGGATGATCAGCGAGGCTTCGGCCGCGACCGCCTTGATGATGGCGAGCCTGCGCCTGTCGCTGGCGCCGAGGTCGCCGGCGCGCCGCCTCGGATCGACCGGCATGCCGTGGCTTTCGAGCTGGCGCACCGCCAGGCGACGGAGCGCGGACCAGTCGGTCAGGCCGTAGCGTCTCGGCAGATCCGGCAGCAGAAGATTTTCGCCGATCGAGAGGTCTTCGAAGATCTCCGAATGCTGCGACAGAAGGTGGAGCCCGCGCTTCTTGCGCGCCGTCAACGGCAGAGCCGACACGTCCTCCCCATTCAACAGGATGGTGCCACTGTCGAGACGCAACAGCCCGGCGATGATGTTGGACAGCGTCGATTTGCCAGCGCCGTTCTTGCCGAGCAGGCCATGGATCGCGCCCCGCGACACGCTCAGCGAGACGCCGTCCAACACCGCAAGCGGGCCGAAGCGCTTGAAGACATTGTCGACGGTCAGAACAGCGTTGGCACCGTCCTGCGCAAGGCTAGCGGGCACGATTGTGCCGTCGGCGTTGACCATTGGGATAACCGGCAATCTCGAAATGAGGTGAGAACGCGATGGGCGCGTTCTCACCCGCCTCGTCGGCTGCGATCTCAGCCGGCGTTCTGCTGCATCTTCCACACCTGGGTCACGACATTGGCCCAGTGGCGCGGGTCGTCGGCATTTTCCTTGGTGAGGAAGTAGGGCGGGATGGTGAGCAGCGGGCCGGACGGGCTGTCGGCGATCGTGCCCTTCTCCCAAAAATACTTCTTGTTTTCGTAAGATCCGATCGGAACCGGCTTCCCTTTCAGCGTGTACTCTTCCAGCAGGTCGACGACGATCTCGACATAGGCGATCGGGTCCTGCGCGATGTCGGCGTCGATCTCACCCGCCTTCACCCATTCCAGCGCATTCGGCGAGGCATCGATGCTGGTCAGGATGATGTGCTTCTCATGGCCGACCGGGAACAGCCGTTTCTGCGTTTCGAGTGCCTTGCGGGCATCAACGACGAAGATGTCGGTCGGCATGTGGATGGCGTCGAGGTCCGGCCGCTCGCGCAGCGTCGCCGAGACCACGGCGAGCGCCTGCTCATGCTGGTTGTTCTGCGGCCGCGAGATGATCTCGATGTCGGGATATTTGCTCTTAAGCGTGTCCTCGAAACCGTCTTTGCGATCGCGCAGCGCCACGGCAGTCAGCGAGCCGTAATTGTTGAGCACGCTGCCCTTCGGCGAGCCGTGCTTCTTGGTGAGCAGCTCGGCGGTCTTCTCCGCCGCCATGACGCCCGACTGCTTGTTGTCGAAGGTCACCGAAGCGGCTACCTCTCCGCCGGTAAGCACGGTGTCGACCATGCCGAGCGGCACGCCGAGCGACTTCGCCTTCTTGCTCAGTGGGATGAGCAGCTCCGAATCCAGCGCGTCGGAAATGAGGTAGCGCGGCTTCTGCAAGAGCAGGCTGTTCCAGTCGTTGACCTGCGCGTTGGCATCGCCATTGGCGTCCTTGCCGACGAATTCCAGGCCGAGGCCTTCGACCTTGCGCTTCAGCGCCTCCTGCAGCACGACGAAGAAGAAGAAGCCGAGATAGCCGGTCTCCCAAGCCACAACCTTGGAGGTCGTGCCTTGCGCCGCGGCGCGCTCGCCGCCCGCCAGCAACAGGCCGCCGGCAGTGGCTGCCGCGCCCTGCAAAAGCGCGCGGCGGTTCAATGTTAAGCTCTTGGTCTCGCAACCCATGTCTCGCTCCCTGAAATGGTTAGAATCTTTGCCGGTAGAGCTTTCCACCAAGCCCGCCCGGCGGGGCACTCGGCCCCAAACATCCCCCGGAACATTTCCTCCCCCGGACGATCTGATCAGGCTAGGCGCGCGCTATCCGGCCAGCCACCACGTTCCGGGACGGGTGTTAGTACTTTTTTGATTCCGCTAGTGAAAGCCGAGGCCGCGATTACGACTGCGCTACAACATGCTCGACCTCCGGCGCGTTGCATTCGGAGTCAAAAATCTATGTGTCGCGGAAAGCGCAACCGGTAGCTCGCGCCGCAAGCCGCGGCTATCTGTGTGAGGGCCGCGGGCCGAAACCGAAGGGATGGAGAGAATGGAGCACTGGATCGGAACCTGGAGCGCAAGCCCGATGAACGTCTGGCCGGGAGACGCCGTGCTCTATGGCTTCCACCGGCAGACGGTACGCCAAGTCGTGCGCGTCAGCACCGGCGGTGAGAGGTTGCGATTGAGGCTGTCCAACGAATATGGCGGCTCGCCGATTCGGATAGGCGCCGCGACCGTCGCGCTTGCCGCGAAAGACGGCGCGGTCGACGCCGGCAGCATCCGGCAGGTGACGTTCGGCGGCGAACGGCAGACCGATCTAGCGCCCGGCGCGCCGCTGCTCAGCGATGTTGTGGACCTAGCGGTTCCCGATCTCGGGCAGATCGCGATCAGCCTCTATTTCCCCGATTTCGCTCCGATCGAGACCTATCACTACGAGGCGCAGCAGACCGCCTACATCTCCGAAATCGGCGACTTCGCCGGCGCAGCCGAACTGCCGGTGCAGCAGACCTCGACCAGCCGCTATTTCCTCAGCGCCGTGCTGGTCGAGAGCGGGCCGGACAGCGGCTCTCTGGTTTGTCTCGGCGATTCCATTACCGACGGCTTCGGCTCGACCGTCGACGGCAATGCGCGCTGGCCGGACCGGCTGGCGGAGCGGTTTGCGAAAAGCGGCCGGCTGTCATGCATCGGCGTCCTCAACCAGGGGATCGGCGGCAACCGCGTGCTTGCCAGCCGCGCCCGCGGCGCCAACGCGCTCGCCCGCTTCGACCGCGACGTTCTGGGCTTTCCCAACGTCCGATGGGTCTCGGTGCTGGAAGGCATCAACGACATCGGCTGGCCGGAAACCATGCTTGCCGGTCGCCAGGAGGCCGTCGCCGTCGAAAGCCTGATCGCGGCTTACCGGCAATTGATCGCACGCGCCCGCCTCAACGGCATCAAGGTGCTGCTTGGCACGCTGCCGCCCTTCAGCGGCGCCTTCGAAGGCCAGCCGCTCAGAACCTTCTACTCTCCGACCAAGGAGCGCGACCGTGAGGCGGTGAACGCCTGGATCAGGACATCGGGCGAAGCCGATGCCGTCGTCGATTTCGAGCGTGCGCTGGCCGATCCCGCCAACCCGTCGAGGCTGCTCGCCGCCTTCGATTGCGGCGACGGCCTGCATCCGTCCGACGACGGCTATGCCGAGATGGCCAGGCTGTTCGAGGAAGCTTTCGAGAGCTTGCTTCGCGGCCAATAGGATTACCTGGTTCTGCGAGTGGCGGCTGCTGCCCGCGCCGGCGCCTTCTGGATGTTGGCGGCGCCGCCCATGTCACCATTCTTGGTGCGACCCGCCCCGGTCGCGCTCCAATATCGGCGCCCGTCGTCGGGTGCAATTCGGCGAAAACACGGATGGCCAACCTCAGAACAGGACGACGAGCACTTAGCATGATGGACCTGACAGAAGAGCTCAGCTGTCCAGGAACAAACTGCAAGTCTTTCCGGTTTGGTGACCGAACCGATTGCGGTCACGAAAATGGTTGGACATAGAAGACATAATAATGAGCAGATTGCGCAGCTACTGAGGCGCCAGTTTTCCAGTGAGATAATGAGGCGCCATCTGCGTGCACTTCCGCTGTTTCGGACCGAGAGGTGGCTCCCTGACCGGCTTGCCGGGTTGATGGAGGTTTTAAAGCGAAGTGAGGGTCGAGGACGACGGCGTTGATTCTTGCTTCTGGCCTGAAGCGTCGACGTCAGGCTGGACGCAAAGGTCTTTCGATCCCAATGGAGAAGAGATGGTGAGCAATGCGGCCGCTCGATAAGGCGCTGCTTGGGGCTGTGGCAGGCGTCGCGGCGACCATGGCGATGACAGCAACGATGAGGCGCCTGCACGCAGTCCTGCCCGACGACGAGCGCTATCCGCTTCCGCCTCGCGGGATCGTCGACCGCACTTTTCCAGCTGTTGACGAGCGCGAAGCACGTTCAAGAACACTGCTTGCGCATTTCGGGTTTGGCGGTCTCACCGGTGCTTTGTTTGCCCTGCTGCCCACCACTCGAGGGAGCGGGATCGCCTATGGTTTATGCATCTGGGCGCTGAGCTATCTCGGTTGGATTCCCGCCGCACGCATTCTGACCCCGGCGCACCGTCACCCCATCAGGAGAAACATGCTGATGATTGCAGCTCATGTTGTTTGGGGCCTGACGCTTTCGAGATCACTGAGAGAAATGGAACGCGCCGCCATCGAGGCGTTCGACCAACAAGCCGAGAGGAGAAGCCGGTGACCGGGCGGCGCGTTCTGCGGAACGATCCGACCCTTCGGCCCGCCGCGCTGTCTTGTCCGGCGGGACATCGGCAATGAAGGTTCTCGTAACGGGATCGAACGGTCTCATCGGCACAGCCGTGTGCGCGCGTTTGGTCGCGTCAGGGCACGAGGTCGTGCGGGCCTCACGACGCCGATCAAGCCGGGCCGGGGAGGCGGGAACGGTCGCCATCGATATGGCGAAGGCGCTCGCCCCCGAGAACTGGGGCAGTGCTCTTCAAGGCGTTGACGTGGTGGTGAATTGTGCCGGTGTTCTGCAGGACAGCGCTAGCGAAGATACGACAGGGGTTCATGCATTGGGCGCAGCGGCGCTGTTTCGTGCCTGCCAGCAAGCCGGGGTGCGCCGGGTCATCCACTTTTCCGCCATCGGCGTCGATCGTGAGCAACCCTCGGCCTTCTCCGCCAGCAAATATGCCGGCGAGGAGGCCTTGATGACGCTCGACTTGGATTGGGTCGTGCTGAGACCCTCCGTCGTTCTGGGCCGCCCCGTTTTTGGAGCGAGCGCCCTGTTTCGCGGTCTTGCCGCGCTTCCTCTGCTGCCCTCCATGCCCGGCTCCGGCCGTCTGCAGGTGGTTCAACTTGAGGACGTGGTCGAAACGGTGGCGTTTTTCCTCAGCCCTGACAGCCCGTCACGGATCGCTCTCGACCTTGCTGGTCCGGACGCCTTCGCCATGGAGGAGGTAGTCGCGCATTACCGCAGGTGGCTTGGATGGGACGAGGCTCGCGTCCTGGCTCTCCCGAGATGGGCGGCGCGTCTACTTTATCGGCTGGGTGACGCCGTCAGTGTGCTGGGATGGCGCCCTCCCATGCGCACCAACGCCGCCCTTGAGATCAGCCGGGGAGCAACGGGTGATCCCGGACCCTGGAAGGCGACAACCGGGATCGAGCCGCGAGGTCTCCCGACAGCACTCGCCGCAAACCCAGCCACGGTGCAGGACAGATGGTTTGCCGGCCTTTACTTCATCAAACCCGCGATCTTCACGGTGCTGCCGTTCTTCTGGATCATCACCGGAATCATATCCCTGACAACCGGATGGCAGAGCGGTGTCCAACTCCTGATCGGTACCGCTGTGAGCGCGCTGGCGGCGCCGTTGGTCATCGCCGGCGCGCTGGCCGACCTGGTCATCGGCGTTCTCATCGCGCTTCGCAAAACCGCGCGCGTTGGGCTCTGGGGAGCGATCGGCGTATGCGTTTTTTATGCATTGGCCGGCACGCTCCTGCGGCCCGATCTGTGGAATGAACCGCTCGGCCCGCTGATGAAGATCCTGCCGATCGTTCTTCTGCACTTCGTCGCATTGGCGATCCTGGAGGAGCGCTGATGCTCTACTTCGGTCTCAAATATCTCCATATCGTGGGCGCGGCGGTTCTGCTGGGGACGGGCGCTGGCATCGCCTTCTTCATGCTGCTTGCACACCGGACCGGCAACCCGGCTACCGTGGCCGCGGTCGCGCGCATTGTCGTGATTGCCGATTTCCTGTTCACGGCAACGGCAGTTGTAGCGCAACCGATCACCGGCGTCGCGCTTGCCCGGCTCGTCGGCTATTCGCTCTGGGACGGCTGGATCGCGCTGTCGATCCTTCTCTACGTCGTGACCGGTGTTTTTTGGCTTCCCGTGGTCTGGATGCAGATGGAGATGCGCGATCTTGCCCTGGCGGCGGCGAAAGCCGGCCAGTTGCTTCCGCCGCGCTATCACCGGCTTTTCCGGCTCTGGTTCGTCTTCGGCTTTCCGGCCTTCGGCGCGGTCGCCGCTATCTTATGGCTGATGATCACCCGCCCGGCCATCGAATGGTTCGGGACCGGCTGATGCCGACGGGCCGAGCGAACTCATCTGAGCTACGCCGGGAGGAGAGGCGCCGGCTCTGATTTCCCGTGCATGGACAAGAACGACTACACCAGCGCGATCGGCATGTAGCGGATAACCACCTTCTCCTGTCGAAACCACCGCTCGAGTGCGATCCGGCGTTCACGCCAGTCGATGAGATCGACCTCGTTGGCCATGACTTCGAAGATCACAATCTTGTCGGCGTTGGACTCGGCACCCTTTTTCCACAAACCGTCGGCAGGCGCCTGAAGGTAAGCAGTAACGCCTTCGAAGCGACTCGCCAGTTCTTCCTTCACGCGGTCGAAATCTTCTTGAGCGAAAGGCTGGCCGTTGTTGTCCGAGCAGGGGAGCAGGATCTGAACAAGATGCATCACAATTCACCGGTGAAAACTAGCACTTGGTATCGTCAAGATAGTTATGCATGTCGGTGGCTGCGATCGAGGCGTGGCCGAATGCGACAGCAATCTGATTGATTTCGTTGACCACATCGCCAGCGGCATACAGGCCTGGCACGACCGTGCGCTGATGCGCATCCACGACAAGATTTCCAAGCTCGTTGCATGTCGCCCCGAGATCTAGGCCAAGTTGCGACCTTATCGTGCATCCCATGGCTGGATAGACGGTATCGAATGAGGATGCTGTTCCGTTGGAGAGTTGAATGGTGGCCTGCTCTCCCGAGGGTCGTAGCGAATGAGGGATGCAGGGCTCGAGCTGGATTCCAGCTTCGTGGATCAGTCGGCCGGCATCTGCATCAATTTCACTCGAAGCATCGGTCGTCAGCACGGTGACGTCGCGAGTGTAGGTCCGCATGAACAATGCCTTCTTCACCGCCTCTTCCGCCGGGCCCAGGACTGCGACGCGCTTATCGATCACCTCATAGCCGTCACAGATCGGACAGAGGCGCAAGGTGCCGGCTCTGATCATATCGTCTGCCGAAGGCGTCTCTGGAAGCTTATCGACAATGCCAGTAGCCAGGAGCGCCGCGCGGGAACGAATGGCTGTCGAACCGATCGCAATAAAATCCGTTCCGTCGCGGCCAATCTCGTGGATTATATCGTGCCTAAGATCGGCTCCGCTCTGCAAAGCCTGCTGCCGCAGCCGATTCAGCAGTTCGGCGCCGGCTATGCCGTCGGGGAAGCCGGGACAGTTGCGGGTAATCGGAATGAGCTTCGCGCGGCTTTGACCGCAATCGACAACGACGACCCGGCGGCGAAAGCGCCCGAGATACGTCGCTGCTGCCAGGCCGGCCGGACCGCCACCGATAACCAAGCAGTCAATTCGTTCCCACTGACAGACGCTATCGTCTTCGATCACCAAAGAACTCCCGGGAGGTGATGCAGAGCTATTGCAAGCGGCTCGTGCCCGGCAAACGAACTTGTCTGTTGGTGACTAAGACCAAGGGCGTGCGCGACTGCTTCCCGGTTCTCATAAGAATGAGGCCGACACAGATGTCGCTGGTGAGGATGGCCTCGTTTCCTTCCGAACAGACAGAAACGAGGGCGCAAAATCCGGCCTCGACCGCGTGCACCGGTAAGCGCGGGATCAGTTGTTTCGTTATAGGCGACCATCTGCCCCAACCGCGCCCTTGCCTATTGGTTCCGCCGTGCATTCGCGTTGCTCGCCGATCCGTTGTCTCGCGAGACGCTGACGACGTTCGGCTGCCTTCACGTGCCGCAGGCCGCCGTTCTCGCCACGCGGCGGACCGGACGGTGCAAAAGTTCGCTTTTGTGGATCAAAGTAGCCCGGCCTGCCGGGCGGGGTTGGGGGCTTGACATACAGGCCGGGCCCTTACCCCGCGCAGCGGGGCAGAGTTCCATTATGCGCCGCGCTTGCGGCAACCGACATTAACATTTTCTAAGACTTGAAAAGCCCGTCGCAGCTAATGAGCGTAAGCGACGGGGCTTTGTGCTGCCGAGACGGCTACGTCCCAACGGTAAACGACCGCTCCATAACAAGTCATGGCCGCGCAATCAGTTCCAATCTTGGACAGCCCACCCGAGGAACGTCACGACACCAGCGACGTTCCGGTAAATGGCAATCGACGATGATATCGAAAAGGCCAGGCGGCATGTTCACGAAGGCGAGCGGCACCTTCGCCTTCAGCACGAGTTGGTTGCCGACCTCAGCGATCAGGGATTGCCGACCGATGACGCCCTGCGCTTCCTCCAACTGCTTGAAGACATGCAGGCGATGCATCGGCAGCACTTGTCGCGGCTGCTGCGCAGAGCCGAAAATGGCTAGGAGGATTCCTGCCTTGTCGGGCCGGACCATGGGTGTCTGCACTTGATCTGGTGACAGGTCATGATCTGCCATGAGTGCGCCGGCCGAGACGATCGGAATCTGCAATTCAGCAAAACACTGTAACGCCGACAAGCGCAGGGACTGGACGCCCTGCCTCCAAATGCTCCGACTATTGCTTGTCCTTTGGGGCAACCTGCACCAGCTGCAAAAGCCCTAGCACGATCAGCGCCAAGACTGTGCCAAGAATTGCGATCTGCCAGAACCCGAGACCCACTGCCAATCCAATGGCACCGGCCAGCCACATTCCCGCGCCGGTCGTCAGCCCCTGAACTTCCCCTTTGGAGAAGAATATTAGCCCTGCAGCCAGGAATGCGACGCCGGCAGTTGTGGCTTCAATCAGGCGGATGGGGTCAATGGCTATCTCCTGGCCATCGAAGACGGGGAGATGGGTGATTTCGATGGCCAGGATGGCGATCAAGGCGGTTGCTAGACAGATCAGGATATGCGTCCTCAGCCCGGCCGGCCGGTTACGCCATTCACGCTCCATGCCGACGAGTGAGCCAAGAACCGCAGCCAGTAAAAGCCTGGCTGAAATTACGGAAAATGGCAGCCAGGTTTGCTGCCCGAAACGTTCAACAAGCTCATCCATGAGCGCCAGAACGTATCTGTGGGCTGCCCGGTTCCTTCCGCAGGACGCCGGGATGTCCTTGCAATGCATATCGCCGGCAAAGCGCCGGAACATTCGAGCTCAGCCCACGTTGGGTTCTGTTCGACTGACAGGGACACACCTCAATGGAACCCAAATCATCGCGCGATCTGCCCGGTCCTAAGCCCCGCAAGGACAAGGAACGGGAAAACCAAAAAGCTGCCGCGAAAACGCCTGACAAGACCAACGATTGGGACCGGAACCAGGTGCATGGCGAGGGCGAGAGCATCGGGATCGACAAGGACGAACCATAGGCCGATCCACACCCCAGAGCGCGCAATCTGAGCCGCCCACGATGCGGCTTGCCGCCATCCCGACCGTTGGAGTGCTGGCGAAGAGAGCGTCTTTCGAGTTCGCATCTAAATAATTGAAAAAATTTGGCTTTCGCGCCGGCTCGTTGCGCTGTTTGCTTCACGGTTGCCTTGGATGGCGACCGGCAAGCCTACCTGTCTGAGGTACAGACACGTCTCCATCCCAGTTTCTTATGAATTCGATCAGAATGCCCAACCCAGACCCGGAATGGCTGCTACGCACCCTCCACAGCGGACGAAGAAGATCGAAAACATGCTGCGGTATCGGCCTGGCATCGCAGATTGATCACAAGGGCTCTGACCCCGTTGTCGACCTCAGCCCGGACAAGTGCCAATTGCAGGGTCTTCAGGAAGGAAGAAGCTTCGCCGCTCGCAAGCGGTGAGTTCGCGAGGGACGGTGCGCCGGGCGAAGTCAATGAGGTCCCGGGACGTTTGGAAGACGCGAAGGATGCGGACATCTTTTTCGCCGGAAACAATTGCAACGCGGGTGCCGTCGGAACTGAAAGCTGCGCGTGTAAAGCCCAGTAGAATGGTTGCTTCGTCGTGGCTGCCAAGGACGGCAATCTGGCGTCCCGATTGCGTCGCCCAGAGCCGGACCGTGCGATCCTTCGAGGACGCGGTCACGACATACAAACCGTTGGGACTGAACTGGGCGCTGTCCACCGCGCCGCTGTGGCCCCTTAGAACGGCCCTTTCCAGTCCGCCAGCGACGCTCCAGATCCGGATGGTTCCATCGCGCGAGCCGGTCAGCAGCAACTGACCGTCGGGGCTGAAGGCGACGACCGTTACCGCGCCGGTGTGTCCCACTAGCGTTCTGACGTTTGCTCCGTCCGTGGTCGACCAAATGCGAGCCGTGTGGTCGAGTGAGCCCGTGGCGACGAGTTGACCGTCCGGGCTGAAGGCCGCTGCCGTGATGCGATCCTGATGCCCCACAAGAACCCTGAGCTCGGCTCCGCCCGTCGTCAAGAGGTGGCCCGCATTGTCTTCCCTGGCCGAGAGGATCAGATTTCCGTCAGGGCTAAGAATGGCCTGCGGTAGGTTGCTGCTCGTGTTGATGGCGGCTAGCTCGGTGCCGGTCGCCGCGTCCCACAGCTGCGCGGTGCCGTTCATCGATGCGCAGAGAAGCGATTTGCCGTCGCGACCAAACTGGATCTGGATCAGGCCGCGATGTGATCGGAACTGGGCGGTCTCGTGTCCCGTGGCCACATCCCAAACACGGACCTGCCCCCCAAGAGATGCCGTCGCGACGCGCCTTCCATCTGGGCTGAACGTCGCGCTTTGAACGATCTCATGTGTATCGAGCCGGATTGTCTCGCGCCCGCTCACGACATCCCACAAGTGCGCCGCGCTGTCGCCGCCGCCGGTCAGCAGGTGGACATTGTCGGGACTGAAGACCGCGAAAGTCGGCCGATATTCATGTGAGAGCGCAGTCGTCAGCGCGCCGTCGACATCCCACAGCCGAGCGGTGCCATCGTGTGAAGCAGTGAGAAGAATGTTGCTGTCGACCGGGCTGAATTCCATATGCTCGACCAAGGATTCATGACCGGCGATCGTCGTCACCAACGAGGCGCGTTCAGCGTCCCAGATGCGGATCGGCCCATTGACCGAGGCAGTCGCCAGGAAGCGGTCGTCCGGAGTGAAAGCACCGTTCATCTCCACATCGCGTTCATCCGTATCGATGTCTGCCTTCAACCCCGACACCTCTTGGCCTAGCACATCATCCAGCGTTCCCAACGCTCCATCCCAAATTCGGGCAGTGCCATCGATGGATACCGTGGCGATTCGCTGACCCCCATGACTGAAAATGACGCCGTTCAATTGCGTGTCGCTCTTGCTGCCGGCCAGCTTTGCGATCTCCGTTCCTTTCGACAAATCGAAAAGGCTGGAAGTGTCTCGGTGTGAATGCCAACCCCACGGGCCGGCCAGCATCCGGCTTCCGTCCGGGCTGAACGCCAGGCTGTAGGGCCAGGAGGTCACTCGCATTGACCGCGTCAGCGCGCCGTCTGCGCTATTCCAGATCGAAACAAAATGCTTGCCTGCCGTCGCGAAGCTGCGGCCGTCTGAACTGAAAACAGCACGCGTATATGCGTCGCTTTTTACACCTAGAACTTTCTTTCCGGTCCGAGCATCCCAGAGCGTTGCATCGCTGTTCTCCCCCGCCGTCAGCACCCGGGTGCCATCCGGGCTGAAGATTGCCGTCGGATAATTGCCTACCGGGCGCATGATAAAGAGCTGCTCTCCCGAGACAGCGTCCCAGAGACGTGCAGTGCCATCCCTCGCCGCCGTCAGGATACGGCTCCCGTCCGGGCTGAATTCAGCCCTCTCCAAGGCCGCTTCATGACCCATTAGAACTGCAGTTTCGGCACCGCTGGAGATGTCCCAGACGGCTGCAGTCTTGTCGTAGGATGCGGTGACGATGCGATCGCCGCTCGGATTGAATGCCGTATCCGTCACGCCGGCGCCATGCCGGAAGATTTTGATCTGGTGGTGCGCCAGCAGAGCCTTGTAGAGGGCTGCCTCCGCCTCGAACAGATATTGCCGCTCGGATTGGTCTTTTGAGGGCAGTGCTTCAAGCGCCAAGAGGATCGCAGCCTCGGTGCTGCCTGCCGCGGTGGACTGCTCCGAAAGGAACGAGAGCGAAAGGAACTGATTGCGCATCGCCTGGTCGCGTTGCGACCTCGCTTCCTCCTGCGCCCTGAAGGCGACCAGCGCGCCTGCGCCCGCGATGAGAGCGAGCATTATCGCCACAATCGCTGCGTTGCGGGTACGTCGGGAAAGCCGGTTTGCTGCGGCCGCCGCCAGGCTCCGGCGCTCGGCTTCGCGCTCCAGGCGCTCGTGTTTTGCCTCTTCGGCGGCCTCGATCAGCGCTAGCGCTGCGTGCCGGTCCTTCTCCTCTTTCTGCCGATGGGCACGCAAAGACTCCTCGATGTACTCAAGGACATAATCGTCGATCTCCTCCCGTCTCGACAACATTAGTTCTTCGCCCTCCGCCAGACGTTTGCCGGAGGGAAGGAGAAGCTCTCGATTCCTGCTTTCCAGGTGCCATCGGTGGGCATCAGCCCTGAGGCGTTCGCGCGTCTCGAGAAAATTCCGGTTTGCATTCACAATGTCACTTGCGCGCGGCCAGCGCCTCAACAGTGCTTCATGTGCAACGCGCACGAAGACACGCCCTGCGGCGTTCTCGTCGCTGACGAGGAGCCGCGCGTCGATCAGGGCCCTGACCAGCGCCGATCGCGCGGGAGTGCCTGCAACTTCGGTGAGCAGGGCTGGACGTGCCGTCACGGTGTCATCGCTCAGACTTGCAGTTGTGAGGGCGCCCAGTACCGTCGGTAAGGCCTCCTGGATCTCGGGCGCCAGTAAATCCACGACTTCATCGGCGCGGCGCGCGATTGCGCCTTCGAGCCCGCCGAGCGCGCGATAATCCGCAAAGGTGAGAACGCGGCGCTGGCGGCCGGCCTGGGACAACGCGTCGAGCACAAACTCCAGAAGCGGCAATGATCCGGGATCGGCAGCTGCTGCCTCCTGCAGCACGTCATCGAGTCGCCCCAACTCGGCATTCTCCTCAAAGCGGAGTCCGGCAACGCCCGCCGGCTCACGGATGATCTGACCGATCTCCGGGCCAGTCGGCGGCAGGAGTTCGTAGCTGGAGAGGCCATCCTTGAGCGCCGAGAACCCCGGGACCTCACCGCAACGGTGAAAAAAATCCGAACGGATCGCCGCGATCACCCAGGCCAGTCCGCTCGCGGCGAGCAGCGTCATGAGCCGCACGAGAGCCTCGCGCGTCGCCGGCTGCTTCTCCGTCGTGAACAGCTCCTCCAGCTGATCGATGGCGACAACCAATCTGATCTGCGAGCGGGCCGACCCAGCGGCTTTGCCAAGTGCCTGTCGAACCATCGCCAGCGCCCGATCCGGCGCGCTCCTGCAAAGCCGAGCGAGCTCCGCGGCTGTTACTTCGCAGGCCAGTTCCGGCACAGCAGCTTCGCTAAGCAGCGCCGCAGCCAGCACAGCGAATGCATCCGGTCCTTCGGAGAGGCGGATCAGGCAGCGGCGCCACAACGATATGCCCGCCACGGTTCCGGGCCGGATCAATGACGGCAGCAGGCCAGCGCGCAGGAGGGAAGACTTGCCGCAACCGCTCATGCCGTAGATTAGCAGGAATGCGGTGCCGCTTGCTGCCAGCTGCTCCAGTCTTGAAGTGCAGGCAGCAATCGCCCGCGCTCTGCCGAAGAAGAGATCGGCATCTTCGAATTCGAAGGCATCGAGACCGCGAAATGGCGACCTGACCGGTTCCTCTGAAGCAAGAGGTACGCGGTAGATGCGCAGGGCACGTGCGACGTCCTTCAGCTTCTGCTCGCCAAGCTCGATGAATTCCAGCGGGAGCCGGTCTCGAGCCTGGGCATGAACCGCTTCCGTGATGCAAATCCCGCCCGGTCGTGACAATGATTGAAGATGGGCTGCGACCTCGACCGCCTCGCCCCCGAGGTGGTCGCCCTCGTCGACGACATAACCGAGGTGAAGCCCGATGCGGAAGCGCACGCGCTTTGTCTTGGGAACTTGGCAATTCCGTCTATCGACCTCATGCTGGATGTCGCTCGCACACCGCAAGGCCTCGACAGGGCCTGCGAATTCGGCGACCACGCTCTCTTCGGCGCTCGAGAACACGCGACCGGCATGTTGCACCAGCAGCCGATCGATGATCTGCCTGTACGGCCCGATAGGTACAGCAGCGCCCCGCTCAGCCTCACCTGGCGGCCGACCGTCAGCAGCCAGTTCGGCAGCCAGGATAGTGGCCATTCTTGGGCCGGCGCTTGAAGGACGGACCAGCCTGTAACCGCGCCGAGGCACCGTCTCCACAACAGCCTGCCGACCGTCATTGAGCGCCGCACGGATCTCGTGAATGCATTGCACAAGGCTGTCGTCGGTGACCGCGATCCCGTTCCAGACCGCCCTCATCAGCTCGTCCTTGGTGACGACGCGATCAGCGTTCTCCAGAAGGTGACGAAGCACCGCGAAGGTTTGGTGACGAAGTGCGATTGTGCTGTTGGATTTGTCGCGCAAGGTCTCGCTGCTCACGTCGACGGTAACGCCGTTGAGCACGAACATCGTGGGCGGCGAGCTACTCAAGCCGTTTCCCTCAAGACGAAGCCGCAGTCCAATGTTTCGATCCTAGCACGGTTTCGCTTGCCATCATCATTCACATCGGGCGGGGAGCGCCGATTTCGGCAAATGATCGGAAGCCGTTCGTGACCCCGAGATGCCTCGGACCGACAATCGCAGCGTCAGCGAGAGGCTCACCATGGACGACGAAGTGCAGATTGCTCGAAGTGTGGGCGCAAGGCCGGTGCTCCGGCTCACAGGCGTGTGCCTGATGAGCCTGTTCTTGGCAATGGCGCCCCAGGCTCACTCAACCGACCGTTCCCAGGACGGCCTGGTCGACGTCGATCTGCAATTGATCCTTGCAGTGGACGTTTCGCCGTCGATGAGCAAAGTTGAGCAAAGAGTGCAGCGCGACGGCTACGTCGATGCTTTCCGCCACGCGGACATTGCGGGGGCAGTCAAGTCGGGAGAGCGTGGAAGAATTGCAGTGCTCTATCTGGAGTGGGCAGGGCCAAATCAGCAAACCGTCATCGTGCCGTGGACAATCGTCCAAAGTCGCGAGGACGCTCTCACTTTGGCAGACAGGCTCGCGGCTTTGTCGTTGACTGAAGGCCGCGGAACGTCGATTTCCGGCGCATTGTCTGCCGCGAATGATCTGTTCGCGAATAGTGGCTTGCGCAGCCCGCGCAGGGTTGTTGATATATCCGGCGACGGACCCAATAATGCGGGAGCACTCCTTGACCCCATCCGGCAGGTTCTTCTCGCGGAAGGCGTGACGATCAACGGGCTGCCTATCGCACTGCCCCGGATTGGCGGGGCCGACGGGTTCGCGAGGTATGGCCGTTCCAACCTGCAGTCCTATTTCGAGCGCTGCGTCATTGGCGGACCAGACGCGTTTGCGATCGGTGTCACAGAGCCCGCCATGTTCGCCACCGCAGTCCGTCGAAAGCTGGTGCGTGAAATCGCCATGAACACGGATCTGGTGATCTACGCCACCTATACGGCGCGTTCAGACAGCACGACCGATTGCAACCTGATCGGTCAGCTGCCAGGGCGATAACGATCGGCGATAGCATGAGGGCTTGTGGGCGGGCCGCACGAAACGTCTTTCCGGCCACCTGCCTAACAGCCAATTGCGGATGGCTTTGAGGTGTCTTCCCTCTTCGCTAACAGCTTGAAAATATCATAGTATTAGGAAAATTGATGGCGGAGAGAGCGGGATTCGAACCCGCGTTACGGTTTCCCGTAAACACACTTTCCAGGCGTGCGCCTTCAACCACTCGGCCACCTCTCCGTCTTGCATGTCGCGTCGGCCGGTTTCGCCGCACGGGTTGGGGAGATGCATCTCCCTCGGGAAGGCCTCTCGGCCTAAATTTGGGGTGCCTTCAACCGGCAGGCAACCCTTTCCCGGCACCTCTAGCCGTCTAGGCAAAACAGGCGCGGGGCTCATCTAGTCGATCCGAAAGCGAATGCCAAGTCATTCCGTGGCTTTTGCCGTGGATGACACGGAAGCTGCCTCGGTGGCCTGCCATGCAGCCGAATGCTGTGCACAGGCCGGCCGGCGGAGTTTCCCGCGCTTGACTTCGGCTCTGGCCGCCTGTCGACTGCCTGAGGCGTTTGTTTTGTGCACTTCCGGACGGAAAACCACGACGCAGTTCCCGGAACTGCTTGGGCTTTGCGAGGGGCATCGTCCTGACATGGCATCGATCAACCAGCAGCCCGCGGGCCGGCCCGACAGCGGGCTCTCCTTCATCCCGGTGGCGTGGCTGATCATCGTGATGGCGCTTTCGGCCTATGGCCTGATCTCGAGCTGGCGGCTGATCGGCGACTTCAATCTGCCGGAAAGCGTGCTCTTCCTGATCTACGGCGGGCTGACCGGCGGCGTCGTGACCATTCTGTGGGGGCTTTACCTGCTCGGCCTCGCCTTCAACCGGTCGGCGCGTTTCCCGCGTCACTATACGATCGGGCAGGTCGCCATCATCCTTTGGCTCGTCGTGCGTCAGGCCTACACGCTTCTTGTCCCCGATTTCGTCTTCTCGGCCGAAGGGCTGGGCTTCACGGTGGCCGAGATCGCCATCGGCCTGCTCTGCATCTACCTCCTGCGGCGCGGCGCCGGCGCCGACACGGTGTATGCCAATCCCGAGGCCGTACGCCCGCCGCTCCTGGTCTCGCTCGTCGCCGCGTTGCTCGGCATCATTCTTGGTGGCGCCATCGGCGCCTGCATCGGATTTTTCGCGGGGTCGCTAATCGCCGACGCCACCCATATGAGCTGCTTCGAGGGCGCCTGCGGGTTTTTTGCTGTCTTCATCGGCTTGGGCGGCCTGATCATCGGAGCCGTCGGCGGCGGGATTTTCGCCATCTGGCGCGTCAACCGGCGCAAAGCGGCGCGGAGGGCCTAACTCAAAATCACGTGTCGCGATTGCGTGGCGGTTGTGCACGCTCTATGTCGTTTGGCGGGGCAGACGGGAGTGTTCCCGGGGAGTGCGTTGGATGCTGCGTTTCATCTTTCGGCTGGCGGCCATGGTTGCGTTGTCGATTTCTGTCATCATGGCGGTGATCGACACCACGCGCTCTGTCGCGGCGTCGGCGCTGGTCATGACGCCGCTCAACGCAAGCTGGCTGGCGGTATCGCCCGACACGCGCGCCGCGTTCGAGACCTATGTGCGCGCCAAGGCCAGTCCGCTGGTCTGGGACGGGATCATCGCCTGGGTGCTCGGCCAGCCGGGATTCGCCGTGTTCGCGGTATTGGCGTTCCTGCTCTACGCCCTCGGCTACCGCCGGCGGCGCCACGAATTCGCCCCGACCAACTGACGCGGACTCCGCCCGAAACGGTCGGCCTTCACGCTTTTTCCAACAGGTCAAAATTCCACGTGAATTTTGTTTCGGGCCGTGCCAGATTGGCCGCGAGCGGGAGGGGCATACACTTCCTGCCTGACGTCGCATGCCTGCCGGAGAACCGGGCAGGGTGTGCGGTGCAACGGAAAATAACCGACAGGGTGTGGATCACATGAAACGTATCGTTCTCGGCCTCCTGGCCGCAACCGCAATGGTTCTCCCGGCCTTCGCCGCGGATGTCCAGCCGGCCATCCTCTACGATCTCGGCGGCAAGTTCGACAAATCCTTCAACGAGGCTGCCTATAACGGCGCCGAGAAATTCAAGAAGGAAACCGGCGTCGCTTATGTCGAATTCGAAGTCTCCAACGCTTCGCAGCGCGAGCAGGCGCTGCGCCGCTTCGCCGAGGACGGCCGCAACCCGATCGTGATGGCCGGCTTTGCCTGGGAAGATGCGCTGAAGAAGGTCGCGGCCGAATATACCGACCTCAACTTCGCCATCATCGACGATGCCGTCGACCTGCCCAATGTCCGCTCGCTGGTGTTCAAGGAGAACGAAGGCTCCTACCTCGTCGGCATTCTGGCTGCGATGGCGTCAAAGTCGAAGAAGGTCGGCTTCGTCGGCGGCATGGACATCCCGCTGATCCGCAAGTTCGAATGTGGTTATGTCGGCGGCGCCAAGTCTGCCGGGGCCACCGAGGTCATCCAGAACATGACCGGCGATACCCCGGCCGCCTGGAACGACCCCGCCAAGGGCGGCGAGATCGCCAAGACCCAGATCGATCAGGGCGCGGACGTCGTCTATGCCGCGGCCGGCGGCACCGGCGTCGGCGTGCTGCAGGCGGCCGCGGATGCCGGCAAGCTCGGCATCGGCGTCGACTCCAACCAGAACGGCCTGCAGCCCGGCAAGGTGCTGACCTCGATGCTGAAGCGCGTGGACGTTGCCGTCTACACGGCTTTCATGGACGGCAAGAACGGGACCTTCAAGGGCGGCGTCGAAAATCTCGGCCTGAAGGAAGGCGGTGTCGACTACGCCATGGACGACAACAACAAGGCGCTGGTGACGGACGAGATGAAGGCGGCGGTCGAAAAGGCCAAGGCCGACATTATCGCCGGCAAGGTCCAGGTGCACGATTACACCACCGACAACAACTGCCCATATTGATCGGCAACTGAACGAGGCTTCTTAGACCGCCGGGCTTTTTGCCCGGCGGTTTGTTTTTGGGACCAGCATCATGCAACCGATTATCGAAGCCATGAGGGAGCGCGATGTCGAGACGATCGCCAAGCTGCGCCTGGCCGCCTTCTTTGAAGGCACCGGGCGGACGCTCGCAGAGGATATGGCGGGACTTCGCGGGCTGATCGCAGGCGACGGGTTCGAGGCGGCTGTCGTCGCCCGCCTCGGCGGCTCGCCGATCGGAAGTTGCCTCTTCGTCCGCAACGAGATCGACCCGGCGCATGATCTGACGCCGTGGCTCGCCGGGCTTGTTGTTGACGAGGCGTATCGAGGGCAGGGCGTTGGCACGGCGCTGGTCAGGGCCATAGAAGGCCACGCCGCGTCGGCCGGCGTTAACCGGCTCTATCTCTACACCTGGCAGGCACGATCTTTCTACGAAGCGCTTGGCTGGACTGCCACGGAAGCTTTCGAGCAGGAGGGCGAGCCGATGCTTTTGATGTTGTGCGCCCTATAGCGTGCCGGCGAGATAGCCCAGCGCGAAGGCGGCCGCCAGGGCGAGCGCGATAGCTAGGCCGAGCCGGCCGCCAAGGGAATGCAGGCCGACGCCATAAGGCTTGCGCTCGATCTTGTTGATCACGATCGGCTGCGGCTTCGCATCGCCCTTGTCCAGCCCGGCAAACCGCATTTGCGGCAATTCGCCAAGCCGGCGCTGCACAAGCTGCCAGCGCTCATCCGAAGCCGTGGCCGACGCTCCCTGCAGCTCCAAAGCACGCATGCGCTCGGCAAGCCGCAGCACCGCGTCGCGAAAGGCGGGATCGATCTCTAGGTCGCGCTCGGCGCGAGCACGCTCCCGTTCGTCCATCAGGCCGAAGACATAGTCGCCGGCCCTTGCGATGCGGTCTCCTTCACCGGCCATGACCGTTCTCCTCGAACTCGCTCGCTCCCCCTGCAGGCTCAGTAGTGCGGCGGCTTGGTCACCGGCACGTCGGGAGCGGCCTGCTCCTCCAGTGCCAGGAATCGGTCGGCAAGGGCGGCCAGCTTGCGTTCCATGCGCTCGATCACCGTCCACTGCTCGGCGATCTGGCCGGACAGTTCCTCGATCGTCTTTTCCTGCTCGGCGGCGCGGATTTCCAGCGTCGTCAGCCGATCGTCAGGCATCGTCATCATCTCGGTCTCTGTGAATGTGAAGCTCCCGGCCACCTTCGAAATTGACAAGCGCGGGGGGATTTGTCGAGAGTGAATGGCGTTCCGGCCAATTGGCACGGGCGGGGCATCATGCTAGGCATTTTGACCAAGTGATAAAAAAATAACGAGTGGGACAGGCTGCATGGCGCAAGCCGCAATCGAGCTCATAGGCATCAACAAGAGTTTTGGCGCCGTGCGCGCCAACCGCGACATCAACCTGGAAGTCACGCGCGGCACCATCCATGGCATTGTCGGGGAGAACGGCGCAGGCAAATCGACGCTGATGTCGATCCTCTATGGCTTCTACCAGGCCGACAGCGGCGAAATCCGCGTGGCGGGCAAGACGGTGTCGATCAACACCCCAAACGACGCGATAGCGCTCGGCATCGGCATGGTGCACCAACATTTCATGCTGGTCGACAATTTCACGGTGCTGGAGAACGTCATCCTCGGCGCCGAGACCGACGCGCTGTTGAAGAGCAGCATCGCCAAGGCGCGCTCCGAACTCGAACGACTGGAGCGCGAATACGGCCTCGAGGTCGATCCCGACGCCATCATCGAGGAACTGCCGGTCGGCCTGCAGCAGCGCGTCGAAATCCTCAAGGCGCTCTATCGCGGCGCCGAGATCCTCATCCTCGACGAGCCGACCGGGGTTTTGACGCCGGCGGAGGCCGACCATCTGTTCCGCATCCTCAAGCAGCTGAAGGAACAGGGAAAAACGGTGGTGCTGATCACCCACAAGCTGCGCGAGATCATGGCCGTTACCGACACGGTCTCGGTCATGCGCCAGGGAACCATGGTGGCGACCAGGGTGACCAAGGAAACGACGGTCGGCGAGTTGGCCGAACTGATGGTCGGCCGGCGCGTGCTGTTGCGGGTGCAGAAGGGCCAGTCGGAGGCCGGTGCGACAAAACTCTCGGTCAAGAACCTGACGGTCAAGGATTCACGCGGCGTCACCATGGTCGACGACGTCTCCTTCGACGTGCGCGGCGGCGAGATCGTCGGCATCGCCGGCGTGGCCGGGAACGGCCAGTCGGAGCTGCTCGAGGCGATCTCCGGCATCCGGCACGCCGTCTCGGGCGAGGTCATGCTCGAAGGCAAGCCAATCGACCTGACCGGCAAGGCCGATCCCGGCGAATTGCGCGACCGCGGTCTCGCCCATGTGCCGGAAGACCGCCACCATGTCGGGCTGGTGCTCGCCTTTGAGGAGAACGAGAATTCGATCCTCGGCTATCACGACGACGAGCGCTATCTCAAGGGACCGTTCCTGAACGTCGATGCCATCATGGCCGACGCGAAGGACAAGATCGAGAAATACGACATCCGTCCCGGCAATCCGCGGCTGAAGACCGCAAATTTCTCCGGCGGCAACCAGCAGAAGATCGTGCTGGCCAGGGAGATGGAGCAGGATCCCGGCGTGCTGATCGTCGGCCAGCCGACGCGCGGCGTCGACGTCGGCGCCATCGAATTCATCCACAAGCGGCTGATCGCCATGCGCGATCAGGGCAAGGCGGTGCTGGTCGTGTCGGTCGAGCTCGACGAGATCCGCTCGCTGTCCGACCGCATCCTGGTGATGTTCGCCGGCCGCATCGTCGGCGAACGCGGACCGGAAGCGACGGAAGGCGAGCTTGGCCTCTTGATGGCCGGTGTCGAGCACCAGGAGGCCGCCGAATGAGCACGCCTTACGCCAAGTTGCCGGCCTGGGCCGATTATGGGTTGATTCCGTTGATCAACCTGTCGGTTGCCTTCATCGTCGCGGGCTTCGTCGTCATGCTGGTCGGCGAAAATCCGTTCCGCGCCGCCGTTATCCTGGTCGAAGGCGCTTTCGGCAAGGGCACAGGCATCGCCTTCACCTTGTTCTATGCCACGACCTTCATCTTCACCGGGCTGTCGGTGGCGGTGGCGGCGCATTGCAGCCTGTTCAACATCGGCACCGAAGGCCAGGCCTATATCGGCGGCCTCGGCATCGCGCTCGTCTGCCTGAGATTCGACAGCGTCCTGCCCTGGTGGCTGATATTTCCGATGGCGATCGTCGCCGCGGCGGCGTTCGGCGCGCTCTGGGGTTTCATCCCAGCCTACCTGCAGGCCAAGCGTGGCTCGCACATCGTCATCACCACCATCATGTTCAACTTCATTGCCGCCTCGGTGATGGTGTATCTACTGGTCGGTCCGCTGAAGCCGGTCGGATCGCAGGCCCCGCAGACACGCAATTTCCTGGCCGGCGCGGAATTGCCGAAGCTCAACTGGATGATCGAATTGTTCGGCGCCAAGATCCGCTCGGCGCCGCTCAACATCTGCTTCCTGCTGGCGCTGGCGATGGCGTTCCTGGTCTGGCTGCTGATCTGGCGCACCAAGCTCGGCTACGAGATGCGCACCTACGGCCATAGTCCGAAAGCGGCGCGCTATGCCGGCATTTCGGAAACCCGCATCATCCTCACCGCGATGATGATCTCGGGTGCGTTGGCCGGCATGATGGCGCTCAACCCCGTGATGGGCGACCAGCACAATGTGGCGATCGATTTCGTCTCGGGCGCAGGCTATGTCGGCATCGCGGTCGCGCTGATGGGCAGGCTGCATCCGGTCGGCATCGTGCTGGCGGCGATCTTGTTCGGCATGCTCTACCAGGGCGGCGCCGAGCTAGCCTTCGAGATGCCGGCGATCAGCCGCGACATGATCGTCATCATTCAAGGGTTGGTCATCCTCTTCGCCGGCGCGCTGGAGCATATGTTCAGGCCCTATATCCAGGCGCTGTTCGCATCGGTCAGCCCGAAATCGGTCGGCATGCAGGCGGTCAAGGGGAAGGGGGCCTGAGATGGACAGTTTCAACGCGATCGTCCAGGTCCTGGATTCCACCATCCGCCTGTCGGTGCCGCTGCTGCTTGCCTGTCTTGCCGGCCTCTATTCAGAGCGGGCCGGCATCTTCGATATCGGTCTCGAAGGCAAGATGCTGGTCGGCGCCTTCGCCGGCGCTGCAGCGGCATCGGTCTTCCATTCGGCCTTTATCGGTCTCGGCACCGCCGTCCTGATCTCGGTCGCCTTCGCCATGGTGCATGGTTTCGCCTCGATCACGCATCGCGGCAACCAGATCGTCTCCGGCGTCGCCATCAACTTCGTCGCCGCCGGCTCGACCATCATCCTCGGCCAGGCCTGGTTCGAGCAGGGCGGCCGCACGCCGGCGCTGCAGCCGGGCGAGCGCTTCGAGGCGATCGTGTGGCCCGGCGCCGAAGCCGTTCGCAACGTGCCGATCCTCGGGCCCGTTTATGCCGAGCTGATCTCCGGCCATTCGATCCTGGTCTACTTCGCCTTCGCGATGGTGCCGTTCACCTGGTGGGTGCTGTTCCGCACCCGCTTCGGTCTCAGGATGCGCGCCGTGGGCGAAAACCCGGCCGCCGTCGACACCGCCGGCATTTCGGTCGCCTGGCTGCGCTACCGGGCGCTGATCTGCACCGGTATCCTTACCGGCGTCGCCGGCGCGTATCTCTCCATGGTCCAGAATGGCGGCTTCGTGAAGGACATGACCGCGGGCAAGGGCTATATCGCGCTTGCCGCGCTGATCTTCGCCAAATGGAAGCCGGTCAACGCGATGTTCGCCTGCCTGCTGTTCGGCTTCCTCGACGCGGCATCGATCCGCTTGCAGGGCTCGCCGCTGCCGATCCTCGGGAAAGTGCCAGTGCAGTTCATGCAGGCGCTGCCCTATGTACTCACCGTCATCCTGCTCGCCGGCTTCATCGGCAAGGCGATCCCGCCGCGCGCCGGCGGCGTGCCCTATGTCAAGGAACGCTGAGGCTCGGGCAGTCTTGGCAACCGGCAATTTGAACAAGATCGTGGGAGAGAAAAAGGAAATGTCGCATGATCTGTTCGAAGCGGCCAGGACGGCGATGGCCAAGGCCTATGCGCCCTATTCCAAGTTTCCCGTAGGCGCCGCGCTGCGCACCGAGGACGGACGCGTCTTCACCGGCGCCAACATCGAGGTGGCGTCCTATCCGGAGGGCTGGTGTGCGGAGACCACCGCGCTCGGCCACTACATCATGGGCGGCGGCTGCAAGATCACCGAGATCGCTGTGATCGCCGAGCGCATGGCCAAATGCTCGCCCTGCGGCGGCTGCCGGCAGCGGCTGGCGGAATTCTGCCGGCCGGAGACGAAGCTCTATCTCTGCGACAATACCGGCGTGGTCGAGACGGTCACCATGGGCGACATGCTGCCATACGGATTTAGGGGCGATATCCTGAAATGAAGGAAGCGCTGGATCATCTGGTCGAGAAACTGGACGGGCTGGCCCCGACCGCGGCGCTTGTGCTGGGCTCCGGCCTCGGTGGGCTGGTCGACCAGGTGGAGGACGCAAGGCGCATCCCCTATGCCGAACTGCCGGGCTTCCCGCGCAGCGGCGTCTCCGGCCACGCCGGCGAGGTGGTGGCAGGGCGTTTCGCCGGCACGCCGGTGCTGATGCTTTCCGGGCGCGCGCACTATTACGAGCACGGCAATGCCGCCGCGATGCGCCCGGCGCTCGAGGTGCTTGCCGGCATCGGCATCTCGCATCTCATCCTCACCAACGCCGCCGGCTCGGTCGATTCCGAGATGGGACCGGGCTCGGTGATGATGATCACCGATCACATCAACTTTTCCGGCTCCAATCCGCTGATCGGCGAGCCGAGCGACCGCCGCTTCGTCGGCCTTACCGAGGCCTATGATGCGGGGTTGCGCAAGGCGATCGAGACGGCGGCCAAGGAGACCGGCACCGCGCTCCACCAGGGCGTCTACATGTGGTTTTCCGGACCATGTTTCGAGACGCCGGCCGAAATCCGCATGGCGCGCGTCATGGGCGCCAACGCGGTCGGCATGTCGACCGTGCCCGAAGTGATCCTGGCCCGCTTCCTCGGCCTCAAGGTCGCCGCCTGCTCGGTCATCACCAACCTTGCGGCAGGCATGACCGGGGCGGAACTCTCGCACCAGGAAACCAAGGACATGGCGCCGGTCGGCGGCGCGCGGCTGGCGACGATCCTGCGGCGCGTCTTCGAGGAAGATTTGCCGGAAAGCTGATGCTGCCCCAGGAAATCATTCGGCGCAAGCGTGACGGCCACAAGCTCTCGATGCCCGAGATTGCGACCTTCATCGAGGGGATCACGGCCGGCACGCTCTCGGAAGGCCAGATCGGCGCCTTTGCCATGGCGGTGTTCCTCAAAGGCATGAGTCGCGAGGAAGCAGTGGCGCTGACGCTCGCGATGCGCGATTCCGGTGACGTGCTCGACTGGTCCGATTTGCCGGGCCCGGTCACCGACAAACATTCCACCGGGGGCGTCGGCGACAATGTCTCGCTGATGCTGGCGCCGATCGTCGCGGCCTGCGGCGCTTATGTGCCGATGATCTCCGGCCGCGGGCTTGGCCATACCGGCGGCACACTGGACAAGATGGATGCCATTCCCGGTTACGTCAGCCAGCCGGATTTGGCGCGGTTCCGCAGGACGGTGCTCGAGACGGGCTGCGCCATCATCGGCCAGACCGCCGACCTGGCGCCGGCCGATCGCCGGCTCTACGCGATCCGCGACGTGACGGGCACAGTGGAATCGGTGCCGCTGATAACGGCTTCGATCCTGTCAAAGAAGCTTGCCGCCGGGCTCGGCTCGCTTGTGCTCGACGTCAAGGTCGGCAACGGCGCCTTCATGGAGAAGTCGCGCGATGCGGCCGCACTTGCGAACAGCCTGGTCGAGGTCGCCAATGGCGCCGGTCTGAAGGCTTCGGCACTGGTGACCGGCATGAACGAGCCGCTGGCCTCGGCAGCGGGCAATGCGGTCGAGGTGAAGAACGCGGTAGACTTTCTCACCGGCCGCTTCCGCGACCGCCGGCTGGAGGACGTCACGCTGGCGCTTGCCGCCGAGATGCTGCAATCGGCGGGAATTGTCTCGTCCAACCAGGACGGGATCAGGCGCGCGGCCGAGACGCTTGCCGGCGGCCGCGCGGCGGCGGTGTTCGCACGCATGGTGACGGCGCTCGGCGGCCCCGCCGACTTCGTCGAGAATCCGGAGAAATATCTGCCGAAGGCGGCAGTGGAATCGGCGGTCAAAGCGGCCGAGGACGGCTTCGTCACCGGGATCGCGACGCGCGAAATCGGGCTCGCCGTCGTTGCGCTGGGCGGCGGGCGCGTCCGTCCGGATGACAAGATCGATCATTCCGTCGGCCTCACCCGGCTGCTGCCTGTGGGCGCGGAGGTGCATGCGGGCGAGGCGCTGGCGCTAATCCATGCGCGGAACGAGGCCGACGCCGAGGCTGCCGCCGTCGCGGTGCGCGCCGCCTATACGGTCGGTCACTCGAAGCCGACCGCAGAAAAGACGGTGCTCAGGCGGATACTGCCTCTGTAAAATCGCGCCTATTGAACGAGCAACAGCGCGCCGTCCTGCACTTCGTATTTCTGCAGCCGCTGCAGGAAGCTCATGCCGATCAGGTTGGTTTGCAGCGCTCGATCGTCGAGCACCACCGCCTGGACGTTGTCGAGGGAAATCTTGCCGATCTGCAGCCGGTCGACGGTGACCACGGCGGCCTTGATGGCGCCGTTCGCCGTGTTCACCTGTTGAGTGAAATCCGACTGGTTGAGCGAGATGCCGATCCGGCGCGCCGTCGATATGTTGATCGCGACCAGCGTCGCGCCGGTGTCGATCATGCCGTCTATCTGACGGCCGTTGAACTTGAAGGCGGAAGTGAAATGGCCGCGCTGGTCGGCATTGACCAGCACCTGGCGGCCGAGCGGCATCGGCGTCGCCGGCCTGGCTGGAACCGAAGCGAGATTGACGTCCGGCTGAGCCTCAGGCGGCGCCGGCTTCGAAGCAAACGCCGATCTCAGCAGGGTTTCCACCATCTGCGGGTTCGACTGATAGACGATCGGAATCGATGCCGAGCTTCCGACAAAGACGCCAAGGAGAAGAAGCTTGCGCAGCATGGATCGACCTTCGTGAAGGGTCGATCCTTAAGCCGACATGGTGTTTTCGGCTTTAACGCGCGCCGGAACCACGGCGTTTCGTAAACGAGCGGTTAAGAAAAGATCTCACTTGGTTCCGTACATGCGGTCGCCGGCGTCGCCGAGGCCAGGCATGATGTAACCCTTGTCGTTCAACTGGCGGTCGATCGAAGCGGTGAAGATCGGGACATCCGGATGCGCTTTGGTGAAGCGCCCGATGCCTTCGGGTGCCGCCAGCAGGCAAAGGAAGCGGATGTTGGTGGCGCCGCGCCCCTTCAGCTTGTCGATCGCCGCGATCGCGGAATTGGCGGTCGCAAGCATCGGATCGACCACGATCACCAGACGGTCGGCAAGGTCGCTCGGCGCCTTGAAGAAATATTCGATCGCCTCGAGCGTCTCATGGTCGCGGTAAAGGCCGATATGGGCAACGCGCGCCGCCGGCACCAGATCGAGCAGGCCTTCGAGCAGGCCATTGCCGGCCCGCAGCACGGAGGCGAAAACCAGCTTCTTGCCCTCCAGCGTCGGCGCTTCCATCTCCTCGATCGGGGTCTCGATCGTGGTGGTCGTCAGTTCGAGGTTGCGGGTCACCTCGTAGCCGAGAAGCAGGGAGATCTCGCGCAGCAGCCGCCTGAAGCCTGCCGTCGAGGTCTCCTTCTTGCGCATGATGGTCAACTTGTGCTGGACAAGGGGGTGGTCGACGACGGTGACGCCCTGCATGGTCTTCTCCAGTGAATGGTGAGTAGTGAATAGTGAATAGTGAGCCGGTTTGCGAGTCCTGATGGGCCGATGATTGCGGTTGACAGGCCGAAGGGCCCGCGAACCATTCACCGGCCTTTGGGGTCGAGCCGGCTCATCAGCATCGCCTTGGTCTTCCGGTCGACGAAGGCCGCCTCGATGGCCGTCCTGGTGACGGCGGTAAGCGCCTTGTCGTCCATCGCGAAATGCTCGGCGGCGATGTCGTATTCGCGCTTCAGCGAGGTCCAGAAATAGGGCGGGTCGTCGGAATTGAGCGTCACCTTGCAGCCGGCCGCGCGCAACGCCGGAAAAGGATGCGTGGCGAAACTATCGAACACCTTGAGCGCGATGTTGGAGCCGGGGCAGCATTCCAGCACCACGCCCTCGGCGGCGATGCGGCGAACAAGGTCCGGGTTCTCGATGGCGCGCACGCCATGGCCGATCCGCGATGGGCGGATATGGTCGAGCGCTGCCGCCACGCTTTCCCAGCCCATCAATTCTCCGGCGTGGATGGTGATGCCGAGGCCGGCCTCGCGCGCGATCTCGAAAGCCCGCACATAGTCCTCGAAATCGCCGATGCGCTCGTCGCCGGCGACGCCGAAGCCGGTGACCAGCGGATGGCCGCAGCGCGCCGCAAAGCGCGCCGCCTGCTCGATCGCCTCGACGCCGACGTGGCGTACGCCGGTGACGATCATGCGCCCCTCGATGCCGGTCCTCGCCTTGGCGCGGGCCATGCCTTCGCCCAGCGCGTCCGTATAGGCCTTGGGCGAAAGCCCGGCCCTTTTTGCGTGATCCGGCGAGGTGAAGACCTCGGAATAGATGGCGCCGTCGCGGGCGAGGCTGGTGAGATAATGATCGGTTAGACGGGCGTAATCCTCCTCGGTGCGGAACAGGTCGGAAGCAAAATCATAGGCGGCGAGGAAAGACGTGAAATCGTGCCAGACGAAGGAGCCGTTCTGGATGTAGGGCGAAGGGTCCTTGCCGTATTTGCGGCCCTGGCTGACGACGAGGTCGGGCGCCGCTGCCCCTTCGATGTGGCAGTGCAATTCGGCTTTCAAGATCATGCGGCCATCCCGTGCGGTATTCTTCTGTCGTGGCGCCGATTCCGGGTGGAAAATCGTGGCAAACTCTTCCCCGACCCGTTCTGAAAGCGCGGCCGAAAACCGCGCCTTGGACAATAGCGCCCGCCCCATCGATCGGCTATGGTCCCGCCGGTTTTATGGCGGATCGAAATAATGTCAGTTGAGAGAACCACGGCCGCGGGCGGCATGGAAACCTCCTATGGTTTCAGGAAGGTTGGCGCGGGCGACAAGCAGTCGCTCGTCAATGACGTCTTTCACAAGGTGGCCAATCGATACGACCTGATGAACGATCTGATGTCGGGTGGGTTGCACCGGCTGTGGAAGGACGCGATGGTCGCGTGGCTCAACCCCCCGAAGCGGCCGGGCTGGAAGGTGCTCGACGTCGCCGGCGGCACCGGCGACATCGCCTTTCGCATCATCGAGGCAAGCCAGCGCCATGCGCATGCCACGGTGCTCGACATCAACGGCTCAATGCTCGACGTCGGCCGCGACAGGGCCGAAAAGAAAGGCCTCTCGGAAAAGACCGATTTCGTCGAGGCCAATGCCGAAGCGCTGCCGTTCGAGGACGGCACGTTCGATGCGTATACGATCGCGTTCGGCATCCGCAACGTGCCGCGCATCGATGTGGCGCTGAGCGAAGCTTTTCGTGTGCTGAAGCGCGGCGGGCGCTTCCTATGCCTGGAGTTTTCCGAGGTCGACATGCCGCTGCTCGACAAGGCCTACGAGGCTTGGTCGTTCAACGCTATCCCCAAAATCGGCAGGGCGGTGACCGGCGAGGACGAGCCCTATTCCTATCTGGTCGAATCGATCCGCAAGTTCCCCAACCAGCAGAACTTCGCCGCGATGATTGGTCGGGCCGGCTTCGATCGGGTTACTTTCCGCAACTATTCGGGGGGCATCGCGGCGCTCCATTCGGGCTGGAAGCTTTGAGGCAGGGCGTCCGATGACCAGCGTTGGCGCCGGCTTCCGGCTCGCCAGGGCCGGCTGGGTGCTGGTCCGCGAGGGCGTCGTCGCGGCGCTGCCCGGCGAAGAGCTTTCCGGTATGCCGAAGCTCGGCTGGCGGCTGGCGTGCGTGCTCACTCGCCGCCGCGCCCGAAGCCATCTGCGCGGCGACCGGCTGGCGCAGGCGGTGGTGCGGCTGGGGCCATCCTATGTGAAGCTCGGCCAGTTCCTCGCCACGCGGCCCGACGTCGTCGGCAACGACATGGCGGTCGACCTTGCGCTGCTGCAGGACAAGATGCACACCTTTCCGAGGGCGGAAGCGGTCGCGGCGATCGAAGCCTCGCTCGGGCGCAGGATCGAGGATCTCTACGCAACCTTCGGCGAGCCGGTCGCGGCGGCATCGATCGCCCAGGTGCACGGCGCCGAAGTCGTTCGCGACGGAAAGGCTTCACGGGTCGCGGTGAAGGTCATCCGCCCCGGCGTGCGCCATCGCTTCTTCCAGGATCTCGAGAGCTACTTCCTCGCCGCCCGCCTGCAGGAGAAGTACATCCCCTCCTCGCGCCGCTTGCGGCCGATCGAGGTGACGCAGACGCTGGCGCAGACCACCAAGGTCGAGATGGACATGCGGCTCGAAGCGGCCGCGTTTTCCGAGCTCGCTGAGAACACCAAGGATGATCCGGGCTTCCGCGTGCCGGCGGTCGATTGGGAGCGGACCGGCCGCGACGTGATCACCATGGAGTGGATCGACGGCGTCAAGATGAACGATCTGACCGGCCTTGCCGCCGCCGGACACGACCTCAAGGCGATCGCAGCCAATCTCGTCCAGTCCTTCCTCAGGCACACGCTGCGCGACGGCTTCTTCCATGCCGACATGCATCCGGGCAACCTGTTCGTCGAACCGGACGGCACCATCGTTGCCGTCGATCTCGGCATCGCCGGCAGGCTCGGCAAGAAGGAGCGGCGTTTTCTGGCCGAGATCCTCTACGGCTTCATCGTGCGCGACTACCGGCGCGTCGCCGAGGTGCATTTCGAGGCCGGCTATGTGCCGCGCCAGCACAATGTCTCGGCCTTCGCGCAGGCGATCCGCGCCATCGGCGAGCCGATCCACGGCCAGTCGGCCGACACGATCTCGATGGCCAAGCTTCTGACGCTGCTGTTCGAGGTCACCGACCTCTTCGACATGGCGACGCGGACCGAGCTGGTGCTTTTGCAAAAGACCATGGTGGTGGTCGAAGGCGTCGCCCGCACGCTCGATCCGGCGTTCAACATGTGGAAGACTTCGGAGCCGGTGGTCAGCGACTGGATCGCGGGCAATCTCGGCCCGCGCGGCGTGCTCTCGGACGCGCGGGACGCCGGCAAGGCCTTGATCTCGCTGGCGAGGCAGGCGCCGGACATTGCGGTTCGCACCGAGCGGCTGTCGCGTGAGATCGACCTGATGGCGGAGCACGGCCTGCGCTTCGACGAGGCGACCGCGCGCGCGATCGGCAAGGCGGAGGCGCGCCACACCCGCTCCGGCCGCGTGGCGCTGTGGACCATTGCGCTGACGCTGATTTACATCGCGTGGCGGATTTTCTGACCGCCCGCCGCCTTGCTGCGTTTTGATTGCATTGCTATCATTGCCGGCGCTAGTTTGAGGCGGGTGCAATCAGATGGCCAGCATCACGATCCGCAACCTTGACGATGGAGTTAAGGACCTGCTGCGCCAATTGGCTGCCGAAAATGGCTGCTCGATGGAGGAGCAGGCCCGGGCGATGATCAGGGCGGCGGTTGAGGGCCGGGCAGGGCAGGCCGACCGCATCGACCAGATCGAGAAGACGCTGCGTGCGCTGACCGGCCCCGGCCAGCAAGCACCGCCTATCGCCGACATGCCCGGCAGGCCATCAGTTCGCGGAACGCTCTCCGGCAAACGCGTCCTTCTCGTCATCGGCGGCGGCATCGCCGCCTATAAATCGCTCGATTTGATCCGGCGCCTGCGCGAGCGCGGCGCTTCTGTCCGGGTGGTAATGACATCAGCCGCGCAGGAATTCGTCACCACGCTGTCCGTCGGCGCGCTTTCGGCCGACCATGTTTTCACCGAACTCTTCGACCGCAATGACGAGCACGATGTCGGCCACATAAGGCTGTCGCGCGAGGCCGATCTGCTGGTCGTGGCGCCGGCCACCGCCGACCTGATGGCGAAGCTCGCCAACGGCCATGCCAATGATCTTGCCTCGACGGTGCTGCTTGCGACCGACAAGAAAGTGCTGATGGCGCCGGCGATGAATCCGAAGATGTGGTCGCATCCGGCAACGCGGCGCAACCGGGCGACCCTGCAGAAGGATGGCATCGCCTTTGTCGGGCCGGCCAAGGGCGAGATGGCGGAAAGCAACGAGGCGGGCGAAGGCCGCATGGCCGAGCCGCTGGAAATCGTGGCCGCGATCGAGGCGATGCTCGGCGAGAAGCCGAAGCCGCTTGCGGGCCGCAAGATCATCGTCACCTCGGGGCCGACGCATGAGCCGATCGATCCGGTGCGCTACATCGCCAACCGTTCGTCCGGCAAGCAGGGCCATGCTATCGCGGCGGCACTGGCGAAGCTCGGCGCCGATGTCCGGCTCGTGTCCGGTCCGGTCAACATCGCCGATCCGGCCGGGGTGAAGACCACTCATGTGGAAACAGCGGCCGAGATGAAGGAAGCGGTCGAGAGCCTTTTGCCGGCGGACGCGGCTGTTTTCGTCGCGGCCGTCGCCGACTGGCGCACCGCGAATGCCGCCGGTGAAAAGATCAAGAAGGTGGCGGGGAAGGGCCCGCCGTCGCTCAAGATGGTCGAGAATCCCGACATCCTCGCGGGCGTCGGCCATCATGCGCAGAGGCCCGGTCTTGTCGTCGGCTTTGCCGCCGAGACGCAGGACCTCATCGGCAACGCCGAGGCCAAGCTCAGGAAGAAGGGCGCCGATCTCATCGTCGCGAACGACGTCTCGCATGGCAGCGGCATCGGCCCTTCCGGCGTTATGGGCGGCGATCGCAACAAGGTGCGCATCGTCTCGCGCACGGGCGTCGAGGAGTGGCCGGAGATGGGCAAGGACGAGGTGGCGACACGGCTCGCCGCATCGATTGCCGAGCGGCTGAAAACGACAGTGGTTTAGCTGGCCGCTGCCTGCGGTCGCATTGGCGGCAGCGCGATCCGCAGCGCGGCGATGCAGCCAAGGATCCCAAGCGGCACGAAGGCGAGGAAGAGCCAGCCGGCCACGCCTGCAGCCGCGTCACGATTGAGGCCTTGCGAGAAGCCGCTGGCGTTGGCGACGATGCCGGCAAGGGCCGCGCCCACCGCGTAGCCGATCCGCTGCATGGTCGGCACGGCGGCGGAAGCGATCGTCTGCTCGCCGTCGCGGGCCGAAGCGACGATGACGCGCGTCAAGAACGGCCAGCAGACGCCGAAGCCGCCGCCCTGCAGCAGAGCGCAGAGCAGGATCAGCGGGATCGAACCTGCGGGGATGGCGTAGGCGAAACTGGCAAGACCGGAGGCGATCATCAGCGCGCCGACGACGATGATCAGTCTTTCGCGTTCCAGCGGCGCATTGGCGATGAGGATCGACAGGATCGACCAGGCGATGGATTCGGCGGCGATGATATAGCCGGTGGTCAGGATCGGAATGCCGTGCAGCGTGGTGAGCAGCAGCGGCCCGTAAATGGTGAACGTGCAGGTCGCTACCGAGAAGGCCGCAACCATGGTCATGCCTGAGCCAAGCGGCGAGCGCCATGAGAACAAAGGTGCCGGAAACAGGCGCGAGCGCGGCCTGAGGGCATCGATGCGGAAGAAAAGCGCCAGGCCGATCAGCCCGACGGCCAGCAGCAGCGACGAGCGCAGCAGGGCGATGTCAATGCCGGCGGCAGCGATCAGCACGACGGCGATGGCGAGACAGGCAAGCGCCGGATAGGGAAAGGGCGGCGCCGTGCCGCTGCCCGCCTGCGGCCTCGTCGCCTCCGGCGTGTCCAGCACGATAAAGCTCGCCAGCGCCATCGCCGCGCCGCCGAAAGTGAAGACGCCAAAGGCCCAGCGCCATGACAGGAACTCGGTCATAACAGCGCCGAGCATCGGTCCGCTGAAGGCGGCGACGCCCCAGATCGCCGACATGATGCCGAAGAGCTGCGGCCAGATGTTGCGCGGAAAGAGACGCTCGACCGAAACGAAGGCGAGCGACACCAGCGCGCCGCCGCCAAGTCCCTCGACCAGCCGCCCGGCGAGGAAGAACGGCATGGAGGGTGCCGTGGCGCAGATCAGCGCGCCTGCCGCGTAGAGCAGGGCGGCGACCATCATGTTGGAGCGCAGCGCGACATAGCTCACCAGCCGCCCGGCGGCCGCACCCGCGACGATGGCGCCGAGCTCATAGATCGCCAGCGACCAGCCAACCAGCTGCACGCCGGCCAGCTCGCCGACCATGGCCGGCATCACCGTCGCCACCATAGTCTCATTGGTGGCATGCAGCAGGATGCCGAGACTGACGAAGCAGAAACGCGCCAGGTCGCCGCTTGCCCACAGCGCTCGCCAGTCCACCTTGTTGCCGGCCACCTTGCCGCCGCCTGCTGCCGTCACGTCGATCTCCCGCTTGTTTTCCGCAACCTCATCCGCATTGCGAACGAAGCGCCAGATCCAGTTCGGCAGGGCTTGTAGAACCTCAAGCGCAGTTGAGCTCAAGAGGCTTTTCGGGGATATCGGCGAGCAGCGCGCTAAAAATTCGGCCCGGAGCGAGAGTCCCGGGCCGTATCGGTGCTAACTGATTTGAAATTTCACTTATAGGAGTGGACGAGGTCCAGCGAAGCCACGGCAACAGCGAGGTTGACGCCGGTCTGCGCCTGGACGCTCAGCGGCTCGAGCATGAAGGCGCCGTCGAGGCCGCCGACCAAAAGATTAGCGCCGCCACCGGTCACGACGCTCGCCTCCGCGTTGACGCCGTAATAGCTGCCGGCGAGATCGCCCGAGTCATGGTGGCGGGTGGCGGCGAGAACCGCCCAGACAAGCTGACCTTGATGCGTCCGGCCGATATCGACGCCGAGCTTGGAGATCATGCCCGTGTATAGCTCGGCCGGGCCGCGATGATAGGGGCGGAAGACGCAGGACACGCCCTTGTTGGAGGTGATGACGTAACCGGTGCCCCCGTCGATGGTGCAATCGAGCGTGCCGAGCCGGAGCGTGCCGGCGCTGACCGGAGAAGCGAGGACCGTGGCGGCAAGCGCGGCGGCGGCACAGGCAAGTGTCTTGATCATCGGAAAGGTCCTTTCGCAACAAACGGCCCCGGTTAAACGGTCGAGGTGCGAGGAGCGTTCCGCCCAAAACTTGGCGCGAGCATGGCGAGCCAACACATCGCCGTTGGCGACTAACGGCCACATCGGCGTGTCAGCGCCGCAATAGACCCATCGCGGGCGACCGGACCCCCGGGCGGCCTTAGCTTCCGATCAGCTGGCGCCGGCCGAGGTGCGCGACAGGCCGTCCTTGGCGGGTTGGTAGTTCGGGTCGAGGTGGACAGCTTCGCGGTAGGACTTGGCCGCCCTTTCCTTGTCGCCGCGTCGCTCGTAGATCAGCGCCTGGTTGGCCCAGGCCTCGGCGTTCTTGCCGTCGAGCTTGATGGCCATGTTGAAGTCGGCGAAGGCGTTGTCCTCGTCATTCATGGCCAGATAGGACAGGCCGCGGCCGTTGTAGGGCTCGGCTGCGTCCGGCGCCAGCGAGATGGCGGTCGAGAAATCCTCGATGGCGAACTTATGCTGGCCCTGGCTCTGATAGATCAGGCCGCGATTGTGGTAGGCGCGGGCGTCGGTCGTGTCGAGTTGGATCGCCTTCTGGAAATCGTTGAAGGCGTCGTTGACGCGGCCGGCCTTGCGATAGAGATTGCCGCGGCCGATATAGGCGGCGTCGTAATTGGCGTTGATCTGGATCGAGCGGTTATAGTCGGCAAGCGCTGCTTGCTGGTTGCCCAGGAAACGCTGGATGAGCGCCCGGTTCGAATAGGCCTGATAGAAGTTCGGATTGAGCTGGATGGCGGTGTCGAAATCCTTGAGCGCCGCCTGGTACTGGCCGCCGCGGCCATAGGCCGAGCCGCGCACATTGTAACCCTCGGGATCCTGAGGATTGCGCTGGATGACAGCCGACAGCGAGGAGATGTTCTCGGTCGAGCCTTGCGCCTTGTCGATACTGTTGAACTCCCCCGTCGGGGCCGTCTGGCATGCTGCAAGGGTCAGGCCCGAAAGCAGGGCCGCCGTCAGGGCGAAGCCGCGAAAAGCGGTTCTGCGCTCCACGGTAATTGCGTTCATCTCAGTCCTCACTGGCGCCGCGCCGTCAAGTCCGTTCCCTCTCCGAACCGGCTCGAACACATAAACAAAAAGGTGGCGGCGATTCCGCATCGCGCCACCCTCGGTATCCTTCGAAAAGGACGAAAAATTGACGGTATCAGCGCGGCGAACGCGATGCGCCGGCAGCACCAGCCGGAGCCGGGCGCGGGGTCATCGGCAGCAGGCCTTCGCGCTGGGCGCGCTTGCGGGCCAGCTTGCGGGCGCGGCGGACGGCTTCCGCCTTCTCGCGGGCACGCTTCTCGGACGGCTTTTCGTAGTGACCGCGCATCTTCATTTCGCGGAAAATACCTTCGCGCTGCATCTTCTTCTTCAGCGCGCGAAGCGCCTGATCAACGTTGTTGTCGCGGACGAGTACCTGCACGTGCAATCCTGTCTTCGGGTTTGAAATCTCAGGCAAGCAGCCCATAGCCGCATGCCTCCGCAGTGACCTGCACCGCGAATTGTGCCGGCTGATAGCAGAATCAGGCCGTGCTGTCCACCGTTGATTGCAGGAAACCGCGATCGGAAGCCCGAGCGCCGTGCCTTGCCGGTCTGAGCCTTAGGCGGTCGCCAGATGCAGACGGGCGAAATCCTCAAAGAATTCGCCATAGTCGCAAGTGATTTCCTCGCCGGCCGCGATATCCCGGGTCGCTGTGGCGCCACCATATTGGGAGAAATCCGTGTTCGGCCGCTCGGAATGGTTCATGAAGCGGCCATTGTCGACCTCATATACCATGAAACCCGGCTTGTCCGGGCTCGGATAGGCGTAGCGGTCGAGCAATTCCTTGAGATGCGGCGGCGCCTTCTCGTATTTCTCCATGGGGATCAGCCGGTCGAAATCGGGATCGAGCCGCCAGATGGAGGCGCCTTTCCTGACCGGCTCGGCGGCGAAAACGCCGACGCCTTCGATGGCGCTCTGGGCGACATAGGTTCTGATCAGCAGCATCGTTCCGATCCGTTTTCGACGGGAAACCAAATCGTCAAAACGGACCGGAATGCAAGGCCCCGTCGCGCGATTTCAGCGGATGAGCATGGCTGCCGACCGTCAGATGATTCACGTCCGATTGATCGAGACGCCACCATCGGCAAACAGCGCCGCGCCGGTGGTGAAGCTTGAGGCGTCCGAGGCAAGGTAGAGCGCTGAGCGGGCGATCTCCTCGGGCCGGGCCACACGCTTCAAGGCATGCAGGTTTTCGACGAATGTCCGCGACTCCGGCGTCTTGAACGTCGCTGCGGGCGTGTCGGTGCCGCCGGGCAGCAGCGCGTTGACGCGCAGCCCTTTCGGGCCGTATTCGGCGGCCAGCACCTGCGTCAGCCCGATCAGCCCCGCCTTGGCGGCGGCATAGGCGGCCATGCCCGGCATGCCGGCGGTATAGCCGACGAAGCTCGAGGTGAAGATCAGCGAGCCGCCGCCGCGCTCCAGCATCGCCGGGATCTGGTGCCTGGCGGCGAGGAAGGCGCTGGTCAAATTGGTGTCGATCGTGTCGTGCCAAGTCGCCGGCGCCATCTCCGGAACCTGCGCCATCAAGCCGACGGCGCCGGCATTGTTGAAGGCAATGTCGAGGCCGCCGAAGCTTTCGACTGCAAGCTCGACCAGAGCCCTGGCATAGGCTTCGTCTCGGACATCGCCGGCGAGTGCAATTGCGGTTCCACCGGCCGTCTCGATTTCGCCGACGAGTGCATCGAGTTCGGCCCGGCGGCGCGCCGCGACGACGAGACTGGCGCCCTGCTCGGCGAACAGACTGGCCGTAGCGCGGCCGATGCCGGAACTGGCGCCGGTGACGATGGCGACCTTTTCGGTGAGTGCGAACATTTCACATCCTTTCTCTATGCCGGTCCAGCCGGTGGTGGGATGATTGGTCGCAAATCGGCATTTCGGCAGCCACCCGAAAGCTGACTTGCCGATCGGAATGCAAGTTGTCGGGCATGCGCCGCGCAGCCGCGGCGCAAAACGGCAAGCGCCGTCGCAAACAGCGCAAGGGTGACTGCACGCTTTCGCTAGTGATACACCACGCGCGCCGGGGAATGCCCGGCCGAGATCCGCGATTTTTGGCGCGAGGCTGAACGTGAAGAAATACTCCGTATTCGCCATTGCCCGCGAGGCGATGCGCGGCCACAAGGGCTGGGAAGAGCAATGGACCTCACCCGAGCCGAAGAAGGAATACGACGTCATCATCGTCGGCGCCGGCGGCCACGGCCTGGCCACCGCCTATTATCTGGCGACCGAGCACGGCATCACCAATGTCGCGGTGCTGGAAAAGGGCTGGCTCGGCGGCGGCAACACCGGCCGCAACACCACCATCATCCGCTCCAACTATCTCTATGACGAAAGCGCCAGCATCTACGACCATGCGCTGAAGTTGTGGGACGGACTGAGCCAGGAGCTCAACTACAACGTCATGTATTCGGCGCGCGGCGTCATGATGCTCGCGCACAATGTGCATGACGTTCAGGTGTTCAAGCGCCACATCCATGCCAACCGCCTCAACGGCATCGACAATGAGTGGCTGACGCCGGAACAGGCGAAGGAGTTCTGTCCGCCGCTCAACATTTCCAAGGAGGCGCGCTATCCGGTCATGGGTGCCGCGCTGCAGCGCCGCGGCGGCACGGCCCGCCACGATGCGGTCGCCTGGGGTTATGCGCGCGGCGCCTCGGCGCGCGGCGTGCACATCATCCAGAACTGCGAGGTCACCGGCGTCAAGCGTGCGGCCAACGGCGCGGTCACCGGCGTCGAGACGACGCGCGGCTTCATCGGCGCCAAGAAGGTCGGCGTCGTCGCTGCCGGCCATTCGTCGGTCATCATGGATATGGCCGGCGTGCGCATGCCGTTGGAGAGTTATCCGTTGCAGGCGCTGGTCTCGGAGCCGGTCAAGCCGGTGGTGCCATGCGTCATCATGTCGAACACGGTGCACGCCTATATCTCGCAGTCGGACAAGGGCGAGCTGGTCATCGGCGCCGGCACCGACCAGTATATCTCCTATTCGCAAACCGGCGGCCTGCACATCCTGCAGCACACGCTCGACGCCATCTGCGAGATGTTCCCGATCTTCACCCGCATGAAGATGCTGCGCTCCTGGGGCGGCATCGTCGACGTGACCCCCGACCGCTCGCCGATCCTGGCTAAGACGCCGGTCAAGGGCCTCTATGTCAATTGCGGCTGGGGCACCGGCGGCTTCAAGGCGACGCCAGGTTCGGGCAACGTCTTTGCCCACACCATCGCCAGGGACGACCCGCACCCGATCAACGCGCCCTTCACGCTCGAGCGCTTCCGCACCGGCCGTCTCATCGACGAAGCGGCGGCGGCGGCGGTGGCGCATTGATGATGGCCGAGATGGCCTGCCAGAAGCTTTGCGATCAACCGGCCGGCGCCCGCGTCAGCCATGGCGAATTGTAGGATCAACCTAGATGCTTCTCATCCGCTGTCCCTATTGCGAGGAAGAGCGCCCGGAACTCGAGTTCCGCAATGCTGGCGAGGCGCATATTGCGCGCCCGACCAACATTGCCGCCGAGAGCGACGACGATTTCGAGAAATTCTTCTTCATCCGCTCGAACCCCAAGGGCGTGATCTATGAGCGCTGGCGGCACATCCATGGCTGCGCGCGCTTTTTCAACGCCGTGCGCGACACCGTGACCGACAAGTTCGTCATGACCTACAAGGCCGGCGAGCCGAAGCCTGCGAAGCTGCCTGGAGCCTCGAAATGAACGCCGCCTTCCGCATTCCCGGCGCCGGGCGTCTCAGCCAGGCGAAGACCGCCTCGTTCAGCTTCGACGGCAAGCAGTATATCGGGATCGAGGGCGACACGCTGGCCTCGGCGCTGCTCGCCAACGGCGTGCATCTCGTCGGCCGCTCCTTCAAGTACCACCGGCCGCGCGGCTTCCTCTCGGCCGGCGCGGAAGAACCCAACGCGCTGGTGCAGATCGTGCGCGACGACGCGCGCAAGACGCCGAATGTGCGGGCGACCGTGCAGGAGCTCTATGACGGGCTCACCGCCAATTCGCAGAACCGCTGGCCCTCGCTCGCCTTCGATGTCGGCGCGGTCAACGACATTGCCTCGCCGATGTTCTCGGCCGGCTTCTACTACAAGACCTTCATGTGGCCGAAGTCGGCCTGGTTGAACTTCTATGAGCCGAAGATCCGCGCGACGGCCGGCCTTGGCGTTTCCCCCGACCGGCCGGATCCCGACCATTATGCGGCGCGCTACGCGCATTGCGACGTGCTGGTGCTGGGCGGCGGTGCGGCCGGCATCACTGCGGCGCTTGCCGCAGCCGAAACCGGCGTGCGGGTGATCCTCGCCGACGAGCAGGCCGAATTCGGCGGCAGCCTGCGCTTCGAGAGCGGCGCCAGGATCGATGGCGAGGACGGCTTTGCCTGGGCACAAGCCGCGATCGCCAAACTCAAGGCGATGGACAATGTCCGAGTGCTGTCGCGCACGACAGCTTTCGGGTACTACGCGCAGAACTTCGTCGGCCTGGTCGAGCGGGTCAGCGACCATCTCAAGAGCCCCGGCCGGGAGCTGGCGCGCGAGCGCCTGTGGCAGGTTCGCGCCAAGCGGGTCGTGCTCGCGACCGGCGCCATCGAGCGGCACATGGTGTTCGCCAACAACGACCGGCCGGGCGTCATGCTGGCATCGGCGGCGCGCACCTACCTCAACCACTATGGCGTGGCGGTCGGTAGGAATGTCGGCGTCTATACGGCAAACGACTCGGCCTACGCGGCCGCGATCGACCTGAGGAAGGCCGGCGTCAATGTCGCTGCCATCGTCGACCTGCGCGACAACCCGTCGGGGGCGGTGATCGACGAAGCGAGGAGCCTCGGCATCGAGATCAATTTCGGTCGCGCTGTGGTTAGCGCCGGCGGCAAGCTGCGCGTATCGTCGATGACGGTGCAGCCGAAGAACGGCGGCGGCGAGCGCAGGATCGCGGTCGACGCCATCCTGATGTCCGCCGGCTGGACGCCGTCGGTGCATCTGTTCTCGCAGTCGCGCGGCAAAGTCGCCTTCAACGAGGAGGCGCGACGCTTCGTGCCGGGGACCTATGCGCAGGACTGCGTCTCGGTCGGCGCCTGCAACGGCACGGACGGTCTGGAGGCAACGGTCGACGAGGCCTATGCGGCAGGCGCCCAGGCGGCAAGGGACGCCGGCGGCAAGGATTCCAGCGGCAAGATGGGCAAGGGCGCCAAGCCAAAGGTCGATGCCAGTGAAAGCTGGTCACGCGGCATGCTTGGCGCTGCGCCCGGCGCCGGGCCGGGCACCACGGTCAAGGCCTTCGTCGATTTTCAGAACGATGTCACCGCCAAGGACATTCGCCAGGCGGTGCATGAGGGCATGCACTCGATCGAGCACGTCAAGCGCTTCACCACCAACGGCATGGCGACCGACCAGGGTAAGACGTCGAACATGCACGGCCTGGCGATCGCCGCCGAGACGCTCGGCAAGCCGATCCCGCAGGTCGGTCTCACCACGTTCCGCGCGCCCTATACCCCGGTCACCTTCGGCTCGATCGTCGGCCATGCGCGTGGCGCGCTGTTCGACCCGACGCGCCGCACGGCGACGCATGGCTGGGCGGCCGCCCAAGGTGCCGTGTTCGAGGATGTCGGCCAGTGGAAGCGCGCCTGGTATTTCCCGAAAGCCGGCGAGGACATGCACGCCGCCGTCAACCGCGAATGCGTGACGGTGCGCAAAGCGGCCGGCCTGTTCGACGCCTCCACGCTCGGCAAGATCGAGGTGGTCGGGCCGGATGCGGCGAAGTTCATGGAACTGCTCTACACCAACCCGTGGGAGAAGCTGGAGCCCGGCCGCTGCCGCTACGGCATCATGCTGCGCGAGGACGGCTTCATCTATGATGACGGCGTCGTCGGCAGGCTGGCGCCGGACCGCTTCCATGTGACGACGACCACCGGCGGCGCGCCGCGTGTCATGCATCACATGGAGGATTATCTCCAGACCGAGTTCCCGCATCTCAATGTCTGGCTGACCTCGATTACCGAGCAATGGGCGGTGATCGCCGTGCAGGGGCCGAGCGCGCGGAAAATCATCGAGCCTTTGGTCGAAGGCATCGACATGTCGGACGAGGCACTGCCGCATATGTCGGTGCGAGAAGGCAAGATCTGCGGCGTGCCGACGCGGCTGTTCCGCATGTCTTTCACCGGCGAGCGCGGCTTCGAGGTCAACGTGCCGGCCGACTATGGCGAAGCGGTGTGGGAAGCGCTGTGGGCCGAAGGCCAGAAGCATGGCGCGACCGCTTACGGCACCGAAACAATGCACGTGCTGCGCGCCGAAAAGGGCTACATCATCGTCGGCCAGGATACGGACGGCACGGTGACGCCGAACGATGCCGGTCTCGACTGGGCGGTCGGCAAGAAGAAGACCGACTTCGTCGGCATCCGCGGCATGATGCGCGCGGATCTCGTCGCCAAGGGCCGCAAGCAACTGGTCGGCCTGAAGGCCAAGGATCCGAAGGTCGTGTTGGAAGAAGGCGCGCAGATCGTCGAGGATCCGAAACAGGCGATCCCGATGAAGATGATCGGCCACGTCACCTCCAGCTACTGGTCGGAGAACTGCGGGCGCTCGATCGCGCTGGCGCTGGTCGCCGGCGGCCGTGATCGCATGGGCCAGACGCTCTATGTGCCGATGCCGAACGGCACGATCGAGGTGGAGGTCACCGGCATGGTGTTCGTCGACGAAAAGGGGGAGCGCCTCAATGGCTAAGGCTACCGCCAAGACAAAAGCCGCCGACGCTTCAGCTGCCGCCGAACGGCGTCCGGCACTTGCCGGGCGCGCGGTGTCGGCGCCGGGCGTCAAGGTCGAGATCCTACCGCCGGCCGAACGCATCTCGCTGCGCGCGCCCGAAGCTTCCGTCGCCGCGCTGTCCAAGGCGCTCGGCGTGAGGCTGCCGTCGAAGCCGAAGACCTCGGCGGCGAAAGGCGGGCGCACCGCCTTATGGCTCGGGCCGGACGAATGGCTGGTCATCGACGATGCCGGCAACGATCCGCTGGCCGACTGCGCCAAGGTTTCGGCGCTGCACTCCGCGGTCGGCATCTCGCATCGCAATGTGGCGATCTCGGTTGCCGGGCCGGCGGCCGCGGTGACGGTCAGTTCCGGTTGCCCACAGGACCTGTCGCTCGAGGCCTTCCCAGTCGGGGCAGCATCGCGCACCATTCTCGGCAAGTCCGAGATCGTGCTGCTGCGTACCGCTGAAGACACGTTCCGGGTGGAATGCTGGCGTTCCTTCTCGGACTATGTATTTACTTTGCTGTCGGAAGCGGCGAGCGACGCGGCGAACTGATCCTGCGCCAACCGGTCCGAAGGGCCGGCCTCGGGGAGCCTTCACCGGTCCGGGCCGTTTCTGCGGCTTGCGAGGAGACTGCCGATGCCGTCCAAGTCTGCGCCGAAGTCGCCCAAGAAGTCAGAGGCGGTCCGTTCGCTGGAGCGGGATCGCGAGATCGAGGAAGAAGAGCTCGAGGAAGGCCTCGAGGACACCTTCCCGGCCAGCGATCCGGTGTCGATTACCAGCACCACCATCCCCGGCGGGCCGGCAAAGCCTGGCAGGGCCAAGACCTTGCCTGGAATGAAGTCGCACAAGAAGTAGAGCGCCGCCGCAGTCAAATCGGGCTTCAGGCGAAACGAAAACGGGCGGCCAAGCGCCGCCGGTTTCGTTTGCGATTTGGCGCTGATTAGAGGCCCGGCACGAACCAAGGGTTCACGTCGATACCGAGCCGCGGGCCGTTGGTCGTCTGAGTGTTGGCGGCATCGGGCTTTTCCACCGAGCCGGTCGCGGCGCAGTCGAGCGCCTGATTGGTGTGAGCCTGGGTGCAGGCCGCAGGGGCGTGCTTGGCCGGCTGGCTCCCGCCAGCGAAAGCGGCGCCCGAGAAAGCCAGCAAGGCAGCGAGCGCGAGGATTGTCTTTTTCATCTTTCCGTCTCCAATCGTACATGTACGACACAACGTACATATACGGTTAATGGAGGCTGAATTCAAGAGGGAATTTGTACGCGTACGACAAATTAGCTTGAACCGAGTAACCGGCGTCGCAAATCAAGCGACCGGCGTTGTGTCAAGCCGGCGAAGCCGGTCAGCAGTTGACCGGTGTTTCGGTGAGCGGGGGTATGTCCTGCGCCGACAACGAGGCCAGCATGAAGTCGCACATCCGCTTCACATAGGCCTGGGGGTCGCCGAACGGATAGAAGGGAAAGGTGATCAGCAGCGAGATCGTGCCGTGGCCAACGGTCCACAGCATGGTGGCTATGGCGCGAGGGTCGCCTTTGAGCTTGCCGGCTGCGACGCAGGCCTCGACCCTTTTGATCAGCACCTTCATCGCCGGATTGCCCTGTTCCATGTCCTCGTAGCTGCGGCCTTCCGGCAGCCGGGTCTTCTCTGTCATGAAGACGGTGCGGTATTCATTGGGATTGCCGAGCCCGAAGGCGGCATACTCGGTCATCACAGCCCGCAGCGCCTCAACGGGATCGTCTGCCGGGTGCTCCTCGATGCGGCGGGCAAGCGTTTCGAACGCGTCCTCGGCGAGCGCGAACAGGATGTCCTGCTTATCGGCAAAATAGGAATAGACCGACATCGGCGCGTAGCCGACCCGCTTGGCAAGCTTGCGAATGGTAAGCCCTTCGTAGCCCTCTTCCTGGACGAGCTTGTGAGCTGCGTCGACCAGTTCGGAACGAAGCTCGGCTTTCTGTTTCTCGCGGCGTTTCTGAACGCTCAGCGGCAATTTCCGCCTGCCTTTATGGTTGGTTGCCTGACAAAATTATATACGCTGTACGGAAACGGACAAGGGAGCGGCCTGGTTCCCCAAGATACGCCCTAACGCTTTGTTCCTACTTAATTCCGAACAGGAAAGCCGCTACCCACTTTTTCCGAACTAGATCGCGCTAATGCCGCCGTCCAGCGCCTGCGCATGGCCGCGAGCCCTCAGTGGCGAAGGCTTTGGCCGCGCCGCTGCCGAGACCGCCTGTCGCACCGGTGATCAGCACCGTCGCTCCATCGAAACGGCCCGTGGCTTGGCTCCCTCAACTTTTCTTGTCAATCAGTTCCACCGCCAGCGCGGCGAGCAGCTTCACCGCCTCGCCATAGGTCCTGGCCTTTTCCGGGTTGGAGGCATTGCCGTCCAGCCCGCGGCGGTAGACACCCTGGCAGATCGCCGCCAGGCGGAAGAAGGAGAAGGCGAGGAAGAAGGTCCAGTTGCCGATGCCGTCGATGCCGCGCCGGCGGCAATAGGCGGCGACATAGGCCTCCTCGGACGGCAGGCCGATCGAGGCGCGGTCGATGCCGTCTAGGCCGCGAAAGCCCGACGCATGCGGCAGCCGCCATTGCATGCATTGATAGGCGAGGTCGGCAAAAGGATGGCCAAGCGTCGACAGTTCCCAGTCGAGCACGGCGATGACCTTCGGCTCGTCCTTGGCGAAAATCATATTGTCCAATCGGTAGTCGCCATGCACCAGCGAGACCCGGCCGTCATCGGCCGGCATATGCGTCTCCAGCCAGGTCATCAGCCGATCCATAGCGGCTATGCTTTCGGTTTCGGAGGCGCGGTACTGACTTGTCCAGCGCGCGAACTGGCGCTGGAAATAGCTGCCGGGCTTGCCGAAATCGCCTAAGCCCACAGCCTCGACATCGACTTGGTGCAGGGCGGCGAGGGTCGCATTCATGGCGTCGTAGATCGCGGCACGCTCGTCATTGCCGGATGTATCCGGCAGCGACGGATCCCAGAAGATGCGCCCGTCGAGGAACTCCATGACGTAGAACATGCGGCCGATCGGCGTCATCTCGCCTGAAAGATGGAGCATGCGCGGCACCGGCACGGAGGTCGTGCTCAGCGCCTGCATGACCCGGAATTCGCGGTCGACCTGATGCGCCGATTTCAGCAACTGCCCCGGCGGCTTGGCGCGCAGCACGTAGCGGCCGCTGGCGGCGGTCAGCAGATAGGTCGGGTTCGACTGTCCGGACTTGAATTTTTCGGCCGCGCAAAGCTTGGAAAAACCAGGCACATGCGCTTCGAGATAAGGCGCAAGCGCTGCTTGGTCGAGCGCGTTGGCGTCGCCGCTCATGCGGTCTCGGGCTGGCGCTCGATCAGCGTCAGGGTCAGCCAGCGCGCGGTGAGCGCCGGCTTCTTCGATCCTTCGATCTCGATGGTGACGTCGTGCGCCGTCTGCACCCATCCCGAAGGCCGCACCTTGACGTCGGCCAGCACGAAATGGGTGCGGATGCGCGAGCCGGTCTTCACCGGCGCCAGGAAGCGCAGCGTGTCGAAGCCGTGATTGACGCCCATCTTGGTGTTTTCGATCGGCGGCATGGTCTCGAAGGTCATGGCCGACAGCAGCGACAGCGACAGGAAGCCGTGCGCGATGGTGCCGCCGAACGGCGTCTCGCGCGCGGCGCGTTCCGGATCGCAATGGATGAACTGGTGATCGTCGGTGGCGTCGGCGAACTGATCGATCATGCGCTGCGTCACCGTGCGCCAGGGCGACACGCCGACTTCCTTGCCGACGCTGGCCAGAAGCGTATCGAGACTGATCGGTTCCACGCTGATGTCCTCCGCACCCCGCCCGGATCGCGATTGCTTGAACCGGGCGTCCTACTCCTTGAACAATGTCATCCCGTGCTGCACCGACTGGCCGCCGTCGATCGGCAGGATGGCGCCGGTGACATACCTTCCGGCACGGCTGCACAAATAGAGCGTTGCGCCGGCAATGTCATCCGCCACGCCGATGCGGCCGAGCGGAACATGGCTGCCGACACGTTTCGCCTGCTCCTCCGTGGCGGTGGCAAAGGCCGTCATCCGGCTCTGGAAGGGACCGGGCGCAAAGGCGTTGACGGTGATGCGGCGGGCGGCGAATTCGATCGCCAGCGTGCGCGTCAGGTGATGCACCGCAGCCTTGGAGGCGGTGTAGGAATAGGCATCGTCGGCCAGCGGCTGCGTGCCCATCACCGAGCCCAGATTGATCACGCGGGCCGGGTCATCGTCGCTTGCTGCGGCATCGAGCAGCGGCAAAAGCTCGCGCGTCAGATGGAAGACGGCGGTGACGTTGACGCCGAACACCTTGGTCCAGGCGTGGTAGGGAAACTCTGCGAGCGGCGCGCCCCAGGAAATGCCGGCATTGTTGACCAGGATGTGCAGCCGGTCCGTTCGGACCTTCACCTCGGCAACCAGCGCGGCGATGCCCGCTTCGCTGGACACGTCGCCGGCAAACCCCTCGGCCCGACCGGAGCTGCCCTGCGCGTTGATCTCGTCGGCGACCCGCACACAGTCCTCGCCCTTGCGCGAGGCGATCATCACAGTGGCGCCGGCCTGCACCAGTCCGGTCGCCACCATGCGGCCGATGCCTGTTGCGGCACCGGTCACAAGCGCGGTCTTGCCGACGACCGAGAACAGCTTGTCGAGATAGCTCATCCTAATTCCTCCCGCGCGCCTCGTCCCGGCCGGAACCGAAGGACTCGCGTTGACAAGGCTAGCCGAAGTACGGTCATCCTTGCCACGGATAAAGAAGCGAAAGGGTCGGAACCGATGGCGGACATGAACCTCGGCATGACCGAGCGGCTGAAGCCGATCCATCAGCTCGTGGCCGCGATGGTGCGCGACGAGATCGCACCGCTCGGCGAGGAGTTTCTCGCCGAGGTCGGCAGAAACGGTGACCGCTGGACTTACACGGCCAGGCAGACTGAAATCCTCGAAGGGCTGAAGAAGACGGCGCGGGAGTGCGGGCTGTGGAACTTCTGGCTGACCGATTCCAAGCGCGGCTACGGCCTGTCGACGGTCGAATATGCCTATCTGGCGGAGGAGATGGGCAAGGCGCATCTCGGCGCAGAGACCTTCAACTGCTCGGCGCCCGATACCGGCAATATGGAAGTGCTGGAGCGCTACGGCTCGGAAGAGCACAGGCGGCAATGGCTGGAGCCGCTGCTCGAAGGGAAGATCCGCTCGGCCTATCTGATGACCGAGCCGGACGTCGCCTCATCCGATGCCACCAATATTTCGATGCGCTGCGAGCGGCAGGGCGACGACTATGTGCTTAACGGCGAGAAATGGTGGGCGTCCGGGGCCGGCGATCCGCGCTGCGCCATCTATATCGTCATGGTGAGGACCGGCTCGGACGAGGAGCCGCAGCATCGCCGGCATTCGATGATCCTGGTGCCGGCAGAGAGCGAGGGGATCACCAAGCTCCGGCCAATGCAGGTCTATGGCGACGACGACGCGCCGCATGGCCATATGCATCTAAGGTTCGAGGATGTGCGGGTGCCGGCGGCGAACCTGATCCTCGGCGAGGGCAGGGGCTTCGAGATCGCGCAGGGACGGCTTGGGCCAGGCCGCATCCATCATTGCATGCGTGCGATCGGCCAGGCCGAGATGGCGCTGGAGATGCTGTGCCAGCGTTCGGTGCGGCGCGAGGCGTTCGGCCAATCGCTGGCAAAGCTCGGCGCCAATTTCGACATCGTCGCCGAATGCCGCATGGAGATCGAGATGGCGAGGCTCCTGTGTCTGAAGGCAGCTTGGATGATCGACCAGGGCGATGCACGCGCTGCGGCCCCTTGGATCAGCCAGATCAAGGTGGTAGCGCCACGCGTCGCGCTCAAGGTCACCGACGAGGCGGTGCAGATGTTCGGCGCGCAAGGCATCAGCCAGGACACGCCGCTCGCCCGCTCGTGGACGCATCTGAGAACTCTGCGATTGGCCGACGGGCCGGACGCCGTGCACCGGCGGCAGGTGGCGCGCGCCGAGCTCAGGAAATACACCCAGGAGAAGATCTGACCGCCATGACGCTTCCATCGGAAATGCGAGGCTTGCTGCTTGTCGGCGACGGCTACAGCAAAACGCCTTCGGCCAGCGTGCCGGAGGCGATGGAGCCTTATTCGAAGCCCGGCAGCATCGCCGTGCCGGCGCCTGGTCCGACACAAGCGCTGATCAAGGTCAGTCTCGCCTCAATCAACCCGTCCGATATCGCCTTCATCACAGGGCAATACGGCCAGCCCCGTGTGCAGGGCCGGCCGGCCGGATTTGAGGGCGTCGGAATCGTGGCCTCGACTGGCGACGATCCATACGCAAAAGCCTTGCGGGCAAGCGCGTCGCCTTCGCCACCGGCGTGTCGAACTGGGGCGCCTGGGCAGAATACGCGGTCGCCGAGGCGGCTTCCTGTATTCCACTGCTCGACACGGTGCGCGACGAGGACGCCGCGGCGATGATCGTCAATCCGCTGACCGCCTTAGCCATGTTCGACATCGTCAAGCAGGAGGGTGAGAAGGCTTTCATCATGACTGCCGGCGCCAGCCAGCTCTGCAAGCTGATCATCGGGCTGGCGAAAGAGGAGGGTTTTCGGCCGATCGTCACCGTGCGCCGCGACGAGCAGATCCCGTTGCTGAAAGAGCTGGGCGCCGCCCATGCGCTCAACGAGAAGGCGGCGGATTTCGAGGCCGCGCTGCGCGAGGTTATGAAGGCGGAGCAGCCCCGCATCTTCCTGGACGCAGTCACCGGACCGCTTGCCTCGGTCATCTTCAACGTCATGCCGAAGCGCTCGCGCTGGATCGTCTATGGGAGGCTCGACGCCGAGGCGACTGTCATCCGCGAGCCCGGCCAACTGATCTTCCAGCACAAGCGCATCGAAGGCTTCTGGCTGGCCGAATGGATGCGGCAGTTCCGCGACCGGCTCGGCCCGGCGGTGCTGGAGGCGCAGAAGAGGTTTTCCGACGGGCGCTGGTCGACGGATGTGACGGCGGTGGTGCCGCTGGACGAGGCCATGGCCAGGCTGTCGGACGAGCTGGTCAAGCCGAACGGCAAGGTGTTTGTTAAGCCCTGATCAAAATAACTCGAGGTCGCGTCTATGAGGCTACGGTGGTTTGTCGGGTTCGTCCTGGTGTCAATGGCAGGTACATTTACTGCCGAGGCCGCCGACAAGTTCCCGCCCATTTGGCGCAAGTCGATGACCAATGATCCGGGTACGAACTATTTTCTCAATAAATATTCGGCCTCTTTGAATGATCCAGCATCGACCGCAATTAGAAATATCATGCTGGCGCGCGTCGTCGGCTCTGAATGCCAGTCATCGCGGCTCAGCAAGCCAAGGTCAGGGCCTATCGCGATAGCATGCTCGGCTCGCTTTCGTCGGATGCATTGAAAGCGGCTGCATTCGCAGCCGGCAGCGAATTGCGCAACTTCGACTATGAAACGCTCGCGCATCTTTGTGCCGGCATCGATTATCAGTTTGGGCCGAAAGGAGTGCTCATAGCGGGTGCCGTTTCGTCAGGCAAAGGCGAGCCAAGATATTCCTACGATCAGCGCAATCCATACATTCGGCTGCCCGAATTCACCGGCAAGTAGCTGAGCTGCCTGGCTCGTGCTCGTCCACTATTCCGCCGGCTCGACATTGGCATAGGCGGCTTGCTCGAGTTCGCGCTTCACGCGGGCTTCCTCATGCGCCTTGGGCGTGACGAAGCGGCCGAGCAAGAGATAGGCGACAGGGGTCAGGAAAAGCGTGGAGACGGTCGCCAGGCCAAGGCCGCCGACGATCACCCAACCGAGCGCCACGCGCGCCTCGGCGCCTGCGCCCGAAGCCAGCACCAGCGGCACGCCGCCGAGCACGGTGCAGATCATCGTCATCATCACCGGGCGAAGGCGAATGGTGGCGGCCTCTTCGATCGCCTCGCGCACGCCAAGCCCGCGGTCGCGCAGCTGGTTGGCAAACTCGACGATGAGGATGCCGTTCTTGGCCATGACGCCGACCAGCAGGACCAGGCCGATCTGGCTGTAGGCATTGAGACTGGTGCCCGACAAAAGCAGCGCGAAGATGGCGCAGGCGAGCCCGAGCGGCACTGTCGCCATGATGATGACGGCGCTGACGAAGCTCTCGAACTGGGCCGCCAGCACCAGAAGAATGATGACCAGCGCGAAACCGAAGATGGTCGCCATGGCGCTGTTGCTCTCGCCGAGTGTCGCCGCCTCGGCCAGCGGCACGATCCGCGCGTCCGACGGCAGCAGCGGTGTTGCGATCTCCTCGGCGCGGGTCAGCGCATCGCCGAGCGCGAAGCTGCCGCCGAGACTGGCGGTGATCGCCACCGACGGCTGCTGCTGCTCGCGAGTCAGGGACGGCGGCACGGCGCGCTCGGTCAGCGTGGCGATGGTCGACATCGGCACGAAGCGGCCGTCCGACGTTTTCAGGAAGATGTTTTCCAGATCCGTCGGATCGTTGATCGGATTGGTGGTCGAGACCAGCTTCACGCCATAGCTGCGGTCGGCGATGTAGACGTCGACGACATCGTTGCCGTCGAGCATCGCCTGCAGCGTGTCCGCAAGCCCGGTGATGTCGATGCCGAGGTCGGAGGCGCGCTCGCGGTCGATGGCAACGGCAAGCTGCGGCTGCGTAAGGTCGACGGAAAGTCGCGGTGATTGGAAGCGCGGATCCTGCCGCATTTCCTCGACGATCTGCACCGCCGCCGCGCTTAGCGCCTTGCGGTCGTTGCCGACCAGGGCGAATTGCAGGCCGCTGCCCGCGCCGCGGATGCGAAGGCTGTTGGGCTGAACCGGGAAAACGCGGACGCTTGGCACCTGCTTTGTCACGCGGCTGATCTCGGCCATGATCTCCTGCTGGCTGCGCGTCCGCTCGGCCCACGGCGCCAGCGTCATCACCATGAAGCCGCTATTGTAGGCGCCGTTGTTGCCGGCATTCGCGAAGGTGCTGCGGATCTCGCCGGAATCGCGCAAAGGCTGGATCAGCCGCTCGATCTTGCGCATCTGCTCGGTCGTGTAGTCGAGGCTGACTCCTTGCGGCGCGTTGATGCGCAGCAAAACGACGGCGCGGTCTTCGGTCGGCGTCAGCTCCTGACGTATCGTGCCGAACAAAGTGAAGGCGGTGCCAGCGAAGAGCATAGCGACGAGCACTACGATCCAGGGGGCGCCGAGGCAGGCATGCAGGCAGCGCTTGTAGAGCCGATGCAATGCGCCGCCGATGCGAGCGCCCACGCCGCTGCCACCTTCGTGGTGAAGAGAGGCGCTGGTCAGCATGCGCGAGGCGAGCATCGGGCAGAGCGTCAGCGCCACGACGCAGGAGAGCAGTACCGACATCGCCAGCACGAAGCCGAACTCGCGAAAGAGCCCGCCGGTCTGTCCCGGCAGGAAGGAGATCGGCACGAAGACGGCGACCAGGGTCAGCGTCGTGGCAACGACGGCGAAGAAGACTTCCTGGGTGCCGAGCACGGCGGCCGCTCGCGGCCCCATGCCCTCGTTGCGGCGGCGCACGATATTTTCGAGCACGACGATGGCGTCGTCGACGACGAGGCCCGTCGCCAGAACCAGCGCCAGCAGCGTCAGGATGTTGATGGAAAAGCCGGCGAGGTAGATCGCGGCGATGGTGCCGATCATGGCGACCGGCATCGACAGGCCCGGGATCAGCGTCGCGCGCCAGTCGAGCAGGAAGGCGTAGATGACGATCAGCACGATCGAGACGGAAAGCGCGAGCGCGATCTCAACCTCGTGCACAGCGCCGTTGACGAAGACGGCATCGTCGCTGGTGACCTTGATCGACATGCCTTGCGGAAGGTTTGCCTGGAGCTTCTCCACGGCGGCCCTGACGCCGGTCGATATATCGAGCGTGTTCGATTCCGCCTGGCGGATGATGCCGAGGCCGATGCCGGTTTTGCCGTCGGAGCGCAATGAGGTCTGGCCGATGTCGGGGCCGAGCGTCACGGTGGCGACGTCGCGGATGCGCGTCGCGCCGCCGATGACGATGCTCTCGAATTCCTCCGGCGTGGTCACGTCGGCCGTCGTGCGCACGACGAGGTCCTGGTTTGTGGTGGTGATCGAGCCGGCCGGGGAATCGAAGGCGACGGAGGCGAGCGCCTTGCGCAAATCCGCCACGGTGAAGCCGTGGCTTGCCAGCTTGTTCTGGTCGACGTCGATGCGGAAGATTTTGTCGCGGTCGCCGGATACCTGGACGTCGGCGACCCCTGGAACGGCGGCGAGCTCGTCCTCAATGCGGTCCTGGACCAGCACCGTCATGTCTTGCACCGACATGGTGTCGGACGTGACCGCCAGCCGCATCACCGGGTCGGAATTGGCGTCGGCCTTGACGATGCGCGGCGCATCGGCGGTCTCGGGCAGTTGGTTGGTGATGCGGCTGACGGAATCGCGGACATCGGAGGCGGCTACATTGAGATCGACGCCGTCGTTGAACTCGATGGTGACGCGGCTCTGGCCGAAAGATGAAGTCGACGAGATCGACTTGACACCCGAGACGCGCGCGACGGCGCCCTCGATCGGGTCGGTCAACTCGCGGTCGACGGTTTCGGCGGCCGCGCCCTCGAAGGTGGTGTTGACGGTGATGACCGGGCGGTCGACATCCGGCAGTTCGCGGATTTCGACGCCCCAGAAGGCTGCGAGGCCGGCGACCGCGATGAGCGTGTTGAGCACGAAGGCCATGACCGGCCTGCGGATGAAGAGCGCGGTCAGGCCCGATCCCGCGGTCTGGTCGCCGGTGGCGCTCATGAGCCTTCGGCCGCGGTGGCGCGGTCCTCGCCGGCGATCCGGACGTCGCCGCCTTCGCTGACACTCTCCGTGCCTTCGGTCACCACCATGTCACCGCTCTCGACGGGAGCATCGATCAGCACCGTCTCGGTGTTGCGCTGGATGATGCGCACCGGCACGCGCTTTGCCTTGCCGTTTTCGACGGTCCAGATATAGGCGCCGTCGGTGCCCCACTGGATGGCCAGTGGGCTGACGGCCGGATAGGTGTCGCCGGGAAATTTCATGGCGATCTGGAACGACATGCCGGCGCGCAGCGAATCCGCCGGGTTGGCGATCGTCGCCTTGACGAGCAGCGTGCGGCTGTTCTCGTCGATATGGTTGTCGATGGCCGAAACCGTGCCGGAATAGACGTGGTTGGGGTTGGCCAGCGGCGTGGCTGACAATCGCTGTCCGACCTTTACAGCGGCGGAAAAACGCTCCGGCACCCAGAAATCGACCAATATGCTCGAGCGGTCGTCAAGCGTGGCGATCGCCGACTGGCTGGTGACATAGTTGCCGGCGGCGATCGGCAGGATACCGACAGTGCCTTCGATAGGCGCGACGACAGAGCGGCGCTCGAGCGCGAGCTCGGCATCGCGCAGCGCCAGCTTGGCATTGGCGAGCGCCACCTCGGCATCCGCGACGGCAACTTGCGTGGCGGCATTGGAGGCTCGCAGCGACTTGACCCGATCGAGCTTCGCCTGGGCGTCGTCGAGCGCGACCTTGGCACGGTCGCGCGCAATCACTTCCGTCTCCGAATCGAGCCTGGCGATGACATCGCCTTTTTCGACATGGGTGCCGGACTGCACCGGCAGTTCGGTGAGGCGGCCGGAAGAGTATGGATTGACAGTGACTGTCGCATTGGCGCGGCCGGTCCCGATCGCCTGAAGCCTGTCGTTGATGGTGGCGGTGCCGGCAGGGGAGGCGACAATGGTCACGATCTGGCCGGCGCGATTGCGACCGGACCGGACAGAACCGCTCTCGATGCTTCCCGTGGCGGGGGGCGTCGCCGCAATCGCCCAGTCCATACCCCAGCGTGCCAATACCTCAGGCGCGCCGGGATAGAAGCGCGCCCAGGCGGCCGCAGCGGCAACCACGATCACCAGCGCAAGAACAATCTGTTTCCAGCTCGACATTGACACTCCAGCGGCAGAATCGTCCGCCGGTTCCAAGTGGAAGCAGGCTGAGCGACGATACGGCGTGAGAGCGATACCGGCCACGCCACATCATAATATCAGCGTTTTATGGCAATTATCACGCAAACGTGCACATTAAATCTCGGTAACGTGAAGCGGGATCATCGCTTCGGTCCCACCTTTTGCCGCAATTTGGGGGACGCCGGCCGCCATTCGGTTAAAGGAAAACCGAACGGACGGAACTGCCTAGCGCAGGCTCTCCAGGTCGCGGATGCGCTTGGCGCCGGCGGCTTCGAGCTGCCTCGTGACCGCGCCGATTAGCGTTTCGGCGACGACAAAGAGGGCGGCGGACGAATCCCAGGCCGAAGGCACGGCGGTACGCCCGGCGATCACATGGCGGGCGAAGCGGGCGATCGGCGAGAGCCACTGATCGGTGAAGAGCACGATTTGGACGCCGCGCTGGTGCGCCTTCTCGGCAAAGCGGAGCAGACTTTCCTGGTAGCGCCTGATGTCGAAGATAACCAGGACGTCGCGCTTGCCCATGTCAATCAGCCGGTCGCGCCAGATGCTCTCCTGGCCGGCGAGGTGGTAGACGTCTGGCTGGATGATGGCGAGATGGGCTGCCATGTAGCGCGCGAGCGGATCGGTGAAGCGGCCGCCGATCAGAAAGGTCTTGCCGCGGCGCTCGGCAAGCCGTGCGGCAATGTCGGCCAACTGCTTGTCGGTAAGGTGCCGGAACGTCTCGCGCATGTTGTCGAGCGTCGCCTCCAGCATCGGCGAAACGGCGCCGCCATTGGCGGGCGACGCCGAGTTGAGCGTGCGAGAGGCCGGCGACTGCAATTGCGCGGCCAGTTCATCCTGCAGCGCCGACTGGAATTCGGGATAGTTCTGGAAACCTAACCTCGCGACGAAACGCAGAATCGTCGGTGAGGAGACTCCCGCCGCGGTCGAGAACTCGGCCACGGTCTTCAGCCCGGTCAGCGGATAGTTGGCAATCAGCGTCTGTGCGGCGCGGCGCTCGCCTGCCGGCATCGTGCCGATGCGGTCCGAAATCAGTTCGGCAATACTGGAGATCATCGTTTTCCCCACCCTTTGACCCGGTCGCCGCCGTTTTCGGAATTCCGCGTTTGACAAAGCCGCGTAAACTGTATGAAATCATTCACAGGGGCGCAATGAGGCAAATTACGTAACATAAGATACAGCGCTCCCGAGGGGACGGCAGTATGGAGAAAGCACGGCGCGCCAGCCTTGCACCGTCTGAGACCGTGAGGGTGACCAACCCCGGCGGCTCGAGCCCCTTCGTCCTCACCTGCGATCACGCCTCGAACTTCCTGCCCGCCGAATTCGGAACGCTCGGGCTGCCCGCCGAGGATCTCTCCCGGCATATCGCCTGGGATCCGGGCGCGCTGCCGGTCGCCAGCCGGATGGCCGACGCGCTCGACGCCACGCTGGTCGAAACCCGCATCTCGCGCCTGGTGATCGACTGCAACCGCCCGCTCGACGCGCCGGACCTCGTGCCGCCGGTCAGCGAGGCGACGGCCATTCCGGGCAATTCGAATCTCTCCGGCAAGCAGCGCGCGGAGCGGATCGATCTCGCGTGGCGTCCGTTCCACGACACGATCGCTGAAATCATCGAGCAGCGGCTGGCGCTCGGCCAGGAAACGCGCCTGGTGTCGGTGCACTCCTTCACGCCGGTCTATAAGGGCAGGACCCGTCCCTGGCATATCGGCATCATCCATGACGACGATCGCCGGCTCGCCGCGCCGCTGATATCGGCGCTCAAGCGGCTCTCCGGCGTCACCGTTGGCGTCAACGAACCCTATTCGCCGGCCGACCGCGTCTATTTCACGCTGGAACGGCACGCGCGCTCGCGCGGCCTTGCCTGCGCGATGATCGAAATCCGTAACGACGAGATCTCCGGCGAGACCGGGCAGCGGAAATGGGCGGATCTGCTCACAGGCATATTCTCGAATCTGGAGCCCGAGGAGGCCAGGGGCTCCCGACAACGCGCAATGGGAAAGTCAGTACAGTCGGCCAGCTAAGAAACCACAGGGGACTTCCAACATGGCAGCAAATGACTACACCGAAGTCGACAAGGCTGAGGACATACAAGTCCTCCACAGCATGGGCTATGCCCAGGAACTGGAGCGACGCCTCAGCCGCTTCTCGAATTTCGCGGTTTCCTTCTCCATCATCTGCATCCTGTCCGGCGGCATCAACTCGCTGGCGCAGGCGACCTCCGGCGCCGGCGGCATCGCCATCGGCATCGGCTGGCTGGTGGGCTGTTTCGTGTCGCTCACCTTCGCGGTCGCCATGTCGCAGATCAGCTCGGCCTATCCGACGGCCGGCGGCCTCTATCACTGGGGCTCGATCCTCGGCAATCGCGGCACCGGCTGGGTTACCGCCTGGCTCAACCTGCTTGGCCTGATCACCGTGCTCGGCGCCATCAATGTCGGCACCTGGACTTTCTTCGTCGGCGCTTTCGGGCCGGCGCTGGGCATTGAAAACAACCTGACCACCCAGACGATCTTCCTGGTCATCATCACCGGCGCGCAGGCGCTGATCAACCATCTGGGCATCAAGCTGACGGCAAAGCTCACCGACTTTTCGGGCTATCTGATCTTCTTCGGCTCGATCCTGATCGCGGTGGTCTGCCTGCTCTCGGCCGAGACCTGGGACTTCAGCCGCCTCTTCACCTTCCACAACTACTCAGGCGATGCCGGAGGTGGCGTGTGGCCGCAGGTCTCGAACGCCTGGGTCTTCGCGCTGGGCCTCCTGCTGCCGATCTATACGATCACCGGCTATGACGCCTCGGCGCACACGTCGGAGGAAACCATCAAGGCGGCTTCTTCCGTGCCGCGCGCGATGGTCATGTCGGTCATCTGGTCGGCGCTGTTCGGCTACCTGTTCCTGGCTGCCTTCGTGTTGATGATCCCGAACATGGACGAGGCCGCCAAGCAGGGCTGGAACGTGTTCTTCTGGGCCTTCGACCAGCGCGTCGGAACCGGACTGAAGGAGTTCGTCTATCTCGTCGTGTTCCTGGCACAGCTGCTGTGCGGCCTTGCCACCGTCACTTCGGCCTCGCGCATGATCTTCGCCTTCTCGCGTGACGGCGGCCTGCCCGGCTCGGCAGCGCTTTCCAAGGTCAGCCCGACCTATCGCACGCCCGTGGCGGCGATCTGGACAGCCTCGATCCTGTCGGTGCTGTTCGTGTGGGGCTCGTCGGTGGTCTCGGTCGCTGGCACCTCGGCCTACACGATCGTGGTGTCCTGCACCGTCATCTTCCTGTTCCTCTCCTTCACCGTGCCGATCGTGCTCGGCATGATGGCCTGGGGGACGCCGAAGTGGGACAAGATGGGGCCGTGGAACATGGGCCGCGGCATCTTCATGCTGTTCGGTCTGCTCTCGATCGTGTCGATGATCCTGATCTTCGTCATCGGCATCCAGCCGCCGAACGACTGGGCGCTCTACATCACCGTCGGCTTCTTCATCCTGACGGCGGTCGTCTGGTTCGCCTTCGAGCGCAACCGCTTCCAGGGGCCGCCGCTCGGCGACATTATCGCGGCGCGCCAGGCGGCGATCAAGGCGGCAGAGCAGGCGGTCGGCGAGACCGGCCACTGATATCGAACATCATCGCTCTGGCCGGCGTCACGCCGGCCAGGGCTTCGTTTCTCCCTTTCAATCGACAAGTGTTGGAGTGCCAAAGGAATGGCCGGGAATTTCTCGTTCGATCAGTTGAAGAAAGCGGTCTCGAACGGCGAGGTCGACACGGTGCTGGCCTGCATCGTCGACATGCAGGGCCGGCTCGCGGGGAAGCGCTTCCTGGCCCAGTATTTCGTCGATTCCGCGCATGGCGAGACGCATGGCTGCAACTATCTGCTGGCCTGCGACATCGATATGGAGCCGGTGCCAGGCTACAAGGCGGCGAGCTGGTCGAAGGGTTATGGCGACTTTGTCATGAAACCCGACCTGTCGACGTTGCGGCGCGTCCCATGGCTGGAGAAGACGGCGCTGGTCATCTGCGACGTGCTCGATCATCACGACCATGAGGACCTCGCGCATTCGCCGCGCGCGATCCTGAAGAAGCAGGTCAAGCGCCTGAGCGAGCGCGGCTATATCGGCTACTTCGCCTCCGAGCTCGAATTCTACCTGTTCAGCGAAACCTATGAATCGGCGCGCAGGAAGCACTGGCAAGGGCTCGACAGCGCTTCGCCCTATATCGGCGACTACCAGATCGGCATCACCACCAAGGAAGAAGGCGTCATGCGCCGGCTCCGCAACGAGATGGAGGCAGCCGGTATCCCGATCGAAAATTCCAAGGGCGAGTGGGGTCCGGGCCAGGAAGAGATCAATGTGCGCTATGCCGAAGCACTGGAGATGGCGGATCGCCACGTCATCCTGAAGAACGGCGCCAAGGAGATCGCCGATTCCGAAGGCAAGGCCATCTCCTTCATGGCCAAGTACAATTACGGGCTCGCCGGCAATTCCAGCCACATCCATAATTCGCTGTGGAGCGCCGACGGCGGGACGCCGCTGTTCTTCGACAAAAACGCCGAATGGACGCTGTCGAGCCTCGGTCAGCAATGGGCGGCCGGCCAGCTCAAATACGCCAAGGAGTTCACCTGGTTCCTGGCGCCGTACATCAACTCCTACAAGCGCTTCCAGGCCGGCACCTTCGCGCCGACCAAGATCATGTGGAGCGAGGACAACCGCACGGCGGGATTCCGGCTGTGCGGCGAGGGTACCAAAGGCATCCGCATGGAATGCCGCATCGGCGGCGCCGATCTCAACCCCTATCTCGCCTTCGCCGCGCTGATCGCGGCCGGTCTCGCCGGCATCGACGAGAAGCTGGAGCTGCAGAAGCCGTTTGTCGGCGACGCCTATCAGGCGTCTCAACTGCCGGAAATCCCGAAGACGCTGCGCGATGCCACCGAGACGCTGGAAGCCTCCACGATGCTGAAGCAGGCCTTCGGCGAGGAGGTGATCGAGCACTATGTCCACACCGCCCGCTGGGAGCAGTTCGAATACGACCGCCGCATCACGGATTGGGAACTGCACCGGGGGTTTGAACGCTACTAAAGCTGTAGTCGAACGTTTGACTGAACCTAACTAAAGCTGTAGTCTTAGCTGGTTGAGTTCGGGAGCGTGAGAATGGGAAAGTATTCGCCTTTGCGTTCGTATCTTATGGCTCAAACCGGCGAGCGGGTTCCGATGTCGTTCAGCGACATCGAGAAGCTGCTTGGCGAAAAGCTACCGGCGTCCAAGCAGTATCCTGCTTGGTGGAGCAATAACCCCAGCAACAATCCAATGACAAAGGAGTGGCTGGCTGCGGGGTTCCAGACTGAGTCCGTCAATATAGCGGGCGAAAATCTGGTCTTTCGGCGCGTTCAGCCAGGTTCCGGCACTTCAAAGGGGTTCGGCGAATCGGCTCAGGCCGAGATCGGCGGGACACCGACACGGCACCCGATCTTCGGCTGCATGAAGGGAACGCTTACTATCCTCCCAGAGGTCGATCTGACGGAGCCTGTCGAGCAGTATTGGGGCAAGGTCTATGAAGACTGAGAACCTTCTGTTGGACACTTGCGCGGTCATCTGGATTTCGCAGGACGAACCGATAGCCGATGCGGCGACAACGGCTATCAGCAAGGCTCCTCAGTCCGGCACGCTGAACGTATCGGTCATGTCGGCATGGGAGATGGGCATGCTGGTGTCGAAGGGCAGGTTGCCGTCCACGAAGACGCCCGACCGTTGGTTCGACGAGTTCGTTGAGGCGGCGGCCGTCACAGTGGAAGGGGTGACGCCACGTATTCTCATAGCGGCCTCCTACCTCCCAGGTGTCGTTCACAGCGATCCAATGGATCGAATTCTGATAGCGACCGCGCGGGAGCGCGATTTGACTATCGTAACCCGTGACAAGGCCATTTTGGCCTATGCCGCGCAGGGTCATGTCAGAGCCATCGCCTGCTGAAAGAGTCAATTTGGAGACGTCTTCTTGGATACCGTAAAACTCAAATCACCCATCGACGGCTCGATCTACGCCGAGCGGCCGGTCGCGACGGATCAGGCGATCAATGCGGCGGTAGAGCGCGCCAGGGCGGCGCAGGAGAAATGGGCCGAGACACCGGTCGCCGAGCGCGGCAAGTACATGCTGGCGATGCTGGAAGCGCTGGTCGGCATCAGCGACGAGATCGTGCCCGAGATCGCCTGGCAGATGGGGCGGCCGGTGCGCTATGGCGGCGAGTTCGGCGGCGTCAAGGAACGCACCAGCTACATGGTCGAGATCGCGGAAGCTGCGCTGAAGCCGATCATGGCCTCCAATCCGAAGGACGGCTTTCGCCGCTATGTCAAGAAGGTGCCGCTCGGCGTCGTGCTGGTGATCGCGCCGTGGAACTATCCTTATCTCACCGCGGTCAACACGATCGTGCCGGCGCTGATGGCCGGAAGCGCGGTCATCCTCAAGCATGCGGCGCAGACGCTGCTGGTCGGCGAGCGCTTCCAGCAGGCGTTCGACAAGGCGGGCCTGCCGAAAGGCCTGTTCCAGAATCTGGTCATGAACCACGACCAGACCGAAAGGCTGCTCGGCTCGGGCAAGATCGATCATGTCAACTTCACCGGCTCGGTCGCCGGCGGCCGCGCCATCGAGAAGGCCGCGGCCGGCACCTTCATGACGCTCGGCCTCGAGCTCGGCGGCAAGGATCCGGCCTATGTCCTTCCCGACGCCAAAATGGACCATGCGGTCGCCAATTTGGTCGACGGCGCCTTCTACAATTCCGGCCAATGCTGCTGCGGCATCGAGCGCGTCTATGTGCACGAAAAGGTCTATGACGAGTTCGTCGAAGGTTTTGTCGCCGAGACCAGGAACTATGTCGTCGGCAATCCGCTGGAGCAGGCGACGACCATGGGTCCGATGGCGCAGGCACGCTTCGCCGACCTGATCCGCGAGCAGAAGGCAGAGGCGCTGCGCAAGGGCGCCAAGGCGCACATCGCCATGAAGGTGGAAAACGACAGGCCGGGCTCGCCCTATCTGGCGCCGGAAGTGCTGACCGGTGTCGACCACCAGATGAGCGTCATGCGCGAGGAAAGCTTCGGGCCGATCGTCGGCATCATGAAGGTGCGCGACGACGAGGAAGCCATCGCGCTGATGAACGACAGCCCCTATGGGCTGACGGCCTCGATCTGGACGCGCGACACCGAGCGCGCCGTGGCGATCGGCGACCGGGTCCAGACAGGCACCGTGTTCATGAACCGCTGCGACTATCTCGATCCGGCGCTGGTCTGGACCGGCGTCAAGGACACCGGCAAGGGCGCGGCGCTGTCCGCCATCGGCTACGACAACCTGACCCGGCCGAAATCCTATCACCTGCGCGAAGCGATCTGATTTTTCGAAAGACAATCCATGTCCAAGCTCACCTCCAAATGGAACTACCCCACCACCGTCCGCTTCGGCGCGGGGCGCATCAAGGAACTGCCGGACGCGCTGGCTGCGGCAGGCATCAAGCGCCCGCTTTTCGTCACCGACCCGGGGCTGGCGAAGCTGCCCGTCGTCGCTTCGACGCTGAAGATCCTCGACGATGCCAAGGTGCCTTATGGCGTCTTTTCCGAGGTGAAGCCGAACCCGGTCGAGTCCAACCTGACCGCCGGCATCGCCGTTTTCAAGAACGGCAAGCATGACGGGGTCGTCGCTTTCGGCGGCGGCTCGGCGCTCGACCTCGGCAAGCTGATCGCCTTCCAGGCCGGGCAGACGCGTCCGGTATGGGATTTCGAGGACATCGGCGACTGGTGGGCGCGCGCCAACTCGGATGCGATCGCGCCGATCATCGCGGTGCCGACCACGGCGGGCACCGGTTCCGAGGTCGGCCGCGCCGGCGTCATCACCAATGAAGAGACCCACACCAAGAAAGTCATTTTCCACCCCAAGCTTCTGCCGGCGATCGTGATTGCCGATCCGGAGCTGTCGGTCGGCATGCCGCCCTTCATCACGGCCGGCACCGGCATGGACGCGCTCGCCCACTGCCTCGAAGCCTATTGCGCGCCGGGCTATCATCCGATGGCCGACGGCATCGCCGTGGAAGGCATCCGGCTGGTGTTCGAGAACCTGCCCAAGGCCTTCGCCAACGGCAAGGATCTGGTCGCCCGCGCGAATATGATGAGCGCGGCCGCGATGGGCGCGGCCGCCTTCCAGAAAGGGCTGGGCGCCATCCACTCTCTGTCGCATCCGATCGGCGCGCTCTACGACACGCATCACGGCATGACCAATGCGGTGTTCATGCCCTATGTCCTCGCCTTCAACCGCGATGCGATCGAGGATCGCATCGCGCGGCTCGCCGCCTATTGCGGCATCAAGGGCGGCTTCGATGGCTTCGCAAAAGCCGTCATTAAATTGCGCAAGGAGCTCAAGGTGCCGCATGCGCTGCCCGGCCTGATCAAGGGCCTCGACATGGACAAGAACCGCAAGACACTGATCGCCGACATGGCGGTGGTCGATCCGACCGCCGGCGGCAATCCGGTCAAGCTCACCAAGAAAGGGGCGCTTGCTCTGCTCGAAAATGCCATCGTAGGGTCTGTGTAAACCAATTTGCAGCGGAAAGTTGATCTGGAAACGAGGGGAAAGGAAAGGGCAACGGGCGGAATGCAAGGAGGAGAATAATTAGCCGGAAAAAGAATCGCGAAGCGATTGCTACAGCCGGTTAAAGAGAGTTTACTTTTTCGTGTTGCGGGGTGCCGCTTTCACAAAGCTTTCATCTGGCTGTCACACGAAAACGATACCGCATCGCAGGCGTCCAATGGCGTCAGTTCAACGGAGAGAACACATGTTCAAATTCACGGGGAAAGTGCTTTCCCTTTCGGCCGCGGCGCTGTTTGCGTCGACGGTGATTTCGTCCGCCGACGCGATGGACGATCTCGTCAAGGCGGCGAAAGCCGAGGGCCAGCTCACCACCATCGCGCTGCCGCACGACTGGTGCGGCTATGGCGACGTCATCGCCGGCTTCAAGGCGAAGTATCCGGAGATCACCGTCAACGAGCTCAACCCGGATGCAGGCTCCGGCGATGAGATCGAGGCGATCAAAGCGAACAAGGACAACAAGGGCCCGCAGGCACCTGACGTCATCGACGTCGGCCTGTCCTTCGGTCCGTCCGCCAAGAAGGACGGCCTGATCCAGCCTTATAAAGTCTCGACCTGGGATTCTATTCCGGACAGCGCCAAGGACGCTGACGGCTACTGGACAGGCGACTATTATGGCGTGCTCTCGTTCCAGGTGAACAAGGATCTGGTCAAAGAATCGCCGACCGACTGGGCCGACCTGCTGAAGCCTGAATTCGCCAACTCGGTTGCCCTTGCCGGCGATCCGCGCGCTTCGAACCAGGCTATCCAGGCCGTCTACGCCGCCGGCCTTGCCAGCGGCGCTGCCGCTGGCGAAGCCGCAGGCACTGCTGGGCTCGAGTTTTTCAAGAAGCTCAATGCCGCCGGCAACTTCGTGCCGGTCATCGGCAAAACCGCGACGCTCGCCCAGGGCCAGACGCCGATCCTCGTCACCTGGGACTACAACGCGCTCTCCGGTCGCGACACGCTGAAGGGCAATCCCCCCGTTGACGTCATTGTGCCGAAGACCGGCGTTGTCGCCGGCGTTTACGTGCAGGCGATCAGCGCTTACGCGCCGCATCCGAATGCGGCCAAGCTTTGGCTGGAATATCTGTACTCCGACGAAGGCCAGATCGGCTGGCTGAAGGGCTATTGCCACCCGATCCGCTTCAACGATCTCGCCAAGAACGGCAAGGTTCCGGCGGATATGCTGGCGAAGATGCCTCCGGCCGAGTCCTATGCGGCCGCGGTGTTTCCGACGCTCGATGAACAGGGCAAGGCGAAAGAAGCCATCACCAAGAACTGGGACGCCGTTGTCGGCGCCAATGTGAAGTAAGCATCAATATGGTCCGGGGGGGGCGCGGGGGGGGCGGGGGGGGGGGCCCCCCCCGCGCGCGGCCCGCCCCCCCCCCCCCCCCCCCCCCCCCCCCCCCCCCCCCCCCCCCCCCCCCCCCCCCCCCCCCCCCCCCCCCCC
>NZ_JARTVP010000030.1:0-3087 GCF_029625865.1 Mesorhizobium sp. WSM4887
CCCCCCCCCCCCCCCCCCCCCCCCCCCCCCCCCCCCCCCCCCCCCCCCCCCCCCCCCCCCCCCCCCCCCCCCCCACGGCTGAGATGCCTCGCGGTCCTGGACGGCATCGTCGGCGGCTGAAAAGGCGCATGGTCAAGGCGGTTCCGAGACAACCGCGCAGCGGTTTTCCGGAATCCGGGAGGAGCGGTATTCAGCGTTAGTCCCTATCAAAGCCGGACCCGCTCGGGCCGCCTTCAATTGCGCGGCAGCTTGCGCGCCCCGGTGCCTCGATCCTGGTCGGCCGCGAGGCTGTCCGCCTCGACGGCGGTCATTTCCAGCAAATAGACAAGCATTTGATAGCGCGTGCTTGAAAGCATCTTCGCCAGCCCGCGCGTGATCTCCGCCACATATCTTAGCATGCGCAGATCGTTTGCCGCCCCGTCCATCGTGAGCTCCTAAACAAGCCAAGTTATTGTTGTTGTTCTTCTTGATCATTCTTGGCGCTTACGCGCGACTCACAGCGCAATTCCAAATTCGCAGGGTCACGACAAAAACTGAAGTCAATTTTCAGAAAGCATCAGGCCTGGGCCAAAAGCTTCGACGCGCGGCAGCCCAGAGCGGCGCTGCGCCGCCGGCCTATCGGTCATTGCGTAGGCGACGTCTGGGATTGTTTTCCAGGATAAATTTGGATCAGCAGGTGTTTCGTCGCGTCCGCCTCTGGCCTGCCGGTCATCTCCCCCACTTGGGCGGAGACTGGCAGCGTCGGCGCCGCGCTTGCCGGGCCGGTTAAGGGGAGCACTGCAGCCGTCTCGCCCTCAAACAGCACCACTTGTGTCGCCAGCGCGGCGGTCGTGGCGACCTGGAAGAAGATGAAGGCGAGGGCGAAATAGCGGATCACGGGGCTCAGAACGCTTCGGCCGGCAACTGGTTCCCTGATTGGGCTCGGGACCGGCGCCCGGAACACGGCGAGCCGTCCTCCAGGCCTGGCTCTTGCGAAGCGCCGACGTCCGGTGCAAAAGCCCGCCCATGCTTATCATCAACGATCTCTCGCTGCGCATGGCGGGGCGCCTGCTTCTCGATCATGCCTCGCTGACCCTGCCGGCCGGCACCAAGGCCGGTCTCGTCGGCCGCAATGGCACCGGCAAGACGACACTGTTCAAGGCAGTCACCGGCGATTTCCCGTCCGAGACCGGCTCGATCAGCCTGCCGAAAAACACCCGCATCGGCGAGGTCGCACAGGAGGCGCCGGGCACCGAGGAGCCGCTGATCGACATCGTGCTGAAAGCCGATGTCGAGCGGCAGGCCTTGCTGGAAGAGGAGAAGACCGCGACCGATCCGCACCGCATCGCGGAAATCCACACGCGGCTCGCCGACATCGATGCGCATTCGGCCGAATCCCGCGCCGCCACCATCCTTGCCGGCCTCGGCTTCGACGATGCCGCGCAGAAGCGCCCGGCTTCGTCCTTCTCCGGCGGCTGGCGCATGCGCGTGGCCTTGGCCGCCGTGCTGTTCTCCGAACCCGATCTTCTGTTGCTCGACGAGCCGACCAACTATCTCGACCTCGAAGGCACGCTCTGGCTCGAGAACTATGTCGCAAAGTATCCGCACACGGTTTTGCTCATTTCGCACGATCGCGACCTGCTCAACCGCGCGGTCAATTCGATCGTCCATCTCGACCAGAAGAAACTGACCTTCTGGCGCGGCGGCTACGACCAGTTCGAGCGCCAGCTCACCGAGCAGCGCGAACTGCAGGAAAAGAGCCGCGTCAAGCAGGAAGCGCAGCGCAAGCATATGGAATCCTTCGTCGAGCGTTTTCGCGCCAAGGCCTCGAAGGCCAGGCAGGCGCAATCGCGGCTGAAGGCGCTGGAGAAGATGAAGCCGATCGCCGCGGTGGTGAACGACACGGTGCGGCCGTTCTCCTTCCCCGAGCCGGTGAAGACGGTGGCCTCGCCGATCGTGGCGCTCAACGGCGTCAATGTCGGCTACACCGAGGGCAATCCGGTGCTGAAGAAGATGACGCTGCGCATCGATGCCGACGATCGCATCGCGCTGCTCGGCGCCAACGGCAACGGCAAATCGACGTTCGCCAAGATGCTCGCCGGCCGCCTCAAAGCCGAGACCGGCACGATGACGGTGGCGCCGGGCCTGAAGGTGGCGATCTTCGCGCAGCACCAGCTCGACGATCTGCGTCCCGAGGAAAGCGCCTATGAGCATGTGCGCCGGCTGATGCCCGATGCGCCGGAAGCCAAGGTGCGCGCCCGCGTTGCGCAGTTCGGGCTCTCGACCGAGAAGATGAATACCGCGGCGAGAGATCTGTCCGGTGGCGAGAAGGCGCGTCTCCTGATGGGGCTCTCGGCCTTCGAGGGGCCGAACCTGTTCATCCTCGACGAGCCCACCAACCACCTCGACATCGACAGCCGTGAATCGCTGATCCATGCGCTCAATGATTTCCCTGGCGCGGTGATCCTCATCTCGCACGACCGGCATCTTCTGGAGGCGACGGCGGACCGGCTGTGGCTGGTCAAGGACGGCGCGGTCAATCCTTATGACGGCGACCTGGAGGACTACAAAACGCTGGTCACCGGCGTTTCCTCAAATCGTCGGGAACAGAAGGAGGCGGACAAGGCATCCAAGGCCGACCGTCGCCGCGAGGCCGCCGCCCGGCGCTCGGCGCTCGAGCCTCTAGCCAAGGAGATCCGCGCCACCGAGGCGCTGATGGACCGCATCCGCAAGCGCATCGACCTGATCGAGGACGAGCTCGCCAACCCGGCGATCTACGAGAAGGACCCCTCGACCGCGACGCGGCTGGCCAAGGAGCGCTCGCAGCTTGCCCACACACTTGCCCTCAACGAGGACAAGTGGCTGACGATGTCGGCGGAATATGAGGAGGGGATCGCGGAGTAGGGCGGTTCCCCTTCTCCCCTTGTGGGAGAAGGTGGATCGGCGCGAAGCTCGGTCGGATGAGCGACTATCTGAGGTGTCAAGTTGCATTTGCGAACTCGGTTCGCGCGTCGCGTGCTTTTGCATTGACAATGACGAGCAGCTTTCTGGCGAGAGCGATGCGGATGACCATCTTTTCCTTTCCAGCGGCCTGCAACCGGTGCTGGA
>NZ_JARTVP010000031.1:0-2073 GCF_029625865.1 Mesorhizobium sp. WSM4887
GGCCGCACTCATGACCGGCTGGGCTCGGTTAATCCTGCATGCCGCGCCCATGAGGTTACTTGTCCGGAGTGCGTCGAGCACAACGAGGAGATGTAGTTCACGATCTTTGAAAAGCGTGGTCAACCATCCAAAGTGTGGATGCCTTTCATCGAAACAAACGATTTCATCAATGTTCTGGAATCCTGCATGGGCAGAAGCACCTGATGGACACCGATGCCCCCACTGCCTCATGGCGTGGCGAGCGTCTTAAGAAACCGCCCGAAAGGAGATTTTTCATGCGCTCTACCGGGCAGTGGAGTGCTGGGAAAGGGAGTTGCAACTGACCGGCCATGTCAAACTGTCCGACTTCTTCCGAGCCTATGGACAGACCGGGAGACGCGCACGTGTAGCGGCTCACATCGTCATACTGCACCTACGCCACACACCGGCCGGACCTGATCCGGCTTTATGAGCATTGGGTTTTGTCAGTTGCCCAAGCGTGATGGCTTTCGCGACGCGGCGCGCCTCAGGAACTGAGCCGCGTCCAGGTCGAAACGCGGGAAAGAAAGACAGGAAACAGAATGGCCGATCAATTCGCAACGGACGTCATTGCCCTGATCAAGAAACGCGCCGAGTCGGAGAGCGGTGAGGGAATGCCTGCGTCATTCGTCGGCGAGATAACAATCGCCACGGAACTGGACGCGCTCGGGTTCGATTCGCTGGGTTTGGCGGACGTCCTCTGGGATGTGGAGCAGGCCTACGGCATCAAGATCGACATGAACACGGCCGATGCCTGGTCCAATCTCAAGAATGTCGGCGACGTCGTGGAAGCCGTCCGCGGCTTGCTTGCGAAGGAGGCTTGAATGGACAGGCGCGTCGTTATCACCGGAGTGGGCGGCCTGTGCGGACTGGGCACCGAGGCCGCCTCTATGTGGAAAGAGATGCGCGAAGGCCGCTCCGCCATCGGCCCGATCGCCAATTCCGAGCTTCATGACCTGGAGGGCATGACCGGCGCTGAGATCAAGGCGCTGCCCCAGCACGACATCAACCGGGGGCATCTCATCTCCATGGACCGCTTCAGCTTGCTCGCCGTGCTTGCAGCGCGCGAAGCCATGCGGCAGGCCGGACTTTCCTGCGACGAGGGGAATGCCCATCGCTTCGGCGCGACAGTGGGCGTCGGATTTACCGGTTCGTACGCAACAGAACAAACTTACCGCTCACTGCTTTTGGGTAGCGCAATCCGTGCTGAACTCTTCACTGGAGTAAAGGTGATGCCCAGCGCCGCTTCCGTCCATCTTAGCTTGAGCCTCGGCTTGCGCGGGCCGGTCTTCGGGGTGACCTCCGCATGTGCCTCGGCCAACCATGCGATCGCCTCGGCGGTGGACCAGATCAAGCTGGGCCGGGCCGACGTAATGGTTTCCGGAGGCAGCGACGCACCCTTCGCATGGGGCGTGCTGAAAGCATGGGAAGCAATGCGCGTGCTTTCACCCGATACCTGCCGGCCCTTCTCCGCCGATAGGAAGGGCCTGGTGCTGGGCGAGGGTGCGGGCATGGCCGTGCTGGAAAGCTACGAGCATGCCACGAGGCGTGGTGCCACAATTCTTGCCGAGATCGCCGGCGTCGGCCTTTCCGCCGATGCCTTCCACATTGCCGCGCCATCTGTCGAGGGGCCAGCGTCGGCGATGCGCGCCTGCCTTGCCGATGCCGGGCTGAATGCCGAGGACGTCGACTACCTCAACGCGCACGGCACCGGTACCAAGAGCAATGATCAGACTGAAACGGCGGCGATCAAGCGTGTGTTTGGAAACCACGCTTATTCGATGTCCATCTCTTCCACCAAGTCCACGCACGCGCATTGCCTCGGCGCAGCGAGCGCGCTTGAAATGATCGCCTGCGTGATGGCAATCCAAGAGGACGTCGTGCCGCCGACCGCCAACTATCGCGAGCCAGATCCCGCTTGCGACCTCGACATCACACCCAATGTGCCGCGGGAGCGCAAGGTGCGCGTCGCCATGAGCAACGCCTTCGCCATGGGCGGTACGAACGCAGTTCTGGCATTCAGGCAGGTGTAGAAGCCATGCAAGACGCCTCATT
>NZ_JARTVP010000032.1:0-1783 GCF_029625865.1 Mesorhizobium sp. WSM4887
CCGTTGGGCTGGACTGTCCCCTTGAACACCAGGTCGCAGGCGGCCTGGAAGGCGATCGACTTGTCGAAATCCGGCGCCATCGGCCGGTAGAACGGGTCGCCGACATTCTGGCGATCGACGATCGCCGCCATGCGCTGCAGCGAATCCCGGACCTGGATCTCCGAGCACACCTTGTGGCGCAGCCAGTTGGCGATGTGCTGCGAGGAGATGCGCAGCGTGGCGCGGTCCTCCATCAGGCCGACATCGTTGATATCGGGCACTTTCGAGCAGCCGACACCCTGATCGATCCAGCGCACGACATAGCCGAGAATGCCTTGCGCGTTGTTGTCGAGCTCGCGCTGGATCTCGTCCGGGGTCCAGTTCGGCCGCACCGCCACGGGCACCGACAGGATGTCGTCGAGCCTGGCCTTCGGCCGGCTCCTCAGCGCCGCCTGCACGGCGTGCACATCCACTTTATGATAGTGGGTGGCGTGCAGCGTCGCCGCGGTCGGCGACGGCACCCAGGCGGTGTTGGCGCCGGCCTTGGGATGCGCGATCTTCTGTTCCAGCATCGCCGCCATCAAATCCGGCATCGCCCACATGCCCTTGCCGATCTGGGCGTGGCCGGCGAGCCCGCATTCCAGGCCGGTGTCGACGTTCCACGCCTCATAGGCGGAAATCCAGGCCGCCTGCTTCATGTCGCCCTTGCGGATCATCGGGCCGGCTTCCATCGAGGTGTGGATCTCGTCGCCGGTGCGGTCGAGGAAGCCGGTGTTGATGAACACGACGCGCTCCCTTGCGGCGCGGATCGCTTCCTTGAGGTTGACGGTGGTCCGCCGCTCCTCGTCCATGATGCCCATCTTGATGGTGTTCTTGGCCATGCCGAGCAGGACCTCGACGCGATCGAAGATTTCCACGGCGAAGCCGACTTCCTCCGGCCCGTGCATCTTGGGCTTCACCACATACATCGAGCCGGCACGGGAGTTGGCGCGGCGGCCGTTGTCGCCGACATCGTGCAGCGCGATCAGCGCGGTGAGCGCCGCGTCCATGATGCCTTCCGGCACCTCGTTGCCGTCGCGGTCGAGGATCGCCGGATTGGTCATCAGGTGGCCGACATTCCTCACCAGCATCAGCGAGCGTCCGGGCAGCAGCAGCTGGCCGCCATTCGGCGCCGTGTAGCGGCGGTCCGGATTGAGCTTGCGGACAAAGCTCTTGCCGGCCTTGGTGATCTCTTCCGCCAGGTCGCCCTTCATCAGGCCGAGCCAGTTGCGATAGACGACGACCTTGTCCTCGGCATCGACGGCGGCGACCGAATCCTCGCAATCCTGAATGGTGGTCAAGGCGGCCTCGAGGACGACGTCGGCAATGCCGGCCGCATCGGTCTTGCCGATCTGACTGGCATGGTCGACGACGATCTCGATATGCAGGCCGTTCTTTACCAGAAGCACGGCTTCCGGCGTGGCGGCGTCGCCGCGGTAGCCGGCGAACTGCTTCGGGTCGGTAAGCGTGGTGGCGCCGGCGCCTTCGCCGACCTTCAGCGCGCCGTTCGCCACCGAGAGCCCGTTGACGCCGGCCCATTTGCCGGTGGTCAGCGGCACGGACTGGTCGAGGAAGTCCCTGACCCAGGCGATCACCTTGGCGCCGCGCGTGGGATTGAACGCCTTGCCTCTTTCGGCACCTGCGGTCTCGGGAATGGCGTCGGTGCCGTAGAGCGCGTCATAAAGCGAGCCCCAGCGCGCATTGGCGGCATTGAGCGCATAGCGCGCGTTCATCACCGGCACGACCAGCTGCGGCCCGGCGACGA
>NZ_JARTVP010000033.1:0-1522 GCF_029625865.1 Mesorhizobium sp. WSM4887
GTCGAGCCGGTCGCACCCGTTGCACCCGTAGCGCCGGTCGCACCTGTTGCACCCGTCGAGCCCGTTGCTCCGGTATCACCGGTGGCGCCGGTCGCACCTGTGGCGCCGGTTGCTCCGGTCGCACCCGTTGCTCCGGTATCGCCCGTGGCGCCGGTGGCACCTGTTGCTCCGGTTGCTCCCGTTGCTCCGGTCGAGCCGGTTGCTCCGGTTGCTCCGGTATCGCCCGTGGCGCCGGTCGCGCCTGTGGCGCCGGTTGCTCCGGTCGCACCGGTCGAGCCGGTCGCACCTGTGGCGCCGGTTGCTCCGGTTGCTCCCGTTGCTCCGGTATCGCCGGTAGCGCCAGTCGCACCTGTTGCCCCGGTATCGCCGGTGGCGCCGGTCGCACCTGTGGCGCCGGTTGCTCCGGTCGCACCGGTCGAGCCGGTTGCTCCGGTATCACCGGTGGCGCCGGTGGCACCTGTGGCGCCGGTTGCTCCGGTCGCACCCGTTGCTCCGGTATCGCCCGTGGCGCCGGTGGCACCTGTGGCGCCGGTTGCTCCGGTCGCACCGGTCGAGCCGGTTGCTCCGGTTGCTCCGGTATCGCCCGTGGCGCCGGTCGCGCCCGTGGCGCCGGTTGCTCCGGTCGCACCGGTCGAGCCGGTTGCGCCCGTTGCTCCGGTATCGCCCGTGGCGCCAGTCGCACCCGTGGCCCCGGTCGCACCTGTGGCGCCGGTTGCTCCGGTTGCGCCCGTTGCTCCGGTATCGCCCGTGGCGCCGGTCGCACCTGTGGCGCCGGTTGCTCCGGTCGAGCCCGTTGCTCCGGTATCGCCGGTGGCGCCAGTCGCACCCGTGGCTCCGGTCGCACCTGTGGCGCCGGTTGCTCCGGTCGAGCCGGTTGCGCCCGTTGCTCCGGTATCGCCGGTGGCGCCAGTCGCACCCGTGGCTCCGGTCGCACCTGTGGCACCGGTTGCTCCGGTCGCGCCGGTCGAGCCGGTTGCTCCGGTATCACCGGTGGCGCCCGTCGCGCCTGTTGCTCCGGTCGCACCTGTCGAGCCCGTTGCTCCGGTATCACCCGTGGCGCCGGTCGCACCTGTGGCGCCGGTTGCTCCGGTCGCACCTGTCGAGCCGGTCGCGCCTGTTGCTCCGGTATCGCCGGTAGCGCCAGTCGCGCCTGTTGCTCCGGTCGCGCCAGTCGAGCCCGTTGCTCCGGTATCACCCGTGGCGCCGGTCGCACCTGTGGCGCCGGTTGCTCCGGTCGCACCTGTCGCGCCTGTTGCTCCGGTATCGCCGGTAGCGCCAGTCGCGCCTGTTGCTCCGGTCGCGCCAGTCGAGCCCGTTGCTCCGGTATCACCCGTGGCGCCGGTCGCGCCTGTGGCGCCGGTTGCTCCGGTAGCACCCGTCGCGCCGGTGGCGCCTGTTGCTCCGGTCGCACCTGTGGCGCCGGTTGCTCCGGTCGCACCGGTCGAGCCGGTTGCTCCGGTATCACCGGTGGCGCCAGTCGCGCCTGTTGCTCCGGTCGCACCTGTCGAGCCCGTTGCTCCGG
>NZ_JARTVP010000034.1:0-1176 GCF_029625865.1 Mesorhizobium sp. WSM4887
GCGGGGCTGGCGATCCTCAAGCACACCTTCAACCTGTCGGATGAGGTGCTGTGCGAGCGCTGGGTGGAGAACCCTTATTTCCAGTATCTCACCGGCGAGACGTTCTTTTGCCATACGCTGCCGTTCGACCGCTCCTCGATGACGCGTTGGCGCAGCCGTATGGGCGAGGAGCGGATTATGGTGCTGTTGCAGGAGAGCCTCAGCCTCGCGGTCAAGACCGGGGCGATGAAACCGGCCGACACGCGCCAGGTGATCGTCGACACCACCGTGCAGCCGAAGAACGTCATGTTCCCGACCGACGCCAAGCTCATCCATCGGGCACGCGAACGGCTGGTGCGGCTGGCCAAGAGGACGGGTCTCCATTTGCGCCAGAGTTATGTGCGGGTCGGCAAGCTGGCGCTGATCAGCCACCAGCGCTATGCCCACGCCAAGCAGTTCAAGCGGGCCAACAAGGCGCTACGCAAGCTCAAGACCTATCTCGGCCGGACCATTCGCGACATTGGTCGCCAGATCGCCGGCGATCAGGGGCTGGACGCTGTTCAAATGGCCGCTCTACCAGGCCGCCACCGTTCTCGAGCAACGCCAGCGCCAGCGCGGCCGCAAGATCTACAGCCTGCACGCACACGAGGTGGAATGCATCGGCAAGGGCAAGGCGCATGCGCCCTACGAGTTCGGGGTGAAGGTGTCGGTGGCCACCACGCTGAAGCGCTCCAGGGGCGGCCAGTTCGCCCTGCATGCAAAAGCACTGCCCGGCAATCCCTATGACGGCCACACGCTGGCAAGCGTCATCCCCGACATGGAAAAGACCATCGGCAACGAGATCGGCCGCATCCTCGCCGACGCCGGCTATCGCGGCCACAACGCACCGCAGAGCCACAAGCTCAGGGTCTTCACCGCGGGCCAGAAACGCCGCGTCACCCCAGCCATCAAGCGCCAGATGCGACGGCGGTCGGCGGTCGAGCCCGTCATCGGCCACATCAAGAGCGAACACAGAATGGGCCGCAACTACCTCGCCGGCCAGCAGGGCGACACCCTCAACGCCATCCTGGCCGCCGCCGGCTACAACTTCTCCCTCCTGCTCAGGTGGCTGAAGGGGTTTTTGTCGCTCTTGATTGCCCTGCTTCAAATCCGGCCGAAGCCGGTCGCCGCTTAGGGCTCGGATTGTTCACGGTCGAC
>NZ_JARTVP010000035.1:0-1088 GCF_029625865.1 Mesorhizobium sp. WSM4887
CACCCCTTGTATCTGCGCGGAGGAGACTTTGTGCGAGAAGAGCGACTGAGCCTCGAACCGGACGGCCATCCGATTCGAGGCTTGGCGAAGTCGCCCGACACCCCTGCGGTCACAACCGTGGATGAGCCAGGGATCTTCGCCTCCGTCACGTACGACCGAATAGTCGCTTGGCTCCAATCGCACGCACAAGGCAGGTTACCGTGGACAAGACCATCTGTGGAGTGGACGTTTCGAAAGAATGGCTCGATGCCCATGTCGAGCCGAACGGGGCGGCAGGCCGCTTCCGTAACGATGCGGCAGGCATCACCGATCTGGCCGCTTGGTGTCAGGGCCATGGCGTCGAGCTTGCCGTCATGGAGGCCAGCGGCGGCTACGAGCGGCTGGCCTTGCTGCTGCTGTGGGATCTGAGCCTGCCTTGCGCTCTCGTCAATGCGCGCAGCGTGCGCCGTTTTGCAGAGGCGATGGGCTTCCTGGAAAAGACCGATGGGATCGATGCCGCCATGATCGCCGGCTACGCGCAGGCCAAGCGCGTACAGCCGACTCTGCCGCCGAGCCCGGCCCAGCAGCGGCTCAAGGCCTTGGTGGCACGGCTCGGTCAGGTCACCGGCGATCTCACCATCCAGAAGCAGCGCAAGAGTGCTGCCGCCGACACCGAAACCATCGCCAGCCTCGATGAGGTCATCGCGTTGCTCGTGCGCCAGAGCCGCAGGCTCGAGGGCGAGATCGCCTCGCTGATCGACGACGATCCGTTGTGGGCATGCCTTGACCGCGCCTTTCGCTCGCTCAAAGGGATCGCCTCGCGCAGCGTTGCTCGCCTGATGGCCGAATTGCCCGAAATCGGCATCCTGTCCAACAAGGCCATCGCCAAGCTGGCCGGCTTGGCGCCGATCGCCAATGACAGCGGTAAGCGCAGCGGCCGAAGACCGGTGCGTGGCGGTCGCGCCGGGCCCAGGGGCGTGCTCTTCCTCGTTGCCCGCATCGTTGCCAAATACGATCCGCACCTGGCCGCCTTCCAGCACCGGTTGCAGGCCGCTGGAAAGGAAAAGATGGTCATCCGCATCGCTCTCGCCAGAAAGCTGCTCGTCATT
>NZ_JARTVP010000036.1:0-1056 GCF_029625865.1 Mesorhizobium sp. WSM4887
CGAATCCAAAGCGAAGTAAACCATCGACGCATTGCTGCACAGGACCAGCCCCACGAGCCGACAAAAAGATGAAGTGCACGCCGCTCCCCTGGTTTTCGCCAGATCATGTTGCGAGCTCGTCGGCCGGAACATGCGTCTGGCAGTTCTTGGGGCAGACGCGGCCGCAGGCTCCGCAGCCTATGCAGCGGCCGGCATCATCGACAACCATGATCATGCGATTGAGCTTGCCGTCGAAATCGTCGTCCTCGTCATCGCAGGGGCGAGGATTTCACCCGCATCATCAACGCCGTGAAGATGCATGACATCGCGCGAGCAGACCTTGAAACAACGGCAGCAGCCGATGCAGATTTGCTATCGATGGAGGTCAGGTACGGCGGCATCCAAATGGAGCCGTCACGGGTGGTGAATGTGCGCATCATCCTAAATTCTTCATTGAAGCGAGTTCTCTCTTGGCAACATCCAACTCGGCATAAACGGCTTGGGTTTTCTCGGCGACTTCCTGTATGTCGGCCCACTTGCCCGGCAGACCCTCGACGAGGTCCTGCAATGCCATCTTGGCAATAGCTGCACGCAACTGGAGCTTTCAGACTTTTTTCCTCATCCTATCTAGGTCTGACATAGATCCTTCCTGGAACAATGGTTTCTTGATGCGCTCCATCTCGGGCTAGGCTTCAATGGCTGCAGTCGCATCGTCGACCAGTTTCGTACCGGCCTCAGCAAGTTTGCGGAAAGTCTCGAAGCCGAACCGGTGGACGTCTCGACAGAACGCCCAACCGCTGGAAGCCCGCAGGGGCTTCATTCCAATTATTGGCGACGTCGACACGCCGGAGCGCTCCTCGATCGCAAGCGCTACGGCGGTGTAAACATGTCGAGCCTCCACAGCGCGTCAGGATCGGGATCGCCGCCAAAGGGTACCGCACGTTGCTGTTGCTTGGTGATGATGAACTCGGCCAGCAGCTCGGCATCCGAATGGCCTTCCCATAAGCCGAAGGAATCCTGAGTACGAATGAGCCGCAGGAGGCATTTGACGAACGGGGAAGCAAGGGCCTCGTCGTC
>NZ_JARTVP010000037.1:0-978 GCF_029625865.1 Mesorhizobium sp. WSM4887
CCAGGTCGGGGATGCGCCCAGGGATAAGCCGTGAAGCGCGCATCCACCCACGATGCGATCATCATCGGCGCCGGCCCGGCGGGCACGTCGGCGGCGCTGGCGCTCGCCCGGCGCGGATGGGCTGTCGCGATCGTGGAGAAGAGCGCGTTTCCGCGCCGCAAGGTATGCGGCGAATACATCTCGGCAAGCAACCTCGCGCTCCTTGACCGGCTGGGTATCGGCGATGCTTGGCGCGGCGAGGCCGGTCCGGAAATACGCCGGGTCGGCCTCTTTTCCGGCAATGCCAGCATCGAGGCGCCGATGCCGGGCGCGCGATCCGGACCCGCGGCAAGAAACGGCTTCGGCCGCGCGCTTGGCCGCGACATACTGGACACGCTGCTGCTCGACGCGGCCCGCTCGGCTGGCGTGGAAGTGTTCCAGCCCTGCCGTGCCGTCGCCATCGAAAGGGATGGCGACCGCCAGGCGGTGCGGATCCAGGCTACAAGCGGCAGTCCCGGCGAGGAGGGGATGACCCTGCGGGCATCGGTAATCGTCGCTGCACACGGTTCGTGGGAGCCGGGGCCGCTGCCGAGCCAGCTCGGGAAGCAAAGCCGCTCCTCGGACCTGCTCGGGTTCAAGGCACATTTCACCGGGTCGGCGCTGCCGCCCGATCTGATGCCGCTGCTCACTTTTCCCGGCGGCTACGGCGGCATGGTGCTCGCCGACCGTGGCCGCCTATCGATCTCGTGCTGCATTAGGCGCGACGTGCTTGCCCGGCTGCGCGGCAGCCTTGCCCGCGAACGCGGCGGCCATGTCCCGGCGGCCGAAGCCGTTGAGCGTCACATCATGGCGACATGCCGGGGCGCGCGGGACGCGCTGGCGGATGCCCGTCTTGACGGTCCGTGGCTCTCCGCCGGTCCGATCCGGCCGGGCATCCGCGCAGGCTACGAAGCAGACATCTTCCGCGTCGGCAATGTCGCTGGCGAGTCGCATCCGATT
>NZ_JARTVP010000038.1:0-777 GCF_029625865.1 Mesorhizobium sp. WSM4887
CTAGGTGTGAGCTTTCGAGAGGTTGTCCATTCGGACCGGACCGAGGAGACTGGAGTTACCACGCTTCAGCATCCATCGGAGGGTCCGAATGAACATCCACAAGAATGCCCGTCTCACACCGCTGCGTCGAGAGGAGATGGCGTTATCGGTGATAGAAGGCGCTTTTTCCAAAGCCCATGCGGCGCGCGTCTATGGCGTGTCGGCCAAGATCGTGGCGCGCTGGGTCGAGCGCTATAAGACCAAAGGGCGGGCCGGCATGGTCGACCGCTCGTCGCGGCCCACCGTCATGCCGAGCCTGACCGAACAGTCCGTGGCCGAGCGCATCGCAGCCTTGCGTCGCCAGCGGCTGACCGGCAAGCACATCGCCCATGAGGTCGGCGTCTCGCCCGCCACCGTCAGCCGGGTTCTCAAGCGTGCCGGGCTGTCGCGGCTCAGGGATATCGAGCCGGCCGAACCGGTCCGGCGCTACGAGCGGGAGCATCCCGGCGAGATGATCCATATCGACATCAAGAAGCTCGGCCGCTTCAGCCAAGTCGGCCATCGTATCACCGGCGATCCGCAAAAGGGCAAGTCGCGCGGCGCCGGCTGGGAGTTCGTCCATGTCTGCATCGACGACGCGTCCCGCATCGCCTTCTCGCAAATCCTGCCCGACGAGAAAAAGGAGTGCGCCATCGCCTTCCTCAAGGCCGCGGTCGCCTATTACGCCAGCCTCGGCGTCACGATAGCCCGCGTCATGACCGACAACGGCTCCTGCTACAGATCAAAGGCCTTCGCCAA
>NZ_JARTVP010000039.1:0-767 GCF_029625865.1 Mesorhizobium sp. WSM4887
CAAAAGCACTGCGATGCCGCACCGACTGGAAGAACTCATCAATGATCACGCTTTTCGAACATGTGGGCGCCGCTACCAACACTAAGCGTTCCCGATCAAACGGAAGCCTCTATCCCTTCTTTCTGAAGGCTGTCCGGACATGAACGCATTTGATGTCCGTCCAACGCTGGATGCTCCCGACGACGATCTCTATCTTTGGCTTGAAGATGTGGAAGGCGAGCGGGCACTTGCCTGGGCCGCCGGCCAGTCGGCAAAGACCCTGAAGCACTTCAGTGGAACGCAGTTCGAGCGCGACCGCGCGACTCTGAAGGCAGGCCTGTTCCCTAAGCGGCGTCGCATCTCCCCCGGCCGAGTCGCATGGCTTGAATCCGATATCAGGGCTTGGATGGAAACTAGATCTGAGAGCCGCACCGCATGAATGTAGCCTCCCAATATCTTCTCCCGTCTGTGGCGCATCACGAAGCCGGGCACGCGGTGGCCGCCATCGTTTTGCACCGTCAGATGTTCGACGACGACCGTGAACTCCCTGCTTTCTCAAGTGTTAGTATTTACCCCGACGCCGGTGACGGAGAGTGCGGTGGTTTTGTCGAAGGCACGGTTTTCTATTCAGCGCAAGGATTCACCTCGGAGCTAAAGCCGATTTTCGAGAACGATATGGATCGACATTTCCAACGCGATGAAGCGATCCAAGAGATAGTTGCGTGTCTGGCAGGTCCTTTTGCAGAATCCGCATTCGAAGGCTATCTGGACCCGCGCGATATGGCGAT
>NZ_JARTVP010000004.1:0-17558 GCF_029625865.1 Mesorhizobium sp. WSM4887
CCCCCCCCCCCCCCCCCCCCCCCCCCCCCCCCCCCCCCCCCCCCCCCCCCCCCCCCCCCCCCCCCCCCCCCCCCCGGGGGGCGCCCCCCCCCCCCCCCCCCGCGCCGGTCGCAAGGATGAGGACCGCAAGAGCCGTGGCGAGCGCAAGAAAAGCGCGGACCGCCACGCCAGGCACAGCGACGACGAGACGCCGGAGACACCACGCGAAGAGCAGCCGGTGGCCGAGATTGCCGATATTGCCGAGCGCCGCGCCCGCAAGGATGCGATCCGTTCCGAGAACGACCGCAAGGGTTCCGACAACCGCAACGAGCAGCGCGGGGCTTCCCGTCCTCAGCGCGACCACAGCCGCCCTAGCCGCCACCGCCATGAAGAGGACGACGCGACCGTCGGCTTCGGCGATGACGTGCCCGCCTTCATGCGCATCGTCGCGAAGGTCTGACCTCAATACCGCGTCGGCAACAACGAGGCGGCCCCGAATGGGGCCGTTCCTCTACTGCCGTTTCGAAGGATACAAGCGCTTTGCCGGGATTGTCCTGCTGCCGCTTACATCGGGCCGGGCATCATCTTGGTCGGCTTCTCCAGCATCGGAAACTCGGCGTCGCTGCATTTCACCTTCGGATTCGTCGGGCTGAACATGCCGTTCGGATTGTCCCTGAACAGCCAGGCGTGAAGATCGTAATGGACGAACTCCTTCGGGATGAGCGGATAATGCCCCTCCATCGGACCCATGAATTTCTGGCCGAATAGGCTCGGTGGTTCCTTGACATCCGGCGTCAAGGGCACCAGCCATTCTACGGCGACCAGCTTCAAGCCTTTCTTGGTCGGTTCGTAAATGAGCACGTTGGGCTTCATCGGGTCGAGCTTCTGGCCGACGCTCGGAACGTTGACGAAATGGATGCCCATGGCGCCCTTCGGATATTCCATCGTGCCCGGAATCTTCTCGCCCGAGTAATAGACGCAGCCGACGGTCGACAGATAGAGGTCGCGAACGGCGGCCGTGTAGTCCTCATATTTGGCCAGCGATTTTTTCAGAGCTTCGATGTCGGCCTTGTTGGCGTCTTCGGCTCGGGCCGTGGCGGCTCCAACCCATGCGCCCAAGAGGCCAGTTAAAACGAGGACGCCGCAGCGCCCAAGGCGAGTCGTTCTTGTCATGCATTCCTCCCAGATTCTTGAACTGGCCGTGCAAGACCGAGGCGGAAAAATGCTGATTGCGCGGCCGGTTGTACCGCCTCGTCCCCGCTGGACAGCGTCGATGCTAGTCCTTTCCAAGGCGATGGAAAGGCATCAATTAGAACTAGCTGAGGCCCCGACGCCTTTTCCCATCTCGAGGTCAAAAACAAAACGGCCCTCGCGGGGCCGTTTGCATAGTAGAGTAGTTCTCCTGGCAGCAGCTTCTATCAGGTCAGCGGCGACAGCTGGATCTCGACGCGACGGTTCTGGGCGCGACCGGCGGCCGTCGCGTTGGAAGCAACCGGACGTGTCTTGCCGAAGCCGGTGACGGCGAAGCGGCGGGAATCGACGCCCTGGCCCGACAGGTAGTTGGCGACGGCGAGCGCACGGCGCTGCGACAGGTCGAAATTGTGCTCGTCGCCGCCGGTCGAGTCGGTGTGGCCGAAGACGTCGACGGTCGTCTGGCGGAACTTGTTCAGCACCAGCGCCACCGAGTTCAGCACCGGGTAGAAGCCCGGCTTCACCGCGTCCTGGTCGACGTTGAAGGTGATGTCGGACGGCATGTTGAGAATGATCTGGTCGCCGCTGCGGGTGACGCTGACGCCGGTGCCCTGCAGCTGACGGCGAAGCTCGGCCTCGTTCTGGTCCATCGTCGCGCCGATCGCGCCGCCGGCAAGGGCGCCGATGCCCGCACCGATCAGCGCGTTGCGGCGGTCGTTGCCGCCGGCCAGCAGACCAAGGCTGGCACCCGCCAACGCGCCGAGGCCGGCGCCGGCCGCGGTGTTGGAGATCTTCTGGTCGCCGGTATACGGATCGGTGGTGGTGCAGGCGCTCACGAGCACAGCCGTCGCCACGGCGACGAGCACGGTCTTCTTCATAAGATTGTCCCTCTCCAAATCGCGGCCGTTGCAGCCGCGCCAAATCAGCCCTTCCGCACGCGTTGTACCATGAATTGCGGCAAAAAGCGGAACGGCAAAGCTACCAGAGGTTCTTGCCGTCGATCACCACCACTTCGACCCTGTCCAGGTCGAAGTCGTCGAACAGGCGAGAGTTGACGCTGATCGAAGTCGGGCTGGCCCGTCGACCAGTCCGGCGTTTCGGTGAAGGTGCCGCAGCCGCAGGTCGAGCAGAAACCATGCTTTATGGTTTTCGAGCCCCAGCGGTAGAAGGAGACGTTCTCAGGCGGGCAGGCGAGCTTGAATTGCGACGGGACGTAATAGGCCCAGAGCGACCCGCGCTTGGAGCAGAATGAGCACGTGCATTGCGCCACCGTCTGCGGCGCCTCGGAGACTTCGAAAGTCGTGGCCTTGCAGTGGCAGCTTCCCTTGATCATCATGGATCTCTCCCTTGTCCGCCTGCCCCGCACAGTTCCGTGCGGAAGACGCCGCGGAACTTCTGTGGCAGCAAGGCAACATAAAGAAGTCGCCCTGACAACCGTTCGTCAGCAGGCGCGGCAGCGCCCGGTCGAGAGGCTCACATTGCTTTCGGCACTGCCTGGCCGCGGCAATCCTAGTAAGAGGGCGGCGGCACGAACAGGCAGATGGTCTTGCCGGCGTCCAATCCGGCCTGGTGCGCGCACCAGTGATATTCGCCATCAGGCGAATCCTTAATCCGCTTGTCGCTGTAGGCGACCACCTCGCCCGTGCCTTTTATCACATAGCCTTCCGGCCGCTCGCCGATCGATGTCTGTGGCACCTCCTTGCAGTCGTAGTTGGCGCAGCAGGCAAAGGGATAGCTCCAGGCTTGCGGAAGCACCGCCGTAGGTTTGGCGTCGTGCGCGACGGCAGTAGCGGTCAGCATCATGGTCCCGAAGGTGGCGAACAGGGAAAACAGGAGCCGGCCGGCCGGGCGAACGGCTCGGGCCGATCTTGACTTGGCAGCAGACATCGAAGCGTTCCTTTCGAGCATCAAGCGTTTTGTCGCTTGCCCGTTCCCGGAACGTGTCTTCCCAGTGGCCGGATCGTCAGTCGCAGATATGCCGCGTCCGGCCATACATGCTTCTATACCCAGCCCGAATGCTGGGCTGATTCCTTGGCCGGCGCAAGAACTGGGCGTGCCCTCGGAATCGCACCGGGGTTCAGCAACGGCCGCAGAAAAGGGTGCGCCGACTTGGTTAACAATAACTACGACAAGCCTGCGACCAGGGGTGCCTAAGAACGAAATTCTGCCGACGGAAGTTCCGACCGTCAGCCGGTGACATGTTCACGATATTGCGGCAGGTCGTCCGTAATCGTGAACCATGGCGCCTTGGAACCGACGAAGATATGTGCACTTGGGCAAATGCTCGGATCGCCCGTCAGGGTTCCCATGGCAACATGGACGTAGGCACCCTCCCGCACCAAGGAGTAGAGCAAGGAGCCGCACTGCCCGCAATGCGCGTCGTGGCCGCCGACATCGCCATATATCAGCAGCCTGTCGTCGCCCGCGGTGAGATGAAACTTGTCGCGCGCGATGCCGGCAATGGGCTTGAAAGCCGACCCTGTGGTACGGCGGCAGTTCGAGCAATGGCAATTCACCGCGTAGGCGAATTCATCGGTCACCTCGTAGCGGACGGTGCCGCAGAAGCATTGCCCGGCAAGCGTACGAGCACCTGCCTTTTCCGGATCTGCCAAGGTCTCACCCCCTGCCAGCCGCCACCCGGCGGAAAGTTTTCGGAATACCTAGTCGAGGTCCGCCATCGCCTCACCTGCACCGCCCTCGATGCGATGCGACAGCGAGGCCTCCATGAATTCGTCGAGATCGCCGTCGAGCACGCTTGACGGGCTGGTGTTTTCGACGCCGGTGCGCAGATCCTTCACCAGCTGATAGGGTTGGAGGACGTAAGAACGGATCTGGTGGCCCCAGCCGATATCGCTCTTCGACGCCTCGGTGGCGTTCGCCACGGCCTCGCGCTTTTTCAGCTCTTCCTCGTAGAGCCGCGAGCGCAGCATCTCCCAGGCCTTGGCCCGGTTCTTGTGCTGCGAGCGTTCGGCTTGGCAAGCAACTGCGATGCCGGTCGCGAGATGGGTGATGCGGACCGCCGAGTCGGTGGTGTTGACGTGCTGCCCGCCCGACCCGGATGAACGGTAGGTGTCGATGCGCACGTCGGATTCCGAAACGTTGATCTCGATCGTGTCGTCGATGACGGGATAGACCCAGACGCTGGCGAAGGAGGTGTGGCGGCGCGCATTGCTGTCGTAGGGCGAGATGCGCACCAGGCGGTGAACGCCAGATTCTGTCTTCAACCAGCCATAGGCGTTGTGCCCTTTGATAAGCACGGTGGCCGACTTGATGCCGGCCTCTTCGCCTTCATGGACTTCCAGCACCTCGACTTTGAAGCGGCGCCGCTCGGCCCAGCGCGTGTACATGCGCAAGAGCATCGAGGCCCAGTCCTGGCTCTCGGTGCCGCCGGCGCCGGCATGGATTTCAAGATAGGTGTCGTTGGCGTCCGCCTCGCCCGACAACAGGGTCTCCACCTGACGGGCCTTGGCCTCGCCCTGCATCGAACGCAGCGCCGCTTCGGCTTCGGCGACGACGCCCTCGTCGCCCTCTTCCTCGCCGAGTTCGATCAGGCCGATATTGTCCTCGAGCGCCTGGGTCAGGCCTTTGACCGCCGCGATCCCCTCATCGAGGCTCTGGCGCTCCCGCATTAGCTTCTGCGCTTCCGCAGGGTCGTTCCAGAGGCTGGAATCCTCCGCGCGCGAGTTCAGATATTCAAGCCGCTTGAGGGCCGGATCCCAGTCAAAGATGCCTCCTCAGCAGGGTTATCGCCTGCCTGATCTCGTCGACAATGTTCTGCGTTTCCGCGCGCATGGCTCTTCGTTCTGTCCTGTTCTTGTCGTTCTTTTCGGAATCGGCGCGATACATAGGCACGGCACCGCCGCCTGTAAAGCGAAATGGGCCGGCGTTAAGCTGCCGGCCCATTCGAAACCTGGGGAAGTCAGTAAAGGCCGCCGCCGCCGTCCTGGATGGCCTGATTGGCCTGCGGCGACAGCGCGCCGCCGGCACCATTGGAGCCGTCCGCGCCCATGCCGATGACCCAATAGCTGTCGGCCGGGCCGGTGCCGGGCTTGAACGCCTCGATGATGGTGTTGGGGTCGCCTTCGGCCGCGCGCATGCCGGTCTTGCGGTTGATGGCGATCAGCTTCATGCCTTCCGGAACCTGGAAGTCGACATTGGGCGTGCCGTCGAGCGCGACGCGCATGAAGTCCTTGAAGATCGGCGCGGCGAGGCCACCCCCCGTGGCGCCCTTGCCCAGGCCGCGCGGCGTATCGTAACCCATATAGAGGCCGACGACGAGGTTCGGCGTGAAGCCGATGAACCAGGCGTCCTTTTCGTCATTGGTGGTTCCGGTCTTGCCGGCGATATGGCGGCCGAGCTCGGCGATGGTGGCGCCGGTGCCGCGCTGCACCACGCCCTCCATCATTGAGGTGATCTGGTAGGCCGTCATCGGATCGAGCACCTGCTCGGAATTGTCGACCAGTTCCGGCTCGGGCTGGTTCTTCCATTCGGCGGCGTTGCAGCCCTCGCAGCCGCGTTCGTCCTGCTTGAACACGGTCTTGCCGTAGCGATCCTGGATGCGGTCGATCAGCGACGGTTTGATCGACTTGCCGCCATTGGCCATAATCGAATAGGCGGACACCATGCGCATGACCGTCGTCTCGCCGGAGCCCAGAGCCATCGGCAGATAGGGCGCAAGATGATCGTAAACGCCGAAACGCTCGGCATATTCGACGACCAGCTTCATGCCCATGTCGTTGGCCAGCCGCACCGTCATCAGGTTGCGCGACTTCTCGATGCCCGAGCGCAAGGTGGCCGGGCCGGCGGCCGTGCCGTCATAGTTCTTCGGCGTCCAGGTCGTGTTGCCGCTCTGGATGGTGATCGGCCCGTCCATGATCACGGAAGCCGGCGTGTAGCCGTTGTCGAGCGCCGCCGAATAGACGATCGGCTTGAACGAGGAGCCCGGCTGGCGCATCGCCTGGGTCGCTCGGTTGAACTCCGACTGCGCGTAGGAGAAGCCGCCGACCATGGCCAATACACGCCCGGTATGCGGGTCCATGGCTACCAGACCGCCTTCGACCTCGGGCACCTGGCGCAGGCTATAGGCGTTGTCGGAGCCCTCGTTCTTCTGCACGAAGATGACGTCGCCGGGTTCAAGCACTTCCGCCGGAGATTTCGCCCGGACGGACTTGCCGTTGACGAAATGGCGCATGGCAAAGCCCATGTCGTCCTTGCTGACTGTTCCCTCGACGCGGTCCTTGACGAGGTCGCCGGAGACCTGGCGCGCCGGCTGAATGCCGATCGTCAGCCCGTCGGCAGAACTGTCAAGCACGACGGCGAGCGTCCACTCCGGCACGTCCTCCAGCCCCTTGACCGCGCCGAGCGGCACGCCCCAGTCGCCGGAAACGTCGATATGGGTCACCGGTCCGCGATAGCCGCGCAGCGTATCATATTTCAGCAATCCGTTCTGCATCGCCTTGCGGGCGATGAGCTGGATTTTCGGATCGAGCGTGGTGCGCACCGACAGGCCGCCCTCATAGAGCGCATTCTCGCCGTAGCGGGCGATGATCTGGCGGCGCACCTCCTCGGTGAAATACTCGCCCGCGAACAGGTAGGAGCCGTTGCGGCGCGGCTTCACGCCGAGCGGCTCGGCCTTGGCCTTGTCGCCCTCCTCGCGCGTGACGTAGCCGTTCTCGACCATCTGATCGATGACCCAATTGCGGCGCTCGATCGCCCGGTCGGCATGCTTGAAGGGATGATAGTTGTTGGGGCCCTTGGGCAGCGAAGCAAGGTAAGCGGCTTCAGCGACGGTGAGTTCGTTGACCGACTTGTCGAAATAGGTCAGCGCGGCGCCGGCCACGCCATAGGCGCCGAAGCCGAAGAAGATCTCGTTGAGATAGAGCTCGAGGATGCGGTCCTTCGAATAGGCCTGTTCGATGCGGAAGGCCAGGATCATCTCTTTGATCTTGCGCTCGTAGGTCTGGTCGGAGGTCAGCAGGAAGTTCTTTGCAACCTGCTGCGTGATCGTCGAGGCGCCGACCTGACGCCTGCCGGAGCCGAAATTCTGCAGATTGACGATGATGGCGCGGCCGAGGCCGGTGATGTCGATGCCCGGATGGTTATAGAAGTTCTTGTCCTCGGCCGACATGAAGGCTGCCTTGACGCGGTCCGGGATCGCCTGGATCGGCAGATAAAGGCGCCGCTCGCGAGCATATTCGGCCATCAGCGAGCCATCCGAGGCATGGATGCGCGTCGTCACCGGCGGCTCATATTTGGCCAGAACCTCGTAGTCGGGCAGATCCTTCGTCAGATGGCCGATGTAGATGGCAAGGCCCGCAGCGACCAGCAGCGCCAGCGTCGTGCCGATGCCGAAGAAATAGCCGATGAGACGAATCATGCCCGCTCCAGTCCGAGGTTCGGGATTTCCTAAACGAAGCCGACAGTCGCGCAAGCTTCAGGGGCGGTCCCAATCCGCAATGGAAACCCATTGTCGCGACCATGTGGACAAAATACGGCAGCACGAAGTTTCAGGAACTCCGTCCGTCAAATAATAACGCCACGTGTTGTCGTCGCGCAACGCTGCTTGCGGTTGTAGGACGGCTCAAGGTTGTGGGCGGGTTCGGTCCCCGTCAGCCCCCAGCCCTGGCTCCCGCTTTCGCCGCGGCAAACAGGGCAACGGCATTGGTTATGCTCTGGGCCGCCTTGCCGCGCCAGTCGGCGCTGAGCAATTGCGCCTCGTCCTTGCTGTTGGAGAGGTAACCAAGCTCGACCAGAACCGAGGGCACGTCGGGCGCCTTCAGCACCTTGAAGCCGGCCGAGCGCTGCGGATTGTTGATCAGACCGACGCTGGTCGACAACTGGCCGACCAGCGTGTGCGCAAAGCTCATCGAAAAGCCGTGGGTCTCGCGGCGGATCAGGTCGATCAGGATGTCGGTGACCTCCTTATTGTCGTCCTCGATCTTTAGGCCGGCGAACTGGTCGGAGAGGTTTTCACGATCGGCGAGCGCCTGAGCCTCGGGATCGGAAGCCTTGTCCGAGAGCGTGTAGACCGTGGCGCCGCGGAGACCTCTGACGGCGATCGTATCGGCATGGATGGAGATCAAGAGATCGGCTTCGTGCTGGCGGGCGATGCGCACGCGCTCGTCGAGCGGCAGGTACACGTCACTGTCCCGTGTCATATAGACATCATAGCTGCCGACCGCGGCCAGCTTGTCACGTAGTTCGGTCGCAAAGGCGAGCGTGACGTTCTTCTCGACCGTGCCGCCGGCGCTCTCCGCGCCGCCGTCGACGCCGCCATGACCCGGATCGATGACCACTGTGAAGCGGTGCCCAGGCGCCGAAATCGGCCCTGTGCCGACACGGCCGCCCTTGTCGGTAGAAACGGTCGAGCCGGTCGTCAGCGATTGGTTGGCCAAAGCCTCGTCGAATTCTCTTTCGGATGCGGCCGACATGTCGATGGCGACGCGATAGCCGCTGCCATCGTCATTCTTCAGCACCTCGAGCTTGTCGACGGCAAACGGTCCCTTGCCGGACAGGATCAGCCGAGAGCCTTTGCCCTGATCGCCGTAGCGAACGGCGCGCACCAGCCCGCGCGGCTTCACGTCCTTGGCGTTGAGGGCGAATCGCGTGCGCGGCAGGTCGACGACAAGGCGGCTGGGACCGCGCAGCAGAAACCACTTCACGTCCGGTTCTCGGTCGAAGGTCACGACGATGCGCATCTTGGTCGCGTCGCCGGCCATCTTGTAGCCGGTGGCGCCAAGCAACCCGTCGGCCCGCGAGGCGGCGGTCGCGCCAAGCAGGATCACCAGCAGGAAAACAGTCCTTGCCATGAGCCGCAGATATCCGGCGGCGCCACGCTCCTTGTCTGCGGTGCCTGCCAGTCCCATCTCTATTCTAGTCGCTCCCCGTTAGGCGCCTCGCGCCGGCCTGTTTGGCAGAACGGCCTGTCTGGCGGCCAACCCGATTAACGATTGGTATCCAGAGAAGGTTAACCAAGCCTTTCATGCAGTAGGTGGAGCGCCACCTTCCCCTGCGGAAGCGCTTTTTGCCGGCATCCGAAATCGGGGTTGCCTTCCAACCCGCCAAATCATAAAAGCGACATTGGATCACTGCAATCCTGGAACCGCCCGCCCTGCAGCTTCCCGCCAGGGTAAGATGTGCAAGGCGCTTCCGGGTTTCAGATGATCGCGACGATTTTCGCAGGCGTGCTCCCGTGGCGGGGGAATCGCTTGCGCGATGAAAACGGCCGGGATCTCCCGCGCCGGCTCTGTGCGAGCAAACAAGCTGGTCCGGCCAAGCCCGGGCTTTGGTTCAAAACGGTTCTGCTGGGTGCCGATGGCTTCAAGCGCAATCATGGAAAGGTCCGCATCGAACCGCGCCATTGTGGCTGCGGGCGGCACCGCCATCGCGCTCAAGCTCCGGCCGGCGGACATTCAATTATCCGGCAGCCACACAAATCCAGGCACACAGCGGCGGGGTCTGCCTCGCCAGCTGCGGCTGATGGCTGCCGGGAGGAAACGAAATAATGCCCAACAAGATGCTGATAGACGCCTCCCACCCGGAGGAAACACGCGTTGTTGTCGTTCGCGGTAACCGCATCGAAGAATTCGACTTTGAATCCCAGGACAAGAAGCAGCTCAAAGGAAACATCTATCTCGCCCGCGTAACCCGCGTCGAACCTTCCCTTCAGGCAGCCTTTGTCGAATATGGTGGCAACCGTCACGGTTTTCTCGCCTTCAGTGAAATTCACCCCGACTATTACCAGATCCCGGTCGCCGACCGTCAGGCCCTGCTGCGCGCCGAAGCGCAGGAGGCGGACGACGAAGAGGACGAGGAGGCCGAGACCGGCGAGGAACAGCAGGCGCGCGATCGCGGCGGCCGCCGCAACCGCCGGCGCGGCGGCAAGAACCGCGACCGGGCCGAGCAAAAGCGCGGTTCCGATGCTGCCGGTGCCGACGAAGGCGGCGAAAGCGCCGATGAGGTCGCAGCTTCCAGCGCTTCCGCTGATGAGCCCGGCGATGCGGCCGATACCTCGACCGAAGCCACCGAAGGCTCCGAAACCGTCGAGACCGTAGCCGAGGCAGCCGGCGAAGAGGAGAACAAGGCCCCCGAAGCCGGCAGCGACACCGAAGAAGCCGATGCGACCGACAGCGAGAATCGCCAGCCTTCCGAGAGCGGCCCCACTTCGATCGCCGCGAGCATCGATGCGGATGTGATTTCGGAACCGGTGCAGGCCGAATCGACCAGCGAGGTCGCTCCGGCCGAGGAAGCCGCTCCCAGCGACGATGATCGCGGCATGCTCGAAGAAGTTTCGTCCGCACATTCGGACGAACACGAAATCGAATCGGTCGGCGCCGAGGATGCGCTTGAAGAGGTTCGCAACCGCCGCAAGCCGGTGCGCCGCCAGTACAAGATCCAGGAAGTCATCAAGCGCCGCCAGATCCTACTGGTCCAGGTCGTCAAGGAAGAGCGCGGCAACAAGGGCGCGGCGCTGACCACCTATCTGTCGCTCGCCGGCCGCTATTCGGTCTTGATGCCGAACACCGCGCGTGGCGGCGGCATATCGCGCAAGATCACCAATGCCCAGGACCGCAAGCGGCTGAAGGAGGTCGTCGCCGATCTCGAGGTGCCGCAGGGCATGGGAGTCATCCTGCGCACCGCCGGCGAAAGCCGCACCAAGGCCGAGATCAAGCGCGACTATGAATATTTGATGCGGCTTTGGGAGAATGTCCGCAATCTCACGCTGCAGTCCACGGCCCCTGCCCTGGTCTATGAGGAAGGCAGCCTGATCAAGCGCTCGGTCCGCGACCTGTACAACAAGGATATCGACGAGATCCTGGTCTCCGGCGAGGACGGCTACCGCGAGGCCAAGGACTTCATGCGGATGCTGATGCCGAGCCATGCCAAGGTGGTTCAGCCCTACCGCGACACCACGCCGATCTTCGTGCGCAACGGCATCGAGGCGCAGCTCGACCGGATGCTGCAGCCGCAAGTGACGCTGAAGAGCGGCGGCTACATCATCATCAACCAGACCGAGGCGCTGGTCTCGATCGACGTCAACTCCGGCCGCTCCACCAAGGAGCATTCGATCGAAGACACCGCGCTCCACACCAATCTGGAGGCCGCCGAGGAAGTCGCGCGGCAGCTCAGGCTGCGCGACCTTGCCGGCCTGATCGTCATCGACTTCATCGACATGGAGGAGAACCGCAACAACCGCGCGGTCGAGAAGCGGCTGAAGGATCACCTCAAGAACGATCGCGCCCGCATCCAGGTCGGTCGCATCTCGCATTTCGGCCTGATGGAGATGTCGCGCCAGCGCATCCGTGCCAGCGTGCTGGAATCGACGATGAAGCCCTGCCCGCATTGCGGCGGCACAGGCCATGTGAGATCGGACTCCTCGGTGGCGCTGATGGTGGTGCGGGCAATCGAGGAATTCCTGCTCAAGGATTCGCGCAGCCACATCACAGTGCGCACGCCGGCGGCGACCGCGCTTTATGTGCTCAACCACAAGCGTGCCAATCTGGTCGAGCTCGAGGCCCGGTTCGGCCTGAGCATCACGCTCGAAGCCGACGAGACGCTGGGCGCGCAACACTACGCGATCTTCCGCGGCGCGGTGGCTGAGAAGCCGGAAGGCTTCGTCGAGGTGCGCAGCCTGCCGACCTATGTCGAGCCGGAAGAGCCCGAGGACGAGATCGTCGTCGAGGAGGAAGAAGAGGTATCGGTTCAGGCCGAACAGCCGCGCCATCCACAGCAGGGACAGCATCCGCATCGGTCCGAGGACGGCGAAGGCGGCCGCAAGCGCCGCAAACGCCGTCGGCGGCGCGGCGGCAAGGATCGCGACCGCGAGCATCAAGGCCATGGCGATGCCGTCTCGGCCCCCGCACCTGCGGACGCCGGTACGATTGCTGGCGAAGCGACAGCCGAGGTAACGGCTGAAGCACCGGCCGGGGCGGAAGCAGCCGAAGAGGGGCAGGGCAAGAAGCGCCGTCGCGGCAAGCGCGGCGGCAAGCGCAATCGCCGCGAGGAAGGCGAAATCCCTGCCGATGCCGATGCCGGCGATGGTTTCGAAGGCGAAGAAGCGGAAGTCGAAGCTCCCGAAGGCGCGCCGCCGGTCGCTCCAGCCGAAGAGCAGGCCGCGCCCTCGCCCGCCAATGACGATGTCGCGGAAACGGAGAAGCCGAAGAAGCCTCGCCGTGCACCGCGATCGAAGAAGGCTGTCGAGGAAACCGTCTCCGAGAAAGCGCCCGAGCGGGCGGCGGAACTTCCCGCTGAACCTGCGGCCGCCGAACCGGAGCTGACAGCGGCCGCTGCTGCTCCGACCGAGGCCGAAGCGCAGGTCAATGCCCATCCGACGCGGCGCAAACCGCAGTCGATCGACACGCCGGCTGTCCCCGTCGTTTCGTCCAACGTCAGCGAGGAAGCCAAGACCGAAGAAAAGCCGAAGCGTGCCGGCTGGTGGCAGCGGAAGGGCTTTTTCTAAGCTCTGTCAGCTCATTAGGCTTAGTTGTTAAACAGAAGATCCCGTGCCGCCCGGCGCGGGATTTTCGTTTTCTGGCCTTCCAATCTTGCGCCCCAGCACCTGCTAAGGCGCGAAGATCGACCAGTTCATCATCCTGGCGAGCTTCTCAAGCGCTATGGAGCCGAGCTTTGAATTGCCGTTCTCGTTGAGGCCGGGGGACCAGACGGCGAGCGAGGCGACGCCCGGCACGATGCCAAGAATACCGCCACCGACGCCACTCTTACCCGGAATGCCGACACGGAAGGCGAAATCGCCGGAGCCGTCATAGTGGCCGCAGGTCAGCATCAGCGCGCCGATGCGGCGCGCACGCTCGGTCGACACTACCGACAGCCCGGTCGCCGGGTTCCGACCGCCATTGGCGAGGAAGCGGCCGGCCATGGCGAGCTGCCGGCAGCTCATGGCGATGGCGCAATGATGGAAGTAGACGCCCAGCGCCAGCTCCGGCTCATGGTCGAGATTGCCAAAGGACTTCATGTAATTGGCCAGAGCGAAGTTGCGGTAGCCGGTAGCGCGTTCCGAGGCCGCGACCTCGCGGTCGATGATGATCGTGTCGTCGTCGGCCAGGAATTGGACGAAGCGCAGGATCTCGCCGATCGCCTCGCGCGGCTGGTGGCCGGCAAGCAGGATGTCGGATACGACGATGGCGCCGGCGTTGATGAACGGATTGCGCGGAATGCCGCTCTCATGCTCGAGCTGGACGATCGAGTTGAACGGATTGCCCGACGGCTCGCGGCCGACACGCTGCCACAACGCATCGCCGACCTTGCCCAGCGCCAGGGTCAGCGTGAACACCTTCGAGACGCTCTGGATCGAAAAGGGCTGATCGGCATCGCCGGCAAGGATGATGCGCCCGTCATTGGTCACGGCGGCAATGCCGAATTTCTTCGGATCGACCTTGCCGAGCTGCGGGATATAGGTGGCGACATCGCCGCGATCGCTGCGCTCGGTCATTTCGGCGGCCACTTCCGCCAGCGCCTGTTCAAGCTCGGGCATAGCGTCTATTTCAGCCAACTTTCGATGCGCGCCAGCGCCTCGACCATGTCGTCATGGCTGCCGGCATAGGAAAAGCGCATGGTGCGATGGCCCTGGAGCGGATCGAAATCACGGCCGGGCGTGGCCGCCACATGCGCCTCGGCCAGCATCTTGCGCGCGAAGGCCATGCTGTCATTGGTGTGCCGCGTGACATCGCAGAAGGCGTAGAACGCGCCGTCCATGGGCGCCGCGAGCAGGAAGCCCAGCTCCGGCAGACGCTTCATCAGCAGGTCGCGGTTCCAGGCATAGCGCGCCTTCACCGCTTCCAGCTCTTGCGTGGCATTGAAGGCCTCGACCGCCGCGACCTGCGACAGTTCCGGCGGCGAGATGTAGAGGCTCTGCGCGATGCGCTCGACCGGCCGCACCAGTTCGTCCGGCAGCACCATCCAGCCGATGCGCCAGCCGGTCATGCAATAGTATTTCGAGAAGGAGTTGATCACCGTCACGCCGGCGCCACAGGCAAGTGCAGTGACGTCGGGCGCGGCATAGGCCAGCCGGTGATAGATTTCGTCCGAGATCACCGCGATGCCAAGCTCGTCCGCGGTCTTCACCAACGCGGAAAGCTCGTCGGCTGGAATGACCGCGCCGGTCGGATTGGCTGGACTGGCAAACAGCACGCCTTTCAACGGCTTCTCGCGATGTGCGCTCTTCAGGTGGTCGGCATGCAGATAGGCGTCCGAGCCAAGCTCGATCTCGACGATTTCGATGCCAAGCGCGGCCATGATGTTGCGGTAGGCCGGATAGCCGGGCGCGGCGATGGCGACGCGGTCGCCGGGATCGAACATCGCCAGGAAAGCCAGGTTGAAGGCGGCCGACGAGCCGGTAGTGACGGCGATACGGGCGGGCGCGACATCGATTCCGTAATGCTCGCCATAGTGCGCGGCGATCGCCTTGCGCAGCTCCGCCAGGCCAAGAGCATCGGTGTAGCCGATGCGGCCGTGCTTCAGCGCGAGAGCGGCGGCTTCGCGGACGCCGACCGGCGCCGGGTCCGACGGCTGGCCGACCGCCATCGACACCACGGGAATCCCGGTCGCCTTCAGCCGGTTGGCCTCGGCCAGAATATCCATGGCGTGGAACGGCTCGACCTCGCCGCGGCGTGAAAGCGAAACGACCATCTGACTCTTCAGCCTGCCTTTGGTTGGCAAATCCACAGGCAAACCATCGCTCGCTTGCCCTGGAACTGCCGGGAGTTCGACGGCAGCGCCGCACAAATGCCCGATTGGTGTGGGGATCACAAGCGCGCAGGAAGTTATCGGCGCCGACTTTTCATCCTTCGCCCGCTCGTCTACCAGTGGACCTGTCATGTTGAGCCGACCCGAACGATGATCGATAGATCGACCGCAATAGGGCGAACCGCGCGCGGGTTCGCGACGCTCCTGCTTGCCGCCGCCGTCGCGGTGTCCACTTCGCTGAGCGCCTTCGCGCAAGGCGTGCCGGTGGTGCGCGACGCCGAGATCGAGGCGCTGGTGCGCGACTATGCCCGACCGATCTTCAAGGCGGCGGGCCTTGCCAATGACGGGATCGACATCGTTCTGGTCAACGACCAGAGCTTCAATGCGTTCGTGACCGGCCGCCGCCTGTTCATCAACACCGGCGCGCTAGTGACGGCCGAGACGCCGAACGAGATCATCGGCGTCATCGCGCACGAGGCCGGCCATATTGCCGGCGGCCACCAGCAGAAGCTGCGCGATCAACTCGATCGCGCCAAGACCATGGCCATCATCGCCACGCTGCTCGGGGCGGGCGCGATCGTGGCCGGCGCCACCACCAACAGCCGCGGCCTTGCCGGCGCCGGCATGGGCGTCGCCGCCGGCGGCGGCGAGATGGCGCAGCGCAGCATCCTTGCTTATCAGCGCGGCGAAGAAATCACCGCCGACCGCTCGGCGATCACCTACCTCAATGCCACCGGCCAGTCCGGCATGGGCATGCTGAAGACCTTCGGGCGCTTCCAGAGCGCGCTTTCGCTGTCGGGCACCCAGCTCGATCCTTACCGGATCAGCCATCCGATGCCCCGGGAGCGCATCGCCAATCTCGAGGTGCTGGTCAAGGCGAGCCCATATGTCAGCCAGGTCGACGCGCCGGCGCTGCAGCAGCGGCATGACATGATGCGCATCAAGATCGCGGCCTATATGCAAGGCCAGGCGGCCGTGGCGCGGCTGATGCGCAAGAACCCGACCAGCCTTGCCTCGCGCTATGGCGACGCGCAGCAGACCTATCTCTACGGCAATCCTGGCGCCGCGCTGACGAAAACCGCGGCCCTGATCAAGGAACAGCCGAAGAACCCCTATTTCCAGGAACTGCGCGGCGACATCCTGATGAAGGCCAACAGGCCCAAGGACGCCGCGGATGCCTATGCCAAAGCGGCGAGCCTCGACGCGGCGCGGTCCGGCTTGCTGCTGGTCTCGCTCGGCCAGGCGCTGATGGCGGTCGGCACGCCGGACTCAATCAACAAAGCGGTGGCGCAGCTCAACAGCGGGATCGGGCGCGACAAGGAAAACGCCGTAGCCTACCGCTATCTGGCTCAAGCCTATGGCGAATTGGGGCAAATCCCGGCCGCCGACCTTGCGACAGCGGAGGGCCATTTCTATTCGGCCGACTATAAGAACGCGAAGATCTTCGCCATGCGCGCTCAACAGAAATTGAAGCGCGGCGAGCCCCGCTGGCTTCGCGCGCAGGATATCATAAACTACACGCCATCTAACAAACTCAAGTGAACCTCCCGGCCGCGCACGGCGACCAGGTTGGACCGGGACAGGCAGAAGGAACTGATCATGAACAAGGCAATCCTGCTCGGCAGCGCCGGCGTGGCGGTGGCGCTCGGCATGCTGGCATTCGGCTTCGTGGCAGGAAGCCCGCAGGCCGCTAGGGCCGACACGACGCAAGCCATCCAGGTGGCCTCGGCGGACAGCAAGATCGACCGCAAGGAGGTCGAAGGCATCATCCGCGACTATCTGTTGAAAAACCCCGAGGTCCTGCTCGAGGTTCAGGACGCGCTCGAGGCCAAGCAGAAGGAAGAGCAGCGGCTCGCCGCACTCGGCGTCATCAAGGATGCGAAGGACGAGATCTTCAACTCCACCTTCGACGGCGTGGTCGGCAACCCGAAGGGCAAAGTCACCATCGTCGAGTTCTACGACTACAATTGCGGCTTCTGCAAACGCGCCATTGAGGACATGAAGGCGCTGACCAAAGCCGATCCGGACCTGCGCTTCGTGCTCAAGGAGTTTCCAATCCTCAGCCCGGATTCGCAAAAGGCCAGCGTGGTCTCGATGGCCTTCCATCTGATGATGCCGGAGAAGTACAGCGAGTTCCACACTGCGCTGCTCGGCAGCCAGGGCCGTGCCACCGAATCCACCGCCATGAAGGTCGCTGTTTCGCTCGGTGCCGACGAGGCGAAGCTGCGCGAGAAGATGAAGGATCCGAGCATCAACGAAGCGCTCTCGCGCACCTACGATCTCGCCACCAAGCTGTCGATCACCGGCACGCCGTCCTATGTGGTCGGCAATGAGGTGGTGTTCGGCGCGCTCGGACAGCAGGTTCTGGCGGAGAAGATCGAGCAGGCCAAGAGCGCGCTCTAGGTTTGGGCATGGTCTTTTCCGAAAACCGCTGCACAGTTTTCGGGATCATGCTCTAAGCGATTGCGAGTCGCGATAACAGGCGGTTTTCCGCCTGTTGTGGACAGCGAAAGAACGTACTTGCGCTCTTTTCGCGGGCGGATATGCCCATTATAGAGGTCCGGCGGGGGGGGGGGGGGGGGGCGTGCCGGGGGGGGGGGGGGGGTTTAAAAAATTGGGGAGGGAGGAGTGCGCCAAAAACACATCAAGCGGCGCAGCCGCGCGCGCGCGGTTTGGGGCGACAAGCG
>NZ_JARTVP010000004.1:17568-269882 GCF_029625865.1 Mesorhizobium sp. WSM4887
ATAAGCTATTGCGAGGCGCTATACCCGGGGTTTTTCCGCTTTTTGTGCACAGCTAAACAACTAACTTGCGCTTTTTTGGGGGGCGTATATCCCAATTATCGCGGCCCGGCGCGCCGGCTTGCGGCCGGCGCCGAAGAGGTCGGCATATTTGAAAACGATTTTCGTCCTGAACGGTCCCAATCTCAATGCACTCGGCAAGCGCGAGCCGGGGATCTATGGCGGCAAGACGCTTGCCGCCATCGCCGAGGATTGCAAGGCCGCCGGCACGGCGCTCGGGCTCGAGATCGATTTTCGTCAGTCCAATCACGAAGGTGATCTCGTCGACTGGATCCAGGAAGCCGGTGAAAAGGCCGCAGGCATCGTCATCAATCCCGGGGCCTACAGCCATACCTCGATTGCCATTCACGACGCCATCCGCGCCATCGCGCCGCTGCCCGTCGCTGAAGTCCATCTTTCCAATATCCACGCGCGGGAGCCTTTCCGCCACGTCTCCATGGTCGCGCCGGTCGCTGTCGGCATGATCTGCGGGTTCGGGCCACTCGGCTATACGCTTGCGCTGCAGGCACTGGCGGCGCGCCTGTGACCGGCTCCCAAACAGAAGGCTCGAAAATGTCGATAAAGAAGAACGGTGTTGACCAGCAGCTGATCCGCGACTTGGCGGGCATACTGAACGACACCAACCTGACCGAGATCGAGGTCGAGCTCGGCGATCTGAAAGTGCGCGTGTCGCGTCAGTCTCAGGCCGTCCACGCGGTCGCTGCTCCGCTTCCTATGCCGTCCGCGGCGGTTGCCGGGCCGGCTCAGGCGGTAGCGCCCGCGCCCGCGACGGCAGCCGATCCTTCCAAGAACGCCGTGCCCTCGCCGATGGTCGGCACCGCCTATCTCGCGCCCTCGCCCGACGCCAAGGCGTTCATCGAGATCGGCCAGAAGGTGAAGGAAGGCCAGACGCTGCTCATCATCGAAGCGATGAAGACGATGAACCAGATTCCCTCGCCGCGCGCCGGCACGGTGACGGCGATCCTGATCGAGGACGCCCAGCCGGTCGAATACGGCATGCCGCTCGTGGTCATCGAGTAGAGCCGGGAACAGCGGGCACATGTTCCAAAAAATCCTCATCGCCAATCGCGGCGAAATCGCGCTTCGGGTGCTGCGCGCCTGCAAGGAGCTCGGCATCCAGACGGTGGTGGTCCATTCGACGGCCGATTCCGACGCCATGCATGTGCGGCTTGCCGACGAAAGCGTCTGCATCGGCCCGCCGCCGTCACGCGAAAGCTATCTCAACATTCACCAGATCGTCGCCGCTTGCGAGATCACCGGCGCCGATGCCGTGCACCCGGGCTACGGCTTCCTGTCAGAAAACGCCAAGTTCGCCGATATCCTCGCCGCCCATAACATCACCTTCATCGGCCCTTCGGGCGACCATATCCGCATCATGGGCGACAAGATCGAAGCCAAGCGCACGGCAAAGCGCCTCGGCATCCCGGTGGTGCCTGGTTCGGACGGCGCGATCAGCGACGAGAAGGAAGCAAAGCGCATCGCCGCCGCGATCGGCTATCCGGTGATCATCAAGGCTTCGGCCGGCGGCGGCGGCCGCGGCATGAAGGTCGCCCGCACCGAAGCCGACCTCGAAGTGGCGCTGCAGACCGCCAGATCAGAAGCCGGCGCTGCCTTCGGCGACGACGCCGTTTACATCGAGAAATATCTGGAAAAGCCGCGCCATATCGAATTGCAGGTGTTCGGCGACGGCGCCGGACGCGGCGTGCATTTCGGCGAGCGCGACTGCTCGCTGCAACGCCGCCACCAGAAGGTGTGGGAGGAAGCGAACTCACCGGCCCTCAACGCCGAGGAACGTGCGCGCATCGGCGGCATCTGCGCCAAGGCGATCGCCGATCTTGGCTATTCCGGCGCCGGCACGATCGAATTCCTCTACGAGAACGGTGAATTCTATTTCATCGAGATGAACACACGCCTGCAGGTCGAGCATCCGGTGACCGAAGCGATCACCGGCATCGACCTCGTGCATGAACAGATCCGTGTCGCCTCCGGCGGCGGACTGTCGGTCAAGCAGGAAGACATCAAGTTCAACGGCCACGCCATCGAGTGCCGCATCAACGCCGAGGATCCGCGCACGTTCACGCCGTCGCCCGGTACGATCACGCATTTCCACACGCCGGGCGGCCTCGGCATCCGCGTCGATTCCGGCGTCTATTCCGGCTACCGGATCCCGCCCTATTACGACAGCCTGATCGGTAAGCTGATCGTGCATGGGCGCAACCGCGTCGAATGCATGATGCGGCTGCGCCGGGCGCTCGACGAATTCGTCGTCGACGGCATCAAGACGACGCTGCCGCTGTTCCGCGACCTCGTCGGAAATCCGGATATCGCCAACGGCGATTACGACATCCACTGGCTTGAGAAATATTTGGCCAAGGAGGAATAGGATCTTGCGGTTATAATGGCGCAATGACTCGTCCCTACGCGCCCGGCTACCGCATCCCGACCGACCTGCTGCTGAAAGCCTATGCCTCGGGCGTGTTCCCGATGGCAGAGAGCGCCACCGACCCGGAAGTGTTCTGGGTGCGGCCGGAGACGCGCGGCATTATCCCGCTCGACGGATTCCACACGCCGCGCAGTCTGAAGAAGACGATCCGCAGGCACCCTTTCGACATCCGCTACGATTTCGACTTCGAGGCGACGATCGACGGCTGCGCGGAAAGGCGCGACGAGCGCCGCTCGACCTGGATCAACGCGCCGATCCGCGAAGCCTATGTCGAGCTCTATCGGCTGGGCCACTGCCATTCCGTCGAGGCGTGGCGCGAGGGCCGGCTGGCCGGCGGTCTCTATGGGGTGTCACTCGGGCGCGTCTTCTTCGGCGAAAGCATGTTCGCCCGAGAAACCGACGCCTCGAAGACCTGCCTCTATTATCTCGTCGAGCGGCTGAACGAACGCCGCTTCGCGCTCCTCGACACGCAGTTCACCACCGAGCACCTGAAGCGCTTCGGCGCCATCGACGTGCCGCGCAGCCGCTACGAAAAAATGCTGGCCGAGGCCCTGAAGGGCGACGCGGTCTTTTATCCCTGAGGTAAGCGGTCACCCGCTCGCAGTTTCAATTGGCGTCTGGGAATGAAACATCATCTTCCAGCCATCGGCGCGATGAACATAGCCGGTGCTGACGAGAGCGGCATAGGGCTCGCCGTTTTCCCGCGTCGCGCGCGCCTCGTAGGTTAGCATGACGATATCGCTGCCGGGTTCGACCATGCCTTTCAGCCGAATGTCGAGATCGCGCCAGCGATTGGGCTTGGTGGCGGTCTTGGCCAGATCGGCATTGGTCATCGCCTGCGCCATCTCCGGAAAGGCGACGAGGCAATCCACATCGGCGTGGGCCGCGAAATACGCGGAATCGCCGGTCCAGAAGCCTTTCTCGATATCGAGAAGCTCTTTCTTGCTGGCAGTGATCGGCCTGATCGTTGCCATGGAAATCTCCCGTCGCCATCACCGTTTATCCAACGGATTGCGAAAAAGAGGGTTCCGAGAGTTCCGAGATCAGTTCGTGTCTGTGGTGTCGGCGCCATCCGGCGCGGGCGCCGCGTCCGACGGCTCAGGCGCTGCCTCGGCAGGCGGCTCCTGCACGGGCGGCTTCGGCTTGGCGGCATTCGTCTTCGGCTTGCCCGTATCGGCTTTGGCGGCGGTCGGCGGCGGCACGTCCGATTTTTGCTTGCAGCCCTTCAGCCAGACGTCATAGACGGCGTGCTCGACCGCGTTGAGACCGGGGCTTTCGGCGAACATCCAGCCGGTAAAGATACGGCGGATCTTGCGATCGAGCGTGATCTCGTCGACCTCGACGAAGGAATCGGTCTTCGGCTGTTCGGTCTCAGGCCGAGAGTAGCAGACGCGCGGCGTCACCTGCAGGGCGCCGAACTGCACCGTCTCGTCGATATAGACGTCGAAGGTGATGATGCGGCCGGTGATCTTGTCGATGCCGGCGAATTCGGCGACCGGATTGGTGATGCGGTCGGAAACCGCCGGCGCCGCCGGTGTCTGCGCGGCGGCGAACCCTGCCGTCGAGGCAGCCAGAACGGACGCTGCCGCGAACAGTCCCGTCGAGAGTCGGCCGAAAGAGTTCATGCAGGGATACCGGTGGTTGCGCCCGGGTGATTCTCTAAATCGCCCAAGGCTAGTCAGGGCTGCGCTATCAGCAAGCAGCTAAACGCCAATTGTGGCGACAAAAGACCGAAACGCGTTTACGAACCGGGCGTCCAAGCGTCGTAGTCGCCGGTGACTTGCGGGCGATGCTGGTTGGTCAGAATGGAACCTTGCGGGCGATAGGCGCGCGGCGTTCCTGTGAGGTTGGGACGGTGCGGCTTCTGCCAATCACGAGCCTTATAGCTTTCGCTCGACGGAGGCGTGTCGACGCGATGATGCATCCAGCCATGCCATCCCGGAGGGATCTTCGAGGCTTCGGAATAGTCACGATAGATGACCCAGCGGCGGGTGCGACCTTCCGAATCGATGCCGCCCTCGTAATAGACGTTGCCGACCTCGTCCTCGCCGACCTTGTTGCCGAAGCGCCAGGTGTGGAAGCGCGTGCCAAGCGTCTGGCTGTTCCACCAGGTGAAAAACTGCAGCAGGAAAGTCTTCATCCAGATCCTCGTTGCGGCAGCGGCCGCGCCGTTTCCTGCTTATGGCGTCAGGTCAACGCGAAGGCAAGGGTTTTGCCCAGCCTGCGATGTAAATGCTTCGTGCGCTAAATCGATACACGCGTGGAGATATCGCCACCTCGGCTTGCCAAGCGTTTGCGCAGTTTCTAAAGCTCGCACGCCCGGCAAAGCTGGCGGCCGGCCCGCGCCGGTTGAGGGAGGTGACGATTGGCCCCAGAACGGTCCACCGGCAATCGGATCGGCGCCGAAGACATTCGCCGCCGCAAGGGCGGCGTGCCGATCGTCTGTCTCACCGCCTATACCTATCCGATAGCCCGCATGCTCGATCCGCATGTCGACCTGCTTCTGGTCGGCGACAGCGTCGCCATGGTGCTGCATGGCCATGCCACAACGCTCGGCGCTTCGCTGGAGATGATGATCGCGCACGGACAAGCGGTGATGCGTGGCTCCGCAAAGGCCTGTGTGGTGGTCGACATGCCGGCAGGCAGCTACGAGGCCTCAGTGGCGCAAGCCGTTGCCTCGGCAAGGCGCATCATCGGCGAGACGGGCAGCCAGGCGGTCAAGCTCGAGGGTGGGGTCGACATGGCCGCGCAGATCGCGGCAATCGTCGCGGAAGGCATCCCGGTCATGGGCCATATCGGCCTGCAGCCGCAGTCGGTGGACAAGGACGGCGGCTACAAGATCAAGGGCAGGAGCAGGGAAAACATCGCCGCCCTTTTTCGCGACGCCGAAGCGGTTGAAAAGGCCGGCGCCTTCTCGGTCGTCATCGAGGGCACGGTCGAGGCGGTGGCTTCGGACCTCACCCGTCATATCGCGATCCCGACCATCGGCATCGGCGCCAGCGGCGACTGCGACGGCCAGATCCTGGTGGTAGACGACATGATCGGCATGACCGTCGACCGCGTGCCGAAATTCGTCAAGGAATACGCAGTGCTGCGCGACACCATTGCGGATGCGGCGGCGCGTTACGCCGACGAGGTGCGCAGCCGCGCATTTCCCGGACCTGACCACGTTTTTTCGGCGGCATCGGGCAAGGACCAGGCATGAGCGGGCCAATCGTCGTCGAGAGCGTTGCGGCCCTTCGCGCGCAGATCCGGGATTGGCGCCGGGCTGGCCTCAAGATCGCCATGGTGCCGACCATGGGCGCGCTGCATGACGGCCACATCTCGCTGGTCAGGATCGCGCTCGAAAAGGCGGAGCGCTGCGTCGTCTCCGTCTTCGTCAATCCGACCCAGTTCGCGCCGACCGAGGACCTGGACAAATATCCGCGCCAATTGGCCCGCGATCTCGACCAACTGCGGGAAGCAGGCGTGCATCTGGCCTTCACGCCAGGCGTGGCGGAAATGTACCCGGCCGGCTTCGCCACCAAAATCTCGGTCGGAGGCCCCTCCTCCGGCCTGGAGACGGATTTTCGGCCCGCCTTCTTCGACGGCGTCGCCACTGTCGTGGCCAAGCTTTTCCTGCAGGCAGCGCCCGACTGTGCCGTGTTCGGTGAGAAGGACTACCAGCAGCTTTGCGTTGTCAGGCAGCTGTGCCGTGATCTCGATCTGCCGGTCGAGATCGTCGGCGCGCCGACCGTGCGTGATTCCCACGGCCTCGCCATGTCGTCGCGCAACGCCTATCTGGGCGCGGCCGAGCTCGAGATCGCGCGCAAATTCAACGTGGTTCTGCGTCAGACCGCGGCCGAACTCGCGTCCGGCGCGGATGAGGCACGTGGGGTGAGTGAGGCTGCCGAAGCGCTCGTCAGGGCGGGCTTTCGGAAGGTCGACTACGTCGCCGCGCGGGAGGCCGCAACGCTCGCGCCCTGGCGACGAGACCGCGACGGCCGCCTGCTCGCGGCGGCCTGGCTCGGCACCACCAGGCTGATCGACAATGTGGAAATCCCTGCCGCTCCGCCGGCGCTTTAGCCGAGCCGCTTCTCCAGGATGAGCGCGGTCCATCCCGAACTGCCGCCGCAATCCGCTGTCCTGCCTGCCGTCCGAAATCCGTTCGCCTCGTAGAAGGCGATCGCCGCCGCATTCGCCTGCTCGACCTCCAGACGCAGCGTCCGCATCTCCGGAAAACTGGCCTCGACTTCGTCGAGCAGCGCCTGGCCGATCCCTTGCCGCTGACAATCCGGAGATACGTGGAGCTGGTTCAGAAGGACGATTTTCGGGTCGGTGGTGGCGGTCGCGAAAGCCATGCCGCCAAGCCGCTTGCCATCGTCAGCGACCAGGAATTCGGAATTCGGCCGGGCCAGCTGCGCCTTGAGCGAAGCAAGAGAATGCCAGTCGTCGGTGATCGCCGTTACATGCTCGGCGCCGTAAATGGCGTCATAGGTCGCATGCCACGTCTCGACCAGCAGCGCGCGGATCGCACCAAGATCGCGCTCGCTGGCGGTGCGGACGAACATCGCGCTATTCGATGCCGAGCTTGGCCTTGACCAGTTCGTTGACCGCCTGCGGGTTCGCTTTGCCGCCGGTCGCCTTCATCACCTGGCCGACGAACCAGCCGGCCATGGTCGGCTTGGCGCGCGCCTGCTCGGCCTTGTCCGGATTGGCGGCGATGACCTCGTCGACCGCCTTCTCGATGGCGCCGGTGTCTGTCACCTGCTTCATGCCGCGGCTTTCGACCAGTTGGCGCGGATCACCGCCCTCGTTCCAGACGATCTCGAACAGGTCCTTGGCGATCTTGCCGGAGATCGTGCCCTCCTTGATCAGGTCGACGACGGTACCGAGCTGCTCAGGCGAAACCGGAGCGTTTTCAATATCTTTGCCAGCCTTGTTGAGAGCGCCCAGCAGGTCGTTGATGACCCAGTTGGCGGCAAGCTTGCCGTCGCGCCCCGAGGCCACCTTCTCGAAATAGTCGGCGACCGGCTTTTCCGACACCAGCACCGAGGCGTCGTAGGGCGATAGGCCGAGCGAGCCGATCAGCCGCGCCTTCTTCTCGTCCGGGAGTTCCGGCAGATGCTGTGCCAGATCATCGACATAGTCCTGGTCGAATTCCAGCGGCAGAAGGTCGGGGTCGGGGAAATAGCGGTAGTCATGCGCCTCTTCCTTGGAGCGCATCGAGCGCGTCTCGCCCTTGTTGGGGTCGAACAGGCGCGTCTCCTGCTCGATCGCGCCGCCGTCTTCGAGAATGGCGATCTGACGGCGCGCTTCGGACTCGATGGCCTGGCCGATGAAGCGGATCGAGTTGACGTTCTTGATCTCGCAGCGCGTGCCGAACGCGCCACCCGGGCGGCGCACCGAGACATTGACGTCGGCGCGCAGCGAACCCTCGTCCATGTTGCCGTCGCAGGTACCGAGATAGCGCATTATGGTGCGCAGCTTGCTGACATAGGCCTTGGCCTCGTCGGCAGAGCGCATGTCCGGCTTGGAGACGATCTCCATCAGCGCAACGCCGGACCGGTTGAGGTCGACATAGGACATTGTCGGATGCTGGTCGTGCATAGACTTGCCGGCATCCTGCTCCAGATGCAGGCGCTCGATGCCGACCTCGATGTCCTCGAACTCGCCCTGCCGGTCCGGTCCGACCGAGACGATCACCTTGCCTTCGCCGACGATCGGCTGCTTGTACTGCGAGATCTGATAGCCCTGCGGCAGGTCCGGGTAGAAATAGTTCTTCCGATCGAAGACCGACTTGTGGTTGATCGCGGCCTTCAAGCCCAGCCCAGTGCGGATCGCCTGCTTGACGCATTCCTCGTTGATCACCGGCAGCATGCCGGGCATCGCCGCGTCGACCAGGCTGACATTGGCGTTGGGCGCCGCGCCGAAAGAGGTCGAGGCGCCGGAGAACAGCTTTGCCTCGGACGTCACTTGCGCATGCACTTCGAGCCCGATGATGATTTCCCAGTCGCCGGTGGCGCCGGAGATCAGGCGTTTCGGGTCGGGCGTGCGGGTATCGATGATGCTCATGGAGGCCTATGGGTCGCATTTGTGGCTGGCGCGATTTTGCTTATCGCGTTGCGAAAATCGCATCACTCGCTAGTGCAAACCGTTCCTTGAGACAAGTCCAAAGCCGCGCGCAGGCCTCCAGGCAGCTTGCGCTTGTAAGCCCACGGGCTGTGCTGGCGGCACCTTCCCGCCTGTATCAGGCGGTGGCGATGTAGGCCCGGATCTCCTCGGCCTCGCGCTCGACATCCTCGATCCGGCGCTTGACCACATCGCCGATCGACACGATGCCGTCGAGCATCCCGTCCTTCTCCACCGGCAGGTGGCGGAAGCGACCCTTCGTCATGATCTCCATGACCTCGTTGACCGTGTGGTTCTCGTTGCAGATCTTGACCTTCGGCGTCATGGCCGATCGGACCGGAATATCGAGCGCGGCCGCGCCCTCCCTGGCCAGCACTCGCACGATGTCACGTTCGGAAAGGATGCCGACGATCTTGCGGTCGCCATTGGTGATGACCAGCGCGCCGATCCTATGCTCGGTCAGGATGCGAATAGCTTCGCTCAGCTTTTCATTAGGCCCGAGTGTGAACACGTCATGGCCTTTTTGCTCAAGAATTGCCTTCACAGTCATGGCGTCCTCCTGTGCCTTGCCCGCCGGCTCCTGCCCTGACCGGCATTCACGTTCCGGTGAACATGGTGCGCCGTGATTGGTTGCATTTCAAGTGCGCCGCAGTGCTACTCGGGCGGCTGGGGCCGATCGAAAAAGCGCACGCCGAAAAAGCCGGCGACAAAGCCGCCGATATGGGCTTCCCAGGCGATCTGTCCCTCGATCCCCGGCGCAAAGCCGAGAAGGCCGGTGGCGAGGTTGATCACCATCCAGACGCCGAGGAAGGTCATGACGCCGCGCGAACGCAGCACGATTGCGATCGGCAACGGCTCGCCGGCGAAGGCCGCCTGGCCTGACGAGCGATCGATCCGGAAGCCGTAGCGCGCCGCAGCTCCCATCATGCCCGAGATCGCGCCCGACGCGCCGACCAGCGGCATCTCGCCATAAGGATGCATGGCCCAGAACAGCGCTACCGAAGCCAGCCCGGTCACGGCGTAGAACACCGCAAACCGGGCCGCGCCGAAACGATTGGCGAGCGGTGAGCCGAAAGCGGCAAGCCACACCATGTTGACGGCAATGTGAGCGAGGCCCCCATGCATGAAGGCATAGGTGAAGGGGCGCGTGAACAGGAACCAGTCGAAGCCGTATTGACCGGTGTAGAGCACCGGAATGAAGGCTCCGTCGTAGAGCAGCGTCATTTGCTGGTCGTCGTTCAGCACATATCGCTCCAGCAGGAAGACGATCGCGCAGATCCCCATCACCGCCAGCACAACCGGCGGCAAGTTGAACACCGGCTCGCGGCGCGGCTCCGGCGCTTCGTCGTCTGGTTGCATTTCGGTTTCGGTCGGTGTTACCGGCTCGCTCATGGCCTCTTCGCAGATGGCTGGAGACTCGATTTCGGCCGAGCATGTAGTTCACGCCTGATCGAATCACAAATCGCGAATCGCCCAAGCTGAATCGGATAGGGCCTGGATCGGCGACGCGAATCAAAAGAAAGCCGTCCAGGTTTCCCTGAACGGCCGGTCGAGTCCCCTGCTCCCCGAAAACTGACTGAAGCGCTGCCGATCGCTGCTGAAACGACCGTTTTGGAGTGGTTTTTGAAGTGCCACAGGCCCGGTCGGCGCGCAACGTAAACCACTTGTTAACCTTAACGACCCCGAGACGTGAACAAACGTTAACGATGCTGGCACGCATCCTGCTCCGCACCGCATGAAGGTCATCGGAGGGCGCCCTGTCTGTTCGCCGATGGGACAACAAGAAAGACAGATTGCCGGAGCGGAATGGAAATGAATCAGAACGGATCAATCGCGCTGTTCCAATATTGGAACCGGCTGCGTGATGGCCGCCCGGCTCCGAAACGCTCGGAAGTGGAGCCGGCGGACATCAAGACGCTCCTGGCCGATACGTTCATCCTGGAGCGCGACACACGCGGAGAGGCCGTGTTCCGGCTGGCCGGCACCAGGCTCTGCGCCTATTACGGCCGCGAGCTCAAAGGGTTTTCCTTCCCCTCGCTCTGGCGCGAGAAGGACCAGCGGCTTATGTCGCGTCTTATCCACGGCGTCTTCGATCAGAAGTCGGTGCTGCTTCTGACCTATGAAGGATTCAGCCGAAACGGTCGTTCCAGCAAGTTCGAGCTGCTGGCGCTGCCGCTCGATGGCGGCGTCGAGAGCCCTCGCTGCCTCGGCATCGTCAGCGCCGCGGATCGGCCGTTCTGGCTTGGTGCCGACCCGCTCGCCGACGCCCTGATCGACGCGATCCGGGTCATCGATCCCGACAAGGACCCGATGTTCCTGAAGAACCGGCCGGCGATCGATGTTCCGTCGCTCGTGCCGACGGAGTTCGACGCGCCCGAGACCATTTCGGCGCTCGGCCGCGTACGCCGGATACGGCATCTCGTCGTCTTCGACGGCGGGCGCAACGAGTAGAGCGGAGCGCGAGATTTTGCCCCGATCTGGTCCAGGCCTTTGCCTTGCGTGGGCGTCCGCCCCCAACCCATTTGGGCCGGCTTTTTCCCGTTTGTTAACCTGCTTTGCTGTAGCTTTTTCCGGTGAAATTCCTCGCACGTCGCGCGGAATGCCAACGGGGTGTAGGCAGTCATGAGGTCAGCGGCGGAATTTGCGCCGTCCCGTGTGGAGCGGCGCAATTTTCAGCGTGTCCGGGTGAAAATCTACGGACGCTTCATGCTGGAGGACCGCACGGAACACGCGTGCCAGGTGATAGACATGTCGCCAGGCAATGTCGCCTTGCGCACCGATCGCGTCGGCATGCCGGGGGAAAAGGTCATTGCCTATATCGATCACATCGGTCGCATCGAAGGCATCGTGACGCGCACCTCGCAGGACGGTTTCGCGATGACCGTCATCGCTTCGGACCGCAAGAAGGACAAGCTCGCCGCGCAGCTCACCTGGCTTGCGAACAAGCATGAGCTCGACCTGCCGGAAGACCGCCGCCACGAGCGCGTCGCGCCGCGCAATCCGATGAGCGTGCTGCAGCTCACCGACGGGCGACAGTATCAGTGCCGTATCATCGACCTGTCGCTCTCGGGCGCGGCGATCGAGATCGACGTCAAACCAGCAATCGGCGTGCAGGTCATGCTGGGAACGATGCGCGGCCAGGTCGTGCGTCACTTCGAGGACGGCGTCGCCATTGAGTTTGCCGTCATCCAGCGGCCGGAAACCTTGGATTCGGAATTCAACGCGCCGCGGTCCTGACCGCTTAGAATGCGGACATGCATCCAACCGGCCTCCAGCGGCCGGTTTTTTGTTGGCCGGATCAGGGCCTTCTAGCAGCCGGGCGGCATGTCGAGAAGCCACGTGATCCGGGTGCGGCGGCCGGTTTAGATTCTCAACAATCCGCAGTCGAGATAGTTCAAATTTTATATTTAATCTACGGGCGTTTTACTCAATCTCTACTTCCGGTTTTTGCGTCAAATAAATCCCAACGTGGCACAGTCTCTCTCAAACGGGGAGACTACCATAATGAAAATGACGAGGGGCAAGCTGTTGCTCTTGGCAATGGCGATGCAGCTTTCCGCCTGGGGCACGGCAAGCGCGGGACCGCTGTTCATGCATACGGGTGGCCGCACCGCCCAGCCCGTCGGCCATTTTGAACTCTGCCAGCGTATCCCCATCGAATGCAATGAGAGGACGCCGAATGGGTCTCCTGTCGAGCTGACCCGCAAGCTGTGGGCGACGATGATCAAGGTCAACAATTCGGTCAACACCCGCGTCAAGCCACGTACCGATATGGAGATCTACGGGGTCGAGGAATACTGGGCCTATCCCGACAACGGTTTCGGCGACTGCGAGGACTTCGCGTTGGAGAAGCGCCGCGAATTAATGGCCGCCGGTGTCCCCGCCGGCGACCTTTTGATGACGGTCGTGCGCCAGCCGAACGGCGACGGCCACGCGGTGCTGACGGTGCGCACCAGCCTCGGCGAGTTCATCCTCGACAATCTCGAGCCGAAAGTGCTCGCCTGGAACGACACGGTCTACACCTACCTCAAACGTCAATCGACAGAGAATTCAGGCGTTTGGGTTTCGATCAACGACGGCCGCGAGGACGCGGTCGCCAGCGTCCGCTAGGATCCCAATGCATGCTGCCCCAAGATGCGCAGGGCTTTTGGGGCAACACGAAGAGATTAAGCACGCCGCATTCATACGGCGTGCCTGGAAAAAGCCCGGTCGAGTCCCCACCCTCCCCGTCCCCAACGACCGGGTTTTAGGAGCCGGCCCTGTCCCCGGGCCGGCTCCGCTTTTTTTGCCGCCGCCTGCGGGCCTTTCTCGTAACGGCAGACCGGAGCACTATGGCCGTTTATTTTTGGATGGACGGCGATGCTGGAAATCCCTGACGACCGCTGCGAGCGCGCCAAGCTGTTCAAGGCGATAGACGACGCCTTCAAGGCGGGCGATTTCGATGGGCTTGGCAAGGCGCTCGGCGGCTCCGCGCAATGGTACGACGAGAGGATGCCGTTCGAGCTCGGCCTCGGCCATCCCTTGGAATACGCGATCTATTGGAGCCCGGCCGGCTTCATCGTCACGCTGCTTGATGCAGGCTCGAATCCGAATTACGAGGATCCCGCCGGCTTCCCGTCGATCATCGCCGCGCTATCCACCGAGCGGCCGGACAGGCTGCAGCTTATCCAGATCCTGCTCGAGCAGGGCGCCGACCCGAACATGCGCGGGGTCAACGACTGGACGCCTCTGCATTACGCCGTGGCGCAGCGCGACGCCGAGGCAATCCGCCTGCTGCTGGCGTCGGGCGCGGATCCGTCGCTCAGGACGCGCATCGATGATTGTGAAACCGCCCTGGAAGGTGCAGACCGCGCCGGTTTCGAAGCGGGGGCGTCGCTGCTGCGTCAGGCAATGTCCCGACGCAGTGAATAAGGTCGCGGGCGAAGCGGCGGACTGAACCGCTGTCACAGCTCCTTCAATCCGGTCTTGAAGCGCCTGCCGTTGGCGACATAGTGCGCGGCCGAGACCCGCAGCCTCTCGATTGCCGCGTCATCCAGCACCCTTATCGCCTTGGCGGGCGAGCCGACGATCAGCGAATTGTCCGGGAAAACCTTGTTTTCCGTCACCAAAGCGCCGGCGCCGACCAGCGAATTCTTGCCGATCCTCGCGCCGTTGAGCACGATGGCGCCCATGCCGATCAGGCTGCTGTCGCCGACCGTGCAGCCATGCAGCAGGGCGCGATGACCGATCGTGCAGCCCTGCCCGATGGTGAGCGGATAGCCCGGATCGGTGTGCATGACCGTATGTTCCTGCACATTGGTGTCGGCGCCGATGGTGATCGTTTCACCGTCGCCGCGGATGACGACGCCGAACCAGAAGCCGGCATTGCGGCCTATCGCGATATCGCCGATCAGCGTGGCGTCGGGCGCCACCCAATTGGTTTCGGCGTCCTCGAACCGGGGCGCCTTCCCGTCGATCGCATAGATCGGCATCTTTTCTCCGATTCGTTTCAAGCCGAGAATTCGGCGGAGCTTAGGAGACCCGTTGCCCAGGAAGCAATGGTGATCAGCACGATGCCGAGCGCCAGTGCCCAGGCAATCGCCGTGCAGCCGCAGGAAAGCAGCGCCAGCGTGCCGATGCGTCCCTCGCGCCGCGCAGCCAGAGCATCATTGGTGAGCATGAACGGGCCGGCGCAGGCGGTCACCGCGAGCGAGCGCACAATATGGGCAGGCGTGACATAGGGTTCGGCGAAGGCCAGCCGGTGGCCGCAGACGATTTCCATCGCCGAGCCGGCGAGGCCGCAAGCCGTCAGGCCGACCGCAAAAGCGTAGAGAGGGAGCAGCATGAGATCCATCTTTACCAACCGTTTACCATGAGACCGCACAGTCGTGCCGACGCGCTGCAAGAGCCATGCCGCGCCAGTTGTGCCACCTGAGGACAGGTGAGCGGATCGGGGAATTGGGATGAGAGAGGCAGCCGCCGCGGAGGAATTCGAGGTTGTCGACTCGACCTTGATGAAGCGGGTCTTCTATGTCTTCGCGGCGCTCGCCCTGCTTTCGGTGGCTATCAGTCTCGGCGGCAAATGGCTCGGCCGGTCGATCGCCATGGCCGGCTATACCGACGACACGACCGTGCGCCAGGTCGTCATGGGCAACAATGTGATCAGTGTGCCGGCCAACTTCATCCGCTTCGACCAGGCCAGGCGCGACGGAAACGCCTCGCGCCTCGACCTTTATCTGCGCTATCCCGAAATGGACGGCTACAGCACCGCCGCGCGCGGCGACTTCAACCACACCACGACCAGGAAGATCATCTTCCTGTCATTCGAGCCGCGGATGATGTCGCGCGACATGAGCGGCCGTTTCGCGCCGATCTACAGCGCCCTGATCGTCAAGCCGGGCACACCCGGCCCGGGCGGGACAAGGCTCTACGGCTTCGCCGAGAAATCGGGCTATCTCAACGAGGTCCTGGCGGTTGCCGAGCGCCCCGGCAAAGACCCGTTCGTCGCCCGCTGCCTGAGCGGCCCAAGTGCCGAGGAATCGCTGGCCCCCTGCGAGCGCGACATCCAGGTCGGCGACGATCTCAGCCTCACCTACCGCTTCCCGCGCGAGTTGCTCGGGAACTGGCAGGTGCTCGATGCCGCGATCGCCACCAAGGTGGCCGGTATCCTGAAAACGGGACGCTGAAGCGCTGCGCCGGAGCCATGGGCGCGCCACCCGCTCTTCCTCTCCAGCGGCCAGCCTGGCTCAATATATCGGCACGACCGGCTCGGCGATGCGGTCTGGCATCGGGCCGGCAAGGCGCGCTATTGGTCGAACATGATGCCACCCTATCTCACGTTCGACCCCGTCAGCCGCCGCCTGCGCCTCGACCCGCATGAACCGGCCTTTGTGCAGAACCCGTATGAGGGCTACGCCTTCTTGCACGGCGCTTCGAACGCCTTCTTCTGGGAGAATTATGGTTTTTGGTGTTTCGGCGGCTTCGACGACGTCAACCGCCTGCTTCGCGATCGTCGCTTCGGCCGCCAGAACCCGGCCGGCATTCCCGACAGCCGCGGGGTTGGCGGCGACCGTTCGCACCTGACCGCCTTCGACGCCATCGAAGCCAATTCGATGCTTGAGCTCGAGCCGCCGGTGCACACGAGGTTGCGGACACTGGTCAATCGGGCCTTCGTCTCGCGCCAGGTCGAGCGGCTGCGGCCGCGCATCGAGGCTCTGGCCAATGAGCTGATCGACCGCTTCGAGCCGGGCTCCGTCGATCTTCTGCCCGCTTACGCCTCGCCCTTGCCGATCACCATCATCGCCGAGATGCTCGGCGTTCCGGTCGAGATGGGGCCGCAACTGCTCGACTGGTCGCATCAGATGGTCGCCATGTACATGCACGGCCGCACGCGCGAGACCGAGGAGACGGCCAACCGCGCCGCGCACGATTTCGCGGCTTTCCTGCGCGGCTATGTCGCCGAGCGGCGCAAGAGACCCGACGACGATCTGCTTTCGCTGCTGATCGAGGCCCAGGACAACGGCCAGAAGCTCTCGGAGGAGGAGCTGGTTTCCTCAGCTATCCTTCTGCTCAACGCAGGGCACGAAGCGACTGTGCACCAGACCGGAAATGCCGTGAGAACGACCCTCGCGCAGGGCGGCGATGGGCGCCGCTTCTTTGCAACACCGGAGGCCAATGCCGCCACGGTCGAGGAATGCCTGCGCTACGATGCGCCGCTGCACATGTTCCTGCGCTATGCCTATGAAGAGATGGAAGCTGCTCCGGGCATTTTGCTCAAGCCCGGAGAGACGGTGGCGCTGCTGCTCGGCATGGCCAATCACGACCCGCTGGCTTTCGCCGGACCGGCCACATTCAACCCGGCGCGGACGGACCAGAAGAACGTGTCGTTCGGCGCCGGCATCCACTTCTGCATCGGCGCGCCGCTGGCCAGGCTGGAGTTGCAGGTGTCGCTGAAGACGCTGTTCGACCGGCTGCCGGATCTAGGCCTGACGGAAGAGCCGCGCTTCCGCGACACCTATCATTTTCATGGATTGGAAGCGCTCTCGGTGCGCTTCTGAGCCGCAAAAATCCGAAGATCTGAAAATGAGATTCGCCTTTCTGCAGGAACCGCCCTTCTGCTTCACCGATGCATCCGGGAAAGTCGGCGGCTGCGACGCGATGCTGGCCGAAAAGATCTTCGCGATGTCCGAAACGACGGCTTTCACGCCCGTCGAGACTGAATTCGCCGAGTTACTGCCGGGACTGGCCGACGGCCGCTGGGACATGACCACCGGCCTGTTCATCTCGGAAGAGCGCAGCAAGCTGGTGGACTTCAGTCGCCCGATCTGGTCGCTGCCGGACGGCTTGATGGTCGCCAAGGGCAACCCGCTCGACCTTGAAGGCTATCGCTCTCTTGCAGGCCACCCCTCCGCGAGGCTTGGCGTGATATCGAACCAGATCCAGCATCGGACGGCCCTGCAGAATGGCGTGCCGCCGGAGCGGATCAGTGTGTTCACCACGCAGGCCCAAGCGGCGGAGGCGGTGGCTACCGGCATGGTGCAGGCCTATGCCAGCGTCGCCATGGCGCATCGCGGCTACATCGCGCGGCGACCGGCTGCGCTGGCCGATGTCATTGACGTTCCCGCGTCCGAACGGCTGCCCGCCGCCGGCGCGTTTGCGGTCGCCAAAGGCAACGACGAGGCGGCGTGTGGATGATTGTCTGGGCGACCTGCTTGGAAGCCGGTGGCACCGCGACCTGATGGCCGGATTCGGTTTCTCCGAAGCGGATGTCTACCGGCTGCTCTAACAGCCCGGCAAGCGCGCTTCACAGCTTGATCACATATTCCTTGCGAGTCGTCTCCACCACTTCCCAGGTCCCTTTGAAACCCGGCCGCAGCACAAAACTGTCGCCGGCCTTGACCGTGCGCGCGTCGCCGCCGTCTTCGGCGATCACCGAGACGCCGGACAGGATGTGGCAGAATTCCCATTCGTCATAGACGATGCGCCACTTGCCCGGCGTCGCTTCCCAGATGCCGGCATAAAGGCTGCCGTCCCGCTCCTCGACATTCCAGGTGCGGAATTTCGGATCGCCGGAGATCAAGCGTTCCGGGGCCGGCGCGCCGGCCTCCGGCTCGACAGTTTCGGGATCAACCGCGAGAAAGGCGGACATCGCGCTCAGACCTTGCTCAGCGCCTGTTCGAGGTCGGCGACGATGTCGTTGACATCCTCGATGCCGATGGACAGACGGACCGTGTCCGGGCCGGCACCGGCCTTTACCTTCTGCTCGTCCGACAGTTGCCGGTGCGTGGTCGAGGCCGGGTGAATGACCAGCGACTTGGTGTCGCCAACATTGGCGAGGTGCGAGAACAGTTCCAGCGCCTCGACGAACTTGACGCCGGCCTCGTAGCCGGCCTTGAGGCCAAAGGTGAAAACGGCGCCGGCGCCCTGCGGCGAGTATTTCTTCTGCAGCGCATTGTTCTTGTCGCTCGGCAGTCCGGGATAGTTCACCCAGGCGACTTTCGGATGGTTGGAAAGCCAGGCGGCGACGCTCGCTGCGTTGTCGCAATGACGCTGCATCCTGAGCGGCAAGGTTTCCAGGCCGGTCAGGATCAGGAAGGCGTTGAAGGGCGAGATCGCCGGGCCGAGGTCGCGCAGGCCGAGCACGCGCGCGGCAATGGCAAAGGCGAAGTTGCCGAAAGTCTCGTGCAGGACGAGGCCGCCATATTCAGGGCGAGGCTCCGACAGCATCGGGTATTTGCCCGACTTCGACCAATCGAAGGTGCCGCCGTCGACGATGGCGCCGCCGATCGAATTGCCGTGGCCGCCGATGAACTTGGTGAGCGAATGCACCACGATGTCGGCGCCATGCTCGATCGGCCGCACGAGATAGGGCGAGGCCAGCGTGTTGTCGACGATCAGCGGCAGGCCGTGCCTGCGAGCGATGTCGCCGATCTTCTCGATGTCGACGAAGATGCCGCCCGGATTGGCGAGACTTTCGATGAAGATCGCCCTGGTGTTGTCGTCGATTTGGCTCTCAAAGGTCGATGGATCGTTGGTATCGGCCCAGCGGACCTCCCAGCCATAATTCTTGAAGGCGTGGCCGAATTGGTTGATGGAGCCGCCATAAAGCTTTGTGGCAGATACGAAATTGTCACCCGGCCGCATCAGATTGTGGAAGACGATGACCTGGGCGGCGTGGCCGGAGGCGACGGCCAGCGCGGCAGTGCCACCTTCGAGCGCGGCGAGACGCTCCTCGAGAACCGCCTGCGTGGGGTTCATGATGCGGGTATAGATGTTGCCGAAGGCCTTCAGCCCGAACAGCGAGGCGGCGTGGTCGGCGTCATCGAAGACATAGGAGGTGGTCTGATAGATCGGCGTGGCGCGCGCGCCGGTCGCCGGGTCCGGCTTGGCGCCGGCATGGACGGCGAGCGTGTTGAAACCGGGCGTACGGGTCATCGAAGCCTCCCTCTCAAACTTGCGAAAATCGCCGGGCATTCTTGGCCAAGCGCGGTCGTGAATGCAAAGAACAAAATACCTTTCGGCGTGCGATCTGCGGCGAACGCCCGGGAAAATCCATTTCTTCCCGGAATAATTTTGCGCGCCTGGTTGTCCGTCTATTTCTGGCGCACGCCAAAACTCTGGAAACCCTTGCGCATCAATGGCTTCTTCGACGACAGCACGCCGGAGTTGACGCCGGTCCAGCCGATCTCGCCCGACAGCTTGCCATATTCGATCTTGGGACAGCGGTTCATGACCACCTTGATGCCGGCTGCCTCGGCGCGCGCGGCGGCCTCGTCATGGCGAACACCTAGCTGCATCCAAACGACCTTCGGCAGCGGATCGAGCTTCAGTACCTGCTCGACGATGCCAGGGACAGCGGCCGAGCCGCGAAAAATGTCGATCATATCGACCGGATGCGGCAGGTCGGCCAGGCTGGCATAGACCGTCTGTCCAAGGATCTGCTTGCCGGCATGACCGGGATTGATCGGCAACACCGAAAAACCCTTGGCCAGCAGATATTTCAGCACGAAATAGCTTGGCCGCACGTCGTTGGGCGAGGCGCCGACCATGGCAATGGTCTTCACCGAGTTCAGAATGCCGGCAATGTAGCTGTTGTCGTAGGCGTCGTGATTCATGGCTCGTCCTCATACAGCGCATCGGCGAGAAAGGCAGCCGGATCGCTGCAGAAGTCACGCATCATGCGAAAATGATCGGTGTCCTGAAAATTAATCAGATCGAGGCCGATGCGGCTGATGCGGAAGAGCCGCGCGTTCGGGCAGGCCATCAGCAACGGAGAGTGCGTCGCCATGATCACCTGCGCGGTGCCGGACCGCTCCATGCGCTGAAGCAGCTTCAGCAACTCGATCTGGCGCGTCGGCGAGAGCGCGCTTTCGGGCTCGTCGAGGATGTAGATGCCCTGTCGTCGGCAGCGTTCCTCGAAGAAGCGGATGAACCCTTCGCCATGCGACCATGACAGGAAGTCCGGCGGCGCTCCGCCGGACTCCAGCGCCGCCTGGTCAAGATAACGAGCCACGGAGTAAAAGGACTCCGCCCGGAAGAACCAGCCCGCGGTGACCTTCGGCAGCCAATGGCAGCGCAGCGCAGCGGCAAGTGCAGCACCACTCTTGTCGATGGCGCCTGAGTGGTCGACGGGCATATAACCTTTGCCGCCGCCGGCCTCGTCATAGCCGGCCAGCGCGCCGATGGCTTCGAGCAGCGTCGATTTGCCGGTGCCGTTCTCGCCAACGATGATGGTGATGGCCGACGTGAATTCGAATTCGAACTCGCGATCCCGGAAGATCGGCAGGCTCCATGGATATCCGTCCCAATCCGCGACGCGCGAAGACTCAAGCAGAATGCGCTTGAGATAGGGCGCTTTCAGCCGCGTCAGTTGCTTGCGGGCAGCCACGTCGGACCTTCAATCATAAAAAAGCGCGCTGCATTCTCGGGTCAATTATTCGTCGGCCCATTCCGGCTTGCGCTTGCCGATGAAGGCGCCGATGCCCTCCTCGGCGTCGCGCGCCAGCATGTTTTCCACCATCACACGGCCGGTATAGGCGTAGGCGTCGGCCAGCCCCATTTCGGCCTGGGCGTAGAACGCCTCCTTGCCGGTCTTGACCACCAAAGACGATTTTGAAGCAATGGTTTGCGCGTATTTGTTGACAACCTGATTCAGATATTCGCGCGGCACGATCCGGTTGACGAGACCGAACTCCTTGGCCGTCGCCGCATCGATCGTCTCGCCGGTGAGAAGCATTTCCATCGCCTGCTTGCGCGAGACGTTGCGCGACAGCGCAACCATCGGCGTCGAGCAGAACAGGCCGATATTGACGCCGGGCGTGCAGAAGGTCGCTTCGTGCGAGGCGATGGCGAGGTCGCAGCTCGCGACAAGCTGCAGTCCGGCCGCGGTAGCCAGACCGTCGACCTCGGCGATCACCGGCCTCGGATGGCGCACGATGGTCTGCATCAGCTTTGCGCAGGCGACAAAGGTCTTTTCGAAGAAGGCGCGGCCGCGATCCGGTTCTGCGCGGTGCGCCGTCATTTCCTTGAGGTCGTGGCCGGCGCAAAACACTTTGCCTGACGCTGCCAGGATGATGACGCGTACGGATTTGTCGTCCTTCACGCGGTCGAACTCGGCCTGCAGCGCCGCCATCGTCGCCAGCGACAGCGCGTTGGCCGGCGGGCTTGCAAGAGTGAGGCGCAGCACGCCCTTGTCTCGGCTGACAAGAACCGGGCCGTCGGCGACGGCGGGCTTGATGGCAAGGACTTCGGCCATTTTTGAACCTCCCGATCAGCGGTCCCGGGTTATGGAGCAACAGAACTAACATGCTGCCGATTGAAGAACAGCCGCGAGACGTGTTTTCTCCGTGGCACCGTTTGGTCCAGGCGCGCCGCCTGGAACTTCCCGTATATAGGAATCGCGCATGCCCGCTCAAAGCAATCTCAAGCCGGTGCTGACCGCGGCCGAAGTCAACGCGCTGATGGCAAACGTCTATCCGCAGCTCAACGACCAGTTCTCCTTCTATGAGGCGCTGGAAGTGTTTCCGGGCGGCTGCACGGTGCGGCTCAATGCCGACCAGCGCCATCTGCGTCCCGGCGGCACCGTCTCGGGTCCGGCGTTGTTCACGCTTGCCGACATTGGCGGCTATGTGTGCGTGCTTAGCCATGCCGGGCCGGATGCGCTTTCGGTGACGACCAATCTCAACATCAACTTCATGCGCAAGGCCGAGGCCGGGCCGATCGACGGCCATTGCCGTATCCTGAAGCTCGGAAAGAGCCTGATGGTGTTCGACATCGACATCGTCGCCGGGGCCGACCGGCACACGGTGGCCCACGCCACCGGGACCTATTCGATCCCGCCGAAGCGAATGGATGAGGTAAAATAATACCGTTTCGCCAATTGATTGTTTTTACTTTATTTTCAGCGCCAGTAGAGTTTCCGCTTGGCTTGACGCATCCGGCACCCTCGCCTATAAGCCGTCACGAAACAGCGGCCGCAAGGGCCGCCGTTTTGTTATTGCCGGACGGCTTGGCCTCTCCGTCAATTCAAGCAACAAAAAACGCCTGTTCCTGCCGTTCGCGGACAGGACGGTCAACCTGAGAGCAAAACCATGGCTACCTTTTCGCAGAAGCCTGCGGATGTGGTGAAGAAGTGGGTGCTGATCGACGCCGAGGGTCTCGTCGTCGGCCGCCTTGCCACTGTCATCGCCAACCATCTGCGCGGCAAGCACAAGCCCACTTTCACCCCGCATGTCGATGATGGCGACAATGTCATCGTCATCAATGCCGACAAGGTGGTGTTCACCGGCAAGAAGTACACCGACAAGGTCTATTACTGGCACACCGGCCATCCCGGCGGCATCAAGGAGCGCACCGCGCGCCAGCTGCTCGAGGGCCGCTTCCCCGAGCGCGTCGTCGAGAAGGCTGTCGAACGCATGATCCCGCGCGGCCCGCTTGGCCGCCGCCAGATGAAGAATCTCCGCGTCTATGCAGGCACTGAGCATCCGCACGCGGCCCAGCAGCCCGTCACGCTCGACGTGGCCAAGCTGAACTCCAAGAACAAGAGGGCCTCGTAATGGCTGAGCTTTCCTCGCTCGCAGAACTCGGGACTGTCACGACCGCCGCGCAGCCGGCCGCGCCTGTCCACGTCCAGAAGCTCGACAAGTCGGGCCGCGCCTATGCCACCGGCAAGCGCAAGAACGCCATCGCGCGCGTCTGGGTGAAGCCGGGCTCCGGCAAGATCATCGTCAACGACAAGGAATTCGCGACCTATTTCGCGCGGCCCGTGCTGCAGATGATCCTCAACCAGCCGATCGTCGCCGCCAACCGCGCCGGCCAGTACGACATCGTCGCCACCGTCATCGGCGGCGGTCTCTCCGGCCAGGCGGGCGCCGTGCGTCACGGCATCTCCAAGGCGCTGACCTATTACGAGCCGGGCCTGCGTTCGGTGCTCAAGAAGGGCGGCTTCCTCACCCGCGACAGCCGCGTGGTCGAGCGTAAGAAGTACGGCAAGGCCAAGGCCCGCCGCAGCTTCCAGTTCTCGAAGCGCTAAGCGCTGCGAAGTCCAAGCATTTCGAAAAGGCCGCCTCCGGGCGGCTTTTTTGTTTCCGTCACCAGTGCCCGGCCGGCGTTTTTATGTAGTCGATGAACGCGCGCAGCGGTGCCGGCACCAAGCGCCGGCCAGGGTAATAAAGAAACGGCCCCGAGAAGCTTTGCCACCAGGGCTGGAGCACAGGTTCCAGGACGCCACTGTCGAAATACGGGCGCACCCAGTCCTCGAAGAGCCAAAGGATGCCGACGCCGGCGATCGCCGCATCGACAGCGAGATCGACGCCTCCACCGATGCTGACGACCAATGGCCCCGTGGGATCGACCCGCACCACCTCGCCGTCCCGCTCGAACTCCCATGGCGTCATGACCCCGCTCGGAAAGCGGCCGCGCACGCAGGCATGGCCAAGCAGGTCGCGCGGGTGCTGCGGCCGACCGTGCCGGTCAAGGTAGGACGGCGCGGCGGAGGTCGTGAAGCGCTGCGCGCGCGGTCCGATCGGCACCGCGATCATGTCCTGCTCCAGCCGCTCGTCATAGCGGATTCCGGCGTCGCAGCCGGCCACCAGCACATCGACAAAGTTCTCCTCGGCGATCACCTCCAGGCGAATGGCGGGATAGGCCGCGAGAAATCGCGGAACGATTTTGGGCAGCACCAGCCGCGAGGCGCTTATCGGCACGTTGAGACGCAAGGTTCCGGCGGGCCGGTCGCGAAAGCCGTTCACCACATCGAGCGCAGCTTCTACCTCGCCCAATGCGGGCCCTAGCCGCGCCAGCAGGCTGGCACCGGCCTCGGTCAAAGCAACGCTGCGCGTGGTGCGGTTGAAGAGCCTAACACCGAGTTGGGTTTCCAGACGGCGGATGGCTTCGCTGAGCGCTGACGCGCTGCCGGCCGTGGCGCGAGCTGCTTCGCGAAAGCCGCCGGCGCGCGCCACGGCCATGAATGCCTGGAGATCGTTGAGTTCGGCCGCCATTGTCCCAAATTTCGTACAAGCTGTGCCGAATATAGCTGGTTATCGGGACAGCGGCTATGCCTTATCTCCCTCCCCGGCAACGAAGGAGAAGCACGATGTCCAGCGTAAACAAATCCGGCACCTATAAACTCGGCGAGCGGTCGGTCCGCCGCCTCGGCTACGGCGCCATGCAGCTCGCAGGCAAAGGAGTCTTCGGTCCACCGAAAGACCATGCCGCGGCCATCGCCGTGCTGCGCGAAGCGATAGCGCAAGGCGTGAACCATATCGACACCAGCGATTACTATGGTCCGCACGTCACCAACAAGCTGATCCGCGAGGCGCTATTGCCCTACCCCGACGACCTCACCATCGTCACAAAGATCGGCGCCCGTCGTGGCGAAGACGCCTCCTGGCTGCCGGCCTTCACAGCCGATGAGCTCGAACAGGCCGTACACGACAATCTTCGCAATCTTGGCCTCGAGGTGATGGACGTCGTCAATCTGCGCATCATGTTCGGGATGCATGGTCCAGCCGAGGGCTCCATCGAGGCGCAGGTCACCAAGCTCGCCGAGCTTCAGCGCAAGGGCCTGGTGCGCAATATCGGCTTGAGCAACGTCACCCGAGCGCAAATCCAGGAAGGCCGCAAGATTTGCGACATCGGCTGCGTGCAGAACCAGTACAATCTGGCGCATCGCGAGGACGACGCGCTGATGGATGAACTGGCGCGCCACGGCATCGCCTATGTGCCGTTCTTTCCGCTTGGCGGCTTCAGCCCGTTGCAATCGTCGACGCTGTCCGGCGTGGCCGAGCGGCTCGGCGCGACGCCGATGCAGGTTGCGCTGGCATGGTTGTTGCAGCGTTCCCCCAACGTCCTTTTGATCCCGGGCACGTCGTCGGTCGGGCATCTGCGCGAGAACCTTGCGGCAGCGGAGTTGGAGCTGTCGGCGGATGTGCTGCGCGAGTTGAATGGGGTGGCGAAAGCGGCGTAGGTCGGCGCAGCGCCCCGCCCGCGCCTGCGGCGCGACCTCCCCATCAAGGGGAGGTAAGGCGCCGCGCTTTGCGCTCAAACGGGTTTAGCATTTCATGAATGTCGCAGGCATGCAGCGACGGCAGGCTGGCACGACGCTCTACCTCCCTCGATGGGGAGGTCGGCGCGAAGCGCCGGGCGGGTGAAGCGCCGACGTCAGCTTAATTAATACTGGCCGTATGCGCCGACTCGGCTTGCTTGATGTCCGTCGTGTACGGTACGCGATAGCGATTGGCAGCCAGCCATTCGATCGCCGCTTTTGGCTCGTCGGTCTGGATGATGGTGGCGCCGCGATCGACCCAAAAACCCCAAGCCTCGCGCGGCAGGCTGGCAGCGACCGCCAGCTCGTCGCCACGGCCGCCGGCAAGGAAGCCGCCCGGCTTGTTGACGATGGCATAAGTATCGGCCCAGAGGTGCCAGTCACCGCGGACGGCTGTAGCCCGCATGCGCGTGCTGAACAGCGGGCCACCGTTTGCGGTCAACGTCTCGGCGCCGTTGCGCCAGTTGATCAGCTCGATAGCGCGTGGCGCGAACGCCTTGTCGACCTCGCCGGCAAAGGCAGCATCGTGCACGGCGTCATCGGCAAGGATCGGCATGAACTGGAAGCCGCCGCCCGCCTGGGCGAGCGCGGCCTTCGCGGCTTCAATGCGCGCCTGGTTCCACAGGTTCTCCTTGACGATCACCTGATCGGCCATGCCGAGATCGCGGGCGACCGCGATCATGCCTGGCAGGTCCGTCACCTCGAGCTTGTTGTCGAGATTGATCAGGATCCTGTCCCTGGTCGTCAGCAGCATCTCGCGCAGCGTCAACACCGGCTCGCTGGTGACGGCGCCGGTGCCCTCGATCACCAGCCGGCACTTCTTCAGTTCCGCCAGCGTATATTCCACCACCTCGCCCTTGCAGTTCGTAGTGCGGTCGAGCCAGCTGTCATGCATGATGACGAACGCGCCGTCCTTCGAGCGCCTCACATCGACCTCGACGATCTCGGCGCCGATCGCGATCGAGCCCTCGACCGCGGCAAGCGAATTCTCGGCATAAAGCGTCTTGCCGGCCTGCATGCTGCCGGCCCGATGCGCCGCGATCATCACATGATCGCGCCACTGGTTGGCGTGTTCGAAGCGGTCGAGGATTTGGGCGGCGCGCGTCTCACCGGCTAAGGTTTGACTCGAGGCAGTCGCAAGCGCGGCGGACAGAAGAAGGCTCAGCCAGAGTGTTCGCATCGGGGAATCGCTCCGTTCCGGGTCGGGACCCGGTTAGGCGATGCCCATGACAGGGAGGTGAACGAAGCCGGCTAGCTGTTTGCTCAAAGCCGCTTGGCGAGGCGGCGAAACCAGGCCAGCGCCGGCATCTCGACGACACGCCACGTGAGCCAGGACGTGACGATGACGGCGATCAACATTGCTATGATCGCCGGCAAACCAATCCATGGCGAGCCAACACCGAAGCCGGTCACCTGATCGCCGCGCAGGCTCATGTCGCCGACCTGCGTCGTGGCGAGACAAATCCTGTGTTGGGGCACTCCTCGAGCGCCGCTCGATATCGGCAAGCTGTGACTGGCAAGTTGCGTGCCGGTTCTGTAGTTGTGGCTCCCCGATGACAACCGAGGACCCGTAATGGCGAACCAAGAGATCGACCACGCCTTCACCGCCCGTTCCAAAACGGGCGCGTCGTTGGAGCCGACCTATGCCGGCGCGCTGTCGTTCATGCGGCGCAAATATACCAAGGATGCGAAGGGCGCGGACGCCGTCGTGTGGGGCATTCCCTTCGATGCGGCGGTCACCAATCGTCCCGGCGCGCGCTTCGGGCCGCAGGCGATCCGCCGCGCCTCGGCGATCCTCGACAACGATCCGCAATATCCGTTCTCGCGCGACCTGTTCGAACAGCTCGCCGTGGTCGATTACGGCGATTGCCTGCTCGACAGCGGCAACCACCAGAAGACGCCTGGTACGATCGAGCGCGAGGCGGCCAAGATCCTGAGCTCAGGCGCATTCCTTTTGACGCTCGGCGGCGATCATTTCGTCACCTGGCCGCTGCTGAAGGCGCATGCAGCGATCCACGGGCCGCTGGCGCTGGTGCAGTTCGACGCGCATCAGGACACCTGGCCGGACGACGGCAGGCGCATCGATCACGGCTCCTTCGTCGCCCGCGCGGTCAAAGAAGGCATCATCGATCCAGATCGCTCGATCCAGATCGGCATCCGCACCCATGCGCCGGACACGTTCGGCATCAAGATCCTTTACGGCCATGAGGTCGAGGAGATGCGCGCCTCCGACATCGCCTACGCGATCGTGGAGCGCACAGGCGGCAGGAAGACCTATCTTACCTTCGACATCGATTGCCTTGACCCGGCGTTCGCGCCGGGCACCGGCACGCCCGTGGCCGGCGGCCCGTCCTCGGCCAAGATGCTTTCGACGCTGCGCCAACTCGGCCAGATCGATATCGTCGGCGCCGACGTCGTCGAGGTTGCGCCGGCCTATGATCATGCCGATATTACAGCGATCGCCGGATCGATCATCGCAATGCACTATCTCGGCCTGGTGGCCGAAAGGAAGGCGCGGCTCGACGACCTGAACAACGGCACTCATGCCGTGCTACATAACGCTCAAGGCATATAGCTCTGGAATCGCAGGGATTTTGGCAACCGATGAAACCGAAAATCTTCATTGACGGCGAACATGGCACGACAGGCCTGCAGATCAGGGCGCTGCTGGCCGATCGCGGCGATCTGGAGATCATCTCCATTCCCGCCGACCGCCGCAAGGAAGCCGCCGCCAGGGCCGAATTCCTCAACGCCGCAGATGTCGCGATCCTCTGCCTGCCGGATGCCGCGGCCAAGGAAAGCGTATCGCTGATCGAGAACGATACGACCAAAGTCATCGACGCTTCGACCGCGCATCGTGTGGCCGAAGGCTGGGAATACGGCTTTGCCGAGATGGACAAGGATCAGGCCAACAAGATCGCCAGCGCAAAACGCATCGCCAATCCCGGCTGCTGGCCGCAGGGCCCTATCGCGACGCTGCGTCCGCTGGTCTCGGCCGGCCTGCTGCCTGCCGATTTCCCCGTCACCGTCAACGGCATCTCCGGCTATTCCGGCGGCGGCCGGCCGATGATCGAGGACTATGTCGGCAAGGGCGAGGACGCGCCTGAATTCCTACCCTATGGGCTCACGTTGCAGCACAAGCATGTGCCGGAGCTCAGGACCTACGCGAAGCTGTCGCACGATCCGATCATGCAGCCCGCCGTCGGCAATTTCGCGCAAGGCATGATCACGGTGGTGCCGCTGCAGTTGGGCGGCCTCGACCGTGTGCCGAGCGGCGCCGAGCTTCATGCGGCGATCGCCGATCACTATGCGTCGGTCGGCGGCGGCGTGGTCGAGGTTGCGCCCTATACGCATATGGAGCGCATGCCGGAGATCGATCCGGAGGCCTATAACGGCACCAACCGGATGAAGGTCTATGTGTTCGCCAATGACGAGCGGGCGCAGGCGCTGCTCTTGGCCGTCTACGACAATCTCGGCAAGGGTGCTTCCGGCGCTGCCGTGCAGAATCTGGACCTGATGCTCGGCATCAAGCGCTGAGCGACGATGCGCAAGGCGCGCCTCAGCCTCTGACGGCGATCTCGGTCGGCAGCGGATAGGCACCCTTGGTGCCGCGCCAGTGCGCGGCGGCGAAGCCGAGCACGATCAGCGCGACGCCTTGATGGGTGAGCGCCATATGCAGCGGCACCTGCATCAAAAGCGTGCCGATTCCGATCGAGGCCTGCGCCAGCACCAGCAGGAACAGCAGCGTGGCGCGGCGGGCATGCGTGGTGCCGGGCTGACGCCGCCTGGTGGCGATCATGTGCCAGAGCGCCACCGCAAAGAGCGTGTAAGCGCCGAGCCGGTGCACGAACTGCACCGTCTTCGGGTTCTCGAAGAAATTCAGCCAGGCAGGTTTCAAGAGCAGGAGATCGGCCGGGATCACCTTGCCGTCCATCAGCGGCCAGGTGTTGTAGGAGAGGCCGGCGTGGAGGCCGGCAACCAGGCCGCCGAGATAGATCTGGATCAGTGCCAAGAGCACGATCGCGCCGGCAAGCCGCTGGGCCGAGCGGTCGGCGGCGCGCTCGGAGTGCGGCGCCAATCCTCGCGCGACAACCATGGTGGCGGTGAAGATTAGCGCCGCGAGCGTCAGATGCGTCGCCAGCCGGTACTGGCTGACCGAGACACGGTCGACTAGACCCGAGGCCACCATCCACCAGCCGATGGCCCCCTGCAGGCCGCCGAGCAGAAGTATACCTAGAAGCTTCGGCCCGAGGCCGCGTTCGATGCGGCGCGTCGCCCAGAAGAACAGCAGCGGCAATGCGAAGACCGCGCCGGCGCTGCGGGCGAGGATGCGGTGCACCCATTCCCACCAGAAGAGCGACTTGAAAGCTTCTAAGCTCATGCCCTTGTTGAGCTCTGTATATTGGGGGATCTGCTGGTAGCGCTGGAACTCTTCCTGCCATTCGGCATCGTTGAGCGGCGGGATCACGCCGTGGATCGGCTGCCATTCGGTGATCGACAGGCCGGAACCGGTGAGCCTTGTGGCGCCGCCGACCAGCACCAGCGCGGCCAGCACGACCAGCACGAAATAGAGCCAGCCGCGCACCAGCGCGCGGTTGTGCAGATCGCGGTCGCGGGCGGCGTATGGGGCCGTGGTGGTTATGGCGGCCATGGGAGTTTCCCGGCAGTTGAAATCGCGGGATTGGTGGACCATGGCCGCCCGGCTGGCAAGACCGGACAGCGCGGCACGCCGTCGCGCCGGCCCGCGGCGGTTGCGCACGCTCCCCAATCGGCCTAAGCGAGGCGGGTCAACGGGACCGCGACATGCCCATTCGCCTGAAAAAACTGATCGGAACCATCCTGCTGGTGGCGCTGGTCGTCATCTACGCGCTGATCGCCTCGGCCATCGCGGTCACAAGGCTCGCCGAATACGGCTCCTTGGCGCATTTCCTGTTCTTCCTGCTCAGCGGCTTGCTCTGGGTGCTGCCGGCGATGGGCATCATCAAATGGCTGATCCTGGAGCCGCCTCAGAAGGGCTGAGCGCGGCCGCGCCAACGCTAACGTGACTCATACGTGATTGCGCATGGGACTAGCTTGCCTGGCTTGACCGCATGGCAGGGAGGGCTTGCGTCATGCCAAAAGCCTCGTTCGCGGGATTGATCCTGATCATCGCCTGCATGGCGGCCTCGATGGCAGCCGCCGAAACCATCAACGTGTCGGACGATCATGGCGGCAGCGTCGCCGTGTACAGCCAGCGCTGGAAGGGGCTCGCCGCGCGCGGCGTCAATGTCCGCATCGTCGGCAAATGCCAGTCGGCCTGCACGGTGCTGCTCGGCTACATTCCCCGCAGCCGCATCTGCGTGATGCCTGCGGCAAGCTTCGGCTTCCATCTGGCGCACCGCACCGACATGACCGCCGTCTTGTGGAATGCCTATGCTGCCGACATCCGAGGCTGGATCAACGCGCATGGCGGGCTTGCGTCACAGCTCAAATGGATGAGCGCGCCGGACACCTACCGCTATTTCCACAGATGCTGACGCCCCTTCGGGCTAAATGGTCACGACCATCTTGCCGGCATTGGCAAGCGGCGTGGTCACACCCGACAGCATCGTGCGGATATGGGCGACGCTCTGGTAGCGGCCGTTGACGGAGATGCGCGGCAGCGCATGCAGGAAGCCGGCATGCTCGGCTCTCAGGACGCCATGCCGGGTCGTCACCGCCGAGACATAGCCGGCATCACGAGCGAAGCCGACCTCGCGGCAGCCAACCGCGCTGGCATAACCGTAGGGGTAAGCGAAGTGGCGCGGCTCTGCGCCCAGCCGTTCCATGAGGATACGGCGGACGTCGCCGATCTCGTGACGCGCTTCCGCCTCGGACAACCGCTTGAGGTTGCGGTGGTTGACGGTGTGCGCGCCGATCGTCACCAGCGGATGGGCGGCCACCCTGCGAATCTCATCCCAGCTCATCAGGGTGCCGGGGCGGCCGGTGCCGAGCTCGATGCCGTTGGAGCGCGCCAGTTCACGCAGCGCGGCGCCCTGCTTTTCCTCGGGGACCTCTTGGGTCAACCATGCGTTCAGCCTTGCAATCGTCTGGATCTTTCGGCCGGGTGTCGAGCAATCGACGACCGTCGATCCTCTCTTCGTCTTCAGCGTCAGGTGCCAGCCGGTGTCGACGATATCCTCGATGACGTCCCACCACAGGTCGACCGCACCCTCGATCAGGCCGGGCGCGACATAGATAGTGATCGGCGCACCGTGCTTCTCCAATACCGGCAGCGCCTCCGTCATGTTGTCGCGATAGGCATCGTCGGCGGTGATGGTGGCGAACTGGCTGTGTTTGCCGCCCGCCCCGATGCGTTCGACCGCTTCATCAAGGGTAACAAAGACATAGCCCCTTCCCTTCATGTCGGCGATCAGCTTGTCGAGGAAGGCAGGGGCGATGTTCAGATGACGATTGACGCTGTTCGGCTTCTCGGGCATCGCGGTCACGCGATGCAACATCAAGATGGCACCGATGCCGCCGACAAACGGCCTCGCCAGCGGAGCGAGACCGGTGTAGCGGGCAACGTTCAACGCCAGCTTCCGGATTGCCTCGGCCCCGTCGATCATTCCTTCACCTTTTGCCTCTAGGCTCATCCAAGGACCTACGCGAACCCCAGGTTGCAACCAATACGTCTTAAGGATTGAGGGATGGTTGACGCCGCCGCGTCATTTGACGGCAATCGCGTCGCTGCCAACGAAGCGCCGGCGCGTGCGCCTGCCTCGAGCCGAGGCAGACTGACGGCGGCGGTTACCGATGGCACCGGTCTTGCGGGCTATGCAGAATTCTGCGCTTCGGCGCTGTTTGCTCCGGCGCAGAGCGCGTCCTGGGTGAGCAACTGGGCGGCCAAGACCAAAGCCGATATGGCGGTCGCCACGCTAAGCATCGAGGGTCGACCGGCTCTTTCGCTGGCGCTGGAAGTGGTCCGAAACGGCCCGTTCCGCGTCGCTCGTTTCACCGGCGGACGTCATGCCAACGGCAATTTCCCCGCAACCGACCCGCGGCTTTTGCCTGCTGTAAACGGTCCTGCGATCCGCTCCCTGCTCTCGTCAATCGCCACGGCACGGCCCGACATCGACCTCGTTACACTGGAGCGGCTGCTGCCCGATCTCGACGGCACCGCCAACCCGCTCGCCGCGTTGCCCAATTTTGCGAGCCCTAACCTTGCGCTGGCCGTCGACCTCAATGGCGGCTTCGAGGCGCTGCTCAGCCGCGCGAGCGGCAAGCGGAAGCGCAAGAAGCACCGCTCGCAGACGCGCAAGTTCGAGGCCGTCGGCAGCTTCCGCCGTATCGAGGGGCGAAGCCGCAAGGAGGTCGACAGGTTGCTCGACGCTTTCTTCGACATGAAGCAGGCGCGCTTCGCCAAGATGGGCATCGCCAACGTGTTCGGCGATGAAGGCGTGCGCGCCTTCTTCCGGGCGCTGTTTGCCGATGCGCTTGCCGAGCAGGAGCCATCCTTCCTGCTGCACGGGCTGGAGGTAGCGGGAAAACTTCGCGCCGTTACCGGCTCCAGCCGCTCAGGCCAGCGCCTGATCTGCGAGTTCGGCGCGATCGCCGAGGATGATCTCGCCTTCACCAGCCCCGGCGACTTCCTGTTCTTCGACAACATCCAGGAAGCCTGCGAGCAAGGCTTCGACCTCTATGATTTCTCGGTCGGCGACGAGCCCTACAAGCGGCTCTGGTGCGACATCGAGGTCCAGCATTTCGAGGTGCTGATGCCGCTGACGCTGAAAGGTCGCGTGCTAGCCACAGGGTTGCGGCAAGGCGCGCGGGCGAAGGCCCTCATCAAGAACAGTCCGACGGTGTGGAAACTGACCAAGAGCTTGCGCCGGAAGGCTGCCGGACAGGCCACCCCTATTGTTGCCGAGGACGACGCCTGACCGTCGTCCGTCAGCCCGAGACTCAAATCCGAGGGCTTCGCGGGCGATATCTGTTCAGGCCGCCGACCGGCGTCCGGGCAACGGATCTCCCGGTTCATGGCCAACCGGCGTGACCAGCGTGACATCCGGATAGCCGTTCTCGATCAGCTTGACCGCCGCCTGCGTGACCTCGTCATCGGCTTCGAGCATCGACAGGAAGACTTCCGTGCCATCGCCAACCAGGCGGCCGATGCCTTGTGCGTCGGCAGGGCCGCATTCGACGACGACGAGGTCGTAAGCCGTGGTCAGCGACTGCATGATGATCGGCAGCCGGTCGGCGGCGCGCATGGCGCGGATAGGATCGGCGGTACCGACCGGAATCACATGCGCGTCCGAATAGAGATCGGGATGGATGACGTCGCTGAACTGCGCCTCGGAGGCCAGCAGATTGGTGATGCCGGGAAGCAGTCCGCTGTCCAGCATCGGGCGCGAGGCGGCGCCCGAGGCGGTGAGATCGAGCAGGAGCACCCGGAGGCCCGCATCCGACACTTCGCGCGCCACCAGCACGGCGGTGGCGGCGGCCTCGTCACCTTCCGGGGAGACAAAGATGGCGCGCGCGGCACCCGAGGCAATCAGCTTTTCCGCCGCCTTCTCGACATCGATCTCGCCAAGTCTCGGCTGCCATGACCGGCGCGCTTCGGGCTGTGCCGGGTCTGGTGGATCTACCGGCTCGGCAGGCGCTGCCTCCATGACGGTGCCCTGCCCGATCCGCTCGTCAGCGACCGAATCGTCGCTAGCTTCATCTTCGGCATCGGCGAGCGCCGGTTCGGTGCGCGCCACCGGCATCGCCACCTGTTCGATCGGCTCGAATCGGGCTCCGGCGGCCGGACGCATGGCACGGCCGGAGAACAATTCCCTCAGAAGCGTGCTGATCGCCATCAGCAGCAGCGACGCGGCGGCGGCGGCACCAGTGATCGGGCCGATCTTCGGGAAATACGGTTCGGTCGGCACCTGTGCTTTCGAAAGCAGACGGGCGTCGACCGGCAGATAGTTGCGGTCCGCGCGCGAAGCCGCCTCGCGGTAGCTTGCCATATAGGATTCGAGCTGCTGGCGCTGGGCATTGGCGTCGCGCTGCAGCGCATCGAGCTCCACCTGCTGCTCGCCGGCACGGGCCGAAGCGGCTTTCAGCGTGTTGACCTCCTGGACCAGCTGGTCCTCACGAGCTTTGGCGGTCTGTGCCTGAGTCGCCAATCCCTTGAGGATCTTCTGCGCCTCGTTGCGGATCTGGCCATTGAGATCGGCAAGCTGCGACTTCAGCGCCCGGATGCGAGGATGGTTGTCGAGCAGCGTCGTCGACAGATCGGCAATATTGGTCCTGAGCTCTACCTGCCGCTCGAGCAGGCGCTGGATCAGCTCGGAAGACAGAACTTCCGGCACGCTGTCCAGCGTGCCGCCATTCTGCAGCGCCTTGCGCACGCTGTCAGCGGTCGCCTCTGCGGCGGCGCGATTGGCGCGCACCCGGGAAAGCTCGCTCGACAGTTCCGAGAGCTGCTGCGTCGCGAGCACCGAATTGTTGCCGCCCATCAACAGGTCGGATTGCGCGCGATAGGCGGCAACCTTGGCTTCGGCATCCTTCACCCGATTCTGCAGATCGGTGATTTCCGGGCCGAGGAAGCCTGTGGCGGCGGTGTTCGATTCCATCTTCGCACTGCCTTTTGAGGCAAGGTAGGCCTGCGCAATGGCGTCCGCGACCTGGGCGGCGAGCTTTGGATTGTTCGAGGAGAACTCAACGGCAATTACGCGGGATTTTTCAACGCCGTAGACGTTGAGCTTATCGTGCATTGCCTTGAGCACGCGCTCTTCCGGCGGGATGTCGAAGGGGTCGCTCTTCAGGCCGACAAGCACAAGCGCGCGACTGAGCGCCGACATCTTCAACGCTTCGTCGAATTCCGGCAACTTTTCCAGGTTGAGGTCCGAGGCAACCTTCTTGAGGATATCGGGCGAGGACATGATCTGGACTTCGGTGGCTACAGCCTCCTCATCGGTCGCCGGCTTGTCGTCGCTGGTTGTGCCGGCCGGCCGAGTGAAGACCGATTCGCGCGACCCGATCTCCAGCTTGGCCACTGCCTTATATTGCGGCGTCGCCAGCCAGGCGAAGGCAAACGCCAGCCCGGTCACGACAAGCGTGACGAGAACAATGCGCAGCCAATTCCTCGCCAGGCTGGCGAAGAGCTGTCTCAGGTCGACATCGACATCTGCGGCCGCGGACTGAACGGACATGCATCCTGCTCCGAACTTTGAGTCGAGGATGGACCGTAAACAACTATGGTAACTCAGCCGTTAAGATCAGGATGCGTACTTATTAGAACCCACTCAAAGAACGTCCTGCGAAAGCAATAGAACAATTGGGTTTTTTGCCAGCAGCCGATGAGTCTAAGGCCCATCCTTTACCGACCATTAACCCTAACAGGATGATAATGGGCGCACTCCTGGGGTTGGCCGCCTCACCGGTGGCGAGAGCGACGAAGGTTCGTGTCCGATCATGAAAAGCACTGCTCATCTCTTTCGCGCCATCCTCGCCTTGTCGCTGCTTACCGGCTGTTCCAGCTACCGGCCGGCGCCCGCCGCCTTTCATGAAGTGCTCGACCAGCCATACAGACTCGGCGCCGGCGACCGCATCCGCGTCACGGTGTTCGAGCAGGACGGGCTGACCAACACGTACAGCGTCGACCAATCCGGCTACATCTCCTTCCCGCTCGTCGGCGCCGTGCCGGCGCGCGGCCACACCGCCCAGCAGCTCGAAAAGGAAATCGCCGATAAATTGCGCCAGGGATATCTGCGCGATCCCGACGTCTCGGTCGAGATCGACCGCTACCGGCCGATCTTCGTGATGGGGGAAGTCGGCGCCGCAGGGCAATATTCCTATGTGCCCGGATTGACGGTGCAGAAGGCGATCGCGATCGCCGGCGGCTTCACGCCGCGCGCCAACCAGGAAAGCGTCGACATCACCCGCGATATCAACGGCAAGGTGATGACCGGCAGGGTGCAGACATCCGATCCGCTCCTGCCCGGCGACACCGTCTACGTCCGCGAACGCCTGTTCTGAAAATCAACGTGGCGGCTCACCTTCGGATCGTCCACTGCTTCCGCTCACCTGTCGGGGGAATCTTCCGGCATGTGCGCGACCTGACCGAGGCGCAGGCCGCCGCCGGCCATTCCGTGGGCATCGTCTGCGATTCGACCACGGGCGGGGACTATGAGGAGCGGCTGTTCGGAGCGATGAAGGAGCGCCTGGCGCTCGGCATCCATCGCACGCCCATGCAGCGCCATATCGGACCGGGCGACATCGCCGCGGCCTGGCGCACCTATCAAATCATCAAGGAATTGCGGCCGGACGTGCTGCACGGGCATGGCGCCAAGGGTGGCGCCTATGCCCGTCTGTTCGGCTCACTGTTGCGGGTTTCAAGGTCTCGCGTGGCCCGCCTTTATTCGCCGCATGGCGGCTCGCTGCACTATGACGAAACGACGGCGACCGGAAAGCTGTTCTTCGCGCTGGAGCGTTTCATGGCCCGCTTCAGCGACTGCCTTCTGTTCGTTTCCGACTACGAGCGGACAACTTATCGACGGAAGGTCGGCGAGCCGCCCATCCCCAACAGGCTGGTCTATAACGGCCTGCGGGCCGTCGAGTTCGAACCGGTGGCGCCGGCGGCTGATGCGGCCGATCTCATATACATCGGCATGATGCGCGATCTCAAAGGCCCGGACATCTTCATCGATGCGCTGGCGCGCGCCGGCAGGGAGCTCGGACGCCGGCTAAGCGCGGTGATGGTCGGTGCCGGCGACGACCTGCCACGCTACCACGCTCAGGTGGAGCGACTCGGACTGAAGGGCCACGTCCGCTTCCTGCCGCCGATGCCGGCCAGAGAAGCCTTCGCCCTGGCCGAGCTGATCGTCGTCCCGTCCCGCGCGGAAGCAATGCCCTATATCGTGCTCGAGGCGCTGGCAGCCGGCATGCCGATGATTGCCACCGCCGTGGGCGGCATTCCCGAGATCTTCGGCGAAGACTCCCCTGCCCTGATCCGACCCGATGCCCGCCAACTTGCCGACAGGCTCAGAACGGCTCTCGACGATCGCGGCGCCTACCGCAAGCTGATGCCGCAAAACCCCGAGTTGAAGGCGCGATTCGGGGCCGACGTGATGGCGGCCGAGATCGAGAAGGCTTACTTCGCGGCGCTAAAGCTTTAGAATTTACTAATTTGCAATAGGCGTGAAAAAACCGCCAGTCGTCGCAAGCAACAATACGCATTCAAAGCCACCTGTTGTTTCAAGGCTTTCTTAGCTCTCTTTTGCTACTCACTCGCGCGAAGCTCGCGGACAATCCCCATGAACGAGATCGACCCCGCGCACCGCTTTTCGATGGAGGCGGTGCGCAAATTCGACGGCCCGGCCGAAGCTCAAGTGCCCGGCATCAATGACGTGGCGCGACAGGTCGCCTCGCAGTACCGGCGCGATACGATGTCGCCGATCATGGTCAGCGGCGTGCTGCGCATGGTCGAATTCGCCGTGCTCTTCCTGTCAGGCATGTGCCTCTATTTCTACTATGTCGGGTTCTTCAACTATCTCGCCTGGCAATATCCGCTGACGATCGCGGCAGCTTCGTTCCTGGCGGTGGTGCTGCTTGACGTCAGCGACAGCTACCAGATCGCGGCGCTGATGCGCCCCCTCGCCAATTTCGGCCGCGTGCTCCTCGTCTGGGCTGGCACCTTCGCGCTGATGGCTCTCACGGCCTTCGCCATGAAGGCTTCGGAGGACTATTCGCGTCTTCTGTTCGGCAGTTGGTTCGTGGTCGGCTTCTTGCTGATCTTCGGGCTCAGACTGGTGATGTCCAGGCTGATCAGGCGCTGGGCGCGCGATGGGCGCATGGAGCGCCGCGCGCTCATCGTCGGCGGCGGCAAGTCGGCCGAAATGCTGATCCGCTCGGTCGAGAAGCAGCCCTATAACGATATTCGCATCTGCGGCATCTTCGACGATCGCGGCGACAAGCGCTCGCCGCCGATCGTCGCGGGCTATCCGAAGCTCGGCACCATTTCCGAGCTGATCGAGTTCGCCCGCATCGCCCGCATCGACATGCTGATCGTCTCGCTGCCGCTGACGGCGGAATCGCGCGTGCTGCAGCTTTTGAAGAAGCTCTGGGTTCTGCCGGTCGACATCCGGCTCTCGGCGCATTCCAACGCGCTGCAGTTCCGCCCGCGCGCCTATTCCTACATCGGCTCGGTGCCGATGCTCGACATCTTCGACAAGCCGATCAACGACTGGGACTCTGTCGCCAAGCGCAGCTTCGACATCATCTTCTCGCTTGTCGGCATCATCGTCTTCTCGCCAGTGATGCTCGCCACCGCGATCGCCATCAAGCTCGACAGCAAGGGGCCGGTGCTGTTCAAGCAGAAGCGCCACGGCTTCAACAACGAGGTCATCGAGGTCTACAAGTTCCGGTCGATGTATATCGACAGGTCGGACCCGACCGCCAAGCAGACGGTGACCAAGAACGACCCGCGCGTCACCCGCGTCGGCCGCTTCATCCGCAAGACCTCGATCGACGAGCTGCCGCAGTTCTTCAACTCGCTGTTCGGCTCGCTGTCGCTGGTCGGGCCGCGCCCGCATGCGATCGCCGCCCAGTCGCACAACCTGCTCTATAACGAGGTGGTCGACGGCTATTTCGCCCGCCACAAGGTCAAGCCCGGCGTCACCGGATGGGCGCAGATCAACGGCTGGCGCGGCGAGATGGACACCAATGAAAAGATCCGCATGCGCACCGAATACGATCTCTACTACATCGAGAACTGGTCGATGCTGTTCGACCTGCGCATCCTGTTCCTGACGCCCGTCCGCCTGCTCAACACGGAAAACGCCTATTGAGCGCGCTCGCGCAGGAGTTGCCGGCGGACGCGGTCAGCAAGTTGCCGCCCCAGGCGGTCAACCAGTTGCCGCCACAGGCGGTCAACGCAAAGCTGATCGCGCTGATCTCGTCGGCCGCTATCGTCGTCGGCATCCTGCTTTCCGGCTTCGTCATCAGCGAGCCGGCACCCTACGAGCTCTACATGGCCGGGCTGATCGCCGTCTGGGCGCTGTTCGGCCTCAGAATATCGCGAGCGATATTGCCGCTGCTGGTGCTGTTGGTGGCGATGAACATCGGCGGCATGATCGCGATGACGCAGATGGCGGACCTCGCCAACACGCCGCTCTATCTGGCGGTCTCGCTGTTTCTCGCCTTCAGCGCGGTCTTCTTCGCCTCGGTGACATCGGTCCAGCCTGACCTCTACCGGCTGATCTTCATCGCCTATGTGGTCTCGGCTGTGGCGACCTCGCTGCTGGGAATAGCCGGCTACTTCCATGCCTTTCCGGGCGCGGAGATGTTCACAAAATACGACCGCGCCGCCGGCGCCTTTCAGGACCCGAACGTGTTCGGTCCGTTCCTGGTGCTGCCCGGCACCTACCTGCTTTATCTGCTCTTGACCGGCCCTGTATCGCGCATGCCGCTTCTGGCGGTGCCGCTATTGATCATCACCGCCGGCATCTTCTTCTCCTTCTCGCGCGGCGCCTGGGGCATGTTCGCGGTTTCGGCGGTGCTGCTCACCGCTTGCCTCTTCCTGCAGAGCGCCAGCGGCATGTTCCGCCTGCGGGTCGTGGTGATGACGATCGCCGCGCTCGCGCTGCTGATCATCGCCATCCTCGTCATCCTGCAGCTGCCCGGCGTGTCGGACATGTTCACCCAGCGCGCGCATCTCGAGCAAAGCTACGATACCGCGCGCCTCGGCCGCTTCGCACGCTATACGATCGGCTTCCAGCTGGCACTGGAACACCCGTTCGGCATCGGCCCGCTGGTCTTCGGCACGATCTACGGCGAGGACACGCACGACATCTGGCTGAAGGCGCTGATGGACTATGGCTGGGTGGGCTTCGTCTCGTTCCTGACCCTAACCCTGTGGACGATCTGCGCCGGGTTCCGCATCCTCCTGCGCGCTCGTCCCTGGCAGCCCTATCTGCTTTGCGCCTATGTCGCCTATCTCGGCAATATCGGGCTCGGCACCTTCATCGACATCGACCACTGGCGCCATCTCTATCTGCTGCTCGGGCTGATCTGGGGCGCGATCGCGCTGGAATACCGGCACCAGAAGGAATCGCGGTTGGCGCGCGCCCTCCCTGCTGCGGCACTGTCATCGGCGAATTAGCCGCCGAATTCGGTTGACCCGCACGGGGTTATCACGATACATCGCCACCCGGTCCGGAGTGTAGCGCAGCCCGGTAGCGCACTTGACTGGGGGTCAAGGGGTCGTCGGTTCGAATCCGGCCACTCCGACCATTTTTGAAGCCTGAGACTTGTCCCCCCAGAAGTCCCCTCCATTCTCCTACTGGCACACGTCGACCCATTTGGCGTCGACAAGTTCGGCCATCCGCTGCGGCGTAATCCGCACCGCCGCGTTGGTGGCGCCGGCGGCGGGGACGACCTCGTCAAAGGCCCGCAGCGTCACATCGCAAAAGACCGGCAGCGGCGCCGGTAGACCGAAGGGACAGACGCCGCCCGGCGGGTGGCTGGTCGCGGCAAGCACCTGTTCGCCGTCGAGCATGCGCGGCTTGCCGCCTAACGTGTCCTTGCATTTGCGGTTGTCGAGCCTGGCAGTGCCGCTGGTCACGACCAGCATGGTCTCCTCGCCGACGCGCAGGCAGATGGTCTTGGCGATCTGCGCCGGCAGCACGCCATGGGCGTCGGCCGCCAGTGCCACGGTCGCCGAGCTCGCTTCGGTGACCAGCACCTCGATGTCGGGAGCATGTTCGGCAAAGAAGGCGCGGACCGATTCCAAGCTCATGAGCGAAACCTCAATCAGGCATGTTGGCCACTCGATGCCGCCGAATCGTGGCAGCGGCCGGGATTGCCGCATGGCGCGCTGGCAGTTGGCAAGGGCCAGGGGACCATCTGTGGAAGGCGCAAAAAGCCCGCCAGGGCGGGCCATGGCGGGCTTTTTTCGCGGACGCTTCGGCGTCTCTATTGCTGTGTGGGCCGATTCTCTTCGGTCGGCATCATGATCAATTCCTCTTCCGGCACTTGCAGCGCGGAAGCGATACGCCTGAGCTTGGCGGGGTCGGCATCCTTGCCGTCCTCGATGTCGACGATCTCGCCCACGGCCAGGCCGCAGGTCAAGGAAAGCTCCTCAATCGTATATCCCCTCGTTTCGCGGACGGCTTTCAGCGGATTGAGGCCGGACGCGGCAATGATGTTGTTGGAAACAGCGCTTCTTGCGGTGTTGGGCATGGCAACTCCTTGGGATGAAACAACACAGATGAAATGTGGCGTTGCCTGAGACGGGCGGGAGAATGGCCGTTAACGGATGATTTGCCAAGAGGCCGTTTTGGCCGTCACGCCATCGTGACCGTGGTCATCGGCTGGGAGCCGAGGCCGCAGGCCACCGACATGTAAGGTGGCGCGAAGCCCAATCAAGATCTTTTGAAGCGCCGAAGGCCGCACCCGCCGGCATTTTGCCCACTCCGATTCGTTAGCTCTCGTCGCTTGCCGGAAGGCGGGCGACGCAGCCCCTTTGAAGAGGATCGGATTCCATGAAACTGAAGCTAGTCGCTATCGTACTCGGCATGATCTCAGGCTTTGCGGGCGCCGCTCAGGCGGACACCGTGCGCTTGCGCGGCACGGTGGTCGACCTCGCCGGTACGACGCTGAAGGTGAAAGCCCGCGACGGCAAGACCGATACGATCACCCTTTCCCCCGACTGGATGATCTCCGGTGTCGCCAAGGCGTCGGCCGCCGATATCAAACAGGGCGATTTCCTCGGCATCGCATCGGTGTCCAAGGCCGACGGCGGCAGCGGCGCGCTGGAAGTCGTGATCTTCCCGGCGGCGTTAAAGGGAACCGGAGAAGGCGACCGCGATTGGGATTTGCAGCCCAACAGCCGAATGACCAACGGCACTGTCGCCGACGTGACCGAGGTCAACGGCAGGACCGTGACGCTGACCTACAGCAATGGCCAGAAGAAAGAGATCGCCATCCCGCAATCGACGCCGATCGTGAAATTCGCGCCCGCTGCGCCTGCGGATCTCGAGCCAGGCATGACCGTGTTCGTCAGCGCCGAGCGCGGCAGCGGCGGCAAGCTCGTTTCGCGCCGGGTGGTGGTCGGCAATCATGGCGTGGCGCCGCCGATGTGAGGCGCGCAGCTGACGCATCAGGCTCGAAAAGCATGATGTCGAGCCGTCCATGCGCGCCCGCAAGGGCGCGCGGCGCGATGGTGGTTCGCCAGAAACAATCCAGAAACAAAAATCTACAGTCCGGAAAAAGTGTCGAAAAAATCCAGGAGGATAGTGCCGATCGCGGGGCTTGGGTCACCGATTTGGTCCGGTGAACTCCGGAACGCCCGCGTAAAAGGAAACGAAATCATGAAGAAGTCCCTCCTCTCCGCGCTCGGGCTGGCTCTGGCCCTGGCATTCACCATGCCGATCCTCGGCACGACCAGCGCCGATGCGGCCCCGGTGGTAAAGCACCACCACCACAAGCATCATCGCCGGCACCACCATCACCACCACCACCATCATCACCACCATAAGAAGGTGGTTGAGAAGAAGGCCTGATCCTTCCCACATGCCGATGGGAAGACAGGCCTTCATTGTATGGTCGCGCAAGTCTTCCCATCGGAATTTTTCGCTTCGTGGGACAAGCCTCTCCTTTGAGCACCCGCTGTCCCCTGATGAGCGCAGCCGGGTTCGATCGCTTGTCAAGCGGTCCCGACCTCTTGCCGCATCAAGTCGCCACTGCCCAACGAGCGCTTAGCGCTGCTGGCAGATCCGGCACCTACGGTAATCCCTGAACCCTGACACCTTCACAGCAATGCTCGCCAGGCGACAAAAATCGCGCGGGCCATGAACCTTTCCATTGGAGGCCGCACCAAGCGGTCATGGACGCCACGAAGGCGTTCCTCAACCCGACCGGGACGCCAGAAAGCGCTCCCAGCAACCAATGGAAGGAAATGCTCAAATGACCAACTTCAAGCGTATCTCGCTCGCCGCCGCCTTCGTCGTCTCGGCTTTCGGCTCGGTTTCCGCGCCGGCCTTTGCCGGCACGCATCCGACCGGCGACGGCGGCGCGGTCTGCAAAGGCTCCGGCTCTTGTCTGGTGCTGCAGCTCGACTGTAAGGGCACCTACACCGACGCCACCGATAAGAACGGCACCGTCTACGGCAAATGCAGCCAGGTCATGAAGGTCGATCCTAAGAGCCGGATCAAGCTCGCGAACTGATCGAAGCCGGAGCCCACTCCATCCCGATTTCATCCGGTTGGGCTCTCGTGCTGACGGAATGGCGGCCGGCGCGAACGGTCGCCATTTCTGTTTCGCAGCCCGGAGTCAGCGCCGGCTGATCAGAAGGCCGGCAAGCAGGCCGACCACGACCAGTCCGACGGCGGCCACGGTGGCCGGATGCTCGCGCGCGGTGTGCTCGAGCACCCTGCCCCGGCGCCTGATTGCCGGCAGCGCCTCGTGAAAGCGGTCGGCGAGCTGCGAATAATAATCGGACGCCGCCTCGCGGCCGTCCTCGTAATAGGTGTCGCCGCGTTTGGCCAAGGCTTTCCTGACATCGTCAAGTTGACGGGAGAGCGCCGCGACCTGCCTGTCCAGATCAAGATCGGAAAGGGTCGAAAACCACGCCATGCCTGATGTCCTTCTCTTGCAGAGAAGGGCTAACGCATGGATGCCACAGCAGTTCCGGCTGTCAGAGACGTCGGCCGGCCAAGCCGCCGGAGCGGCACCCGAAGCTCAACGCACCTGGTCGAGCAGGCGCTTGCACTCCAGGAGGTCGAAGAGCGCCTCCTGCAGCAAGGCCCGGTTGTCGCGCGACAATTTCGAGGAGTCCGGCTGCACGGGACCTTCGTCGTCTCCCTTGCCAAGGCCGAAGAAACGGCGGCTGGGCTTCACCTTGGGCTGACCGACCAGCGCATCCTCGTCGCCGCGCGGCTGGGCAGCCGCGGTCAGCGGCACCTGCTCGGCCTGGCGGCGCTGCGCGATCGCCTCGACGGCTGCCATGTCGCCATTGCCGATCGCGACCAGGAAATGGTTGCCGTTCTCGCGCAACAGCTTCTGCACGCCTTTGATCGTATAGCCCTGATCATAAAGCATGTGCCGGATGCCCTTGATCAGTTCGACATCCTGCGGCCGGTAGTAACGGCGGCCGCCACCACGCTTCATCGGCTTGATCTGGTTGAAACGGGTTTCCCAGAAACGCAGCACGTGCTGCGGCAGGTCGAGATCTTCCGCAACCTCGCTGATGGTACGGAAAGCATCGGGGCTCTTGTCCATGGGCGAATCCTCACGCTGGACCGCAATCCGGAGTTGATCCGAATCGCACCTTATTTCAGCGGTTTATGAAGCGATATTCAAGCCCGGCGTCAAAGGGGCCGCGGTTTTCAACCGGCATTCGAGGGTTACTTGACGCCCTTGGCCTTGCTGTTCTGGTGCGAACGCAAGATGCGGTTCTTCAGCACGTTCGAGGATTTGAAGGTCATCACGCGGCGCGGCAGGATCGGCACTTCTTCGCCGGTTTTGGGATTGCGGCCGATGCGCTCATTCTTGGAGCGGACATGGAAAGTCGCGAAGGAAGACAGCTTCACCGTCTCGCCGCGAACGATGGCTTCGCAAATCTCATCCAGGACGGCCTCGACCAGCTCGGCCGATTCAGTTCGCGACAAACCAACCTTGCGGTAAACGGCTTCGGCTAGGTCGGCACGCGTCAGTGTCTTTCCCCCCATGCGACCGTCCCATCAGCTCAAAAACATAAATCGATACAGGCAGCGGCAGAGCGTAAGTAATTGATCCGGCAAGGTCAAGGACCGAACCCACGCGCTCGGCACTTACCAGCGCAGCAACACCGCGCCCCAGGTAAAACCCCCGCCCATCGCCTCGAGCAGAACAAGGTCGCCCTTCTTGATGCGGCCGTCGGCGACGGCCACCGACAAAGCGAGCGGCACGGAGGCAGCCGAGGTATTACCGTGCAAATCGACGGTGACCACGACTTTCTCTTCGGCTATCCCGAGCTTCTTGGCGGAAGCGTCAATGATCCGTTTATTGGCCTGATGCGGCACGAACCAGTCGAGGTCTTCCGCCGTGATGCCGGCCTCGGCGAAAGTGGCCTCGATAACGTCGGTGATCATGCCGACCGCGTGCTTGAAGACCTCGCGGCCTTCCATCCTGAGATGGCCGACCGTTCCCGTGGTGGACGGGCCGCCGTCGACGAAGAGTTTTTCCTTGTGGACGCCATCCGAACGCAGGCTGGCGGCCAGCACGCCGCGATCGGCGATGTTGCCAGCCCCTTTCGCCGCTTCGAGCACCACGGCGCCGGCGCCATCGCCAAACAGCACGCAGGTCGAGCGGTCGCTCCAGTCGAGGATGCGCGAGAAGGTTTCGGAGCCGATCACCAGGACGCGTTTTGCCAGCCCGCCGCGGATATAGAGATCGGCGGTGGCGACCGCATAGACGAAGCCGGAACACACGGCCTGCATGTCGAAGGCGAAGCCGTGTTGCATGCCGAGGCGGTTCTGGATTTCGACAGCCGTCGCCGGGAACGTGTTATTGGGCGTCGAGGTCGCCAGCACGATCAGGTCGATATCCGCTGGCGTCAGGCCGGCGCTGTCGAGCGCGGCGCGCGCCGCCGCCTCGCCCAGCGAGGCCGTCGTCTCGTCATCGGCCGCGACGTGGCGCTGGCGAATGCCGGTGCGCTGGACGATCCACTCGTCGGAGGTCTCGACCATGCCTTCGAAATCGGCATTCTTCATGATGCGGCGGGGCAGCGCGGCACCGTTGCCGCGCACAACTGATCTGATCAAGGTTCGTTCCTATTCCTCGGCCTCGACGGCGACGCCGGATTTCCTGTTTGCCTGGGCAGTCGGATTGCGCGCATGGAACAGATCGAGATCGGCCTCGATCCGGTCAAGCAGATTGTTGCGCACCATGTCGTAGCCGAGCTCGATCGCCGCGGCAAAGCCATCCGAATCGGCACCGCCATGGCTCTTCACCACAATGCCGTTCAGGCCCAGAAAGACGCCGCCATTGGAGCGGCCGACATCCATCTTTTCGCGCAGCCGGTCGAAGGCACCTTTGGCAAACACGTAGCCGATCCTGGCCATCAGCGTGCGGCTCATGGCGGCCCGCAAATAGCCCGCGATCTGCCTTGCCGTGCCCTCGGCGGTCTTAAGTGCGATGTTGCCGGCAAAGCCCTCGGTGACGACCACGTCGACTGTGCCCTTGCCGATGTCGTCGCCCTCGACGAAGCCGCGATAGTTCATCGAGGCCATGTTGGCCTCGCGCAGCATGCGCCCGGCCTCCTTGACCTCCTCCTGGCCCTTGATCTCCTCGACGCCGACATTGAGCAGGCCGACGCTCGGCCGCTCGATACCGAACACCGAGCGCGCCATTCCGGTCCCCAAGATGGCGAAATCGACGAGCTGATGCGCATCCGCACCGATGGTGGCGCCGACATCGAGCACCACGCTCTCGCCGCGCGTCGTCGGCCAAAGCGCCGCGATCGCCGGGCGGTCGATGGTGGCCATGGTGCGCAGGCAGAATTTCGACATCGCCATCAACGCGCCGGTGTTGCCGGCCGAGATGCAGGCCTGCGCGGCGCCGTTCTTCACCGCCTCGACCGCTTTCCACATCGACGATTTCCAGCGGCCGTGGCGCAGCGCCTGGCTCGGCTTGTCGTCCATCCTGACAGCGATCTCGCAATGGACGAACTCGCTCACCTCGGCGAGCTTGGGAAACTTGGCCAGTTCGGGACGCACAGCGTCCTCGCGGCCATAGATGACGAAACGGATGTCAGGGCGGCGGACGGCGACCGTCATCAGCGCGGGGATGACGACGCCTGGTCCGTGATCCCCGCCCATGGCATCGATGGAAATCCTGATCACGCGGTGTTTTTCTCACGGTTTGCCTGGCTAGCGGCGGGCGCCTGCCGAGGTAAGGGGGCTCGCGAAGGTTCGGCGAAAATAGCGGTTTTGGGCTGCCGCACAACCAACTTTTCCAAAATCCAGGCCGCCTTCAGGATTTTCCGAGCAGCGAGCGCAGCTTTTTCTGGAATTCGCTTTCCTCGGGCTGATCGTCACCCGCGCCCTCGAGCGAGGCGCCGGGCTTGCGCGGATAAGGGTCGATCGCCAGGCCGAAAAACTGCTCGGCGAGCGCCCCGACATCGATGGTGTCGCCGGAAAAAGTTTCCGGGCTGTCGGGCCCATCGGCGTCGAGGACGATCTCGCCGCCGCCGTCGAAGCCTTCGCGTCCGAGTTTCGACTGCTCCGGCAAGAACAGCGCCTCGACGGGCTCGTCGATGTGAGCCGCGACCGGATCGAGTGTGACGATGCAGGCCTGGGTGATGTCGGCTTCGACGCGGCCGCTGACCTTGACGCCGTTGCGTTTCCAGGACGCCACCAAGAGCTCGGCGCGATAGCTCTCGACGGAAAGCAGGTCATGTTCGGCGGCAAGCGCAGTGCGCTGCCTTTCGTCGGCCTCGATTGCAACCGGCAAACCCTTTTGCGGCAGGCGGGCGACATTGGCGACAAAGGATACGGGGCTCTGCGGTTCGGCGTGCTTCATTCTCGCCTCCTTCAGGCGGCTCCGGCGGCCGGGAACGCGACGACGCCGGCCATGATCGATTCGGTCGGCTGAGCGGCAAGCTGCCCGGTCGCCGCGCCAACATAATTCGCCAGCAGCGACGCCTCAGGCCATTCGCCGGCATCGGGCCTGACATTGCGGGCGAGCGCCGCGGCAAGCGCCGCGCCGTCGGTGTCCCGCAAGGCTTCGTCGTAGGCCGCAGTGCGGCCATAGAACATCTTTGCCAGCTTCTTCATGCGCTTCGGCACGCCGACATCGCTGATGCCGAGTTCCCTCAGCGAATGGTCGACATCGAGGAAGAACTCGTCGATCAGCACCTGAGCGATCTCGGCCGCGGCTCCGCCCTCGCCGCGCAGCCGGTGCTGGATCAGGTACATATGGAGCGACAGCATCTCGAAGCGGCCGAGCGGCGTATCCGGCACATTCCAGTCGGAATAAAACACCGTTTGCCGCGCCGCCGCCACGATTTGTGCGTAGAGCGCCTCGGTGATGGCGCGGTTGGCGTGACGTTCGCGACCAAAAAGGCGCTGGAACATTGAGGGTGGTCTCCCGGGGACCTTTTGTTTGATTTGGCCTTGTTGCATCGGCATGCAAGCTGGTTTACCGGTTTTGCGGCCCAGCGCAAGCTGCGGGGATGTGATGGAGAATTGTTGTTGGGTGCGCTGAAATTCAAGTCGTTTTTCATGCCTGTGCGGGCGGGCGTGGCCACTCTGCTGGTGGCGGTATCCGCGCTTTCCGCCTGCAATTCGTCCAAGATGTTCGGTGATCTGCGTCCGAGCGAGACGCTGACGAAAGGCTACGTCATCGACCAGGCGGCGATCGACTCGGTGCCGGTCGGATCGAGTCGCGAGCAGGTTCTTCTTGCGCTGGGCACGCCGTCGACGACGGCGACCTTCGACAACGAGGCGTTCTATTATATCTCGCAGACGCGCAAGCGCTACGTCGCCTTCGACAACCCGCGCATCGTCGACCAGCACGTGCTGGCGGTCTATTTCGGCGCCGACGGCCGCGTCACCCAGATCGCCAATTACGGCCTGAAGGACGGCAAGGTCTTCGACTTCATCTCGAGGACGACGCCGACGGGCGGCAAGGACCAGAACTTCCTCAGCCAGATCATCAACGGCGCCAGCAAGCTGGCGCCCGGGATCCCGGGCGGCGGCACGCCCTGAGTTCGCTGTCAGCGACGTCCACGGACCAAGACCCGCCGAATCCGCTTCGGCGGGTTTTTTGTTTCGCCGAAACGGCTTGGCCGTAAACAAAACCCGCGGGATCGCTCCCGCGGGTCACTTGGTGCAGAAAGAATGTGGCTCAGCCGTGCGCGAGCACGGCCAGGAGCAGCAGCGCCACGATATTGGTGATCTTGATCGCCGGATTGACCGCCGGGCCGGCGGTGTCCTTGTAGGGATCGCCGACGGTGTCGCCGGTGACCGAGGCCTTATGCGCCTCGGAGCCCTTCAGGTGCTTGACGCCATTCTTGTCGGTAAAGCCGTCCTCGAACGACTTCTTGGCGTTGTCCCAGGCGCCGCCGCCGGAGGTCATCGAGACGGCGACGAAGAGGCCGTTGACGATGACGCCGAGCAGCGAGGCGCCAAGGGCCGCGAAGGCCGAGGCCTTCGAGCCCGAGATCAGGAGCACGCCGAAATAGACGACGAGCGGCGCCAGCACCGGCAGCAGCGACGGGATGATCATTTCCCGGATCGCTGCCCGGGTCAGCAGGTCGACGGCGCGCGCGTAGTTCGGTTTCGAGGTCCCGGCCATGATGCCCTTGTCCTCGCGGAACTGCTTGCGCACTTCCTCGACGATCGAGCCCGCCGCGCGGCCGACGGCGGTCATGGCGATGCCGCCGAACAGATACGGAATGAGGCCGCCAAAGATCAGGCCGGCAACGACATACGGGTTGGAAAGGTCGAAGGAGATCTCGCCCATGCCCTGGAAGTACGGGTACTTGTCGCCATTGGCGGCAAAGAACCTGAGGTCGTTCGAATAGGCCGCGAACAACACCAGCGCGCCGAGGCCGGCGGAGCCGATGGCATAGCCCTTGGTCACGGCCTTGGTGGTGTTGCCGACCGCGTCGAGCGCGTCGGTGGAGTGGCGCACTTCCTTGGGCAGGCCCGACATTTCGGCGATGCCGCCGGCATTGTCGGTGACCGGGCCGAAGGCGTCGAGCGCCACGATCATGCCGGCGAGCCCGAGCATGGTGGTGACGGCGATCGCCGTTCCGAAGAGGCCGCCAAGCTGGTAGGTGGCGATGATGCCGCCGACGATGACGATGGCCGGCAGCGCCGTCGATTCCAAGGAGACCGCGAGGCCCTGGATGACGTTGGTGCCGTGGCCAGTCACCGAGGCCTGGGCGATCGAATTCACCGGGCGTTTGTTGGTGCCAGTGTAGTATTCGGTGATCACCACGATGAGGCCGGTCACCAGAAGACCGATCAGGCCGCAGATGAACAGGTTCTTGCCGGTGATGACGATGCCGGCGACGGTGCCGACCTCTCCCCAACCGAGCGTCGCCGAAGTGGCGACGGCCAGGCCGACGATCGACAGCAGCCCGGTGACGATCAGCCCCTTGTAGAGCGCGCCCATGATCGAGCCGTTGGAACCGAGCTTGACGAAGAAGGTGCCGACGATCGACGTCAAGATGCAGGCGCCGCAAATGGCGAGCGGATAGAGCATGGCGGCGCCCAGCACCGCCGTACCGCCGAAGAAGATGGCGGCCAGAACCATGGTGGCGACGACCGTCACCGCATAGGTCTCGAACAGGTCGGCGGCCATGCCGGCGCAGTCGCCGACATTGTCGCCGACATTGTCGGCGATGGTGGCCGGGTTGCGCGGATCGTCCTCCGGAATGCCGGCTTCCACCTTGCCGACGAGGTCGCCGCCGACGTCGGCGCCCTTGGTGAAGATGCCGCCGCCGAGACGGGCGAAGATCGAGATCAGCGAGGCGCCGAAGCCGAGCGAGACCAGCGCGTCGATGACGATGCGGTCGTTTGGCTGCAGGCCCATCGGGCCGGTCAGGATGAGGTAGTAGATGGAGACGCCGAGCAGCGCCAGGCCCGCCACCAGCAGGCCGGTGATGGCGCCCGACTTGAAGGCGATGTCGAGGCCGGCGGCGAGGCTGTTGGAAGCAGCCTGCGCGGTGCGGACATTGGCGCGCACCGAGACATGCATGCCGATGAAGCCGGCAGCGCCCGAAAGCACCGCGCCGATCAGGAAGCCGATCGCGGACGTGATGGAGAGCAGCCACCAGGCGAGAAGAAGCACGACGATGCCGACGACGGCGATGGTGGTGTACTGGCGCGCCAGATAGGCTTGAGCACCTTCGCGAATGGCGGCGGAGATTTCCTGCATGCGCTGGTTGCCCTGATCGGACGCCAGGACCGATCGTGTCGCCCAGATGGCGTACAGGACTGACAGCAAGCCGCAGGCGATGACGGCGGTAATGATGGTCATTGCCGAATTTTCCTCGATTGATGGCCCAGAAGAACCCCTCCCTGGGCCGTTGGGACGGAGATGAACGCCGCACGCGGAATCCACCCCTTGGCTAAGGTGTATGCGAAACAGGGCTGGGAACGTCAAGATATTGTTCGGTTTTTGCCCGGCTTTCGCCGGAAAGACGAACGCCGCGACTCACCGGCAGGGGCCGCCGTGCATTTAGATCGATTGCGCGCCGGCAAACGGCGCAATGTCAGTTGGCGCGGCGCAAGCCCGGCAGCTTCAGGGTGCCGAGCGCCAGGAAGCAGAGCACAACGACCGGGAACACGATCCAGTTCAGCATGGTCCAGCCCCAGGCATTGTAGACCGCGCCCGACATCAGCGAGGCGAAGGCGACGGAGCCGAACAGGACGAAGTCATGGAAGCCCTGCACCTTGCCTTTTTCGGATGGATGGTAGCTCGCGGCGACCATGGCGGTCGCGCCGATGAAACCGAAATTCCAGCCGAGGCCGAGCAGGATCAGCGCGGTCCAGAACTGCCATAGCGCAAGGCCTGAGAGCGCCACCACTGCGCAGGCGATGAGCAGCACCAACCCAACAGCGACGATGCGCTCGGCGCCGAAGCGGTGGATCAGCGAACCGGTGAAGAAGCTCGGCCCGAACATCGCCATAACGTGCCAGGAGATGCCAAGCGTGGCATCGTCGGTCGAAAGACCGCAGCCGACCATGGCGAGCGGCGCGCCGGTCATGACGAAGCTCATCAGCGCATAGCTGCCTACGGCACAGAACAGCGCCGCGACGAAACGCGGTTGGGTGGCGATCTCGACCAGCGGACGTGCGTCGCTTGCGGCGGCTTCGGCGGCGCTGCTCGTCCGCCTGGACGTATGCAGGAAGGAAAGGATAATCGCGCCTATGGCGGCCAGCACCAGGATGGAGGCGAAGGATCCGGCAAACATCACCGGCGCCAGAAGGTCGCCGGTGTAGATGACGATCTGAGGCCCGAGGATGGCGGTGACGATGCCGCCAGCCAGCACGAAGGAGATGGCGCGCGCCTTGAATTGCGGCGGCGCGTTGTCGGCGGCGGCGAAGCGGAACTGCTGCACGAAGGCGCCGCCGACACCGATCACGCCCAGGCCAAAGGCGAACAGCCAGAAGCTCGCCTGAAAGAGCGCGAGCGTCGCGATCAGCCCGCCGAGGGCGGTGACGATGGTGCCGGTCATGAAGCCGCCGCGATGGCCGAGCCGGCGGATGATGGCGGCCGCCGGCAGGGCGCCGAGCGCAACTCCGAGGTTGAAGCCGGTGACCGGCGCCGTCGCCAGAGACTTGTCGGGGCCGAGCAGATATTGGCCGGCAAGCGCGCCGATGGAAATGGCGATCGGCGCGGCGGAACCGACGATCGCCTGCGCGGCCGCGAGGAGCACTGCCGTGCGGCGCGCTTCCCTGCCGGCGTCAGCGACGACTGCCGTGGCGGTCACGATGCGTCCTTGCCGCGACCCTCGCCCCGTACCCGGCGCGAGACACGGTCGAGCAGGGCGTTGACCAGCTTCGGCTCGTCTTCCTCGTAGAAGGCCTTGGCGATGTCGACATATTCCGACACGATCACGGCCACGGGCACGTCCTCGCGCTTCATCAGCTCATAGACGCCGGCGCGCAGGATGGCGCGCAGCGTCGAGTCCAGCCGCGACAGCGGCCAGTCGTCAGTCAGCGCCTGGCGGATGATCGGATCGATGGTCTTCTGGTTCTCGACGACGCCGGTCAGGATGGCGCGGAACCACTGCGGGTCGGCCTCGCGATAAAGTGCGCCGTCGACTTCCTTGCCGAGGCGGAAGGCCTCGTATTCGGCGGTGATCTCGAAAACACCGCTGCCGGCCACGTCCATCTGGTAGAGCGCCTGGACGGCGGCAAGACGGGCGGCACCGCGCTTGTTGGCGTGGCGCGCCGCACCGGTCTGGGCAGGATCGCTCACGATTGGGCTCCGAATTTCTCTTTGAGCGCGATCATGGTCAGCGCCGCGCGGGCGGCAAAGCCGCCCTTGTCGCCTTCGGTGCGCTTGGCCCGCGTCCAGGCCTGCGCATCGTTTTCGGTGGTCAAGATGCCGTTGCCGATCGCGACCGCTTCCTGCACGGAAAGATCCATCAGCGCACGGCTCGATTCATTGGCGACGATGTCGAAATGATAGGTGTCGCCACGGATGATGGTGCCGAGCGCGACGAAGCCGTCATAGTGTACGCCGCCCTCGCCGGCACCGTCCAGCGCGAAGGTGATGACGGCCGGAATTTCGAGCGAGCCAGGAACAGTCACGACGTCATAAGTGGCGCCGGCCTCGTCCAGCGCGCTGGTCGCGCCTTCGAGCAGCGCGTCGGCGAGGTCGTCGTGGAAACGCGCCTCGACGATAAGCAGATGCGCCTTCGCCTGCGGATGAATGAACGCTTTGCCGTGTTGGGATATGCCTGCCATAAACGTCTCCGGGGGGTTGCCGGTGACTTAGGCCGAAGCCGGATTGATCGCAAGCACAAGATTGCCGCCCGACACAGGTCCAGCATCTTCCGACAGGTCCGGATCCCAAGCATCGCGATCTTCCGGGCTTTCTTCAGCTAGCAGGCGAAGCCTCGAGGATCGAGATCGATGCTCGAGGGCCCATCACCCGCTCAAGCTTCAGTCCGGCGCCTTCGAACAGGCGGGCATATTGTGCCTGCGTCCGCTCGAGGCAGCCTGTAACCGCGAGCATGGACATCGATAGGTTTGATCTGGGCAGGCTCGTCGCCCGGAGGCACGAGCGTGTCGATCACGAGCATCCTGCCCTGCCTTGGCATGGCCCCGCGGCAATGTCGCAAGATCAGCCCGGCAGGTTCGTCGTCCCAGCCGTGGATGACGTTCTTGATCACTTAGACGTTGCCAGCCGGGGCGCCGCAGATCGCGTGAGCAGAAGGGAAGCTGAGGCGCCGGCGCGACGTGGCGCCTCAGCGATCCGCGCCGCCTCCCCGGAACCGGTCGGTTTCGCTCAAAGCCCCTGTTTCGCCGCCTCGGCGAGGCGCGCGGCATACCGGGCCATGGTATCGATCTCGATGTTGACGCGATCGCCAGCCTGGCGCTCGCCCCAGGTAGTGACGCTCAGCGAGTGCTGGATCAGAAGCACATCGAAGCGCGTAGCTTCGACCTTGTTGACGGTAAGCGAGGTGCCGTCGAGCGCGACGGAGCCTTTCGGCGCGATGAACTTCGCCAGGTGACGCGGCGCCTCCAGCGTGAAGCGCACGGCATCGCCCTCTTCCTTGCGCTCCACGATTTCCGCCGTGCCGTCGACATGGCCGGAGACGATATGGCCACCGAGCTCGTCGCCGATCTTCAGCGCCCGTTCGAGATTGATCCTGGTGCCCGATTTCCAACCGGATGCAGTCGTCAGCCTGAGCGCCTCTTCCCAGGCTTCGACCTCAAACCAGCGCGCGTTCGAGCCGTTCTCGGGCAGCGCCGTCACGGTCAGGCAGACGCCGCCGCAGGAAATCGAAGCGCCGATCGCGATCGTTTCCGGGTCATAGGCCGTGTCGATGCGCAGGCCGACGCCTTCGCTGAGCGGCTTCACCGAAGCGACAGTGCCGACATCCGTAACGATTCCCGTAAACATCAGATCGTGTCTTCCAGTTTGACCATGCTCTTATCCGAAAACCATTTCCCACTTTTTGGGATCATGGTCTTACCCACTCGGCATAGCTGTCCTCGCCGAAGCGCATCTCACGCAATTTGCGGAAACCCGGCGGGATATGCGCAGCGTCGATCGGCGAGGCGATACCATCCTCGCCGATCGCCTCCGGTCCCTGGAACAGGACGATGCGGTCAACGAGGTCTTCCGCCAGGAAGGCCTCGGCCACCTTGGCGCCGCCCTCGACCAGCACGCTCGCCATGCCGAGGGCTGCAATATCCTCGAGCAGTTCCGGCAGGGCTACTTCGCTCTCGTAAGTTTCAGTGCCGATGAAGTGCACGCCCGCGCGTTCGAGCGCAGCCCGCCGCCGCGGGTCGGCCTCGGCGCATGCCGCGACATAGAGCGGGACACGATCCACCCCGGAAACGAGCTTCGACGACTCCGGCAGCCGGATCTGGCGATCGAGGATGATGCGAGCCGGGGAGCGGTTCTCCAACCCCGGCAGGCGCACGGTCAGCGCCGGGTCGTCCTCCAGCGCAGTGCCGATGCCGACGAGGATAGCGTCGGCCTCCGCGCGCATAAGATAGACTTCGCGCCTGGCGATCTCACCCGTGATGGCGACCTGGCCGGCGCCTTTGCGGCCGATCTTGCCGTCGCTCGAAAGCGCAAGCTTCAGCGTCACTTCGGGACGTTTCTTCAAAGATCGAATCAGATAGCCGGCCATCTGCTCGGCGGCCTCTGTGGCGAGCACCTTCTCCACGACCTCGATGCCGGCGGCGCGCAGCATGGCGTAACCCTTGCCGGAAACGCGCGGATCGGGATCGCTTGCCGCGCCGACGACGCGCGCAATGCCGGCATTGACCAGCGCGGCGGCGCAAGGCGGCGTGCGGCCGTGATGGGCGCAGGGCTCAAGCGTCACATAGGCGGTGGCGCCGCGGGCCAGTTCGCCGGCCTCGGCCAGCGCCTCGGTCTCGGCGTGCGGCCGGCCGCCGACAGCAGTGACGCCGGTGCCGACGATCATCGGGCCGGCGCCGTCGTCGCGCACGATGATGGTGCCGACGGAAGGATTGGTCGCGGTGCGGCCGGCATTGCGGCGCGACAGCCGGATGGCCGCCGCCATGAAACGGCGATCAAGGGCTGCTTGCTCGGCCCCGCCCAATTGAGCTTTCGCCATGATCAGCCGGCGTCCTCTTCGGTCTTTTCTTCGTCGCCCTTCAGTTCGCCCAGCAACTCGTGGAAATCCTTGGCTTCACGGAAATTGCGATAGACCGAAGCGAAGCGGACATAGGCGACGTCGTCGAGCGATTTCAGCGCCTCCATGACGAGCCGACCGACCTCGCCGGAGGCCACTTCCGTCTCGCCGGAGCTTTCGAGCTGGCGCACGATGCCGGTCACGGCGCGATCGATCCGCTCGGGGTCGACATTGCGCTTGCGCACCGCGATCTCGACCGAGCGCAGCAGCTTGTCGCGGTCGAACGGCACCTTGCGGCCGGATTTCTTGATGACGACGAGATCGCGCAGTTGCACGCGCTCGAAGGTGGTGAAGCGGCCGCCGCAGTCCGGACAGACGCGGCGCCTGCGGATCGCCGCGCCATCCTCGGCGGGACGCGAATCCTTCACCTGCGTATCTTCGGACTGGCAATAGGGGCAGCGCATGGAGAGCCTTGGGTTTGCGATTCAGAGCATGATCCCGAAAAGTTGCAGACTCTTCGGAGAAGATCATGCTTCAAAAACAAAATCTTAGAGCGAGATGGCGATTCAAGGAAGCGTCATCTCGCTCTGGTGAACGGAAGGCTTGGAGCCTTTCATTTCTCAGAGATAGCGAGGCGCGAGAAAGATTGCCAGCGCCCTGCCCCTGTCGTGCCCGGTCGGTTCAGGGCGCGACGTCCTTGGTCGGGAATCCGCAGGACGTGCCGAGGTTGCGGTAGGCCTTCGTGAAGCCGTCCATCGGAATGCTGGCGACGGTCTGCTTGCCAAAAACAACATCGAGCGAGGTGACTTTGCGCATGGCGCGCAGCAGAGCGAGACTTGTCTTCGCCTGGTTGTCGACCGTCCAGCTGGGACGACCGCCGACGGCATTCGAATAGACTTTCGCGGAAACCTTGATGCCGGGGTCGCCGAAGGTCGCCGCGATGTCCTTGCCGGTCGGCAGGTCCTTGTTGTCGACGGCGATCATGATGGCGGGATAGGCATCCGGCGGCAGCGCGTCGCCGGTCGAGATCGACAGCGTTAGCGTGCCAGCATTGCCGATGCCGTCGACGAAAGCTGCGGAGGCCGCGCAGGTCTTGTGCGCATCCTGCCCGGTGTCGAGCGTGTCGATGATCGTGGTCCATCTGCCGAAGGTGTTTGTGGCCGGTTCTGGCTGCGCCTGCTCCTGCCCGGCCGCGCCGGACACGGCGAAACCGGCCAGCGAGCCGACCAGGGCCAAGGCGGCAAGATGGAAAATGCGCATCATCAAGTCTCCAGTTCGCGACGCCGCCCAATCAGGACGGCGCACTGCCGGCGGATAAAAGATGACGCGCGGCTTCCGGTCAACCGAGATAAGGATAGAGCGGGAAACGATCCGTCAACGCCGTGACTTTGGCCTTGACCGCAGCCTCGACTGCCGCATTGCCCTCGTCGGAATTCGCCGCCTTCAGCCCGTCCAGCACCTCGGCGATCAGCTTGCCGATCTCGCGGAACTCGGCCTGGCCGAAGCCGCGCGTGGTGCCGGCCGGTGTGCCGAGGCGAACGCCGGAGGTGACGAACGGCTTTTCGGGGTCGAAGGGGATGCCGTTCTTGTTGCAGGTGATGTTGGCGCGGCCGAGAGCCGCCTCGGCGCGCTTGCCGGTGGCGTTTTTCGGGCGCAGGTCGACCAGCATCAGATGGTTGTCGGTGCCGCCCGACACGATGTCGAGGCCGGTTTCCTGCAGGCTCGAAGCCAGCGCCTTGGCATTGGCGACGATGCTCTCGGCATAGGCTTTGAAGCTCGGCTTCAGCGCCTCGCCGAGCGCCACCGCCTTGGCCGCGACGACATGCATCAGCGGGCCGCCCTGGAGGCCTGGGAAAACCGCCGAGTTCATCTTCTTGGCGATCTCCTCGTCGTTGCACAGGATCATGCCGCCGCGGGGCCCGCGCAGCGACTTGTGCGTCGTCGTGGTCACGACATGCGCATAAGGCAGCGGCGACGGGTGCATACCGCCGGCGACTAGCCCGGCGATATGCGCCATGTCGACCATCAGATAGGCGCCGATCGAATCGGCAATCTCGCGGAAACGCTTCCAGTCCCAGATGCGCGAATAGGCCGTGCCGCCGGCCAGGATCAGCTTCGGCTTCGTCTCATGCGCGGTCTTCTCGATCGCGTCCATGTCGAGCAGGTGGTCGTCCTTGCGCACCCCGTAGGAAACGACCTTGAACCATTTGCCGCTCATGTTGACCGGCGAGCCATGCGTGAGATGGCCGCCGGAGTTCAAATCGAGGCCCATGAACGTGTCGCCGGGCTGCAGAAGCGCCAGGAAGACGGCCTGGTTCATCTGGCTGCCCGAGTTCGGCTGGACATTGGCGAAGTTGCAGCCGAAAAGCTTCTTGGCGCGCTCGATGGCCAGTTCCTCGGCCACGTCGACGAACTGGCAGCCGCCGTAATAGCGCTTGCCCGGATAACCCTCGGCATATTTGTTGGTCATGATCGACCCCTGCGCCTCGAGCACGGCGCGGGACACGATGTTTTCCGAGGCGATCAGTTCGATCTCATGGCGCTGGCGGCCAAGCTCGTTGCGGATGGCGCCGAAAATTTCCGGATCGGCGTCGGCAAGCGTGGTCTCGAAGAAGGATTCGAATTTGTTGGCGGCTGCCGCGGCATTTGACATGGCTTGCTTTCCCTTGGGGCCGGAGGTCTGCGAGGTCGCCGCGCCATTAACACAGTTGTTTGGAGCCCGCCACGTTTGCGGCGCGAAATTTGCTGGCCGGATTGCGCCAAGCAAATCGGCTGAACACTATTTCCGGTCGCGCCGGCTTTTGAGCAGCGCTTCTGTCAAAGTGATCTCGGAAAGCAGCGCCCGCATCGTGTGGTCGTTGATCTGGCGGGTGCGGAACATGGCGCGCACGGCGGCGCGCTCCGCCTCTATGCCGGCGTGCCTGAGCTCAAGCTCCAGCCGCCCGGATTCGCGCGCCTCGGCGCGCGCCTCTTCGGCCTCGTCGGAAGCCGCGATGCGGCGCCGGTAGCCGGCAACGATGCTGTCGGCGACCGCGAGCCGGGCCTCGGCCGCCTCGCCTTCGCCGCCCTCGCTGGCGAGGCTCTCGATCTTGGCGATGGCGGCCTTGGCAGCGCCCGCACGCGCCCGCCGCTCCTCGGCCGCACCCGGATCCTCGCCTGGCTCGACCAGCCCGCGGGCGATCCTCGGCAAAGCAAGGCTGGCGATGACCAGCGAGCAGATGATGACGCCGGCGGCGAGGAAGATCACCACGTCTCGCGCTGGAAAGGGCGAGCCATCCTGCAGCGCGAGCGACAGCGACAGGATGCCGGCAAGCGTGATCGCGCCGCGCACGCCGGCCACCGATCCGGCAAGCCTGACGCGGAAACCAAAGGGCTCTGCCTTGCGCTTGCCGAGCCGCGCGGCGATCATCGATGCCATGTCGCCGATCCAGATCCAGAGGAAGCGCAGGCCGATCACGCAGAGCGTCAAAATGAGCACGGTCAGCACCGGCTCGAACAGCCAGTGCCGGCTGGTGAGCTCCGGCGGGACCCTGCGGATGATGTCAGGAAGCTGCAGGCCGAGCAGGATGAAGAGAGCGCCGTTGAAGACGAAGGTCAGCATCGACCATAGCGACATCGCCTGAATCCGCGCCGAGACCGAGAGATGGCGGAAAATGCCGGAGGTGCCCGTAACCAGGCCGGCGGTGACCGCGGCCAGAATGCCGGAAGCGCCGACATGCTCGGCAATGAGATAGGCGACGAAGGGCAGCAGAACCATCACCAGCACCTGCGCCCCCGCCGGCGTGCCGCCGATGCGGCCAAGCACCTGCAGCGCCTTGGCGGCGACGAACAACGCCGCAATGCCCGCGAGGATGCCGGCCGCCACGGCGTAAAGAAAGCTCAACGAGGCGGCAGCGAACGAAAAGCTGCCGGTCAGCGCCGCCGCAACGGCAAAGCGGAACATGACTAGGCCGGAGGCATCATTGAGCAGGGATTCGCCTTCCAATATGTGCATCAGCCGAGCCGGAACGACATTGCGGTCGACGATCGAGGACACGGCAACGGCATCGGTCGGTGACAGCACGGCGGCCGAAGCGAACGCAACCGCCAGCGGGATGCTTGGCACCAGCCAGTGCAGAGCATACCCGAAGCCGACGATGGTGAAGAAGACAAGCCCGACGGCGAGATCGAGGATCGGCCGGCGCAGCTCGATCAGCTCCCGTTTCGGCGCCGCGAAGGCATCGCCGAACAGAAGCGGCGGAATGAACACCAGCAGGAAGAGTTCCGGATCGATCTCGACATGCAGTCCCTTGGCCGGCCAGGCAAGCGCGGCGCCGATCACAATCTGCAGCACGGGGAGCGGCACCCGCACCAGCCGCACGAGAGCGCCGGAAAGCGCCACGAAAGCAAGCACGACGAGAATGAAGACGGCGACGTCCATGATGCTATTCCAGCTGTTCGCGCTGTATGTCTCACTTTTCGACGCATGTCGCTCTGCCAAAACCGCTGCGCACTGTTTGGCGACATGCAAACAAAAAAGCCGCTCCAAGAGCGGCCTTTTCGTGATTTATATCAATCGGTTACAGCGCAGAAGTAATCTGCAGCTCGCTGTTGCCGTCGAGGCCGTAAATGTCGTCGCGGAACTGCACGACGCCGGGTCCGGTCGACCATGCCGACAGATACAGGAAGTGGACCGGCACCGGGTTGACCACCTGAACCGGCGTATTCTCGCCAGTCTTGATCGCCGCCTCGAAATGCTGGCGATCCCAGCCGGGCGTATCACGCAGGATCCAGGTGACGAGGTCGCGCACATTCTGGACGCGCACGCAGCCGGAAGAGTCGAAGCGCATCAGCTTGCCGAACAGGCTCTGCTGCGGCGTGTCGTGCATGTAGACGCCGTCCGGGCTCGGGAAGTTGATCTTGACCGAGGCCATGGCGTTGCCGGCGCCGGGATCCTGGCGGAAGCGGTACTTGGCGGCATCGTCCGTCGACCAGTCGACGGTCATCGGATCGACCTCGCTTCCGTCAGGCGCGAACAGCCGGATGTGGCTGTCCTTGAGGTAGTTCGGGTCCTTCCGCATCAGCGGAATGATGTCCTTGCGCACGATCGAGACCGGCGCGTTCCAGTAAGGATTGACGATGATCTCGTTGATCTTGGAATTCACGATCGGCGTCTGGCGGTCGATCTTGCCGACGATCGCGGTGTGGCGCAGCACGACGCGGTCGTTTTCGACGGCTTCCACCTGCGCGGCCGGAATATCGACCAGCACATAGCGGTCGCCGAGCGTGCCCGCCTTCTCGCGCAGCCGCTGCAGATTGGTCTGCAGCTGGCCAAGCCGGATCGGCGCCGGCACGTTCATCGCCGAATAAGTGTATTTGCCCATGGAGCCGTCGGCCGGCAAGCCGTGACGGAGCTGGAAGCGCTTGACCGCCGAGTCGACATAGGAATCGAACGCCGTCGAAATGCCGGCGCTCTGCGACAGGTCGCCCGAGACCATCAGCCGCTTGCGCAGCGGCACGACATCCGGATCGTCGACGCCGAGCTGCAATTTCTTGGTTGCCGGAACCTGCTCCCAGCCGCCCTGGCCGACAATGCCCTGGTACTGCGCCACCGCCTGCTCGGTGAAGGCTACGGTCTGCAGGCTGAAGATCGGCAGCGTCGAGGCAACCTTGCCGGTCTCGCTTGCACGGGCGTCGAACTGGTCGTCCCAATTACCGCGGGTCGAGGATTTCAGAATGTCGCCGATCACATCCTGCGCGCTGGCATGGCCGGCGACGACGGCGGCGGCGAGCGCAGAGGCTCCGGTCAGGAAGAAACGGCGGCTGGTTCTCATGGATGTTCCAGACATTTTAGCTATATCTAATCTCGCTCAGTTCGCTCTACTGGCGGGTTGCCCGCACTCTAGGGTCGGCAATCTTAACAATTAGCCAACCATGACTTGCGTCAGCAGGGCGTGAAAACGTAGGACCACGACACCTGCTCCAGGAAGCGCAGGGCCTCGGCCCGCAGCATCACCCGCATTCTCGCTTTCACTGCGATTATGGCGGCAACGTGACCTTGGCCCGCGATTTGCATCCGGCAAGATGATCAAAAAATGGGACCGAGGCATTTTGGCATCGCCGATAGCGGCGGGTTCACCAGATGCCCGCCGTCATCCTCGGTTTGCCCCTATTTCACCCGGTTCGGGCAGAGGGCTTTGAACTGCTCCAGCGTGTAGTCGTAGCCCGCGGCCCCCGAGCCATCGAGCACCACGTTCTCGTCGGTGTCGGTGATCTGATAATCCGTCTCGCTTCCGGCGGGGCTGCGCCCCTGAAACAGCATGTTGGCGCCGTAAAAGGTGGTGAATTTTCCGCTCTTGCAGTCCGCTGTGACCTCCAGATGCAAGGGCGTTTTCATTTCCTTAGCGATGCAATCCTCGGTCACCTTACCGACATAGTCGCGGCAGTAACCGATGGCGTTCTGCCTCGTATGTTTGGTCAGGATGCTGGCATGCGAGGTGTTGATGCCGGATTTCTTGACGACCGTAACCTCCATTCCGGCCTTGGAGCCATAACCGAGAGTCCGGGCAGCGGCCGGTGAAACAAGGATCACAGCGCAAATCGCAAGCAGGGTATGACGCATGAGGCCCTCCTCTTTTGCCTGCAGAGCTTCCACGCGCGCTGCTCGGCGGTCAAGCGCCCTGCTGCAGCGCGCTTTCGCAAAAGAAAAGAACCGGCACCTGTCGGCACCGGCCCTGATTGCTTCCTCCGGCCGCGCTTCTTCGGCGCGACTTCGATCGTCTCAGATTTCGAATCCGCTTACATCCGGTAAGCGATCGTGTCGTTCCAGAAGCGATCCAGACGCTGGAGCGCGCGGTTCATCTGCTTGAACTCGTCGGTGTTGATGCCGCCCACGGCCTCGATCGAGCCGACATGGCGCTCGTAAAGGCCGGCGACGACCTCGGCCACCTCGTTGCCCTTCGGCGTCAGCGAGACGCGGACCGAGCGGCGGTCGATGCGCGAGCGCTGATGGTTGATGAAGCCGAGGTCGACCAGCTTCTTCAGATTGTAGGAGACGTTCGAGCCGAGATAGTAACCGCGCGAGCGCAGCTCGCCGGCGGTCAGCTCCGAATTGCCGATGTTGAAGAGCAAAAGCGCCTGGATAGCGTTGATGTCGGAGCGGCCGTTGCGGTCGAACTCGTCCTTGATCACGTCAAGCAGACGGCGATGCAGACGCTCCACCAGCTGCAGCGATTCCATGTACAGCGAACGGATCGCCTCGCGGCGATCGTCGGAAACGTTGGCGGTCTTCGCCGCCGGACGCGAATTGATCATTGTCTTTGCCTCTCGTTTGTCGCCCGGTGATTTTTTGTTCTTCACCTTGATCGCGACACTATCGAATACTCATAAAATTCGACTTAAACGCCAGGGCTAACAAGAGCTTACCGGTAAGAGGTTTCGAAAGAGGCTTAACGAACGGTCATGCGAGCAAGAACAATTAACCTAAAGATTTAGCCAAGGGTTTTGGGGCAGTCGCCGACCCCGTATCTAGGTTCCTGACGCCGCCCGGCAAGCTATTGCCTGAGCTGGCGCTTCTGCAGCCAGATGACCACGCGGAAGACGATGTAGAGCAGCGCCACGCAGGCATGTGAGACGACGATCAGGATCCGATGGCCGAAGAGATTGGGAAAGCCGGCATACATGACGGTCTCGGTCGCCGCGCAGATGAACCAGATCACCGGCCCCCAGGAGGCAAGCATCCAAAGGCCCGCGGCGGCGAAAGGAAAGAAAACGGCAAGCGTGGCCGCGGCCACCTGCCAGTGCACCGGCATCAGATCGAAGCGCCAGAGCTCGCCCGGATAGATGCCGATCAGCCGGACCCAGTAGAGGACACCGAACAGCAGGCAGTAGCCGGCAATGACCCGCTGGAACCAGGCGAAGATGATCTCGGTGGTCGAGGGCTGCAGCACCACGCGCCTGGAGGTGACCTCGCTCACAGCTCCAGCTCCCCGGCCCCGAGCGGCGCGAAATACGCGTCGACATCGGCCGCGCTCACCGCATCGAGGCTGGCGGGCCGCCATTCCGGCTTCGAACCCTTGTCGATGATGGCGGCCCGGATGCCTTCATAAAAGTCGTGGCCGGCCAGCATGCGGTTGAGGATGCGGAACTCCATCTTCATGCACTCGTCCATCGACAGCGTCGACCCGGCGCTGATCTCGCGCCAGGCGACGTTGAGGCTGGTCGGCGAACGCGTCCTGATCGTCGCCAGCGTCTTGGCGGCGAAAGCGTCGGTGGCGGATGCTCGTTCCAGGCTGGCGACGATAGCGGCGAGCGAGGGTTGCGAAAAATGGCGGGCGATCGATTCCAGATCCTGCCGCTCGGTCTCGCGTCTTGCGGGTGTGAAGAAATCGCGCAACTCCGCGTTCGCGTCGCCGCTTGTCGCCAGCTCGTCAAGAAGCCCCGCCTGGTCCTCGGCCTTGATCGTGTGGGTGGCGAGGCCCGACCACAGGGCATCACCATAGCGGATGCGGTTTCCCGTCAGCCCCAGATACATGCCGAAGCTGCCGCCGAGATCGGGCAGCAAATGGCTGGCGCCAACATCCGGGAAGAAGCCGATGCCGACTTCCGGCATGGCGAATTGCGCGTTCTCGGTCAGCACGCGGTGCGAGCCGTGGAAGGAAATGCCGACCCCGCCGCCCATGACGATGCCGTCGATCAGCGCGACATAGGGTTTCCTGAAGCGGGCGATGCGGGCATTGAGACGATACTCGTCGGCGAAGAAGTCGACCGGCGGCTTGCCGGCGCGGCCCGCCTCGTAAATGTGCAGAATATCGCCACCGGCGGAAAACGCCCTGCCCTCAGCCTTGACGACGACGACGGCGACGCCGGCATCGCCCTCCCAGGCGTCAAGCGCCTTGCCAAGCGCCTTGACCATGCGATGGGTGACGGCATTGAGCGCCTGCGGCCGCGTCAGTGTGACGACGCCCGCCTTGCCTAGACGCTCGAAGCGAATCTCGTCGCCTCCGCCAAAATCCATCGCCAGAGAATCCTCCTCTCCGCCCTTCCAGGGGGATTGAAGTGCTAAAGGCGACATAAGGATGCGTCAATGGCGGCAACGCCGCGCTGGCGGCCAGCCGCTTCCGGTGTTAGGTAACCGGCAAAGTGTCGCGCGTAGGCGGCGCGACAGATTTCGAGCTAATCGACATGGCTGGGGTTTCTCGTCTCGTTGCTGGATTGACAGGTCTCCTCTTTCTGGGAGTTGCGCCGGCCGCCGCCGAGGCAGCCTCTGAACTCTACCTGGCGCAGACGATCGTCACCGGCACCGGCGAGGCTAATCGCGAGATCGGCTTCAAGGATTGTCTGGACAAGGTGCTGGTCAAGGTTTCAGGCGATCAGCGGCTGACGCAGAAGCCGGAGATGCTGGCGCTGCGCAATAAGGCGGCCGACTTTGTCCAATCCTTCCGCTACCGCGACCGGCTGGAAGGCGTTCCGATCCATGACGAGCAAGGCACGCATGATCGGCCGCACGATCTCACCTGCCTCTACAAGCCCACAGTCGTCGACAAGCTCCTGGCGCAGCTCGGCAGCAAGCCATGGCACGGCGAGCGGCCGCTGATTGCCGTCTTCATAACGGCCGAGCAAGGGGCGCAACATTTCGTGCTGACGACCGACGAGGATCGCGGCCAGTCAATGCGCGAATCCTTTGCCAATGCCACGGCGCCGCTCTCGGTGCATGTCAGCTTTCCAAAGGCTGACCAGCTCGCCGGCCTCGACGACAAGGCGCTGCGCACTGCCGATATGGCAAAGCTCGACCAGCTCGCCCGGCAGGCGGGTGCCGACCGGGCGCTCGCCGGCAGCATCGTGTGGAACGACAAGGAATTGGGCTGGATCGCCGACTGGCGGCTGGCCGAACACGGCAAGACCTATCAATGGCAGGTGCGTGGCGTCAGCTTCGACGAGGCTTTTCGCGTGGCTGTGAAGGGCGCGGCACAGATTCTGTCGGGGAATGGACAGCCGTAAACGTCGGCGCTGCCGCTCATCCGCCTGCCGGCACCTTCTCCCCGTCAAGGGAGAAGGGAAGTGCTCCAGCGCCGGCGATCCCTCCCTCGTCCTTCACGGAAGCAACTGGCACAATCGTGTCGCATTGGTCAGCGGCAGGGGCGCATGGTAAAAGCCGGGACGACAACAGAGTTTTGGCGATGAACAAGTTCACCCCCGCAAAGCCCGCCGGCGCCCGCAGCATCGACGAGATCACAGGCAGCCGCAGGCTGCGGCGCATGCGCAAGGCCGACTGGTCGCGCCGGCTGGTGCAGGAAAACCAGCTCTCGGTCAACGATCTGATCTGGCCGATCTTCGTCGTCGAGGGCAAAAATGTGCGCGAGCCAATCGCCGCCATGCCGGATGTCTACCGTCTGTCGGTCGACCTCGCGGTGAAGGAAGCGGAGCGCGCCGCCAAGCTCGGCATCCCGGCGATCGCGACTTTCCCCAACATCGAGCTTTCGCTGCGCGACCAGACGGGCTCGCATATCCTCGATCCCGACAATGTCATCAACCGAACCACCCGCGCCATCAAGGATGCGGTGCCGGAGATCGGCATCATTACCGACGCAGCGCTCGATCCGTTCACCAGCCATGGCCATGACGGCATCCTGCGCGACGGCATCATCGTCAATGACGAAACCGTCGAGCAGGTCACGGCCGCGGCCGTCATCCAGGCAGCCGCCGGCGCGGACATCATCGCGCCGTCCGACATGATGGACGGCCGTATCGGCGCGATCCGCGACGCGCTGGACGCCAACGGCTTCCAGGACGTGGCGATCATGTCCTATGCGACGAAATTCGCCTCGGCCTTCTACGGCCCCTATCGCGAGGCTGTCGGCACCGCCGGCCTGCTCAAAGGCGACAAGAAGACCTATTATATCGACCACGCGAATTCCGATGAAGCCGTGCGCGAGGCCGAGCAGGATCTGGCCGAAGGCGCCGACATGCTGATGGTGAAGCCTGGGCTGCCCTATCTCGACATCATCCGCCGGCTGAAGGACGAGTTCCAGATGCCGACCTTCGCCTACCAGGTGTCGGGCGAATATTCGATGATCAAGGCGGCCAGCGCCAATGGCTGGATCGACGGCGAAAAGGCGATGCTGGAATCGCTTCTCGCGCTCAAGCGAGCCGGCTGCGACGGTGTCCTCACCTATTTCGCGCCGACCGTTGCGGAGATGCTGAGGGGCTAGGCCCAGGCGCAATTTTAAATTCTCGCCGCGTCACCTGGGCGCCGCCCGACGAGTTGATCGCTCGCCGGAAAATTCCGCTTGCAATCAGTTAAGCTACTCCATGACTGCTTGCAAAATGCAACTAGTTCACGAGGCGATCATGTCAAAGCTGCGCGTCAACGCTTTCACCCTGTCGCTGGACGGTTACGGCGCCGGCCCCGATCAGACTCTCGAAAGCCCGCTCGGCGTCGGCGGCGAAGGACTGCATAAATGGATGATCGGCACGCGCACCTTTCGTGAGATGGTGATCGGCAAAGACGGCGGCACCACCGGCAGCGACGACAGCTTCGCCGCGCGCAGTTTTGAGAATGTCGGCGCCTGGATCCTTGGCCGCAACATGTTCGGGCCGGTCCGCGGCGAATGGCCGGACGAGAGCTGGAAAGGCTGGTGGGGCGACAACCCGCCCTATCACGTGCCGGTCTTCGTGCTCACCCATCACAAGCGGGCGCCGATCTTAATGGAAGGCGGCACGACGTTTTACTTCGTCACCGACGGCATCCATTCGGCGCTCGAACAGGCGAAGACGGCCGCCAAGGACAAGGATGTGCGGGTCGGCGGCGGCGTCGCCACGATCCGGCAATATCTGAAGGAAAGCCTGATCGACGAGATGCATCTCGCGATCTCGCCGATCCTGCTCGGCTCCGGCGAGCATCTTTTCGCCGGGCTGGACATGCCGAAGCTCGGCTACCGCTGCACCAGCCAGGTCGCGACCGCCGACGCGACGCATGTGATGATCGGGCGCGCGTAAGCTAGGCTCCCCCTTCTCCCCTGTGGGAGATGCGGAAGTGCTCAATACTTTTCCGGCACATAAAGCGCGCGCGGCAGCACCTGGCGCTCGTAGGCCGGGTTGAAGACGCGCTCCGGCAGCGTGATCTCCTCATGCGGCACGTCTTCGTAAGGCATTTGCTGCAGCAGGTGATCGATGCAGTTCAGTCGGGCCCGCTTCTTGTCGTTGCCTTCGACAATGAACCACGGCGCTTCCTTGATGTTGGTACGGGCGAAGGTCTCTTCCTTGGCTTTGGTGTATTGTTCCCAGCGCACGCGCGACTGCAGGTCCATCGGCGACAGCTTCCACTGCTTCATCGGATCGTGGATGCGCATCAAAAAGCGCATCTGCTGCTCCTCGTCGGTAATCGAGAACCAGTATTTCACCAGCGTGATGCCGGAGCGCACCAGCATGCGTTCGAATTCCGGCACGTCGCGGAAAAACTCTTCGACCTGATCCGCATTGGCAAAGCCCATCACCTGCTCGACGCCCGATCGGTTGTACCAGGAGCGGTCGAACAGCACGATCTCGCCGCCCGCCGGCAGATGCGGCACGTAGCGCTGGAAATACCATTGCGATCTTTCACGCTCGGTCGGCGCCGGCAGCGCGACGACGCGGCAGATGCGCGGATTGAGGCGCTGGGTGATGCGCTTGATGACGCCGCCCTTGCCGGCCGAGTCGCGTCCCTCGAAGATCACTACCAGCTTCTTCTTGTGGTAGGCAACCCAGGACTGCAGCTTGATGAGCTCCGACTGCAGACGCAGCAGCTCGCGGAAATAGGTCGTCCGCTCGATGGAGGGCGGATGCGACTTCTTGTAGATCCTGGCGATCTCAAGCGAGAGCGCGGGCTCGGAAATCTCCAGCTCATAGTCCTCGTCGAGCGTGTCCTCGAGTTCGGCTTCCAGCCAGTCCTTGGCTCCGGAATTCGTCTTGACCTCGTTCATTGCGCAGCTCCTGCCTGTCAGCCACTTTCGCCTCGGATGCGCTCCGGCCGCGGCCGGAAACACAACTCCGTAAGCCGACTGAGATACAGACGCGCAATGACGGTTTATTGCGAGCAGGAGCCGGCAACGCTGGACCAGCCGATATGTGATCGGCCCGTATCGATGGCGGGGCGACAAGCCGCCCGAATTGTCCTACAAATACTTTCGCCTCTTCCCGGCGCCCGCGACGGCGCGCCTCTTCAAAACAAATCGCAAGGACCTGACATGGAATACCGCACGCTTGGCCGTTCCGGCCTGAAGGTTTCGACATTGACCCTTGGCACGATGACCTTCGGCGGGACGGGCCCGTTCGCCGCCGTCGGCAAATCCGATCTCTCGGAGGCGAGCCGCATCATCGATACCTGCATCGATGCCGGCATCAATCTCATCGACACCGCCAACGTGTATTCGAACGGCCTGTCGGAGGAGATCGTCGGCGAGGCGCTCGGCGGCAAGCGCAAGAACGATGTGCTCATCGCCTCCAAGGCGCGCATGCGGATCGGAAACGGCCCCAACGACGAAGGCCTGTCGCGCCATCACCTGATCCGGGAATGCGAGCGGAGCCTGAAGCGGCTCAAGACCGACGTCATCGACATCTATTTCCTGCATGAGTGGGATGGGGTCACCCCGCTGGAGGAAACGATCGCTGCGCTCGACACTTTGGTCAGCCAGGGCAAGATCCGTTATGTCGGCTGTTCCAATTATTCGGGCTGGCAGGTGATGAAGGCGCTCTCGATCAGCGACAGCCATCATCAGCCGCGCTTCGTCACGCAGCAGATCCACTACACGCTGGAAGCGCGCGAGGCGGAGTACGAGTTGCTGCCGATCTCGGTCGACCAGGGTCTTGGCGTGCTGGTGTGGAGCCCGCTGGCCGGCGGCCTGCTGTCGGGCAAATACCGTCGCGACAGCCCGACGGCCCGCCAGCTTGGCGGCTGGTCCGAACCGCCGATCCGGGACGAGGGAAGGTTGTGGCGGATCGTCGACGTTCTGGTCGAAATCGGCAAGGCGCGCGGCGTTTCGGCGGCACAGGTGGCGCTTGCCTGGCTGCTCGGCCGCCCGGCCGTTTCTTCGCTGGTGATCGGCGCCCGCAACGAAGCCCAACTCAAGGACAACCTCGCCGCGGCCAGCCTGACGCTGTCCCTGGACGAGCGCCTGCGCCTCGACGACGTCAGCCGCCCGCCGGTGCTTTATCCCTACTGGCACCAGCAGCTCACCGCCAAGAACCGGTTCGGCCCCGCCGACCTGGTGCTCGACCGCAGCGATATCTAAGAATCCGCGCCGTGCTCCGCACCCGAAAACGCGCGGAGGTCAGCCGGCGATAAAACGCCAGACCTCCGGGTCGGGTTCGATCTGGCCGCTGAGCACGAAATATTTGTAGAGGACGAGCAGCGATACCGCCCGCTCGTCCTTTTCGTTGCTGAACCGGCGGCAATAGGCGTTGGCTGCCGTTATGATGCGTTGGGCTTCCGCCGGGTGTTTTTCGAAATAGGCGATCTTGTCGGCGACGTCCGAAAAATCCGACGCCAGAGGCACGTAGTGGACATCGGCCTCGAGCTCAGCCTCGGCGAACCAGGTTTCGTAGGTCGGCGGCGGCATCAGGCAGAGCGAATTCGAGCTCATGATCCACTTGAGGTTCGTCGCCACGTCATTGCCTTCCAGCGAGACGATGTAGCGGAACTGCCGCTGCTGCGCGATCGTGAGATACGGCTTGCGATAGTTCTCCGGGGCGCTTGGCTTGGGCGAGCCGGCATCGCAAGACGGCAGGTCGCGCACGGCATCGACGAACCGTTTGCGGATCGGATTGTTGAAATGACCGCGCCAGACCGCCATCGGGCGCTTGTCGGCGAAGGACAGATTGTCCTTTGGCATGTTGAAATGGCGGAACTTGTCGAGCTTCATGATCACGGCGTTGCCGTTGTCGTTGCGGATCGGGCGATCCTTGACGATTGATGGCACCGCCGGAACGTCGACGACGTCGCCGAACTCGAGATCGATGAGCAGGTGGCGATCGAAGTAGCGGGCGAACTCCTTCAGGTCGTAATAGTACATGCTCCCGAACTTGGGTATTTGACTGGCGGGCACCGCCGCCGCGCTCGGCACGAAGCTATGGTCGAGCCGGTTGTAGTAGTTGACCCGATCACGGACCGTTTTGCTGGAGAGCCGTGCCTGCTCCAGCCGGCTCGCAAGCCGCTGGCGAAAGAGAGCCTGCGGCGCCACATCGCGGGTGATGTTGCGTATGAAATAAAATACCCGCGCTGCGGTGCGTAAGGGCGAGGCCATGCGTCCGTCGTTTAAAGATGTCCGTCGCCTCCTACAGCATTGTGCCGAACATCTTGCAAGCCCGCCCAAGCTGACGAACTTGTTGAAGTTCTAATATTCGACGATGGCCGAAGATCAGCCACCGACGACAGCAAAGCCCCTGGCGCGCAGGCCGCGCCGCTCGTCATGCAGCGAAGTCACCAGGCGGTCGCGGCTGCCGGCGATGTGGGCCGAGAGCAGCCGTGCCGCCTTTTCGGCGTCACCCTTTCGCACGGCAGCCAGGATGGCGTGGTGCTCGGCCCAGGCGCGGCCAAGCGCCGCCTCGTCGCGCACTTCCAGCCAACGCGCGCGGGAGAGCCTGGTCATTGCATCGCGGACTCCCCTAAGCAGGAATTCGTTGCCGGAAAGCCTGGCCAGCTCGATGTGAAAATCCAGACCAACGCGGTGCCATTCCTCGCGCGGCGTACCGGCGTCGCAGGAATCGAGCATCGCCGCGATCACCTCGATCCCGCTGCGATCTTCCAGCGACGCCGTCAACCGCACCGCCGCCACCTCGACCGCCTCGCGGTAGACGGCGATCTGGCCGAGCTCGGCGAGATTGATCGGCGCCACCGTCCAGCCGCGGCCGTCACGAGCGATCAGCCCTTCGGTCTCGAGGCGCAGCAGCGCCGCCCTGACCGGGGTGCGGGAGGCGCCGAAGCGGCTTTCGATCCAACGCTCGGTCAGCCGCTCGCCCGGGCCGATCTCGAGCCCGAGGATCATTTCGCGAAGCTGCCTTTCGACATTCTGCATCTGCGACATTGTCGTTCCGCTCTTCGGCACCGCATTGACAGCGGCGGGGTTGAGGTTCATGACGGATACCGATTTGGTATCCCAAAATGGTATCCGGAACAATCCCGGATAACCAAGCAGGCATGACATGGCAGAAAATAGCACCCAGAGCGGCTACAATATCCATTGGCGACGCAATCTCGCCGTCTGCTTCGCCGGCTCGTTCAGCACGCTGATTGCCATGACGCTGCTGTTGCCGTTCCTGCCGCTTTATGTCGAACAGCTGGGTGCCGAAGGGCACGCGGCAATCGTGCAATGGTCAGGAGTTGCTTACGGTGCCACCTTCTTTGCCGCGGCGCTGGTCGCCCCTCTGTGGGGGCGGCTCGGCGACCGTTACGGCCGCAAGCTGATGCTGGTGCGCGCCTCGTTCGGCATGGCGATCTGCATGTCGCTGACCGGTATGGTCGAAAGCATCTGGCAATTGGTGTTGCTGAGGCTCCTGATCGGCTTTGCCGGCGGCTACTCCTCGGGCTCGACGATATTGGTGGCGATGCAGACGCCAAAGGAGCGCTCCGGCTGGGCGCTCGGCGTGCTGTCGGCCGGCATCACGGCCGGCTCGCTGGTCGGACCGCTGCTCGGTGGCATGCTGCCGCCGCTGATCGGCATCCGCGCCACCTTCCTGTTGTCGGGCGCTGTCATTTTTCTCGCTTTTCTGGCCACGACTTTCCTGATCAAGGAAAACCCGCCGGCTCCCAAACCTGTCTCGTCGGCAAAGCCGAAGAGCGGCTGGGCACAGATCCCCGACAAGCGTCCGGTCGTCGCGATGCTGACGACCGGCTTGCTGCTCGCCTTTGCAACCATGTCGATCGAGCCGATCATCACGGTCTATGTGCAGCAGCTCGTCCTGGACCAGAGCAAGGTGACGATGGTCGCGGGCGTGGTGATGTCGGCGGCCGCGCTTGGAACCATCCTGTCCTCGTCGTGGCTGGGCAAGCTTGCCGATCGGGTCGGCCACTGGAACGTGGTCGTCGGCGCGCTCGCCGTTTCTGCGCTGCTGCTTGTCCCGCAAGCTTTCGTCACCGACGGCTGGCAGCTGATCGGGTTGCGCTTCCTGATGGGGCTGGCGCTGGGCGGCCTCCTGCCCTGCATCACCAGCGTCATCCGTCACAACATCCCCGACGGCGTCGGCGGCAATGTGCTCGGACTATCGATCTCGGCGCAGTATGTCGGCCAGGTCGCGGGACCGCTCGCCGGAGGCTTCGTCGGCGGCCATTTCGGCATGCGGGCGGTGTTCTTGGGCACATCGGTGCTGATGGCGCTGGGGGCGGTCTATAACTGGATTGTCCAGACGCGGCGCGCACGGCATATGCTGCTCGAGGCCGGCGAATCCTGAGCCGCGCGCGATCGAAGACGGAGCATCGAAATGAGTCTTGCCGGGCAACCATCAGACGGCGGCAGCCGCATCCTCGTGCTGGCAGGCGGTCTCGTCGGCGCGGCAGGGGTGGCGCTGTCGGCGGCGGCCGCGCATCGCGGCGGCGCCTTCACCGGCACGGCCGCATCCTTCCTGCTGATGCATGCGCCGGTCTTCCTCGCCATCGGTCTTATCGGCGGCAGCCGGTATCTCAGGATCGCAAGCCTGGCGCTGCTTGTCGGCCTGCTGCTGTTCTCGGGCGATCTTCTCGCCCGGGATTTCCTCGGTTCGCGGCTGTTTCCGATGTCGGCGCCGATCGGCGGCACGCTGCTTATCGTCGGCTGGCTGGCGATTGCGATCTCGGCGCAGTGGCGCCCAGGGTCCTAGATCCGCCTTGCCATTGCTGAGGCTCGTCGGAAAATGGGCCGCGACTACCGCCCTCCCCGACGCAGCCGCCGCTTGCGCGACGCCGGCTCCGCCGCGCGCCGCCGTTCCGGCCGGTCGGTTGGCCGCGAAATGCCCCAGTAGTTGCGATAGATGTCCTCGAAGAGATGGCTGATGGGATGCATGACTTATTTCCTTGAATTGAATCGATCCAATAGACCGACGCGAAAAAGACGGGCTGCTCAGGCGCGCTTGCGCTCCACGATGAAGCGGGGCTGACGCTTCCACGGGCCTGTCTTGCCGCGGCGCCGCTCACTCTGCTCGGCCGAAGCAATGCCCCAATCGTTGCGGTAGACGTCCTCGAACAAAAAGTTGACCGGATGCACGGCACCCTCCTTCTCGAATCTTGCTTCATGTCAGAGACTTGGATCGATTCAAATCATAACCCCTGCACCGCCGTAGTCAAGCGAAAATTTGAATCGATCCAATAAAAGTAGTAAGTGGACCGTCAGACATTCCGCGTCCATGTTCGCCATGCGACCGGATTCGGAGAACAGACATGGCATCACTTATCGAAGGCCAGGCACGCCCCATCCGGCTGGCGGATATTGCCAAGGCGGCGGGCGTCTCGCATGGGACGGCCTCCAATGTCTTCAGTCGCCCGGAGGTCGTGCGCGCCGAGGTGCGCGAGCGGGTCAGGGCGGTGGCGGAGGCGATGGGTTACGCCGGGCCTGATCCGAAAGGCCGCCTGCTGCGCGCCGGCAAGGTCAATGCCATCGGCGTCGGCACGACCGAGCCCCTTTCCTACTTCTTCGAGGATCCCTTCGCCCGCGTCATGATGGCGGGCATTTCCGAGGCCTGCGACGCCACCGGCGCCGGGATCGCATTGGTTTCGGCGGCCAACCAGGAGAAGCTCGCCTGGAACATCCAGAGCGCGCTGGTCGACGGTTTCATCCTGTTCTGCATCGAAGGTGGCTCGCGTCTCGTCGAGCTGACGCGCGAACGCAGGCTGCCCTTCGTGGCGTTGGAGCTCGGCTTTCACGACGAGACGATCTCGGCGATCGGCGTCGACAACATCGCCGGCGGACGGCTCGCCGCGCGGCATCTTGCCGAACTCGGACATCGCCGTTTCGCCGTGCTGTCGCTTACTCTCGGTGATGACCGCACCGGCTTCGTCACACCCGAAATGGTCCGCTCGGCCGTCTACACGGGAACGCGCGACCGTCTGGCCGGCTATTTCGAGGAACTGTCCGGCTTCGGTGTCGACACGAAGAGCATCCCGGTCTTCGAGACCGAGAACGAGCAAAGGAGCACCTGGGCGGGGCTCGAAGCGATCTTTGCCGGCGGCGAGCGGCCGACCGCCATCCTGGCAATGTCGGACAGGATGGCCATGATCGCCATCGACTGGCTGACTGCGCGCGGTCTGAAAGTGCCGGAAGACGTTTCCGTTGTCGGCTTCGACGGGGTGCCCGACGGCGCGCTCTGCGACCCGCCGCTGACCACCATCGCGCAGCCGATCACCGAGATCGGCCGGCGGGCCGCGCGCATGATCCTCGACTATGACGGCGCCGTGCGGCGCGAGACGATGGGCGTTGAGCTCGTCGTCAGGGCCTCGACGGGCCCTGCTCCCATATCCTAGAACCACATCTCAATATCCGCCGACCCGCGCCGGCATGGGCGGCGCAGCGAACCCGGTGCGCGCCGGCTCCGCACGCGCCGGTTTGATGCGGGTCGGGCCGAGACCGGCGAGCCATTCGAGATAGAGCGCCAGTGCGAACTGCATGGCGATGCCGGCAGCGATCAGCAACGTGTCATAGGCGAGGCCGCCCGGATTGATCAGCTTGAGCACCTGAGCGGCCATGGCAATCAGCGTGCCGGCAACGAAGACGGGCAGCGAACGCTTGCCGAGGATCGCCAGCGGATTGTCGGGCTTGGCGCGGAAAAGGTTCGATACGGCCGGCAGGGCGACTACCAGATAGCTGACGGCCAAGATATGCAGCAGCCGCGGCAGTGACAGGAAGGTCTTGTCGAAGCCGCCGATCACCACCGGCAGATTGAACCAGGTGATCTGCCCCCAGAGTGGGCTGTGCACCCAGATCGCCGCGCCCACCACATAGACGCCGGCGAAACCCACCAGCCACCGGTTTACGGGGATGGTGCCGCCGCGCTTGATATGCAGCATGGCGGCAAGGCCGATGTTGAACAGAAACTGCCAGGACAGCGGGTTCAAGAACCAGAGACCCGGCTCGGGATAATTCGGCGGAGCGATCTGCCAGATGCCGGCGACCAGCCACAGCAGCCCGGACACGGTCAGTGCCGCCACGGGCCTGTAGCTGACGAACAGAACGAAGGCCGGCGCCGCCAGAAGCAGCGCCGCATAGACCGGCAGGATGTTGTTGTAGCCGAGCTGATGGCCGAGGGTGACGATGCCGAAAAGCACCTCCGGCGTGTCCTTCATCAGCGGCTCGATGTTGATCATCTTCAACAGCTCCGGGCGGTGGGCGAACACGGCCGTGGCGGAAAACAGGGCGATCACCAGCATGGTGATGACGATGTGGGTGACGTAGAGCACGCCGGCGCGCCGCCACATCTTGAGGGTCGCCAGCAGCCTGCCCCCCGGCTTGAACTTGGTGCCATAGGCGAGCGCCACCGAGATGCCGGAGATCAAAACGAAGGCCTCTGCCGCATCGGAAAAGCCGAGGTTCTTGTAGGTCAGGTTTTCGAAGACGGTACCCGGCACGTGGTCGACGAAAATGGTGAGCAAGGCGAGCGCGCGCAGCACATCGATACGCGTATCGCGTTGAGAAACGGGGATGGTCATCGACAAAAGGCCTCAGAGCTGGTGTTTCATGTCCAGCAATGCGACCCCCGACGCACCGCTTCGATTCCTCCCGTTCGGGAGTGTATCGGCGCAGAAACGGCCCGAAATGCGCCAGGTTCAATCAACTTTCGCGGAGCTTGAAAACATTCCGTTTTGAAGCCGGCAAATCAGCGAAATCACCGTAGAATCAAAAGGATCTGATCATGTCCGAACATGACAGCAAAAACAGCGAGCTGCAGCGTGATCTGCCCTTTTCCTATCGTCTGATCAGACCGGAAAATGCGAGCGGCGGATGCCTTTTCGTGCTGCATGGATCGGGCGTGGACGAAGCGACACTTTTGCCGCTGGCGAGGCGGATCGCGCCGCGCGCGGTGGTTGTCGCAGCACGCGGCCGCATCCGCCAGGAGGACGGTTTTCGCTGGTTCGAACGAATCACGCCGACCAGCTTCGAGCAGTCGAGTATCCGCGCGGAGACGGCCGCTTTCGCCCAATTCGCAGTGGAAGCCGCACGGCTCCACGAGCTTGATCTCACCCGCGCGAGCTTCCTGGGTTACTCAAACGGCGCCAATCTGGTTTCCACGCTGATGCTGCTTCACCCGGGCCTCGTCAGGCAGGCGGCGCTGCTCAGGGCGATGCCGGTGCTCGACGATGCGCCGGCGACGAACCTTGCCGCAACGCGAGTGCTGATCATCGCCGGCGCGGCCGACCAGAGCTACGGCCCGTTCGCGCCAGCCTTGGTGACGCTCTTCAGCCAGCGCCGTGCCGAGGTCGATGCGCGCATCGTCGCCTCCGGCCACGAGTTCGGCGACGCGGATGCCGCGATCGCCCGGCAGTGGCTTGCCGCGACCTCGACGCCGGCCGCCTGACGAGAGATAGACGCTGCTGCCGAGGCTAGCCCTGCCCCATCCGGTTCCAGGCATCCAGTCCGGCGATCTTGTAGGCTTCGGCGAGCGTCGGATAGTTGAAGGTGTTGTTGACGAAGAAGTCGACCGTGCCGCCGAGATTGATCACCGCCTGGCCGATATGGATGAGCTCGGTCGCACCCTCGCCGACGATATGGGCGCCGAGCAGGCGGCGCGTGTCGACCGAGAAGAGGAGCTTCAGGAAACCTGAGTTGACGCCCATGATGTGGCCGCGCGAGGTTTCCCGGAAGCGCGCCACGCCGACCTCATAGGCGATCCCGCTCTCGCGCACCTGCTCCTCCGATTGGCCGACGGTGGAGATTTCCGGCACGGCGTAGATCCCGTAAGGGAAGGTTTCCGGCGGCGGTGGCAGCGCCACGCCGAAGGCATGGCAGGCAGCCACCCTGCCCTGCTCCATCGAGGTCGAGGCCAGACTCGGAAACCCGATGACGTCGCCGGTGGCATAGATATTGGGCGCGCTGGTCTGAAATGTCTGGGGATCGACCTTGATGCGGCCGCGGCTGTCGGCCTCGATGCCGACCACGTCGAGCCCGAGGCTGCCAAGATTGCCGCTGCGGCCGGCAGCGTAAAGCACGATTTCGGAGCGAATGGTACGGCCATCGGCAAGCGTCACTTCGGCATGATCGGGCTTGGAGGCGATTTCCTTCACCGTGCTGCCGAGGCGAATGGTCATGCCGCGGTCGCGCATCTGATGGATGAAGTCGTCGACGATTTCGCGATCGACGAAATCGAGGATGGTGTTGCGCGGCTCGACCAGCGTCACCGGCACGTCGAGCGCCGAAAAGATGGTCGCGTATTCGACGCCGATGACGCCGGCGCCGATGACGGTCAGCGTGCGCGGCAACCGGTCGAGTTCCAGCATCTCGTCGCTGTCGAAGACGCGCGTCTTGTCGAACGGCACGTCGCGCGGGCGGTGCGGCCTGGTGCCGACGGCGATCAGCGCATTGGCGAAACCGATCTCGCTATAGTCGCCATTGTCGGTGGTCAGGCTGACCTTGTTTGCGCCGATGAATCTGGCCGTGGCCCGCGCGCTTTTGACCGCGTTGCGCATGAACTGATGCTGCAGCACCTCGACTTCGTGATCGAGCGTCTTGTGCAGGCGCTCGACGAGGTCGCTGACCGAAATATCCTGCTTGACCCGGTAGCCGCGCCCGTAGAAGCCGCGCTCGCGCCAGCCGGAGAGATTGAGCACGGTTTCGCGCAGCGTCTTGGACGGAATGGTGCCGGTGTGCACGGAGACGCCGCCGAGACGCCGGCCCCTATCGACGACCAAAACCGACTTGCCGAGCTTGGCCGACTGCACCGCGGCGCGGCGCCCGGAGGGGCCGCTGCCGATGACCAGCATGTCGTAGTCCATATTCCCCATCCCCTCGGCGTCTTGTTGCGCCGCAGCAGGCTAACGCGATCCGCGCCATGAATTCAATCGCCGCAGCGCCGCTCGCCACAGCCTGCCGCGCGGGCGTCACGAGCAGTCCATCTTGATTCCGCCACCGGCTTTCACCATTTCAGTGGCGAATGGCCGAGACTTATTTCCGGCCTGTTGCGAGGCATGACACATGAACACGCGCGTGCTGGACGGCGAGATTATCACCACAAGGCTCGAGGATACACGCGTCTACCGCGGCGTGCGCACCAGGCGCATCTTCGCCTTCATCCTCGACTATTTCTTCGTGGCGCTGCTCACCATCCCCTTCGCCATATTGGTCGCCCTACTCGGGCTTTTGACCTTCGGCCTGGGCTGGGCCCTGTTCTCCGTCCTGCTTCCGGCGGTTGCCATCCTCTACATCTGGAACACGCTGGCAGCCGCGACCAGGCCACAACCGGCATGAAGATCATGGGCATCCGGCTTGAGAGGCTCGACGGCGCGCGCATCGACGGCCTGACCGCCGTCGTGCATTCGGTGCTGTTCTGGGCCGGCAACGTCATCCTGACGCCGCTGGTGCTGCTGGTCACGCTGTTTTCCGATCGCAAGCGCACGCTGCACGACCTGCTTCTCGGCACCGTCGTCACCCGCACCGATAGCTGACGCTATGTGCGGCCGCCGTCGCCGCGCCGGTTGTGCTAGATATGAACAGCTTGGGCCGGCCGCGACAGCACAATCCTGTTGAATTTTTCGCCGGCCGGGCCAAAGGTAGGGCTATTCGCAGGAGCGTGTCCAAGAATCGATGACGCAGCATCCGACCCAGTCGCCGCAGTTCTTCCTGACCGCGCCGTCCCCGTGCCCCTATCTGGAGGGCCAGTTCGAGCGCAAGGTGTTCACGCACCTTGTCGGCGACAAGGCGCCCGAGATGAACGATCTGCTCACTCAAGGCGGCTTCCGGCGTTCCCAGAACATCGCCTACCGGCCGGCCTGCGAATCCTGCCGCGCCTGCGTGTCGGTGCGCATCCTGGCGCAGGAGTTCACCGCCAGCCGCAACATGCGCCGCGTCACTCAGCGCAATGCCGACCTCATCGGCGCCATGCACGACGCGCAGCCTTCCACCGAACAATATTCGCTGTTTCGCGCCTATCTCGACGCGCGCCATCGCCGCGGCGGGATGTCCGACATGACAGTGCTCGACTATGCGATGATGGTCGAGGACACGCATGTCGACACCAAGATCATCGAATACCGGCGCCGCGGCCCCGACACCTTCATCACCGGCAAGGGCCAGGGTGAATTGATTGCCGTAGCGCTGACCGACAAGATGGCCGACGGCTTGTCGATGGTCTATTCCTACTTCAATCCCGATTTCGAGGACCGCTCGCTCGGCACCTTCATGATCCTCGATCACATCGCCCGCGCCAAGGCGATGGGACTGCCCCACGTCTATCTCGGCTACTGGGTCAACGGCTCGCGCAAGATGAGCTATAAGATGCGGTTCATGCCGCAGGAGCATCTCGGTCCGAAAGGCTGGGAACGCTACGATCACGAAGCGGTCAGTCGCTGACCTTTTTTCCAAAGCCCGTTCTTAAACTGTTTCAAGGGGCAGGAAGCTGGTGTTTCCGCCACTCGCTGGAAGCGTGCGCCATCGAGCCAGCCGCCGCCTGCAAATCATTGCGAGACCAATCATGTCTTCCCACCACGACCATCAGAAAGGCCTGCTGATCACCGCCATCGGCGGCCTGGTGCTCACCTTCGACATTCCCCTGATCCGGCTCGCGGATGGCAGCCCGTGGACCATCATGGCGCTGCGGACCGGGACAACGCTTGTCGCCACCCTGTTGATTTGGGTCGTCTGGCGCGCGGTGCGCGGCAAAGTGCCGAAGCTCATCCCCGGCTGGTCGGGCCTGGCGGCGGCGATCTGCTACGGCCTGACTTCGATCACCTTCGTCACCGCCGTCTATCATACCTCGACCGCCGACCTCGTCTTCATCCTGGCCTTCAACACCGTCTTCGCGGCGCTGCTCTCCTGGCTGTTCCTCAGAGAACGACCGCGGCTGAGCACCGTGATCGCAATGCTGGCGATGATCGTCGGCGTGCTGATCATCGTCGGCGGTTCGGTCGGCACCGGAAAACTGTTCGGCGATTTCATGGCGCTCTGCTCGGCTTTCTTCGTCGCACTCGCCATCACCATCTCGCGCGCCAGCGGCAAGGACATGGGCTTCACCGCGCTGGTCGGCGTCGTCTTTCCGCTGGCGCTCGCCGCATTCATGGTCTCGGGTGAAGGACTGCACGTCAACGCGCCGTGGTGGATCATCTTCAACGGCGCGGTGATCATGCCGATCTCGTTCTTCTGTCTCGCCGCCGGCCCGAAATATATTTCAGGGCCGGAGGTGGCGATGTTCTACGTTCTGGAGACGGTGCTCGCGCCTGTCTGGGTCTGGCTGGTCTTTGCCGAGGCTCCGACACGAAACAGCCTGATCGGCGGCGCGATCCTGATCGTGGCGCTGGTAGCCCACTCGCTCTGGCAATTGCACGAAGGCCGCAGGCGCCGCGAAGCCCTCGCCGTCGCCTACCCGGCCTGAATTTTCCTGGTCTCAGGCGCCGTCTCGATCCGTGGCGGCCCGTTCCCTTCTTCAGCGGCAGGTGGAAGCTCATCCATCAGCTCGACCTCGCGCAGCCATTCGCGCCAGATGGCGACGAGCAGCGCCATCAGTACAGGGCCTATGAAGAGGCCGAGGAAGCCCATCGTCTTGACGCCGCCGATCAGGCCGAAAAAGGTCGGCAGGAAAGGCAGCTTGATCGGCCCGCCGACCAGCTTCGGGCGCAGCGTCTTGTCGACGATGAAAAGCTCGACCGCGCCCCAGACGAACAGCGCAAGGCCCGCAAACAACTTGCCGCTGGCGGCGAGGTAGATCGACACCAGCGTGAAGGAGAGCGGCGCGCCGCCCGGGATCAGCGCCATGATGCCGGTAAGCGCCCCGAGCGTGACCGGCGACGGCACGCCGGCCAGCCAATAGGCGACGCCCAGCACCACGCCCTCGCCAATGGCGATGACGGTCATGCCGGTGACGGTCGATGAAATGGTGGCCGGAACGACGCGCGAGATGCGCTCCCAGCGAGTCGGCAGGATGCGCTCGCCGAGGCGATCAACCTGCGCCGCGAAGCCCTCGCCGTCGCGATAGGCAAAGAACAGCGCGATCAGCATGAAAAGCAGCGTGAGCAGCAGCCCGAAGGCGCTGCCGCCGGCGGCCAGCGCGCCGCGATAGATGGTGCCGATGTTGGAGCCGCTGACCATCTGGATCAATTCGCCGATGCCGCCGGGATGGCCGAGATTGGCCGTCCACTGCTGGTTCAGCCATTCGCCGACGACCGGCATGGTGGCGATCCATTGGGGCGTGGCAGAGCCGTGGCGGTTGGTCTCGATCGCCCAGACCACCCACTCGCGAAGCTCGTTGATGGCGTAAGTGCCGGCGAGCGCTATCGGCACCACCAGGAAGGTCAGAATGAACAGGATCGCGAGGGTCGCGGCGATCGTGCGGTTGCCGCCGACCCCGGCGAGCAGCCGGCGGTAGAGCGGCCAGCTGGCGAAGGCGATGACGAGCGCCGCCAGCACCGGGAACAGGAAGCCGTGGAAGAAATAGACGCCGGCGGCGACGATCAGCACCAGGAGCCAGCGCGCCGCCGACAGCGGCGGGATGACGGCAGCCCTCAGCGGCGCCGACAGACCGAACAGTCGCTGCCCTGGTTTCTGGATCTCAGCCCGCTTCAACGCGGCGGTTCTCCCCTGCCAGCTCCGATGGTTGCTTATGCACCATCATAGTGCAGCAATCGTGACGATAGTCCAAATGTTTGCGCCTAGCCTCCTCCCCGTGTGGGAGAAGGTGGATCGGCGCGTAGCGCCGAGATGGATAAGGGGTGTTCCAGCGGAGTGTGAGACGTCTGTGTTCCCTGGAACACCCTCGTCCGTCGCCTTCGGCGACACCATTTCCCACAGGGGAGAAGGGGAGCCTCGCTACCCGAACTTGCCCGTCCTCGGGAAACCCTTCGGCACCATGCGACCGGCGGCTGCGCGGGCGCCGATCCACTCGGCCAATTCCTCGCGCGACTTGGTGAAGGTGCGGTCGGCCGAATCCTGCCAAGTCAGCCCCGCTGCAATCGTGAAGGTCTTAAGGTCCAGCACGCCGCCGTCCTTGTATTTCTGCAGGCGCACACCCTTGCCGCGCGCCATTTCCGGGATTTCGGACAGCGGGAAGATCAGCATCTTGCGGTTCTCGCCGACAATGGCGAGATGGTCGCCGGCGACCGGAATGCAGCGTTTGGCCTCGTCCGGCGCCTTGACGTTCATCACCTGCTTGCCCTTGCGGGTGTTGGCGATCACCTCTTCCTCGGAGACGACGAAGCCGTTGGCGTCGTAGGAAACCAAGAGCAGCTTGCGCTTCGGGTCGTGGACAAAGGCGGTGACGATGTCCTGGTCGTTTTCCATGTCGACGATGATGCGGATCGGCTCGCCATGGCCGCGCCCGCCCGGCAGCCGGTCGGCGCCGATGGTGTAGAACTTGCCGCCGGTGGTGAAGACCAGGATCTTGTCGGTCGTCTGCGCGTGGAAGGCGAGCTTCAGGCTGTCGCCTTCCTTGAAGGCAAGCTGCGAATAGTCGGTCAGGTGACCCTTCATCGCGCGGAGCCAGCCCTTTTCCGAAACCACGACGGTGACAGGCTCGCGCTCGATCATGGCGTGCGCGATATCGGTGAGGTCATGCTCGGGCGCGTCGGCGAACTGGGTGCGGCGTTTGCCGAGCTCGGTCTCCGGACCGAACTTCTTACGAACCTCAGCGACTTCCCACTTGATCGTCGCCCATTGCTTGGCGTCGGAGGCAAGCAATGCCTCGATCTGCTTCTTCTCCTCGGTAAGGCCGTCGAACTCCTTGCGGATTTCGATCTCTTCCAGCTTGCGCAGGGCGCGCAGCCGCATGTTCAGGATGGCTTCGGCCTGATTGTCGGTGAGCGACCAGCGGGCCATCATCACCTGCTTGGGCTCGTCCGCCTCGCGGATGATCCTGATCACCTCGTCGATGTTCAAATAGGCGATCAGATAGCCGGCCAGGATTTCCAGCCGCTTCTCGATCTCGCCTAGCCGATATCTCGAGCGGCGGATCAGCACGTCGCGGCGGTGATCGAGCCATTCCTTCAGCACGCCCTTCAGCGACAGGACGTTCGGCACCTTGCCGCGCGACAGCACGTTCATGTTGAGCGGGAAGCGGCTTTCGAGCTCGGTCAGCTTGAACAGCGATTCCATCAGGATGCCTGGATCGACGCTGCGGCTCTTCGGCACGAGCACGATACGGATATCCTCGGCGCTTTCGTCGCGGACGTCCTCGAGCAGCGGCAGCTTGCGCGCCATCAGCAGCTCGGCGATCTTCTCGATCAGCCTGGCCTTCTGGACGCCATAGGGGATTTCCGTGACGACGATGCTCCAGGTGCCCCTGCCCTGGTCCTCCTGGCTCCATCTGGAGCGCACGCGGAAACCGCCGCGGCCGCTCTCATAGGCTTCGAGGATCGAGGCGCGGCTGTCGACGATGATGCCGCCGGTCGGGAAATCCGGCCCTTGGACGAAATCCATCAGCTTCGCCACCGGCGCGTCCGGATGCTCGATCAGATGAAGTGCCGCGTCGCAAAGCTCGGCGGCGTTGTGCGGCGGGATCGAGGTCGCCATGCCGACCGCAATGCCGGACGAGCCGTTGGCGAGCAGGTTCGGGAAGGCGCCGGGTAGAACGGAGGGTTCCTCGTCCTCCTCATTATAGGTCGGCCGGAAGTCGACGGCGTCCTCGGTGATGCCGGCAAGCAGCTCAGTCGCCACCTCCGTCATGCGCGCTTCGGTGTAGCGCATGGCGGCGGCGTTATCGCCGTCGATATTGCCGAAATTGCCCTGCCCGTCGACCAGCGGGTAGCGCATCGAGAATTCCTGCGCGAGCCGCACCAGCGCGTCGTAGATCGACTGGTCGCCATGCGGATGGAACTTACCCATCACCTCGCCGACGATGCGGGCGCATTTGGCGAAGCCCTGATCCGGGTTGAGCCGCAAGAGCCGCATGGCATGCATGATGCGGCGATGGACCGGCTTCAGTCCGTCCCGCACATCCGGCAGCGCCCGGTGCATGATGGTCGACAGCGCATAGGCAAGATAGCGCTTCTCGAGCGCTTCCTTCAGATCGACCGGTTCGATGTTGTCGCCGCCGCCATTGTCTCCAGGCGGCAAATGCCTTTTGCCCATGGATTTGGACTAGCCGAGCGGGTGATTCGCGGCAAGCGCCGGGTTGGCAGTCGGCGGATTCGTCGCAAATGGCGACGTGAAGGATTTCACGGAAGCGGCAAGTTGAACATTCCAGTTTGCCCATTCTGCAACCGGCCCCGGCAGCAAGCGGGCTAACCGGCCAACATCAATCTGTTACATGCGCCCTCTATCTGGGCAGGCAACGCGCCGGCGCAGGAGAGCCGCGGTCTTCATGACAAATTCACCGCATCATGCAAAGCGTGCCGGCCGGGTTTGCTTTTCATCGCCGTTTTCGACAAATGTGCCGGGAAACGCCTTGTTCCCGACCCGTTCGTCGCGGAATGGTGATGGAGTAGAATTCAAAAACACTTTTCAGGACAGGGAACTCGCCATGAAAATTCAACGCTCAATGCTCAAGAAACTGGCTTTTTCAACCATTCTGCTGGCCCTGCCGCTCAACACCGCCTTCGCCGCCGATCCGGCGGTGGCCGACCGCGTCAAGGCGGCCCTTGCCGCCCAGGGCGTCGACATTTCCTGGACCGGCGTCTCCGGCGACAATTCGAACGCGGTGCTGCAGGGCGTGTCCATCAAGCCGGCAGCCGAGAAGGAAGCCCTGCCGATCGGCGACGTGAAGCTGGAGGGCATCACCGAGGCCAATGGCGGCTTCGAGATCGCGACCGTCTCGAGCTCGGCATTCGAGCGCAGCCAGGACGGCGTGACGCTCAACCTCAGCCCCGTTGTCATTCACGGCATGAAGGTGCCGGCCGAAGGCAGCACCGACCCGCTCGGCTCGCTGATGATGTACAAGTCGGCCGAGCTCTCCAACATGACCGTCAAGGTCGGCGACAAGACGGCCTTCTCGATGGACGGGCTGGCCGTCCAGATCACCCCGCCGGCCGACGGCAAGGCGATGGACTTCACCGCCAACACGGAAAAGTTCAACGCCGACCTGACACTGGTCGAGGACCCGAAGTCGAAGGAGGCGATCCAAGCGCTCGGCTACCAGAATATCTCCGGTACGGTCTCGATGGCCGGCACCTGGCAGCCCAGCGACGGCAAGATGGAGCTCTCGAAATACGACATCTCGGTCGAGAATGCCGGCACGCTCGGCATGACCTTCAATCTCGGCGGCTACACCCTCGACTTCATCAAGTCGATGCAGGAGATGCAAAAGAAGTTCGCCGCACAGCCGGAGGGTGCCGACAATTCCGCGCAGGGCATGGCCATGCTCGGCCTCTTGCAGCAGCTTTCCTTCAACGGCGCCTCGGTGCGCTTCGACGACGATTCGCTGACCAGCAAGGTGCTCGACTATGTCGGCAAGCAGCAGGGCATGTCCGGCAAGGACGTCGCCAACCAGGCCAAGGCGATCGTACCGTTCGGCATGGCGCAGCTCAACAATCCCGAACTGACGGCCGAGGTGTCGGCCGCGGTCAACAAGTTCCTCGACGACCCCAAGAGCCTAGAGATCTCGGCCGAACCGCCGGCGTCGGTGCCGTTCGCGCTGATCATGGCCGGCGCCATGTCCAACCCGCTCGACCTGCCGAAGACGCTGGGCGTGAAGGTCAAGGCGAACGAGGACTGATCGGGGCGCTTCGCACCTGCCAGCATTATCCAACGGCGGTTCGGATGATCCGGATCGCCGTTTTCGTAAGATCAGGGCCTGACCTCCTCGACGAAGGCGTTCGTCGCTCTTTACAAAGAGTATGTCGGACCACACCGGCCCGCCGTGACCCTCCTCGGGGTCTCGGGTTTGGCATTCCCGCAGCAATTGGTTGAAATCCGGGCGGTTGCCCACACGCTCTGACCCAATCCTTGAGAAAATGGCTCTGGGAGCGATGGCCAGCCGCCAATCGCTCCCGGGGCTACCATCGATTCAGGATGAGCCCCCGCGTCAGTCCTTCTTCGCGACGGCGACGCGCAGCGACAGCTCCCGAAGCTGCTGCGGGGTGGCCTCCGAAGGGGCGTTCATCAGCAGGTCATAGGCCTGCTGGTTCATCGGGAACATGGTCACCTCGCGCAGGTTCTTGGCGCCGACCAAAAGCATGACGATGCGGTCGATGCCGGCCGCCATGCCGCCATGCGGCGGCGCGCCATACTGGAAGGCGCGGTAGAGGCCGCCGAAGCGCTCCTCGACCGTCTGGCGATCGAGGCCGACCATCTCGAAGGCCTTGACCATGGTCTCCGGCAGGTGGTTGCGGATGCCGCCGGATGCGATCTCGAAACCGTTGCAGACCATGTCGTATTGGAACGCCTTGATGCCCAGCGGCTCCTGGCCGCCGAGCGCGTCGATGCCGCCCTGCGGCATGGAGAACGGATTGTGGGCGAAGTCGATCTTCTTCTCATCCTCGTTCCATTCGAAGAACGGAAAGTCGACGATCCAGCAGAGTTCGAAGCGATCGCGGTCGACGAGGTTCAATTCCTCGCCGGCGCGGGTGCGCGCGGCGCCCGCGAAGGAAACGAACTTCTTCGGGTCACCCGCGACGAAGAAGGCGGCATCGCCATCGGCAAGGCCAAGCTGCTGGCGCACCGCCTCGGTGCGTTCCTCACCGATGTTCTTGGCGATCGGTCCGGCGCCTTCGAGCTTGTCGCCCTCCTTGCGCCAGAAGATGTATCCGAGGCCTGGCTGGCCCTCGCCCTGCGCCCAGGAGTTCATGCGATCGCAGAAGGCGCGGCTGCCGCCGGTCTTGGCGGGGATAGCCCAGACTTCGGCCTTCGGATCGTTGGCCAGGATGTTGGCGAAGACCTTGAAGCCGGAATCGCGGAAATGATCCGAGACCGCCTGCATCTCGATCGGGTTGCGCAGGTCCGGCTTGTCGGTGCCGTAGGTCCGCATCGCCTCGTCGAAGGGAATGCGGCGGAATTGCTGAGTCACCGGCTTGCCGGCGGCAAAGGTCTCGAAGACGCCGCGAAGCACCGGCTCCATGGTGGAGAGCACGTCATCCTGCTCGACGAAGCTCATCTCGAGGTCGAGCTGGTAGAACTCGCCGGGCAGGCGGTCGGCGCGCGGATCCTCGTCACGGAAGCAGGGCGCGATCTGGAAGTAGCGGTCGAAGCCGGAGACCATGATCAGCTGCTTGTACTGCTGCGGCGCCTGCGGCAGGGCATAGAAGGTGCCGGGATGGATGCGCGACGGCACCAGGAAGTCGCGCGCGCCTTCGGGCGACGACGCGGTCAGGATCGGCGTCGAGAATTCGGTGAAACCGACCTCGCCCATGCGCTTGCGCATCTCGGCGATGATCTTGGTGCGCGCAACGATGTTCCTGTGCAGCGTCTCGCGGCGCAGGTCGAGGAAGCGGTATTTCAGGCGGATGTCCTCGGGGTATTCAGGCTCGCCGAACACCGGCAGCGGCAGCTCCTTGGCCGCCGAGAGCACTTCGATCTCGCGCGCGAAAATCTCGATCTCGCCAGTCGGCAAATTGGCGTTGACGGTCTCCGGCAGGCGCGCCTTGACCTCGCCGTCGATGCGGATCACCCATTCGCCGCGCACCGTCTCGGCGACCTTGAAGGCCGGCGAGTCCGGGTCGGCGACGATCTGGGTCAGGCCGTAATGGTCGCGCAGATCGATGAAGAGCAGCCCGCCATGGTCGCGCACGCGATGCACCCAGCCGGACAGGCGGACCGAATTGCCGACGTCGGTCTTTCTCAATTGGGCACAGGTGTGGCTGCGGTAACGATGCATTGTCATTGGTGGAGTCCGGAATTGCGGGCGAAAGCCCGGCTCGAAAATTGGCGCGAAAAGCGCATGAGAGGCCGGCTTTGTCAAGGCAAGCGGTCACACGCAGGCGCGGTGCCCCAGGTCAGGCAAAGTGGATTTCGGCACCCAGGCGCTCGAAATCGGCAAGGATGGGTGAAGGCGCCGTCTTGTCCACCACCAGATGGCTTATCGCGTCGGGCGCGGCGACGCGATAAGGCGCCGCGGTGGCGAGCTTGTCGTTGGTGACGACGATCACGATGCCGGCGCTATTCCCGGCCATGGCGCGCTTGACCTCCGCTTCCGCCGAATCGAAGGCGGTGACGCCACGCGAGGCATCGAGGCCGCAGGAGCCAAGGAAGTACAGATCGGCGCCAAGCTGCGCCACGGCGGCCAGCGTATCGCCGCCGACACAGGTGCCGAGGTCGCGGACATACCTGCCGCCCAGCACAAACAGCTCGACCAGGGGCAGATCGGCGAGTGCCGATGCGACGCCCGGCGAATTGGTAGCGACCGTCAGCTCTGGAGCGCGGGCTTCTTCGGCGCCGGGCTGTTCGGCGGCGCCATGGCGCATCTCGGCCTGTCGCCGCAGCTGCATCTGGCGCTGGTGGTGCCGATGGTGACCATTGCAACGGCCCTGTTTCTCGGCGGCTTCGAGCCGGCGCCCGCCCGCTTCGCCAGCTCCGGCGACAAGGCGCCGATGTTCGCGCGGCCGACATTGCCGATCCTGGTCCTGGTCGCCGTGACGCTTTCGGCGATGCTCCTCTAAGGCGCCAGCATCGACTGGTCGGCGATCTACATGCGCACCGTCTTCGACTCCGGCCCCTTCGTCGCCGGGCTTGACCGTGGCGCTGTTTGCCTTCTCGCAGGCAACCACACGCCTTTTCGCCGACTCCTTCGTCGACCGCCACTCGCCAAGCGGGGTCGCGCGCGTGCTCTTGGCAGCGATGGCGGCCGGCGTGCTCATCGTCTTCTTCTCGCCGCTGCCGGCCGTTTCGATGTTTGGCTTTGCCCTGTTGGGCATCGGCAGCAGCGCCCTCTTCCCGCTGGCGATCTCCGCCGCCGCGCAACGGACGGATCGCCCGGCGGCGATCAACGTCGCGGCGCTCTCACAGATTTCCTTCATCGCTTTCCTGCTCGGCCCGCCGCTGCTCGGCTTCGTATCGGACCATTGGGGCATCCGCTCCGCCTATGGCATCGGCATCCCCTTCATCGCGCTCAGCCTGCTGACGGTAGGTTCACTTGGCCGGAGGCCGGCCGTGGAGAACATCCATGCGTTTCCGGGCAAGACACCTGCTACGGTCGAGCTGGAGATAGAAATACGGGCCGGCAAGGCTTAGGACACCCCTACCCCAATTGGCAGCCCATCTCCTCGGCCGGGTGCAAGGATGTGAAGTTGCATTTGCCGCTGGCGTTGACAGGATCTATGGTCCAAGAAGAGGTCACAGATCCGTGATTGCCTCTCTTTAATGTCGTCCATCCGTCCGCTTATTCCGCTCCTGATTGCCGCAGGCATCCTGCTTGGCGGCAATGGGCTGCAGGGAACGCTGATTGCCTTGCGCGGGGCGCAGGAAGGCTTTTCCGCTTCCGATATCGGCCTGATGGGCACGTTCTATTTCGCCGGTTTCCTGCTCGGCTGCCTGGCCGTCACGCGTATCCTGAAGGCGGTCGGCCACGTCCGGACTTTTGCCGCGCTGGCCGCGATCGCCTCGGTCGGCACGCTGCTTCTGGTGCTCGTCATCGACCCCGTCATGTGGTGCGCGGTGCGCTTTGCCGGCGGCTTCTGCTTTGCCGGCCTGTTCACCGTCATGGAAGCCTGGCTGAATTCCGGCGTCGGCAACAAGGACCGCGCGCGGGTGCTCGCCATATATCGCATGGTCGACATCGGCTCGGTTACCGGCGCGCAATTCCTGATTCCGATCTTCGGCGCCGGCGGTTTCGCCATCTTCGCCGTCATGTCGATGATGATCACCTTTTCGCTGGTGCCGGTCTCGCTCGGGGACCGCTCGAACCCGGCGCCTCCGGAAGACGTCAAGCTCGACCTGCCGCGCGTCTGGCGGATCTCGCCGCTCGGCTCGATCGGCTGCATCGCCGTCGGCGTCACAAACAGCGCCTTTCGCACGCTGTCGCCGGTCTATGCCGAGGAGATCGGCATGTCGGTTGCCGATGTCGTGACCTTCGTCAGCGTCGGCATTTTTGGAGGCGCCCTCATCCAATATCCGCTTGGCTATCTCTCCGACCGCCGAGACCGCCGCTCGGTGCTGCTGGCGACGACGTGCTGCGCCATGCTTGCCGCGCTGGCGCTGGCCTTCGTGGCGCGCGCCGACCCGTTCCTCAACTTCATCATCGTTTTCATCTTCGGCAGCTTCGCCATGCCGCTCTATTCACTATCGGCCGCGCATGCCAACGACCGGGCCGGCAAAGGCGAATTCGTGCTGATCAACGCGGCGCTGATGCTGTTCTACTCCTTCGGCGCGATCGGCGGTCCGATTGCGGCCTCGGCGGTGATGCAACATTTCGGGCCGAGCGCGCTGTTCGTTTTCAACGCCGTCGTCTATGCCGTTCTCATCATTGTGATCCTCTACCGCATGCAGGTGCGGTCGAGTGTGCCGGCCGGCAGCCGCAGCCGCTTCACCGCGCTTTTGCGCACGTCGACGCTATTCGCGCGGCTGGCGCGGCGGGGTGGCGATTCAGACAAGCAGGATTAGGCGTTTCAGCGTTTCGCGGACACGCCGAACCGCTCTATCTCTTTGATTTTACGCAATTACGGACGGAAAACTGTTCGTCACTTTTCCTGGAATTGCTCTAACTGCGGCTTGACGAAAGCGCTTGCGGCTGAAATTGAAGAGGCCTGATATGATGCCAAAAGCGAATTGATGCACGTCATCACCACCCAGAAAGAACTCGAGAGCGTCATCGCGGCGTTCGAAAAGTACGAATTCGTAACCGTCGACACCGAATTCATCCGCGAAACGACCTTCTGGCCGATCCTCTGCCTCATCCAGATGGCCGCGCCAGGCGTGACGGCGCTGATCGATCCGCTTTCGCCCGACATCGACCTCAAACCCTTCTTCCGGCTGATGGCCAACGAAGCGGTGGTCAAGGTTTTTCACGCCGCACGCCAGGACATCGAAATCATCGTTCATCTGGGCGACCTAGTGCCGCATCCTGTGTTCGACACGCAGGTGGCGGCCATGGTCTGCGGCTTCGGCGACAGCGTCTCCTACGATCAGCTGGTGCAGCGCATCACCGGCGCGCGGCTCGACAAATCCTCGCGTTTCACCGACTGGCGGCACCGGCCGCTCTCCGACAAGCAACTCGAATACGCGCTCGCCGACGTCACCCACCTGATCAAGGTATATGAGCACCTCAGCGCCGAGTTGAAGCGCGAGGACCGCGCCCATTGGCTCAATGAGGAGATGGACGTCCTCACCTCGCGCCAGACCTACGATCCGCATCCGGAGGATGCCTGGAAGCGGCTGAAGATGCGGCTGCGCAAGCCGCAGGAGCTGGCGATCGTGCAGGCGGTGGCGGCATGGCGCGAACGCGAGGCGCGCGAGCGCGACGTGCCGCGCGGCCGCGTGCTCAAGGACGATGCGATCTACGAAATCGCGCAACAGGCGCCGCGCGACGCGACTGCGTTGGGGCGGCTGCGGACGACGCCGAAGGGCAGGGAGCGTTCGGAGACGGCAACCGCGCTGCTCAGCGCCGTCAACACCGCCCTTTCCCTTCCGAAGGAAGCGATGCCCAAACTGCCGAAGACATTCCAGCCGCCGGAGGGCTCGAGCGCGGCGGCGGAACTGCTCAAGGTGCTGCTCAGGATTGTCGCCGAGAAGGAAGGCGTCGCCTCCAAGGTGCTCGCCTCGAGCGACGACATCGACCGCATCGCCGCCGAGGGTGATGCCGCCGACGTGCCGGCGCTGCAAGGCTGGCGGCGTGCCGTGTTTGGCGAACAGGCGCTTAGACTGGTGCGCGGCGAGATCGGCATCAAGTTCGACAAGCGCAGGATAGCGGTGTTCGACCTTTAAAGCGCGTCGCGCCGAAACGGATTCCGGCAACCCCTTCAAATACTTGAATTTCATGGCGTGTCGTTGTCCCAGAACCGCGCACGCTTCTGGGCGACATGCATCAATCTACACCGCCCCAAGCAGGTGCAGCGCGAACCAGATCCAGGCGACGAGAAGGATGCCCGCGCCGAGGAAGAAGGCGCGGCTGCGGTGCAGCAGATAGTTTCTGGTGAGATGCACCCAGGCGTGCACATAGCGCGTGACGACGAAGAGCCACATCAGCGTCAGCGTCAGGTAATTCACGCCATTGGTAACGAACAGCGCCAAGCATAGCACGTGAAAGAGGACCGGCAGCTCGAACTGGTTGATGAGGTTGTTGGCGACGGTAACGCTTGAGGCCGGCTCGGTCGAGCGGACCTTGTACTGGCTGATCTTGGCCTCGCCGGACTTCACGGCAAGATAACGCCGCTTCAGCATCACCAGATAGACGATGTAGACCAGCAGCACCTGCGCCAGCATCGGCCAGAAGATGGCGGTCTGGTTCATCTTGCCCCTACCGTTTAACGCCGCCGCTGCCCGGCAAGCGCCAGGACCGCAACGACCGCGAAGGGGATCGCCAGAAGCGTGAACTTTGTCACGGTCAGCGACGAGGCGAAGGCCAGCGAGTCGGGATTGGCCGACTGGAAATCCGACAAAAGCCGCGCCACGGCGAAGTTCTGCGCGTAGTCGGCGATCGTATAGGGCAACACCAGGACCAGTGCCGACAGCGCCTTCAATTGCGCGGGCATGGAGCGGAAAGTGCTCAGCCGCCTGCCGAAGGCCAGGATCAGGCTGAGCAAGGTGAGCGACAGCAGCGCCGGGAAGAGCAGATCAAACGTCAGATAATGCCAAACGATGATGATCTCGCTGCCGCGCCGGCCGAGCGCCGTCAGCCATGCCATGCCCTCATCCGGCGTGAAGCCGGTAACACGCATGTCGAGCGAAGGAAGCCCGCCGCTCAGGTGGCGGAAATAAAAGAACTCGAGCGCCGTCATGGCGATGAAGATCGCCGCGGACCCAATCGAGAGCGCCGCCGCGTGACGCGACAGGCGCAACACCGTGACGATCAGGTTGCGCCATAGCCCCAAGCGATCCGGCCGCTCGTCTGCCTGATCAAAGTCCGCCCGGATAGTTCGGGCTTTCGCGGGTGATCGTGACGTCATGGGCGTGGCTTTCACGAAGTCCGGCGTTTGATATGCGCACAAAGGTGGCGCGTTCGCGGAACTCGGCAAGATCGCGCCCACCGACATAACCCATAGCGGCTTTCAGGCCGCCCGCAAGCTGGTGCAGCACGCCAGCCACAGGTCCTTTGTAGGGAACCTGTCCTTCGATGCCCTCCGGAACCAGTTTCAAGGTGTCGCGCACCTCGGCCTGGAAGTAGCGATCGGCCGAGCCACGCGCCATGGCGCCGACCGAACCCATGCCGCGATAAGCCTTGAAGGAGCGGCCCTGGTGCAGATAGACCTCGCCCGGGCTCTCGTCGGTGCCGGCAAGCAGCGAGCCGATCATGGCGGCACTTGCGCCGGCGGCGAGCGCCTTGGCGAGATCGCCCGAATATTTGATGCCGCCATCGGCGATGACGCTCACGCCCGACTTCTCAGCCGTCTCCACCGCCGACATGATCGCCGACAGCTGCGGCACGCCGACGCCGGCGACGATGCGGGTGGTGCAGATCGAGCCGGGGCCGATACCGACCTTGACGGCGTCGGCGCCGGCATCGATCAGCGCCTGCGTGCCCTCGGCGGTGGCCACGTTGCCGGCCAGGATGCGCACCGAATTGGAGAGCTTCTTCGCCCGCGTCACCGCGTCCAGCACGCGCTGCGAATGGCCGTGCGCGGTGTCGATGACCAGAAGGTCGACGCCGGCATCGATCAGGCGCTCGGCGCGCTCGAAGCCGTCGTCGCCGACGCTGGTGGCGGCCGCGGCGCGCAGCCGCCCCTGAGCGTCCTTGGTGGCGTGCGGGTTGAGCTGCGACTTCTCGATATCCTTGACGGTGATCAGGCCGACGCAATTGCCCTTGCGGTCGACCACCACCAGCTTCTCGATGCGATGCTTGTGCAACAGGCGCTTGGCCTCGTCCTGGTCGACATTCTCTTTCACCGTGATCAGGTTCTCACGGGTCATCAATTCGTAGACCTTCTGCGACGGATCGGAGGCGAAGCGCACGTCGCGGTTGGTGAGGATCCCGACCAGCCGGCCGACCGTATGACCGCCGGTGCCGCCGTTCTCGACCACCGGAATGCCGGAAATGCCATGAGCGCGCATCAGTGCCAGGGCGTCGGCGAGCGTGGCGTCGGGGCCGATGGTAACGGGATTGACCACCATGCCGGATTCGAACTTCTTCACCTGCCTGACCTGCTCGGCCTGCTCGGCCGGCGAGAAATTGCGGTGGATGACGCCGATGCCGCCGGCTTGCGCCATGGCGATCGCCAGCCTCGCTTCGGTGACCGTGTCCATGGCGGCCGAGAGGATCGGCACGTTGAGATCGATGTCGCTGGCAATGCGGGTGCGGATGTCGGTCTGGCCGGGCATGACCTCGGAATGGCCGGGCTGCAACAGCACGTCGTCGAAGGTCAGCGCCAGCGCGCCGGTGGACGTCTCGATGATTTTTGCCATGGCCAGTCCTTTTTGAATGCGGAAAAGGCGCTGGGCCGAAATGGCCAGCGCCGACTCTCATCTTCCCTTTCAGGATTGGCGCTGGCTGGTAACACGTCCCGCAGGCGATGAAAAGCCGATCGTTGCGAGACGCTTCAGGTTCCTATTCCGCACCTAGGAGAGCATCCAGCAGAGCGTGCCGCGGCGATGCAAAAGGATTGACGACGGTTACACCGCCCCAGGTAAAGCCATCCTGCAGATCTTCCGACAGGAGTAGCCGGCAACCCGTTTGCGAAGCAGTCGAAAGAATGACAGCATCCCAGATGCCGAAACGATGGTCTGCCGCAAGATCGACAGCCTTCATCATCACTTCCGGCGTCGTTCCGGCAACCGCGAAGGCGTCGCTCCAGCTAAGCAGCTTATCCCGAGCTTCCTGGGAATGTCTTCCAGCCTTGCTGACGAGAAGATTGAACAGTTCGCCCAGCACCTGGACCGGAATGACTGCGGCCTCTCGTGGAACGTTGCGTAGCAGTTCGATAACGACGTCGCGCTTCTCCGCGTTGTTAACGCCCTCAGCATAGGCCAGGACGTTGGTGTCGATGGCGACCTTCACCGATCGTCCTCATAAAGTTCATCGCGGGTCCAGTGTACGGCATTGAGTATCGGCTGCCGTTCGAGGCGCGACAGCAATGCTGCGTGCGAGCGGGAGGCCACGTCCTCGTGCTTCTGCGCAGGCACGATCCGCGCCACCGGCCGCCCATGGGTGGTCACGACGTAGCTGTGGCCCTCGCGTACATCACGCAGGATGTGGGAGAACCTGCGATTGGCATCGGCTGCCGAAACGGTTTCGTCCATGTCTGCACCTAACCTGTAGTTATTCTCACTACAATAACGACAGAGGCTCTGTTTATCAAGCGGCGCGCGCGATGATTCCCAGCGAGGGTTGCGGTCGCACAAAAGTGACCGCAAATTAATGCGACATCCGGGCCAATTGGTGGTACCGCCCCGGCGTGCCGGCTCGCCCCCAAAGCCAGGCCCGGAATCGCGAAGTCAAATCAGGGCGTTCCCTTGAACCGCATCATCCCGCTCATCCTGGCGGTCGCTCTTTTCATGGAGAACATGGATTCGACCGTGATCGCGACCTCGCTGCCGGCAATCGCCATTGACATCCACACCAGCCCAATCGCACTGAAGCTGGCGCTGACGGCCTATCTCGTGTCGCTGGCAATCTTCATTCCGATCAGCGGCTGGATGGCGGACCGGTTCGGGGCCAAGAAGGTGTTTCGCGCCGCGATCGCCGTCTTCATTGCCGGCTCGGTCGCCTGCGCCTTCTCCAATTCGCTGCCGGCCTTCGTGGTGTCGCGTTTCCTGCAAGGCATGGGCGGCGCCATGATGACGCCGGTCGGGCGCCTGGTGCTGGTGCGCGCGACGCCGAAGAGCGAGCTGGTCGCGGCGATGTCATGGCTGACGGTGCCGGCGCTGGTCGGGCCGTTGGTCGGCCCGCCGATCGGCGGCTTCATCACCACCTATTTCACTTGGCACTGGATCTTTTTGATCAACGTGCCGATCGGGCTTTTGGGCATCTGGCTTGCCACCCGCTATTTGCCGGAAACCGACCCCGCCAAAACGCCGCCGCTCGACTTCCCGGGCTTCGTGCTCAGCGGCCTCGCGGCGTCCGGCATCGTCTTCGGCCTCTCGGTGGTCAGCCTCCCCGCTTTGCCGCCGATCGCTGGCTTCATTACCGTTGCCGTCGGCCTGGTTTCGGGCGTGCTTTATCTGCTGCATGCTCGGCGCGCCAGGAACCCGCTGTTGGCGCTGGAGCTCTTCAGAAACCAGGTGTTCCGCTCCTCCGTGCTCGGCGGCTCGCTGTTCCGCATCGGCATCGGCGCGGTGCCTTTCCTGCTGCCGCTGATGTTCCAGATCGGCTTCGGGCTGACGCCGTTCCAGTCCGGTATGATCACCTTCGTCTCCGCGGTCGGCGCCATCGGCATGAAGTTCGTCACCGCGCTGCTCTTCAGGCTCGCCGGGTTCCGGCGGGTGCTGGTCTGGGGATCGCTGATCGCCGCCGGCTCGATTGCCATCTACGGCCTTTTCACCCCCGCAACCCCCTATGCGCTGATGCTCGCGATCCTTTTGGTCGGCGGCTTCATCCGCTCGATGTTCTTCACCGGCGTCAACGCGCTGTCCTACGCCGAAGTATCGACCGCCGACACCAGCAAGGCGACGCCGATCGTTGCCGTGTTCCAGCAGTTGTCGATCGCGCTCGGCGTGGCGCTGGCCGGCGGCATCCTCGAAGTGTCGACTTCGATCCATGGCGGCCCGCTGACGCTTGGCGATTTCCACATCGCCTTCTTCATCGTCGCGGCGGTTTCGGCGGCGGCATCGCTGACCTTCATGCGGCTGGCGCCGGACGCCGGCAATGCGGTGTCGGGACATGGCAAATTGACGACGCCGAAGACGCTGGAGGCGGTGGGGACCGCGGGGAAATGAGCGCCACCTTTCCCTTCTCTCCTGACAAGGGGAGAAGGTTAGGCGCTACCCCTTGAACTCCTTCGCCAGCAGGTAAAGCTCCACCGACTCGTCGCGCGAGGCCGGCGGCTTCACATGATGAACCGAGCGGAAATTCTGCTTGAGCCGCGAGAGCAGCTCGTTCTCGGCCCCGCCCTGAAAGGTCTTGGCGAGGAAATGGCCGCCGGGCTTCAAAACCTGCAGGGCGAAATCCGCCGCCACTTCGCACAAATGCATGGTGCGCAGATGATCGGTCCGGCGATGCCCGGTGGTGGGGGCAGCCATGTCCGACAGCACGACATCGGGCTGACCGCCGAGCGCCTCTGACAGCTTTTGCGGCGCGTCGTGATCGAGGAAATCCAACTGCAGGATGACAGCGCCCGGCACCGCGTCCATCTCAAGATAGTCGATGCCGACGACATGCGGGTTTTCCGCGCTCGATTTCGTGCGGGCCGCCGCCACCTGGCACCAGCCGCCGGGCGCGGCGCCGAGGTCGATCACCTTCATGCCGGGTCTCAAAAGATGATGCTTGTCGTCGATCTCGGTGAGCTTGTAGGCGGCGCGCGAACGGTACCCATCGGCCTTGGAGCGCTGCACATATGGGTCGTTCATGTGCCGCTCGAGCCAGCGGCGCGAGGATTCCTTCAGGCCGCTCTTCTTCTTGATCCGGGTCTTCAACACGCGCATGCCGGCCGAGCCCGGCTTCTCTGGCTTCCTGCTCATTGCCGGCCACGCCCGTCATGACGCCAGACGCCGTCATCGGCCATCAGTTCGCTCAATATACCTTCGCGCAGGCCGCGGTCGGCGACCCGCAGCCGCTCCGACGGCCACACGCCGCGGATCGCTTCCAGGATGGCGCATCCAGCAAGCACCAGGTCGGCGCGGTCGGCGCCGATGCAGGGATTGGCGACGCGCTGCTGAAAATCCCAGCCGATCAGTTTTTCCACCATGCGGTCGACGCTCTGACGGTCCATCCACAGCCCGTCGACGCGGCGGCGATCGTAGCGCTCGAGGTCGAGATGGACGCCGGCCAGCGTCGTCACCGTGCCGGAGGTGCCGAGCAGATGGAAATTCGGACTGGCGAGCACATGCGCGAGCCGGTTGCGCCCGTCGAAGGCCTTGAGCCGCACCGCAACGTCATCGACCATGGCGGCGAAGGTCTCGCGCGTCACCGTGCGGCCGCCGAAACGTTCGGCGAGCGAGACGACACCCACCGGCAGCGACGTCCAGGAGACGATGTGGTTGGCAAGCTGCGGCGAGCGCTGGCCGCGCGTGAGGTCGATCAATGCGATCTCGGACGAGCCGCCGCCAATGTCGAACAGCACCACGCCGCGCGTTTCGCGCTCGACCAGCGAGCCGCAGCCGGAGACGGCCAGCCGGGCCTCGGTCTGGCGATCGATGATCTCCAGCTTCAGACCGGCCTCGCGCTCGACCCGTTCGAGGAACTCGACGCCGTTTTCGGCCGAGCGGCAGGCCTCGGTGGCGATCAGCCTCGCCTTCCTGATCTTGCGGTTGCGCAGCTTGTCTCCGCAGACCTTCAACGCCTCGACGGCACGGTCCATGGCCGCCTGGCCGAGCCGGCCGCTGGCCGAAAGCCCCTCGCCCAGCCTGACAATGCGCGAGAACGCATCGATGACGCGGAACTGGCCGTGGCGGGCGGGCACCGCGACCAGCAGCCGGCAATTGTTGGTGCCGAGATCGAGCGCTGCGAATACCGGCAGTTCCTGATGCGGCGGGCGCGCGCCATTCGGAAGCGACGGTCGCGGCTGGGGGACGATCGGCGCGGGTTCAGGCGCGAGGCTGGCGGGAGCGGCGACGGGCCCCGGCGACGGTATTCCGCCGTTCTCATCGCGTGCGAAAACCTTGCGGCCGCGCCTGCGCTTGCGGCGCTTGCGCGTTTTGCCTTTCGGGTTCTCGCCTTGATTGTCGGCATGTCTTGCGTGCGCGCCCGCATGGCGGCTGAAACGCCCCGCGGGCGGGCCCGCCGGTACCGCCGGCGATGCCCCGGACACGCCCACTGCCGACGCGCCCGCGCCGGTATCGTGGTCTTCCACTTCGATTCCTTTCGGCGCCGCGCGAACCAGCAAGGACGCAGCAGGCACCTCGATTTGTTTCAAGTTGAGAACAGACTAGCAGCGCGCTTTGCAATCACCAAGAGCGCATGCCCCGATTTTTGGCGCCGTCACGCAGGGGCCACCTCATGCCGGTTGAATAGCCGGCTTCAATCAGGCATGTCTCAATGAGACTTGGAACGGGTTTGGGCAACATCATAGCAATGAGCTTAATCGCATGACGACGACGCCATGAACTGGACGCGCTATTTCTGGCCGGTCATCGGCATAGCGGCCGTGGTGTTCTCGCTCTGGCTGCTCATCCATGAGTTGCGCGGCATCTCACTCGACGATGTCTGGGCCGGTATCGTCGCCATCCCCCCGCGCGCCTGGGTGCTGGCGGCGCTGAGTTCCGTCGTCGCCTATGCCTCCCTCGCCGGCTACGACCACATTGCGCTGCTCCATATCGGCAAGAAAGTTTCGTGGCTGTTCGTCACGCTCTGCTCCTTCACCACCTATGCGCTGTCGCACAATATCGGCGGCTCGGTGCTGTCTGGCGCGGTGATCCGCTATCGCGCCTATGGGACCCGGGGGCTGACCGGCCAGGATGTCGGCGTGCTGGTGGCGATCTGCTGGATCACCTTCGTGCTCTCCAGCCTGCTTGTCGGGGGCCTCGTGCTGGTGCTGGAGCCGCAGATCGTCGACCGTTTCACCACGACCCCGCACCACGAGCTGGCAACAGCCGCCGGCCTTGCCATGCTGATCCTGGTTGCGGTCTATGTGTTCTGCAGCTGGCTGCATCTGAGGCCGCTCAAGGTCGGCAGCTTCCAGCTGCATTACCCGGCACTGCCGATCGTGGCGCGGCAATTGCTGATCGGCCCGGTCGAGCTGCTCGCGGCGGCGGCCATCATCTACTTTGCCTTGCCGGCGGCCGGCAATCCCGGCTATTTCGTCGTGCTGGGCGTCTTCATGATATCCTTTTCGGTCGGCTTGCTGTCGCATGCGCCGGGCGCCCTCGGCGTTTTCGAGGTCGTCTTCCTGGCCGGACTGTCGCATATGGATCCGGTCGGCGTGCTCGCCGCACTCCTGGTGTTCCGCCTGTTCTACCTGATCATCCCGCTGCTGATCGGGCTCGGCGTGGTGCTGTTCTTCGAGCATTCGCAATACAGCCGCGGCGAAGGTTGAGCGTTCCCGTGCGGCCCGCGACCGAATGAGAAAAAGGCTGCGGTTGAACTGCGGCGCGGGGTTGACTATTTTCGGATGGCGGCTACAAGGCAGCGCTCGCGGCGCTTGAGCCGCCCGCTTCGCGCGATGCCGACCGCGCCTGCTGGGGAATAGGTTAACGGTAGACCAGCGGACTCTGACTCCGTTAGTCCTGGTTCGAATCCAGGTTCCCCAGCCAACGAAATATCCAAGCAGAACAATGCCTTAGATGAAAACATGGTCTCCGGACCGTGGTTACATCACATTTGCAACACGCTCTCACCTAAGCCCTTGTTTTCCGTGCATTGCAAAACATTCCCGCTCACACGGAATGGCGGTGATGTTCTCGGCACGTTCTTGAATTAGCAGGCACTAACGGGTCTGTGAGTCCTGTCACATACGCTCCTGGCGCATCGGCCTAGCTTGTGCAGTGAAGGGAGTGCCGTGATGCTTGTGAACCTTCCTATGCTTATGAACCTTGCTCTAGTCGTTGCTGGTCCCGTTGTCGATTGGTTTGGTCGCCGAGCCGATCAGAGGGCGCTATTGAAGGCAACTGACGATCTGAGCGACTCACCGGACGACATGCTCAGCGACATGGGGATTTCGCGCGACGACATCGAGACCGCGCGCTGGCGGTCCAGCCGGAGAGTGAGCTGACAGAAAGCCCGGAAGCTGGATGCTAGCCCTGCTCTGGTGCACATCGCCATCGCTCCCATGCGAAGCGCCCGCTGCGTTGCCGCAGCGAGCCCTCCAGTGGTCCCCGCATCCCTCGCAGCCAAGACGGTACGCCTCGGTAAGAGGGATCATAAGCGCGCCCTAGTTGAAGGGCTGCATATTCAGATTGCGTGACATTTCTGCCACTAGAGACAGGAAGGCCGGAGCCGGCATTCAACCGTAATGGAACTTCGGCTTTGGCTCGGTGCCCTTGAATTCAACGCCTACGCGATCACTCTTGCGCCATCGAACAACAGTCCTGTAGGCGATCCCATCAACTGGTACGCAAAGCAGGGATTTATGGTCTGGCCCGAGCCGTTTCACCAGTGCGGCAAAGTCCAATACCGCCGACCGCCGGCAAGTGAGGCAATAGACAGAAAGACCCGTCCCGGCCTCCAGCTTTTTGCCGAGTGTGTCTTCCGTGAAGGGAAATTTCATTGTCATGGCGATCCTCGCAAATTGGGATCGCCGCACCGGTGAGGATTATTCCTGATCGCCGGGGCGATTGCCAAAGAGGTTACGCGATCACACCATGTCCTTTTGAGGTAGAAATTAGCTATCTTGCATATGCGGCGGACCACTAGTCGCTAGGCCGGCGCCGGGCTCTCAGGCAATTCTCCCCCACGAGAAAAGGCGCCGGTCACCTTAGCCCGCCGCTGGGTGTGGGGGCACACCGAGCGGCGGGTTATAGGATTGCCGAATACTGGCATGCTTCTTGAGGAAGCCAGCGCCCACGCTGCCGCGCATCAAGTTGTCGGCAATCCATTCGGCAAAGAATTCTGCCCCGCGTCCGCTCAATGCCGCGCCTTTAGAAAATGAGCCTCTCGAAGCAGCGCATTCCAATCGGTCCCGATCAACTCGATCAGCTCGCGCGCTTGCTCTTCGGAAATCTCTACCTCTCTGGCCAATCGGCTGGCCGGGATCTCATCGGAGCGTCGCTCAAGTCCCCATCGCCGGTGTCTTCGTTCATGGAACCTCCTGCCTTTCCAACTACCGAAAGGCGGACAGGTTCAGGCTTGGATGGAAAATTCTGAGCGGCGCGGAGTGCTGCATGTCGATCAGCCCCTTTTCGCTGAATTTCGGCTTATTAGGAGATGCGCATATACTTCTTTGCCGGCATGGCGTTCCCGATAGGCCCTGCCGGCCAAGGCCCGGTGGCCACCCCTAAGCCACACCCAAAGGCTACCGGGCCGCCACCCGCCATCTAGGCGCCTCAGCTCGCCCGGGACGGACGCAAAAGCCCGCTCGCCTTGGGAAGTCGAACGGACCGTTGCTCTTATGCAGGCGGCTCGGATGCCGGGGACGAACCGTGCCGCCGCTTACCCTCGCGTATGTTCCAACAGCAACGCAAGTCTTTCCGGCTGACGCCTTCCACAGCTGAAGCGGCTTCCTCGGCGGCGATTCAGTGTATTGCCGTAGCTGCGACCAGGATCAGCCCATCGCGGCGAAGACGATGACGGCGACCATAGTGATCTCAAAGCCGTTTCCGCCATTGCCTATTTTCTTGTCGGCCATGGTTCATTGGCTTTCCGCTTGGAGCATCGCTCAAGGGCGACAACCCATCAGACCCCCGTGCTTGAACATGGCCCGTTATCTGGCGAGGGCAGAAGCGCACCGTCATTCAGAAATGATGTAAGTGGAGTGGCATCTAGTCGCCGTTTTAGCGGGCCAAGCCGCCCCTACGGCGCTCCATCGCTTCGCTCAGAAGGTGAAACAAGCTATCGAACTCCTCGTATATCTCTTTGGGCGCGATGCCCTGACGCCCGGCAGTAGCCAGGAGTTCGACGACAAGATGGCAATGGCCCCTGGGTTTCGGTGCTCACGTTTGGCAGATGTTCTGCCATCCATCGGTCCAGAAATTTCAAAGCCCGCGCGCTCATACTGAGGAAAATCTGGCCGCTACCTTCGGGTCCTTCCTCGAAATCCGTCGCATGCAAGAACCCGCTCGTTTGAGGGGGACGAGCGGGCTCCATGCTTTGAGACGGCACGGATAGAATGCGAGGTCGACCCGTGCCGTCGCGACCATGTTCTATTCAGACAGAAGTCGTAGAGACGGACACTTTGGTCCCTGTGCTGAAACCTTCGCGTCGCTGCATCATTTGATAGAGCCGGCGAGCATGTGTCCCTTCGTTCGGCGGCATGAGAGAGTGGATAGATGCCCGCCATCCCGTTGCCTGGGATGGCGGGCATCTGTTTTGTTGTCCTATCTTTGGCCGGTTGAACTTGTGCATGTCGGGGCGAAAAAACAGGTCACCTAAAGCTGTGATAGGCCTCGAAATTCATAAGTGGGGTCAACGGCCCTAGCAATCGTACTGGAGAACCGAATCCCTCTTGCCCGTATACCAATCGTGCGCACCGGCCTCGCCCGCAAAGACCCTTGCATTTGCTTAACATATTAGTAGATGCTAATCTAGATGTTGACGTGGTCACGCGAGGGCGACTATGCATCAGGTCAGCACGCGAGAACGCGCAGGGCTGGCGAGCATTGTGGTCACAGCTGCGGCCCTCAATGGTGGTCTAGCCCTGGCGCATAGCCACAGTAGAAGCTGGACGTATCCACCTGCCTGTTGCCATGGCGATCCCATCACCGGAGAATGCGGCAAGATCCCCGCCATCGCCGTGACGCCGCGGCCTGACGGGTATGTAATCATCCTTCGACCAGGCGATCACCACAGAGTCACTCACCAAAACCGATACTTCGTTGCTTACGACGTGGTCATTCCGTCTGGCGACGACAATTTCCACATCTGCCTTCATCCGACCGAAGAAGACGAGAATTGCTTCTTCGCGCCGGCCGACGCGATGTGAGCCCTGTATCGCCTAAAGGGAGCCGGGATAGCGAAAGGGGTTCATGCTCGTCGACAATACCCGCCATGAAGTTGGCGATCATGCGGGAAGCTAGGGCCTCACGCTGCTCCGTAGTTTGGCCATCATATTTCAAACCATCGAAGACCCAGGCCGGGAGTTCCAGCTCAGCCGGATTGAAAATTCCCGCTTCTACTGCTCTTTTGCGGACCGCCACGGCGGTGAACTTCTACCATCGAGGAAATCCTGCAGTGTCGCATGACGAAGCGCGTGCTCCCCGCGAAGGAATTTCACCCAGCCGGTGATGCCCGGCTTAACCCATTCGACATCGTCGGCGAAGGCGCTCGGCACCCGCTGCGCTGGCTTTGAGGCCCTGGCCTCTTGGACGCGCTTCCACAGCCGTTCCCTGAGGCCGCTGGGCAGCGCTATAAACGCGGTGCCGGCATATCGGCCATCGCGCGCCACGATCGCCGCTGCGGGCTTCCCGGGCTCGAACCATCGCCCAAGAAGGTTGTACGCGTCCAATTTGGAAAACGCAGAAACACTCATCACCACGGTGAATAATGTGCGGCTTCAGGCTCAACCGGCTGGTTGGTGGTGTTCCAAGCCAATATGCTGCAGAGGAACGCCACTCTCGTGCGCAGGGCGGCGAGCGGCCGATGGATCAGCAGCAGGAAAGGCTCTCTTCCGCTGCCGTCTTTCCCCCACACTCATCAAACTACCAGTTCCGGCTTCGCTGCGACCGGGCGCGTTCCTGCCGCTGGAGGATGAGCGGACGACTCCTAGCCGTTCAAGGCGGGCAACGGCTGCGAGACGGTGAGACTTGCGGAATATACCGGCCTGCCGGCTTCGTCATGAACGGCAACGGTCACAGTCTCATCCAAGTCGCTTGAGGCGATTTCGTCTGCAGCGATATCGTGAAGCGCCTTCAGCGCTTCTCGTCGCAGGTCGGTGAGATTGCCGAGGTCGACCCAAGCATCGCCGAGGCTTTGCCCATTTCGGAAGACTTCGAACAGATAGTTCGGCATGCATTATTGTGGGCCGCACGAGCTGCACCCGCATTCAAATTTGAGAGATGGGAAAGCATCCACCCCTCCGAGTGTGAAAATAGCCTTCCCTGGGGTGCGTTCAGGCGGGAAAACCCGCCTTTCTGAAGCCTGATGTGAAAAGCCCGAGGGCGACATGGTCGGCGAACGGGAGATTTGAAATCAGCCGGAGAGTCAGGTCGTGTTTCCTGGTCAGTGCCTCCTCGACTTCAGCGCGCGCCTTCTCCGTCTCGCCCAAATGTGCGTAAGACGCTGCGAGGAAAGCATGGACGAAGAATTGGTCGCCAGCCTTCTGATACGAAGCGACGGCTTCGGAGTACCTTCCAAGCAGGAACAGGGAGCTACCCTTCACCTCCCAGAACCACATCGGTGGTACCGGGTCGCGCAGGAGCGCTGTTTCGAGCACGTCGAGCGCCGTCTCGGCCCGTCCGCCGTAGTTGAGCCAGCTTGCGTAATCCCCCGCTATGTTCACGTCCAGCGGGTTCAACGAGCGCGCTCGCTCGAAATGCACTCCCGCATCGCTGTGTTGGCGCATGTGGGTAAGCACCAGCCCCATGCTCTGATGACAGACGCCATCGCTCCTGTCGAGAGCGAGCGCCGTTCGAGCGGCGTCCCAGGCCTTCTGTAGCGTCCGCAGATCGTTGTCGTACCAAAATCTGCCGACGAGGGCCTGCGCCAGGAAGGCGTGACCTTGAGCGAATGCCGAATCGAGCTTGATACACTGCGCGAAGAGGGGCTCGGCCTTGTCCAGTTCATATCGGTAGAAGTGCGCGCGCCCCTGCAGGTAGTAGTCGTATGCGTCCCAATCGGTCGGACCCTTGCGTCTGCTGCGGCTCGCAGAATCGGCCTCGGCTTGGCCTTCGACCATCGAGGCGATAAGAGCCGCAACCTCGTCTTGCAATGCGAAGATGTCGTTGAGGGCCCGGTCGTACCGTTGGGCCCAAAGGTGGGTGCCGGTGGCGGCATCAATCAATTGTGTGGTGATCCGAATGCAATCACCGAGCTTTCGTATGCTGCCTGCGACGAGGTAGCGAACTCCGAGCTTGCGGTGGGCTTCGGCAGTGTCCAATGCGGGGTGACGGAACTGAAACGATGAATTGCGTGCGATGACGAGCAGGGAGCGGAACCTGGCCAGCTCCGTAATTATGTCCTCGGTTATGCCGTCGCTGAGATACTGCTGGTCCGGATCGCCGCCCGAGTTGACAAAGGGCAGCACCGCGATCGACGGCTTGCCGGGCGGTGGGATCGCTCCGTAGGACGCGCTCGCCACCGGCTCGACAGTCCCCGTGAAGCGGTACCCGAGGCGAGGCACTGTGGCGATCCACTCACCGCCGTTATCAGCCGGACCGAGTGCCTTTCTCAGCGTCGCGATTTGGACGGTAAGGTTGCCTTCCTCAACGGCGGTGCCCGGCCAAGCAGCGTCCATCAGCTCGGCCTTCGTCAGGATCTCACCGGGCCGTGCGGTAAGCGCAGCAAGCAGCGTCAGCCCACGATGCCCAACAGTGATCGGGATCTGGTCTTTAAGAAGCGTCCCCATGTCGGGATCGAGCACGAACGGACCGAAGGCGATGCGACACCGCTGCATTTGGGCATATTAGACGTTTGGAAGTTGTCGGAACAGGCAACCCCCTAAATTCCCGGGCCAAACTCTCCATTCTTCCTAGGTGGTAGTGCTGAAAGACGTCGCGGGTCTCGTCGCCGTCTGGTGTTTGCGTCGGCACTTACGCTACTTGCTGCGGTCCAATCCCACCTTAAAAATGCAACGCAGCCCGGAGCGATCGTAGACCAGCTCAACCCCGCCCGTTCTTTCGCTGTCGAACACTCGCTGCAGGAGTTGCGTACCAAAGCCGTGTTTGCCAGGCACGACCGGCGGGCCGCCTTCCTCGCACCATTTGAGGACCAGAATTCGGCCCCCATCTGCGTATTCCAACCGCCACGAGATCGAGACCGATCCGGTAGGATTGGAGAGCGCCCCATACTTGATGGCGTTCGTGGTAAGTTCATGAATGGCCAGCGCAAAGGAAAGCGCCACGTTCGAGGGCAACCAAACCGGCTCGCCTGTGAGATCGAACCGATCGAGAGAGGCATGCGGGTCGATCGAGGCGGCAATGAGCGTGCTGAGATCGGCACCGCTCCAATTCTCCCGGGTGAGGATATCATGCGCTTGTGCCAGCGAAACCAGCCGGGCCGAAAGCGCCTCCTTTGCGAGCGCGAGGCTGGTTGCGCTGCGCATGGTCTGGCTCGCGATTGCCTGAACTACGGCCAGCGTGTTCTTGACCCGGTGGTTTAGTTCATTGACCAACAGTTGGCGCTGCTCCTCACTCCGTTTGCGCTCGGAGATGTCCAGACTGATCTGGACAGCGCCTATTACCGCGCCTGCCGCATCGCGGACGGGCCGCGCGCTGGAAAGCAGGTAGCGTTGCACCCCGGATGGCAGCGTATAGGCGAATTCCTCACTGTCCGTTTCCTCGCCGCGCATGGCTCTGCTCAGCGGACGGTCTTCCCGGCTGATGGTCTGGCCGTCCTTGTACGCCAGCGTTTCGATCACCAAGTCGGGCGTCCCAAAGGATCTCCGGGACTCCGTCGATAGGCCCATCAGTTCCGCCGCGAACCGGTTGCGGATCACCTGTCGCGCTTGCGGATCATAGGTGAACCAGACCGCCACCGGCGCCGTATCCAGAACGGTTTCCAACTCGCGCGTGCGTTCCGCGATTGCACGGCCGGCTTTGATCATGGCTTGGGCAATCGTGTCGAACTCGGCGACAGACGTCGACATAGGTTTGACCTCGCTCCCTTTGCCGAGCGCATCGGCGCGCGCGGCGAGGTCGACTGTCGCCTTGGTGAAGGTTTTACCGACCACGTAGCCCAGAGTGAGCGAAAAAAGCAGCGCAGTTAGGCCTGTTGCGCCAATCTGTGCGAGAGACCACCAGAGAGGTGCCTGAACATCAGAAAGCGGAACATTGGCGGTGTAGAACCAGTCCGAATAGGGCGATCGATAGTACCCGGCCAGCAGCGTGGTGCCTTCGAAATTGCGAGATCGGAACGTACCGGAGCGGCCGACGACCTTTGCTAAATATTCCGGCAAACCGGGCTTGCCGGTCACCTCACCATGCAACTTGGACCTTGCAACGTAGTTGCCCTCACGATCACCGACAGCGACCGTCCACCCCGCTGGGACCGCGGGCAGCATAGCAAGGCGAATGCGTTCCGTCGGGACCGACATCGAAAGCAGCAACGACTGGCCTTTCGAGCCCGACACTTGTCTGGTGACCGCGATCCGGTATGCGTTCGATCGCGGCGCGGCGAACACGTTGCTGACCAGCACGCCAGCAAGATCCAGGTGCTCGCGCTCCTCGGGCGTCAGCGGTTCGGCCGAAGGCTCGGAGCCCTTGGCGGATTGAGTGCTTGCCAAGGCGCGGCCACCGAGATCACGCAGCGTGATTACCTGATCCGTACCCTGGACGAGGCGGCTCGCCTCGTTGCTAAAAGCCTGCAGATCATCATTGGCGAGAGCAGGCGACTTGGAGAGCCCTTCCAGAAGGGTCTTGAGATTGACGAGTTCGCCATCAACGACCAGCGACACCTGACGAGCAATCCAAAGCGCCTCCTGCTCGATACGAGACTGCTCATGCAGGGCGTAGGCAACGAACAGATAGGCAGCAAACAGCCAGACCGGCAACACGGCCGCTGCGATTAGTCCAAGCAGATGGGCTCGTACCGATCGACGAGGCAAATCTGTTTCCCTGTCTTCCCCAATACTGCAAGCTTAGCCGCAAGCTGGCGAACGACAAGCTTGGATTAACACTGCTGAACATGGCCAAGTTCGAAGGCCGCTTGGCGCCAGACAATGCGGCTAAGCGAAAATCACTGAGTTGCAAAGAGTCCCGCCCGAGGGGTGGACAGAGGAGCCACGCGGGAACCAGAGCTTGGTTTTGCCGTCATTTCCGGCTCGGCGGGCCAGCGTATCTCGTCGCCTTTCATTCGAGGGACGAAAAGGTGACGTACCCCTTCGCCGGCAAGACGGTACGCCTCCCTAGATGGATAATAAGCGCGCCCGAGCGCGGGGTCAGCCCGAGCGGTCTGCGCTACAGCGAACGCGATACCGTCGGGATGGCGGCAGACTGACAATTGCCGGCTTGGTCTTGCATGCGCCGCTGCGCTGAACCAACAGGAGTTTTCTGGATTGCTCGACCAGTCTGGAGCTCTTGGCAATCATCACTCGCGTCTGGTCGATCAGCTCTAGATAGCGCATCTCCTGCTGGCGGAGTTGGATCAGCAAGCGGCGACGATTTTCCCTCTTCATTGCCTTCATCAGATTCCCTTCTCATCATCCGACCGGCACCGACAAGCTTGAGCAGACTGCGGCCTTGCTGCATGTAAGCGGGCAAGAAACTCGCTGCATTAACCTTTGTGATTTGCGCCTCAAAACCACAACGGAACGACGTGGGGGATTTCGCGTTGTGGGCAATGCTTCTCCACGACCACATCAGCATGGCGCGGCGCCACGTCCGACAGGGCGAGCGGCACATCGCACGTCAGCACGAGCGGATTGCCTGCCTCAGAACCAGCAGGCTGCCGATCGAGGATGCATTGAGGCTCCTGAGCCTGTTGGAAGAGGTTTACGCATTGCAGCGGCAGCACCTGTCGCGACTGCTATCGAAATCGGCCGGTAAAGCAGTCTCGGAGCTTTCGGCCGAGACGCAAGTGGTGGCGGGCCGGAATGACGTGATTGCGATTCCCGAGCCCATTATCGGGCTCGGGCTGGAGCTGGAGCAAGCGCTTAAAGAAATCTTGAGCGAGTCGGCCGCCAAACCTTCCAAGGACAAACTTCACTAGCCAAGGCGGCTCTCTCGCTCCTCGGGAGTCCTACTGCAAAAAGCGGATCGCTTCAGCCCGCCTTCTCAAGAAAGCGCTTCGCCATAGCCAATGTGGACCTTTTGCCCGCGAATTATCCGACGCCGCAGGCGCGCTACGCTCTCCGTCGCTTAGAAACCGCGCGCCATAGGCGGGGCAGGTGTGACGTTTCGCGTCGGTTTGCGGTCGAAATCCGGAAGCAGCCACCCTATTTGCGTTGAGCCATGATCAGTCGGACCGATCTTTGAATGAGCGAAGCAGCCAAAAGGCGCGCGTTGCTGCTCCTCAATCCCAAGGCTCGGCGCGGCCAGGAGATGCTCGCGCCAATTGTGGAGCGGCTGGGGCGAGGTCGGCTTTCCGTCACCGTTGAGATGTTCGAGGCGTTGCCTGAAATCGCTCGAGACATCGTTCGCTTACGCCATATGGCCGATCTTGTGGTCGTGTGCGGTGGCGATGGTTCGGTGTCCTCGGCGGCGACGGCGTTCATGGAAAGCGGCCTGCCGATGGGCATCATTCCTATGGGGACGGCGAATGACCTTGCTCGTACGCTCAACATTCCGATGGATCTCCTGCAGGCCGCCGATGTGATCGCGCGAGGCCGAACCCGACTGATCGATGTCGGGACGGTCAACGGTCATGCCTTTTTCAATGTCGCAAGTATCGGACTCAGCACCGAACTGGCGCAGGGTCTTGACCCCGCACTGAAGAAACGCTTCGGCAGGCTGGGCTATGCGCTGGCGGCGATGAAAGTGTTGACCCGGGCCGCGCGGTTTCACGCGAAGATTACCGAGAAAGGCGCGGCGATCGAGGTGGAAACCTACCAGATCGCGGTTGGAAACGGTCGGCACTACGGCGGCGGCAACGTCGTGGAAGAAACGGCCGAGATCGATGACGGACATCTCGATCTCTATAGCTTGGAAATGACGAACCTCTGGAAGCTGGCGCTGATGCTCCGCTCTTTCCGTTCTGGAACGCATGGCGCATGGCGTGAGGTGCGCACGGCCAGGTGCGTCGAGTTCGACATCGAGACGCGGAAGGCGATGCCGGTCAACACCGATGGCGAGATCGTCACGTCGACACCGGCCCATTTCAAGGTTCGCCCAAAGGCGATCTCGGTCTTCGCGCCGGATCGCGCCGTGTGAGCGCCCCGTCTTACGGTTTGATCAGTTTCCAGTGCCTCGCCTTGCGCTCGATCAGCGGCAGAGCACGAATGGGCTCGCCGTTGAGGAGAGAAGGTCGAAAGCGACGAAGGCGAGCCTGGGCGTTCCAGGTCATGCGCGAATGGATGGCATGGAAGTTCGGCCGTCCGTCGGGATCCCGCGTGATCATCTCGCCGTCGATGATGAAGGACTCGGGTGTTCGGTTAGCGCGGTCCAAAAGAACGGCCGCCCCTGATGCTCTCGCTGGCCGGCTGACCTACTTTAAGCTAGCGAAGCTTGCGCCCGGGCACCGCCTTTTTGGATCAATGCTGGAAGCGGGACCGGCCGAAAGTTCCAAGCATCTACGCCAACGTCGTACTGGCGTGGAAGCGGCTTAAGCTTCCCATGCGAGTGACCGTGCAAATTGATCGACTTCTTGCCCATCTGATTCCAGGTGCGGAACGGATAGTGGCACAGGATGAGAAGCACCCCATTGAACCTGAGTTCCGCGTAATGCTGAATACTGGCCCATCCGTCGGCGGCGGTCGTTTCGTCCGGGTCATTGTTGCCGATGATCAGGTTCTTGCGCCCATTGAGGCGCGACAGAAGTGCCTCCCCGCCTGCTTTGCCGTGGCGCGCGAAGTCGCCAAGATGCCAGACCTCGTCGTCAGGCGTGACGGTCTCGTTCCAGAAAGAGATCAGCGCTTCGTCATGTTCGGCAAGCGATGCGAAAGGCCGCCGGTCAATCCGCAGGATGCGGGCATCATTGAAATGCGTGTCGCTCGTAAAAAATAGCATCAGGGCATGCCGGCAATGCAGATCGAAACCCACCCTGGGCCTAAGGCTAGCAGCCTTCGGCCCTTAGGGATCTTACCATTCGCACAATGATCCGATCATAAGGCGTTTTCTCCGATCTGCTGTAGTTGATCGTGAAAAGCGCGGCGCGGTCATCACAGACCCTGATGGCGCGAACATATCGGATCTCGCCGTTGTTGATCCCTGAATAGCTGGCCCAGGTCGAGGTCAGGCGCCGGTACGTCAACTTCCAGCCGGCCTTTTCGTCTTCCAGCATGCGATGCTCGATCTCGGCCCGAAAGCTGGCTCTTCCAAGTCTGGCGCCCCACACGGCAAGAAACGCGTCTTGTTCGCCTTGGAATGCAGCACCCTGATCCGAATGCTGGGTGAGGACGAAACCAGGCGGAACATCGAATGTGAAGCCCAGTTGCCGGACCCCAAACGGCTGCCACTCCTGGGCCTGAAGAGAGGCGGTGCAAAAAAGAAAAGCAAATATACTGAACGCAACCCGCATCGGCTTGATTTAGCGCCGCTTCATAGGGCGTCCAGATCAGTTGGGGGCCCCCCGGCCCACCATCTGGTGATCTATCGCAGAGCTGCAGCGGCGTTCGGGCCATGATCTCGACGGACAAGCCTGGCTTGGCGCAAGTGTGTCGCCGGACTTTGCGGGAAGCTGCCGTGGACCCGCAACCGTCGATGCGGCACACCAAGCTAACTCGAAGCCTGAACCGGCCGCCGTTCAGGCCCGAGCGGAAAAACTGGGGCGCAGGTCTGCTTCAGGAAAAGCTGGGCGTATACGTCCCGTTCTTCGACTGTGATACCTTGCTCGCGAGTCAATTGCTTGAAGGCTTCTCGCAACTGATCGAGGTCGAACGCTGAAATGTGTTTGGAGGTAGTCATTGCGCACCTGGGTGATGTTCCACTCATTTCTTGGCAGCTCGCGAGAGGCCTTGCGAAGGCTTGGCTTCCTGTCGGGTTCGCTTGCGCTGCTGTCTCCCAACGCGACGGCAATAGCCGACGCCACGTCGCACCGAACTGCGTTCAGCGAGGCTTGTTCCGCTGAACGGCTTGTCTTCTTTCTAATATTAGCAAAGTCTTTATGAAGGTCCCGCCGGCCCATGACTCGTTAACCATGGCAAAGGGCTTGAGCATTGGGCGACGAAGTGCATCGATGCAATCATCATTCAGGATGACGGCCGGGCCGGTCTGTCGACCCCATCACCATCCCTACTCGATCCCAACGCCCCCCGAAAACAAGGCCAAAGACATGGTGGATCTTATCTGGGAGCTGGCAGCGTTTGCTGGTGATAGGGAACGGGTAGACCAGCGGACTATTAACTCCGCCGGTCCTGGTTCGAATCCAGATTTGCAGCTAGAACTTCGTGTGAGAATTCAATTGCTTGGGATATGTCGTTTGCCGGCATCGCTGTCCGCGAGCTTCCCATACGACGATATATTAGCGAATTAACGAATCGTAGACCGCGCTGTCCTATTCTGGGACAGCGCGGACACTACCCATCGGCCGCGCAGGCGGCTCCGGCTTTCAGGCAACCCTACCCCTGGCCGGAGCCGCCACCTTTTACATACCAGCAAGGGTTGAATCAACCCTTACCAAGCATCCTCACTGGTGCATTTTGCCGATCGTTAGATTTTGAAATGTCGAGGATGTTAGCCGTACCGCGCGGGGATGATCTGCCTCCGCCGCATCCGATAGCATCCGGGAATCCGCCCCAAAGGCTTCGCCGATCATATTAGCGATCAACGATGTATTAACGACTAAGGCGCAGCCTTGCCGGATCGGGGACGAGAACCGCCCCCTGATCGACGATCCGGCGCTTTATGTGCCGAGACGTTCGACCGATGCGGAGCCAAACGCATGAGTGTCGAAACAGCGCTGGCGCAGCTGTTGCGCATGCTTCACCGTCGAGCCTTGAACCTGGCGGCGTTGCCGGACGATGAAAGACTTGCTCATTACGACCTCATCCGCCGCTCGTGCTGCGGAGCAGCCGAGCAAATCGGCCAGAGCCCCGACAATGCCGCCATCACGGCAAACAGCGTGGTCGAATTCACCCGCGCCATGGTGGGCATCATCGAGGCAAGGCGCGGGTAAGAAGGCGGCGAGGAAGAGCTGATCGGCTGTCGCGGCAAGCGGCTCATGGCAAATGGCGAAGCCGAGATCGCGCCCTTTCCCTATCTGCCTGCGCCGGCCTCTGCTCCGCCTACTCCGCCGCCGCGTATCCCGCGATGCCCTTGATCTCCAGAAAATCCTCGAGACCGTATTCGGCATATTCGCGGCCGTTGCCGGACTGCTTGTAGCCGCCGAAGGGCAGGCCGGCGTCCCACGTCGGATAGTTGATATAGACGTTGCCGGAGCGCATGCGGGCCGCGGCCTGGCGCGCCTTCTCGATGTCCTTGGCCTGGATGTAGGAGGCGAGGCCGAAGACGGTGTCGTTGGCCAGCTCGATCGCCTGCTCGACCGTGTCGTAAGGCATGATCGACAGCACCGGCCCGAAGATTTCTTCGCGCGCGATGCGCATGTCGTGCGTCACGTTGGCGAAGACGGTCGGGCGGACATAGTAGCCGCGGTTGAGCTCGGCCGGACGGCCGGGGCCGCCAGCGATCAGGGTCGCGCCTTCGTCGATGCCGCTCTGGATCAGGTCTTGAATCTTGTCGAACTGCAGCTGGCTTACCACCGGGCCGAGCTTCGTTCCCGGCGCGTCGGCCGGCCCGACGGTGAGTTTCTCCGCCGCCGTCCTGGCATAGCCGGCGGCCTCGTCATGCCGGTCGCGCGGCACGAACATGCGGGTCGGCGCGTTGCAGGACTGGCCGCTATTGCCAAAGCAGCCGGCCACGCCCTTGGTCACCGCCCTTTGCAGATCGACGTCGGGGAACAGGATGTTGGCGGATTTACCGCCGAGCTCCTGATGCACACGCTTCACCGTGTCGGCGGCCGCCTTGGCGACGAGGATGCCGGCCCGCGTCGAGCCGGTGAAGGACATCATGTCGACATCCGGATGGCTGGCCAAAGCCTGCCCGACAGTTGGGCCATCGCCGTTGACCAGGTTGAAGACGCCCTTCGGCACACCGGCCTCGTCCATGATCTCTGCGAAGATGATGGCGTCGAGCGGCGCGATCTCCGACGGCTTCAGCACCATGGTGCAGCCGGCGGCGAGCGCCGGGCCGACCTTGCAGGTGATCTGGTTGAGCGGCCAGTTCCAGGGCGTGATCAGGCCGACGACGCCGATCGGCTCCTTGACGATCAGCGAGGAGCCTTTGACATGGCGAAACTGGAAGGTCTTCAGCACCTCGGCCATCTTCTCCAGATGCGCCTGGCCGACGCCGACCTGGCTGTCCAGCGCCATCTGGCGCGGCGCGCCCATCTCGCGCGAGACGGCGAGCGCAAGGTCCTTGCTGCGCTTCTTGTAGACCTCGATGACGCGGTTGAGGATGTCGAGGCGCTCCTCGACTTCACTGAAGCCGAAAGTAGCGAAGGCGCGCCTGGCGGCAGCGACCGCCTTGTCGACATCGGCCTTGGTGCCCAGCGAGATCTGCGCGAAGGCGTCTTCGTTCGACGGATCGATGACGTCGAAATTGTTCGGCACCACCGGATCGACCCACACGCCTTCGATATAGAACTGCAGATTGTGCGACATATCTTCTCCCTTCGGCGCGCTTGGCGAGCGTCATATTCCGCCAGAGATAACGACGCGCGTATGGCAACGCAAGACAGGGTCGTTGAGCCAGCGGCGGAGCCGTACCGCAGTCCGCTAAGAGTTCAGTCCTCAAAGGAACTGGCGGCCACATAGATCGCGGCAAGCTTCTCGATGCCGGCCTGGTCTTCCTTGTCGAAGCGGCCTGGCAGCGGGCTGTCGAGATCGAGCACGCCGAAGATGCCTTCGTCGTCGCGCAAGAGCACGACCAGTTCCGAGCGCGAGTCGGCATCGCAGGCGATGTGGCCGGGAAAATCGTGCACGTCCTTGATCAGCATCGACATATCGAGATCGACCGCCGTGCCGCAGACGCCCTTGCCGACCGCTATGCGCACGCAGGCCGGCTTGCCCTGGAAGGGGCCGAGCACCAGCTCTTCGTCGGATTGAAGGAAATAGAAACCCGCCCAGTTGAGGTCGGGCACCATCTGGTAGATGAGCGCCGAGGTGTTGGCGGCGTTGGCGATCGAGTCTCGCTCGCCTTCCAGCAGCGCTTTCAATTGCCTGGCCAGCTCATCGTAGAAGGCCGGCTTGTTGCTCGTGTCGAGGGCCGTTGCCGCAAACATCCTAGTCGTTTCTCCGTTGCTAAGGCGCTGAAGCGCCCGCTACAGTTTGGCCTTATCTGCCACCAATGCTGCGCGCGGGAAATACACAAGTCGTGAGCGCCATTCTCGCCAACCGAAAACGCGACCGCGCGCAGCCGGAGGCAGGCGAGACCCCGCTCACCTTTGCGGTGCTGGTCTTTCCCGGCTTTCCGATGATGGCGTTTTCTTCTGTCATCGAGCCGCTGCGCGGCGCCAACATTCTTGCGAAGCGCGACTGCTACCGATGGGTGATCGTCGGCGCGGATCAGGGCACGGTCGAAGCCTCCAACGGCGTCGTCATCCAGCCCGGCTTCTCGGCCGCCAACGCACCGAAGGTCGATCGCATCGTCGTCTGCTCGGGCGGCGATGCCGACCATGTCGTGGCCGACGAGGCGATGAGCTGGATCCGCAAAAGCCTGCGCGGTGGCGCGCATATCGGCGCGGTGGCGGATGCGGCGTTCTTCCTCGCCCGCGCCGGCCTGCTCGACGGCCATGCCTGCACCTTGCACTGGACCAGCCAGGCCGCTTTCACCGAGGCGTTTCCCGACATCGAGCTCAGGCGCGATCTCTTCGTCATCGACCGCAAGCGTTTTACCTCGGCCGGCGGCGTCGGCAGCCTCGACATGATGCTGGAGATCATCACGCGCGACTACGGCGCCGAGCTTGCCGCGGGTGTCGCGGAATGGTTCGTGCACTCTCCCCTGCGGTCGAGCGTCGACCGCAAGCTGATGCCGCTGCGCCTGCGCACCGGGGTGCAGAACGAGCTGGTGCTGTCGGCGATCGCCATCATGGAGGACGCGGTCGAGGAACGGCTCGGCATGGCGGAGCTGGCTGAGCGGCTTGGGGTCTCGCCCGACAAGCTCGAGCGCAATTTCCGCGCCGAGCTGGATATCTCGCCGAACGGCTATTACCGGCGGCTCAGGCTGAAGCGCGCCGCCGATCTGCTGGCGCATTCGACGCTGATGGTGCGCGATGTTGCGCTGGCCTGCGGTTTTGCTTCGATGTCCAGTTTCGCGCGGGCGTTTCGCGAGGAGCATGGGCACGCGCCGAAGGCGATGCGAAGGCATTAGGGTGCGCTTTGCTGCTACTACGCAGACTTCCTTCACACCCCCTCTGTCCCGCCGACATTGCAGTGACGACATCGGTCGCGCGGCATCCTGCACGACATTTGCGGAATGCCGCACAAGCTCTGCATCCTGCCCGGCTATGTTCGCGGGAACAGGAGGCACCCATGAGCATCGTCGTTTTCGATCCCGACAGCACCGAGGATGTGGACTTCAAGGACCGCATGCGCCACCCGGCCGCGGCCGATCCCGCCGACGGCATGTGGCTCTCCGACACCGAGCCGTCCTTCATCGACGCTGACGCTCTGCGCAAGGGGCGCCTCGCCAAACTGCGCGCCTGGATGCGCGAGGCGGGCTATGGCGGCGTCGTGCTGTTCGACCCCTATAACCAGCGCTACGCCACCGGCTCGCGCAACATGTTCGGCTATTTCCTGCGCAATTCGACCCGCTACTTCTTCATCCCGACCGATGGGCCAATCGTGCTGTTCGAATATCCGCAGAGCTACCATGTCTCGATGGTGCTCGACACGATCGACGAGGCGCGTCCTTCCAAGCTCGTCTGGTCCTCCGTCTCCGGTCGCGACGACGAGACGGCGGGGCCGTTCGCCGACGAGATCACCGAGCTTCTGAAGAGGCATGGCGGCGGCTCGATGAAGCTCGGCCTCGACCGCTGCAGCCATCTGCAGGCGGTGGCTCTGGAAAAGCGCGGCTGCGAGGTGAAGGACTGCCAGGGCGAGATTCTTGCCGTGCGCGCGGTGAAAACGCCGGAGGAGGTGAAATGCCTGCAGGCTTCCATGGCCGGAGCCGAAGCCGCGGTGGCCGCCGTGCGCCAGGCGATCAAGCCCGGCGTTTCCGAAAACGAGCTCTTCGCCATTATGTATCACGAGGTGATCCGCCAGGGCGGCGAGTTCATCGAGACCCGGCTGCTGACTTCAGGACAGCGCACCAATCCGTGGTTCAACGAGGCGAGCGGCCGCAAGATCAGGCCGGGCGAGCTGGTCGCGCTCGATACCGACACCATCGGCTGCTACGGCTATTATTCCGACTTCTCGCGCACCTTCCGCTGCGGCCCGGGCAAGCCGACGCCCTACCAGAAATCGCTCTACCGCATGGCGCACGACCAGGTCCAGCACAACATTTCCATCGTGAAACCCGGCATGGCCTTCCGCGAGATCGCCGAGAGGGCCTGGAAAATCCCGGACCGCTTCGTCGACCAGCGCTATACCTCGGTCATGCACGGCGTCGGCATGCATGGCGAGACGCCCTTCATCGCCCACGCGATGGATTACGAGACGTACGGCCGCGACGGCATGATCGTGCCGGGCATGGTGGTGAGCGTCGAAAGCTATATCGGCGAGAAAGGCGGCCGCGAGGGCGTCAAGCTGGAGGACGAGATTCTTATTACCGAAACGGGGACCGAGCTGCTTTCGCGGTTTCCTTATGAGGATGAGTTTCTGGAATGAGCGGTTTGATGCCGATACGCTCTGTTGGAGCCGCCCATACATTGTCGCAGGCGTTCGAGATTGGCCGCCGCACTCATGTCGTCGTCATCCTCGGGCGAAGCAAGGAGCGAAGCGACGCGGCGCAGGCCATAGGATCCATTCCGTTACGTCGGAGCGCCGCAACGGTGCAGAATTCTGTTAGGCCGAACTCTTCGATCAAGGTAACGGAATGGATTCCGGGGTCTTCGCGACGCCGCTTCGCGGCTGCTTCGCGCTGGAATGACGAAGCTGATACGCTGCGGCCCATTCCGACGCGCCGCGGCACCCCTTCGAGAGCATCCGCATGAAATCCCCCATTTCCATCCGGCGCGGCACGGTGGCCGCGGTGTTCATCGATCTTCAGGAGGAGCATCGCAAGGACAAGCGCTATCTGGTCGAGGGCTTTGCCGACATCCTCGCCAACGTCCAACGCCTGCAGGAGGCGGCGCGGCGCAATTTCGTGCCGCTCTATCATTGGGCCTATATTGTCGACCTCGCCGAGGCGCGGCCGTTCCATCCGCTCGACGAGAGCGGCAAGTCGGCCTTCTCCGACAAGGACGATCCGCTGACGGCGATCTGCCATGAAGTGGCGCCGCAAAACGGCGAAGCCACTCTGGTCAAGCAGGAAGCCAGCGTCTTCGGCAAGAACGATTTTGGCGACAAGCTCGAAGCAGCCGGCATCGAATGGCTGGTGATTGCCGGCGTGTGGACCGAAGCCTGCATCGACGCCACGGTGAAGGACGCGGTGGCGCACGGTTTTCGCGTGCTCCTGGTCAAGGATGCCTGCGGCAGCGGCAGCAGCGCCATGCACCAGACCGGCATCCTCAACCTCGCCAACCGCCTCTATGGCGGCGCCGTGACCAACACGCTCGACGCTTGCCGGCTGATGGCAGGCGACACGGTGAGCGTGTGGCAGGTCGAGGGATCGGTGCCGCTGCGCTTCACCTTCGAGAATGCGGCGCAACTTTACGCAGAGCTCTGACCGCGAAGACCGGAGACCCAGCCGCCCGGCAAGGCGCAGCAATTATGCGCGTCAGCCAACTTTAGCCTGCGGAACAGCGCACAAGAATTGCGGAAAACCAAACATTTCGTCGCGGAAAGCGGACCTATGATCCCCTCGCAGGCAACGGCGCCCAGCGGCCGTATCCGCCTCCGCGCCTGACGGCAGGGGGGCGCCCCTGGGTTTCGTGCAGGTCGTTGCCGCCAAAAGCCGCCGCGCGGGCGACCTGCACCAACAATAGAGGGAACGACAATGAAATTCATGCTGACCGACAGAAAACTGCACCCGCGGGCAAAGCCGACCGCGGGTGATTTCAAGAAGGGCGCGATCAGCCGGCGCGAGTATCTGGCGCTTATGGCCGGCTTGGGCGTCAGCGCCGTCGGCGCGCTGGCGCTGGGCGGCCTTACTCCCTCGCCCGCTCGGGCCGAGGAGCCGAAGCGCGGCGGGGTCCTGCGCGTCGCCATGAACGTGAAGGGCTTCAAGGATCCGCGCACTTTCGATGGCGTCGAGATGTCGAATGTGGCGCGCCATTGCAACGAATATCTGGTGCGCTGGAAAACCGACTTCACCTTCGAGCCCTGGCTGCTCGAAAACTGGGAGACCAGCGACGACGCCAAGACGATCACGCTTCACGTGCGCAAAGGCATCACCTGGTCGAACAGCGACACTTTCAACGCCGACGACGTGATCCACAACCTCAACCGCTGGTGCGATGCCTCGGTCGCCGGCAATTCGGTCGCCGCGCGCATGGGCGCGCTGGTCAACGCCGACACCAAGAAGCCGGTCGACGGCGGCATCCAGAAAGTCGACGACTACACCGTCAAGCTCAACCTGCCAAAGCCCGACATCTCGCTGATCGCCGGCATGGCCGACTATCCGGCGCTGATCATGCACCGCTCCTATGAAGGCGATGCCGATCCGAAGAAGGCTTTGGCCATCACCACCGGCCCGTGCGAGCTGGTGAGTTGGGACGCCGAGACCGGTGCGGAGGTGAAGCGCAAGGACAAGCCTTGGTGGAAGGGCGAGTTCTATCTCGACGGCATCAAGTGGGTCGACTACGGCTCCGATCCCAACGCCATGCTGTCGGCCTTCGAATCCGGCGAGATCGACACCGACCACGAGACCGCCTCGGACGCCGTGTCGCAGACCGAGCAGATGGGACTCGAGAATTCCGAGATCGCGACCGGCTCGACCATCGTCGCGCGCTTCAATGTCGGCAACGCGCCCTATGACGACGTCAAGGTGCGCCGTGCCGCCCAGCTTGCCGTCGACAATGCGGCCGTGCTGAAGCTCGGCCTCGACGGCAGGGGCAAGCCCGCCGATAACCACCATGTCGGACCGATGCATCCCGAATTCGCCGATATCGGCCCAGCCAAGCGCGATGTCGACGCCGCGAAGAAGCTGTTGGCCGAATCCGGCAAGGCCGACCACGAATACGAGCTGATCTCGGTCGACGTCGAATGGCAAAAGAGCACCGCCGACGCGATCGCCGCCCAGATCCGCGAGGCCGGCCTCAAGATCAAGCGGACCGTGCTGCCGGCTGCCACCTTCTGGAACGACTGGAGCAAGTTCCCCTACTCCTGCACCGAATGGCTCGGCCGTCCGCTCGGCGTCCAGGTGCTGGCCCTGGCCTATAAATCAGGCGCGGCCTGGAACGAAAGCGCTTATTCGAACAAGGAGTTCGACGAGCTTCTCGATAAAGCACTTGCGACGCCGGACGCCGCCCAGCGCAAGGAGATCATGGCCAAGATCGAGCAGAATTTGCGCGACTCCGGCATCATCATCCAGCCCTACTGGCGCTCGGTCTACCGCACCTACCGCAAGGGCGTGCATGGCTGCGAGCAGCACCAGGCGCTCGAGCAGCATTTCGAGACGGTTTGGCTGGAGTCCTGATTCCTCCCAGGACCGATCGCGACGATCTGGGCCTGAGCGGCGCCGTGCAGCGCTGCGCCCAGCTTCCGGACAATGTCTGGACGCAGCACGGGCTGGTCGAATGCCTGAAGCGGCGCCGCGAGAGCGAGGAGCTGCCGGGCTTGCAGGCGAAACTTGCTTTGGCTCTGACCAAGGCGGACGTGCCGATCACTTCGTCATGCCTCTGCCGCACGAGCGTGCGGGCAGACCACTGCTGTTGTCGCTGAAACAGCGTACGGCCGCCCTCAAAGTGGAAGGCGGCCCGGCCGTTGCTAAGAGAAGATTTTCGCCAATTCGTCGACGCTGGTGCCTTCCTTGACTTGGCGCAGTTCGACATAGCTGACCGCGGTGGCGACGGAGAGCACCATCGAGACGACGGCCTGCACCACGGCGGCTCCCAGTTCGGCGAGGATCCCGCCGAAGAGGAGCAGCACCACCAGAATCCCCCACTGGATAACCATCGCGATGATGACCAGGATGAGGAAGAGGCCGAACAGCGACCAGCGATTGCCTTTGGTCAGCGCTCGGCTGCGAGACATCGAGCCGAATACGCCCAACCGCTCCTGGATGAGAACGGGAACCGACATCGACCAGCCGAGCCACAGGATGATGCCGGGAACGATCAGCGCGATCATCGCAAGCGCTGAGCCGATGCCGACGAGCAGGCCGATCGCGAGCGTCGGCAACAGGAAGCGGATGGCAATCTGCACGCTGTCGCCGAAGGATGGCCGCCTTCCGTTCAGATCCTCGATCGTTGCCCGCACCAGCGACGACTGGAGCAGCAGCGTGAAGACGAAGGAAATCAATCCCGCGAGGATGCTGAGATAGGAGTTGCGCAGCATCGCGTTCGGATCCGCCATGGCACTCGGATCGCCATTCATCACCGCTTCCATCTGCGGTTGGGTCCATAACCTGATGAGCAGCGTCGGCAGGCCGGCAAACAAAAGCCCAAGCCCGACGCAGAGTCCTATGTTGCGCGTGATGACGGCAAAAGTGCTGTTAAACACCCTGCCGATTTCGAATCTGCCTGGTCGTCCCAATGTCGCAGTGGTCATGATAGCTTTCCCCCGAGCCGCTGCCGAATCCAATTCGGCAACTTCAAAGTAAATCTGCCAAGAACGGCGGACCCCGTCCAGTGGACTTGCAATTGTTTCGGGTATTCCCGGTGTCAGCCAGAACCGCCGACTGCAGCAAAAGCTCACGGTCGCGCTCTGATTTGAGGCCAGGAAGGCGATTTTGCAGGACAGGCAGGCTCTCAGCGGGGGCTGCCGCTCACCAGCACTTCGGCCGGCCTCGCCAGCATCCCAGACTACGAGAATATCTCCGCCAGTTCATCGACGCCGGTGCCTTCCTTGACCTGGCGCAGTTCGACATAGCTGACGGCGGCTGCGACGGAACCCACCATCGAGCCGATGCTCTGGACCATGGCGGCCACGACGGCGGCGACGATGCCATGGAATAGATAAGCGACCACTCCGGTTATGGATTGAATCACGAGCCCCATGATGACCAGGATCACGAAAAGGCCAAACAGAGCCCAGCGGCTGCCTTTGGTCAGGGCGCGGCTGCGCGACATCGAGCCGAAGACGCCCAAGCGCTCCTGAATGAGCACCGGTATTGCCACCGACCAGCCGAGCCCGAGGATGATTCCGGGCACCAGCAAGGCAATCGAGGCCGCGCCCACGCCGAGCGCTACAAGCAGACCTATGGCGACCGTGGGCAACAGGAAGCGGATCGCTGTTGCGATGGAATCCCCGAAAGTCGGCTTCTTGCCGTTCATGTCCTCGATCGCCACCCGGACGAGGCTCGACTGCAACAGAACCGCAAAGGCGAGATAAAGTATTACAATGACCGCAGTTCCAATGATGAAGCCGAGCTTGTGGTTCGTGATAGCCGCGGCGAAATTCGCCGGATTTCCAGTATGGGAATTCAGACCCACGTGCTGGGTGACCAGTTGTGGCATAAGTTGGGTGACCAGTTGCGGCAGTCCTGAAAACAGCGCCGCAAGACCAACGCAGAGTACAATGTTACGACCGATCACGGAGAAAGTGTTGTTGAACACTCGGCCGATCTGAAAATTCTCCGGCCGTACCAACGCGGCTGAAGTCATGACGCCCTCCCCTGCTTGGCCGCTCTGCGCCAGCCCATCGCCCCAAGCAAATCTGCCAGTATTGACGAGACGCGTCCAATCACTTGCAATTGTCCTGCCGTATTGCCAGTGTCGAACCCGTGGGTAGCAGGGGAGCGAGTTGGTGACAGCGGCACAGCCGGCCACAGCAGACGCCGAATGGCTGGCCAAGATGCACAAGCAGCTGCTGGCTGACGATTCGATCCAGTTTGACCTGCCGGGGCTGGTGCGGCCGGAGCCGCCGGAATGGCTGAAGCCTTTTCTGGAAGCCCTGGCAAAGCTAGGCCCTTACATGGTCTATCTGTTCTGGGGCGCGGTGATCATCGGCGTCGCAATCATCGTGTTCCTGCTCGTGCTCGAGGCGAAGGGCATCGCCTGGCGGCTGCCGTGGCGGCGCCCCGGCAAGGAGGACGAGACGAAGGAGGAATGGCGCCCGGATGCCGGCGCGGCTCAGATCCTGCTCTCCGAAGCCGATGCGCTCGCCGCGCGCGGTGACTATGACGAGGCGGTGCATCTTCTCTTGCGCCGCAGCGTTGTCGACATCGCCAGCCGCCTGCCCGACTTCCTGCGCCCGTCGCTGACCGCGCGCGACATCGCCGCCGCAGGTTCCATCCCGTCCCGCCCCCGCGCTGCCTTCAGTGAGATCGCGCGCATCGTCGAGGCTGCCTTGTTCGCTCGCCGGCCGGTCGGCGCCGAGGGCTGGCAGCAGGCGCGCGGCGCCTATGAGCGCTTTGCCTTCCGGGATGCCTGGGCATGAGCGCGGAGGCGACAGAGGCACAAGAGCCGTTCAGCCGCAGGACGCTGTTCTGGGGCATCTTCGCCAGCCTGCTCGCGGCCGCCGGATTCTTCCTGCTCTCGACCTACGCTCCGGACTTTCGTCAGCCCGAGGGCGGCGCAACACCGCTCTCCAAGGGCGGCACCGGCTATGCCGGGCTCGTGGAATGGCTGAAGCTCACCAACGGGCAGGCGCCGCCCATGGCGCGCGGGGAGAAGGATCTGCAATCTCCCCTGGCATCCACATTCCTGCTGATCGTCACCATCGCGCCCAACAGCGACCCGGCGGCGCTTCAGCGCATCATCAAGCTCCGCTTGGGCAAGCACACGCTTTTCGTGCTGCCCAAATGGGTCACCTTTCCGCAGCCGGGCCAGGAGGGCTGGGAGACGAAAGTCGAGCGGCTGCCCGCAACGGCGGTCAACGACTGGCTCGGTCGCCTCGCCAAGGCCAAGCTCGGCGACAGCAAGCCATCGGTCGATCGGATCGATGTAGAGGGGCGCAAGATCGCCGTGCCCGAGGAGTTGCAATGGGTAGCCGACAATCATCCGCTGATTGCGGCGGGTGACGGCAAGGCTGTTCTCACCGAACTCGACAGCGAACCCTTCTACATCCTGACCGATCCCGATCTCATCAACAACGCGGCGCTGAAGGATCCGCAAAAGGCGGCAGCGGCGCTCGACATGATCGCCATGCTGGAGCCCGCCAAGGGCGCGGTTATGTTCGACCTGACGCTTCACGGCATCGGCCAGAACTACGATCTCGGCAAGCTCCTGGTCGAACCGCCCTTCCTGGCGCTGACGCTGTCGGTGCTGGTGGCGGCTGCCCTCGCCTTCCTGCACGGGCTCGGCCGCTTCGGGCCGCCACGCACCGAGGGTCGCGCCATCGCCTTCGGCAAGCAGGCGCTGGTCGACACCACGGCAATGCTCCTGAAGCGGGCAGGACGGCTGCAGGAACTCGGCGACCGCTATGCCGCGCTGATGCGCCAGCGCGCCGCCGCGCTGCTTGGCGCGCCGCACGGGCTGCAGGGTGAAGCGCTGGACCGCTGGCTGGATTCCCGCGACAAAAATGAGGCGAACGGCTTCACCGCACGGTTCAAGGCTGCGAACGGTTCCAACACATTGGCCGCAATGCATGAAGCAGCGGAAGAGCTGCATGACTGGACGGCAAGGAGGCTCGGTGAACGTCGATGAAGTGAAAGCCCTGGCGAGCGCGATCAGGGAAGAGGTGGCTAAAGCGATCACCGGGCAGCGCGACACGGTCGATCTGATGCTGACGGCGCTGTTCGCCGGCGGCCATATATTGCTCGAAGGTCCGCCCGGTACCGCAAAGACCATGACCGCGCGCTGCTTCGCGCAGGCGCTCGGCGTCGTCTATGGGCGCATCCAGTTCACGCCCGACCTGATGCCCGGCGACATCGTCGGCGCCAACATCTACAATTTCCAGACCGGCCAGTTCACGCTGACGCGCGGCCCGATTTTCTGCGATCTGCTGCTTGCCGACGAGATCAACCGCACGCCGCCGAAGACGCAGGCTGCACTGCTCGAAGCCATGCAGGAGCACGCTGTCACATTCGACGGCACGACCCATTCGCTCGGCAAGAATTTCATGGTGGTGGCGACGCAGAACCCGATCGAGCATCAAGGCGTCTATCCGCTCCCCGAGGCCCAGCTCGACCGCTTCCTGTTCAAGCACCGGGTCAGCTATCCGGACGCGCAGGAAGAACGTGCCATCATCATCCACCACGGCGGCGGCTCCGCCTCGCACAATATCGAGCAATACGGCATCAAGGCGCAGACCGACCGCAAGACGCTGGAGGCGGCGCTTGCCACAGTGGGCGCCGTCACGCTGGTCGACGACGTCGTCGGCTACATCGCGGCCCTTGTCCGCGGCACGCGCGAAAGCCCGGATCTGGAGGTCGGCGCCAGTCCTCGCGCCGGCGCCATGCTGGCGCGCGCGGCGCGAGCCCGGGCGGCGCTCGACGGCCGCAACTATGTCATCCCCGACGACGTCAAGGCTTTAGCCGTGCCGGCGCTGCGCCACCGCGTCATCCTCTCGCCGGCGGCGCAGATCGACGGACGGCTGGTCGAGCAGATCGTGTCCGACCTGGTCGACCAGACGGAAGCGCCGCGTTGATCTATCCGAGCGGCAGAGCGGTATGGGCGGCGGCGGCGGGAGCGATTCCCGCCTTCCTGATCGCGCTCGCGCTGCCGCATGTCTGGTATCTCGGGCTGCTCTGGATTTGCGCTTTGCTTGCCTTCCTGGCGGTCGACGCGGCGGCCGGGCGCGGACGCGCGTCGCTCAGCGCCACGCTCACCGCACCGCCGCAGGTCGGCGTCGGCGGACGTTTCACGCTGCACATCGCGGCCGGTCTCGGGGCGCGAACGCGCCGGCTGCAGGCGCGCGTCGGGCATGACCAGCGGCTGGCGCCGGTCAACGGCACGGGCGGCACACTGCCGGCAAATGGCGGCACGCTCGATCTCGAATTCGACGCCATTCGGCGCGGCATCGCCAGCTTCGATCGGCTGTGGCTGCGCTGGCAAGGGCCGTTCGGGCTGATCTGGAACCAGGCCGTGCTGCCGGTGGAGCGCAAGATAGCGGTGCTGCCCGATGTCAGCCGCGCCCGCGACGAGGCGATCACGCTGCTGCAGCGCTCCGCTCTTGCCGACGGCCATGCGCAGAAGCGCGCCGGCCAGGGCCGCGAGTTCGAGGCGCTGAAGGACTACCAGCCCGGCATGGGCCGGCGCATGATCGACTGGAAGCGCAGCGCCCGCCACGGCAAATTGCTTGCCCGCGAATTCCGCATCGAAGAGAACAACAACATCGTTCTAGCCATCGATAGCGGGCGGCTGATGTGCGAGCCGGTCGAGGGCGTGCCGAAGGTCGACCGGGCCGTGACGGCGGCGCTGTTGTCCGCCTTCATTGCGCTCAAGGGCGGCGACCTCGTCAGCCTGTTTTCTTTCGACGCCAGGCCGCGCGTTTCCAGCGGCGCCGTGCGCGGCTCGCCGAGCTTCACCATGATCCAGAAGCGCGCCGCCGAGATCGACTATTCGACCGAGGAGACCAATTTCACCCTGGCGCTGACGACGCTCGCCGCGAAGCTCGACCGGCGCTCACTGGTCATCGTTTTCACCGATTTCGTCGACCCGATCAGCGCCGAGCTGATGCTGCGCACCGTCGGGCGGCTGACCGAGCGGCATCTGGTGCTGTTCATGCTGATGAAGGATGTCGAGCTGGAGACTTTGGCCGATATGGCGCCTACCGCCCCGGAGGACGTGGCCCGCGCGGTCACCGCCGGCGACCTGCTCAGACAGCGGCAGGTGGTGATCGGCAGGCTCAGGCTGCTCGGCGCGCATGTCATCGAGGCCGACCACCAGCGGCTCGGCCCGGCGCTGGTCGAGCGCTATATCCAGCTCAAGGAGGAAAACCTCTTATGACGCTGCCCGCCGGCACCGATGCCGTGCGCCAGTCGCTGGCAAGCTTCCGCCAGGAGCGCGAGGCCGACTGGAAGGCGTTCGAGGCACTGCTTGCCCGCGTCGAGAAGCGCGCGCCGCGCGCGCTGTCGGAAGAGGAGCTGCTGTCACTGCCCCTCCTCTACCGCTCGGCACTGTCCTCGCTTTCGGTGGCGCGAGCCACTTCGCTCGACAGCGCACTGATTGCTTACCTCGAAGCGCTCTGCCTGCGCGGCTATTTTTACCTCTATGGCGCGCGGCGATCCTTGAGAACGCGCATCGGCGACTTCTTCCTGCACGACTGGCCGGCGGCGATCCGCGACTTGTGGCGCGAGGTGTGGGCATCGGTCGCCTTGACGGTGATCGGCGCCATTGCCGGGTACTGGCTGGTCGCCTCCGACAAGCGCTGGTACGACGCCATCATCGCGCCGAGCCTCGCCGGCGGGCGCAATCCGGATTCGTCGGCCGAGATGCTGCGCAGCGTGCTTTATGGCGGCGGCGACCACTTTCTCTCGGGCTTCGCCGCTTATCTCTTCACCCACAACACGCAGGTGTCGATCCTGGCCTTCGCGCTCGGCTTCGCCTTCGCGGTGCCCAGCGTGCTGATCATCCTGATGAATGGCTGCATGCTCGGCGCCATCTTCCAGATCTATGCCGCCAAGAGGCTCGGTTTCGAGCTCGGCGGCTGGCTGTCGATCCACGGCACGACGGAGCTTTTCGCCATCGCCATCGCGGGCGCGGCCGGCATGCGCATCGGCACCAGCATCGCCTTTCCCGGCGAGCTGACGCGCATGGCCGCGGCCTCACGAGCGGGCCGCGTGGCGGCGACCGCGATGGTCGGCGTCGTCATGATGCTGCTGTTTGCCGGCCTGCTCGAAGGCATCGGCCGGCAGACGATCACAAGCGATATCGCCCGCTATTCGATCGGCGGCGGCATGCTGGCGCTCTGGATTTCTTACTTCTACCTGTTCCGGATGGTGCGGCATGGCAACGGCTAGGAATCCCGCCGCGCTGGTGCGCCCGCTGGTGACGCCGGAGGGCGTGGACCTGCGCGTCAAGCTGGCGGATGCCGGGACGCGGGCTTCGGGATTCCTGCTCGATGTGGTGATCATCGTCGTCGCCGCCGTCGCGGTCAGCCTTGTCGCGATCTTCGGCCTGGGCGGGCTCGGCGTGAAGGACGCCGAACCGCTGTTCATCGTCTGGATCATTTTCATCTTCCTGCTGCGCAACGTCTATTTCATCGCCTTCGAGGCGGGCCGGCGGGCGGCGACGCCCGGCAAGCGGATGGTCGGCGTCCGCGTCGCTTCGCGCAGCGGCGCCGGCCTCAGCCTCGACCAGGTCATCGCGCGCAACCTGATGCGCGAGATCGAGGTGTTCCTGCCGCTGTCGATCCTAGCGGCGCGCGGCAGCGCCGGTGTCGCCGACACGCTGTCGACCATCTTCGGGCTGGTGTGGGCGCTGCTGTTCTCGCTGTTCCCGCTCTTCAACCGCGACCGGCTGCGGATTGGCGACCTGCTCGCCGGAACCTGGGTGGTCGAGGCGCCGAAGGTGGCGCTGCTCGAGGATCTGTCGCTGCGCAAGGATCCGGTCGCGACCCGCTTCCAGTTCAGCGCCGCGCAGCTCGACGCCTATGGCATCGCCGAGCTGCACAAGCTGGAGGAAGTGCTGCGCCGCGACGACTATTTCGCGATGAAAGCGGTGGCGGAAACGATAGGCCGCAAGATCGGCGCCAGGGTCGAGCCGGTCGATTCAAGGGCATTCCTCACCGCCTATTACGGCGAGCTGCGCGCGCACCTGGAGCGCAAGCTGCTGCTGGGCAATCGGAAGGCGGACAAGTACGCGCGGTAGACGCCTAAGCGAGGGAATGATGAGTTCGTTGCCCGAATTCGAACTTCAGGAAATGGAATCGCGGGCGGCCGCAGCCTGCCCCGGACCGTGGAAATCTTGGGACGAAGGTCGGGATTTCGACGGAGGATCCAACTTCATCCAGACCGGCAACGGCGCAGAGCGCGGCGAAGACATTGAAAGGTCCGGTGCGACCGTCGCGGAGCAAGATTTCATTGCGGCTGCGCGGCAGGACGTTCCTCGCCTGGTCGCGGAAGTGCGCCGGCTGCGCGCACTTCTTAATCAGACCGGATAGAGCCTCAGCGCCCCCGCCTACCCCACCCACTTCTCGTAGTCGGACACCAGAAGGTGAACCGGCGCCACATCCTCCTCGATGTTGGAGAAGCGGCCGATCGGATCGCGGAAGACGTTGTCGGTGAGGTCGTCATTGACGGTCGAGACCTCGCCGATCAGCACGTCCTTGCCCTCGGCCCAGAAGGCGTGCCAGACGCCCGGCAGCAGCGTCACGCTCTGGCCCGGGTCGAGCTTCAGGAGCCCGCCGGCGGGCAATCTGGTGATGGTGCCGTCGACCGGCACCGACACTTCGGCCTTCGGGTCGATGCCGCCGTCGCGGTCGTGCATGAACAGTTCCAGCACCAGCTTGCCGCCGCCGCGGTTGATGATGTCCTCGGCCTTGATGTTGTGGCGGTGCATGGGCGACAGCTGGTCCTTGCGCGAGATCATGATCTTCTCGGCGTAGAGCATGCCCATGCCGAGCTTCATGTCCGCGTAGCGGCCGTTGCGGACGGTAAAAAGGAAGAGACCAAGCTCATCGAACTTCTCCTGGCCGTAGTCGGTGATGTCCCAGCCGAGACGCGAGCTGAAAATGGCCGAAGAGTCCGCCTTGTGCGCCTTCATCTCTTCCGGCGACCAGTAGGCGAAGGGCGGCATGATGTAGCCGAACGAGCGGATGAAGGCGTCGGCTTCGCGGATGATGTCGTTGATTTTGGAGCGCTTCATCGTCGTTTTCCTTCCGGCCGCTGCCTGCTGAAATCTGCCAACCCGAATATCGCAATGCCGGTCCGCTGTCGACGCAAACTGACGGCTCTGGCCTCGTGACATCCGGCCCGATCAAGCCCATAACCCCAACCGGTTTTTGATCGCGCATGTCTTCATTCCCGAAACCGGTTCCCACCTTCGGGAGACATGCTTTTGAACGGTGATCTTCATGGCAAGCATAGACGATCTCGACACGCCGGCGATCCTGATCGACGCGGCCCGCGCCGAAGCCAACATCGCAAAGGCGCAGGCGCATGCCGACCGCCACGGGCTGAAGCTCCGCCCGCACATCAAGACGCACAAGCTGCCCTACTGGGCGAAGAAGCAGGTCGCGGCTGGCGCGGTCGGCATAACCTGCCAGAAGATCGGCGAGGCCGAGGTGATGGCCGATGCCGGGCTTGAGGACATTTTCCTGCCCTACAACATTCTCGGCCGCGCCAAGCTGGAGCGGCTGAAGGCACTGCATGGCCGCGTCACGCTGTCGGTCACGGCGGACAGCCACGAAACGCTGTCAGGGCTAGCCGCGACCTTCACCGATACCGGCCACCCGCTGCCGGTGCTGGTCGAATGCGACACCGGCATGGGGCGCTGCGGCGTGCAGAGCCCGGCCGAAGCGGTTGCACTGGCGAAAGTGATCGACCAGGCCAGAGGACTAACCTTCGGCGGGCTGATGACTTATCCGGCGGCGGGCCGCGCCGCCGAAGCCGAGGCGTGGCTGCGGAACGCGCGCGAGACGCTTGCGGCGGCCGGGCTCGAATGCCGGCGCATCTCCAGCGGAGGCACGCCGGACATGTGGCGCTCGGGCGAGGACAGCGTCGTCACCGAATACCGGCCCGGCACCTACATCTATCTCGACCGCTACCAGGTCGCCAAAGGCGTCGGCACGCTCGACGATTGCGCGCTGACGGTGCTGGCCACCGTGGTCAGCCACCCGACGCCCTCCCGCGCCATCCTCGACAGCGGCAGCAAGGCTTTGTCCTCCGATACGCTAGGACTGCCGGATTTCGGCGAGCTGCTCGGCGTGCCCAGCGCGCGAGTGACTGGACTGAGCGAGGAGCACGGCAACGTCACGCTTTCAGACGGCGGCGCCCTGCGCATTGGCGAGCGCGTGCGCGTGGTTCCCGATCATTGCTGCGTGGTGACGAATTTGTTCGACCAGGTGCATCTGATCGACGGCGACAAGGTGCTGGAAACGCTGCCAGTGGCGGCGCGGGGGAAGATGGCTTGAGGATCCTGAGACGCACGCAGATGTTTTAAGTTCGTCTAGGCTGGCGGGACAGCGCCTCCCGTGTCCTGCCGGACATCTCCCCCCCACTTTGGGGGGAGATTGGCGGCTCGGGCGTCGCGCCCTCCTCCAAACGCTGAAAGTTGCCGAAAGCAATCGCACCATCCTTGTGGGGGAGATGTCCGGCAGGACAGAGGGGGGCGAGAAGGAACGCGACAGACCGCTATTGGTCCGAAAATCTACTGCCGTTCCGCCTGCCGCGCCGCAACCCTGCGCATCGCGATCACGCGGCGCCTGAAAATCTCCGTGCGGATCGCCATCAGGTGCAGCGCGAAGAACAGCACGGTGAAGCCAAGCGCCATCACGGCGAGCGGCCACAGCATCGAAGGGTCGATGGTCGGGCCGCCGAGGCGGAAGACCGAGGCCGGCTGGTGCAGCGTGTTCCACCAATCGACCGAGAATTTGATGATCGGGATGTTGATGAAGCCGACCAGCGTGATGATGGCGGCGGCCCAGGCGGCGCGGCCGGCGTCGTCCAGTGCGCGGGTCAGCGCGATAATCCCAAGATACATGAGGAAAAGCACGAAGACCGAGGTCAGCCGAGCGTCCCACACCCACCAGGTGCCCCACATCGGCTTGCCCCAGATCGAGCCGGTGATCAGCGCGAGCGCGGTGAAGGTGGCGCCGATCGGAGCCGCTGCCTTCAGCGCCACGTCGGCCAGCGGGTGGCGCCAGACCAGCGTGCCGAGCGCCGAGATCGCCATGATGGTGTAGCACATCATCGCAAGCCAGGCGAAAGGCACGTGGATGTACATGATGCGCACCGTGATGCCCTGCTGGAAATCCTCCGGCGCGGTGAAGCTCATATAGAGGCCGACGCCGAGCAGTATCGCCGCGGTCGCCGCGAGCCACGGAATAACCTTGTCGGCCAGCCCGACGAAGCGCGTCGGGTTGGCGAGATCGATCCAGCCGGCGAGGCGTGAGGTGGTGTCGCTCATGCCGATCTAAATAGACCGGCGATGCATCAGGGGCAATCGGACGGTTGTCGCACTCTCTCCTTCTCCCCTTGTGAGAGAAGGTGGATCGGCGCGCGAGCGCCGAGACGGATAGGGTGCGCGACGGAGTGAGACGCTGATCTTCCTGGAACACCTTCATCTGTCGCCTGCGGCGACACCTTGTCCCACAGGGAAGAAAGCTTACGCCGCTTCCGTCACCGGACGGCTGAGGCGACGGACCTCCTCGTCGTTGAGCAGGCCGCCGGCGCGCAGCAGGGCTGCGAAGCGGCCGTTGCGCAGCGACAGCTCGGTGAAGCCGCCGTATTCGACCACCTTGCCCTTGTCCATGAAGACGACCAAGTCGGCGTCGCGCACGGTGGTCAGGCGGTGGGCGATGATGAAGGTCGTGCGGTTGCGGCGCAGTTCGTCGATCGCTTCCTTGACTCGGTCCTCGGTCTCGACGTCGAGCGCGCTGGTCGCCTCGTCGAGCACCAGGATCGGCGCATCCTTCAGCACGGCGCGGGCGATGGCGATGCGCTGGCGCTCGCCGCCCGAGAGCTGGCCGCCGCGCTCGCCGACGACGGTATCGTAGCCGCTGCTCTTGGCCAGGATGAAGTCCTGTGCGGCGGCGGCATTGGCGGCGGCGTGCACCTCGTCATTGCTCGCATCGGCGCGGCCGACCCGGATGTTATCCTCGATCGAGCGGTTGAGCAGGCCGGCGTCCTGGAAGACGGTGGCGATCGAGTGGCGCAGCGACTTGCGGGTCACCGTGCGAGTGTCGATGCCGTCGATCAGGATGCGGCCGCTGGACGGCGTGAACACGCGCTGCAGCAGGTTGATAAGCGTCGTCTTGCCGGCGCCGGTCGGGCCGACGATGGCGACGGTCTTGCCGGCCGGCACCTCGAAGGAGACATTCTCGATACCATGGCCCGAGTTCGCGAACTCGAAGCTGACGTCCTCGAAGCGCACACGGCCAGTGACGTTGGTCAACTCGCGCAGGCCGTCCGGCTCGGCGGTTTCGGCGGCCGAGTCCTCGAGGCGATAGAAATCCTCGAGCTTGGCGCGGGCCTCGGAAATCTGCGTCGTGAAGGCCGACATCTGGTCGAGACGGGCGATCAGCATTCCGGCAAAGCCGGTGAAGGCGACGACGTCTCCGACACGGAGCTGGCCACGGGTGACGAGATAAGCCCCAATCGAGAGCACAATCATCATCGAGATGGTCGACGACAGGCGGTTCAGCGCATTGGCGATCGCCCACCAGTCGAGGACCGGGTTCTGCGCGTCGAGCAGGTCCTTGACGTAGCGCTTCAGCGTCGCGGTCTCATGGCCGATGCGGTTGTAGCTCTGCAGCACGGCGACGTTGCTGACGCTGTCGGTCACATGGGCAAACACGGTATGGTAGTGGCGCTCGACGGCGGTCTGCCCCGACTTGGTACGGCGCATGACGATACGGCCGATTCCGACGTAGAGCACGCCCAGGCCCAGCAGCACGATTGACATGCGGATGTCCATGGAAAGCGCGGTCGGCACCAGCAGCACCAGCGCAATGGCCGTCGAGAGATGCACGCGCATGAATTCGAGCCACAGGCTGAACAGGGTTTCGATGGCGCGCAGCAGCGTGTGCAGCGAATTGGACGTGCCGCGCTGGTGGTGCCAGGCGAGCGGCATGGTGATGACGCGCTCGAAGGACTGGCACAGCACTTCCGAACGCCGGGCATGGGCGAAGCGGTCGGCGCCGCGCGACACCAGCACGAAAGCTATGACATTGAAGACACCGAGAGCGGCCCAGACGGCGAGCGTCGAAAACACCGGACCTTTTTCGGAAATGGCGCCGATCACCCGGCCCAAAAGGATCGGCTCGAGAATGGCGATCGCGGCAAGCGCGACGTTGGCGCCGCAGATCAGCGCGACGCGCTTCTTGTCCGCAGCCAGATAACTCAGCGCTCTAAAGTAGATCTGCAGAAGTGACACTTCAGCTACTCCGCCAAACTCTTGTCCGTGCTCAATGTCGGTATTGTGCGCCGCACCATTTTTTGACACGTACCGGTTTATGTGTCGCGAAACAATGCGTCGTCTATCCCTTCCGTTCCCATTTAGCGAACAAAAGATGACGACGGTGCGAAATCTGACGTGATCACCTAACGGTTTGAGATAAAAGGTGAAATGTCAGCCTTGCGGCAAAACAATGGCACCTGCCCAGCGCTGCCACATTTTTAATCACTTGGCGCTTGCTTAGCCGTGCCTGAAGCAACGTGGGCGCACGCTGCCCAGCCCATTGGCAAAGTAATACGCCAAGCTCGGCCGCGCATCCCGAGAGATGCGCGGCCTGCAAGTCAAGTCTTTGATCCTACGCAGGTATCTTGACGACGACGTCGGTCATCTCACCGGCCTTCGGTTCGAAAGACCCTGATTTGGTCTTCGAACCATTGACTTCAAGCGCGATCGACTTGGTCTTTTTGTCGCGGATGACGCGAACCTTGATTTCGCCGCCGAACATCTTGAGTGTGGCGGCGTAGCCGTCCCAGTGGCCAGGCAGCTTCGGCCTAAACGTGATCTGCTTGCCGCGCCGCTCGATGCCGAGGATTCCTTCCACCGCGGCCCGGTAGAGCCAGCCGGCCGACCCCGTGTACCAGGTCCAGCCGCCGCGGCCGCCTTTTCCTTCGCCGGCGTAGATGTCCGCCGCCACGACGTAAGGCTCGACGCGGTAATGCTCGGCCGCCGCCTCGTCCGAGGCGTGGTTGACCGGGTTCAGCATCGAGAAGCAGCGATAGGCCTCGTCGGTGCGTCCCATCTCGGCCAGCGCGATGACGAACCAGGTGGCGGCATGGGTGTACTGGCCGCCGTTCTCGCGCACGCCCGGCGGGTAGCTCTTGATATAGCCGGGATCCTTGTCGCTGTTCGAGAAGGGCGGCGTGAACAGCTTGACGATCTTGTGCTTGTCGTCGACGAGCATCTTCGTCGCCTGCTCCATGGCCGTGGTCGAGCGGGCAGGATCCCCCTCGCCCGACAGCACGCTCCAGGACTGGGCGATGGAGTCGATCTTGCATTCGTCCGAATTGCGGGAGCCGAGCGGGCTGCCGTCGTCGAAGCTGCCGCGCCGGTACCACTGGCCGTCCCAGGCCGTGCTCTCCAGCGCCCGCTTCAGCAGGTCCGCGTGCTTCGTCCAGGCCTGCGCCCGCTTGCCATCGCTCTGTCCCTTGGCGATGGGGGCGAAGTCACCCAGCGTCTTCAGCAGGAACCAGCCTAGCCAGACGCTTTCGCCCTTGCCGCCCTCGCCGACACGGTTCATGCCGTCGTTCCAGTCGCCGCCGAGGATCAGCGGCAGGCCGGCCGGGCTGCTGCGCTTGATCGCCAGATCGAGCGCCCGCGCGCAGTGCTCGTAAAGCGAGGCTGTGGTCTTGGTGATCTCGGGCGTGAAGAAGGCGTCGTGCTCGCCCTCGCCAAGCTCCTGCCCGTCGATGAACGGTATCTGCTCCTTGAGGATGGCGGCATCGCCCGTCACCTCGATGTAGCGGGCCGTCGCGTGCGCCAGCCACACGACATCGTCCGAGATCATGGTGCGCACGCCGGCATCGGTGCGGGGCAGCCACCAGTGCTGCACGTCGCCCTCCTGGAACTGCCGGCGGGCGGCGTTGAGAATCTGGTCGCGCGCCAGCTTCGGATCATGCGCCAGCAAGGCCAGCGTATCCTGCAACTGGTCGCGGAAGCCGAAGGCGCCGCTCGCCTGGTAGAAGGCCGACCGCGCGCGGATGCGGCAGGCCAGGCTCTGGTAGGGCAGCCAGTGGTTGACCATGGCGTTGAGCGCCTTGTCCGGCGTTTCGACCTGAATGGTGTCGAGGAAGCCCCGCCAGACGCGCTCATTGTCGGCCAGACGCCGGTCGAAATCCTTGTCCCTGTGGGTCTGGACCAGGGCGCTCGCCTCGGCGGCCGTGGCGGCGTCGCCAAGCAGCCAGAACAGCGTCACGTTGCCGCCGGCCGGGATGTCGATGTCGCTGGCGATCACCGCGCACGGATCGTCGCCTGCCTCGACGCGGCCGGACAAAGCAACTCCGCCAAGCACGGCCTGCGGATATTCGGTCGTGCCGTGCCTGCCGACGAACTCGCCGCGGTCGGCGGTCACCGAATGAACAGGCGCCGTCGCGGCGAGGAAAGCCAACCGCTCGCCGAAGTCGAGCCCGTAGGGGTTCTGCGCCAGCATGGCGCCCGTCGCGGCGTCCCTGGTCGGCACAATGGTTGCCGCCGTGCGCGAGCGATGGCCGCCGAGCACCCACTCGGCATAGGCATAGACGCGCAGCCTTGCCGGCGCGGGGCCGGCATTCTGGATGCGCAGCCGCGTGATCTTCACCGGATCCACCGGGTCGACGACCTGCGTCAGATCCATCGACAGCGGCCCGCGCTTCGAGCGGAAGGTCGAGAACCCCTGCCCGTGCCAGGTCTCGTAGGTCATCGAGGGATCGCGCACCACCGCGGCCATCGGCGAGAACGCCTTGCCGCTCAACTGGTCGTAGATATAGAAGCCCTCGCCCGGCCGGTTCGACACCGGGTCGTTCGACCACGGCGTCAACTGGTAGTCGCGGCTGTTGCGGCTCCAGGTGAAGCCGGCGCCCTCGGCAGAGACGTGGAAGCCGAAGGAAGCGTTGGAGATGACGTTGATCCAGGGCTGCGGCGTCACACGACGGCCGGTCAGCCGCGTCACGTAGTGGCGGCCGTCGCCGTCGAAGCCGCCAAAGCCGTTCCAGAGGCTGAGGCCGGTGCCGTCGGCGGCAATATCGGCTCCCCCCTCGCTTGCCCGCGTCGGCTCAGGCAAAGGCGGCGACGGCTGGCGGGCCGGAACGCCTTCCGCCTGCTGCAAAGCATCGCGAGCCTGCAATGCCGCCGTTTCGGCCCGCTCGAGCTGGTCGAAGATGGTGCCGTTGCGGGTGTGGAGCGCAACACGCGCGACCGACAGTAGGGTCTTGTAGGTCGGCTCGTCCATCAGGTCGCGGCGCACGGCGAAGATGTGCTGACGCGGGCCAAGCTCGCGACCACGCAGGCGGCTGTTCTCGCACAGCGTCTCCACTGCGCGCTGCAGGTCCTGCACGTAGGAGGATGCCTGCTCGTTGACGACGACGAAGTCGATCATCATGCCGCGGGCGCGCATGTATTCCTGGAAGCGCAGCGCCTGGGCGACGATCTCGAGATCGGCGACGTCGCCGATGCGCACCAGGAAGATCGGGAAATCGCCGGAGATGCTGGTCGGCCAGAGGCTCGACTGGCGGCCGAGGCCCGAGGCGATGGAGTCGGCGGGCAGACGCAGGAACGGATCGGGATAGATCAGGTAACGCGCCAGCTTCTGCACATTGGCGGCATCGGTCAGGCTGAGGCCGAGATGGCGGGTCTGCACCTGGCTGCGCGTCCAGGCGAGCATAGCCTGGCGGGCGAAGCTCTCCTGATGGTCGAGGCGGCCGATCGCCTCGTCGAGCTCGCCGCGGTTGGCGCCGACGACGGTCCAGAAGGTCAGCGAGATCTTCTTGTTGGCCGGCACGCGCACCTGGCGGCGAAGTGCCGCCACCGGGTCGAGCGTGAAGCCGTGGCTGCCGGAGAGCCGGGCGCCGGGGTCGAAGGCGGCAGCGTCGGCGATGGTGCGGCCACGGCCGATGAAGGCGCGGCGATCGGTTTCGGCCTCGGCGTCGCGCGAGGGACCCGACGGATCGGTGACGAAATGCACCATGGTTAGGTCGGGCTCGTTCTTTTCGCGCTTGCGCCTGGTGGCGAAGATCGCGCCGTTGTTAGCGGAGATCTCGGTCTCGACGAACATCTTCGAGAACGCCGGATGGGCGTTGTCGGAGGCTTCGTTGCCCAGCACCAGCTCGGCAAAGGACGTCACCTCGATGTGCCGGTCGGTGGGGCCGTCATTGTAAAGCGTGACGCGCCGGCCTTCGCCGTTCCCTTCGGAGATGACGATGCACTCGACCTCCGAACGCAGCGAGCCGATCGATTTGGTAAAGCTCGCCTTGTCGTCGGCAAACAGCGTCTGCACGCGCTCGCCCTCGGCGCGCTTCGGCTCGGCGGTGGCCGACCACCAGTCGCCGGTCGCGGTGTCGCGCAAGAAGATATAGGAGCCGAGACGGTCTTCGCTCGGGTCCGGCTGCCAACGGGTGATGGCAAGCTCGCCGAAGCGGCTGTAGCCGGAGCCGGTGGCGGTGACCATGACCGAGTAACGGCCATTCGACATGACGTTGGTCGCGCGCAGCGCCTTGATCGGGTCAAGGATGATGCGGCTGTCCGGGCTCTCGGTCTCGGTCTCGTCCTTGGAGCGCTCGTCGGCCTCGGTCCTGACGGTGGCGGTCGGGATGTCGCGCGGCGCCTTCTCCTGCAAGAGGAGTTCGGCCGACTCAATCACCGGATCGCTGTGGAAGCGTTCGCGCAGCCGACCCTCGAAGATGGCGTCCGCCACGGCGGCGATCGACATGCCGGAATGGTGGGCCATGTAGTTCTGGACGACGGCATGGTCGGTGCCTTCCGGCACGCGCTGCGGCGTGAAGTCGACCGCATCGTAAAAGCCGTGCCGGCCGAGCGCGCCGATCGCGCGCAGCCGCATCAGGTTCTGCACCGCCTCACGCGGATTGAACTGCGCCGCCAGGATGGTGGCGTAAGGCGCGATCACGGTGTTCTGGCCGAGACCACGCTTCAGGCCGAGGCCGGGCACGCCGAAGTTGGTGTACTGGTAGGTGAGCTCGCGGTCGCGGGCATTGTAGGCCGCTTCCGAGATGCCCCAGGGCACGTTCTTCGAGCGCGCATACTGGATCTGGCGCTTGATGATGAGCTTGCTGGTCTGGTTGAGGATCGAGCCCTGCGGCTCCTTCATCACCAGCGGCGGCATCAGGTACTCGAACATCGAGCCCGACCAGGACATCAGCGCGCCCTTGAAACCGATCTCGACAATCGGCCTGCCGAGCCGGAACCAGTGCTCGGTCGGCAAGTCGCCCTTGGCGATGCCGAACAGGCTGGTCAGCCGCGCCTCGGAGGCGAGCAAGTCGTAGCAGCTCTCGTCGAGCTGGTGCTCCTCGACGCGATAGCCAATCGACAGGAGCTTGCGCTCCTGCCGCATCAGGAAGGAAAAATCCATCTCGAAGGCGTAGCGGCGGCAGCGCCCGCGCAGCGCGAGCAGCTTGGTGCGGAGCGCCGAGACCGCGCTTTCGTCATTGTGCGAATCGTGCACATGCGCCTCGCAGGTCGCCTCCAGCCTGGCCGCCCAGTCGGCGATGACGTCGCTCTTGGCCGACGCCGCCTCGACGTGGATGGCCGTGGCGAGCTTGCGGATCTCGCCGGCCAGCACCGCGAGATTGATGGTGCGGATCGAGGCCATCTCGGGCTGCGCCTTGATGGTCATCACTGCCCGGCGCATGCCGTCGAGGCGGTCGGCAAGACGCTGGCGCAGCGGCCGCAGCTGGCGGCGGTCGTCGGGCAGTTCCTCCAGGCTCTCGTCGAGGATGGTGACGGTGTCGAGGATGCCCTCGAAATCGCCCTGCAGGTGGACGGAAGGCGCCTCGGCCCATTCGGCGCAGGCCGCGGCCACGGCGACCAGATGGCCGGCGAGATTGCCGCTGTCGACCGCCGAGATATAGAGCGGATAAAGCGGCTTCAGCGTCGTCGTGTCGTACCAATTGTAGAGATGCCCGCGATCGCGCGGCATGTTCTCGATGGTCGTCATCGTGGCGTCGATGCGGGTGATGGCATCCGACAGGCTGATCCAGCCGAAGTCGCGCGCCGACACCACCGAGAGCAGGTAGACGCCGATGTTGGTCGGCGAGGTACGCGGCGCCACCACCGGTGCCGGGCTTTCCTGGAAATTGTCGGGCGGCAGATGGTGGTGCTCGGCGGTCACGAAGGTCTCGAAATAATGCCAGGTGCGACGCGCCACGGTGCGCAGCGCATGGATGTCGGCGGCGGAAATGCGCAGCCTGTCCTCGGTCTCGGCCGAGCGGCTGATCCAGCAGGCGACGGCGGGCGAGCCGATCCAGAAAATCGCGAAGAAGAAGGCGACGAACGCGCCGGTGGAATCGGCCAGGACCGGAACGGCAAGGCCGACGACGCCGATGATCACGGCGCCATACATCATGCTGTAATAGGCGCCGAGATCGCTGCCGCCGGTCTTGTGCGCCTGCGAGGCGGTGCGCCACTCCAGAAGGTTCTGGCGGCTGACGAAGAGCCGGTAAAGAGTGCGGACGATGGCATCGCCCATCATCCAGGCAAGGTGCGCCATCAAAAGCACCTTCAGCGCCACCAGCGCGGTGCCGAACACAGTGTCGCGCGCCAGCGCCGAGAAATGGCCGCGCGGCGTCTGGTCGCCGCTCTTCGGCAGGATGCCGTTGACGATGTCGAAGGTCGGGGCCATGAACAGGCTGAGGATCATCAGCGCCTGCCACTGCGCGGCCTGCGTGAACGGCAGCAGCGTCCAGCCGGCGATACAGGCCATCACCCAGAAGATCGGGGTCACCGAGCGGCGGAGGTTATCGACCATCTTCCAGCGCGACAGTGCCGGAACGCCAGAGCGCGGATCGAACATGAAGCCGAGCAATTGCCAGTCGCCGCGCGCCCAGCGGTGGTGGCGTGAGGCGTCGACCGAGTAGCGGGTCGGATAGTCCTCGACCAGTTCGACATCGGTGACGAGCGCGGCGCGCGCCAGGGCGCCTTCGAGCAAATCGTGGCTGAGGATGGTGTTTTCCTCGATGCGGCCCTTCAGCGCCGTTTCGAAGGCGTCGATATGGTAGAGGCCCTTGCCGGTGAAAGTGCCGTCGCCGAAGACGTCCTGATAGACGTCGGACACGGCAAAGACGTACGGGTCGAGACCGCGATTGGCCGAGAAGACGCGCTGGAAGAAGGAGGCATCGTCGCCGCTGGTGAGCGAGGCGGTGATGCGCGGCTGCAGGATGGTGTAGCCGGCTGTGACGACGCGCTTTGCCGGATCGAAATGCGGACGGTTGAGCGGATGCGCGAGCTTGCCGACAAGGCTCGAGACGGCGTCGCGGGTGGTGCGCGTATCGGCGTCGAGCGTCATCACATAGGTGACTTTGTCCGGCAGCGGCACATCGAGCGGCAGGAAGGTGGTATCGCTGTCGCCGCGCAGCAGAAGGTTGAGCTCGTGCAGCTTGCCGCGCTTGCGTTCCCAGCCCATCCAGCAGCCCTGGGCCTGATTGTAGAGCCGGCGGCGATGCAGAAGATAGAAGCGCGGAGCGCCTTCCGACGGGTAGCGGGCGTTCAGCCTGGCGATCTCGTCGCGGGCATATTGCAGGATCTCGATGTCGGCTGCGTCGATTTCGGTCTTGGAATCCGGCCAGTCGGACAAAAGCGCGAAATGGATCTCTTCTGCCGTGTTGGCGAGATGATGCACCTCGATGTTGCGGATGTTTTCCTCGACGTCGTCGCGCGACCCGATGAGCGAAGGCACGACGACCAGCGTGCGCGCTGAGGTGGGGATGCCGTGCTTGTAGTCATAGCCGACTAGCCGCGTCGGCTTGAGGAAGAGCGCCACGACGGTGTTGAAGAAGGCCAACGCGCCTTCGCTCGCCGGCACCGCGAACAAAGCCAGCATCAGCGTGATCGCCCCCGCCGAGAGGCCGAGATTGGCAAGCGCGTTGCCGGACAGCACAAGCAGGAGCACCGTCAGCAGGAAGACCGGCACGACGATGCCGAGCCAGCCGGTGGCGGCAAAGGCGCGCTTGAAAGTCACATAGAAGGGAGCCCGGTAGCCGATCGCCTGTTCCAGCTCCGGCCGACGCGGTCCGACCAGGAAGAAGCCGACATCGGTATGCACGGAGGGGTCGGCAGTTTCCGGCACGCCGGACGCATCGGTGACCCCAGGCATGTGGCCTGCAAGCTCGATCGCCGTTTCGGCGACGCGGAATTCGGAAAGGTCGGAGCGGCGCGCAAGCTGCTCGATCGCGGTGCGATACTGATCGCGCGAGAAGAAATCGAGCGCGGCGAAATCGGTCTTCTCGCGCAGCAGCGTGTCGATGCGGCTGACGCCCTCGAACCAGACCGTCCAGTCGACGTCGTTGATGAGGCGCAGGCCGCGGATGATATTGCCGGTGGTGACGTTGCCGCTGGACAGCGTCTGATGCTCGGAGATGATGATCTCCTCGGCGTCGGAGCCGGTCTTCTCGAGCTCGCCCTCCAGCCATTCCAGCGCGCGGCCGGCGTTCTGCGAACCGTCACGCAGGCGATAAAGGAGCTGGGTGGCGAAAGTGGTATCCTGCGCATGCGCGGCGTAGCTCGACAGGATCCTGGTCCGGTCGGCATTGTCGTCGGTCGCCAGCACCCGGTCGGCGACCTCGTTGGCGATCTGGCGCATCTCTCTGGTACGGTTGACGCGCACTGCGATGCGTCGGAGGTTTTCGATCAGCACGAACCGCAGCAGCGACGGCAACGCCCAGAGCTCGCCGATCTTCAGCGGCTCGACCGATTGAAAGCCCTCGACGATGGCCTTGAACATGGTCGCCGAGACGGCGCTGTCGGAATGCTCGACATAGCTCCAGGCGACGACGAAGGCGCGCGGCAACGCCGTGCCGCCCGCAAGCTTGAGCGTCGGCAACTGGCGGTAGAAACGGCGCGGCAGATCGCGCTTGACCTGAAATATGGTCTCTTCGACCAGGTAGTTGTTGTCGAGCAGCCATTGCGCCGCGGGCGTGATCGTCTCGCCCTTGGCCTGGGCGGCGTTGGTCGAACGGTAGACTTCGAGAATCTTCTTGGCGCTATCGCGGATGCGGGCCTGGAATTCGAACGGCGAAAGCCCGAACAGGTCCCTGACATCGCCCTTGGCGAGTGCTGCGCCCAGCGCGCGCAGCCGGTCTTCCGGCAGGAAATTGGAGCGTATCGGCGCTTCCGTGACGGTCGGGAAGCCGGCACTAGTTTGTTCGATCTTGGCGGGATTCGTCTGGATGTTCATTGATTATTCCGTAAGGCGGGGCGCGATGCGGCGTCACCGCCACGGCAATGGCCCTAAAACCGGTTCAAATGCAATCTGTTGCATGGCAGGTTCGGCCGAAAGTTTGTTTGCGCTCCATGACAGGGGCGTCCCCTTTCGACAACTCAAGGGCGAACGCCCCTCGCTTCCCGCCCCGGGTCCGATCAGGGAAAGGATTCAGGCTTTTTCGTGATACATGCAAGGGGCCAGGCGATATTTCGCCCGCGCCGCGATCATGTTTGGCAACAGCCGTTAACCATTGGCGGCGGTGACGCGCAGGCGGATCACAAAAATCAGCTCATGCCCTTCAGGCTGGAGGCGCAGTTTCTGGCTCTGCTGATTGAGGACGAGCGCATCAAGCGGTCCGAGGCTGGCAGCGGTGTCCGTGAGGACTGTGACGCCACCGCCAACCGGCAAGATAATCGTCGTGCCGTCGGTCGACCTTATCTCGACTTCACCCGAAACAGGCAAGCGCTCGACCGTATGGCTGATGCAGCCGCGGCGGCTCATGACGTTGAGATCGGTGATCGGGCCGCCCATCAACGTGGCGCGGGTCGGCACGTCGCCGGGAAAAGGAAGCGGCGCCGAGGCTGGCGTCAGCCGCGCCGGCGGTCGAGAGGCGATGTCGAGCATAATGCCGTCGCCTTCCAGCACCGACAGCGTGCGGTCGACCCCGGCGAAGCTGGAGAATGGCCCGCTGGTCTCGACGCGCGCCATGGAGATGCGCCAGTCGAAATCCTCGAGACCGGCGCCATCAGGCGAGACGGCGATCTCGGTGGTCGTGCCGCCGCCGTTCTTCCACGGCATGACGCGATAGCCGGCGGCACGAAGGATGCGCATCGGTTCAACCCAGTATGCCCGGCAGGTTGAGCTGGTGCTCCTTCGCGCACTCGATGGCGATGTCGTAACCGGCATCGGCGTGACGCATGACGCCGGTCGCCGGGTCGTTCCACAGCACGCGCTCCAGGCGCCTGGCCGCGTCAGGCGTTCCGTCGGCGACGATCACCATGCCGGCATGCTGCGAGAAGCCCATGCCGACGCCGCCGCCGTGATGCAGCGAGACCCAGGTGGCGCCGGACGCGGTGTTGAGCAGCGCGTTGAGCAGCGGCCAGTCGGAAATGGCGTCGGAGCCATCCTTCATCGCCTCGGTCTCGCGGTTCGGCGAGGCGACCGAGCCGGAATCGAGATGGTCGCGGCCGATGACGACCGGCGCCTTGATCTCGCCCTTGGCCACCATTTCGTTGAAGGCGAGTCCCAATCGGTGGCGGTCGCCAAGCCCGACCCAGCAGATGCGCGCCGGCAGGCCCTGGAAGGAGATGCGCTCGCGCGCCATGTCGAGCCAATTGTGCAGATGCGTGTTGCCGGGGGTGAGTTCGCGCACCTTGGCGTCCGTCTTGTAGATATCTTCCGGATCGCCCGAGAGCGCAGCCCAGCGAAACGGGCCGATGCCGCGACAGAACAGCGGACGGATGTAAGCCGGCACGAAGCCGGGGAAGGCGAAGGCATCTTCGAAACCCTCGTCCTTGGCGACCTGGCGGATGTTGTTACCGTAGTCGAGCGTCGGCACGCCGGCGTTCCAGAACGCCACCATCGCCTCGACATGCTCGCGCATCGACGCGCGCGCCGCCTTCTCCACCGCCTTCGGATCACTGACGCGCTTCTCGCGCCATTCGGCAATGGTCCAGCCCTTGGGCAGATAGCCGTTGATCGGGTCATGCGCCGAGGTCTGGTCGGTGAGGATATCGGGGCGGATCCCACGCCTGAACATCTCCGGCACGATCTCGGCGGCATTGCCGAGCAGGCCGACGGACTTCGCCTCGCCGGCCTTGGTCCAGCGCTCGATCATTTCCATCGCCTCGTCGAGCGTTTCGGCCTTCTCGTCGAGGTAGCGAGTGCGCAAGCGGAAGTCGATCGAGTCCGGATTGCATTCGATGGCGAGGCAGGAGGCGCCGGCCATGACAGCGGCCAGAGGCTGGGCGCCGCCCATGCCGCCGAGGCCGGCGGTCAGGATCCACTTGCCCTTGAGATTGCCGCCATAGTGCTGGCGGCCGGCCTCGACGAAGGTCTCGTAGGTGCCCTGAACGATGCCTTGCGTGCCGATATAGATCCAGGAACCGGCCGTCATCTGGCCGTACATCATCAGGCCCTTCCTATCGAGGTCGTTGAATTTTTCCCAGGTCGCCCAGTGCGGCACGATGTTGGAATTGGCGATCAAGACGCGCGGCGCGTCCTTGTGGGTGCGGAAGACGCCGACCGGCTTGCCCGACTGCACCAAGAGCGTCTCGTCCTCGCCGAGCGTCTTCAACGACGCGGCGATGCGGTCGAAATCGTTCCAGGTGCGCGCCGCCCGGCCGATGCCGCCATAGACCACGAGCTCGTTCGGGTTCTCGGCGACCTCCGGATCGAGATTGTTCATCAGCATGCGCAGCGGCGCCTCGGTCGTCCAATAGCGGGCGTTGAGCTTATCGCCGCGCGGCGCGCGGACTTCACGGATGTTGTGGCGAGGGTCGGTCATGTCGGCAGTTCCCTTTCGATCAGGTGCGGCGGGAGCGTCAGCGCGCGGCCCAGGCAATCGCGGTTTCGAGAATGGTTTTCAGCGTGGCGCGGATCGGCGCCGCGTAGGTTGGGTCGTAAGGCACCGGCCAGTTGTCTGGCGCGCCCTTTTCCGACGGCTCGCGCATATAGCCGCGGTTCGAGAGCTCCATCTGCAGCGCATGGACGCCGCTCTGCGGCCGGCCGAAACTTCTGGTGATCCAGCCGCCCTTGAAGCGCCCATTGACCACCCAGGACTGGCTGCTCGCCGCGAGGATGGCGGCTACCTTTTCCTGCAGGGATGGTTCGGTGCTCTTGCCGTCATTGGTGCCGAGATTGAACACCGGCAGCGTGCCTTCGAACAGGCGCGGCAGCACCGAGCGAATTGAATGGCAGTCATAGAGCACGATCTTCTCGTGCATGCCGCGCAGACGGTCGATCTCAGCCTGCAGGGCGGCATGGTAAGGCGCGAAGTAAGTCTCGCGGCGCAGGTCGATCTCGGACGGCGTCGGCTCCTCGCCCATGCGGTAGAGCGGATCGCCATCAAACGTGTCGGTGGGGCAGAGCGTGGTCGTCGCCTGTCCAGGATAAAGCGAGACGCCGGAGGGGTCGCGGTTGACGTCGATGACGGTGCGCGAGATGGCGGTGTGGACGACCGTGGCGCCAAGATCGTTCGCGAAGTCGTACAGCTTGTCGATCCACCAGTCGCAGTCGCGGCGGCCGAGCCACGGCGAGACCAACCGGCTGTCGAGGCCCGCAAGATCTATGCCGGTGTGCGGGATCGAGACCAGCAGCGGCGCCGTACCGCGTGTGATGGTGAGCCAGGGCGTGGTCATTGGAGCCCTCCACGGGTTGGAGCTCTACGGCGCCCCCCTCTGTCCTGCCGGACATCTCCCCCACGAGGGGGGAGATCAGATATCAGGCCGGCTTTCGCCAATCGTCCACGTTGCAAGAAGGAGCGGGGCGCCAAAGTTGCCAATCTCCCCCCTTGTGAGCGAGATGTCCGGCAGGACAGCGGGGGGCGTGAAGGATCGCGACCTATCAGAGCATTCAATCTCATGATGCAATCCCCGGCAGCGCCACCGCAGCCGCCGCCTTAACCGCCGCGCCGCTGCGGACCAGGGCGATCGCCTTTTCCATGTCGGGGTGGAAATGCCGGTCGTTGTCGAGATGCGGCACCTCGGCTCGGACCAGCTTGCGCACCGTTTCCAGCGCTTCGCTCGAAGCGAGCGGGGCATGGAAATCGCAGCCTTGCGCGGCTGCCAACAGCTCGATGCCGATGACGGCCGTTGCATTCTCGATCATGCCGAGCAGGCGGCGCGCGCCGTGGGCAGCCATCGAGACATGGTCTTCCTGGTTGGCCGAGGTCGGGATGGAATCGACGCTCGCCGGATAGGCCTTCTGCTTGTTTTCCGAAACGAGCGCCGCCGCCGTCACCTGCGGGATCATGAAACCGGAATTGAGGCCAGGCTTCGGCGTCAGGAAAGCCGGCATGCCGGAGAGCGCCGGATCGACCAGCATGGCGATGCGGCGCTCAGACAGCGAGCCGATCTCGCAGACCGCAAGCGCGATCATGTCGGCGGCAAAGGCCACCGGCTCGGCGTGAAAGTTGCCGCCCGAGAGCGCGGTGTCGTCCTCGGCGAAGATCAGCGGGTTGTCGGTGACGCCGTTGGCTTCGGTCTCCAGCGTGTCGGCCGCCTTGCGCAGGACGTCGAGCGCGGCGCCCATCACCTGCGGCTGGCAGCGCAGGCAGTATGGATCCTGCACGCGCTCGTCGCCAACGCGGTGCGATTCACGAATGGCGCTGCCGGCCATCAGATTGCGCAACGCGTCCGCGGTCTCGATCTGGCCGCGATGCTTGCGCAACAGATGAATGCGCGGGTCGAAAGGCGCGTCGGAGCCGCGGGCAGCATCGGTCGACAGGGCGCCGGCGACCAGCGCCGACTGGTAGAGCGTCTCGGCTTCGAACAGGCCGGCGAGCGCGAAGGCGGTCGAGAACTGGGTGCCGTTGAGCAGCGCCAGGCCCTCCTTGGCAACGAGCGTGACCGGTTCCAGCCCATGCGAGACGAAGGCGACCTTGGCCGGGAAGCGACCATGCGGGGTAAAACATTCACCGACGCCGATCATGACCGCCGTCATATGCGCGAGCGGCGCGAGGTCGCCCGAGGCGCCGACCGAACCTTGCGCCGGCACCACCGGAATGACGTCGTTGGCGAGCATCCCCTGGAGCAGGTCGATGGTCTCGGCGCGCACGCCGGAAGCGCCCTGGGCGAGGCTCGCCAGCTTCAGCGCCATCATCAGCCGCACCACGGGGGCCGGCATCGGTTCGCCGACGCCCGCGGCGTGGGAAAGCACGATGTTGCGTTGCAGCGTTTCAAGATCGTTTGCCGGAATGCGAACGCTGGCGAGCTTACCGAAGCCGGTGTTGATGCCGTAGACCGGCTCGCCTTTGGCGACGATGCGGGCGACGGCTTCGGCGCTGGCCTTGATCTTCGGCCGGCAGGAATCGTCGAGCTTCGGCACGGCGCCGCGATAGATGGCGCGCCAGTCGGCAAGCGTTGCGCTGCCGGGCTTCAGGATCAGTTCGGTCATTGTCCTCTCCAGATGCGGGCATGGAGCGGATTGAAGCCCATGCGGTAGACAAGTTCGGCCGGACGCTCGATATCCCAGACGGCAAGGTCGGCCGATTTGCCGGCTTCCAGCGTGCCGGTCCTGTCGAGAAGCCCCAGCGCACGCGCGGCCTCGCGGGTGACGCCGGCGAGGCATTCGTCGATGGTCAGGCCAAAGAGCGTCGCGGCCATGTTCATGGTGAGCAGCAGCGAGGTAAGCGGCGAGGTGCCGGGATTGGAGTCGGTGGCGACCGCCATCTTCACGCCGTGGCGGCGGAAGAGATCGACCGGCGGCCTCTTGGTCTCGCGGATGAAGTAGTAGGCGCCGGGCAGGATGGTCGCGACGGTGCCGGATCCGGCCATCGCCGCAGCGCCCTCCTCATCGGTGTATTCCAGGTGATCAGCCGACAGCGCGCCGTAGCGCGCGGCAAGCGCGGCGCCATGCAGGTTGGACAACTGGTCGGCGTGAAGCTTCACCGGCAGGCCAAGCGCTTTCGCCTTATCGAAGACGCGCGCGATCTGTTCCGGTGAGAAGGCAATGCCCTCGCAAAAACCGTCGACGGCGTCCGCGAGCTTTTCGGCGGCAACCGCCGGGAGGATCGTGCCGGCGACGAGATCGATGAAAGCGTCCTTGTCGCCCCTGGCTTCAGGCGGCAGCGCATGGGCGGCGAGACAGGTCGTAAGGATCGTGATTGGACGCTCACTGGCCAGACGGCGGGCGGCGCGCAGCGACTTTTTTTCATTGTCGGCATCGAGGCCGTAGCCGGACTTGACCTCGACGGTCGTCACGCCCTCGGCCATCAGCGCGTCGAGGCGGGGCAGCGTCTGGGAGACGAGCTCGTCTTCGCTCGCGGCGCGCAGCGACTTGACCGAGGAAACGATGCCACCCCCTGCCCTCGCCACCTCCTCATACGTGGCGCCGGCCAAGCGCATCTCGAATTCGTTGGCGCGGTTGCCTGCATAGACAAGGTGGGTGTGGCAATCGATCAGGCCGGGGGTGATCCAGCGGCCCTGGCAATCGACCGTTTCGGCGCCCTGCCCGGCGGCTGCCGGCAGGTCGGCCTCCGATCCGGCATAGACGATCAGCCCGTCGCGCGCGGCGATCGCACCTTTCTCGACGATGCCGAGACCGGCAGCACCCTCGGCCATAGTCGCCAGGCGCGCATTGCGCCACAGACGAAGGCCGCTCTTTCCGTTTGCTCCACCCATCATCTTTTCCATTTGAAAGGATGACGATTATGTATATACATATTGAAACGCGACGCAAGTGTTAATGTCGCTCGGGCATTCGGATTGGGAGTTTGGACGTGACGGCGATCTTTGCGGAACAGGCGCTGCTGCCCGGCGGTTGGCGGGGCAATGTGAGGATCGCTTTCGACGGCGGCCGTATCTCTGAAGTCGAAGCGGGCTCTTCGGCACACGCCGGCGACGAACGCCACGCCATCGTCCTGCCCGGCATGCCCAACCTGCATAGCCACGCCTTCCAGCGCGGCATGGCGGGGCTTGCCGAACTGCGCGGTCCCTCGGCCGACAGTTTCTGGAGCTGGCGCGAGGTGATGTACCGCTTCGCGCTGTCGATGACGCCGGACCAGGTCGAGGCGGTCGCGGCGCAGCTTTATGTGGAGATGCTGGAAGCCGGGTTTTCGCGCGTCGGCGAGTTTCACTATCTGCATCACGACCGCGACGGGCAGCCTTACGCCAACATCGCCGAGATGGCGGAGCGGATCGCGGCTGCCGCCGCCGACACCGGCATCGGACTGACGCTGCTGCCGGTCTTCTATGCCCATTCGGCCTTCGGCGGCGCTGCTCCCAACGAAGGCCAGCGGCGATTCATCAATGATGTCGGACGCTTCGAACGTCTGCTTGAGAAAACTCGCGAAGGCGTTCGCTCGCTGGAGCAAGCCGTCGTCGGCGTCGCGCCGCACAGCCTGCGCGCCGCAACGCCGGACGAACTCAACGCGGTTGCAGCAATGGCGCCGAACGGGCCGATCCACATCCATGTCGCCGAGCAGGTGAAGGAAATCGAGGACTGCATCGCCTGGTCAGGCAAGCGTCCGGTCGAGTTGCTGCTCGGACATGCTGAGGTGGACAGGCGCTGGTGCCTGATCCACGCCACGCATATGACCGAGGCCGAGACGATCGCCATGGCCAAGAGCGGCGCCGTCGCTGGGCTGTGCCCCGTCACCGAAGCCAATCTCGGCGACGGCACTTTCGCCGCCCCCTCGTTCATCGAACATGGCGGCCGCTTCGGGATCGGCTCCGACTCCAATGTGCTGATCGGCCTGCCGGACGAGCTTCGGCAGCTCGAATATTCGCAGCGCCTTGCCCACCGCGCTCGCAATGTGCTGGCGCGCGCCGGCGGCTCTACCGGCCGCGCGCTGTTCGATGCCGCGCTCGATGGCGGCAGCATCGCGCTCGGCGCCGGCCCCTCAACTCTCGCCGTAGGCAGGCCCGCCGATTTCGTCTCGCTCGACGCCGGTCATCCCTCGCTTGCCGGCAAGGCGGGCGATGCCATCCTAGACGCCTGGATCTTTGCCAATGGCGGCAAGGTCGATTGCGTCTGGGTGCATGGCAAGAAGCAAGTGAGCGGCGGCAGGCATGTCAAACGCGAGGCGGTCGCCGGGCGCTTCCGCAAAGTGATGATGGCGCTTTCCGAGGGCTGATCCCGATGAGCATGACCGAAACGGCAGAGATGGAAGACGGCGAGACCCTGTCGCTGCACCAGCGGATCCTGTCCGACATCCGGGAAAAAATCCTGTCGGGTGCATGGGCGCCCGGCCACCGCATCCCGTTCGAGCACGAGCTGACGGCTCAGTATGATTGTTCGCGCATGACTGTGAACAAGGCGCTGTCGCAGCTCGCCAAGGCGGGGTTGATCGAGCGCCGCCGCCGCTCGGGCAGCTTCGTGCGCCAGCCGCAGTCGCAGGCGGCGGTGCTGGAACTGCACGACATCAGGATCGAGGTCGAGGCGCTTGGCCTGCCCTATCGTTATGAACGGCTGGAGCGCATGAAACGACGCGGCAATGCCGAGGATCGGTCGCTGCTTGGGCTATCTGCCACGGGTCCAGTGCTTTGGCTGGAGGGGCTGCATTTTGCCGGCGAACGGCCATTCGCGCTCGAGCAGCGCCTGATCAATCTTTCGGCGGTGGGCGAGGCCAGCGAGGAAGAATTTCTCGACATCGCGCCCGGCCCCTGGCTGATCGGCCGCGTGCCGTGGAGCGAGGCCGAGCACCGTATCCGCGCCATGGCGGCTGACGAAACTATCGCCGACACGCTCGACATCGATCCCGGCGCGCCCTGCCTGGTGGTCGAGCGCCGCACCTGGAGCGCCGAGCATCCGGTCACGCATGTGCGCTTCATCTATCCGGCGGAAAGCCACACGCTTGTGGCGCGGTTCACGCCTTCGCAGGGATGAGCAATCTTCCCCTCGCGGGCCCACGAGGGGAAGATTGGCGGATCCAGCGCCTTACAGCGCCGCCGTGATAATGATCTCGACCAGATATTCCGGGGTGGCGAGCTTGGCTTCGCCGGTGGCGCGGGCGGGCGTGTGGCCTTGCGGCACCCACTTGTCCCACTCCGAATTCATCTCGGCGAAGGTGCCCATGTCGGCCAGCCAGATGATCGCCTGCACGATCTTGGTCTTGTCGGTGCCAGCCTTGGCCAGCAATTCGTCGATGGTCTTCAGGATGTCGCGAGTCTGCGAGGCGACGTTGCCGCCGGGCTCACCGACTTGGCCGGCCAGATAGACAGTGTTGCCGTGAATGACGATCTGGCTCATGCGCGGGCCGACATCGATACGACGAATGCTCATGGGAGGTTCCTTCTTTCTAGGGTCGCGCCTGTTTAGAGTTCGTGCCGGCTCCGGGCAAGGCCGACCGGCGCGAAACCGATTGAGCCAATTTATCGGCTCCGGACCGCTTCCGTGTACACGGCGAGTTGACCGATCTGGACACAATTCTGCCGAACCGGCATGTTGACTAATGTAATAACATCACATATCGACGAGTGCTCTCGAATTCGTGTCCGATCCGGAACGCCTGATGACAAATGCCTGCCTGACCTTCCGCGACCTGACGCTCGGTTACAACAGCCATCCGGCCATTCATCACCTCAACGGCACGGTCCGAAAAGGCTCGCTGACTGCCGTTGTCGGCGCCAACGGCTCGGGCAAGTCGACGCTGATGAAGGGCATTGTCGGCGTGCTGAAGCCGATGGAGGGCACGGTTGTCCGCGCGCCCGGCGTGCGCACCGCTTATCTGCCGCAGCAGTCGGAGCTCGACCGCAGCTTCCCGGCGCGGGTGGTCGACCTGGTCTCGCTTGGCCTGTGGCCGAAGCGCGGCATGCTCGGCCGCTACACCAAAGAGGATCGCGAGTCGGTCAGCAAGGCGCTGATGGCGGTCGGGCTCGGCGGCTTCGAGAAGCGGCCGATCGACACGCTCTCCGGGGGTCAGCTGCAGCGCACGTTGTTTGCCCGCGTGCTGTTGCAGGATGCCGACCTCATCCTGCTCGACGAGCCGTTCAATGCCGTCGACGCCAAGACCGTCGGCGACCTCATCCAGCTGATAAAGCGCTGGCATGGCGAGGAGCGCACGATCATGGTGGTCGTCCACGACCTCGATCTCGTGCGGCGGAATTTTCCCGAGACGCTGCTGCTCGCCCGCCAGCCTGTCGCCTGGGGCGACACAAAACAGACGCTCAGGCCTGAAAACCTGCTCAAGGCGCGGCGTTTTCACGAGGCCTGGGAAGAGAACGCGCCCTGGTGCGAGCCCGATGACCATGGCCATGACCACGAACATCATGACCACGCGGACGCGCATGATCATCATCACGGCCATGGCTCCGGACCGAGGGCGGCGTGATGGAGTTTCTCTACGGCCTGTTCATCCAGCCCTTCGCCGATTTCGCCTTCATGCAACGGGCGCTGTTCGGCTCGCTGATGCTGTCGCTCGGCGCCTGCCCGGTCGGCGTCTTCCTGATGCTCAGGCGCATGAGCCTGTCGGGCGACGCAATGGCGCACGCCATCCTGCCCGGCGCCGCCGCGGGCTTCCTGTTCTATGGCCTCGAGATCCTGCCGATGACCGTCGGCGGGCTGATCGCCGGCATCATCGTCGCGCTCGGCGCAGGGGCGGTTTCGCGCTTCACCATCCAGCGCGAGGACGCCTCGATGGCGGCCTTCTATCTGATCTCGCTCGCCATCGGCGTGCTTATGGTGTCGATCCGCGGCTCGAGCGTCGACCTGATGCATGTGCTGTTCGGCACCGTGCTGGCGCTCAACAACGAGGCGCTGATCCTGATCTGCGGCATCGTGGTTGTGACGCTCGCCTGCCTCGCCATCTTCTGGCGGGCGCTGGTCGCCGAATGCCTCGATCCGCTGTTCCTGCGCTCGGTGAGCCGCATGGGCAGCCCGGTCCATTTCATCTTTCTTGGGCTGGTCGTGCTCAACCTCGTCGGCGGTTTCCAGGCGCTGGGCACGCTGCTCTCGGTCGGGCTGATGATGCTGCCGGCCGCCGCCGCCCGCTTCTGGACGGTTCGCGTCGAGCCGATGTGCGCGCTGGCGGTGCTGATCGGCTTTGCCTCCTGCATAGCCGGACTGCTTTTGTCCTATCACGCCTCACTGCCGTCCGGCCCGGCTATCATCCTTTCGGCCGGCGTCGTTTATTTCTGCTCGATCCTGTTCGGCACGCGCGGCGCGCTGCGCGCCCGTATCGTGCATCACCGCCACCGCACAGCTTAATCCCCAAGCAAGGAGACTCTTCCCAATGTTGAAATCCTTCCGCGCCGCCCTGGCGCTGAGCGTTATAACATTAAGCGCTTTCGCCACATCGTCCGCTTTTGCGGCGCCGCTCAAGGTGGTGGCGAGCTTCACGGTGATCGCTGACTTTGCGAAAAATGTCGGCGGCGACCGCGTCAACATCACCACCATCGTCGGCCCGGACGGCGACGCGCATGTCTACGAGCCGACCCCCGCAGATGCGGTGGCGATGGCCGGCGCCGATGTCGTGCTGGTCAACGGTCTGCATTTCGAAGGCTTTTTGCAGCGCCTGGTCGACACCAGCGCCACCAAGGCGACGATCGTGACGCTGACCAAGGGCGTGACGCCGATCGCCTTCAAGCCGGAATTCGCCGATGCCGACGCGGCCGAAGGCGCCGGCACCGGCGGCGGCAAGACGGTCAACGACCCGCACGCCTTCCAGTCGATTGCCAATGCCAAGATCTACGTGAAGAATATCGCCGATGCATTCTGCGCCGCCGATAGCGCGGGCTGCGACAGCTACAAGGCCAATGCCGCCGCTTACACGCAGAAGCTCGACGCGTTGGAGGGCGAAGTGACCGCGGCGATCCAGGCGATCCCCGAGGCCAAGCGCGTCGTCATCACCTCGCACGACGCCTTCGGCTATTTCGAGCATGCATACGGCCTGACCTTCCTTGCTCCGCAAGGCATCTCGACCGATTCCGAGCCTTCGGCCGCCGACGTGGCCAAGCTGGTCAACCAGGTCAAGCAGGACAAGGCGGCGGCGATCTTCATCGAGAACATCACCAACCCCAGGCTCATCGAGCAGATCGCCAGCGAGACCGGCATCAAGGTCGGCGGCACGCTCTATTCCGATGCGCTGTCGCCGCCCGACGGCCCGGCCTCGACTTATATCGACATGATGCACAACAACATCGAGCAGTTCAAAGGCGCGCTGCTCGGAAGCTAAGCGGCATCATCCAACCGCGCTAAAATCGGCCCGGTTGGATTTTCCGCCCCGCACTCTCTATTTGGCAGAGAGATCCGGTGCTACGGATTGCCGCTAATGCCGCGCGGTGGCATGACTGCGGCCAAGGATTGCGAGGACGACGCTATGGAATACCGCCAGATCAGCGAAGACTATTCGGTCTCGGGGCAGATCCAGCCCGAGGACATCGTTGCCATCAAGGACGCCGGCTTCAAGAGCGTCATCTGCAACCGGCCGGACGACGAGCAGCCCGGCCAGCCCTCTGCCGACAGCGTCAAGGCGGCCGCGGAAGCTGCGGGGCTCGCCTTCCGCTACATCCCGGTGATCAGCGGCCAGCTCACCATGGACAATGTCGAGGATCAGGCCGAGGCGCTCGACGAGCTCGAAGGCCCGGTCTTCGCCTATTGCCGCTCCGGCGCGCGCTGCACCAACCTCTATGGGCTGATCCAGCAGCAGCGGGGGTGAAAGCTTGCGCATTGGCGAGAGCCAATTCCGCAGGTTCGCGTTCCGTCGCCGTCGCATCCAACAAAGATCTCCGCAAACTAAATCGGCAGCGCGCCGGTCTCTTTCAACGTTTCCAGCACGATCGCTGTCTTGACGTGCTGCACCGATTCATGCGGCAGCAGCACGCCGTTGACGAACTCGGAAAGCGATTTGAGATCGGGCGTCACCACCTTCAGGATGTAATCCATCTCGCCGGTCAGCGCGTGCGCTTCCTGCACCTCGGGTAGCCGCGCCACCAGCTCGCCGAAGCGGCGGGCATTGTCGCGGTTGTGGGTGGCCAAGGTCACCGAAATCACATTGACCAGCGAAAAGCCGAGACGGTCGCGGTCGAGCACGGCGCGATAGCCCCTGATATAGCCATCTTCCTCCAGCCGCTGGCGGCGGCGCGAGCATTGCGAGGCCGACAGGTTCACACGCTCCGAAAGGTCGTTGTTGGTGAGCCGCGCATCGCCCTGCAGGAGCGCCAGTATCTTGCGGTCAAATTGATCAAGGCGCGCATCATCCATGATTTTCTCCCCAATCATGCACAATCTGCGCACATGATGGGCATTCCAGGCGGTTGAATGCAAGCACCATGCAGCCGTCCAGCGTTATTATAGTGAAAGCTGGCCAAGCACGGCCTTAACAGCTTTCGGAGGACTGCCATGGGCCCCTTCCCGCATGACGCCCCGCCCGCCAAGATCAGCAAGGCGAATCCCGCCGGCACCGACGGCTTCGAATTCGTCGAGTTCGCGCATTCAGACCCGGCAAAACTCGCCGAGCTCTTCGCCCGCATGGGCTATGTCGCGGTGGCGAAGCACCGCACCAAGGACATCACCGTCTGGCGCCAGGGCGACATCAACTATGTCGTCAATGCCGAGCCAGGCTCGCATGCGATGAAATTCGTCGAAAAGCACGGCCCCTGCGCCGCCTCGATGGCGTGGCGCGTGGTCGATGCCAAGCATGCCTTCGACCATGCCGTGTCGAAGGGTGCTGTGCCCTATGAGGGCACCGACAAGGCGCTCGACGCGCCGGCGATCGTCGGCATCGGCGGATCGCTCCTCTATTTCATCGAAACCTATGGCGACAAGGGCTCGGCTTACGATGCTGAGTTCGAGTGGCTGGGCGAGCGCAATTCGAAACCCGAAGGCGTCGGCTTCTACTATCTCGACCACCTGACCCACAATGTCTATCGCGGCAACATGGACAAGTGGTGGGACTTCTACCGCGACCTGTTCGGCTTCAAGCAGATCCATTTCTTCGACATCGACGGCAGGATCACCGGATTGGTCAGCCGGGCGATCACCTCGCCCTGCGGCAAGATCCGCATTCCGCTCAACGAGTCCAAGGACGAAACCAGCCAGATCGCCGAGTATTTGAAGAAGTACAACGGCGAGGGTATCCAGCACATCGCTGTCGGCACCGATGCGATCTACGATGCCACCGACAAGCTTGCCGCCAACGGTCTGAAGTTCATGCCCGGCCCGCCCGACACCTATTACGAGATGTCGCGTGAGCGCGTGCACGGCCATGACGAGCCGATCGAGCGCATGAAGAAGCACGGCATCCTGATCGACGGCGAAGGCGTCGTAGACGGCGGTATGACCAAGATCCTGCTGCAGATCTTTTCGAAGACGGTGATCGGGCCGATCTTCTTCGAATTCATCCAAAGGAAGGGCGACGAAGGTTTTGGCGAAGGGAATTTCCGCGCGCTGTTCGAGTCGATCGAGCAGGACCAGATCAAGCGCGGCGTGATCAAGCTGGATGGCAGGGCGGCGTAGTCAGCCGAAAGACCAAGCCGCCGGCTACTCTAAAGGCCGGCGGCCTTCCTCAGAATTTCGTTGATTCGGCTCTGCCAGCCGGGCCCGCTGGCACGGAAACGAGCAACCACATCGCTGTCGAGGCGCAGCGTTACCTGCTTCTTCGGATTGTCGAGTGCCGGCCGACCACGTGAGCGGCGAATGCTTTCGGCAAGGTCCGGAAACACGTCGGCGAAGGGACGAGCATTCCGAAAATCCTCCTCGGTCCATTCGGGATTGTCCGAAACCGCATCCCAATCTTCCTCGGTGAATCCCTTGCCTGACTTGAATCCGTTGTCCAGCTTTGTAGTGTTCAGCTTAGCTTTCGCCATCGAACAATCTCCTTTCCGTCTGGTTGGCCGCCCGCATTGAAATAACCGAGATGCCTTCGGAGCCAAGCCGGGAAAAGACCACTGCAACAACGCCGCCGCCGACTACCCGACCAATCGCCATGAAACGGCCGGATTTGGCCGCCCGGATCGCCGAGGCAAGGAAAAACTCCTCGTCTAGCGCCGCGAAATCCAAGCCGTGTTTGTCAATGTTGGCCAACCGTTTAGGTTCATCCCAGACGATCTGCATCTGAATTTATGTACCTACATGAATTAAGTCAATAATTTTCGTAACTACAATAATTCCCGAAGCGTTCTCACTTGTTCACAACCCAAGCCGCTCGACCTCGTCCTTCCTGAGCTTAATGTCGTAATCGAGCAAGAACTCATCCAATTGCGGCGGTGCAACCGAGGTGCCCGACAGCATCGCGTGCACTTGGCCGCGATGGTGGATGTCGTGCAGGAAGACATGGGCGAGGATGTCGCCGATCCTTTCGGGGATCATGCCGTCCTCGCGGCGGTCGGTGATGACGCGGCGGTCGAGATCTGCCTCCGACAGGCCGTCGCAGAAGGCGACAAGCCTGCGGTCAAAATCGGTCTGTGTAGCGGCCAGGCTTGACGCATCGTCAAACGGTATGAAGTCGTCATAGGCCGCAGCACCGAGGCCGCCACCGGTCAGAAAATCGAGATAGAGACAATCGACCGCAAGGATGTGGTTGAGCGTCTCCTTGATCGAGGGAAAGAAACTGGTTCGACCGGCCTCGAACTCGCCGGGCTGAAGCTCCAGCACGGCGCGGTAGAGCCGGTCGTTCGACCACAAATTGTTGCGCGCCATCCGGCGCAGGTGCTCGAGCAAGGTCACCCTTTCAGGTTCCTTTCTCCCCCTCGTATTTCTCGACCTTCTGCTCGATGGCGCCGAAGATCGAATGGCCGGCCTTGTCCTTCATCTCGATCCGCACCGTGTCGCCGAAGCGCAGGAACGGTGTCTTCGGCTCGCCGCTCTCGATGGTCTCGATCATGCGCAGTTCGGCGATGCACGAATAGCCGGCGCCGCCTGCCGCGACCGGCTTGCCTGGCCCATCATTCAGCTTATTGGAGACGGTGCCGGAGCCGATGATGGCGCCGGCGGCGAGCGGCCGCGTTTTCGCGGCATGCACGATCAAGGCCGGGAAATCGAAGGTCATGTCGATGCCGGCATTGGCACGGCCGAACGGTTTGCCGTTGAGATCGGCGAGCAGCGGCAGGCTGACCTTGCCGCCGTCCCAGGCATCACCAAGCTCGTCCGGCGTCACCGCGACCGGCGAGAAAGCAGAAGACGGCTTCGACTGGAAGAAGCCGAAGCCCTTTGCCAGTTCCGGCCCCGTGATGGCGCGAAGCGTCACATCATTGACCAGCATGACGAGGCGGATGGCCTCGCGTGCCTCGCCCAGCCCGGCGCCCATCGGCACATCGCCAACGATGACGGCAACTTCCGCCTCCATGTCGATGCCGAAGGCTTCGTCGGCCATGCGGATCGGATCGCGCGGCGCAAGGAAGGAGTCCGAGCCGCCCTGGTAGATCAGCGGATCGGTCCAGAAACTCGCCGGCATCTCGGCGCCGCGTGCCTTCCGCACCAGCTCGACATGGTTCACATAGGCGGAGCCGTCCGCCCATTGATAGGCGCGCGGCAGCGGCGAATGGGCGTCATGCTCGTGAAAGCGGGCCGAGGGCACCGCGTTGGTCTCGAGCGATTCCGCCATCGCCGCCAGATGCGGCGCCAAGCGCTCCCAATTGTCGAGCGCAGCCTGCAGCGTCGGCACCAGGAAAGAAGCGTCGGTGAACCGCGTCAGATCGCGCGAGACCACGACCAGTTTTCCGTCGCGCGTCCCGTTCTTCAAAGTGGCAAGCTTCATGCGGTTTCCTCTCCTCGCGGGCTTTGTGCCGCTCGTCCCCACAACAAGGCCGTCGCGAGTGATCGTCAAGCCACCCGCCGATGTTTTCCTGACTCTGACTTCACCAATCAGGGCCAGTCGCCTTCCGGCGTGCCGTTGAAGTGCTTCCTCAGGTCGGCCCAGCAGTCGATGTAGTTCGCCTGCAAGGTGTCGAGTTCGGCGGCGTAGCGCGTCAGCATCTGCGGAAAGCGCGTCTCGAACATGAAGGCCATGGTGTTGTCGAGCTTGACCGGTTTCAAGTCGGCGCGGGTGGCCTTCTCAAAGCCGGAGGCGTCGGGCCCGTGCGCCAGCATCTGGTTATGCAGGCTGATGCCGCCCGGGACAAAACCTTCCTCCTTGGCATCGTACTGGCCGTGGATCAGGCCCATGAACTCGCTCATGATGTTGCGGTGGTACCAGGGCGGCCGGAAAGTGTTTTCGGCCACTAGCCAGCGCGGCGGGAAGATGACGAAGTCGACATTGGCCGTACCCTCCTCGCCGCTCGGCGCCGTCAGCACGGTGAAGATCGACGGGTCCGGGTGATCGAAGAGGATCGCGCCGACCGGCGAAAACGTCGCCAGATCATATTTATAGGGCGCGTAGTTACCGTGCCAGGCGACGACGTCGAGCGGCGAATGGCCAAGCTCGGTGACGTGGAAAGTGCCGCACCATTTGACGATCAGCCGACATGGCGTCTCCTTCTCCTGGAACCAGGCGCAGGGAGTCTTGAAGTCGCGCGGATTGGCCAGGCAATTGGCGCCGATCGGGCCGCGGTCGGGCATGGTGAATTTTGCCCCGTAGTTCTCGCAGACATAGCCGCGCGCCTCCTTGTCGGCGAGCTCGACCTTGAAGACGAGGCCGCGCGGCAGCACCGCGATCTCGCCGGGGCGAAGTTCGATGACGCCCATCTCGGTGACAAAGCGCAGCGTGCCGACCTGCGGCACGATCATGAGCTCGCCGTCGGCATTGAAGAAATGGTCGTCGACCATCGAGCGGTTGGCGACATAGACATGCGCCGCCATGCCGGACTGGCCGACCGCGTCGCCGGCGGTGGTCATGGTGCGCATGCCGGAAATGAAGTCGGTCGGCTCGGTCGGGATCGGCACCGGGTTCCATCGGTACTGGCCGAGTGCCAGCTCGTGATCGCCGACGTTGGGCGCGGTCTTCCACATGGGATAGCTCGCGCCCTTGAAGCGGCCGGTATGTCTCACGCTTGGGCGGATGCGGTAAAGCCAGGAGCGCTCGTTGGTGCCGCGCGGCGCGGTGAAGGGCGAGCCCGAAAGCTGCTCGGCATAGAGCCCGTAGGCCGGCCGCTGCGGCGAGTTGCGGCCCTGCGGCAGCGATCCCGGCAGCGTCTCGGTCTCAAAATCATTGCCGAAGCCCGGCATATAGGAAAAGGCCATCCGATCCTCCCTGATCCCGGGCTGCCGCCCTCAGCGTTGAGGAAGGCTTTCCGGTGATGTTGACCAAACTGGTTTCATTTGTAACCATCGAAGATGTAACTATCAACGCCGAACCCCGCATCGATGGTGCGCCAAATGAAACCGGAAATTCTCGAGCTAGAAAACTTCCTGCCCTACCGGCTCTACCGGCTGGCCGACACCGTGAGCCGCGAATTCTCGCGCATCTACAAGGAGCGCCACGGTCTGACGCGGCCGGAATGGCGCACGCTCTCAGGCCTCGGCCAGCGCGGGATGATGACGGCGACGGAACTCGGCAAGCAGTCGGCCATGCACAAGACCAAGGTGTCGCGCGCAGTCGCCGCGCTCGAACGCCGGCGCTGGCTGACAAGAACGCCGGACGAGAACGACCGCCGCCTCGAGCATCTGACGCTGACCAAGGCGGGCCTCGCCGCCTATCGCGAGATGATGCCGCTGGCGAAAGCGTTTGAAAGGGAGCTGCTGGCGAGGCTGAGCGAGGAAGAGAGAGCGGCGATTGTCAGGGGGGTGGCAGCACTGGAAGAGGCTTTATCTTCTTCTTAGCGATCCTTCACTCCCCCTCTGTCCGTCCGGCAGGCCAAAGGGCGGTGCTGTCCCGCCAGCATTGCCAGGATGCTGCTTCCACCAAACCCTACCAGTCCATCACCACTTTGCCGGAACTGCCGCTGCGCATCGCATCGAACCCAACCTGGAAATCGTCGATGCCGATGCGATGCGTGATCAGACCCGAGACATCCAGCGGCCCCTGCACCAGGGCGATCATCTTGTACCAGGTCTCGAACATCTCGCGGCCGTAGATGCCTTTGAGATGCAGCATCTTGAAGATGACCTTGTTCCAGTCGATCTCGAAGCCGGTGGGAGCGATGCCGAGGATGGCGATCTTGCCGCCATTGTTCATGGTGTCAATCATGTCGCGGAAGGCTGGCGCGGCGCCCGACATCTCCAGCCCGACGTCGAAACCTTCGGTCATGCCGAGTGCCGGCATCACGTCGCGCAGCTTCTCCTTCGAGGCGTCGACCACATGCTGGACGCCGAGCTTGCGCGCCAGTTCCAGCCGGACCGGGTTGATGTCGGTGATGACGACTTTCCGAGCGCCGACGCATTGCGCGACCAGCGCGCCCATGATGCCGATCGGGCCGGCGCCGGTGACCAGCACATCCTCGCCGACCAGGTCGAAGGACAGTGCGGTGTGGACGGCGTTGCCTAATGGATCGAAGATCGCCGCGATCTCGTCCGGCACGTCGTCGGGGATCGGCACGACATTGTGCTGCGGGATCGCTACATACTCGCCGAAGGCGCCGGGCCGGTTGACGCCGACGCCGAGCGTATTGCGGCAGAGATGCCCTCGCCCCGCGCGGCAGTTGCGGCAGTGGCCGCAGACGATGTGGCCCTCGCCCGAGACGCGCTGTCCGACCTTGTATTCGGTGACGGCCGCGCCGAAATCCGCGACGGTGCCGACAAATTCATGGCCGGTCACCATCGGCACCGGCACGGTCTTCTGCGCCCACTGGTCCCAATTGTAGATGTGGACGTCGGTGCCGCAGATCGCGGTCTTCCTGACCTTGATCAGCACGTCGTTGGGGCCGATTTCCGGCACCGGCACTTCTTCCATCCAGATGCCCGGCTCGGCCTTGGCCTTCACCAGCGCCTTCATCATGTTGGACATCGAACACTCTCCAGAAAATCTTCCCTGTCCTGACGGATCATCAACCTGCCGCTTCCAGGATGCTCTTCAGTCGCAGCAGATCGCGATCGGTCGAACGCCGGACAGCCACGGCTATGAGCGGGGTCATGAGACGGGAAAAGCCGGCCGGCGAGCCGCGATTCCGGAGCGTCATATGCGTGCGGCCCTCGCCGGACTCCCGCCATCCATAGCTCGTCTCCATCGGAAACGGTCCTTCGTCGGATCGCATCACCAGCCTCTCGCCCGGCACGAGATCCAGGATCTCGTAGGTATAAGCGAGCCGCCGTCCGAGGAACTGGGCTACGAAGGCAATTCTCGATCCTATCTGGGCCGGTCGGGGAGTCTTCCATTCCACCGACTTGATGTTGACGTACCAGCGCGGAACATTGTCCGGATCGGAAGAAAAGGCGGCGACAACCGCGCGCGGCCTGGCGATCTCGATACTGCTCGTTGCATCGATCGCCATGGCCCTTTTCCATTGCCGGCGGTAGCGTCAAGCGATTACACCCAGTTCCTTCCCGACCTCGCCGAACGCCTCGACGGCGCGATCGATATCGGCGCCGGAGTGCGCCGCCGACATCTGGGTGCGAATGCGCGCCTGGCCCTTCGGCACCACCGGGAACGAAAAACCGATGACGTAGATGCCGCGCTTCAGCATGCGAGCCGCCATCTCCTGCGCAAGGGCGGCGTCGCCCAGCATTACCGGGATGATCGGATGATTCGCGCCGGCAAGCGTAAAGCCGAGCTTGCCCATTTGAGACCGGAAGCGTTCCGCATTGGCATATAGGCGGCGGCGCAGCGCATCGCCATTGCGGATCAGCTCGAAGACTTTCAGCGAGGCGCCGGCGATCGCCGGCATCAGCGTGTTGGAGAAGAGATAGGGCCGCGAGCGCTGACGCAGCCAGTCGACCACCTGTTTCTTCCCCGCGGTATAGCCGCCGGACGCGCCGCCCAGCGCCTTGCCGAGCGTGCCTGTGATGATGTCCACCCTGCCCTCGACGCCGCAGTGCTCGGCCGAGCCGCGGCCGTTCTTGCCGACGAAGCCAACGGCATGGCTGTCGTCGACCATGACCATGGCGTCGTATTTCTCGGCGAGGTCGCAGACTCCTTGCAGGTTGGCGATGATGCCGTCCATCGAGAACACGCCGTCGGTGGCGATCAGCCGGAAGCGGCAGTCCTTCGCCTCCTTCAGCCGCGCCTCGAGGTCGGCCATGTCGTTGTTGGCGTAGCGGAAGCGCTTGGCCTTGGAGAGCCTCACCCCGTCGATGATCGAGGCGTGGTTCAGCGCGTCCGAGATGACGGCGTCTTCCTCGCCGAGCAGCGTCTCGAACAGGCCGCCATTGGCATCGAAGCAGGAGCCGTAGAGAATGGTGTCGTCCATGCCGAGGAAGGAAGAGATGGTGGCTTCGAGCTCTTTGTGTTCTTCCTGGGTGCCGCAGATGAAGCGCACCGAGGCCATGCCGTAGCCGTAGCGGTCGAGCGCCTGCTTCGCCGCATCGCGCAGCTCGGGGCTGTCGGCGAGGCCGAGATAGTTGTTGGCGCAGAAATTCAGCACCTTCTGGCCGGCGACCTCGATCAGGGCCGACTGCGTGGAGGAAATCACCCGCTCGGACTTGTAGAGCCCGGCCGATTTCAGGCCTTCAACCTCGTTGTCGATGTGGGAGAGAAACGCTGCGCTCATGGTCTGGCCCTGTTTGTTCGATGCGGACTGTCGCGCTGCGGACAAGAAAAATCCATCGCAAAAACGACCGCTTCGGTGGCGTTGCGCAAGCCGCGCCGCAGCTCCTTCAGCGCAGCCGGACAAGGATGTGTTCAAATGCGACGATCTGCGAAAGGACATAATAACCATCCTGTCAGCTTTGTCGCGCCGCCAGCTCCGGCACCGTGCCGGTTTGCCGAGCTGTTAACCCTTTCACGTCAAGGGTTCTGGCGCCGCAAATCCATGGCAGGAATCCGTCGATCGGGAGGGGTCACTCAGTTATGTCGCAGCAGCCGGTGCACAGCGTTTCGCGCAAGCTGATTCTGCTGATCAAGAGCGGCTACTGGCTGGCCTTGCTGATCATCGCCGCCATGGTGATGGCTTCCTTCATCCTGCTGCAGCAGTTGATGGCGCAGCAGCAGCATAACGACGCGCTGCTCAACATCGTCTCCACGCAGAAGGCGCTGTCGCAGCGCATCGTCTTCCTGGCCAGCGCGACCGGTGCGGCCCCGCGCGACAAGCAGCCGGCGCTGGTCACCGCGCTCAAGCAGGCAACGGGCGAGTTCGAGACCAATTACGACCGGCTGCTCAAGGAGACCGGCGCCGATCCGCTATCGCCGGCGCGCAACGATCCGCAATCGATCGAATATGTGCTGTTCAGCAAGCCGTTCCATCTCGACTATTTCTCCGTCGGACTTATCGCCAACGGCGATCGACTGGTTTCATCATTTGCATCCCAGCTTGGCATGCAAAGCGACGGCTATAAGGGCGGCGGCGAGCGCGTCGGCCTCGACGCCTCAGTCGCCAATGCGACTTTGTCCGGCTATGCCGCGCTCGGCCAGCGCATCAGCGCCTTCGCCACCGAGCGGTCGGATGAGATGCTCAGCCTGCACCGCACGCTGTTCTTTGCCACCATCGGCGTCATCGTGCTGGTCGCGCTATTCATCTTCCGGCCGATGTCCAAGGCCATCCTGCGCAAGACGCATGAACTGGTCGACGCCCGCAATTCGATGGCCTTCATCGCCGTGCATGACGGCCTGACCGGCCTGCACAACCGCACCTTCCTCACCGATCATTTCGACACGCTGATCAAGGGCGCGCATCGTCGCCGCGAGCGGCTGGCGGTGATCCAACTCGACCTCGACCGCTTCAAGCAGATCAACGACACGCTGGGGCATGCGGCGGGCGACTATGTGCTTGTCGTCACCGCGCAACGCATGCGCGATTCCTGCCGCGCATCGGATCTTTGCGCCCGTCTCGGCGGCGACGAGTTCGTGATGATCCTCAACGGCGCCGGCAGCACCGAGGACATCCATGCACTGGCCAAGCGCATCATCGCCAACATCAACGAGCCGATCACCTTCCAGGGCACGACCATAATGCCTGGCGCCAGCGCCGGCATCGCCGTCTATCCAGTCGACGCCGACAACGCGCAGGACCTGCTCGTCCATGCCGATCTTGCCCTCTATTCGGCCAAGAAGCTCGGCGGCGGCAGCTTCTCCTTCTTCTCCGAAGAGCTGCGGCGCGAGCTCGACTACCGCAAGCAGCTCGAGCAGGACATCCGCACGGCGATCGCGGAAAAGACCTTCGAGGTCTATTTCCAGCCTCAAGTGTCGCTCACCAGCGGCAAGATCAGCGGTATCGAAGCACTGGTGCGCTGGAAGCACGCCACGCGCGGCATGATCTCGCCCGGCGAATTCATCCCGGTGGCGGAGAAGTGCGGCTTCATGCCGGATATCGGCCGCATCGTCATCAGCAAGGCGATCAACGAAGCCGCCGAATGGGATCGCGTCGGCATCGATTTCGGACGCATCGCCGTCAATGTCTCGGGCACCGAGCTGCGCGAGCCGGATTTCGACAATTTCCTGTTCGGAACGCTGGAGCGAGCCGGGCTTGCGCCGCAGAAGCTGTCGCTGGAAATCGTTGAATCCGTCATCCTCGACGACGAGAAGACCGGCATCGCCGCCAAGCTCAGGCATATCCGCGCGGCGGGCGTCCATCTTGAGCTCGACGATTTCGGCACGGGCTATGCTTCACTCAGCCATGTCAACCCGAACGAGATCGATCGGCTGAAGATCGACCGCCGCTTCGTCCAGAACATCAACGAGAACGGCGACAACACTAAGATCGTGCGCGCCATCACCGAGCTTGCCCGCGGCCTCGGCATCTCGATCGTCGCCGAGGGCGCGGAAACCGAGGCCGAGCTCGACTCGCTGATGGCGATCGGCTGCGACCAGGTGCAGGGCTATTCGATCGCCTTCCCGATGCCGCAGGACAAGGCGCGCGAATGGCTTACCGCGCGCAGCCCGAAGAAGGCGAAGCTCAAGGTGCTGCAGGGCAGCCGGGCTTAACCTCCCACATTCGCCCGAAGCGCCGCCAGCACCTCGGCGAATTCCGCAAGCCGGTCGTCCGGCAGCCCAGCTCTCAGCCTTTTGTCGAAGGCGACGGCCTCGAGGCGCAACTTCTCGAACAGCGCTTCGCCGGTTTCGGTCAGCGCCACCTGATGCACCCTGCGGTTCTGCGGATCGCGGCGGCGCGTCAGCAGCCCTTGCGCCTCCATGGCGTTGAGGTGATGCGTCAGCGTCGCGCCCTGGATGCCGATCATGCCGGCAAGCTCGCGCTGGTTGGCCAGTTCCTTCGACTTGACCGAGAGCAAGGTCACCCAGACCGGCAGCGTTCCGCCGACCTCCACCAAGGCAGCGTCAAAGGCCTGCGCCACCAGTTTGGCGGTGCGCGCGAGATTCATGCCGATGGGCGGGCGATCAAATGGCGTCATGGCTGGACCCTAGAACAAGCAACGGGTTGGCGAAACTTCGCATGAAGCATTGACATCTAACTGTTAGATATCTAACTTTGTCTTATTAACGTTGTCGGACCCAGCCGATAGGCAAACCCGACAGGCAAAGCGTCACACCGGTGGCGGGGCGAACGAGAGGAATGCAGTCATGCAATATGTCTACATCGTCGTCATCGGCCTGCATGTTATGGCCGGCGTCTTCTGGGCCGGCACGACCATTGCGGTTGCCCGTGATCCGGAGATCAAGGCGGAGCGCTTTATCCGGCCGCAACTCGGCGCCTCCGGCATGGTCTTCTTGACCGGTCTGCTGCTCTGGTATTTCTTCCACGAAGGCGCTTTCGGCCCGATGGAAATAGTGCTGGCGCTGGGCATTGCGACGGCGCTGATCGCCGCCGGCGTGCAGGGCGCCATTGTCGCCTCTTCCAGCAGGCGATTGGCCGGTGCCGATGCGGCGACGCAAACGCAGTTGCGCGCGAAAATGACCAAAGGCGAACGCCTCGCCGGCGGGCTGCTGGTCGTCACCGTATTGTGCATGGCCACGGCCAGGATGTTCTGAACCGTCAACGGCTCGCGCGGTACCGGTGCAGGCCGGCGGCCGCGCGCGGCGCACCGGACCAACGCGGCAGGTGGCTCTCCTTGAAGGTCCGGTGCGTTTCCGTGGTGCGGCCGTCACCGGTGCATCAGATCACCTCAATGGAACCGCCGCGTAGTTTTTCCCGTCGCAGCTTTATATAGGTCCGCATATTCGGCGCGATGCGAAAACCTTCCAGTCTGACGTCCTGAAGCGCTGCCGCCCAGCCAAGCGCTTCATAACGGCCGCCATATGGGTCGATCGTCGCGGCGAGATCCTCGCGGCCCAGTTGCCTGGCCAAGATGGCGCAGGCCGCGACCCGCGTTTCGATCGAGCGGCCATATTTGGGTGCGAATGCCAAGCCGCCGTCGGCGAGGTCGTCGACCTCGTGCGCAAGCTGCAGGAACAGGATGTCCTCATCGCCGGCCGGCACGCCCTCCTGCAGAAGGCGCTCGGGGTCGCCGGTGTCGAATTTCATGGCGCCGACGCGGGCGACGAGGCCTTCAGCCCTCGGCCCGATCCGCGCCTCCAGCCATTTCCGGTGCGCCTCGCTGCGCCTGCTGGACCTGCCGTCCGGATACTGGCCGCTGTCATAGGCAGCATGGAACATCGCCGCGAGGACGAAATCGAGATCCCTTTCGAAATGCGCCACAGACGAGGCGGCGCCTACCGCATGGCAGATAAAGGGCCGTCCTGACTTTCGATAGCGGCCGTTGAACATCGCGCATGCCACGCGATAGGCCTTCTGCACGCGTAGAAGATCGCCCAACGAGTGCCCGGACTCGTGCAATTGGATATAGAGCGCCGTATTGGTCTGGCGCGGAACGAACAGATCTTTTCCGGTCAAGCAAGCCCCCCGACTATGCGACCCCGGTTGCAGCCCTCCGAATCCGCGCCCGAAAATTGCAAATAAGATCTGTCAGGTCTAGCCTGGCCATTGGAGGACCGAGGTTCAGATCCGGATGCCGAACCTGATGCCGTCATAGATAGCGGCGTGGATGTTGCGCGAGGCGACTGCGTCGCCGATGCGGAACAGAACAAAGCCGCCTTCCGGATTGCGCGGCGGAAAAATGTCGCCGCCGCTTACCAGCCGCTCGTAGTCGACCGCGCCGCCATTCTTCGACAGCGGCTTCAGCGCGAGGTAGAGATCGTCGAGCGGCGCGGTGCCATGCTCGACCACCACCTGGTCGACGCGCCGCTCGCCGCGCCAGCCATCGGCGAAGTCCGACGCCAGCTCGGCGATGAGCTGGTTACCCTCGCGTCGCACGGAGCGCAGACGAGTGTTGATGGTGACGGTGACGCCTTTCTCGTGGAAAGCCCGCATATAGGGCACGTGGTTCAGGCCGCCCATTTCCGGCGCGAAGAAGCGTTCGGGCGAGACCAGCTCCAGCTTCGAGCCGCTGTTGGCAATCAATTCCGCCGCGCCCATGCCCTGATGGCCGCCATTGTCGTCATAGAGCAGCACGTTCTCGGCCGGCTTGACGCTGCCGGCCATAATGTCCCAGCTCGAGGTGACGAGATTGTCGCCCGCTGCCAGCGGCGGGTTCTGCGGCAGGCCGCCGGTGGCGACAATCACCACATCCGGCGAAAGTGCGAGGACATCGTCCTTTTCGGCCCATGTGTCGTAGCGGATCTCGACGCCGAGGCGATCGAGCTCGGCAAGCCGCCAGTCGATGATACCGATCAGTTCCTTGCGGCGGGGATTTTGCGTCGCGAGCCGCACCTGGCCGCCGGCCTGGCTGGACGCTTCGAGGACCATCACCTGATGGCCGCGTTCGGCGGCGACACGCGCGGCTTCCAGACCGCCCGCCCCGGCGCCGACGACCACCACCCGCCTCTTCGGCCCTTCGCTTTTCGCGATGACATGCGGGATCGTCGCTTCGCGGCCGGTGGCGGCGTTGTGGACGCAGAGCGCCTCACCGCCTTCATAGATGCGATCGAGGCAGTAGGTGGCGCCGACGCAAGGCCGGATCTCGTGCTCGCGCCCTTCCATCACTTTCCTGATGATATGCGGATCGGCGATATGGGCGCGCGTCATGCCGACCATGTCGAGCTTGCCGGAGGCGATCGCATGACGCGCGGTCGCGACATCGGAGATCCGCGCCGCGTGGAAAGTCGGGAATTTCGTCGCCGCCCTCACCTCGCCGGCGAAATCGAGATGCGGCGACGAGCGCATGCCGGTCACCGGGATGACCTTGGTCAGCGCCGCGTCGGTCTCGATCGAGCCGCGGATGATGTTGAGGAAATCGACCTTGCCGGAGCGAGCCAGACGTTTCGCGATCTCGACGCCCTCCTCCTTCGACAGGCCTTTTTCGAAATCCTCGTCGGCGACCATGCGGATGCCGACGACGAATTTCTCGCCGACCGCGGCGCGAACCGCATCCAGCACCATGTTGGTGAAGCGCAGCCGGTTGTCGAGCGAGCCGCCGAAATCATCGTCGCGATGGTTGGTGGCGGGCGACCAGAAGCCGTCCATCAGATGGCCGTAGGATTCGAATTCGATGCCGTCGAGGCCGGCCTCCTGGCAGCGCTGGGCGGCGGAAGCATAATCGGCAACGATGCGCTCGATGTCCCAGTCCTCGATGGTCTTGGGAAAGGCGCGATGCGCCGGCTCGCGCACCGGCGAGGCGGAAAGCACCGGCAGCCAGTCGGCCTTGTTCCAGCCGGTGCGGCGACCGAGATGGGTGATCTGGATCATGACCTTGCAGTCATGCTCATGACAGGCATCCGCAAGTTCGGCGAGCCACGGCACGATGGCGTCGTCATAGACATGCAGGTTGCCGAAGGCGGCCGGGCTGTCGCGTGACACGATGGCAGAGCCCGCTGTCATCGTCAGCGCCATGCCGCCCTTGGCCTTCTCGGCGTGGTAGAGCCGGTAGCGCTCCTTCGGCATGCCGTCCTCGGAATAAGCCGGCTCATGGCTGGTCGACATCACCCGGTTCTTCAGCGTCAGGTGCTTGAGCGGATAAGGTTGGAGAAGCGGGTCGTTGCTGGTCATCGTCTTCCTGCCGTATCAAATTGCGCGGGCGCTGCTCCCGCTTCCATTTCACGCATCGGATTCATCCGAAAACCGCTGCGCGGCTTTCGCTCCAATGCTAATGAGCCGCCAAACACGCCGGGTCCGTTCGATCGCGGCGCACTTTCAACTGATTGCACCTGCCGCCCTTGCAATCATCGGCGGCAGCGAGGAGCCATCGATGACCGACGCCAAAAACCTGACCCAGCTCGGCAAACACGTCGAGACGCCGCAGAGTCCCGAACAGGCAGTCCTGGAAACCGTGCCGTTCGAGCGAGGCGACGGCCCGCCCGCGATCGTGCGCTTCACCTGCCCGGAATTCACCTCGCTCTGCCCGGTCACCGGCCAGCCCGACTTCGCCCACATCGTCATCGACTACGCGCCCGACAAGACGCTGGTGGAATCGAAGTCGCTGAAGCTGTTCATCACCTCGTTCCGCAACCATGGCGCCTTTCACGAGGAATGCACCGTCATGATCGGCCGCCGCATCGTCGAAGCGACCAAGCCGCTCTGGCTGCGCGTCGGCGGCTACTGGTTCCCGCGGGGCGGCATCCCCATCGACGTCTTCTGGCAGACCGGCGCGCCGCCCGAAGGCGCCTGGCTGCCCGACACCGGGGTCGCGCCATATCGCGGGCGCGGGTGAGTTTATCGAGCGGCCATCAGACATGGCCGGCCGCATTGGTTCGGCACAGGTTGGTCGCAAGAAACGGAACGACCGAAATGCGATAGCGTTGCTGGTCGTGGCGCAACAGATCGACATGACCGGCGCCGTTGAACCAGACCAATTGCGAGGCAGCGGCTTTTTTCAGCGCCATTACCTGCCCGTGGTCTATAAAGGGATCCTCGCCGCCGGCGAGCAAGAGTAACGGCTTGCCGATTTTGCCGAGGCGGCCGACCGGCCTGACATCGTCGGCGCTTATTCCGAGCCGAAGCGGCATCTGCGCCAGAAGGACATCCGCTTGGAGGCTACGCAGCATGCTGAACGGCATTCGACGAGCCGTCGTCTCGCGCAATGTCGCGTAGAGCTGTTCCAGCACGTAGGCATCGGCGATCGCCTTCGGTGCAGCAAAGACAAAGGCTGCCGCTCCCAGCGAGGATCCCACGGCGCCGATCTTTTGCCCGGGGAAGCGCTGTCGGGCATATGTCAGGATGCGGACAGCGTCCTGCCCTTCAAAGTAGCCGAAGCCTTGTACGGTTCCGCCGCTCTCGCCGTGCCCCGACAGATCGAACAGGGCAACCGAATAGCCGCTATCGGATAGCAGTTTTGCGCGTTGCAGCATCGCTAGCCTGTTGGCGCCGCGCCCGTGCAACAGGACGATCGCACCGCAACTGTCCTTTCGACCAATCACCCAACCGACAAGTTCGGGCGCACCAGCCTGGTTGAGCACGACGCGCTCGACGGGCACCTCGCTCGGCGCCGTCAAGTTCTGACGGAGCCCGCGGGCGATCAGCGTTGTTCCAGCCGCCCAGTCGGCCGCGCAAAGTCCGATAATCGCCGCCGCAAGGATAGCACGGAGTTTCATCTGTGATGCCCTGACCGCGACTTCATCATTCGCACTGGTACTGGCTGAGCGCCCATTCGCCGGTGACCGACAGGAGGTCGGAGATCTTCCAGTCGCCGCCGACCTTCTTCAGCTTCCATTCGAGACGGTGCTGGTGGCCTTCGACGACGAAGACGACCACCACCTTGGCCTCGTCACCATTGATCGCTTCGATGGTGCGCAGGCTCTTGTCGATGGCGAGCTTGTCGTAATCGGCATTGTCGAGCGCCATGTTGGGATCGAGGCACTCGCCCTGACCCGAGGCGCGCAGCGCGTCGGCTTTGTCGAGTACGCTCTTCGCCGGATCGCTGAAGTTCTTGCGCTGGCTGGGGTCCAATTCCAGCCCGAGATGCTCGTAGAAGGGCTTCACCACCGCCGTCGGCGATCCGGGCAGGACGGGCGCAGCTGGCGCCGGTTCGGCCAGCTTGCTTTCAGGCGTTGTGGCCGGCGCCGACTTCTCGATCGCCGGCGCATTGTCGCCAGAGGACGCGTTCGGCGGCGGCGAGCCGAACAGTCCTTGCCCGTAGGCGCCGCCGTTCAGCCCCGCGGTCAGCATCGACAAGCTCGACAGCGCGAGGACCAGACGCCGAAGCACGGCGTCACTCCGTCGAGGAGCCGCATTCCAGCGCGCTGAGCGTCCAGTCGCTGGTTTTGGAGGTGATGTCGGCGATCTTCCACTTGCCGTCCACTTTCTTCAGCGACCACACCATTTCGCGTTTGGAGTCATCGCCTTCCGGGAAAAGATTGAAGCTTGCCGTCACCTCGGCGGTGTCGCCATTGACGGCCTCGGCAAGCTTCAGCGTCTTCGACACGGTCTTCTGGTCGAAATCCTGGGCGTCGAGGCCTGGGTCGAAGTCGATGCAGGATACCTCGTCGGGCTTCTCCTTGCGGGCCTTGTCGTTGGCTTCGAAGAGCTTGGTGACCGGCTCGGTGAAGCGGTCGCGGTATTTCGCGTCCGCCTCGAACTTCACTTCAGGCACATAGAAGAACTTCACGGCGTTGGAAGCCGGCCCGGCGAGCGCCGCGGCAGGCAAGGCGATCGAGATGGCAACTGCCAGCATCATCGGTCTCATGCAGGATCTCCGGATGGTCGGCGGCGTGGTGGCACGATCACCACCACGCATCCTGCATATCGGCTTTTTCGCGGCGCATGAAGTCCTTGCGCTGCGCGCCTTAAGCTTCCAGCCAGACGTTCTGGAAGTCCATTTGATAGGTCTGGTGCATGGCGTAGTTCTTCACCTTCTTGTTCATGTGGCAGTAGAGCTTCTGCCAGAACGGCTGGATGATGACGCCGGAGTCCTGCAGGATCTGCTCGACGTCCTTCATCACCTCCTTGCGCTTGGCGACGTCGATCTGCGACAGCGCCTCCTTGAGCTTGGCGTCGAAATCCGGGTTCGAGAACGCGGTCTCGTTCCAGGCCTCGCCGGTACGGTAGCCCAGCGCCAGCACCTGCACGCCGAGCGGGCGCATGTACCAGATGGTCATGGAATAAGGATATTTCGTCCAGTCGTTCCAGAAGGTCGAACCGGGCAGCACCGTGCGCTTCACCTTGATGCCGGCATCGCGCAACTGGCCGGCGATCGCGTCGCCGGTGTTCTTCTGCCATTCGTCCTCGACCGTGATCAGCTCGTGCTCGAAGTCGGCCTGCCCGGCGTCGGCCATCAGCTTCTTGGCGCCCGCCGCGTCCCGTTCCTTCTTCGGCAGCGGGTAATATTCCGGATGGATCGGGCTGACATGGTGGTTCTCGCCGACCGTGCCGCGGCCCGCGTAGCCGAGCTGCATGACCTGATTGTTGTCGACCGCCATCTGCAGCGCATTGCGCACCCGTTTGTCATCGTAAGGTTTGTGCGTGATGTTGGTGCGCGCAACGAGCGTGGTCGCCGTCGCGACTTCCGATTTCACCAGCTCCATCTTGTCGAGGGGGTCGATGAAGTCGGCCGGTGTCTCGAAATCGAGGTCGATCTCGCCGGAATCGAAGGCATTCAGCGTGGCGTTGAAGTCGGTGCCGTAGTCGATGAACTCGACCCCGTCGAGCGGCGCTTCGCCACCCCACCACTTGCCGTTCTCGCGGCGCTTGACCACGGCTTTCTGGCCGACATCGTAAGACACCAGCTCGAAAGCCCCGGTGCCGATCGGCTTCTTGATCGGATCGGCGCCGTCCTTGTCGAAGTTGCGATGCACGACCAGCGCCGGATAGTCCGTGAAACCCGGGATGATCGCGATATCGGCCTCGGACAGCTTCAGCTTGACCGTATGGTCGTCGACCTTGGTGATCGCGCCATCCCTTGCCTTGCCGGTCTTGGCGTCGACCAGCGCGCCGACGCGGGCGGCCATGGAATTGCCGGAAGCCCCCTTCTCGCACCAGCGATTGAGGTTGAAAACCACGTCATCGGCGTTGAAGGCATCGCCGTTGTTCCAGGTGACGCCTTTGCGCAGATGCAGCGTGTATTCGGTGGCGTCGTCGTTGACGTCCCAGCTTTCGAGCAGCACCGGCTCGAAAGTGAACTGGTGCGTGTAGCGCACGAGCGGCTCCAGCCAGGTGCGGGTGACGTTCGCCATCTCGGTCCAGTCATAGGTGCGCGGGTCCTTCTGCGCCTTGACCGACATCGCGACATGCAGCGTTCCGCCTTTCTTCGGCTCTTGCGCCAGGGCTTTTGTCGGCGCGGCAAGGCCAATCATGCCATAGGCGAACGCCGTCGACGCGCCGAAGGCGCTTGCCAGCGCCAGGAATTCGCGCCGGTCCACGCGGCCCGCGCGCGCTTCTTTAGCCATCGCCTCGATGGCGGCAGGAACGCGATCACCGTTGCTTTTGAAGATTGTCATTTTTTCCTCCCATGTTGCGAAACATTGGCCATCCTAGTGCACTTTTTTTCAGCTGTAGATGGCGCCTGCAGCGTGAGCGAGCGTCCAGACGCTGCCTTGCCTGAGATAGTGAGAACTCGCTCCATCCCTGCGGCATTTCGAATATCGTATACGAGCCTTGTTGCGCGTCAAGCTTCTTGGGGCATGAGCTGGAGAAAGATGCCGGGCGAAGAACCACCTTCAGACCTTCGCACGCTTCATCGGCCAGGTGTCCGCCACGCGATAGCCCGCCGGCCAAGGATCTTCAGGATCCAGCATGTGCTGATGGATGCCGGTGATCCAACCGCGACCGCTGATCTGAGGGCGTATGGCGGGCATACCGCCAACCTGCGTGGTGCCGAGAATCTTGCCGTGAAATTCTGACCCGATGATGGACACACCGGTGAACCAATCCTCGGCTGTCATTTGACCCTTCGCGTGCAAGAGCGCCATGCGGGCCGACACCGCCGTTCCGGTCGGCGATCGGTCGAGCTTGCCAGGTTTTATCGAAACGACCGATTTTGCGCGGAGGCGGTTGCCATCCTGGGTGATGGCGCCGGCAAAAAGACAGAACGAATGGTGGCGCCAATCGGGACGCTCAGGGTGGAAGAACGCCATTTGTCGATTGGCCGCATCGGTAATGCGCACCCCAAGTTCGGCGAGATCACGAGCCTCGTCGGTTTCAAGCGCTAACCCAAGGTCAGGTGCATCGACGACGACGAAACTGTCGCCTCCATAGGCCGTGTCGACCGTAATGGTACCGAGGCCACCGACCTCAAGCGGCACACCGACCCTGCTGGCGAATGATGGTACGTTTTCGACGGTGATGCGCTGGGCCTTTCCTCCGGCACACTCGGCCCGCACGCGTACCAGGCCGCCCGGCGCCTCGAGCACCATTTCGGTTACCGGCTCCTGCATGGGGATGATCCCGGTGTCCAGAATTACCGTGGAGACGCAAATCGAATTGGAGCCGGACATCGGGGGCGTATCCTCCGGTTCCATTATGATCCAAGCCATCTGCGCATCGGGATGCTTCGGAGGGACCAGAAGGTTGACGTGCCGGAAGACGCCGCCGCGCGGTTCGTTAAGAACGAAGTTACGAAGTCGGTTGTCTTCTGCGATCCATTTTCGCTGGTCCCAGACAGTGTCTCCCGGCGGAGGAGACACCCCGCCAACGATGACATCCCCGACTTCGCCCTCCGCGTGGCAGGAAACAACATGGATGACTTTCGTGCTTCGCATTCGGGAGTCCCCAGAGCCGCGGCTTCCAATTGGATATCGTATACGATCTTCGACTCTCGTCAAGGCTCGATTGAGGGGAAATGCGCCAGTCGCTGCTGATCGGCCGGGCTCAAAAGAGCCCACGCCGGACGGCATCTCAGGCCATGCAGACACTCGGGTTGAGCAGAATCGCGAGCGTATTTGATCGCGAACATCGTCTACGATATCTATGTTTGCAGATCTGACGCTCCGTGCGGAGACTCTACACGTGCCATTTGCATTTGCCGACATTCCCGATTTGGGTGCCGCCCCCACCGCTTCCGACGTGGTTTTGAAGTTCATCCGCGGAGCAATCATATCCGGGTCGCTTGATGAGGGCGAACCGATCAGGCAAGACGACGTCGCCCGCATGTTCAACATCAGCAAGATTCCGGTGCGCGAAGCTTTGAAGCGGCTCGAGGCAGAGGGATTCGTGGCATTTCAGCGAAACAAGGGCGCAATTGTCGCCAGCATGTCGGAACCGGAGATCGTGCAGATTTTCGAGGTCCGAGCGATGCTGGAATCGAACGCAATTCGGCTTTCCCTCCCCCACATGAACGAGAAGACCTTCGATAAAGCGCAAGCAAGTTGCGACTCCTTTGCGAAGGAAACCGACGTCGGCCGCTGGGCGGAACTAAATTGGGAGTTCCATTCCAGTCTTTATCTAGACGCCGGGCGACCATATCTCCTCCGCATGATCCGGTCGGTTAACGATCGCATCGAACGCTATCTGCGAGTTCAGCTGACGATTTCCGGCGGTCATGAGCTTGCGGATCGAGAACATCGCGAAATCCTGGCCGCCTGCCGCGCTGGCGAGACCGAACAGGCCGCAAAGTTGGTCTACGATCATATTATGAACGCCTGTCAATCGCTTCAGAAACACCTTGCGAACGGCAAGGTGCGCGCTGGCTGAGCCATTGGCTTGCTGTCAGTCACGATTGCCGACGGCCTTTGCCCATATTTTGTCAACTAACGGTATCAGGCAGCTTTTCCTCGCGCCGCGCGATCAAATCCTTGAGACCATCGGCGATGCCTTCGTCGAGCTTCGGCTCCTGGTAGTCGGCGAGCATGTTGCGCGCCCTTTCGCGGCCGCGCGTGTCGTGATCCTTCGCGCCCTCGGCTGTCCATTGTTCGAAGGAATTGAAGTCCATGATGCTCGGCATGAAGAAGGCGCGCTCGAAATGCTCGAGCGTGTGCTGCGTGCCGAGAAAATGCCCTTGCGGACCGACCTCGCGGATCGCCGCCATGGCCTCCTTGAAATCGTCGAAGGGAACGCCGCCGGCATATTTGTACCAACCGACGAGCTGTTCGCAGTCGGTGGCGAATTTCGAATAGCCGCAGGTAAGGCCGGCTTCAAGCCAGCCGGCGGAGTGCCAGATGTAATTGGCGCCGGCGAGGATCGCGGCATGCATAAGCATGTTCGCCTCGTAGCCGGCCTGGGCGTCGTTGAGCTTGGAGCCGACATGGAAGCCCGAGGTGCGCCATGGCAGCTTGTATTTCCGCGCCAGCGCACCCATCAGATACATCATCTGCGCGGCCTCCGGCGTGCCGCCCATCGGGGCGCCGGTCTTCATGTCCACCGTCACCATGAACTGGCCATAGATCTGCGGCGAGCCGGGACGGATCAGTTGGGTGAATGCGACGCCTGCCAGCGCCTCGGCATTGACCTGCGCGACCGCGCCGACGGCGGAGGCCGAGGTCGAGGCGCCGCAGAGCGCGAAGGGTGCCAGGATCAGCGGCTGGTTGTGGCGGGCATAGACCCGCATCGCGTCAAGCATGGTGGCGTCCCACACCAGCGGGGAATTGCAATTGGTGATCGCCACCAGCACCGGATTGTCGCGCACGAACTCCTCGCCGAACACGATCGCAGCCATCGCCATCGTGTCTTCGGCCCGCTCCTTCGACGTCACGATGCCCATGAACGGCTTGTCGGAGTGCTTGAGCGCCGAATGAATGATGTGGAGGTGCCGCTTCGGCACCGGGATCTCCATCGGCTCGCAGATGATCGAGCTCGACGAATGCAGCGCCGGCGCCATGTAGGCGAGCTTGTGGAAATTGTTGAGGTCGTTCAGCGTGCCGTAGCGCCGCTTGTTGTCGAGGTCGCGCACATAAGGCGCGCCATACATCGGCACGAAGATCGAGTTCTTGCCGCCGACGCGAACCGTACGCTCGGGGTTGCGCGCATTGAGCGTGAATTCCGGCGGGACCTTCGAGACAAGCTCCATCAGCAGCGCGCGATCGATGCGGACGCGTGTGTCCTTGACGTCGGCACCCGCCGCCTTCCAGAGCGCGATCGCTTCGTCGTCGCGGAACTCGCAGCCAACCTCCTCGAGGATTTTGAGCGACTCCTCGTGGATCAGCTCCACCGCCTCGTCGGGCACGATCTCATAGGCCGGAATCTGGCGAACGAGCGTCGGGAAAGACGCGACCGGCGCGCTTCTCAGCGCCTTGCGCCCAAGGCGGCCGCCGCCGCGACGGTGGGTCGGCTCAGTCAATTCAGCGGCCGGTGCGTTCATGTTGTCTCCTTCATCCCGCCCGACCAAGTTAGCGACACGAAATATGGATGTGATGCTGGAAAATCCTGATCTCTTGTATAAGCTGCGCTTATGCGAAGCCTACGCCACCTCCTGCCCTCGGCCGGCAGCCTCGTCGTCTTCGAGGCGGCAGGCCGGCTGTCGAGCTTCACCGCGGCCGGGCGCGAGCTCGGCATGACCCAGGCGGCCGTCTCCTATGCGGTGCGCGGACTGGAGGAACAGCTCGGCGCCAAGCTGTTTCAGCGCCGCCACCGCCAGGTGCTCCTGACCGAGGCCGGCGAGCGCTTCCACGCGGACGTCTCGCTGGGGCTGTCGCATATCCGCAAATCTGCCGAGGACCTTCGCCTGCAGGCGACCGGCGGCCATGTCACCCTTGCGGCCTCGACCGCCTTCGGCTCGTTCTGGATGATGCCGCGCCTGCAGCAGTTCCGCGACCAACTGCCGGGCATCGATCTGCGCATCCAGACCGCCGACCGCGACCTCGACATCATTGCCGAGGGTATTCCGCTCGGCGTGCGCGGCGGTGTGCCGCGCGACTGGCCGGACTATCACTCGCTGTCGCTGTCCGACGAAGAGATCTTCCCCGTCGCGGGACCGAGCTATCTCGCCAAATTCGGCATGCCGAAGACGGTCGAGGAACTGGCCACGCACCGGCTGATCCATCTCGAGGAGCCCTATCGCGAGGCGCCGAACTGGGACGAATGGTTCGCGTCGGCCGGAACCAGCCTGCGCAATGCCGAGCGCGGCCTGCGCATCAACGACTATGCCCTGGTGATCCAGGCGGTGATGGAAGGGCAAGGCATCTCGCTTGGCTGGCGGCATCTGGTCGAGCGGCTGGTGGCATCAGGGTTGCTGGTGCCGGTGACCGGCCATGTGATGAGGACCGGCATCGGCTTCCACGTCATCTGGCCGAAGAACCGCGAGCTCAGCGACAACGCGCGCAAGGTCAGGGACTGGCTGGTGGCGCAGGCATGAAGTAGCCCCTCCCCCACACCGTTCGAATCCGCCTATAATCCTCGGATGCCCATTCGCCAGCTTTCCGAAACGATGATCAACCAGATCGCCGCCGGCGAGGTCATCGAGCGTCCCGCAAGCGTGGTGAAGGAGTTGGTCGAGAATGCGCTCGACGCCGGCGCGTCGCGCGTCGAGATCGTCACCGCCGGCGGCGGGCTCTCGCTCATCCGCGTCACCGATGACGGCTCGGGCATTCCCGAGCGCGAACTGGCGCTGGCAGTTGCCCGACACTGCACGTCGAAGCTGTCGGACGACATCCACGACATCCGCTCGCTCGGATTCCGCGGCGAGGCGTTGCCGTCGATCGGCTCGGTGGCCAGGCTTTCGATCCGCTCGCGCACGGCCGCCGGCGACAGCGCGGCCGAGATCAGCATCGAGGGCGGCCGGGTGTCGGCCGTCAAGCCAGCGGCGGCCAACCGCGGCACCACCGTCGAAGTGCGCGACCTGTTCTTCGCCACGCCGGCACGGCTCAAATTCATGAAGGGCGAGCGCGCCGAAAGCTCGGTCACCGGTGACGTGGTGAAGCGCATCGCCATCGCCTTCCCCGCCGTGCGCTTCACGCTTGCCGGTTCCGACCGCTCGACGCTGGAGCTGCCGGCGACCGGCGGCACGCCGGAGGGCCGGCTCGCCCGCATCGCGCAAGTGATGGGCGCCGACTTTCCCGACAATGCCATTGCGATCGATGCCATGCGCGACGGCGTGCATCTTGCCGGCCACGTCTCGATCCCTTCCTACACCCGCGCCAACGCGCTGCAGCAATATGCCTATGTCAACGGCCGGCCGGTGCGCGACAAGCTGATCGCCGGCGCGATCCGCGGCGCCTTCGCCGACGTGCTGCCGCGCGACCGGCATGCGGTCACCGTGCTATTCCTTTCGCTCGATCCGGCAACCGTCGACGTCAATGTCCACCCGGCCAAGGCCGATGTGCGCTTCCGCGATCCGGGCCTGGTGCGCGGGTTGATTGTCGGCGCCATCCGCGAGGCGATGGCCGGCGCCGGCATCCGGGCCGCGACCACCGGCGCGGCCGGCATGATGGCGGCTTTCCGGCCCGGCGCGGCGTCCTATTCGCATCCCGGACCGGCCAATGGCCACCGCAGCTATGAGGCCGCTTTTCGCGCCTCCGGCTCCAGCTTCGACCACGGTTCGAATTTGGCGCGCTCGCCGCAGCGGCCGCTCGACATGGGCGAAGCGCGGCCGGCGCGAGGCGGCTTCGCCGAGAACGATCAGGCTGCCTTCGACACCAGGCCGCTGGCAAGCGCCGACGCGCGGGCGGGCATCGCCGAGCCGGCCGAGGCGCTGCTCGGCACGGTGCTGGGCGCGGCGCGCGCTCAGGTGCATGAGAACTATATCGTCGCCCAAACCCGGGATTCGCTCATCATCGTCGACCAGCATGCCGCACATGAGCGGCTGGTCTACGAGGCCTTGAAGAACGCGCTGCACTCTCGCGCCGTGCCTTCGCAGATGCTGCTTTTGCCCGAGATCGTCGACCTTCCGGAAGAGGATGCCGAACGGCTGGCGATGCATTCCGAGACACTGGCCAAATTCGGCCTCGGCCTGGAGCGCTTCGGCCCGGGCGCGGTGGCAGTGCGCGAGACGCCGTCGATGCTCGGCGAAACCAATGTGCAGCAACTGGTGCGTGACCTCGCCGACGAGATCGCCGACAACGACACGGTCGAGACGCTGAAGGAACGGCTGGACAGAATAGCCGCGACCATGGCCTGCCACGGCTCGGTGCGCTCGGGCCGCCTGCTCAAGGCCGAGGAGATGAACGCGCTGCTGCGCCAAATGGAGGCGACGCCCGGCTCCGGCACCTGCAACCATGGCAGGCCGACCTATATCGAGCTGAAACTCGCCGACATTGAAAGATTGTTCGGGCGAAGGTGAGCGCACCAAAGCCCTCACCCAGCCTCCGCTTCACTTCCGCTGACTTCTCCCGATGGGAGAGGAGACCTTCAGCGCCAGCACCAACCTGTTCTCGTGGCCGCGTAGCGGCCAGATAAAGGTCCGCTCGAGGCGGCGCTTTTCTTGAGTCAGGAACCGGCCTCAACCCTTTGACTTACCGCTTCAAATTCACCACGATCACACCGCCGAGCGCCAGCGCGCCGCCGAGCATGCCGAAGAGTGTCGGCACTTCGCGGAGCCAGAAGAAACCGATCAGAGCGGAGGTCGGCGAGACCAGATAGAGGAAGTTCGAGGCGCGCGCGGCCGGCAGGCGCGACAGCGCGGTGGCCCAGGCGGCGTAGGCGATCAGGCTGGGCACAATGCCCAGATAGATGACGGCGCCGAGGCCGGCCATGTCGGCGACCGCGGCCTGCGAAAACGCTTCCGCCAGCAAGGGCGATAGGCAGAGCGCGCCGAGCACCATGTTGGAAGCGGCGATCGTCAGCGGATGGTGGCGGGCAAAGAGCGGCTTCTGGACGATGGTGTTGACGGCCGAGCAAAGGGCGGAGCCCAGCACCAGCAGCGCTCCGGTGTTGAAATGCAGGCCATGGCCGTCCGCCACCGCGATGATGCCGATGCCGGCAAACGAGATCACCGTGCCAAGCCAGGCCATGCCGGAAAAGCGCTCGCCGAGCAGCGCCATGGCCATGATGGCCGTGAAGATCGGGCTGACATTGATGATGAAGCCGGCGGCGCCCGCCGAGACGGTGAGCTCGCCGAAATTGAGCATGGCGGTGTAGAGCGCGACGAAGATGGCACCGCCGAAGCCGAAACGCCACAGCTCATCGATCCTCGGCAGCGCCGGACGCTTGACCGCAAGGAAGATCGCTGCCGGCACGGCCGCGATGGCGAAGCGCAGCGCCCCGAGCTCCAGCGGCTGGAAGGCGGCAAGGCCAGCGCGGATCGCCGGGAAGGCAGACGCCCAGCCGACCACCGTCAGTGCCACCGCGATCGCGGCCGTGGTGTCCATGCGCTGTGTCTCATTCAACGTGGCGGTGTAAGCGCTCATTGCCGAATCCTCGTCTCTCAGTGCCATAGAGAGAGAAAACGTCATTGCCCGCCGATTGACAAACGAGCAATTCGGGGGTCAGCTGTGAGCATGCTTCACAGCTCTGACCAGCTATTGCCGCTCGAGACTTTGCGCGCCTTCGACGCGGCGGCGCGGACAGGAAGCTTTTCCGCGGCGGCCGAAAGGCTCAACCTCACCCATGGCGCGATCAGCCGTCAGATCGCCAAGCTGGAGGACTGGCTCGGGCTCAAGGTGTTCGAGCGCAACGCGCGCGGCGTCACGCTGACCAATGAGGGCAACCGGCTGCACCTGCGCACCACCGAGGCCTTCGCGCTGATCTCGGTCAATTCCGATCGCTGGGTCGAGCCGCGCGGCACCGCGGTGGTGCGGCTGGCTTCGATCCCTTCGGTCAGCGGCCTTTGGCTGATGCCGCGCATGGCGGCGCTCGAAAACAACCCGACGCGGCTGCGCATCGTGCTCGACGTCGACAACCGCCAGGCCGACCTTGCCGACGAAGGCATCGACCTTTCGGTGCGCTGCGGGCGCGGCCGCATTCCGGGCCGCGTCTCGGTGCAGCTTTTCGAGGAGCACATTTTCCCGATCGCCTCGCCGGAGCTGGCGAAGGAGATCGGGCAAGGCGACCCGGCTCGGCTGCTCAAATTCCCGCTGATCAACGATTCCGACGCGTCCGCCTGGCGCGCCTGGTTCGCGGCACAGGAGGTCGATTATCGCCCGCGCCCGCAGGACCGGCGTTTCGAGGACTACAATCTGGTGCTCGACGCGGCGGCGCATGGGCTCGGCATCGCGCTGGCGCGGCCGCCGCTGACGGCAGACCAGTTGAAGTCGGGCCGGATTGTTCCCGTTGACGAGCGGGTCGCGCTCAATCCGGTGTCCTACTGGCTCGACCGTCCGGTCGGACGGCCGCGCGCGGCCGCCGCCGATCTCGCCCGACGCATCGCCGAACAGGCGGGGCTGGCGCCGGAGAAGCTCGAAGCCTTCCTGCAGGACGAGGACTAGATCGCTCGGATCAGCGAAGCAGCATCAGCACGATCGTGGCGGTCGCAGCCGAGACGACGGCCGTCACGATCGATATCATCCACAGCGGCGTCTGGCCGGGTTCGGATCGCGGGGCATGGCCGGGGCTGCGAACGCCGCCGCGCGGCGGCGCATTGGCGTTGGCCGCTACCAGCACTCCGGACGCAAGCACCGGCGAGAACGAAGAGGGCGCCGCCACGACCCTTGCGGTGCCATCGGCGGCCGGCGGTGGAACCTGGGGCAGCGCCCGCGAAAGCTGATCGGCGTCAGCCGCCGACCTGCCAACCGGAGACTTCGTCGAGGCGCCATCAGGGTCGGCATCGGATTCCAGGACGGCTCTGTAGGCGTTCTCGATCTCGGCCGAGGACAGACGCTGAGTTGGTCGAGCGGCCGGCAACGTGCCGTTCAGCGCCTGCGCGGCCACCTGTGCGGAGGACACGACGGACGGCGCCGGCGACTGGACGAGCGCCTTGACCAGCGCCGCGGTCGCAGGTTCGGCCTTGGGCGACGGCACCGGCTGCGGCGCCAGCGCCTCTTTCAGCAGCGACGTCACGCTGGCGTTGGTGATGTCCATGGCGCTTCCCGACAACCATTGTGCCAACCGGCATACTACATGAGCATTGCGCCAAGCTTGACCTTGCCTTCGATTTGTGGCGATTGAACCCCTATGAACCTATGCGCCATTCCATGATGAACCGTTTTGAAGGCCCCGGCGGCAAGGAAGCGCGCATCCGCTATCTCGACGGCGACTTCCAGGTGACGAGCCCCGGCGCGTTCGTGCGCTGCGCGGTGACCGGCGAGAGCATCCCGCTGGACGAGCTCAAATACTGGAGCGTCGCCAGGCAGGAGCCATATGTGAACGCGGCAGCGTCGCTGCGGCGTGAGATCGAGGCGCATCCGGAGCTGCGCAAGCGCGGGTAGAACCTCCTAGGATGAGGACGGTCTCATCTTGCGCTGCCGCCATGCATCCAGCGTCTCATTGATGATGCGCTCCGGCACGTGGTCGATCTCGAACACGGCGTCGATCTCAAGCACGTCGAGCTGCTCCAGGAAGCCGGCGGGTGCGGCGCCGTGGCGAAGCCGCGCGGCATCCTTTGCCGTGGTGACAAGCCGAAGCCCCTCGCGCTTGGCAAGCGCCGCCAGATCGGCAAGCTCGTCCGCGGCGTAGAAATGATGGTCGGGAAAAGCGCGCGACAGCGCGACCTCGCCGCCGGCGCTGCGCAGCGTATCGAAGAATTTTTCCGGATGGCCGATGCCTGCAAAGGCAAGGAAGCGCCCGCCGGCGAAGCGCGCCGGGTTCGCCGGCTCGACATGGGCCAAAAAGATCGGCCGGCCGGCGCGCGCCGCCTGGCGTACCACCGTATCGGCCGCGCTCCCCTCGCCTATCTTCAGCAAGCCGCCGGTGAACACCAGCTGATCAACGATCTTTGCCCGGAGCGGCCCGCCCGGAATGACGCGGCCATTGCCGATGCCGAAACGCGCATCGACCACGACCAGCGCGTAGTCGATATGGATGCGCGCCGACTGGAAACCGTCATCCATGATCAGCAAGTCGCAGCCATGCTCTGCCATCAGCAGTTTGGCGCCGGCGGCGCGGTTGGCCGTCACCGCGACCGGCGCATGTTCGGCAAGCAGCAGCGGCTCGTCGCCGACATGCTTGGCCGCGTCGTGATGCGCATCGACGACATGCGGCTTGGCGAAGGAACCGCCATGGCCGCGCGACAGGAAGCCGGGCGTGAGCTGCATGCGCTTTGCCTGTTTAGCCAGCGCGATGGCGACCGGCGTCTTGCCGCTGCCGCCAACGGTGAAGTTGCCGACGCACAGCACAGGTGCCGCGACCTTCTCGCGCGGCGCGCGCCGCATGCGGCGCCCAGCCACCATTCCATACATCGCGGACACCGGCGAAAGCGCCAGCACGCGCCAGTCCGGCTTTTCCCACCAGAAGGGCGGCGCTTCGCTGGTCATGGCGCGACTTCCATGGCGCATGACCCTTTCCAAAGATCGGATCCGAATTTTTGGGCCATGCGCTAGCGCCCGTTGGCGCCTTTCAGGCGCGCCTTGACGACCAGCGGCTGGATGTAGGGTTCGAGCGACTTCAGCGTGCGCTGAAGCGCGCCGCGCATCTCATCGACGGTCGCCGCGCCCGCCGCCATCATCTCGTGGCGCACCGCCTCGTTGGTCAAAAGGAAATTGACGGCGCCGGCCAGCATGTCGCGGTCGCGCACCAGCTTGGCGCCGCCGCGATCGAGCAGGCGCTGATAGGCTTCGCGGAAATTCTGCACGTTGCGGCCGGCCAGCACCGCCGTGTCGAGCATCGCCGGCTCCAGCGGGTTCTGGCCGCCCTCGGAGGTCAGCGAGCGGCCCACGAACGCGATCTCGGTCAGCCTGAGATAAAGTCCCATCTCGCCGATCGTGTCGCCGAGCAGGATATCGGTGTCGGGCGTGATGCGGTCGCCCTTGCTGCGGCGCGCCACTTTCAGCCCCATGCCGGAGATCTGCGCGGCCAGCGCGTCCGCGCGGTCGGGATGGCGGGGCACGACGATGGTCAGCAGTCCAGGGTGGCGCTTGTGCAAGGTCGCATGGACTTCCGCCGCGGCGACCTCCTCCCCGTCATGGGTCGAGATCGCCGCCCAGGTCGGGCGTAAGCCGATCTGGCGCTGCAGGATCGCCAGCGCCCGCTCGTCGACCGGCGGCGGGTTGGTGTCCACCTTGAGGTTGCCGGAAACGGTCACCGGCCGGGCGCCGAGGACGCGGAACCGCTCGCCGTCGACATCCGACTGGGCAACGACATGGGCAAGATTCTTGAACAGCGCCTCGGCGACGCCGGCGCGCTTCTTCCACGACCGGAACGAACGGTCCGACAGCCGCCCGTTGACCAGAACCTGCGGCACGTTGCGCGCGCCGAGTTCCAGGATGGTCATCGGCCAGATCTCCGATTCGGCTATGATGGCCAGCTCCGGCAGCCAGTGATCGAGGAAGCGGCTTACAGCGGGCTTGAGGTCGAGCGGCACATATTGGTGGATGATGCGGCTGCCAAGCCGCTCGTCGGCGACCTTGGCCGAGGTCACGGTGCCGGTCGTCAGCACGATGTTGACGCCGTAATCGAGGATGCTTTCGACCAGCGGCACGACGGCGATCGTCTCGCCGACGCTCGCGGCGTGAATCCAGATGACCGGTCCTTCCGGACGCGGACGGCCGGCGACGCCGTAGCGCTCGCGACGGCGAACGCGGTCTTCCTTGCCGCGCGAGGCTCGCCAGGCGACATAGGGTCCGATCAGCGGATAGGCGACGGCCCCGGCGTAGCGGTAGGCGGTCAGGGCCGCGCGCGCCCAGCGCTCGCTCATTTGTCGCCGTCCACGAGGCGGTAGGCCTCGGCGGTCGCGGCGTTGAGCGAGGCGGTGACCTCCTGGCGCTTTCGCTCCATCTCGGCGTCGTCGGCGTTGGACGGCACGAACACCGGCTGCCCGACGACAACGGCGGAGCGGCCGAACGGCAGGTTGATGGTGGTCTTGTCCCAGCTCTTTTCCAGCACCTTGCGGCGGCTGGTGGCGATCGCCGAGGGGAGGATCGGGCGCCCGGAAAGCCTGGCCAAAAGCACGATGCCCAGCCCCGCGTCGCGCGGCGTGCCATGCGGAATGTCGGCGATCATCGCGACATTCTTGCCGGCGACCAGCGCTTTCTTGAGCGCAATCAAGGCTTTGGCGCCGCCTTTGTCGAGATGCCTCGAACTGTCGCGGCCACCCGAGCCGCGCACCGCCTCGATGCCGAATCTGTTCAGCATCAGCGCGTTGAGCTCGGCGTCGGCACTGCGCGAGACCATGGCGACCAGCGGCCGGCCCTTGGGATAATAAGCCGGCGTCAAGAGATGCTGGCCATGCCACAGCGCGATGATGCCCGGTTCGAGATGCGCATAGGCGCCGCCGGCGACCTGCGTCGACCCTTTCACCAGCGGGCTGGTGATGCGAATCAGCCGCACGAACCAGGCGAACAGGCTGGCGATGAAATTCTTGACGAATCGCGACTGGGCGAGCGGCTCTCGGATGCGGCGCCACAGCGTGCGAGTCCCGCCCCGCCCGGCGGCGCGCCCCGTCGCTCCTTTCACCGCTTCATGCTCCATCGATGTCAACCGGCTGCCTTTGTTTCCGGATCGAGCAACCGGTGCAGGTGAACGACGAAATAGCGCATATGGGCATTGTCGACGCTGGCCTGCGCCTTCGCCTTCCACGCGGCGTGCGCCGATTGATAGTCGGGGTAGATGCCGACGATGTCGAGCGCATCCAGATCACGGAACTCGGTTCCACCCAGCTTTTTCAGCTCGCCGCCGAACACCAGGTGCAAAAGCTGTTTCTTTCCGTCTTCCACGGCCATGCCGATCCTTCGCAGATTCATGAATTTTGTGAAACGTTTAGACCAAAGCCGCCGATTTTGAAACCGTGGGCCGACTCACCCTTGGTCAGCTCCGGCAATGACGCCGGCCAGGACCCCCAGCAGTTCGCCGCTGCCGGCGGCGAGCGCGCCATGGTTGATCACCTCGCCGGCATAGCGCGGCGGCTTGCCGGTGCGGTCGAGCAAGGCGCCGCCCGCCTCGCGGAGGATAAGGTCGGCGGCGGCGATGTCCCAGTCATGGGCGTTGGGCTTGACGAAGGTCGCGTCGAGCTTGCCGTTGGCGATCATCGCCAGCCGGTAAGCGAGCGAGGGGATGTAAGCGACGCGGCGCATCCGGGCTTGCCAGGAAGCGGGCATGCGGTCGACCAGCGGCTTCGGCCCGCCGATCTCGACCGTATCGCCGAGTTGGCGCACCTGGATGCGCTTGCCGTTGAGGAACGCGCCCTCGCCCGGCAGCGCCCAGTAGGTCTCGCGCTTGGCCGGACATTCGAGCACGCCGGCCAGCGAGCGGCCATCCTCGACCACGGCGACGCTGACGCACCAGGAATGCAGGCCATCGAGAAAGCCGCGCGTGCCATCGATAGGGTCGACGACGAAAGTGCGGCGGGCCGACAGCCTGGCATGATCGTCGGCGGTTTCTTCGGACAGCCAGCCATAATTCGGCCGCGCCTTGAGCAGGGTCTCGCGCAGATAGGCGTCGGCCGCATGGTCGGCTTCGCTGACCGGCGAGGTCCCGCCCTTCATCCACACCTGGGGGTTTTGACCGAAGTAGCGCATGGCGATGGTGCCCGCCTCCCGGGCGGCGTCGCGCAGCAGAGCGAGGTCTTCGTGCGTCTCGGCTGAGATGACCATGTCAGGCGCCGGCAAGGGTCATCCCCTCGATCAGCAGCGTCGGCGCGGCAGTGCCGAAATTGCGGTCGAGATCGCTCGCCGGCACCATGTTGAGGAACATGGTCTTCAAATTGGAGGCGATCGTCACCTCGGCCACCGGATAGGCAAGCGCGCCGTTCTCGATCCAGAAGCCGGAGGCGCCACGGCTGTATTCGCCGGTCACCATGTCGACGCCCTGGCCGAAGACCTCGGTGACGTAGAAGCCGCGCTGCAGCGAGGCGATCAGCTCCTCCGGCGCGCGATCGCCGGGCTCGATGGCCAGATTGGTCGAGGACGGCGAAACCGAAGAGCCGCTGCGCGAGCCACGGCCGTTGGTGACGAGACCAAGCTCGCGCGCGGCCGAGGTCGACAGGAACCAGTGGTTGAGCACGCCTCTGTCGACCATCAACAGCTTGTCGCCCTCGACGCCTTCGCCGTCGAAGGGCCGCGACGCCTGGCCGCGACGCCGCAGCGGCTCGTCGGTGACGGTGATCGCGCTTGAGGCTACCTGCTTTCCCATCATGTCGCGCAGGAAGCTGGTCTTGCGCGCCACCGCGGCGCCGTTGATGGCGCCGGCGAGATGGCCGGCAATGCCGCGCGCCACACGCGGGTCGAACACGACGTCGACCGGGCCGGTCGCCGCCTTGCGGGCGCCGAGGCGACGCACGGCGCGTTCGCCGGCCTTGCGGCCGATCTCCTCCGGCGCGTCGAGATCGGCGAAATGCTGGCGCGAGGAGAATTCATAGTCGCGTTCCATCGCCGTGCCTTGGCCTGCAATGACGCTGGTCGAGCGCGAAAAGCGCGACGCGACATATTGGCCGACAAAGCCATGCGAGGTCGCAAGCACCAGGCCGCCAAGGCCGGCGCTGGCGCTGCTGCCGGAGGAATTGGTGACGCCCTTGACGGCAAGGGCCGCCGCTTCCGCTGCCAGCGCCGCCTCCTTGAGCTGATCAACCGACACCTCGGTCGGATCGAAGAGGTCGAGATCACGCAAATTGCGGGCGAGCAGCGCCGGGTCGGCAAGGCCCTGGAACGGATCCTCGGGGGAGACTCTCGCCATGGCGACGGCGCGCTCGGCAAGCGCCTTCGGGTCGGAGGCGGCGGTGGCCGAGACGCTCGCCACGCGCTGGCCGACGAAGACGCGCAGGGACACGTCCTCGCTTTCCGACGATTCGGTGCCTTCGACCTTGCCCAGCCGCACCGACACGCCGGCCGAACGGCCGCGCACGGCGACCGCGTCGGCGGCGTCCGCCCCGGCGCGCTTGGCCGCCTCGACGAGCGCCGCGACGCGGCCGGTCAGTTTCCCTGCGTCGAGCGTGTCGGTCATGCGGTTGGTCCTGTTTGTTCAAGCTGTGCGGGAGGGCAGATGCTACCGCACATCCATGGATGCCGGGCCGCCATCTCTGGAAGCCCGCACAATCGTCTTGGATGCTGCTGCACCATCTATTGTTCCACCAGCGCTTGTGCAATGGCGGATGCGGCAATCTCAAGGCAATCGCGGCCCTTCGCAGCGCACTGCCCCGCCGTAACCGCGTGAACAGTGCGGATTAGCCGGCCACCGGCGCCCAGATCACATCTTCAATCCTGGCGGCGCCGGTTGCCAGCATCACCAGCCGGTCGAAGCCGAGGGCCGAGCCGCTCGCCTGCGGCATGATGGCAAGCGCGGTGAGGAAATCCTCGTCCAGCGGATAGCGCTCGCCATAGATGCGCTCCTTCTCGTCCATCTCGGCGACGAAGCGGCGGCGCTGCTCGGCCGGATCGGTGAGCTCGCCAAACGCATTGGCGAGCTCGACGCCGCAGCAGTAGAGCTCGAAGCGTTCGGCGACGCGCGGGTCCTCCGCGCTCGGCCGGGCAAGGGCCGCCTCGGAGACTGGATAGCCATAGAGGATTGTCGCCCGTCCCTGCCCCAGCGCCGGCTCGACCTTTTCCACCATCACGCGGCTGAACAGGTCGGCCCAATTGTCGTCGGGCGCGGTGCGCAGGCCGGCGCGGACCAGGCCCTGGTGGAGCGCTTCGCGGTCGGTGCTGCCGTCGGCGCCGACGGTCGCCAGCAGATCGATGCCGGCATGGCGCATGAATGCTTCCGCCACGCTCAGCCGCTCCGGCTCGGCGAAGGGATCGGCCTCGCGGCCACGAAACCGAAAGCTTTTGGCCCCGGCCTTCTCCGCGGCGAGCGCCAGAAATTCGGCGCAGTCGGCCATCAGGCGCTCATAGGCCTCGCCGACGCGGTACCATTCGAGCATGGTGAATTCGGGATGATGCAGCGGCCCACGCTCGCGGTTTCGGTAAACGGAGCCCAGGCTGAAGATGCGCTTCTCGCCGGCGGCAAGCAGCTTCTTGCAGGCGAATTCCGGCGAGGTGTGAAAGTATAACGGCTGGCGCGACGCGTCCGGCGCGATCGCCTCGGTGGCGAAGGCCGCAAGGTGCGCCTCGTTGCCGGGCGAAACCTGCAGGGCGGCCGTCGTCACCTCAACGAAATCGCGCTCCGCGAACCAACCGCGCAAGGCGGCGGCAATGGCGTTGCGCGCCATCAGCCTTGGCCGGCGGTCGGCATGAACATGCGGCGTCCACCAGGGCGAAGCGGTGGTCATGGGCGGGAAAATCGCCGAGGAGGCTGGCGGTTCGACGCAAGATGCGCTACGGCGCACGCGATGGCCGCCGTCGCCGCTTCGTGGGCAAAGACGCTTGCAGGCCGAAAAACTCGATTGGGATTGAATATCGTGGTCAAGGTCATCGCCAGTTCCTTACGCAAAGGCAACGTCGTCGATAAGGACGGCAAGCTCTATGTCATCCTCTTTGCCGAAAACATCCACCCTGGCAAGGGCACGCCGGTGACGCAGCTCGACATGCGCCGCATCGGCGACGGGGTGAAGATCTCGGAGCGCTACCGCACGACCGAGATGGTCGAGCGCGCCTATGTCGAGGAGCGCGAGCACACCTTCCTCTATTCCGACGGCGAAGGCTTCCATTTCATGAACCCGGAAAGCTACGACCAGGTCGTAGCCTCCGAAAGCGTGGTCGGCGACATGGCGCCCTACCTGCAGGAAGGCATGGCGGTGCAGCTGGCGCAGTTCAACGGCGCGCCGATCTCGCTGACGCTGCCGCAGCGCGCTGTTTTCGAGGTGGTCGATACCGAGCCGGTCACCAAGGGCCAGACGGCGTCCTCGTCCTACAAGCCTGCGGTGCTTTCCAATGGCGTGCGCACGGCCGTGCCGCCGCACATCACGACCGGGACGCGCGTGGTGGTCATGACCGCCGACGGCTCCTATGTCGAGCGCGCCAAGGACTAGGGTACAGCAGTCAACTATCACAGCTCGCCTGCGGCCAGGCGGGCCTATCGTCAGCACGGTTTGTCCGCCGTCTGGGCGTGAGGCCCTGACCCGAAGCGGATTTACAAGTTGCCGCGACGTGAACGGCAGATCCGCGCCGCGGCGCCGGTGGTTCGACGCACCGCATCCCTCGAACGAAGCCGGAGTGCGCTCAACGCTAGATTGGCCGACCGATCCACCGCACGATTTCATAGGCAGGCATCGGGCGGCGAAAGCCCTTCAGCGTCAGTTCGCCAACAGGAACGGATTCGACCAACGACTCGACAGCTCCGAGGACCCGTTGGCTAACAAGAATCTGGCGCGATTTGGCCTCCTCGCATAAACGGGCGGCATGGTTCGACACGGTGCCGATGACGGCATAGTCCGAGCGCTGATCAAAACCGATGCGCCCGATGGTTGCGTGGCCCCTGGCAATGCCGATCCCAAAGCCAAGCAAATAGTCCCGCTTGCGCCATCGCTCGGAATGCTCGTCAATCGCTTCGCGCATTGCGGCAGCCATCGAGACAGCTCTCTCGCTGTGGTCGGCACATGGCATTGGATCGTTGAAAACCACGACGATACCGTCGCCCACGAACCGCTCGAGCGTCCCCTCGTGACGGACGATTTGTTCGCCGAGACAGGAATGATACTCGGCCAGAACTGTCATGACTTCTTCGGGTTCGGCGGTCTCTGCGAACGCAGTGAAGCCGCGCAAATCGCAAAAGACAACCGTCACCTCGCGGCGGTGGCTCTGCAAGAGCGCATCTCCATTGCCCGCCGCAACGATGAGGTCGGCGACCTGTTCGGGCAGGAACCGCCTGAGCCGCGCCATTCGCTCGAGCTCCGTCACCTGGCCGGCCACGGTTTGCTCGAGCGAGCGGTTCCAGTCGGAAAGTTGCGCGGCTTGGTCCTCGAGGCGTTTGGCTTGGCTCGCGACAGTGTCGTGAAGCGCCTTCTGGCGCAACATCGAGCGCACCCGCGCCAGCAGCGCCCTGTGCTCGAAGGGCTTTGTCAGATAGTCGTCGCCACCGGCGTCCAGCCCCTCGACCACGTCGCGCGTGTCGGCTTTCGCGGTGACCAGAATGACGGGGATCGATCGCAGCGATTGATCCTGCTTGAGCATGCGGACCACACTGATGCCGTCGAGCTTCGGCATCATGATGTCGAGCAGGATCAGATCCGGCGTGAGTTCGCGGGCTTTCGCAAGCCCCTCTTCACCATCGGCGGCGGTTACAACTTCATAGCCATTCGCCTCGAGACGCATGCGCAGGATCTCGAGGTTTTCCGGAGTATCGTCGACCGCGAGAATGCGAGGCGGATCGTGCAAGGTGTTGCCTCCCTCAAGAAAGGAAACCGCGAATCTCGGAAAGCAGCTGGCGTGGACTGAATGGCTTGGCAATGTAACCATCGCACCCAGCAGCAAGGGCTTTCGCCTTGTCGCCCGACAACGCGTACGAGGTGACGGCGATGATCGGAATGTGCCGGAGCGCCGGGTCGGCCTTGATGCGGCGGGCCGCTTCATACCCGTCGATCACCGGGAGCTGAATGTCCATAAGGATCAGGTCTGGCCTGTGTGCTGCGGCTGCAGCGATGCCGGCGGCACCGTCCGCCGCCTCGATCAGTTCGTACTCGGTGGTGGCAATGAGATCGCGGATGATTTGGCGGTTGTCCTCGGTGTCTTCGACCATCAGGATTCGTTTGCTCATGCGGCCCTCACGTCCTCATTCATCCTGATCGGGACCTTCAGACGGAATGTCGACCCTGACCCGATCACGGACTCGACGTCTAAGGTTCCGCCATGCATTTCGGCGATGCGCTTCGAGATCGCCAGGCCAAGACCTGTGCCACCTTTCTGCCTGGTGCTGCTGTTGTCGACTTGCTGGAATTCTTCGAAGATGAGAGCCTGGTCTTTGGACGCAATGCCGGGACCGGTGTCTCGGACGGTGATCTCGAAGTTCCCACCGACCGCATCGGCAAGAATGTCGACTGCACCTGTTTCGGTGAACTTGACGGCATTGCCTGCGAGATTGAGCAGAATCTGCGTCAAACGGCGTTCGTCCCCACGGCCGATTGGAAGGTTCTCGGCAACAGTCGCTGAAAGCTCAAGACCCTTCGCCCGTGCCAGCGGCTCGACCGCCGTAAGGGTCGATCGGACAATCTGCGCGACGGAGTAGTCCTCGATCGCCAGCGTGAGCTGGCCGGCTTCGATCTTGGACAGGTCGAGCACGTCGTTGATGAGCCCGAGGAGGTGACGGCCGTTTGCCTGCACACGCGCGACGGTCGCCTTTGCCTTGTCCGGGAGTTCGCCATAGATGCCGTCGACCAGCAGTTCTGTGAAGCCCAGAACTGAATTGAGCGGTGTCCTGAGTTCGTGGCTCATATTCGCCAGGAACTGGGACTTGTGGCGGCTGGCTGCTTCCAGCTCCTCGCCTTTCTCCTCGATCTCGCGGAACAGCTTGGCATTCTGGATCGCGACCACCGATTGGGCTGCGAAGGTCTCCAACAGGTGAACAACTTGCTCATCGAAGGCGCCTGGCTTGTGGCGCCTGACGACCAATGCACCGACGATCTTGTTGGGCCTCAGCAGCGGAACGATCAGGATGCCGCGATATCCGGCGTCGAGGATCGTCTTTCTCACAAGGAAGGATGAGGTTTCCTTGCCGAGGTCGGGAAACTGCACCGGCATGCACCGTCCGGGCGCGTCGCCAATACCCATATCGGCCAGCCCGATCGTCTGCTGCGAGACTGCCGCGATAAGCTCATCGCTCATCCCAAAGTTTGCTCGCGGACGGAATTGCTGCCGCGTGCTGCTGAACACGTAGATGGTGCCAGCATCCGTCGCCGACAACTGGACCGCCTTGGCAACGATCGTCTTCAGCACCGTGTCGAGATCCAGCGTCGAATTGACCGCCTTGCTCACTTCGCCAAGCGCCTCGAGCTCACGGACCGACGCCGCAAGCTCGCGCGTCCGTGCCTGCACCGCCTCGAAGAGCCGCGCATTTTCGATGGCGATCACGGCCTGGTCGGCGAATGTCTCGACGAGCGCGATCTCCTTGGGACTGAAAGGTTGCGGTTCAGCCCTCGTCATGACGAATACGCCAACGAGATCACCTTCCCGCAACAGCGGGGCAGCGAGGACGGTGCGGAATCCGCCTGCCTCAGCGATCAAGGCGACGCGGTAGTCCGGATCAGCGGTCACGTCTTCGATTTGCACGATCCGCCGTTCTTCGATTACGCGCCCTACGGCGGAGCCTCGCCCAGCGGCAAGCGCTGGAAGTGGATTGGCGTCGACATAGGCACGGAAACTGGGCGGGTAGCCAAGCGTCGACACATAGCGGAATACGCCATCAAGCAACTGCACGATGCCACCCTTGTCGGCGCGACAGAGCCTGACAGCCGATTCCACCAACGTATCGAGCACCACCTGTAAATCGAAGGTAGAGCGGCTGATGACCTTCAGAACGTCTGCAGTGGCTGTCTGCTGCTGAAGGGCTTCGTCGAGCTGCTGCGTGCGTGTCTCAATCTCCTGATACAGGCGGCCCAGCTGGTCGGAGGTCTGGTTGACGTTAGCAGCGAGCACTCCAAGTTCGTCGCGATTGGCGACGGCAACCCGTTGGGCGAAGTCGCCGGCCGCTATCTGGCTGAGACGCGTCTCGATCTTCTTGACCGGTTCGATCAACGACCAGGAGATGATGTAACCGAGCCCCAACGCTAGCAGGATACTGCCCACGGCAAACGAAACCACGATCAGTCTGGACGTGCCGTACGCACCCTCGGTCGTTTCGATGGCCGCCACCATGTCGGCTTCGGCCATGTTGACCAGCTGGTTTGTCAGCCGCTCGAGGCGATCAGCCGACGGTATGATTTCATCAAGCTGAACCTTGCGCGCCTCCTCGGTACGGCCCGCGCGGACAAGCTCTGCCACGTGCGTCACCCCGGCCGTCAGTTTTTCGTACTCTTGCCTGACCTGGCCAAGCACTTCCACCTCGGCTTTGGCGACGAACTCCATGCGCTCGAGGTCGTAGCCGAACTGATTGAGCTGGCGCAGCGCCGTATCCAGCATCCGGTTATCCTGTAGCAACAGGGCGGTGGAGATACCGTAGAGCTGGGTGGTCGTATCGTGCTGTACTTGGCGGTAGGCCGCGATCCTGCGCTGCAGCTTGATCAGCTCGTTGGTCTGATCGTTGACCCCACTCAGCACCTGCAACCCGACGGCACCGAGCACGATGAGCAGGCCGACGATCGACAGGAACGCGATCAAGAGCTTGGTCTGGACGCGCGCCGGCAGCCGGGCAACCCAGCCAACGAGCCAGTTCGTTATGCTATTTGGTTTCGTCCAAGAGGCCGAGAAGGTCACCCCGGAACTCCTCCAAGTCGAACCGGACGCCAAGATATTGTACTCGCAAGATGCCATTCGGGTCTACGAGCGAGGTCAACAAGGTATGGTCGACTTCACCGTTCGCCGCCTTCTTCGCGAAGACCCCGTATTTCCGTCCAACCTCATGGACAATCGCCGGATCGCCGGTAAGAAACGACCAGCCCTTCAGATCGGCGCCAAAATTCTGCGCATATTCGTTCAAAACATCGGACGTATCGCGCTCCGGGTCGACGGTGATCGAAATGAAGGCGATCTTGGGTCCGAACGCACTGCCCAACTTTTCCTGCACGCTGGCCATCTGGGCGGTCAGCATGGGACAGACGTCGGTACAGTGCGTATAGATGAATGCAATGGCGATCACCTTGCCGCGAAAGTCGTGCAGCGACACGCTCGCCCGGTCCTGCGATGTCAGCGTAAAGTCCGGAGCCGGTCCGATTGCCGGCAATCGCTCATCGTGCTGCGCATCATGCGCCTGCGCTGGCCCGGCCATCAGCGCCAGCAGCAAGATGCGGGCTGCCAACCCGCTCACGTCTTGAGCTCACGCTTCAGCTGCTCCAGGAATCGCCAGTCTGTTCCCTCGGCGATGATCTGCTGTGGGCTCGACTTGATCATGCCCGTCTCCTGCATGCGCAACGCGTAGAAGCGCATCGAGGCTTCGGCATCGTAGTCCCGCCATACGCCGTATCGCGTGTCGCTCAGCGTTTGCAGCGCGATTTCGTAGCTGGGGACGAAACCTCGATCGACCATTTGCGCTGCACTCCATGCGGGATCCGAAATGCATAGGTCGGCGCCCTTGAGGATGGCCCTGAGCACGCGCTTGGTCGCCACCGGGTATCTGTTCACGTAGTCCGCAGCGGCCGAGGTCATGCAGCAGAAGTGCTGCGACCAAGGGCGATCGAGGGTCGTGTTGAGGATCGTGTGGCCGATTTTCTTGGCGCGCAGTTGCTGCGTCTCCGGAGGCGTGAAGAGATATGCATCGAACTTTCCGTCGGCGAAGGCTTCCACCGGCTTGCTTTCCTCGACCCATTCGATGTCGTTGACGGGATCCAGGCCAATATAGGCGGCCATCAGGGCGACCAGCACGCGCGACGGCGCATGGATGTCATGCATGCCTACCCGTTTGCCCTTGAGGTCCGGGATGCCTTGGATGCTGTCGTTGGCGATCAGCTCGAGGCACCCGGAATGCAGACCGCCAAGCACCCTGATTGGCACGCCCGCGTCGATCGACGCGACATGGACCGGCGCGTAGTTCATGCTGAAATCCGTGTCGCCGCGCGCAATCCACACCGCCTGATCGACTTTTTCGTCGCCCTGCACGTAGCGGACGTCGGTGAAGCCCTCCGCTTTGAGGAACTCTCCGGCCAGGTACATGCCTGCCCAGCAGTAGGCACCATCGATCCACCGCGGCAAGCGAACGGAGGTCGTTTCAGGGAGTGCCTCGGCCCAAGCGTCAGTCGTTGTGCCGATGAGAGCTGAAGCGCCTGCTGCCGCAGCTCCGGCCATGAAGTGGCGACGGTTCTGGATGATTTGCATGGGGTTCTCCCTCGCGTGGTAAATGGGCACGCGGCTGGCCGCCTAGTCAGGTCTTCAGCTCGTGCTTCAGTTCGTTGAAGAAACGCCAGTCGGTGCCTTGGGCCAACAGCTTCTGGGGGGTGCTCCTCAGCATCCCGACCTCGTGGAGACGCAGGGCGTAGAAGCGCAGGGTGTCCTCAGCGCTATACTCACGCCAACCGTAGGGGATCGCCTTCATGACCTGGAGGGCATGGTCATAGCGCTTAGTATAACCCTGCTGCACCAAGAACTGGGCGGACTGCTCGGGCTCGCTGGCGCAGAAATCCGCCGCTTTCAAGATGGCGCGGAGGGCGCGTTTGGTGGCCACCGGATGCGTACGGACGAACTCCCGCTCCCCCGCCAACATACAACAGAAGTATTGCGACCAGGGCCGGTCCACGGTGCTGCTGATCACCACATGGCCGATCTGCTGCTCCCGCATCTCCTGCGGTTCGGGGGGGAAGCCCAAATAGGCATCGATCTTCCCCTCACTCAGGAGCCGGATGGACTCGGGTCCCGGATGCATGACGAAGTGTATGTCCTTATGGAGGTCCAGGCCGACATACGCCGTCATAGTGGCGAGAAAGACGTATCGGCTGGAATCTAGCGCTGGCACGGCCACGGTCTTCCCCTTGAGATCGCGGATCGACTGGATGCGATCGGTCCCGAACAGTTCAAAGCAGCCGACGTGGAGGCCTGCCAGGATGACGATGGGATCCCCCGCCTCCAGGCGGAGAAGGAGCGGGGCGGCGAAATGCGCACTGAGGTCGGCTTCACCGGAGGCGAGGGCCGGCGCGATGTCTGCCGTCCCCTCTCTTTGGAGGTAGTGCACCTCGGTGAACCCTTCGCTGCGCAACAGTTCTTCGGCTACATACTGGGGGGCCTGACAGATGCTGGGAACCCGGACGAGCCGGATCCGCGTCGTCTCAGGCGGTGGCTCCGCAGCGGCGCGCCTGGGGTGCCAGCCCAGAAGCCCCGCCGTCCCCGCCAGCGTCATCCCACGCAGGAACCTCCGTCGGCTGAACCGTCCGGGATATACGGTATGCATGGGAACCTCCTTTCCAGATGGTGGCAAGTGCGACACTGAGAACGCTGACCCGTGGATGCTGTGTTATGCACAGTCGGCCGTACCTGCATGGCGGGCTCTGGGCTTGCCTGTTGCTCACATCTTAAGGACGACGACACCGGCAGCGCCTGCCAGGGCAGCACCGGCTAGGAAACGTCGGGGGGTTTGCGTGATCTGCTGCATCAGAACGCTCCCATTCCGAATTGCGAAGGGCAATTCTGGCCGGAACCGAGCAAAAGAGGTTTCGACAGAGGCAGGTGGTCTTGTGGGCGCGACGAGTGGTTGTGGATGCTAGCGCCCAGTCCGATGCGGGAGTCTTGCGCTCTCAGTCGCCGGGCCATTTATTAGCAACCGACGATATGTCACGATACGCCCAATTTGCGTTGGCTGCGAGCCCAAAACTTGCTCGCCGCCCCTTGTCGCAGAACCGCTGCCCATTTCCGGGCGACATGCATTTCTTAGCGACACCGTCAGGCCGCCATTTCCACCGGCAGGCCAGCGGCTTTCCATTCCGGCATGCCGTCCTCGAGGCGGCGCGCGGAATGGCCAAGCGAGCGCAGCGCGGCCACCGCCTCGAAGGACAACACGCACCAGGGGCCGCGGCAGTAGGCGACGATTTCCCGGCCGGGGTCGGCACCGTGGGACCAGGCCTTTACTTCTCCGAGGGGAACATTGACCGCGCCGGGCACGTGGCCAAGCGCAAACTCGTCTGGCGGGCGGACGTCGATCAGCGTCACCAGCCCGTCGCGCATCAGCGCCTGAAGCTCGCCGCGCGTGACCGGCTGTATGTCGTCACGTGCCTCGAAACAGTCGCGCACAATGCGATCGACCTCAGCAAGCTGCCGCTCGGCAATGCCGCGCACCGCGGCAAAGGCCGACAGCACGCTCGCATCGCTCAGCGAATAGCGCACGTATTTGCCGTCGCGTTCGGCCGAGACGATGCCGGCGCGGCGCAGCGCCTGCAGATGCTGGGAGATGTTGGCGATCGGCTGGCCGAGCTTCGCAGCAAGCGCCTCGACGCTGCGCGAGCCTTGCGCCAAATGCTCGATCAGTTCCAGGCGCAGCGGATTGCCGAGCGCCTTGGCGACGATCGCGAACTGTTCGTACAGCGCCAGCTTCGGATTGCGGATTGACATCGACCTTTCTGCGACCCATCGTCATTCAATGTAATTATTGAATGATGGTTTCGACCTGCCGTCAAGCCAAGCGACCTGCAATTGCCCTTTGGAGAAAAGCGAAGATTCTCAGGCAGTTCCTGCATACCGACCCGGTCGCCGCGTCCTATTTGTTCGGCTGCGGCGGCAAGGCGTCTGCTGCCGTCGTCGATCCGGTCGGCGAGATCGCGCCTTATGTCGAGGCGGCGCGCGCGACAGGCATGCGCATCCTCTATGTCGTCGACACGCATATCCACGCCGACCATATCTCGGCAGGCCGTGCGCTCGCCGAAGCGACGGGCGCCGAATACGTGCTGTTCGAAGGCGCCGAGGCGGGCTTCCCGTTCCGCCACGTGAAGGACGGCGAGGTGCTGGAGCTCGGCAATGTGACGGCGACCGTCATGCACACGCCCGGCCACACGCCGGAGCATCTGAGCCTTTTAGTCACCGACCGAACGCGATCGACCGAACCCTGGTTCGTACTCACCGGTCACACGCTGATGGTTGGCGATCTCGGTCGCACCGAGCTTGCTTCGAGCGCCGAGGACGGAGCCCGCGCGCTCTATGCCAGCGTGCGCCGGCTGAAGGAATTGCCCGATCACATCGAGGTGCTGCCGGGCGCCTATTCCGGCTCGGTGTGCGGCCGCTCGCTCAGCGGCAAGCCGACATCGACCATCGGCTTTGAGCGGCGCTTCAACAAGGCCTTCCGCATCGAGGACGTCGACCAGTTCATCGCCGCCATGACCGCCGACATCCCTCCCCCGCCGCCGGACGCGGCCCGGACCCGCGCCGCCAACGCCGGATCGCGATCGTGAGCGCAACGGCGCCTGCCGTCGCGCTCGGCCTCAAGGCCAACTGGAAACAGTTCGCGCTGCTGATGCTGATCAACGCCTTTGTCGGCGGCATGGTCGGCATTGAGCGAACCGTCGTGCCGCTGATCGGCGCGGAGGAATTCCACGTTGCTTCCACGACGCTCGTCACCTCCTTCATCATGAGCTTCGGCGTGGTCAAGGCCTGCGCCAATCTCGTCTCCGGCCAGCTTGCCGACACATGGGGTCGCAAGCGCGTGCTGATCCTCGGCTGGCTGTTCGGCCTCCCGGTGCCCTTCATGATCATCTGGGCGCCGAGTTGGGGGTGGATCATTGCCGCCAACGCGCTGCTCGGCATCAACCAGGGACTTGCCTGGTCGATGACCGTCATCATGAAGGTCGATCTGGTCGGGCCAAAATCGCGCGGGCTCGCCGTCGGCCTCAACGAGTTCGCCGGCTACCTCGCCGTCGGCGTCACCGCTTTTCTGACCGGCTATCTGGCCGGCCGGTACGGGCTGCGCCCGGTGCCGATCTATCTCGGCATCGGCTATGCGATCCTGGGTGCCGCGCTGTCGATCCTTCTGGTGCGCGACACGCGCGAGCATGTGCGGCTGGAACTGGCCAACGATCCGAAAGCTGTCTCCCCGCTCGGCTTTCGCGAGATCTTCATGCTGACCTCTTTCCGGGACCGCAATTTGTTCGCGGCCTCGCAGGCGGGCCTGGTCAACAATCTGAACGACGGCATGAGCTGGGGGCTTTTTCCGCTCTTCTTCGTCGCCAACGGGCTCGGCGTCGAGCGCATCGGCATCCTCAAGGCGGTCTATCCCGCTGTCTGGGGCGTCTTACAGGTCGCAACCGGGCCATTGAGCGACCGTTGGGGCCGCAAGGGCCTGATCGTCGCCGGCATGTGGGTGCAGGCTGCCGGCCTTCTGCTCACCGCCATGACGCGCGACTTCGGCTGGTGGCTGCTGGCGAGCCTCCTGCTCGGCCTGGGCACGGCGATGGTCTATCCAAGCCTGATCGCGGCGGTATCGGACGCATCGCATCCGTCCTGGCGGGCGCGCTCGCTCAGCGTCTATCGCTTCTGGCGCGATCTCGGCTACGCAATCGGAGCGCTGTCGGCGGGCCTTATCGCCGACTTCTTCGGCTTCGCCGCGGCGATCGCGGCGATCGCGGCGCTGACCTTCCTCTCGGGTGTAATCGTGGCGGTGGCGATGCGAGAGACCAGCCGCTGACCCGGCTCCGAGCTCCAGCCCGACAGCGCCGCGTTTACGATATCCGAAGCTTCATGCTGCTAGAGACGCGCCTGTCCGGTACTATGGCGCTGGGTGCCTTTGCGGGGTTTTTCATGAACATTTCGACGCGCATGCCGTGGGTGGACACGGCAAAAGGTCTTTCGATCATCCTGGTGGTGATGATGTATTCCGCCTACAACACCGGCGAATATACCGGCGGCGTCGGCTTCCTGCATTATGTCATCGGCTTCGCGACCCCGTTCCGGATGCCGGAATTCTTCCTGATCTCGGGGCTCTTCCTGTCGCAGGTGATCGACCGGCCTTGGCGGCGCTATATCGACCGGCGCGTCGTCCACTACCTCTATTTCTATGTCCTGTGGGCGGTCATCTCGATCGGGCTGAAGATCGGCATCTTCAGCCGCGATCCCGCCGGCATGCTGCATGACCTCGCCGTGGCTGTCGTCCAGCCCTATGGCGTGCTGTGGTTCATCTACATGCTGGCCGTGTTCGGCCTCGTGGCGCGCATCCTGCGCGAGCTAGGCGTGCCGCACTGGATCGTCATCTCGGCTGCCGCCGCGCTGCAGATGTGGGCACCGCATTCGGACAGCTATGCGCTCACGCAATTCGCCGCCTATTTCGTGTTCTTCTATCTCGGCTTCGTCATGGCGCCGCTGGTGTTCCGGCTGGTCGCGTGGACGCAAGCTCGTCCGGCGATCGCCGCTGCCGGGCTGATCGTGTGGGCCATCGTCAACGGCCTGCTCGTCTACTCGCCGGGCTACGCCGTCGAGCCGGTCGGCATGCAGATGGGCCTGGCGGCATGGCCGCCGCTGCATCTTACGCTGGCCGTCGCCGGCGCGGTGGCGCTCTGCGTCGCCGGCGGCTTCCTGTCGAAATTCGCCGCGATGGAATGGCTGCGCTGGCTCGGCGAGCATTCGCTGGTCGTCTATGTCGCCTTCACGATCCCGATGTCGATCTTCCGCGGGATCATGCTGGCAAGCGGCCTTCTGACCGATACCGGCATGCTCAGCCTCGCGGTGCTGCTCGTCTCGGTCATCAGCCCGGTCATTCTCTACTTCATCGTCAAGCGCACCGGCTTCGGAACCTTCCTGTTCGAGCGACCGGCCTGGGCGCATGTCGACAGACCGACTGCCGGCCAGATGTCCGACAAGGCTATTGCGCGGCCCGCGCGCGAGGCGGCCTGAGGCCGGCTGTTTCGTCTCGGCAAGCCGCCGGCGTGCCGGCTACTTGCCATCATGTCCGGGACGTCGCACGGCCTTGATCTTGCCGCTGCTGCCGCCTCCGCAGAAGAAGCAGCCGCGGCCATCGGATTCCAGTCCCGACACGCCGGAGGGCATCGCCAGCTCCTGCAGCACATCGCCCGTCTCGGGGTCGATGCGCAAGAGATCGCCCTCCTCCCCTTCCCAGGTGGCATGCCAGAGCTCGCCGTCGACCCAGGTGACGCCGGTGACGACGCGCTTCGACTCGATGGTGCGGATCACCTTGCCCGTTTCAGGATCGATCTGATGGATCTTGTGGGCCCTGTATTCGCCGACCCAGAGCGAGCCCTCGGCCCAGGCAAGCCCAGAGTCGCCGCCATTGCCGGGCGCGGGAATGGTGGCGACGACCTTGCCTGTCTTCGGGTCCACCTTGTGGATGCGGTCCTCGCCGATCTGGTAGAGATGCTCGCCGTCGAAGGCGGTCCCGGCATGCGAGGCGACGTCGATCGACTGCACGATCGCGCCGCTCTCCGGGTCAAGCGCCTTCAGCTTGTCGCCGGTGGCGAACCAGACATTCTTGCCGTCATAGGTGACGCCATTGATGCGCTCGGCATCCGGAAAGGGGCCGTATTCGCGCAGGATCTCGGCAGCGGCTCGTTTCATTTTCGATCTCCATTCGAACAATGGCCGCAGACTAGTCGCTCGGCAGCGGACCCGGGAGTAACAAGACAGTCGGGAATCCGGTCACCGGCGGCGTCATCCAGCGGCGCGCCCTGCCGCGGCCGACCGCCTGCACCTTGTTGTCGGCCGAAAGCGCTTCCAGCGCCCGCTGCACGGTGCGCGGGCTGGCGCCGAGCGCGATCGCCAGCGCCGAGCTCGACCAGGACTCGCCGTCGGCGAGGAAGGCGAGCACTGCGCCATGCTCCTCCTCGACAGGCGGCGCCAGCACCACGACCTCGGCTGCGGTCAGCGGCGTTAACGCAAAACCGGCGGCCGTCGCGTTGATTTCCGCCAGCGCGTTCATTTCGGCGCGCAGCCGGCCCATCTCGACCCTGAGCCGCGCACGATGCGATTCATCGGCGTGCCTGGCGCGGAAGGCGCGCTTCAGCAGCGCCTCCCGCGACGCATCCGCGGGCCAGGCCTCGGCCAGCGTGCGCGCCAGCGCAAACAGCACCGGCCGCGTCGCCAGCGACACTACGGTGTCGGCTTTGCGCACGACATTGCGGCAGGCATCGACGACGAGGGCGCCTGAGGTGAGCAGCGCCTCGACTTCGTCGAGCTGCAGCGGCATCTCCGTGCCCTTCGACACGAGCCGCGCGACGGGCGTGTTCAGCACCAGCGACGCGCTTTCGACCTCCGCCTTCAGCGCCGGGATATTGGCTTCGTAGGCCGCGAGCGCGGCCCGGCCGAGCGCGGCGCGCGCGGCCCTCGTCCGCAGGCGCCTGACCGCGATGCCCGCGGCCGCGAGCTCATGCGCGACGCGTGCGACCGGCGGCAACGGTCCCGGATCGAAGCCGGCAAGCAGCCGCTCGGCCTCGTCGAGCCGGCCGATCAGGATGAGGCGGCGCGCTTCGAGGCTGCCGGCATAGGCGGCGTTGACCCGATCGCCATGCGCGGCAAGCGTCGTGCGGGCGGCTCGCAACGCTTTGTCCGGCCAGCCGAGATCGCGCGAGACCAGCGCGATCTCGGCCTCGGCGACGACGCAGCGGGCGCGCGCCACCGCCTCTTTCGGGCTGAAGGCGCGGGCGGCGCTCTTCAGCAACGCCTTGGCCTTGGCGAAGTCGCCGAGCTGCGCCATCGCGATGCCGCGCAGCGCCAGCGCGGGGGCGTCGTCGCGCAACGCGACGCGCTTCAGGGCGCCCAGCGGATCACCGGTCGCGAGCGCGCGGCCGGCGGCATTGATCATCGAGTCCATGCAATGCCCGCCCCGATGCCCCCTTCCGGGTCTGCCGGATCAAATCGCGTCACACTTGTAACTCTCACCATCGCGCCGTCCGGCTGTAAGTTTCCCTTGTCACCCCCAACCAAACGCAAGAACGGGACAAGAGCAATGACCCAACACATGAAGACACCACCGGTCGTTTCGCCGGAAGCCTGGGAAGGCGCGTATGAAGAAATGCTGGTGAAGGAAAAGGCGCTCACCCGCGCCCGCGACGCGCTGGCTGCGGAACGCCGCCGCATGCCGTGGATGCCTGTCGAGAAGGACTATGTGTTCGAAGGCCCAAACGGCAAGGCAAGCCTGCTCGACCTCTTCGAAGGCCGCCGGCAACTGGTCATCTACCGCGCCTTCTTCGAGCCCGGCGTCTATGGCTGGCCGGAGCACGCCTGCCGGGGCTGCTCGCTCGGCGCCGACATGGTCGGCAACCTCGCCCATCTCAACGCCCGCGACACTACGCTTGCCTATGCGTCCCGGGCGCCGCAGGCCGACATTCAGCGTCTGAAGCAGCGGATGGACTGGAAGATGCCCTGGTACACCATCACCGACAGCTGGGACAAGGATTTCGGCGTCGACGAATGGCACGGCCACAACGTCTTCATCCATGACGGAAACCGTATCTTCCGCACCTATTTCGTCAACAACCGCGGCGACGAGGCGTTCGGCACGGTGTGGAGCTATCTCGACGTCACCCCGCTCGGCCGCCAGGAGGTGTGGGAGGATTCGCCCGAGGGCTATCCGCAGACCCAGACCTACAAGTGGTGGAACTGGCACGACAACTATGAGGAAGGCGCCGCGCCCGACCAGCGATGGGTCGAGGTCTCGGATGCCGGCGAAGCGGCGTTTCGCAACAAGAACGCCTGAACGCGAAGCGACTCTGGCGGCGTCGCCCGCGCCGCCAGAGCCGAACTTTCCTGAGAGCAGTTGGAAGGTGGAGATCATGAGCATCGACAATCCCACCCCTCGCCCGGCAGGCCTGAGCGGATTCGGCCTGGCCGACTGGTTATGTCTCGCGGCGGCGCCGACCTTTGCCGTCATGGCGTTGCTCACGGCCGCCGGTAGCGGACCGGACGCGATGTGCATGTCCGGGCCCGGAGCCTCCGTGCTCAGCGGCATGGCGCCGATGTATTTCCTGATGGCTGCCTTCCACCTCGCGCCCTGGCTGCGGCTGCTCGCCAGAGGGGCGGCGGATTCGGCGTTTCAACCTGCCGACGAGCTGCCGGACCTAAGCGCGGAGCGGATGGCTGAGAGCAGGGATGCCGGCGTGTAGGGCTTTACCAGCCAGCCCAGCGGCTCCGCTGGCGCTGCCCGGGCGCGGACGTCGGAATCGGAATGCGCCGTCGCAAAAACCGACCGCAAACCGTAAATTCGAAACAACTCCAGGGCAGTTTGAATTCCATCCATGGCGCCGGACAGCCGGATATCCATCACAACCAGATCAGGCCGGTCCGCAGCTGCGCTATCGAGCGCTTCCTCGCCCGAGCCAACGACCACGACCTCGAAACCGGCCGCGGTCAGAGTGCTCTCCATCTCGAGGGAGATGAGAAAATCGTCCTCGACGACCAAGATCCGCGTGGGCAATGCGGCGGCCACAGGTTGGCCGACGCGGCTTTCGTTGGGATTGGCCGACGGCGTCCGTGTGGGGCAGCAAGCTCGGTCATCGAGAGCCATCCAGGAACTGAAGAAGAGCCGGCAAGAGCTTCATGAGAACCGAATGCTGCAGCGCGTCTTCGGTTCCTTGGTAACGACAAGCTTGCCGTGCAGCTGCCGCGCCAAGCCCTGAACCAGCTTCAATCCGGACGAACGGTCGCGGACCGAAGCTAGGTCAAAGCCGGGACCGCTGTCTTCGACGAATACCTGGAAGCCGTCGACATCGCGCCGAAGCCCGACCCGGATTGTGCCGGCTCCGTCGGGAGTTCCATATTTTATGGCGTTGGTCAGAAGCTCGTTCAGGATCAGCGCCAGCGGCATTGCAACGTCATTCGAAAGCTTTGCATCATCAGCCTCGAACTCAACCGCGACTTCCTTCGGGAAGGTCTGCTTTATTGTCCCGCAAACCGCAAGCAAGAAACCCTTCGCGTTGAACTGCGTCGAATCGACCGTCTCGTACAGGACCTGCTGAGCAGCGGCCATGGCCGCGACGCGGTTGCCGGCTTCACGCAAGATTTCTCGCGCTTGCGGGTTCGCTGCCCGTTGACCCGCCAAGCTCAGCAGTGACTGCAGCATCTGCATGTTGTTCTTCACACGATGATTGAGCTCATTGAAGAGCAGCCGCTGCTGTGTTTCGGCCTGTTTGCGTTCGCTAATATCGACCAGCATGTTGATGCCGCCGACGATCTTGCCATCTTCATCGCGCAGCGGCGTCGGATACGGGATGAAGGGAATGCGCACGCCGTCCGGGCGCTCGGCGACGGCTTCAGCGTTGCGTATCGGACGCCCCTCCTTCAGGGCGACCGCCATCGGGCACTGGTCGTGAGGAAGCGGGCTTCCGTCCGGCCAGAACAGTTTCCACGTCACGCACCACTTATCCTTGCCGATCTGCGGAACGCGCCCGGAAAGCTCGACGGCCGCCTCGTTGAAAAAGGTTATCGTGCCGTCGGCATCCGTCGTGTAGATCGCCGCCGGAATTGCCGCCAGCAGGTCGCGCAGCTGACGCTCGCTCGCCCGCAGCTTGGCTTCAGCCATCTTTTGGTCGGTGATGTCGCGCGCAATCTTCGAGGCGCCGATGATGAGGCCCTGGCTGTTGCGGATCGGCGAAATCGTCAGGGAAATATCGACGAGATTGCCGTCCTTGCGGCGACGCACCGTTTCGAAGTGATCGACGTTTTCGCCGCTGCTGATGCGCCTGATGATCTCCGGCTCCTCGCCCAGCCGGTCATCGGGGATGATCATCGTGATGTGCCTGCCGATCGCCTCGTCGGCCGTGAAGCCGAACAGCCGCTCCGCGCTGGCATTCCATGAGGCGATAATGCCGTTGAGGTCCTTGCTGATGATCGCGTCGTGAGAGGATTCGACAACGGCCACGAGCTGATTTGCCGCGCGTTCCGTCGTCTGGCGGGCGGTCTCGAGCCGTACGCGGTCGACCGCGAAGCCGAGTTGTCCGGCCACTGTCAGCGCAAAACGAAGCTCGGACTCCACGAAATCGTGCGGATGATCGTAATAGGACATGAACTTGCCGAGCAGCTGACCGCGCACCGAGATCGGAATGAAAGCCAGCGCTGCAATGCCTTCGTCCCGCACAGCCGCCTTGAGGTCGTCCGGCAATCCGCTTTGCTCGACGTCGGCAATAGCGATCGGTTCGGGATCGCGTGTGTCGCGCGACCAGGGGGAATGGCCTTCGACGGCCGTTCTGTAAGCTTGCGACAGGCCTCGCGAGGCGGCAAATCTGAGGAAGCCGGTGTTGTCGAAGAAGAGTATGGAGGCCCGGTCCGCACCCAATGCGCGAATGATGGTGCTGAGGGCTATCTCGTGAACCTCGCCGAGATTCGCCGCGCGCTGAAGGCTGTCCGTGAATTCGTAAAGCGCCGCCTGCTGCTCCAGATGCCGGACGAGCGCGGCCTCGGCCTTCTTGCGGGCGGTGATATCCTGCTGGACGCGCACCGCATACAAGAAGCGGCCTTCGGAGTCCCTTACGCTCGAGGACGTGACCGCGACCCAGACTCTTGCCCCGTCCTTGCGGATGAAGCGCTTTTCGTGCCGGTAGCTGTCGATCTCGCCTCGCACCTGACGCTCGAACTGACGCAGGTCCGCATCGACATTCTCCGCCAGAGTGGCATCGAACACCGACCTGCCGACAAGTTCATCGGCGGAATAGCCGAGCAGGTCGGCCAGGTAGCCGTTGACGCGCCCGAGTTCGCCCTTCGCGTTGACTTCAGCGATGCCAATCGCCGCATGCTGGTAAGTTGCAGCGAGCCGCTGCTCCTGTTGCCCAATGATCTCATCGGTCAGACGCCGGTCCGTGACGTCATGGAAACAGTTGATGGCTCCGACGACCCGACCGTCCTCGTCTTCGATCGGTTCGATGTGGACCATCACCCATATCGCCGTGCCGTCCGGCCGCTCGAGCTTTCCTTCAACCCCCCTGACGGGAATGCCGGTTCGCAGCACCGCGGCCATCGGGGTTTGGGCGCGCGCGATCTGCCGTCCATCGAGATAGAGCCTGTGGGATCCGCAATAGAGTTCGCTGTCCGAGCCAAGCAAGGGCGTTCGCCCCCACAAATCGGCAGCGCGCTTGTTGAACCAAAGCAATCGGCCTTGCGCGTCGCAAGCGTAGATCGCAATGGGCAGCGTCTCGATGAAGTCGGGCGGGATTTGCAGGGCGACGGCGTCCTGCGGGGTACGGATAAACCCCTCGGTTCCTTGAAGGCTTTCGATGCGCATCTCCCATTCCCGCTCGGCAACGAAGAGCCAAACGCATCGGATCGCCGAAGGTTCCCGCGTGAGCTCCGACACTTCGGCACTGAGGCAGCGCCGACATAATGCCGACGACGATTTCGTCTTGCCTGGTGGACCGATTTTCGCACAGAGGCGCAAAGCGTTCGAACGACCGGTCACACTGGCGGGATCCCTCATGCAACCGGGCCGGAAAGAGCTGCATGCGAATCCGGGCCGCCTTGACCTGGCGCATTGCCTTCCGCGCCGGCTCGCACAATAGTCGGGCCGATGTTCGAGGCGATAGCGAGTCACTGGTCGACGCTTATCCTTTTCCTGTCGTTGGCGATGGCGGCGGTCGGCATCGTCCATGCCATCATGACGAAGGAAGACGTGCGCGCCGCCACGGGGTGGGTCGGCGTGATGCTTCTGTCGCCCTTCCTCGGCGCGATCATCTACGCCATCGCCGGCATCAACCGCATCCGCCGCGCGACGATCAGCGCCATGCGGCCCAGCGCCGGTTCGGCGGATGAGGGGCACAATCGCGACGTCGCCGTCGAAGCCTTGATCGAGGCCCAATTCGGCCAGCGCTTCGTCGGATTGAAGACACTGGGCGACAGGGTGGCGCGGCGTCCGCTGACTTCGGGAAACATGATCGCCGTGCTCGAGACCGGCGACGAGGCCTATATGGCGATGTGCCGGGCGATCGACGGCGCGCAAAAGAGCGTGCTTCTCGAAACTTACATCTTCGACAACGACGCCGTCGGACAGATGTTCGCGCAGTCGCTCTCCGCCGCGGTCAAACGCGGCGTTGCCGTGCGCGTGCTGATCGACGCCGTCGGCGTGCGCTATTCGGTACCCAGCATCCTGAAGCAGCTCAGGGAGTCCAACGTCGCCGTCGATCTCTTCAACGGCAACATCGTCATGGGCTTGAGACTTCCTTATGCGAATCTCAGAACCCACAGGAAGGTCCTGGTCATCGACGCGACAGTGGCGTTTACCGGAGGCATGAACATCCGCAAGGGGTTCTCGGCCGAATTCGCCGGTTCCGACAGCTCCAGGGACACGCATTTCGAGGTCACCGGGCCGGTGGTGGCCGACCTGTTCTCAGTCGCCGCCGAGGACTGGCGCTTCGCCAGCAACGAGGCGCTGAAGGGCGACGCCTGGCAGGTCGAGCGAACCGCCCCGCCGCCCGGCCAGCCGATGCTGGTCAGAGCCGTGGCGACAGGACCGGATGCCGCGAACGAAACCAACCACAAGCTGCTGATGGGTGCGTTTTCGGTCGCCCGCAAATCGATCCGCATCATGTCGCCCTATTTCCTGCCGGACCGCGAGCTGATCAGCGCGCTGACCACGGCCGGCGCGCGCGGTGTCGAGATCGACATCGTGGTGCCGGCGGTGAACAACCTTTTCCTCGTCGACCGCGCCATGACGGCACAATTCGACCAGGTGCTGAAGCATTATTGCCGGGTGTGGCGGCACGAAGGCCCCTTCGATCACTCGAAACTTATGGCAATCGACGGCGCGTGGGCTTATGTCGGCTCGTCCAATCTCGACGCCCGGTCGCTCAGGCTGAATTTCGAGATCGACATGGAGGTCCTGGATGCCAACTTCGCCCGGGCGATCGAGGCGCGTATCGACGCGGCGATCGCGTCGGCGAAACCGGTGACGCTGCAGATGCTGAGGGCCAGAGCCTTCGTCATTCGTGTCCTCGACCGATTGCTGTGGCTGGGATCGCCCTATCTGTAGGCAAGAAAGACGAGCAGCAGGAACCATGGAGAGAAACGGACGCACCCTCCCCGAAACCGTGCTCCTGTCGATCCGCGGCAGAAAGATGCGGAAAGCGAAAGCCACGGCGCCGAAACGGGTCGGCGGCGCCGAGATGGTGGTCGCCTCCTACAACGTCCACAAATGCATCGGCACCGACCGCAAGTTCGACCCCGAGCGGACCGCGCGCGTCATCCGCGAGATCAGCCCCGATGTGATCGCGCTGCAGGAGGCCGACAACCGCTTCGGCGACCGCGCCGGACTGCTCGACCTCAACCGCCTCGAAATCGAAACGGGGCTGCTGCCGGTGCCGGTCACCGGAAACGGCAAGGCACATGGCTGGCGCGGCAACGTGCTTCTGTTCAAGCGCGGCACGGTGCGCGACGTGCACCAGATCAAGCTTCCCGGCCTTGAGCCGCGCGGGGCGCTGGTCGCCGAGATCGACCTCGACGAGAACCGGACGCTGCGCGTGATCGCCGCGCATCTCGGCCTGTTGCGCCGCTCGCGCTCGGAACAGGCCCGCGTCGTGCTCGACATCATGAGCAGCGCGGACGAAAGGCCGACGCTCCTGCTCGGCGACCTCAACGAATGGCGGCTGGGCAACCGCTCCGCGCTCAACACGCTGCACACCACCTTCGGCCCCTCGCTGCCCGCCGTGCCCACCTTTCCGTCGGGCCTGCCGGTACTGGCGCTCGACCGGATCATGGGCAACCGCGACGGCATGGTGTCGGCGGTGGAAGCGCATGACACGCCGCTGTCGCGCGTGGCGTCCGACCACCTGCCGCTGACCGCCTTCGTGCATCTGTAGATCCAGCGATCGCCCTACCCTTCCCTGAGCCAGACCAGCATCTCGCCGGGATCGCGGTTGTCCCAGGCGAAGTAAGGAATTGCCTTGAGCGTCGTCTCTTCGGTTTCCGGCGGCTCGGGGCGGTAGAGATCGCCGCCCCAGGTCTTCGCCTCGGCCCGGCTGCCGATCGCCGAAAGCGTGACGATACCGCCGAGCAGGTTCGGCTCTTTGTGCGCCTCCAGCCTGGCCGTGCGCGGCAGCGCAATGCGGTGCAGGCCACCGCCATTGTCGGTTTCCTCGACGCAGTAGAGCAGCGGGCCGCGCGACAGCGCGACGCGGCCGATGTCCTGCCGCACTTCCGGATTGGCGAAGAGGCGCGCCATCGACATTTCGAGGTCGAGCTCGACGCGGTCGCCCTTTTGCCATTCGCGGCGGATCGCGGCATAGCCGTCGACCGTGACCGCATCGAGATCTAGCATGTTGCCGTTCAGCTTCAGCGCCGCGTTGCGGCACCAGGCGGGCACGCGCAGGTAAAGCGTGAATTCGACCGGTGTCTGTGCCTCGAACTCGATCGAGACCGCGCCGTCCCAGGGATAATTGCTGGTCTGGACCAGGCTGACCGGCCGGCCGGCGATCTCGAAGCGTGCGGTGGAGTCGCCATAGAGATGCACGGCCAGCGCATCGTCGGCGAGGCCGTAGAAATAGCTGCCGATGGAGGCCACCATGCGGCCGATATTGGGCGGGCAGCAGGGGCAGCGGTGCCATTTCCAGCGGTGGTGGCCGCCGCGGCTCTCCAGCGGGTTCTCGTAGAAGAACAGCGAGCCGTCGAGCGACAGGCCCGAGATCGAGCCGTTGTAGAGCGCCCGCTCCATCATGTCGGCATAGCGGTGGTTCGGCCCCATGCCGAGCATCCGGCTCGCCCAGAACACCAGGCCGACCGAGGCGCAGGTCTCGGCATAGGCGGTTTCGTTGGGCAGGTCGTAGTCGCTGGTGAAACCCTCATTGTGAGCCGACGGCCCGAGGCCGCCGGTGACATAGAGGCTCTTGGTGGTCAGATCGTCCCACAGCCTGTCGAGCGCCGCGCGCAAGCTGTCGTCGCCATATTCGGTGGCAATGTCGGCCATGCCGGAGAAGAGGTACATCGCCCGCACAGCGTGGCCGACGACCTTGTCCTGCTCGCGCACCGGCTTGTGCGACTGATTGTATTCGTAGGTTTTGAAATGATAGGCCTTCGGGTCGGCGCCGCGGGCGCGCGCCTCCTCGTCGAAATAATGCGGCTGCTGGCCGCGCTGGTCGATGAAGTACTTCGCCAGATCCATGTACTTCTTCTCACCCGTCTCCCGCGCGAGCTTCACCAGCGCCAGCTCGATCTCCTCATGGCCGCAATAGCCCTTTTTCTTGCCGGGCTCCGGGCCGAACATCGAGGCGATGTGGTCGGCGTAGCGGCTCATGATGTCGAGCAGCTTGCGCTTGCCCGTCGCCTGAAAGTAGGCGACGGCGCCCTCGATCAGATGGCCGGCGCAGTAGAGCTCGTGGCAGTCGCGCAGGTTGGTCCAGCGGAGACCCGGCTGGATGCGCTGGTACCAGCTCGATAGATAACCGTCCTCCTGCTGCAGCTTGCCGTACATGTCGATGAGGGCATCGATCTTTTTCTCCAGCTCCGGATTGCGGCGCCGGTAAAGCGAATAGGCGGCGGTCTCGATGGTCTTGCCCCAATCGGAATCCCAGAACATCTGGGTCGTCACCGTCGAGCCGGTGAACTCGGCGCCCTGCGCGTCGGCCTCGTCGGGTGACGGCGAATGGAACGGAATGACGACGCCGGGCGACGGCCGGTCGGGATCGATCTGCTCAAGCATGCGCGCCTCGACGCAGCGGTCGTAGAGGATGCCGGCGGTCTTGGCGGCGACCGCGTCGACCCGGTCACCCCAGAAGCCGCGGACATCGACCTGCGGCACGGGCAGCGGCCGGAAGGCAAGCTTCGGCTTCGCAGCCGCGGCTGCCTGGGCTGCGGTGGCGGATTGTGCTGCGGTCATAACGTCACTCCATTCGAATGCGCGAAATCATTTGACGGCCCCGGCCATCAGGCCGCGGATGTAGAAGCGCTGCAGCGCCAGGAACAGGATCAGGCAGGGCACCATCATCACCGTGACGCCCGCCTGCACCGCGCCCCAATCGATGGCGCCGAAGCGGCCGGACTGAAGCGCGGTCATCATCACCGGCAGGGTGAATTTCGACTGGTCGGTCATCAGCACGAGCGCGGCCAGGAACTCGTTCCAGGCGCCGAGGAAGGCGAAAAGCGCGATGGTGACGACGCCCGGCCAGACCAAAGGCAGCATCACCTTGACCAGCATGGTGACATTGTTGGCGCCATCCATGCGCGCCGCCTCCTCGATCTCGCGCGGCACGGCGTCGAAGGCGTTGCGCATCATGAAGATCGAGAACGGCAGCTGCAGCGTGACATAGACGCAGACCAGGCCGGTCAGCGTGTTGTGGAGACCGAGTTTCGTCAGCACCAGGAAGATCGGCGTCAGGATCGACTGGAACGGGATCATGATCGTCGACAGGATGAGGATGAAGAAGAAGTCCCGGAACGGGAAGCGGAAACGCGAGAAGCCGTAGCCGGCGAGCACGCTGACCAGCACGGAGAGCAATACCGTCATCACCGAGACATAGATGCTGTTCTGCGCCGAGGCCCAAAGCCCGTCGCCGAAGGTGTTCAGCGTCTGATAGTTCTCGACCGAGAAGCCGGTGGTCGGCCAGGGCGGCAGCGGCGGCTGGCGCGCTTCCTGCGCCGGCTTGAAGGTGGAGAGCACCGTCCACACAATCGGCGCCAAAAACAGCACCGAGGCGATGATGCCGGTGGAATGCCTGGCGAGGCTGAAGGCCGCCTTGCGGTGCTGCGACATCGCCTCGGCCATCAGTCGAGCCCCTCGGGCTTGCGCAGCAGCCAGAGCTGGATGAGGCTGAGCGCCACCAGGATGACCAGCAGCACCATGGAAAGTGCCGCGCCGTAGCCGAGCTTGAACGAGACGAAGGACTGGTTGAAGATCCAGTAGACCGCCGTCAGCGTCTGGTTGCGCGGGCCGCCGCGCAGGATGATGTAGAACTGGTCGAAGGCGAGGATCGAGCCCGCGACCGACAGGATCAGCGCCAGCGCCAAGGTGCGGCGCATCAGCGGCAGGGTGATCGCCCTGAAGCGGGCGAACGGCCCTGCCCCATCGATGACGGCGGCCTCCTGCAGGTCCTGCGGGATCGACTGCAGGCCGGTCATCAGGATGATCATGGTGAAGCCGGCCACTTTCCAGACCACCATGGCGATGATCGACCAGAAGGCCGGCTGGAAGGTGGCGAGAAGATTGACCTTCCTCTCGGTCAGGCCGAGGTCGTAAGCGGCCGGGCTGAACAGGCCGGAATCGACGTTCAGCAGCCACGACCACAGCAGGCTTGCGGAAGCAAAGCCCACCACCGCCGGCATGAAGAAGGCTGTGCGGTAGAGATTGGTGAGCGGGCGCGGCCGCTCGATGAAGATCGCCAGCGGGAAGGCGACGGCGAAGATCGCGATGGTGACGATCAGCGTGTAGTAGAAGGTGAATTTGAGCGCGTTCCAGAACCGCGTGTCGCGCAGGATGGCGACATAGTTATCGAGGCCGATGAAAGCGTGCTCGCCCATCAGCGGCCAGTTGTGCAGCGACATCCACGCCGTCATGCCGAGCGGGATGACGAAGAACACGGTGACGAAGGCGACGGCCGGGAGGACATAGAGCAGGCCCACCCATTGCCGGCGGCTGACGCCGATGCGTCTGGCTCGGGCGGGCGCGTGGGTTGCGGCGATGGAGGTCATGGCTTCGCTCCCCCTTCTCCCCTTCTGGGAGAAGGTGTCGCCGAAGGCGACGGATGAGGGGTGTTCCAGCGGAGTGAGATGCTGGTGTTCCCTGGAACACCCCTCATCCGTCTCGGCGCTGCGCGCCGATCCACCTTCTCCCACAGGGGGAGAAGAGGGAGCGAACCTCGCGGCGCCTCAACTTGGCGATGATGATGAGTGAGCTTTCTCAACGCGATAATCCTGCCATTTAGCGCGGCGTCCCCCTCCCCCTTGAGGGGAGGGTCCGGCCGAAGGCCGGGGGTGAGGTCCTCTATGAAGTGCGCCTACGGGAGATAGCGTCGGCGTACTTCGCGGGCGACCCCACCCGGGTGCGGTCCGACCTCCCCTCGAGGGGAGGTTTAGGGCCGCGCTTTACTTGTTCGGCGCCTGGTCGATGATCGACTGCATGGTCTCCTGCGCGTTCGAAATCGCGCCGTCGACATCGTCGCCGAAGAAGACCTCGTTGACCATCTGCGTCCACGGCCCGTTGGCGGAGTTGATCAGGTCGTTGAACACCACCGAATAGGGCGTGCGGCCCTTGGCCATCGCCTCGGCCGCCACCTGGTAGCGCGGATCGAGGTCCTTCAGCGCTTCCTTGGCGATGTCGCCGCGCACCGGCAGGCTACCATATTTGGCGAGGATGGTCTGGCCCTCGAGCGAGTAGGCGAAGTCCAAAAACTCCTTCACCACGGCGATCTTCTTGGTGCCCTTGGTGACGACGAAATTGTCGCCGCCGGCGAAGGACGACCAGCCGCCATCCTTGCCCGGCAGGAAGGTGATGCCGTAGTCGATATCAGGGTATTGCGTGTTGAGCGCGCCGATGGCGAAGGCGCCAGACGGCGAGAGGCCGATCTTGCCGCCGGCAAAGGCGGCGAAGAAGTTGGCGCCGGTGTCGGTCTGCGCACCCTCGGGCACCAGCCCTTTCTTGACCATCGAGCGGTAGAGGTCGATCGCGCCGCGCAGCTGCGGGCTATCGAGCGTCGCCTTGGAGCCGTCCTCGGAGAGGATGTCGCCGCCCGAGGCCCAGACCAGCGGCGTGAAGGTGAAGATGTTGCAGCCGCCGCAATTGCCGGAGAAGTAGAAGCCCTTGATGTCGCCGCCGAGCGCGTTGACCTTCTCGGCGTCGGCCTCGATCTCGGCCCAGGTCTTCGGCCCCTTTTCCGGATCGAGCCCGGCCTGCTTGAACAGCTTCTTGTTCCAGATCAGCACCGAAGAATCGGCCGAGAACGGCAGGCCGTAGATGCGGCCCTTATAGGTGCCGGTCTTCACATGCGCCGGCGAGAGGCTCGAAAAATAGGGCAAGGATTTCGCCCAGTCGGTGATGTCCTCGAGCTGGCCGGCGGCGGCGAAGGATGGCGTGTAGATCAGGTCGAGCGACAGCGCATCGGGCGCGGTGCCACCGGCTGCGGCCGCGCCATATTTCGGGATGATCTCGGCGTTCGGGATGATGTCGAGCTTGATCTGGTCCTTATGCGCCTTGTTGAAGGCGTCGACGATGCGCGGCATGAAATTCGAGCCGTCGGCGCGCACCCAGATGTTGGCGGTCTCGGCGGACGCCGCCTGCAGGCCGCCGCCGATCACGGCCGCGGCCAGGGCCAGCTTGGCAAACATGGTTGTCACGGTATTCCTCCTCATGGTTCTCCTCCCAGTTTGGCCGTTGCGCGACGGCCGTTTCGTTCGATGCCTCAGCCGCCCGGCGGACGGCCGCATGACTGACGCACCACCAGCCGGCACGGCAGTTTCCTGATGCCCGGCGCGGCCGGCTGGCCGCCCACGAGCGAAAGCAGAGCGAGCCCGGCCTCGCGGCCGAGCGCTGAAAGGTTCATGTCGACCGAGGTCAGCGGCGGGCGCGTCGCCTCGGCCACGATCTCCCAATTGTCGAAGCCGATGACGCCGACATCGTCGGGCACGCGGATGCCGCGCTCGCGCAGCGCGTCGATGACGCCGCGCGCGATCTGGTCGTTGCCGCAGAAGACGGCATCGGGCCAGCCTTGCCTGCCCCGGCCGTTGCCGAACAGTTTCGCCACCGCATCGTGCCCCCAGGCTTCCGACCAGGCGCCGAGCAGCGGCTCGCCGACCGGCAGGCCATGCGCCTCGAGCACTTCCCGGTAAGCCTCGGCCCGCGCGTGCACCACGGCGAAGCCCGCCGGTCCGGTGACATGGGCGATGCGGCGGCGCCCGAGCCGCAAAAAATGCTCGACCGCCAGCCGCGCGCCGCCGGCATCGTCGGAGACCAGGCCGACCGCGCCGGCATACGGCTGAGTGAAGGCATAGACGACCGGAATGCGCAAATTGGAGAGATCGATCGGCAGATGGCGGTCGATGCGCTTTCCCGTGGCGATGATGCCGTCGACGCGCTTGTCGAGCATGGCCTCGACATGCAGTTGGCCGAGCCGCGTGTCGTCCTCGACATTGCACAGGAACACCGAGACGCCATTGTCGACCAGCGCATCCGAAACGCCGGCCATCAGCGGCAGCGAGAAGCGGCCATAGGTATCGTTGGTAAGCAGGCCGACGGTGAAGGAGCGCTTGCGCAGCAGGCTCTGCGCCAGGTGGTTCGGCCGGAAGCCGAGACGCTGCGCCACCTCACGAATGCGCTCGCGCGTCTCGGCGGTCATCCGCCCCTGCCCGTTCAGCGCCTTCGACGCCGTCGCCACGCTGACGCCGGCCGCAGCCGCCACCTCGCGCAGCGTGACCGGCAGCTTGGCGGAAACTGGCGCTGGCTCGGCGTCGGAAGACATAGTTCGAGGCGCATCCCTAAGTTGGGAAAAGGTTTTCCCTTATCGTCCTGCGCGAAGATGACGGGTGAGGTCAGCGGACGCGGGGCGATTTGGGAAAAGGTTTTCTCAAAGGGAGATTAGGCGAAGGTGGCGGCGTTGGCAAGGGGAAAGGACTCGACGCGGCTGCTCGCCCAATCGTTGACGTGCGTGGGATATCATAAGTTCCAGTCTCGAAGGACCGGATGGGCCCGCAAGCAGGCTTGTCGGTTTCCCAGAAGTAGCTAGCGTAACCTGCACGACCGATATGTGGCGCAACTCGGCGGAGAAGCGATTTTGCGGTTTTACCAGTTGGTCGCGATGTATTTTGGTTGGAGATATTCAAGCAGGCCGTGATGCCCTCCCTCGCGGCCGAGCCCGCTTTGCTTCATCCCCCCGAACGGCGCTGCCGGGTCCGAAACTAGGCCACGATTGACGCCGACCATTCCACTTTCGATGCGTTCGGCGACCCTCAGGGCGCGTCTGAGATCACTACTGTAGACGTAGGATATGAGGCCATACTCCGTGTCGTTCGCCAGCCGGACAGCCTCGTCTTCCGTATCGAACGGCGTGATCGCTGCGACCGGCCCAAAGATCTCTTCCTTCGCGATGTCGGAATCGGGGGAAACGTCAGCTAGGACTGTCGGAGGATAGAAGAAGCCCTCGCCAGGCCGCGGTTTGCCGCCCGTTTCGATACGCGCCCCACGGGCAACGGCATCCTTCAGCAAGCGATCAACCTTCTCCACGGCCGTCGCGGTAATAAGGGGCCCGAGCTGGGTCGTCGCTTGAAGACCCGGCCCCACTGAAAGCGACGACATTTCCTGGGTAAGCCGGCGGACAAAAGCGTCGTAAATGCCGCGCTGCACATAGAAGCGATTCGCCGCAGTGCAGGCTTCTCCGCCGTTGCGCATCTTGGCGACCATGGCGCCGGCCACGGCATCGTCCAGATCCGCATCATCGAACACGATGAAAGGAGCGTTGCCGCCGAGTTCCATGGAACAGCTGATGACCCGGTTGGCGGCCTCACGCAACAGGATGCGCCCAACGGCGGTCGAACCCGTGAATGACAGTTTGCGCACCCGATTGTCGTGCAGCATCGCGCTCACCACAGGCCCCGCGGCCGTGGTCGTCACGATGTTGAGGGCACCTTCGGGCAAACCGGCTTCCATGAGGATCGCACCGATCGCCAACGCGGTCAGTGGAGTCTCAGCCGCCGGCTTCAGTACGCACGTGCAACCCGCCGCGAGCGCCGGGGCGATTTTGCGGGTCGCCATGGCCGCAGGGAAATTCCAGGGCGTGACGAGAACGGCGATGCCAATCGGCTGGTATTGAACCAGGATTCGGTTTGCACCGCCCGGCGCGTGGCCGATGTCGCCGAGAGTACGCACCCCCTCCTCGGCGTACCATCGGAAGAACTCCGCGGCATACGTTACCTCCGCGCGAGCGTCTGGGAGGGCCTTGCCGTTCTCCAGAGATATCAGTTGCGCCAGCCATTCGGCACGATCGAGCATGAGCTGATGGCAGCACATCAGGATGTCCGATCGCCGGCGTGAGGGTGTTTGCCTCCACATCGTCGCAGAAGCCTCCGCAGCATCGATCGCCCGGATTCCGTCGGCGACTGCGCCGTCTGCGACAGACGCGATCGTGCGCCCGTTGGATGGATCGGCGACATTAAACCGATTGCTGCCGGTTGCACTTGTCCATTTGCCGCCCAGTAGCAGATCCACAGGAGCGCTTGCAATGATAGCCGCAGCATCCACGCAAAAAGGTTCGATATCCCTTGCTGTCTGACTCACACCCATCCTCTCGCGGCTTTAGAAAACTTGCGCAACCAGTCGGTCGATCGCTGGAACCAATATGACATTGGTATTGCAACCGGTGTCAATATAGATCAAATTGGTTGCGGAGAAATCTGCCCGATTCGTTCTGGAGTGGCTGCATGACCGTCGTTTTGAGGGATTTCATCGAGGCGGCAGGATTGCAGCCAGGCGACCGGCTGCCACCCGAGCGCGATCTGGCCCTCAAGCTAGGTTTACCCCGCACGGCCCTCCGGCGCATGCTGGCTGAGATGGAGCAAGAGGGGCGCCTGCTTCGCCATGTCGGGCGTGGCACTTTCGTCGCCGAGCGAGGGGCAACTGCCAGCGCTCCGTATCGCGCACACGACGCCTCCCGGAAGGAACTGTGGACCTATCCCGCTGAGGTCTTCGAAGCACGATTAATCATCGAGCCGAAGGTGGCGGCGCTCGCGGCGTTGCGGGCGACCCCCTATGAAACTGAAGAGATGCACAAGGTCATCCAGCATGGCAGTACCGCCGCGACGCTGGCGGAGTTCGAGCGTTGGGACGCCGCGTTCCATCAACTGGTAGTGGTGGCGGCCCGCAATGGATTGCTGGCCTCGCTCTACGAAGGTATTCACTCGCTTCGGGCGGGGCGTCTTTGGGGGCGCATGAAAGAGCTGTCTCTGACGAAAGAGCGTATGCAGGAGTATACGGCTCATCATCGCGCGATCTTACAGGCGATCACTGACCGCGATGGTGGGCAGGCCGAACAAAGAATGCATAGCCATATCTTGACCGCGAGAGCCAACATACTCGGATCTGAGACAATGGGGTGAGTAGGCCTCATCGCCAAAATTTTGAGATTGCCGAACCGAGCGGAATGGCGCGTTCGAACGCTAATCGCCTGTCGTTCTATTCAAGGCGGGGCATCTGACACTGTTTTCACGACGGACGCGGTGCGCGCCATCCAGACAAGATGAGGTTCCTGTACCCGGCGGGCCCGTCCCCAAGGAAGAGCAACGTTATCGCCTCTTTGCTTCGGGCTGGCGACGGCGCATCGCACGCTTATCCCGCCATTCGTAAAGGGAATAGACAAGCGGGATGAACCATGGCTTGCCGCGGTAAAACGGCACGGCCTTCGGAGCGGGGTCGAAATCGAAGGCGGACTGCGCCTTTTCGGTTTCGCCGAGGATCTTGAAGGCGGCCTTCTTGCCCAGCCAGCGGGCCCAGACCACTCCGGAGCCGCAGAAGCCGGTGGCGTAAACCGTATCACCCGAGGTGAAAATCCGAGGCACCATGTCGCGATGCATGGCGACCTGGCCAAACCAACTATTCGTCAGGCCGACGCCCCTCAGTTCGGGGAAAATTCGGCCAAGTTCGCTGCGCAAATGGATGGTCGGCGCCAGCGCGTCACCCGCCGTGGTGCCGTCCCTGCCGCCGAAGAGGATGCGCGATCCGTCCGCCGAAGGGCGATAGTAATAGCTGAGTTGGCGCATATCGCCATACATCATGCGCTTCGGCATCAACCGGTCCATGACGCCTTCTGCCAATGGCTCGGTAGCGATGATGCGGCTGCGCACCGGCACAATACGGCGTCGCAGCCAAGGATCGAAGCCGTCGGTATAGGCATCCGTGCAGATCAGCACCTTCCTGGCGAGAACGTCACCGCGCGACGTTCTCACACGGACCCCGCCGGCCTCGGCGATGGTTCCCGTAACGGCTGTGTTCTCATGGATTACCGCTCCGGTTGCCATTGCCACCCGTATAATACCCGCAAGCAGCTTGGCCGGATGCAGGCCACCGGTATCCATCCGCACGAATCCACCCGTGTAGAAATCCGTTCCGATATAGGTCGGCACGTCCAACCGGCCAACGGGATGAGCCTCGATGCCCAGAAAGCGCCGCAGTAGATCGGCGGAGCGGCTGAGTTCGTCGCATTCATCAGCGTTGATCGCGCCGACGAACAGGCCGGAGAGATGGAAGTCACACTCCACCTTCTCCTCCTTCAGAAAGGCCCACAGGTCTTCCCGTGCGGCCTTTCCCTCCATCAGGATCTCGGTGGCGCGGGCCTCGCCGAATCTTCTGATCAATTCCTTGCGCCCGGGTCGAATGCTCCCGCTCGCCATGCCGCCATTACGACTGGAAGCCGCCTGCCCCAGCGACTGGCGATCGAAAAGCTGAACACTGCGACCGGCACGAGCAAGCTCGATGGCCGCCGAAAGTCCTGCATAGCCTCCCCCAACGATCGCCACGTCGCATTTGGAGGCGACCCGGCGGACTGGGAGGGGAGAGAAGGTGCAATCCTCCCACCAATAGGGCGTGGATTTGAAGGGGCCAGCGGAATCGGCGGTCATGGGAACATACCAGCTTTTGGTCGGATCGGCGGGCAAGCGCAAACCGGTCAATCACGTGAGACCCAGAGTTTGCGCGTGGTTTCGATGGCACGCCATACGCCGGTGAATCCCGGATGCATGACGAAGGCGTCGCCAGCCGCGATGCGGCGCGGCGGGCAGCCATCCTCAGTGAGTTCGGAGACACCCGAAAGGATGTAGCAGAACTCGAAAGTCTCGCCCTTAATCGAACGATAGGCGCCAGGCGTGACCTCCCAGACCCCTGCCTTCACGGCGCCGTCTGCGGTCTGGGCGATATCCCAGCTCAGAAAACGTGGATCGCCCTCCACAAGGCGGTCGGGCAGAGGCTGCCCTTCGCGTGGGCGCGGAAGAACATTCTGGTCGATGAACGTCAACTTGGACATAGGGATGTGGCCTTTCTGCGCGTTGAACGCCGTTCGAACCAAAGTTGCCGCTCCAAAAGCTTCAAGGCAGTCAGTCCGACGACATTGAGGGTGAGGTAGAAGACGGAGGTGATGATGAAGATGTCCATAATGGCGAAGGTTTCGCTCATCAGGCGTTTGGCCCAACCGGTGATTTCGAGCACAGCGATGGTCGAAGCGAGGCTGGATTCTTTGACGATGATGGCAACCTCACTGCTGTAGGATGGCAGCGCTTGTCGCAAAGCCAGCGGGAACTTGATCCGGCGCAAGATAATCCAAGGCGACATGCCGCAGGCTTCCGCCGCCTCGATCAGCCCGCGCGGCAGGGATAAAAACGCGGTTCGAAAGATTTCGGCTGTGTAGGCACCGGTGTTCAACAGGACCGCGAGAATGGCTGCGTGCAGGCCGTCGCCGATCAGCCACCAAATCACCGGGTTGGAGCGAAAGAACCCGACCTGCCCTAATCCGTAGTAGATCACGAATATCTGCACCAGCATGGGCGTGCCGCGAAAGACGGCGCAATAGGCGTCGGCCGCCGTGCAAACCAAGCGATTGCGCGAAGTGCGCGCGAGCGCCACCAGGATGCCGAATGGCAGTCCTAAGCCCACGCCGAACACCGAGATCAGAAGCGTTGTCTTTGCGCCGGTGAGAAGGAACGGAATCGCATAGGCAATAATGGTGAAATCCATTCTAACCTCCGCTGAAGCCGCGATTGATATGGCGCTCAGCCAGGCCGAACAGGGTCTGGCTGACTGCTGTCATGGCGAAGAACAGCGAGGCAGCGATGCAGTAAAAGAGAAGTGGCGAGCGCGTGATGCCCGCTGCGATAGCCGCCATACGCATGAGTTCCTGCATGCCGACGATGGAAACGAGTGAAGTATCCTTGATCGTCATCTGCCAGACATTGTTGATCCCGCCGAGAGCAAGTCTCAACGCGAGCGGCAACGTGATTCTGAAAAAGGCGACCGATCGAGGCAACGCCAAAGATTTCGCGGCTTCAAGAAGACCGTTGGGAACGGCTTCCAAAGCGCCTCGCATCACCTCGATCGAATAGGCGCAGGAAATGGTCGCGATGGCGAGGATGCCGATAATGGACGGGTAGGCACTTTCAGCCATGTCTCGGTAGCCGAAGGCAACGGCTATCTTCTGCACCCAGTCGACAGAGCCAAAGAACAGGAGATAGATCACAAGAAGACCCGGCACGCCGCGGACGACGATGCTGTAGACATCGATCATCTGGGACAGCACCGGGAGCCGCTGCCAGCGCGCTATGGCAAACGGGACGGCTGCGATCAACCCGATCATCATGCCGACCAGCCCGATGCAGATCGTCACGAAGGCGCCGCGCAGCAAAGCGAGTCCCCAGCCCTGCTCCACAACCAGCAACCAGATAGTTTCAAACATGGATGACACCCGTCGGGCCGCCGCGGGCTGCGACGGCCAGTTGTTGCGAGAGGATCACTTCTTGCACGGAATGGTGTAGTCGTCCTTGAACCACTTGAGGGAAGACTCCTTGATCTTACCTCCATCGATCATGTTGCAGAGCGCGGCATCTACCTTAGCCTTGAGTTGGGCATTCCCCTTGCGCATACCGACACCCATGCCGTGGCCGAGGGTTTCAGGATCGCTCATCGCCGTAATCTTCACATCGATCTTCGTGAAGTTGGCGCCGTCCGGTGTAGCGAGGAAATCCATCCAGGTCGGGGAGTCGCCGAAAGCGGCATCCAGGCGGCCAGCCGCAAGATCAGCGGTCTGCTGAGTGGTGGCATCATAAGTCTTGAGATCGGCGCTGGTCGCCCGCTTGCCGATGAATTTGGCATAGGTCGTGCCTGTCACGACGCCGACACTCTTTCCCGCGAGCGCCTTTTCGATCTCCTCGAGACTCTTGAGCCCGGCAAGAGCGGAATCTTTGGGGACCACGAAATAGAGCGGCGTGGTGGCGTACGGGATGGAGTAGTCGATCTTCTTCTGGCGCTCGGCAGTGATGCCAAGGCCGGAAATGATCACGTCGAAGCGGTCGCTATCCATGGAGGGAACCAGCGAACTGAAAGCCTGCACCACGAATTTGCACTTCATCTTGAGTTCGGCGCAGATACCGTTGGCAACGTCGGCGTCGAAGCCGGTGACGTTTCCGTTGGCGTCGGCCATGCTGAACAGCGGCGCGTCCCCTTCCGTGCCGACGCGTAGGACGCCTTCCTCGGCGCGCGCGGCACCGGCTGCGGCGGCGAGCATGAAACCGGATACGAAAATCGAACGAAACGTTTGAACTGAAAGCATGAGTGTTACCCCTTTTCTTGTTCTGCTGAAGAAAACCGCGATCACGCGGCGGCTGGCATGACGCTGGAGAGAAACCGTTTCACCGCCTCCGAGGCAGGGTTGCGAAACAACTCTTCCGGCGCATCGTCCTGCTCAAGGATACCTTTGCGCAGGAATATCATTCGGCTCGACACGTCGCGCGCAAACCGCATTTCATGGGTGACGAGAAGGATGGTCGCCCCCTCTTCGGCCAGCGTGCGGATCACCTTCAGCACCTCGCCCACGAGTTCCGGATCGAGCGCGGATGTGGGCTCGTCAAAAAGCATGATCTTTGGTCGCATCGCCAGCACCCGTGCGATCGCCACGCGCTGTTGTTGACCGCCTGAAAGCTGACTGGGATAGCGGTCGCGGAATTCGGCCATCCCCACCTTGGAAAGCGCCGAAAGCGCCATATCCTCGGCCTCCCGCCTTCCTTTCCCGAGCACGTAGACGAGCGCCTCTGTCACGTTGCCGATCACGGTCCGGTGCGGCCAGAGATTGAAGTTCTGGAACACCATGCCAGTCCGCTGGCGAAAGAGCCGGATCTTTGCGCGGTTGGTGATTTCGCTCTTGCCCGGTCGATTGGTGGTGATGGAGATTGCGTCGCCCATCACCTCGATCCTCCCTGAGGTCGGCGTCTCCAGAAAATTTATGCAGCGCAACAACGTGCTCTTTCCCGAGCCAGACGCGCCAATAAGGGATATGACCTCCCCTTCCGCCATCTGGAAAGTGACGTCGTTAAGGATCCTGACCGCACCGAAATTCTTACTGAGTTCATGGACCTTTAGAACCGGGGCCGTGTCACGGCGTCTTCGGTTCCATTCAGATCGCACCTTCTCAACATGGGGCTGGCCCCGGCTGTCCATCGTCTGCGCGAGTTCGTTAAGTGTTAGGCGACTGTGACCATCGCTCCCACTTTCGTCGGTGACGGCGACGTCTATGGCGCTCCTCCTCGAAACGGTTCGATATCCCTTGCTGTCAGTCACGTTCATCGGCTCGCTGCCTCTAGCAACTATTTGAAACCAATCTCGGGATTCTTAGGACCAATATGACATTGGTATCGCAACCGGTGTCAAGATAGATCAAATTGGTTGCGAGAAAAATCTACAGGAACAGCTTACATTTGGCGCGTCGGATCCAATTCGCGGAATGAAGATCATCGCAGATAATCCGCCCCTCGCCCGGCCTCAGGCGAACATAGACTCGCCTATCGCTTCCTAAACAGAATGTCGCTCCGCCGGGCCGCCCACGCGTCGCCGCCGGCGCCGAGCCCGCGCCAGCGGCAATAAGGGACGGCGGCGCCAGGTGACGGGTCGGCAGCGGTCGGGGAACCCGATCCGGTTCGAGCACGTCCACATAGCGACCAGATCCCACGCGCCGGCAAGCGCCTCCTCTCAATACCGCCGTCGCGGAACGATTAGCCGCTGATCGATGTTGATGCGACATCGGATGGCGAATCCATGGAACGGCGCGACAAGGAACAGGAGAACCTTTCCCGGCTGGAACGGGCCGCGCAGCGGACTGCCGATCCGAAAACGATCCAGCAGCAGGCGAAAAAGCCCGCGGAAAAGTTCCGCTTCAGCTTCCGCAAGGAAGACCTCTGGTGGACGGCTGGCTTCGCTGCCGCTGCCTTGCTGCTCTTTGCCGTCCAGCTTCTCATCAATTGGCGCTCGGAATGGCTCGACGCGACCTTGCGCGTCCGCGTGCTGAACTATGTCTGGGGCGGCCTTCTCATTTTCGTCATGCTGACGATAGCGAATATCGTCGAAGTCTTTCTCATCGGCCGCATTCCCAATCGTGTCTCGCGTTTCAACCTGAAACGAATTTTTCGGTTGATCGTCGTGGTCGCCGTCGTCTTCGTGGCCATCTCGGTTCTGTTCGTGAACTGGTACGCCGCCGTCGTTTCGCTCGGCCTGATTTCACTGACTCTCGGCTTCGCGCTGCAGATGCCGATCTCCAGTTTCATCGCCTGGATCTATATTCTGGCCCGGGCGCCCTATCGCGTCGGCGACCGGATTCGCATCGGCGACGCCCATGGCGATGTCATCGACGTCAGCTATCTCGACACGACGTTGTGGGAATTCGGCGGCGAACATCTTTGGACCGATCATCCGAGCGGACGCGTCATCAAGTTCCCCAACTCCACCGTGTTCGACACGCCGGTCTTCAACTATTCCTGGCCGCTGTTTCCCTATGTCTGGAACGAGATCAAGTTCCAGCTCGCCTACGACAGCGACCTGGAATTCGTGGCGAAAACCATGCGAGAGGTCGTGGACGAGCAGATCGGCGACATCATGAGCCAGAAGGTGAAGGTCTATAAGGACATCCTGTCGAAAACGCCGGTGGACGAGCTGCAAGTGAAGGAGCATCCGGTGGTTCATTTTCGCGTCAGCGAAAATACCTGGCTCGAAGCCATCGTGCGCTACCTCGTGCCGCCGAAGGAAGCGGGCCGCACCAAGACACGCTTGATCAAGGAAATGCTGGCGCGAATGAATGCAGAACCCGATCGCGTGCTGTTTCCGAAGAGCAATTTGCGGTGAACATCCCGGCAGCTTGGTAGAGCGAGGTCGTTCGCGTCCCTCTATGGCGTCAGTTCATTGGCCAGACGATCGCCAGCATCGGCACGGCAACAATGACGACAAGGAACGACAGCGGCAGCCCCAGACGCGGATAGTCGCTGAAACGATAGCCTCCCGGCCCCATGACAAGCGTGTTGCATTGGTGCCCGATCGGCGTGAGGAAGTCGCAGCCGGCGCCAATGGCGACAGCCATCAGAAAGGCTTCCGGCCTGTAGCCCAGATCGGCGGCGAATTCCGACGCGACGGGCGCCATGACTAGCACGGTCGCGGCATTGTTGAGGAATGGCGTCACGGCCATGGCGGCAACGAGGATCAGCGTCAGGGCGCCGGGCGCCGGAAGAACGGTCCCGAACCTGGCAAGCTCCGCGGCGACCAGCGCGGTCGCCCCCGTAGTGCGCAGCGAATCGCTCACCGGGATGAGAACGGCGAGCATCACCAGGATTGGGCCATCCAGCGACTGGTAGACGTCGCGGAGCGGGATGACCTTGAACAGCACGATCCCGACCGCGGCCGCAAAGAAAGCGACGGGAACAGGGAGCAGACCCACGGCAGTCGTGAGCATGGCAAGGGCGAGGATTACCACGGGCACGATACCCTTGCGCACGCTGCCAAGAAGGATAGGCCTTTCCGCCAGCGGCAGGCAGCCTAGTCCGCGCAGTGTCTCGGGCATTGTGGTTGCATTGCCCTGCAACACGACGACGTCGCCGAGCCTTAGCTCGACCTTGGCGAGCCTGCGATCGAGGCGCTGGCCGCGACGGCTGACAGCCAGGAGGTTGACGTTGAAGCGATCGTAGAGGGCAAGTCGCTGGGCCGTCCAGCCGATCAAAGGCGAGCTTTCGCCAATGACGGCCTCGATAGCGACCATCTCGCTGGTGGTGACCTCTTCATTCACCCGATCGCCCGTGACGCTGAGCTTGCCTTGCGAGACAAGGCGATCCAGCGCCGCCGGGTCGCCTTCGAGCAACAGGATGTCGTTCACCTTCAGGACAGCATCGGGCAGCGGCGTCATCCGCATCGTCCGATTGCGCAGGATCGAGGTCACGACGGCATCGCCGCCGGCAAGCTTTATGACGTCGGCGACGGTCTTCCCAAGCACGGTGGAATCGCCGACAACGCGCGCCTCTGTGAGGTAGTCCTTGATGTCGAGGGCTTCATTCAGCGCCCCGCCGAGCTTTTCGCGCACCGGCAACAGCCAATAGAAAGACATTAGGAAGATCATGCCGGCGGCGGCGACAGCCGCTCCGACGGGCGCGAAGTCGAACATTGTAAACGCCGTTCCGGTCAACTGCTCTCGCACCCGGGAAACAACGATGTTCGGGGAAGTGCCCACCTGCGTCATGAGACCGCCGAGCAATGACCCGAACGCCATTGGCATCAGAAATATCGATGGCGAGGTGCCGGACCGGCGGGCGAACTGAAAGGCGATCGGGATCATGATCGCCAGCGCGCCGATATTCTTGACGAAGGCAGAAAGGCACGTCACCACGATCACCAGCAGCGCCAGTTGCGAGCGAACTCCCGACAATTTCGGAGCAAAGCGCGCGATGGCGAGTTCCATGATGCCCGATCGCGCTATGCCTGCGCTCACCAGCAGAGCACTGCCGACAATGATCACGATATCGTCGCTAAACCCGCTGAAGGCTTTGTCGAACGGCACAATCCCAACGGCGAGGGCGAGCAGCAGCGCCGCGGCAGCGACGAGATCATAGCGATAGCGACCCCATACGAACGCTGCCATCATCACGAAGGTGACGGCAAACGACAGGATTTGCGGCATGGTCATGTCTTCGGCTGCTCCGCAAGCGGCTGATCAGAACGCCCAGACTGCTCCTTTGTTGCTTTGGCCCGACGGTCTTGGGCTGCTGGCGGAGCTGAAGGCCATCGCGCATGAGCGCGGCCCCTCGCCCGGCTCTGCCCTCGCGCGCGGATGGAACCCGGCCTATCGCTTGCTGAAGAAGCCGGACAGAATGTTCGGGCCGGCTTCGCCGGGCCGCAGCCTGATGCCGTCCTCGAAGCAGTTCAGCGTCACGCAGTCGAACCCGCTGTGGGCGAGCAACGCCACCAGCGAGTCGCGGTCGAAGTGGTGCAAATGCTCGTTGGGGAGACGCATACGCCAGCTTCGGAACCAGGCGTCGCCGTCGGCGCCGAGCTCGCGCCAGCGGCAATAAGGGACGGCGACGGCGAGGTGCCGGGTCTGCAGGCGGTCGAGGAAACCCAGATCCGGGATGTGTTCGAGCACGTCGAACATGGCGACCATATCCCAGGAACTGGCCAGCGCTTCCTCCCAACCGACAAAGCGGACACCCGCGGGCAGCGGGAACTCGGCGATGTCGTAGCCGGCGCAATCGGCGACCCCGGTTATCTTCGCGGCTTCGATGAACGTGCCGGTGCCGTATCCAATCTCCAGCACCGAGCGGGGGATCGCGCCGGTCAATCCCAGCACCCAGCCAAGCCGCTGATATCCGAGCTTGATCGTCCGGTCGGTCAGGTCCTCGTAATAGGAAATATATTGCTTGTCGTATTTGATCGGCGTGAAGTCGATCTGGTGGATCACGCCAAATCGGTCCATCTCGTAATTGTCCAACATCAGCGTGCTGCCCTCCGGATTCCCTTTCTTATACGGCGGCGCTAAACGCAGCGTAACCGGCGACGCAGCCAAGCAAGGGCGGCAGATGAGCAACAAGCAGCCTACCCGCCATTCCTCTTCGCCTCGCTTTCTGTTTCAATATCTCCTCATTCGCTCGGGAGAATCTCCATCTCAACCGATCCCTTCGCCCCTCTTCGCGAACGTTTCCTCACCCGCTGCGCCGGTCAGCTCGCGCAGTTGCAGGCGGCGCGCGAGGCGCTGCCCGGCTCCGACCTGACCAAGCTCGCGCATTCGCTCGCCGGCGCGGCCGGCACTTTCGGCTTTGCGGAGATCAGCGTGCGGGCCTCAGAGCTGGAGACGCTGCTCATCGAGCAGGCGGATGGCGGCGATGTCCGCGCGGCGCTCGATGCCTTAATCGCGGAGATCGAGCGGACGCTGGCCTGACGCCGCCAGCCCGGCTCACTTCTTCGCGGCGCCGAGGCCGGTCCTGGTCATCTCGCCCCAGCCCTGGTCGCCGCGCAAGAACTGCCAGCAGCCCTTCACGCGCCAGAAATTGTTGAGCTGGCGGTAGCCGAAATTCTCGATCACGGCGGCCGCCGTCAGAACGGCGAGATCCCTGGCGCGCGGAAAGCGCTGCAGCTCGGCCTCCTCCAGGATGAGCGAGCAGACGCTGACGCAGACGCCATAGGTGAAGATCAGCGAGGTGAAGGCCAGGAGATATTCGGCCGACAGGATGCCGAGCAGCCAGAAGGCCGGGATCAGGATATAGCCCAGCACCTCCGCCACCGGCCCCAGCACATCGACGATGAAGATGTGGCCGAAGCCGAGGAAGCCGACGCGGCCATAGCGCGGGTTCAAGAACATGGCTCGGTAGCGGAAGAAGCATTCGAGCGCTCCGCGCTGCCAGCGCGTGCGCTGCCTCGCCAGAACGCTCAGCGTTTCCGGCGCCTCGGTCCAGCACACCGGCTCGGGAATGAACTGAACGCGGTATTTGCGCTTCTTGTCGCGCATGTGGCGGTGCAGCTTGATGACAAGGTCGAGGTCCTCGCCCATCGAGCCCTTGGTGAAGCCGCCCACCGCCACCACTTCGGCGCGGCGGAACATGCCGAAGGCGCCGGAGACCAGCATCAGCGTGTTGACGCTGCTCCAGGCAAGGCGGGCCATCAGGAAGGCGCGCAGATATTCGACCACCTGGAAGAGCGGCAGCAGGCGGCGCGGCAGATGCACCTCGCGCACCCTGCCGGCCTCGATCTTCGAGCCGTTGGCGATGCGGATTGTGCCGCCCACCGCGATGGTGCGCTCGGGATCGTCGATGAAAGGCTGGGCGGCGCGCATCAGCGCGTCGGGTTCGAGGATGGAATCGCCGTCGATCACGCAAAAGAGCGGCGCGCGGCAGACATTGATGCCGGCATTCTGCGCGTCCGCCTTGCCGCCATTCTCCTTGTCGACCACGAACAGCCGCTCGGTCATCGGCGAGGAATAGAGCCCGCGGATCGGCTTGTGCGCCAGCGCGTCCTCGTAGGGACGATGGAACTTCACCAGCTTGAAGCCCTCGATCAGGCGCTGCAAGGTCTGGTCCTTCGAGCCGTCATTGATGACGATCACCTCGAAATTCGGATATTCGAGCGCCAGCATCGAATGGACGCTCTCCACCACATTCACTTCCTCGTTATAGGCCGGCACCAGAAGCGCGATCGGCGGCGCGACCTCGCCGTAGCGCTGCCAGAGCAGCGCCGAGCGCGCCACCGGCGGGCGCTTGGACAGCGCATAGCCGGCGAGGACGAGCTGCAGCAGATAGATTGTCGTCTGCGCCAGCCCCGCCGCGATGATGAACCAGGACAGGATGGTGGCGGCAAGGACGATCTCGTCGCTCCAGTCGGCAATCATGCGGCCGGTCCCTCGGCAAGAATGAGCGAGGCGGTGCGCTGGCTGCGCGAGACCTCGCTGTCGGCAATCTGGCGCAGCAGCCGCTCGCCCGGCTGGCCGAAGGAGCGCAGCGCGTTGGCGGCGGCATAGCGCACGTTCCAGACCTCGTCGTCCAGCAGCCTGGACAGCGGCGGGGCAAGTTCGGGAAGGCCGAGGCGTCCCGCGGACTCGGCGGCGGCGGCGCGCACGTCCCAGTCGTCGTTTGCCATCGCGCTCGTCAGGATCGCCGGTGCATCGGCGTGTCCGGTGAGGCCCAGCGCGCGCAGAGCCGCGGCGACAACCTCGGGTGAGGCATCGCCGGTCAAGCCGGCGAAGAAGGCGGCAAAGCCGAAGCCGCCGGCGCGGGCGAGCGCGTCGATCGCGGCCGCCCTGATGAAGGGCACGGCGTCGACGCGCGATGCATGGATCGCAAGCTCGTTGAAGCGCGTGCGCGGAAAGCGCCTGAACAGTTCGATCAGGCGCCGCGAGCGCTGTCCCGCCACGCCTATCTTGTCCAGCGCGACGCCGAGCAGGGGCAGGCTGCCGAGATCGCAAAGCGCGATGGCGGCGGCGATCCTGACTCCGCGCGAGCGGTCCTGGTCCAGCGCCGAAAGCAGGCTAGCCGTCGCATTCTGCGACCCCAGCGCCGCCAGCATCTCGGCCGCGTGGATGCGTTCGGCCACATTGCCCCGTTCCAGCTGCCTGCCGACGAGGGCCGGCAGGCCGCATTCGTTGAAGGCGACAAGGACCTCGTCACGCTCCTCGCCGCGCAGCAGCGAAACGAACTCGAAGCCGGCCTCGATCGCCACGCCCGGCGGCACCGAAAGAATGGCCGTTTTCAGCGTCTGGCGGTCGCGGTCTTCGGTGAAGGCGATCAGCGCCGTCAGAAGCTGGCGCCGCTGTCCGGCTCTGGCGCTGTCCCGGCGCTCCCGCAGCAAACGGCGCGCGATCAAAAACAGCATGATCACCAGGGAGAGCGCGCTGAGCAGTATGGAGAGATTCCAGACGTACCACATCATCAGAACCGCGCGGTCAGCCCGAGCCCGAATATGCTTCGGTCGAATGTCGGGCGTTGTTCATGCGCGATGCTGGCGCGCAGCGTTAGCGGATCGCTAACGTCCACGGAGAGGCCGCCAAAGACGGTGCGCGTCGGCACCAGCGTGCCGTCTGAAATTTCGGGGGCGTCGGCATAGCCGCCGAAGAGATTGACATGCGGCGTCACCGCGAGGTCGGCGCGAAGCACATAGCCGTCCGCGCGCGTCCCGATATCGTCCTCGGCATGCACCCAGCGGGCGGAAAGCCCCAGACGGCCGTCGAGGAGATAGCCCTGCAGCCAGGGCTGGATGCTGGTGACGTCGGCGTCGGCGAAATTGTCGTAGCGGGCGTCGACGTTGAGCGAAAGCGGGCCGAAGACCTTCGCCGGCGCCACGACCTGCCACGAAGCGCCGGCCCCGATCGAATAGCGCGCCAGAAAGTCGGCATCCGGCGTCGCCGCGGCCAGCGCATAGGCGGAGAAGGCCGGCGAGAAGGCCTGGTCGACGCGGCCCTCGATCTGGACGTCGGTGTTGCCGAAGCGGGTGGCGAGCCGCGTGCGGCCGGAGATCGTCGTTTGGGGCGATAGCCGATAGGAAAGGCCGGCCGAACTGTCGGTCCAGTCGCCAAGCCCGTCGGTGAGATCGCTCACCTCGCTGCCGAGGTCGAGCCGCCATTTGCGCGGCGGCGGCACGGCCAGCCTTTGCTCGATATCGGCCGAACCGGGCTCGATGGCGAGCGCCAGGCCGTAGGCCTGCCGCGCGGCCTCGTCGTCGCCCTCGGCACGGCGCACATCGCCGAGCCCGACCAGCGCCTCGGCATTGCGCGGATCGAGCGCCAGCGCGCGCTGCAACGATTGCCCGGCCCGCTGGTAGTCGGCCTCGAGCAAAGCGATTCTCGCGTCAAGGCTAAGCGCCTCGACATTGTCCGGCGCCGAGGCCAGCACATCACCGACCAGGGCGCGGGCGCGCGGCGCGTCGCCTTGCCAGATCGCCAGGCGTACCTTGCCCAGCCGCGCGTCGAGAAGGCCGGCCTGATCGCAAGCGCGCGGTCGAAAAACCGCCCGGCCTCGTCGAAGCGCTGGCTGGAGCCCACAACGAGGCCGAGCGCGACCAGGGTGTCGGTGTTCCTGGGCGACAGCTTGAGCGCGCGGCGATAGGCGGTCTCGGCCTCGGGCAGCTTTCCCGCCGCCCGCAACCGCCTGCCCTGCTCCAACTGGATGGCGACGGGATCGGGCCGCCGGTGGGGCGGCTCCTTCGCCGGCGCCGCGGCAGCCGGAACCGGCTTCGCCTGGCTGGCCTGCTTGGCCTTGCGGATGTTCTCTAGAAGCGCTGCCGCGTCGGCATTGCCGGGCTCTGCCTCAGCGACCTTCTCAGCGAGCGGCAGCGCCGCATCCAGATTGCCGGAGCGGAATTCGACCTGGGCCATGCCGAAGCTCGCATCGCGATAGGCCGGGGCAAGGGCAAGCGCCCGGGCAAAGGCGTCGCGCGCCGCCGGCAGATCGTTGCGGCCGAGCTCGGCGAAGCCAAGCTGCACGAGGGCGTCGGCATTGTCAGCTTTCAGCGCCAGCGCGCGCCGGAAAAGATCGGCGGCCTCGTCGAAATGCTGCGCCTGCCGGGCCTTGACGCCGGATGCGTAGAGCTCGTCGACAGTCTGCGCCAGCGCCGCGCCGGGAGCGGCGGCGATCGCCAGGATCAGGCATGCGGCAAAGGCTGAGCGCCGGCCGCGCCGCATCAGCGCTTCCCGCCCTTGCGGGCGATGAGACGCGCCAGCCGGGCCAGTAGCTCCTCGGGAATGAACGGCTTCACCAGATAATCGTCGGCGCCCTTCTCAAGCGCCGAAACGATGTCCTTCTCGGCCTTGCGCGCGGTCAGCATCACCACCGGAGTCTTCGACAGCACCGGGTCGCCCTTGATGCGCGCCAGCACCTCGATGCCGTCGGCCTTGGGCATCATCGCGTCGAGCACGATGATGTCGGGGCCGTCCTGCTCCGCCTTCGCCAGCGCCTCGGCGCCGTCCACCGCTTTGATGACCTCGTATCCCTTCGCCCTCAGCCTGAATTCCATCAGCTCGAGCAACAAGGGATCATCATCGCAGATCAGAACTCTTGCCTTCGCTCCATCCACCACCAGTCCTGCTCCGGTTCCGTCGCCCCCCGGAGTGATGACGCCGCGCGATCTTAGATAAAGCCGATTCGCGGCGGCCGCATTTCGACACAATCACTAGATGAATATTGGGCCATGGTATAGGAGCGGCAAACGCAAAACCGACTTTGCCGACAGGCATCTTTTGCGCGGCTTTCTCGCCGGCTAAACCGGGCCGGAACGCCCCGAAAGCAGCCTTCTCACCTCGCCCGCAAGCGCCAGCGGGTCGAACGGCTTGGCGATCACTCCCACGGCTCCCATGGCGAGATAACGCTCCACCTCATGCGTCTGGGTGCGCGCCGTGATGAACGCCACCGGAATCGCGGCCGTCAGCGGCGAATCGGCCAGGCGCCTCAGTGTTTCCGGCCCGTCCATGTCCGGCATCATCACGTCGAGCAGGATGAGGTCAGGGCGCCAATCGGCGGCATCGGTCAGCGCTGCGATGCCCGAGGCGCTGGACCGCACCTCGAATTCCGGCTCGAGTTCCAGCGACATCTGGGCGATTTCGCGGATGTCGTCCTCGTCATCCACATAGAGGATCCTTGCCGGCATAATCATCACTCCTTGGCACTGGAGGCGGGTCTGGCGCTATCGAGCGATGAGACCAACATGCTCCTGACCAGCCTGGCGACATCGATCTCCGACGCCTTGGTCTTGGTCATCATCGCCTGCACCCGGTCACCGAGGTTCTGATCCAACTCGGCCGCCGAGAACACGATGACTTGGGTTTCCAGCGGCAGATCGATGAGCAGATCCAGTCCCGATCCGTCGGGAAGCAGTATGTCCAGGATGACCAGGTCGAAGCGATGCTTTGCGACCGCCTTCCGCGCCTCCTGCAGCGTTTTGGCGGAAGCGATCAAGACGCCCGGACCCAAGCCAGCTGACATCACGGCAAGGACGCCCTCGTCGTCCTCGACGTGGAGGATCCTCGGCCTCCGCTCGACCTTGCTGGCGAGGATCTTGGCGAGAGCGGCGTGAAGGCGCGCCGAATCCACCGGCTTCTCCAGCCAGTCGACGATGCCGATGGCGGTTCCGTTCAGCGAGCGCCTGGCCTCGTCGGCGATGGCGGAGACGACGATGACCGAAATCTCGGAATTCACCGGTGAGACCCTGATGTCGTGGAAAAGCTTGATGCCGGATTCCCCGGCCAGCTTGATGTCGAGCGTCAGCGCCACATAGTCGCGGGAGTTCAGGAGCGCTTTTGCGGTACCGATATCGGGGGCGACATCGCTGGAAAAGCCGTCGGCGTCGAGAAGCGCTGCGATCACCGCAGCGATGTCGGGCTCATCCTCGCAGATGAGGACGCGCAGGCGGCCATCGCGCTTTCGCGACCGGCGCTCGACCAAAACCGGCTTCTCGACACTTCTCTGCGCTTCGGCAAGATCGACGTGAAACGAGGTTCCCTTGCCTTCCTCGCTTTCGAAGGAAACGGCGCCGCCGAGCTTTTCGACGATAGTCTTGACGATGCTCAGGCCCAGGCCGGTGCCCCCCTTCTTGCGGGTGCTGGAGGCATCGGCCTGCTCGAACTTGCCGAATATGCGGCTGCGGAACGCTTCCGGGATGCCGGCGCCTTCATCGACAACGGAGATGCGCAGCATGTCGCGCTCGCGACGCTGGAGCTTCACCATGACAGTGCCGCCGGGATCGGAGAACTTGATCGCATTCGACAGCAGGTTCGCCATCACCTGGTGCAGGCGATCGGGGTCGATATTGGCTTCGGCGCGCGGGGCATCGTCGACCAGGACGATGCGGATCCCGCTCTCGGCCATGTAATTGGAACTGGCGGCGATGGCCTGCTCCAGGACCGCACGCACTGGCATCTGCTTGATCTTGAAGGTGATGACGTCCGACTCGATCTTCTCCATGTCGAGAATGTCGTTGATGAGAAGAACCAGCCTTTCGCTGTTGTTGTGGGCGATGTTGACGAGGCTGGCGGCCTTGGGCGGCAGCTCGCCCGCGACGCCGGCTGCGATCAGGCCAAGCGAGCCACGGATGGATGTCAGCGGCGTTCGCAATTCGTGGCTGACCGTCGAAATGAAGTCGTTCTTGAGCTGGGCGTTTCGCTTCTGCTCGGTGATGTCGCGATTGTAGGTGATGACGCCGACGATCTTGCCGGCCTCGTCGCGGAACGGCGCCTTCAGAGTGTAGAGCCAGCCCTGCCTGCCGTCAGGCAGGAGCGCGGGCTGATCGATGCGCAACGTCTGCCCGGTCTCCAGCGCGCCCATTTCATCCTGCCTGAAGCGCTCGGCCACGTCCTTGGGATAGAAATCGAAATCCGTCTTGCCGATGAGGTCCTCGACGGAGGCGGCGCGCACCAGTTCGGCGGTGGCTGGATTGGCCGCGATGAAGCGCCCCTCCGCATCCTTCACGTTGAGACTGTCCGGCAGCTCGCGAACCATGGCACGGAATATCATGTTGGACATGGCCAGATCGCGTCGCCGCTGCTGCCGGTCGAGCAGCACGGCAATGATGAAGGTGCTCAGGAAGCGGAACAGGAGCGACGGCAAAGTGCTCTGCTGCACGAAGCCGGTCACGACCTGCGAGGGAATGACAAGAAGCGTGATCAGCCCGGCCAGCGCGACCGACAGGCCGAGGCCGAGTATGTCGAACATGGTGCGCGAACGGACCGCGACGATGTGGTGCCAGGCCAGGCCGACGACTGCGGTGATCAGGATGCTCATGACGCCGACTTCGGCGCCCTGACCGCCCAGATGAAGACGATAGGCGATGGAGCCGGCAGCGGCGATGAGCATCGCCGGCCATCCGCCGAAGAACGCGGCCGCGCCGATAAACGCGGCACGCAGGTCGACGATGAAGCCGGAGACGGACAAGGCCGTCGCCATGGAAATGACCGCGCCCGCGCACATGACCACGCCCAAAAGCAGCGAATGTGCCCGCCGCGAGAGACGCCCGGTGAAATCCGCCACAAGGTCCCAGGCGACGACAAGGATGGAGACCAGGGCAAGATTGGCCAGCAGTGAGTGCCAGATCTCGGTCATGACTTTTCCGGCTCGGTTTTTTCCGACAAATACCGGCAAAACCTATCCGAGGTCTAAAGAGCGGGCCGAGTAGGCTGATTCGGAGTGACACGCCGAATACGAGACATGGCGCCAAGGTCCCGTCGGACCGACGCGATCATGCCGGGATATGTCGAGGAGCTCGGCGGCGGATGGCTCTAAGCCAGACTACGGAAGCTCGACGGTGGCCGCGACACCCAGCCCTCGATCTCGCGGGTGACGAAGGCAGCGGCCTGGTGATGGATGAAATGCCCGGCACCAGGTAGCGCCAGCAGCGATGTGACGTTGTCGACCTCGCGGTATGTGCCGTCATAGGCGCCGGCCGGAATGTAGGGATCGTCGGAGCCGAACATCACCAGAGTCGGCGCCCTGACTGGCGGCAGAGGACCGATATCCGGCATCTTGCCCAAAGGTATATTGGCTCTGTAGTAGCTAAGCATCGCATCAGGGTGGGAGCGCTCAAGCGACTCGACGAGCAACTGCCGTTCGGCTGCGTCGGCGACCCAGCCGCCTAGCTCCTCCGGCGTCGGTATGGCGCCGCTGATCCCCTGGAAACGACGGATGTAGTTGATGGTGCCGGCATTGGCCGGATCGTGGATGGCGCGCAAGTAGTGGCGGGGGTGCGGCGCCGACAGTAGCACCAGATGGCGCACGAGCTGCGGCACGCGCATCGCCAGCCACCAGGCGATCATGCCACCCCAGTCATGGCCAACGACCGAAACCTGGGAAAGGCCCTCCGCCGCCAGCACGGCCAGGACATCCTCTACAAGGCATGGCATGAGTGCGTAGTTGGCATGCCCCTGCGGGGCATCGCTTCGCCCAAAGCCGCGCAGATCCGGCGCCAGTACCCTATACCTGCCTTCGAGTGCCTCGATCTGGCGACGCCAGCCGAGGCCATGGTCGGGAAAGCCGTGCAAAAACACAATCGGCGGGCCGAAGCCCGCCGCAATGTAGTGCAATTTGACGTTGTCGTTGGCCGCGAACCTGGACTCGAAACCGGCTTCCAAATTCACTTGCAGCGAGCCGCCGCCGTCACATCTTGACTTCGAGGCGCAGGAACGGACCGTCGAACGTCTGGTTCTTCTGGTCCGCGTTCACGATCAGATTGTGCCACTGCTCGATCTTGTAGCCTGCCGTAAAGGTAGTGTTCGCGATGGGAGTCCAACTCAAGCCGACCGAAGCCTCGACATTGGAGACGGTCTCACTCGAGTGCTGGCTAGACAGTGTATCGGAAAATTGCACGTCGGGGTTCGTAAATGTCACATTTTGCCGAATGCGGTCGGTGCGGCGCCCCCACATGACGGACCCTGCAACCGAACCCGTCAAGCCCCACGTCTCACCAACCGGATAGTAAGCCTCCGCACCGATGCGCGGACCAATGCCCCAGTATTCCGAGGTGCCGATTTTGTCAGTGGAGAAGCCCTTGTCGGTGGGATCGGTGGGTGTTGCCGAGAAGGATGAATGGAACTCCGTCTGGTCGGCGTGCAGCAGTCGCAGGCCACCGAAGAAACGAATGTCGGCCGTTTGCACCTTCACATGCTTGCCGAGATCGAAGTCGACCGTCTGGAAATCGAATCCGTGACTGAGAGACGCGCTGAGCACACCACCGGGGACCGCTTCGCTGTCGCCCTCCGACCAGTCCCTGCCGGTATGAAAGGCGCCGGCCAGGCGCCAATCCATGTCCGGCGAAATCTGCTTGGTCAACGCTATGGAGCCGTTGAAGCCGCCCTTGCTGGGCGGAAGACCGAGCTTGTCGGCATCATGGATGTCATTTGAAAAGTACGAGCCTTCAAAGGCGAGCTTGATGCGCGAATCGACGACCGTCTGGTCTGTTGCCTGCGCGTCATTCGCATGGGCCGCCACCACGCCGACAGAAGTCATTGACGCAGCCGAGGCCGCAACAGTCGCCAAAAATCTACCGGATGCCTGCGCCCGCACGCTTTCCCCCAAAGAATCCAAACCCAAAACCCGCGGCAAGCTAACTCATGGGAAGCATCCGCGAAAGCCACTGAAATGTCTTCGTCAGGCGCTGTGACACCTTTGCCACAGCAACCATCCCATGGACGCGGACCTGAGGCCTCGGATCCCGCTACACGTGTGAGCTGTCGGACCTGGGTCCAACCAGCCTATCGACTCGAAGCAAATGTGCTAAGCGTCTTGGACGGGTATGTCAGCCGCCGAAACCGGCTATATCCGGTTGCGGATGGCGGGGGCCAGATGAATCAATCGCAGATCGAGGACGTCCTCAACAGTCTCGTTTACGCGCTCTACGCCCAAAGCGGTCGACAGGGAGCGGCCGAGAATCGCATCGGAAACCTCCAGGTGTTCGACCATCCTGATGCGGTCGACCACATCGTCAAGTCGCCGGCGCTGTTCCGCAAGAACTTCTCGATGATCTCGGCCCTGGGCTATAGCCGTTTCAACACCAACGATGAAAATTGGGCGATTCGGCGCGAGATCACCCAGGATGCCTATCTGGCGGCTGCGAGACCGACTCAGCAAAACGCGGTATCCGAAATCTACACTACCCGCCTCTTGCAAAGCGATGCGACGCTGCCCGGCATCCAGAAGGCACTGTTTTCGGCCTCTCTCACCATCTTCTATCGCGCCTTCGGCCTGGTCGGGGACATCGAGCAGACGCTCACGCTGATCGACCGGGTCCGCGAAGTGCTCCGCCGGCTACAATATTTTTCCTGGGTAGCGCCTACGATTTCCGAGCGTGACGGGGCCGTGTACGACGCCCGCCACGTGGTCGCCGATTTTGCCGCCCAGCTCGCCGCCGAGCCAGGCGCTGCGGCGGAGATGGCGCGCTTCGCTGAGAAGGCCAAGGCTGTCCGGGGTTTCTCGCCCGTCGAAGAGTTCGTCATGAATGTCTTTGCCGGCGTGGAGACCACCGTCGCCACGGTGCTGTGGGTGATCGATCGGTTGGGCGCCAACGAGAAGGTGCAGCAGCGGATTCAGGACGAGATCGATACGGGCAAGCCGGACACGCCCTATACCGACTGCATCGTCAACGAGACGATGCGCTACTTACCTCCGATCCCCTTCCTGGTCCGGGAGGTGGGGGCGGAGACGTCACTGGACGGCAGGCAGCTGCGGGCCGGGCAGCTCATTCTGCTCTCCGTGGTGGGCGTGCACCAGCATCCCGCTTTCTGGGTCGCTTCGAAGTCCTTCGATGCCAGCCGCAAGGAATTCATCGAGGATACGTATGACCGTCGCGCCTTCATCCCTTTTCTCACTGGGCCACGCATGTGCGGCGGCGCACGCCTCGGTCGGCTGGAGGTCAGGGAGGCGGTGCGAGCGATAGTGCGCCAGTTCACCTTCAACCGGGCGGACGATGTGATCCGCTTCGACTATGGGCTGGCGTTGCGGCCGGCGGCCGGCTCCTCGGTCGCCGTTGCCCGGCGATGAACCAGGCCTCCCGGACCCGTCCGCTCATCGAGGGCGAGCGGCTCTCTTTCCCACATGTGGGTGGCCGCCGCTACGTGCGCGGGCTGGACGTCGTGGCTCTGATCGAACGCCGCTGCCCGGATTTCACCCGGCTCGACCTGAAGTTCCTGCGGCCGATCGCCCACCGTGCGGCAATCAGCTTCCGACGCGATCACGACACAGCCGTGGCGGTCTCGCTTGTGCCGACCAAGGGCGCGCCGCTCGACCTTTACATCGTCAACCTCGACAAGGCTGAGGGGCTGTCCGGCAAGGAGCCTCGGCTCGCCCCTCACATCGCCTTGCCCGGGAGTGCCGCCTACCATCGCTACCTCGTGCTTGGCCGGCGCAGCAACGCTGAAATCCTTGCAGTGGTGTTCAACCGGTACCAGGCCGCCACAGGCCGGCGCTTCGTGCTAAGGGCGCTGCATCTCGAACCGCCGCGTGCCGCAAGCATCGAACTGGTCAGCCTCAGCGAACCAAGGACCGAACGGGGACTGGGCGTGTGCTCGATCACTCGCCAAGGCCGGCGCTGGTGCAGGATCGAGATGATCGAGGCGCAAGGGTCGGGGTGACGTCAACGACTTAAATCAAAGATCGGTTCGATGCCCGTCACGCGGCGGTAAGGAAACCGAGAATGAGCAGCGCCTGGTCGAGAGTCATCAGCGAGGGCGGGTGGCCTGCATCGACATTGTCGGCCACCCACAGGTCCGGACGAACAAGCCGCGTGCGCTCGATGGCCTCCCTGTCGATGAAATTGCTGTCGCGGCCGTACATAAGGAGGAACCGCGCCTGCACCTTGGCGACAATCTGAAACAGATCGTAGTCGCGCCCGGCCATGGAACAGAAGCTCCCGGTCGTGGCGGGGTCATAGGCCAGGCGGAAACCGTCGGGGCCGGAAATGACCTTGTTGGCGACATAGCGCGAAAACACGGCTTCCTCGACCGGCCCCATGAAGGAGCGAGTCGAGCGCACATACGCCTCGGCCTCGGCGCGAGTGGCGAACTTCGCTTCGCTGTCGCGGATGATCTCGGCGCGTATACGGTCGACATTGGCTCCGCCAAGCATGGGAACGTCGTTGAGCACCACCTTGGTCGCCCGCGAGCGGGTCATGTAGAGAAACAGCAAAAGGATCGTGCCGCCCCAGGAGGAGCCGATGAAGTGGTTTTCCTTGCCGGCAAATTGACCGAGCGCGCGCAGGCAATTGTAGTAGACATTGATGTCGTAACCCGAACCCAGATAGGCGCTGCGGCCTCGCCCGAGCAAGTCAGGGCAGATCACCAGATAACCGTTGCGGCAAAGGAGGGCTGCCAGGTAGTCGAAATCGGCGCCGTTGCCGGTAAAGCCGTGCAAACAGAACACGGTTCCGCGCGGCGCGCCCGCCGGCTGCCAGATACGCACGAACATCGACGCATAGCGGTCGTCGAGGCGGATGAGGATCTCCTGGGTCAGCGCCTCGATGGATACTGGATGCGCCATCACGCGTCCCGCTTGCGCACAGCGCGTTTCATGGCGCCGCGGGCATCTATGAAATCGCGCTTCCAATAGACCGATTTGTCGAGATTGAGCAGCTTGGCCTCCTTGATCAGCGGCAGGATGTGCGAGGACGAGCGCGTCGCCAGTACCGTCACAGCGACGGCAGGGCCGCCGGGATAGGGATTGAGCGGACCATTGTTCGCCACCCACGCCTCGGCAACCTCGCGACTGGTCACGATCCAGCCGACATAGGCGACGATGGCATCCCCGATGGCGGCGATCAGATGCGTCTGCTGCTCGAGCTGGTAACGAAGCGACTTCACCATCTGGCCGAATTCATAGCCGTCGAATGGCGGATAGTGAGCGATGAAGTTGCAGACAAGCCCGAGCGAGACCGGGTTGAAAGGAACGCGGGTGAAGAGGAGATTGCTCATGCGGACTCAGGGGTTGGAAACGGGCGCGAGATTATGCTGAGCAGCCAAGGTAGGGCTAGTGGGGAAATGGGAATCGACCGCCGGCACCGCCGCAATGCTTGGACTGCAGCCGTCCAATGCTTGCGCTACCCCTTGACGGGCAGTTCCCTCACTTCTGCCGGAAGGCCGTATGCAGCGACGTGGTCAGCGGCCCCAGAATGTAGTCCAGCGCGGTGCGTTCCTCGGTGACGATCATGACCTGCGCCGGCATGCCGGGATAGAGCTGGATCTGCGGCGCGGCGGCGAGTTCCTGCTGATTCACCGCCACGTCGGCAACGTAATAGGGAAAGCCGGTCTTGGCATCGGTGACGCGATCCGCCGAGACGCGGGTGACGCGGCCGTGGATGACCGGCGTCGTGCGCTGCTTGTACGAGGTGAAGCGGACCTCGGCAGTCATATCGGCGCGCAGGCTGGATATGTCCTCGACCTTGACCTGCGCTTGAACGATCAGCGAATTCCTGGTCGGCACGATATCCAAAATGGTCTGGCCGGGCGCGACGATCGCGCCGGTCGAAAAGACGGTCAAGTCCATCACCTGGCCGTCATAGGGCGCGCGCACTTCGGCGCGGTCCACCGTGGCCTGTGCGGCAAACATCTTCGGCACCAGATCGGCAAGGTTCGACTGGGTGTCGATCAGCATGGCCGAAAGTTTTGCGCGACGCTCGTTGGTGAGCTGCGCGATCTGGCTTTCGAGTTCGGCCTTGCTCTGGCGATTTCCGGCGATCTCGCCGAGCGCCTGGTCGATCAGGCCCTGCAGATCGGAGGCCGAGCGGTCGAGCTCCAGGATACGCGGCTTCGTCGTCAGTCCCGCCTTCAGCAGCTTGTTGAGGCTTGCCTTTTCGTCGATCGTCGACTTGAGCTGCGCGCGAAAGGATTCGACGCGCGCCTGCTTGCCATCGATCTGCTCGTCGAGCTCGGCGATGCGCTTCTGCAGGATCTGCCTGGCGCCGGCCATCGAGGCGCGCTGGCTCTCGAGGTCGGCAATCTGGTTGGCCATGGCGTCCTGCAGATAGGCCTGGTGCTCGGCGGTGATGTCGTTCGGGAAGGCAACCGCCTCATGGCCGTCCAGCTCGGCGCGGATGCGGGCATCGGTGGCGCGCAGCAGCGCATATTGCTGGGAATAGAGGTTGAATTCCGACCGGGCGCGGGTATCGTCGAGCAGCACCAGCACATCGCCGGCCTTGACGATGTCGCCATCCTTGACCCGGATTTCCTTCACCGTGCCGCCATCGAAATGCTGGACGCTCTTGCGGTTGCCTTCGACCTTCACCACCGCATCGGCAAGCACCGCGCCATTGAGCGGCGCGACCGCGGCCCAGCCGCCGAACACGCCGAAGAAGGCGGCGATGATGAGCAGGCCGATCCACACCGGTGCCCGGATCGAGTCCGCATTGGCGCCCGCATCTTCGGTGCCGGCGAGGTTGCGATAGGTAGCGGCGATATCGGTCATTGGGCCGCCACCGTGATCGGTGCCGCGCGCTGGTTGAGCAGCGCCACGATCTCGTTTCTCATGCCGAAGGCTTCGACCGCGCCATCCCGCAAGAGCAGGATCTTGTCGACATTGGCCAAAGTCGAGGGCCGGTGCGAGACGATTATCACCGTGCTGCCGCGACGCTTCAGCTCCAGCGCGCATTCGGCCAGGGCGCGATCGCCGTCGGCATCGAGATTGGAGCTCGGCTCGTCGAGCACGATGAGGTTCGGCAGGCCGAAGACGGCGCGGGCAAGCGCGATGCGCTGCCGGTAGCCGCCGGACAGCACCGCCCCGCCCTCGCCGATCTGCGTCTCGTAGCCTTGCGGCAGCCGGATAATCATCTCATGCACGCCGGCGAGCCGTGCCGCCTCGATCACCTCGCGGTCGACATCGGTCTTGAAGCGGCCGATATTGGCGGCCACCGTATCTGAAAACAGCTCGATGTCCTGCGGCAGGTAGCCGATATGGTCGCCGAGCGCCTCCCTTCCCCACTGCGTCATGTCGGCGCCATCGAGCCTGACCGTGCCGCGGCTCGGCTGCATGATGCCGGCTAGGTGACGCGCCAGCGTCGACTTGCCGGCGCCGGAAGGGCCGACGATGCCGAGCGCCTCGCCTGCTTCGAGCCGGAACGACACATCGCGCAGCAGCACCTTCTGCAGGCTGGGAATGGCGAAGCTCAACTGCTCGACGGCGACCTTGCCGGAGGGCTTCGGCAGGTTGAACGAGCGTTCGCCCTGCGCGCCGCCGTCCAGCAGCCTCTCGACCCTGCCAAGGGCGGCCCGCGCCAGGATCAGGCTGCGCCAGAGGCCGACGATCTGCTCGACCGGCTGCAGCCCCCTGCCCAGCAGCAGGCTGGCCGCAAACATCGAGCCGCCGGTGATCTGCCGCTCGATCACCAGATAGGCGCCGAGGCCGAGGATAAGCGACTGCATGGTGAGGCGCAGGAAGCGGATCAACCCGGACATGACCGCTGCCCGGTCGCTCGCCCGCCCCTGCTGGCCGAGCGCCAGGCCGCGATCGCGCCCCCAGCGCCGGACGAGGCCGTCGATCATGCCCATGGCGCGGATGACTTCCGCGTTCCTGAGGCTCATTTCGGTGAAATTGTAGTTGGCCGTGGCAAGGTCGTTGGCCTGCTTCAGCGGCGCCCGCACGATATATTCGTTGAGCACCGCCATGGCGATGAGAAGCAGCGAGGAGCCCAACGCGAAGAAGCCGAGCCAGGGATGCAGGAGGAAGATGATGCCGATATAGATCGGCGACCAGGGCAGGTCGAACAGGGCATGGATACCGCTGCCGGTGATCACCTGCCGGAAGGTGTCGAAATCGCGGATCGGCTGGCTTGGCGAGGCACCCTGCGACGGGGTCTCGACGGAAGCCGCCAGGATCCTGGCCGAAAGCAGCCGGTCGAGCCGCGCGCTGGCGCGCGTCAGGATCGCGGCGCGCACGAGGTCCAGACCGGCGAGCGCCAGGAATGCCGCAAGCAGCACCAGCGTCAGCATCACCAGCGTCGTCTCGCTGCCGCTGGTGACCACCCGGTCGTAGATCTGCAGCATGTAGAGCGGCGATGCGAGGTAAAGCAGGTTGATGGCCAGGCTGAACACCGCCGCAAACAGGAAATAGCGGCGGCAGGCGCCAAGCGCTTCCCTGACGATTTTAGGCTTGCCGTTCAATTCCAAAACCCCACTCGATACACCTCAGGCCGAGTTTTCAGAGGGGCGAGCCGCCGCTGCCGGCGGCCCGCCTGTCGGTTCACACCAGCTCGCTCGATCCGCTGCCGATGCCCGTCAGCGTGAACTCCGCCGGATTGTATGTCACGACCGTATGGCCCTCGCCGTCATCGGCGAGTTTGAAGCCGTTGGCATCGTAGGTGCCGAGCAAATGCAGCGTGGCATTGTGTGCGCCGTCCGAGACCGTCAACGTGCCGCCACTGCCATCCTGGCTCGCCTGATAGGCGACGGTCGTTCCGGCACCGAATAGGATGTCATTGAGGTCCAGCTTGTCGTCGTTGGTGATGCCGCCGATCCGTCCGCTGTAGTCGAAGGAGTCGTCGAGCTCCAGCGTGCCGGCCGCATTCTGCGCAAAGGTGACATCCGTCGACGAGGCTGCGCCGAATTCCAGCTTCGACAGGTTGCCGATCGTGGCATCGCCGTCGCCGGTGACTTCGCCGTGGATGACGATGTTGCCGCCATTGGCCGACAGCATGCCGGAATTCGCCAGCCCGCCGGCGACGACCAGGCCGCCTGAACCGGTCGCTTCCAGCGTGCCGGAGTTGGTGACGACGCTGCCGCCGGTGTCGATGACCAGGGGATTGCTGCCAGAGGCGATGATGATGCCCCTGTTGTCGAGGCCGAGCATGCCATCGCCCAGTTGGCCGGCACCCGAGATCGTGTTGTCGACATTGACGAGCGTAACGTCCGGGCCGGTGCCGGAGATGACGTTGGCCGCGCTGTCGGACAGGACGACCTGCCCGCCGCCCTCAAGGGTCACGCCATGCTGGATGATCTGCAGCAGGGTCTCGGCGCCGGTCGAGTTCAGCGCAATGATGCCGCTGTTGTTGACCGTGCCGCTCAGCGGCAGCAGGGCGCCGTCGCCAATCGTCATGGTGCCGGCGTTGTTCACTACCGGTGTCTGGTCGAAGGCAAAATTGCCGGCGCCGAGCGCGGAGGAGTGCACGCCTTCCAGCGTGATCGACTGGCCGTCGGCGAGCGTGATCACCGCATTGCCGCTGGCGTTGTCCGCGGTATGCGCCTGGACGTCGGCGAAGGTCTGGAAGCCGGAGTAGCCGATGAGGTCGATCTGGTCGGCGGCAGCATCGAAGCTGTGCACGGTATCGTTGCCGATCGGCTGCGAGAAGACGAAGAGATCGTTGCCGCTCGAGCCGGTGAGCACGTCGTCGCCCGACCAGGCAAAGATCGGCGAACCTGGCGCGTAGGCCTCGACGTTGTCGGCGATGAACACGCTGCCCGTGGTGCCGTCGGCATTGGTCCAGGTCATCTGGACGTCGAGCACCGCCGCGCCCACGAAATCGGCAGGCGTTGTTACCGTCAGCTCGTGCACGGCGGAGGACTGCACCGTCCAGGAGCCGTCGGCATTCTGCGTGGCCCCGTCGATGGTCCAGCCGTAAGGCAGATCCTTCACCGTGACGGTGACGGCCTGACCGTCCGACGGGTCGGTCAGCGCAAGATTGATCGGCTCGCCGGCGGTGCCGGCGGGCTTGAGGCCGGTTTGAGATGCGCCGGTGCTGAGATGGCCGTCGCCATCCTTGAAAGCTCCATTGGCGAATGTTGCCGTATAGCTCGTGCCGTTGTTGGGCTTATTGACCTGCAAGGTAAACGTATCGACCGTATTGCCGCTGCCATCGGTTGTGGTGCCCCACGTACCGGTGGTCGATACGAGCGTCACACCGTTGGTCAAGGTCAGCTTCGACGCATCGAAGAATGAATGGTTCATTCCGGATTCGCTGAACTGAATGATCAGCGTGCTCGGCGCGTTATTGTTTCCTTGAACCCCGGTGATCTGCGTTATGGCGGGAGCACTCGCCGTTACGCTGATCGTCGCCGTGGCGCTGCTGGTGTCAGTACCCCCAATGGCCGTGCCGTCCCCATCCACCAATGTATAGGTCACCGTCTTGGCAATGGTAGGGCTGGTCAAGTTGGAATAAAGGATATGGTCGGCCAGGGCCGCCGCGGCCGCTTGCGTGGCGCTGGCGTTGAACGTGATGACGAGGTTCGACCCGTTCGTGCCTCCGGTAAACGTTCCGATAACAAGGCCGCCGTAGGTGACGTTGCTGCCACTGACACCGATCTGGCCGACGCCGGCACCCTGGTTCTGGATGGTCAACTGATCGGCCGACGTGCCATTGGCTGTAAAGCCCACGGTCAACGAGCCGCCGCCAAAATTGGTGGAATCGATGTCTGTGATCGTCGCAGTTGGAGCGATGGCCGTGGCCGCCGACCCGGCAGTGTAGTTGATGCTTGTCGATGTCCCCGCCGAGCCGCCGTTCAGATCTATGACCGGCGCATCATTGGTGCCAGTGATGGTGACGACGACGTTCTGGCTGGTCGAACCGCCATGATTGTCGGTAACTGTGACCTGGTAGGTTTCCTGGATCGTCTGACCGGCCGCCAGGAACTGGATCGCGGAGTTGTTTACACTGTAATTCCAGGCGCCGGTCCCGCCGGTGCCGCCAGACGTGTCCAAAGTCTTCGTCGCAATAAGCGAGCCGAGCTGGAGGCCGCCCGCATTGGTCGAAGACAGGAAACTCGCAGTCACGCTGTGGCTGTCTGTCAGATCTACGTCAGCGAAGCTGATCGTGCCCGAACTGGTCTCGGTAGCGCCCGCCGGGCTGTCTTCCGTGACTGACCCAGTCGCCGTCGCAGTGATCGTCGGATCGTCATTGGTGCCGGTGACCGTCACCGTGACCACCTGGTCGACCGTGCCGCCATGGCCGTCGTC
>NZ_JARTVP010000004.1:269982-499493 GCF_029625865.1 Mesorhizobium sp. WSM4887
TCCGGCGCCACACTGGTCGTGTGCACGTCGATCAGGTCGACATCGTTGAAGGCGATGGTGCCGCTGTCCGACAGCGTCGGAGCGGCCGCATCCTCCGTCACCGAACCCGCCGCATCGGTGCCGGCAACCGTGATCGTCGGATCGTCATTGGTGCCGGTGATGGTAATGACGACATCGCGGGTGATGACGCCCCCATGCTGGTCGTCGAGCGTGACAGTATAGGTCTCGTGCACGACCTGGCCGGCCGCAAGCTTGTCGAGGGCCGAATCAGCCGCTATGAACGTCCAGGTGATCAGGCCGCCCGAGCCGGTCCCGGTGGTGTCGGTCGTCTTGACCGCGGCAAGCGAACCGAGCTGGCCACTATAGTCTGTGCCCTTAAACGCCGCCGATACCAGGTGCACGTCAGTAAGGTCGACATCGCTGAAAGCGATGGTGCCGGTCGCGGTCTCGGTGGGCGTATGGGCGTCCTCGATGACGGCGCCGACCAGCGTGGCGGCGCCAATCACCGGCTTGTCGTTGGTGCCGGTGAATTGAATAGTGGTCGTGGCCCAGCTCAGCGTGCCGTTGCCGAGCTGAATGGCGTAAGTCAGTTTGTCGGTAAGCACCTGTCCCTGAGCAAGCGACTGCAACAGCGTGTTGATATCCGCAGTGTTGTAGTGAATTGTGCCATCGCTAGCGATCCAGATGCGCGCTCCGAGCAAACTCGTGTCGGTGGTTCCGGCAAGTCCAGCGCTGTCGTTGGAACTGGAATATGTGGTGTCGCGCACCAGCAAGTCCGACGGCGCAGGTATTTTCGTAGCTGTCGAAAGACTGATTGAGTTGTCGACGGAATAGAGCTGCTTGGCCGCGCCTCCCAGGTCATTGGCCAGTACATTCAGAATCAGAATGCCGGTCGAATCTTCAGCGAAGATGAAAGCGTCATCCTTAGCTTGCGGCGTGTTAGAGAAGGAAACGGTCGTCCCGCCTGCGTCGGCAACCTGAGTGGCCATCTTTCATCCCCCTGGCAGACGCGCTCCGCGCCTGCTCGTTGGCCGTCCGAGACGGCTGACTACCCCATGCCGACGAATCGGCGCCCAGTCTGACGGGGAGAGGAAAGGATCAGAGTGCCATGCAACCAGGCGCAACCCGACGGTCCGGCCGTGAACGGCCAGCCCAAGGCGGTTCACAGACAGGTGGTGGCTCGATGGTGATGGCTACGACGGCGATGATCGCCGCGTTGCTTTTCCCCTACCCCAGTAGCGCCGAAACTCGTTGTTGCCGGTCGGGAGATTATTCGCGCTACCCTATATATTAGGATATTATTAACTCTACCGCAGCGCGCGTCAATGTCGAATTCGAAGAAGAGTTAATGACAAAATGCGTACTTGTACGCAGACATGGATAAACTGCATCGCACAGGCAAATAGAACTCGGTCCTTCCACGTAGCGGATCAGGCCTGTCCCACCTCTCACACGGCCTTGCCTAGCTTGCCGCCGCGCTCGGCGACCGCCTTCTCGACGGCGCGTTTCAGCTCGTCCTTGATCTCGACGGTGTCGGCCATCAGCGTCTCGATCTTCAGGAAATCGAGCACGCGGTATTTCGAGACGGCCGGACGGATAAGAATATTCGGCGGGTGCTGCCGCAGCTTGTTGGCGATGATCGACTGCATCATCAGCTGCGTGGCGCCATACATGAGGTCGACCGTGGTCGGATGCTTGCGTTCGACGTCGCTCGGCGCCCCGACCACGTCGATGGCGATGATGATGTCGGCATCCTTCTCGACCAGGTCGAAGGGCACCGGGTTGTAGATGCCGCCATCGATCAGCAATCGGTCGTCGCGCATCACCGGGCGGAACACCGCCGGAATGGCGGCCGAGGCCGCCAGCGCCGATTGCAAATCGCCCTGCGAGAACACCGCGAGCTTGTGGCCGAAATAGTCGGTCGCCGTCACCTTGAGCGGAATCTTCAGCTCTTCGAAGGTCGCCGGAATGGCGTCAGGCAGGAAGGCCTTCAGGATGCGCTCGATATTGAACTGGCCGACGCGGATGCCGCCCTGCATGGCTTCCGCGATCGTGCCGGGCCGCGAGCGCCACATGCGCGCGGCCACCTCAGCGCGGCTGCCGAGGATCAAGCGGCTGTACTCGTGGATCTCCGCCCCTCGCATGCCGGCGGCCATGCCGGCGCCCATGATGGCGCCGATCGAGGAGCCGGCGATCGCAACCGGTTTTATCCCGAGCTCGTCCAACGCCTCGATGGCGTGGATATGCGCCAGCCCCCGCGCGCCGCCGCCGCCGAAGGCAACCGCGAAGGTCGGGCTCATCCCTTGCGGGCTCCCGCCACCTGCACCAGCGGCGGTCCGATCACCATTATCGCCGGGTCGGCCGACAGAAGCTTCCTTGCCGCCGCCTTGACGTCTGCAAGCGTCACCGCATTGATCAGCGCGGCGCGGCGCCTGATGTAGTCGATGCCGAGATCGTCGAGCTGCAGCTCGACCAGCGTCGCGGCAATGGAACTGGAGGAGTCGAGATTGTTGATGGCGTAGGCGCCGATCATGTATTTCTTGGTCGCCGCGAGCTCCTCCTCGGTCGGGCCGTTCTCGGCCATCTCCTTCACCACCTGACGCACAATGGCGAGCGTCTCGGCGGCGCGGTCGGAACGCGTCGCCGTCGTGACCAGCAGCGCGTTGGAATGCTCGTGATCGACGAGATCGGAGCTGACGCTATAGGCAAGGCCGCGCTTCTCGCGCACCTCCTCGTAAAGCCGCGACGTGAAAGTCGAGCCGCCGAGGATCTCGTTCATCAGCACGGCCGCGTAAAAATCGGGATCGCTCCGTTTGACGCCGGGCCAGGCAAGCTGCAGCGAGGTCTGCGGCAGATCGTAGTTCACTTCCAGCTGCTGGCCGAGCTTCAGCGACACGTCCGCCACCTGGGCCAGCGTCTGCGTCTGCGGCAGGTCGCCGAACACCTCGTCCAGCTTGCCGGAGAGCGTGGCGGCGTCGATGTCGCCCACCACCGCCACATGCAGGCCGGCGCGCGCGAAACTCGCTTTGCGAAAGGTCTTGAGGTCGGCGGCCGTTATGGTGGCCAGGCTCTCCTTCGTCCCCTCATCCGGCCGCGCATAGGGATGCTTGCCATAGATCGCGCGCAGCCAGCGCTGCTGGGCGATCGTGTTGGGGTCGCGCTCATTGGCGAGAATGCCCGAAAGCATCTGGGCGCGGATGCGGTCGATCGGCGCCTGGTCGAAGCGCGGGCTGTTCACCGCCAGCTTCAGCAGGCCGAACGCCTCGTCCTTTTGATCGGACAGCATGCGCATCGAGCCATAAAGGCCGTCGCGTGCAGCCTGAAAACTCATCTCGGCGCCGGCGTCGTCCAGCTTCGACTGGAAGGCCTCGCTGTCGAGGTCGCCGGCGCCCTCGTCGAACAGGCCGCTCATCAGATTGACCAGACCTTCCTTGCCGGCAGGGTCCTGCGCGGTGCCGCCGTCGAAGACGAAGCGGATGGCAACCAGCGGGATCGAATGGTCTTCCACCAGCCAGGCGGTGATGCCTTTCTTCGACTTCACCTCCTGGATGTTCATCTCCGCGTGGGCGGCCAGCGCCGGCAAGAGCAGGAAGAATAGGGCAAAGCAGAGGGTTGCGACGATACGGTAGACCCCACCTTCTCCCTTTGTGGGAGAAGGTGGATCGGCGCACAGCGCCGAGACGGAGGAGCATATCGCCCAGCTGGGGCGCCCCTCATCCGGCCGCTTCGCGTCCACCGCCCGGGGGCGAGCCACGGGTCTCGCCCCGTCCCTCGGACCCCACAAGGGGAGAAGGGAAGAAGCGCCCATTCGTCCACGTTCCATGCTCATCATCAATTCCCCGCCTGTTGTTGCGGCAGGAGATAGCCGGTCGTCGAGCGGTCGAGCACCAGGTAGCGGGCGGCCGCGGCCTTGACCTCTGCGGCAGTGACCTTGCGGATGCGGTCGGGCCATTCCTCGACATCCTTCACGTTGCCGCCGGTGGCGAGCGTCGAGCCGTACATATTGGCCATGTCGTCCTGCTTGTCGCGAGCAAAGACCATCGAACGGACATAGCGGGTCTTGGCCCGCTCCAGCTCGTCACCGGTCACGCCGTCCTTGGCAATGCGCGCGACCTCGGCATCGACCGCCGCTTCGACATCGGAAAGCTTGGCGTCGCCGCGCGGCGAGCCATAGACGGTGAAGTTGGTGGCGTCGAGCATGGTGCCCTGAAAGAACGCGCCGGTCCCGGAGGCGATGCCCTGCTTCACCACCAGCTGCTGGTAGAGGCGGCTGCGGTTGTCGCCGCCCAGGATTTCGGCCAGGAGATCGAGCGCCTCCGCCTCGCCGGGCTTGGCGGTGTGATAGGACGGCACCACCCATTGCGTGGAAAAGCTCGGCACCGAGACGCGCGCATCGGTCAGCGTCACGGTGCGCTTGGTGTTCTGCTCCGGCTCGACCGGGCGGATGCGCGGCCGCAGGTCCGGCCCGCGCGCCACCTTTCCGTAAGTCCTTTCGGCCATTGCCTTCACCGCGTCCGGATCGACGTCGCCGGCGACGATCACCACGGCGTTGTTCGGCCGGTAGAAGGTGTCGTAGAACGCCTTGGCATCCTCGCGGTTCAATTGCTCCATCTCCTGCATCCAGCCGATCACCGGAATGCGGTAGGGCTGGTTCTGCCAGAGCGTCGCGTCGACCTCCTCGTCCAGCACTGCCTGCGGATCGTTGTCGATGCGCGAGCGGCGCTCTTCCAGGATAACGTCGCGCTCGGTCTTGATGACATCGTCGGTGAGGACGAGGTTGCGCATGCGGTCGGCCTCGAACCCCATCATCTCCTCGAGCGCCGAAGGCGGCACCGTCTCATGGAAGGCGGTGTAGTCGTAGGAGGTGAAGGCGTTGTTCGAGCCGCCGATGTCGGCCACGGCGCGGTCGAACTCGCCGGCTGCGTGGTTGCTCGTAGCCTTGAACATCAGATGCTCAAAGAAATGCGCGATGCCGGATTTGCCGGGCGGCTCGTCGGCGCTGCCGATCTTGTACCATACCATATGAGTGACGATCGGGGCGCGATGGTCCGGAATGACGACGACTTCCAGGCCGTTCTCGAGCAGGAAATCCTTGACCGCGGCTTCGTCGGCGGCGCGTGCCGGAGCCTGCGCCGCGAACGCCAGCGCGCCGGCAAGGAATGCTGCGCGCAGGCCTCTGGTGTTCAATGTCATCAAATGCTCCGGTTTCGGTCGCGCGACGATAGAAAAGGTTCCATGGCGAGGCAAAGTGATTTGTTCGTCATTTTCGAGGCGCGTGCGTCATTTCCTTTTCCCTTGCGGGAGAAGGGACGTGCCCCTCACCCCACCTCGACAAACCGGATCACCGTGTCGCCATAGCCGCGCTCGTCCACCACGGAAAAACCGGCGCCCGGTTCGAACGGCGCGGACGCCGCCTCCTCGACCACGCAGAGCGCGCCGGGCAGGAGCCAGCCGCCGGCTTTTGCCGAGCGCAGCGCGCGCTCGCCGAGGCCCTTGCCATAGGGCGGGTCGGCAAAGACCAGGCCGAAGGGCGACAGCGTGCCGGCTTCGCCCAAATGGGTCGCGTCGCGGCGGAAGATTTTGGTCCGCCCGGTGAGCCCGAAGGCCTCGACATTGTCGCGGATCAGCCCGCGCCCTTCCGCCGATTCCTCGATGAAGACGCAATAGGGGGCGCCGCGCGACAGCGCCTCCAGCCCGAGCGCGCCGGTGCCGGCGAAGAGATCGAGCACACGGCCGCCTTCGAGCTTTTCGGCATAGCGATGCGCAAGCACGTTGAACACCGCCTCGCGGGTGCGATCGGTGGTCGGACGGATGGCATTGGAACGCGGCGTCGCCAGCGGACGCCCGCGAAACTCACCGCCGACGATCCGCATTGCCACCCCTCGGCCCCTTCGGACCGCGCGGCCTGTCGCCGCCGCTTCCCTCCGGCCGATCGTCTCTTGGCTTGCCGAACGGCGTGCCCTTGCCGCCCGGCCTGAACGACGCCTTCCGCGCCTTCGCTTCCGCGGCCTTCGCGGCGTCGGCCTCCGCCCTGCCCTTGCCGATGGGACGCGCGCCCGGCGCCATCCAGACATTGGCCTTGCGCTGGCCGGGCGGTTCGATCGGCCGCGGTTCGCCTTTCTTGCCGGCCTTGCCGCCGAAGCCGCGCTCGGACTTGCCGAAGCCGCGCTCGGATTTGTCGAAGCCAGACTTGTCGAAGCGAGACTGGGGACCGCGTTCGCCGAAGGCTCGCTCGGGCTTCGTCGAAAGCTTGCTCAGCGCCTCGTCGCGGCTGCCCTCACGGCGCTTGCGGGCCTTGATCAGCCCGCCCTCGCCGATCGGCCGGCGGTCGCCCTCGCGCGTGAATTTCGGCCGCTCGTCCTCATCGCGGCGCGGCTCGCTGCGTCGCACCGGCTTGTTGGAGAACGGTTTTTGGATCTCGGCGTCGAAATTGGCGCCGGACTCTTCAACCAGCCGCTCGCCGAGCTGCTCGCGCAGCGTGCGGCCCTTTATTTCCAGCACGTGGCCCTCGGGCAGCTCGTTGAGCTGGAACGGCCCGTAGGAGATGCGGATCAGCCGCGTCACCTCCAGCCCCAACGCGCCGAGGATGTTCTTGACCTCGCGGTTCTTGCCCTCGCGCAGGCCGATCGTCAGCCAGGCATTGCTGCCCTGCTCGCGGTCGAGCGAGGCCTCGACCGAGCCGTAGAACACGCCGTCGACGGCAATGCCGTCACGCAGGGCGGTGAGCTTGCTCTCCTCGACCTTGCCGTGGACGCGCACGCGATAGCGCCGCAGCCAGCCGGTGGCCGGCAGTTCGAGCACCCGCGACAGCCCGCCGTCATTGGTCAGCAGCAGCAGCCCTTCGGTGTTGATGTCGAGGCGGCCGACGGTCATCAGCCGCGGCAGATCGGCCGGCAGCACGTCGAAGACGGTCTTGCGGCCTTCCGGATCGCGGTTGGTGGTGACCACGCCTGCCGGCTTGTGGAACAGGAACAGCCTTGTGCGCTCGATCGGCGGGATCTCCGTGCCGTCGAGATGGATGACGTCGTCGGGCATGACGTTGAAGGCCGGCGACGACAGCACCTTGCCGTTGACCTTGACGCGGCCGGCGGCGATGAGTTCCTCGGCGTCGCGGCGCGAGGCGATGCCGGCGCGCGCCAGCCGCTTGGCGATGCGCTCGCCGGCCTCCGGCGCTGCTTCTGAGGGCCGCGGGCGCGGCTTGAAGCCGCCTTCCGGCTTTCTCGCGGCGCTGTCGCGCGGCGCTCGATCGGCGAAATCCCGCTTCGGGCGCTGCGCGAAGTCGCCTCCGTCTTCGCGCTGCGGCCGGTCGGCCAAGTCGCGCTTGGGCCAACCGCCGAAATCCCGCTTGGGCCGATCGCCGAACTCGCGCTTGGGGCGATCGAAGCGCCGTTCGGCGCGTTCGCCTTCGGCGGCCATCGGCCGGTCGCCGCGCGGCGTGTAGGGCTTGCGGCCTTCGCGCTTGTCGAAGGGTTTGCCGTCGCGCGGCGGACCTTTGCGGAGCGGTCGTTCGCCACGCTCTCCACCTTCGCCCCCGTCACGAGGCTTGTAGCTGCGTTTGAAATCGCGGCGCTCGCCTTCCGCGGCCGCTGGCCGATCGCCACGTGGCGTATAGGGCTTGCGGGCGCCATCGCGTTTTTCGAACGGCTTTCCCTCGGGGCGCGGTCCTTTGCGGAACGGTCGTTCTCCGCGTTCCGCGCCCTCGACGGCGCGCGGCTTGTAGCTGCGCTTGAAATCGCGCGCGGGGCGCTCGCCATCGGCGGCCATCGGCCTGTCGTCACGCTGCGTGTAAGGCTTGCGCGCGCCACCGCGCTTCTCGAAGGGCTTGCCCTGCGAACGCGCTCCCTGGCGGAACGGCTTGTCGCCGCGCGGCGTCGGTTTCGATCCGCCTTTGCCCGGCCCTTTGCGTGATGATTTCTTGTCGTCGTCCATATGGATCTTGCTCTTCTTGGACTGCCGCGGCGTACGCGCCCGGTCGGACGCGTTATGCAGGCAGTGTCATCTTGATTTGCGCATGCAGCAGCGCGGCAAAAACCGATTCCGGTTTTCAGGGTCACGCGCTAGATAACAGGATCACCGTCGGGTGGCGAGGAGTAATCGGAATGCAAAGCGCGTGAAGCGGCCGGATTTCATGGCTTTGGCGCTCAAGGAAGCCGAAGCGGCCGCAAGCCGGGGCGAAGTGCCGGTCGGCGCGGTGATCGCCAACGGCAACATTGTCGTAGCCAAGGCCGGCAACCGCACGCGCGAGCTGGCCGATCCGACTGCGCATGCCGAAATGCTGGCGATCCGCGAAGCCTGCCGGCAACTCGCCAGCGAGCGGCTTACCGGTCACGATCTCTATGTGACGCTCGAGCCCTGCGCCATGTGCGCCGGCGCCATTTCGTTCGCGAGACTCCGCCGGCTCTATTTCGGCGCGGCCGACGAGAAGGGCGGCGCGGTGGTCAACGGCGTGCGCTTCTTCGCCTCGCCCACCTGCCACCACGCGCCGGACGTCTATTCCGGCTTGGGCGAAAGCGAAGCGGCCCTCATCCTGAAGGAGTTCTTTCGCGAGAGGCGGAATGGCAGTGAATGGTGAATAATTGACGCAAGCAGTGAGTAGCAAAGAAGCAGGTCGTGAGTAGTGAGCAACAGAGACCTATTCGCTATTCGCTATTCGCTATTCGCTATTCGCTATTCGCTATTCGCTACTTACAGCCCCAGCCAGTCAAACCAGCCGCCGCCCTTCTTGCCTTCCGCCTGCGCCTTGAGCCGGCGCTCCTTCTTGTACTCGTCCTCGCCGAGCTCGTTTTGCGGCGCGGTGTCGGCGGCCTGACGATAGGCAAGCGGCGGCTCGCTCAAATACTTGCGGACATTGGGATTGCCCTGCTTCTGCTCCGCGAGGCGGCGCTGGATCTCGGCGGTTCGGGTCGCGCTGGAATCGTCCGGCGACCAGCGCGGCGGATGGCTGGATGCAGAATCGGCCAAAGCCTTCTTCACCGCCACCGGGTCGGTCTGAACGTCCTCGACCGCTTCCGGCTGGTAGTTCGGGTCGTTCTGGTGGGCGGTCGCGTCGGCGCGAATGCGGGCGCGGCGCGCCTCGGGCGATTCGGGCCAGTCGGCGCTCGCCGTCTGGATGCTTTCCTGCGGTGGCGGCAGAGTTTCCTTCTGTCCCGGCGCGGGCTTCACCAGGTCCGGGCGCGGCTTATAGTCGATAGGATCGCGGCGCTTCGGCGTGATCGCGACGGCGCCCGAAACGTCGTCGGCGAGTTGCTCGGCGGCGGTCTTGTCGGTTCCGTAGGTCGGAGAGCCGACGCAGCCCGACATGGCCATGGCCGATGCCACAAGCGGCGCCAGCAGCGCGGCGCGCGCAAACGTTCTTTCGGTCATGCCAAAAAGTCCCACTTTAAAGCCTTTCGGTCGCCACCGGCCACAGGGGCGCGGTCCCCTTCTTCCCCGCGTTTGCGATGGAAATCCGGCGACAATTTGTCTGCCGGAGTCTCGCGTGTTTACCTCAACCACTTGTCAAGGGCAACGCGCGGGCGAATTTGCGCCGCCCGGCGTGGCACTTTTGCACTTATTTCATGGGTGCATATCGTTAGCCCAAAACCGCTGCGCACTCTTGGGCGACATGCACCTACAAACGCCCGAGCGCCCTCAGTTCACGCAGCACGGCAGCATCGCGGGCCGAGACATCGTGAAATTCCGGATCCTGCCCGACATCGGCCGTGTAGCGCCAGGAGCGCGCGCATTTGACCAGACCGCGATCCTGGGCCTTCTCGACGACGACCGCGACGCCCTTGACGTCATCCAGCGTGAAAGCGCCTTGCGGCGCCTTGCCATGGCTGATGACCAGATCGCTGGTGATCGCCATCTCGGCCATGTCGACATCGGCGATGGCTGCTTCCAGCGCCGCATCGTCGATGGTGACCACCGGCACGGCTTCCAGCGAGGAGCCGATCAGTTTATCGGCGCGCGCGATCTCAAGCGCGCCGGTGACGACGCGGCGCACCTGCCGGACCTTGCGCCATTTCTCGGCCAGCGCCTCGTTCCTCCAGTTATCCGGAATGGCCGGGAACTGGTCGAGATGCACCGAGGCGGCTTCGGGGTGACGGTCGAGCCAGGCCTCTTCCATCGTGAAAGGCAGCATCGGTGCCAGCCACTTCACCAGGCATTCGAAGAGATGGCGCACGACCTGCACTGCCGCCTTGCGGCGCAAGCTGGACGGCGCGTCGCAGTAGAGCGCGTCCTTGCGTATGTCGAAATAGAAGGCCGAAAGCTCCACCACCATGAAGTCGAGCAGCGCGCGGGTGATGCGCTTGAACTCGAAGGCGTCGTAGCCCTGGCGCACCGCCTCGTCGAGTTCGGACAGCCGGTGCAGCATCAGCCGCTCCAGCTCCGGCATCTTGTCCAGCGGCACGTCCTCGCCATCGTCATGGGCGAGCGTGCCCAGCATCCAGCGAATGGTGTTCCTCAGCTTGCGGTAGGCGTCGATATTGGTCTGCAGCACGTTCTTGCCGAGCCGCTGGTCTTCCCAGTAGTCGGTCGTCACCACCCAGAGCCGCAGGATATCGGCGCCGGACTGTTTTATCACGTCCTGCGGCACGACCGTGTTGCCGAGCGACTTCGACATCTTGCGGCCTTCCTCGTCCATGGTGAAGCCATGGGTGATGACCGTCTCGTAAGGCGCCCTGCCCCTCGTCCCGCAGCTTTCGAGCAGCGAGGAGTGGAACCAGCCGCGATGCTGGTCGGAGCCTTCGAGATAGACGTCGGCCGGCCATTTGAGGTCGGGCCGATCCTCCAGCGTGAAGACATGCGTCGAGCCGGAATCGAACCAGACGTCGAGGATGTCCGTCACCTGGTGCCATTTCGAGGCGTCGTGGTTGCCGAGGAAGCGCTCCTTGGCGCCCGGCGCGAACCATGCGTCGGCGCCCTCCTGCTCGAAGGCGTCCATGATGCGCTGGTTGACCGCCTCGTCCTTCAGCACATTGCCGTCGGCATCGGCGAAGACGGCGATCGGCACGCCCCAGGCACGCTGGCGCGACAGCACCCAGTCGGGGCGCTCCTCGATCATGGCGCGGATGCGGTTCTGGCCGGCCGCCGGCACGAAGCGCGTGTCGTCGATCGCCTGCAGCGCGCGGCTGCGCAGCGTCGTGCCGTCGCCGAGGTCCTTGTCCATATAGACGAACCATTGCGGCGTGTTGCGGAAGATGACGGGCTTCTTCGAGCGCCAGGAATGCGGATAGCTGTGCTTCAGCCGGCCGCGCGCGAACAGCGCGTTGCGCTTGATCAGTTCCTCGATCACCGCCTGGTTCGCGTTGCCCTTCTTGCCGTTGTCGTCGATGACGCGCGCGGGGCCGCCCTCGCGGTCCGGGCCGAAGCCCGGCGCATCCTTGGTGAAGAAGCCGGCATCGTCGACCGGGAACGGGATCGAGGTGTCGACGCCGCGCTTGATGAGTTCGGCCACCGCATCCATCCAGGCATCGAAGTCCTCGCGGCCGTGGCTGGGCGCGGTGTGCACGAAGCCGGTGCCGGCATCGTCGGTGACGTGCTCGCCGGCGATCATCGGCACGGGGAACTCGTAGCCGCCGCCCAGTCCTCTGAAAGGATGCGAAAGCGTAAGACTTGCAAGCTGTTCAGGGGAGACGTTGTGAAGCCGGTTCAAGGTGACCTTGGCTTTGGAAGCGGCGTCCTCCGCCAGCGCGTCGGCGAAGATCAGCTTCTCGCCGGGCTGCGGCCCGAAGCTGTTCTCGGCCGCGGTCACTTCGTAGAGGCCATAGGCGACGCGCGGCGAAAAGCTGACAGCGCGATTGCCGGGCAGCGTCCAGGGCGTCGTTGTCCAGATGACGACATGCGCCTCCAGCAGGTCGAGTGCCGTCCCATTCAGCGCCGGCGCGGCATCGGCGGCGTCGACCGGCCGGGCAAGGCTCGCCACCGGGAACTTCGCCCAGATCGTGTCGCTCTCATAGTCCTGGTATTCGACCTCGGCCTCGGCGAGCGCGGTGCGCTCGACCACGCTCCACATCACCGGCTTCGAGCCGCGATAGAGCTGGCCGGACATGGCGAATTTCAAAAGCTCGCCGGCGATCCGCGCCTCGGCGTGATAGGCCATGGTCGTATAGGGATTGTCGAAATCGCCGATGACGCCGAGCCGCTGGAACTCGTCGCCCTGCACCTTGATCCAGTGGGCGGCGAAGTCGCGGCATTCCCTTCGGAACTCGTTGACCGGCACCTCGTCCTTGTTCTTGCCCTTGGCCCGGTACTGTTCCTCGATCTTCCACTCGATCGGCAGGCCGTGGCAGTCCCAGCCCGGCACGTAATTGGCGTCGTAGCCGCGCATCTGGAAGGAGCGGTTGATGACGTCCTTAAGGATCTTGTTGAGGGCGTGGCCGATATGGATGTTGCCATTGGCGTAGGGCGGGCCGTCATGCAGCACGAATTTCTCTCGACCGGCGGCTTCATCGCGCAGCTTGCGGTAAAGCTCCATGTCCTGCCAGCGCCTGACCAGGCCGGGCTCCTTCTCGGGCAGGCCGGCGCGCATCGGGAAATTGGTCTGCGGCAGGTAAAGCGTTTTGGAATAGTCGATGGTTTCAGCAGTATCGGTCACGGGGGTGTCGGTCATTGGTCTGCCATGTGCATTGCCCGTTGGCAAAATAGCTCGGGCGTTGAACTATCATGATCTGGAAAAAGCGCGAGGGGGCCGCGCGCAAAAGTCCCGGCGGCTCCGGCGGCGCTCAGGCCACCCGGAACACCGGGCCCGTAATTCGTATCGCGATCGCAAAAAGGCGCGAAAAGCTCGTCATGGCGTGGCTTTTAGCGGATGCCGCGGCAGGAATAAAGCGCGGATTTCAAGCCAAAGCGCCGGTATTTTGACTTACATCGAGAAATTGAAACGGTAGGTGGTCGACACGCCAACGGTCCACTGATCGCGGTCGCCGCGCTCCTTGACCAGACTGGAATCGGCCGCCGGCCCCATCAGGCGCGAATATTCGGTGAAGACGCTGGCCGTCATCGGCTCGGTCACTTTCCAGGTGATCGCACCGCCGAGCCCGGTCGACTTCAGTCCGCCGCCGGGATGGTATTCGCTGAGGCCCGAGGCCGCCGCTTCCGTGGCGTTGACGCCGTAATAGGCGTCGAAATACCCGGCCGAGGCGAAGGAGACACGGGGGCCGCCGGATATGCGGACGGTCGGGGTGACGTCGTAGAAGGCGTCCGCCGCGATGTCGGCGACGAAACCGTTGTGGGCGCGGATGCCGTGTCTGAGCTCCGCCCGGGCCCGCACCCAATCCAGCGGATAGAATTCGAAGAAGCCGCCGACCTCGCCGCCCCAGCGCACCGGATCAAGGCCTTGCAATTCGTCCTTGCTGGAACGCGAGAACAGGAACTTGCCGGTCAAGCCGGCGCGCACGCTGCCGTCGTCGATCAGCGCCAGCGAGATGTTGTCGTTGCGCGAGGTGAAACGCGCCTCCGGCCCTGCCTTGCCGAGCGAGATGATGGGCTGGGCGCTCAGCATATATTTCTTGCCGCCCTCGAAATTCGGGGCAACGAGACCGGTGGCGCCGAGCGTCAGGTACCAGTCGCCGGAAATCCAGCTCCCCTCGCCGGCCTGGGCAGAGGTGACGGCCATCAGGCCAGAGGCGAGAACCAGCGGAATCGTCCCGACAATACGCATCGTCAACCCTTACGCGAAACAGGCCGGCAGGAACACCGGGCAGCGCAGAAGGCATGGCGTCAGTGCGGTAAATTTTGACTTAAGATCCGTAACAGAGACGGCGCGGACCGCCAGCATGGAGATCGGCCGCCCGGCTCAGCTGCCGCGCGGCGCGTGCGACATGTCCAGCAGCTTGGCCACGGCCTTCGAGCCCTTCCCCGCGACGCGTGCCGATCCGTCGTCACCCACCTCAACGGTGGCGCCGCTGGAGAATCTAAGCGACCAACCATCACCTTTGGCGTTGCGGCGCCGGTCGGTGAGCTCGATGCCGGCAGCCGTGACCAGCGCGACGATCCGGTCGGCGTCCATGTTGGTCCTCCGAAAACGCGCCCTCAATTCAGGTCAAGCCCGCCGGTAAGATCGCCGAGCGGCGGCTCGCCATGCGCGGCTACGGCCTTGTCGCGAACCACGATGCCGTGCAGGACCGGCAATTCGAAACGCTCGGTGATGAAGCGCAGGATCGACGTCGTGTCATAAGGGGTATGATCGACATAGCCGCGCTTGGCGAAAGGCGAAATGATGATCGCGGGAATGCGCGTGCCCGGTCCCCAGCGGTCGCCCTTTGGCGGTGCGACGTGATCCCAGATGCCGCCGTTCTCATCATAGGTGACGACGACCAGCATGTGCGGCCATTGCGGGCTCTTTTCCAGATGAGCCACGACGTCGGCGATATGGCGGTCGCCGGCCTGGATGTCGGCATAGCCGGAGTGCTCGTTGAGATTGCCCTGCGGCTTATAGAAAGAGACCTGCGGCAGGGCGCCGTCGTCGATGGCCTGGATGAAGCTCGCGCCAGCCAACCCGGCGTCGCGCAGATGTTCGCGCCTGGCCTCGGTGCCCGGAGCGTAATTGGCGTAATAGTTGAACGGCTGATGATGATATTGGAAGTTCGGGATCGGTGTTTTGTTGCCGTGGTCGAGCGTGTACTGCCAGGCTCCGGAATACCACGCCCAGTTTATGTGCTTGAGGCTGAGCATGTCGCCGATGGTCGGTTCCGTCTGCGGCGGCAGCGTGGTGGGCTTGGTAGGATCCGCGAGCAGCCGATCGCCGCCGGGCGCCGGATCGTTGCCGCTCGGCTGGTATGGCGGCTGCATGGTGTTCACCGCGTAGAAATCCGGCGTCAGGTTGCCGTCGGAGACGAATTTCGGGATCCCGTCGCGCGCCGATTTCGGCGAATTGTCGGCGATCTTCAGCGCTGTGCCGCTAGCGTCCGTCACCGCGATCGACGGCTTGGCCGGGCTCTTGTCGGCATTCGCGTAGTACGGCGCGCAGGCGCAGATCAGCCACTGGTGATTGAAGAAGGAGCCGCCGAAGCCGCCCATGAAGAAATGGTCAGCGAGCACGTATTTTTGCGCAATGGCCCACATATCGGTCTTGGAGGCGTCCCAGTTGCTCATCGGCATGGCGCCTGAATCGGCCCAGGCGACGAACATGTCGTTCTTGCCACCGTTGATCTGCATCTGGTTCTGGTAAAAGCGATGCCACAGATCATGCGTCACGACGCTGAGCGGCACGTTGAACCCTTTTGGGTCGTTCACCGTGAACGGTTCGTTCGGAAGGTGCTCGGTCATTGCCTGCGTCACCGGCGGCGTGACGCCCTTGGCGGTCAGCCCGTCCCAGACCGGCGGCAGCTCTGACAGGACCGAGCCGTCACGGTCGCGCTGCTGCAAGCTTTCCTTGCTCGCCTTGTCGATGCCCTCCGCACCCGGAAAATGGCCATAGAGATTATCGAAGGCGCGGTTCTCGGCGAAGATGACGACCACCGTCTCTATCTTGGCGATGCCGTCCGGCGGATCGCCGGGCTGCGCCGCGAAGGCGGGAGGCGAAGCGACAGTGGACAAGGCGAGAGCCGAGGAAAACAGGGCGAGCCCATAGGATCGCTTCATCGCCGTACCTCCATTGCGCAAAGTCAAATGACACCAGCTTCGTTGCATCTTGGCAATAGGCACCGCGCTGGACGGGTGATCACATCGGGATTACCTTCGTTCAACCGCAGGATGCGCGGAGAACTCTGCAGGGAGACGAAGCCATGAGCTTGCAAGGCAATACCCTGGAAGACGCGATCGGACGCACGCGCGACAAATGGGGATGGTTCGTGGCGCTCGGCGTGCTGCTGCTGATTTTCGGCGGCATAGCCTTCGGCAATCTCTTCATCGCCACCGTCGCTTCGGTCTATGTCGTCGGCTGGCTGATGCTGATGGCGGGCGTCATCGAGATCATCCATGCTTTCGGCGTCAAGACCTGGGGGCGCTTCTTCTACTGGTTGCTCAGCGGCCTGCTCTATGCCGTCGCCGGCTTTTTCGCCTTCTACAACCCGCTGCTCGCCTCGGCAGTGCTGACGTTTCTGCTCGCCGTCGCCCTCATTGCTTCCGGGCTGCTGAGGGCCTGGGTCGCCTGGAACCATCGGCCGCAGCAAGGCTGGGGATGGCTGCTGGCAGCCGCGATCATCACCATCCTGCTTGGCCTGATCATCGCCATGGGCTGGCCGGTCAACAGCCTGTGGGTGCTCGGCATGTTCCTGGCCGTCGACCTGGTCTTCCAAGGCTGGAGCTTCATTGCCACCGGGCTGGCGCTCAAGCGGTAGGGAACTCGACCTTCGCGATCGGCCGAAGCCTGCCCAACATGGTCATCCCAGGGCGAAGCAGGAGCGAAGCTCCGTCGCGAAGACCCTGGGATGACGACATGAGAGGGCGTTTCGCCAATCGCCAAGGTTTGCAATCTGCTAGCCGGACGCAGGCGCTTTGACGCTTCTCTTCGCCACCGCGCCTTCCAGACCTCAGAAACAGATGGCGGCGTCCAGCTCCGATAGCGGACGCACACCTGCGAGCAGCGCCCTCGCCTCGGCCTCGTCGCGCTTCATCTGCGCGACCAGCGCATCGAGCCCATCGAATTTGAGCTCGGGGCGCAGATAGCCGAAGAACGACACCTGGCAGATCTCGCCATAGAGATCGCCGGAGAAATCGAAGACATAGGTTTCGAGCAGCGGCACGCCATTATCGTCGACGGTCGGCCGGCGGCCGAAGCTGGCGACGCCGTTATGGAGCGTGCCATCGGCGCGGCGCAAGCGGACGGCGTAAATGCCTTCCTTCAGAGTGGCTTCCGGCGAAAGCTTCATATTGGCGGTCGGAAAGCCAAGCGTGCGGCCGAGCTGCTGGCCGGCGATCACCTCGCTCTCGACGGTGAAGCGATAGCCGAGCAGGCCGGCTGCTTCCCCGACCTTGCCTTCGCAAAGCAGGGCGCGGATGCGGCTGGACGAGACGACCTCGGCACCTTCGTCGCGGAAGGCGTCGACCAGCGTGACGCCGAAGCCGTGGCGTTCGCCGGCCGCCATCAGGAAAGCCGGGCCGCCCTGGCGGTCCTTGCCGAAGTGGAAGTCGAAACCGGTGACGGCATGGCTGACGCCCAGCCTGATTTCCAGCACATCGGTCACGAATGCCTCGGCCGAGAGCGAGGCGAAGTCGCGCGTGAACGGCTGCTCGACGAGGGCGGCAAAGCCGAGCCTGGCCAGGAGCCGCGCCTTCATCGGCGGCGGCGTCAGCACGAAGAGCGGCACGTCCGGCCTGAACACCTTGCGCGGGTGCGGCTCGAAGGTGAGCACCAGGGCCGGCACGCGGCGGCGGCCGGCTTCGGCCAGCGCCCGTTCCAGCACCGACAGATGGCCGCGGTGGACGCCGTCGAAATTGCCGATCGCCACGACGCCGCCGCGCAGATGCCCGGGCAACGGCGTGACCGCCGAAATGCGTTGGAAATCGTGCGTCATGTCGACCTGCGTGATGTCGGGGCGCCCGTCATGGTCCGGCTTCCCGCCTATTGCAGCCGCGGGATGACGGCGACCGGGCGATAACCGTGCGTCGTGAGGAATCCCGCCAGCCTTTCGGGATCCGGCCGCAGCGGGTCGCCATAGTCGCGCGCATGAATCCCGCCCGAGACATAGAGCACGTCGAACCCGTTGTCGGCGGCACCCTTGACGTCGGTCATCATGCCATCGCCGATGGCGAGAACCTGTTTGCGCTCGGCCGCGTGGCCGAGCAGCCCGGCGACCTCCTTCATGGCGAGGTTGTAGATCGGCGCGAAAGGCTTGCCGGCGATCAGCGTGCGGCCGCCAAGCTGCGCGTAGTCGCGCGCCAGCGCGCCGGCACACCAGATGGTGCGCTCGCCGCGCTCGACCAGGATGTCGGGGTTGGCGCAGATGAAGGGCAGGTTGCGGGCACGCAGCCGCTGCAGCAGTTCCGCGTATTCGGCGGGCTTCTCCACCTCGTCGTCATAGAACCCGGTGCAGACGACGCCGGAGGCTTCGAATTCCTCCACGAGTTCGACGTCCAAGCCGTCATAGAGGGTGAAGTCGCGCTCGGGCCCGATGTGGAAGATCTTCCTCGGACCCTCGGCGATCAAGTCGCGCGTGACGTCGCCCGAGGTGACGACACGGTCGTAGGCTTCAGCCGGAACGCCGATCGCATGCATCTGCGCAACGACGTCGGCGCTGCGCCGCGGCGAATTGGTGATCAGCACCACCGGCACTTTTGCCGCGCGCGCCCGGGCAAGCGCCTCCGCGGCGACGGGGAAGTGCCATTCGCCATTGTGCACCACGCCCCACACGTCGCACAGGATGGCCGCGTAGTTTTCCGTCAGATCGGTGAGCGAAGCGATGATGTTTGGCGAGTCCGCCATGCCGTTATCCTGAGACTGGTCTAGGCAAAGCCGCGACAGCCATCCTTTTGGTTCGGAGGCCGCCACGGCCGGTCCCGCATAACCGAAGCGCTCCATCCTGTCACCAGCTTTCGCCATCGCCGCCGGGACGAGCCGCGACCACGCCCGTTCGGAAGCGCAGGGTTAACACGCCGTCAAAATGGCGGTGCGTGCTTGAACGTTTCGGGCAAGCTGAAATTTAAGGATCTATGACCATGGTAGCACCGAACTAGGACCATGGTCGTATACCGGTATGGGTCTTTTGCGGGGGCTGAGCGCAATGATCGGCAGATTTATAGGCGACAAGCGGGGCAACTACGCCCTGTTGACAGTCATCACGATGGTGCCGCTGATGGGTGCCGTGGCACTGGCCGTCGATTTTACGGAACTGGTTAGAGAGAAGCAGGAGACGCTCAACGCCCTAGATGCTGCTGGGGTCGCGACAGCGCAACAGATCGTCAGCGGAGCGAGCGACGCGGACGCGAGGGCCTACGCCAAGCAGTTCTTCGAGGCCAATCTCAGGCACGTGTCTCCGGCCAACACGACGCTGACCGTCACGCTGCCCAACAACAATGCCGGCGGCGGCACCCTGGTCCTGGAGGCGTCCCTGAAATATCACCCCTATTTCCTGCCGGCGGCGGCGATGCTGCTCGGCGGGACTGCGGGCGACCACGTAGTCAATGTTTCGGCGAGGTCGGAAATCCGACTTAAGAACACGCTGGAAGTGGCGCTCGTGCTGGATAATTCCGGATCGATGTCGACCCTGGGCTCGGGAACCGGGCAGAAGCGTATTGACCTGCTGAAAGCCGCCGCCAAGCAGTTGGTCGACACGCTGGCGCTGCAGGCCCAGCAGATGAAGCAGATCTCCAAGCCAGTGCAGTTCTCGCTGGTTCCGTTCTCTGCCTCGGTCAATGTCGGGCCGACGCATGACGGCGACAACTGGATGGATCAAGATGGTATCTCCCCGATCCAGCACGAGAACTTCGACTGGACGACGATGAGCGCCGCCAACGATCCGAACAAGTACGCCGAGAAGGTCAATGGCGCCTGGTACAAACGCGGTGACGGTTGGGGCGATACCAAGGGTGAGCCCCTGACCCGCTTCAGCCTTTATGCCGACATGACCGTGGAATCGGGTCGCGAAGAGGTGCCGAACTCAAAGCAGTACATCTGCGACGCGTACAACAAAAAGGGCAAATGCACCGACGGACATTGGACTGACCCGCAATATGTCTACACTACCAGCCGCTATGCGAGTTGGCAGGGGTGCGTCGAAGCGAGGCCTTATCCCTACAACGACGACGACACGACGCCGACCACGTCCAATCCTGCGACGCTCTTTGTGCCCATGTTCGCTCCGGACGAGCCCGGCACGCTGTGGCGCGACTTCAACCGCGACGGCACGAATGATGTCAACAGCTTGAGCTACGGCTACGAGAACAATTGGTGGGCAGACTGGCCTTATTCATTAAACCCAACCGCGGTTCAGCGGCAATCGGACATGCGGAAGTACTTTCTGGTGAAGCCTTACGGTTCGACTTCGGCCGGTGCCGGTGACGGCCCGAACGCAGCCTGCACCACCAGTCCAATCACGCCCCTCAAGGACGTCACGGTGAGTGCGCAGAAGCAGCAACTGACTGACGCCATCAATGCTATGGCGCCAACTGGCAATACGAACGTACCCGAGGGGCTCGCCTGGGGCTGGCGGACAGTCTCAAGCAACGAGCCCTTCACCGAAGGTCGGCCAAACAACGAAAAGGGCAACGACAAGGTCGTAATCGTGCTGACCGACGGCGCCAATACCTACAGCGCGATCAGCGACGCCAGTTACGCCAACAACCGTTCCACCTATGCGGCCTATGGCTATACAGGCAAAGTCAATTCCGCACTGGCAAGCGCCACGCGCCTGTTCATGAATACGAGCACCGCGGTGCCTAAGACCACCTATACGGACGGCAACTACACCGCCGCGCTTGACGAACAGATGCAGACGCTATGCGCCAATGCCAAGGCGGCTGGGATCATGGTGATGACGGTCTCGCTCGATTTGGTTGACACCAAGGCGGACGAGAAGAAGGCCATGGCTGCGCTAAAGGCTTGCGCTTCCGACTCCCGCTTCCGCAGAGACCCTGCCGACCCGAGCAAGCCGGCGAAGCTATTCTGGAACTCGACCGGCGCCACGCTTTCTGACGACTTCAAGGCGATCGGCAACGAATTGTCGAACCTGCGCATCGTCAGTTGATCCGAAAGAGCAACCGCTTGCTGAAGATGCGCGAATTCTGGCTTCGCTTTTGCCGCGACCGGCGCGGCAACTATGCCCTGATGACGGCGATCGCCATGGTGCCGCTGATGGGCGCCCTCGCAATCGCGGTCGACTTCACCGAACTCAACCGTCAGAAACAGATGGTGCTCAACGCGCTCGATGCGGCGAATTTTGCCGCCGCAAGGCGGTTGGCGGAAGGCGCCACCGACGACCAGATCAAGGCCTATGCCGTCGACTTCTTCAACGCCAACCTCAACACCATCGACCCCGCGGACGTAGCGCTCAACATCACCCTACCCACCAGCCAGGCCGGCGGCGGCTTGCTGACAATGAGCGCCACTCTTACCTACCATCCCTATTTCTATCCGGCTTCGGCAATGCTCGTCGGCGTCGACGAAGTCGACGCGAAAAAGCCCGTTGAGATCGAGATGAAGTCACAGGTGCGCTTGAAGAACACACTGGAAGTGGCGATGGTGCTCGACAATTCGGGCTCGATGTCGACGAAAGGATCCGGCACGGGGCAGAAGCGCATCGACCTGCTCAAACAGGCCGCCAAGCAGTTGGTCGACACACTTGCGCAGCAGGCGGCGCAGATCAAGCAGATCGACAAGCCGGTCCAGTTCAGCCTGGTGCCCTTCGCGGCTTCGGTCAATGTCGGGCCCGATAACGACAACGCCTCCTGGATGGATGTCTACGGGCTGTCGCCGGTCGCCAACGAGAATTTCGACTGGTCGACGCTCAACGCCGCCGACAAGCACGCCCAGAAGATCAACGGCATCTGGTACAAGAACGGCACCGGCTGGGGGACCGAGGAAGGCCAGGCACTGACCCGCTTTTCGCTCTATCGCGACATGAAGGTGGTCACCAGCCACGAGCGCATCGTCGGCAGCAAGCGCGTCGTCTGCGACGAATACCGGTCCAACAACACCTGCAAGCGAAGCCACAACGAATACGACTACAACGACACCTACGGCCCGTTCGCGAGCTGGCAGGGCTGCGTCGAGGTGCGTCCCTACCCTTACAATGTCGACGATACGCCTGCGTCCGGGGGGCCGAACAACACCGGCATCGGCGTCGGCGACCCGGCGACAATGTTCGTGCCGATGTTCGCGCCCGACGAACCCGGCAACCACTGGAAGGTGACGCAAGATCCCGACGAGCCGAACCCGGTGACCTACCGCGCTGCCAACAGCTGGTGGAACGACGATCCGTCGAGCACCACCGGCAAGACGCGCCAATCCAACATGGCCAAATATTTCATGCCGCGGCCGATCAATGCGCCGGTGCTGGCTACGGGCGCCGGTCCCAACTATAGCTGCACCACGACGCCGGTCACGCCGCTCACCGACGTCACCACCGCGGACGGGCTGGCCGCCATCAAGGCGGCTGTCGACCTGATGCAGCCCAACGGCAACACCAACGTGCCGGAAGGCATGGCCTGGGGCTGGCGCACCGTTTCCAGCAGCGCGCCGTTCACCGAAGGGCGGCCGGAGACGGAACGCGGCAACGACAAGGTCGTCATCGTGCTTACCGACGGCGAGAACACCTATTCGACGGTGAACTCCGATCCGGCCGGCAACAAATCGACCTATGCGGCCTACGGCTATACCGGCGTCGGCTACATAGGCACCTCGGTCACCCGCCTGTTCGGCGGCACCTCCAGCGACATCGGCCAGTTCAACTATTCCTCGGGCAACTACACCAACGCGCTCAACGAGCAGATGGCCAAGCTCTGCGACCACGCCAAGGCGGCCAACATCATGGTGATGACGGTTGCGCTCGACATGTCCGCGACCGACGCCGGCGACAAGCAGGCGATGGACGCCCTGAAGACCTGCTCATCCGACTCCCGCTTCCGCAAGGATCCCGCCGATCCCAGCAAGCCCGCCAAGCTTTTCTGGAATGCAACCGGCGCGACGCTGTCCGACAATTTCAAGGAGATTGCGAACGAGCTATCGAATTTGCGCGTAGTGGGGTAACGGACATAAACTGACGCCGGCGCGCCAAGAAGCGAAAAGGCAGGATCAGGGGCTTGATTTCAGATAGTATTCTCTTTCCCCTTTATCGGAGGATGCTGAGATGCTGTCAGACCTCGCGAAACTCATCAGCAGGATCATTTAGCCCTGGATGCCTTCGTCAAGGGCAATCCCGAACCATTGAAAAGTCTCTTCTCACAACGGGATGACGTCGTCATCGCCAATCCATTCGGCCCGCCGGCAAAAGGATGGAAAAAGGCTGCCGAAACGATGGACCGGGCCGCTACCAACTACCGAGACGGAGAGGTTATCGGCTTTGACCGTGTTTCCGAGTACGCAACGACCGACTTGGGTTACATCATCGAGATCGAGCGGGTCCGATCCAAGGTCGGCGGCAGCGACAAGCTTGTTCCGATCGCACTTCGAACCACCACTATATTTCGGCGGGAGAAAGGCGCGTGGAAGATCGTCCTTCGTCATGCCGATCCTATTACCTCGCCTCGTCCGGCAGCCTCGATCGTCGGTGAGTAGAAAGGCTACCAAAGCCTGCGGCGCTGCCCGCCCTGGCGCAACGAACGGCGCCGGCAAGTCCCTTGCGCTGGTGCGCGGCACAAGGCACATGTCCGTCCCCGCCGGCATCGGACCTTCCCTGCCGCAGGTGCTGGAGATCGAGCGATGCCTGACGCCGCCAACCATCTGACCTTCGCGCTGATCTGCCTCGGCATGGTGCTCACACCCGGCCCGAACATGATCTATCTGATCCACTCATGAGGGCGAAAAACGCTTTGTTTTCAACGGCCATGTTGCAAAACAGGCCTTTTATGTCGCAGTGAGTGTTCTACAGACGTTTCGCCAGGGCCTCGGCGCGGTCCTTCTGCTTGGCGTTGCTGTCCTTCGATTTGAGCAGGTGCCCGTAAAGGTCATAGGTCATCTGGATCGATGAATGGCCGAGCTCGGTCTGGATCTCTTTCGGATTGGCGTCGCTGTCGATGAGCATGCTGGCATGGAAATGCCGCAGGCAATGGAAGCCGACCGCCTTGACCCCGGCATCCTTCAACAGCTTCGTCCAGACGCGGGCGTAGAAGTTCGACAACAGCCATGGCGTGCCGGCTTCAGTTGGGAACACCAATTCGTTTTTGCCTGCCTGGAGCCTTAGCTCTTTCAGCAGCGACACGAGGTCGGCCGGCAGAGTGATGGTGCGCTTCCCTGCCCTCGACTTCGGCGGGCCAATGACGCCATATTCATCCGCGCGCTGCCGAACTTCGATAGTGCCAGCCTTCAGGTCTACAGCATCCCAAGGCAGTCCCCGGATCTCCGACGCGCGCATACCGGTGTGAATGGCTGTCTCGATCATGCCACGGCGCACTAGAGGCAGTTCCTTGGCCTTGGCGCGGATCAGCTTGATATCGGCGATCGACGGGATATCGACTTCCTCGGCGTGGCGACCGCCAATGCCGATCTTCACAGCCGACGCGACGTTGACCCCTACCCGATCCTGATGAACCATTTCCGATAGGATGCCCTTGAGGCTCTGCAACACCTTCTTTGCCGTGGCGCGCGTCAGTTTCTTGAGCAGATCGTTCCGAAACGTGACGACATCAACCTTGGCCAAGTCTGTCAGTTTCTTGGTGCCCATCGCTGGCGCGATGTAGGCGTCGAGGTGATGCTTGTAGCCTCGAAGCGTCGCCTTCTCGGCCGGCTCGCGATCGTCCCGGCCATGCTCGACGGCCTTCAGCCATTCGGCGCCCGCCTCGGCGACGGTGAGGGATTTGGACGCGATGACGTGGCGCTTTTCCCTCACCTCCCCGCGCATGGTGGTTTCCCACTCTCGGGCTTCCTTGCGCGTCGAGAATGTCTTTATGGCGCGCTTCCGATCCTGGTCGAAATAGTCAACGATCCATGATTCTCGGGCCTCGCCCTTCGCAGTCTTCCATGTGCGCTTACGAATGGACATAGCTGCCCTCACTTTTTGAACTTGGCGTCTAGCTTTTCTTCAATGCGGGCGAGCCGCTCCATTCCCTCAATGAATGCTTTTTCGAAGGTCCTTTCGTTCGCGCGTTCATTTGAGTGGATCTCCCACTCAAGCTTGGAGGCGCGCTCTTCCGCACGCTCGACCTCGCGCATCATTTTCCCGAATTCCTCAAGCCGAAAAACTATTTCGCCGTTCATCGAACGGGAAAACTTTTCGGCTGATGCGACAAGCTCCGCATGCAGCTTTTGCGGCAATCGCAAGGTGATGCGCGTCTCGTGATCTTCTGCCATCGGCGGTTCTCCCCAGGCTCATTTAGTGCCCTTGACACTAAAACGACACCAAACCTTGACACCAAAATGGTGCGACACTAATATGGTGTCATTGTCATACATCAAGGAGCCGCCAATGACAACCACTCCAGAGACGATTTCGGACTTCGACGCTCCAATCTGGGGCATCGAGAACTTCGCAAAGATTATCAACCGCAGCGAGCGACAAACCTATCACCTCGTGGCCACTGGCAAGCTGCCGGGCGTCAACAAGGTTGGCGACCGCTATGTCAGCACCCGCCGCAAGTTGCTTAACGCAGTCTTGGGGGAAGCTGTTTGATGGCGATCCCGAAGTCCGATCATACCGACGACATGGGGCACTTGGAGCAAGCCATCGAATGGCTTCGCGAAAATCGTACCCAACTTGAGAAGCCAATCATACCCAACTTGCGCCGCCTGTTCGGCATCAGCCCGCGCGAGGCGTGCCATGTGCTCCGCATCAGCCGCCTACGAGACGATTGGCCGGCCAACGACCAGGGAGGCGCTAATGCAGCCTCCTGAAATGCGAAAGCCCGCCGGCCAGGGCGAGCTTCGCGAAGTCGATATTCAAAGCAGCAAGATCACAACAATAGCCGAAGACCTCCGCCTCAGGCAAGCGGCTTGCATCATGGGCCGCTTTCCGATGTCGGTCCCGTTGGCGCTGGCTACAGCCAGGCTCGCTTACGGAGGCGCCGCATGACGATTCGGCCGAACCTCCCAAGCATTGAGGACATCCACATCGATGCAGCCGTCCGTCATCTCACCGCTGCCCGCAATCACTTGCAATGCGCGGTGCTTCGCTTCGATGACGCCGGCTATGAGCACGATCCGACCGCGCGGTCGTACAGCTACGTCGCCGGCATCGTGGCCTCGTTCAATGACAGGCCTTGGCGGCCAATGCCAGCGCCGATCCCATCGCACATTCAGATCGCCGCGCAAGAATACCGCCGCACGTCAAGGAGGTCGTATTGATGGAGGAAGATACCTTCGCCGCCGACCTCCTCGACGAGGTTTATAACTTCGTCGGCCGCTTCGTCGCCTACCCATCCGAAGAAGCGCACGTCGCGCATGTTCTCTGGATAGCGCACACACACATGATGGATGCGTGGGAATCGACACCGCGCATCGCGTTCCTGTCTCCCGAGCCAGGATCTGGAAAGACCCGGGCGCTAGAGATTTCGGAGCTTCTGGTGCCGCGTCCTGTCGAGGCGGTGAACGTCACGCCGGCATATCTCTTCCGCAAGGTCGCGGATGAGGCTGGCGCCCCGACCATCCTCTTCGACGAGATCGACACCATCTTCGGGCCGAAGGCCAAGGACAACGAGGAGATTCGCGGGCTGCTCAATGCCGGTCATCGTCGCGGCGCCGTCGCCGGCCGGTGCGTTGTTCGAGGAAAGCTCGTCGAGACGGAAGAGATTCCAGCCTACTGCGCGGTGGCGCTCGCCGGCCTCGGCGATTTGCCTGATACCATCCTTACCCGCTCCGTCATCATCCGCATGCGGCGCCGTTCGCCAGAAGAAACAGTCGAGGCCTATAGACGCCGCGTGCACAAGCCGGATGGCGACGAGGTCAAGGACAGGCTCGCCGGCTGGGCTTCGTTCATGTCGGCCGACATCGGCCAGGACTGGCCGGAAATGCCTCCAGGCATCAAGGACCGTGATGCGGATGTCTGGGAACCGCTTCTGGCGATAGCTGATGCTGCCGGCGGCCACTGGCCGGAAAGGGCTCGCGTTGCGGCTGTTGCGCTTGTTGCGCTCTCTAAGGAGGGCACACCCAGCCTTGGCGTCAAACTCTTGGGCGACGTGAAGACCATCTTCGGCCATGACGAGGTTCTTGCTACGGAAAGCATCCTTCGCCGGCTCTGTGACCTCGATGAGTCTCCCTGGGTCGATATGAAGGGAAAACCCTTGGATGATAGGGGTTTGGCTAACAAGCTTCGCCCCTACGGTATCAAACCTAAAGTGGTGCGTATCGGCACTGCTACACCTAGAGGATATCAACGAACAGACTTCATCGACGCCTGGCAGCGCTATCTGCCTCTGCCTCCCTCAGAAAGCGCAACATCCGCAACAAGCGCAACAGCGGAGGCGGCGGAATGAGCAACGCGACTTGTTCTAGGACACCGCGCCAGCGGATGAAGCTGAAGCGCTGGGGGAGATTTACAAAATTTGTAACTTTGCGACGGGGGCGGCCATGAGATCCGCCGATCAACGGCGCGAGGCCGACCGCATCCGCAAGCAAGAACAGCGAGAGCGCGAGGAAGCCGGCGTCATCTTGCTTAACCTGGCAATGAACAGACAGCATATCTCCCAGCTTTTGCTCAACCTCAAGAAGATTCCGCCAGAGCTAGCCAACGACAAGAAGGCGCTGGCAGAAGCGACGGCCGATTTGCTGGCAACATTGAAGGCGGTTGATATCGTGACCGAATAAAGTCCCCTTGCGTCACGTGTGACAAATCTTTCTGATGCTTTCGAGAATGATCTTTTTGATTTGGAGACACTAAAAATGCGTGCCGCGATTTCCGTTCCAATCGACATCGACAAGGGCATCGACCTGGCCCGGGTCGCGCGTGTCATGGCCCAGTACAAGGAACCCGGCGAACTGGACTATGCCGACGCGCCTCCCCGCGTCCTCGATGCCATCCGAGCCATGAAAAGCGCCGTCGCCGCCGGCAGCATCGGCAACGGCACCTGGGGCTCGGAATTGGCGCCCTACAAGGTGGTGTCCGATGCCTTCATGGACAGCCTGCGCAACACCGGGGCATTTTTTCGCATCCTCGATTCGATGGTGAAGGTGCCGCTCCGCAGCCAGCTTGTCGCCTTCACCGCCAACGCTACCGGGTATGTCACCGGCGAAGGCTCGGCGAAGCGCATGACGCGCTCGGCCTTCGAGCGCGAATATGTGGATGCGTTTCGGGCAGTTGCCTTCGTCGTCGTCAGCAACGAGTTGCTGAAGCTCGGCGCGCTCGCCGATCCGCTCATCGCGAACGAGCTGCGCGGCGCTGTCAGCTTCACCGCCGATGAGCAGTTCCTCACCATCCTCGATGCCGGCGCGAACACCTCAGCCAGCGTTGGCAGCACGGTCAATGGCGTTCAACAGGATCTCAAAGTCGCACTGGCGGCGACCGATCTCGGCGCGCAGTCCCGTCTGTTCTTCATCGCGCATCCTGACCGCGTGAAACTGCTTGCCACCATGACCATCGACGGCGGCTTTGCCTTCGCCGATGTCAACCCGGTAACCGGCGGCACGCTTCTGAGAACGCCCTTGCTTCCCTGCGATGCCTGCGCATCCGACGCCTTCTACGTGGTCGATGCAAGTGGCCTCGCCGGCAATGCCGATGCCATCCAGGTAGACAACTTCCGGCATGCCACGATCCAGTTTGACGACGCGCCAGATAGCCCGCCAACGGCAAGCACCACGGTGATCAACCTGTTCCAGCGCGGCTTGACCGCCATCCAGGCATCGACCTATGGCGGCGCCAAGGTGGTCCGGTCGAATTCGGTCTACAAGCTGACCGGCGTTGATTGGGGCTCGGCGAATAGCCCGTGAGGTGACGCTAATGGATCGCGCCTATTCCGTAATCACCGTCAAACAGTTTGACCCGAAGAAGCGGACCTTCTCGGGCTGGGCCACAACCCCCGCTGTTGATCGAGTCGGGGACATCATCGAGCCGCTCGGCGTGAAGGCGGCTCCCGACCTTCCGTTGCTGCTTCACCACGATTCGAAACTCCCCGTTGGCCGCGCATTTTTCAACAAGCCGACGAAAGCCGGGGTAACGTTCCGGGCTGAGATCCCGAAAATCGAGGCTCCTGGCGTTCTAAGGGACCGCACAGAGGAAGCTTGGCAGTCCGTCGAAAGCGGCCTGATCCGCGCCGTGAGCGTCGGTTTCCGGCCGCTTGAAAACGGCGTGGAGCGTATGGCTTCGGGCGGTATTCGCTTCAAGGCCGTCGAGGTGATGGAATTGTCCCTGGTGGCGATCCCAGCCAACGAAGAGGCCACCATCGCAAACGTCAAGCGCTTCGAGCTCGGCGGCAGGGAAACGGCCAGGACAAACCAAAAGGCTATCGAGGAGGCATTCCTCAAGGATGTGGGAGAGGTCGTTGACCTGCTTACGCGGACCTACAAATTTGAGGACATCGCCAAGCCGCTCTCGACTCGCCTGACATTCGATCTATTCGCGCAACTCCATGTGATGACGGATCGAAAATGCGACAGGCTCGAAGCCCGCATCCGTGAGCTTGAGGCCGGGATATCATCAGGCACCGGCTACAAGGGCGTATTCCAGAAGCAGATCGAATATCGGGCCGGTGACCTGGTTACGTCTGGCGGCAGCCTGTGGCACGCCAACGTTGACATCAAAGGCATTGCCCCTGGCGAGAGCCCTATGGCTTGGACCCTTTGCGCCAAGTCAGGCAACGACGTCCCCAAAACTGTCAGGCAGATGAGGCGAGCATCATGACCTTAGGAGGCGAAGCCATGAAGGGGGAAGTTCAGCGCGACAAGAAACGGCTGGAGACCTCGATCTACATTGCCTTCGGCCGCTTCGCTGAAAGCTTCCAAAGGGCGCCGAGTGAGCGCGAGCAGCTGATGATGATAGAGGCGCTGACGGCGCACATCATCCACGGCAAGACCGACTACAAGGTCAGCATGCAATGAGAACTCAGCTTATCCCATTCGACCAGATCGATGTGACCCTGGCCGAGGATGGCAAGAGCGTCCTGCTCTACGCGTATTGCGGCGAAGCGATCTATCTCCAGCGTGTCCACACATCAACAACGCCACTCGATGCCGACACGGTCGAGGTGATCGAGGCCGGCAAGTGGCGCGACAGAGCAAAGCCAGACCAATGGATGAAGCTATGAGCGCACACCTGGCCGAAGCAGTTGAATGGTTCGCAGAGCACGAGACCGACAGGCGCGGCGTTGACGGCACAGCCTACGAACAGCTGAAGCGCAAGTTCAATCTGACCTTCGCCGAAGCCATGGAGGTCTGCCGAGAGACCCGCAAGCGTGTGGGACCATACCCAAGCACCGGGGGGGGTATCGACATCCAAAACAGCAAACGAGCCCAGACCGCTCGGGCCGTTTTCCTTCGCTAAACGTGTACAAAAAAAGTTTCTGACACATGGGATCTAGAGGCAGAAAATCCGTTGCAGCATTGGCGGTTAGACCGCTGGTTACTGCCACCGCACCCGATGCTCCCTATGACCTCACGGACGAGCAAGCGGCAGTGTGGCGCGGCATAGTGGATACGCTTCCGGCGGATTTCTTTCCGGCCGAATCCTTCGACACGCTCGCCAGCTATTGCCGAAGTGTCTGTGTGGCGAGGCGGCTCTCGAATCTGATCGACAACTTCAAGGACGAGTGGTTGGCCCAGGATGCCGGCCTCGATCGCTATTCCAAGCTGGTCAAGCTTCGGGAAGTAGAGGTTCGCAACTTGCTGGCCACCGCAAGGGCGCTGCGCCTCACCAATCAAAGCCGATATCGGCCGACCAAGGCTGGCACGCTGGCATCAACTCCGAACTTCCAGAAGCCATGGGAATGATCATGACCCAGGATGAAACGACTTCACTTAGCTCGAAACCTGATCGTGGCCGGAATCGAGATGGCGTTCCAGGTGACGGGCAGCGGCTTGGCGGCACAGGTTCGGATATCACGCTGAACTATTACGCCTCGGCTGGCGAAAGCACCGAGACCGCCAAGCAGCGCGCTCGCGAAATGTACAACGAACTCACCCTGCAGGCGGCGAGGTCGTAGAGATGGCTATCAACTTCGCAGGCGGCACCAATCAGTTGCTGTGGTCGCCACCGACTTCGCAACCGGTCAACGGCTGCGTGGCTTTCCTGATGAAGACCACTCAAACGACCGTCAATGCGTGTCCGATCGCGTGCTGGAACAGTTCCAGCCGCAACGGGTGGGGATTCGTGATCAACAATACCCTCAACAAGATCCTTGCGCAGGGCACCAACACCACCTCGACGGCGTCGATCCAGTTGACTTCTACGACAAGCATCAATGACGGCAACTGGCACCACGTCGCATTTAACTACCGGAGGAACTCGGGAACCAACGAGCTTTTCGTTAATGGGGTATCTGAAGCCACTGGCGCCACCAGTCCTTCATGGAACCCGACCGGATCGCCAGCCTTGGCGCTCGGCGACAACAACGACACTTTCTGGCCATCCTATGTCGGTGAACTGGCACAAATTGGACATTGGAGCGCAAACCTAGACGCGGCTGAAATTGCGGGCCTTGCGAAGGGTTTCACGCCCCCGAAAATTCGGCCTGCTTCGTTGATCTCCAATATACCGCTGATCCGCGAGGTGAATGACTTCAAAGCCGGCCTCGTCCCGACCGTTACAGGAACTTCCGTGTCTGTGCACCCCCGTGTCGTCGGGCCTTGGTTCTAAAATGCTTCGTTGTGGTGCTGAAAAATGAAGGTACTGGCGCCGCCTCGATCAGCAACGTGACAGAAGATTACAATCAGGTGGAGACGGCCACCAACTCGATGCGCGGCGTTCATGGATCGACCAGCACGGCTGGTGCATTCACCTCGACCATGACACATTCGCGCCATAGAGGACAAAAGACGAATGAAGGTCACAGCTCATTTTGAGAAAAGCACGCTCTTTCGCACCGTCCACGCGGATGGCTGCCAAGGCTCTATCACCCCTCGCGGGGACATCCATTGCTCCTTCTACAGCGAGCGGTTCCCACTGCCCGTGCAGTCGTCATTCCAGCCGGTCAGCGTCGTCGAGGCATGGTGTGAAAACATCGATGCCGAGGAAGGCGCCGGTGGCGTGCAACGCATCCGCGAGTATGAGGTTGGCTTGGTGGTCGGCCTCCGCTCTGCCGTTCCGATCTATCTCTGGTTCGAGGCCAGGATCGAGGAGCTTCGCAAGCTGCAGGGCATTTCCGACGAGGACTGGCAGAAGACAATCGCTGCCGCGCGAGAGGCGCAGGGGAAAGAAGCCGTGCCGGCCGTCCAGACCCTTGCACAGTTGGTTGCGGCGAAGTTCGCTCCGGCCTAAGTTCCCGACGAGTACAAAGGTATGCGTCGCGCGCTTCGCTATTTGGCTATGATGCGGCGCAGGAGCGGGGCGAGATCGCCGCTGCTGGTGGGGACAGGAGCAAACTTCCAGAGCAGAATTTTGCTACCGCCGCCGATATCGGCCTTACCCACAAAGACATCCGCATTTGCAACAGCCACAGCCAACGTCACCGGTCTAGCACCGATTAAGGCTTCCTGAGCCTCACCCCGGCGCCGCCATCGATCATTTCCCCTTCCTCAAGGAAAACCACGCCGGCATCGCGCAGCGCGCGTTCTAGCACCTCTACAGTGGCCGGTCGGGGCGCGGAGGTGCCGGTCTCGAATAGGGTCAAGGTCGCAATTCCGATCCCGGCAGCATCGGCGAGGCGCTGCTGGTTCCATTTGATAAGCGCGCGCGCGGCGCGGCATTGATCCGGCGTCATTTCCATTCCCCCAAAAGTAGCTTATCCAATAAATTCTCGCCAGACCTATAAAAAAATTATTGACAACAAATAAATGGATTTGCCACGCTTGCTCAGCGGCAATCACGTCGCGAGCCCAAGGGGGGCAACCGAAAATGTCTGAGAATATCACCGCTCCGGCGGATGGCCTTGCTTTGCCTAAACTCAACCGTCGCGCCGCTCTCGGCGCTCTAGCCACGCTGCCGGCCATGGCGGGCGCAACCGCGCTTCCGGTGGCTCTGGCGGCTACAGCAGCAGCAACCATATCCGACCCGCTCGCCGATCTTTTAGCTGAACTCATCGCCAGGAGGGCCGAATTCCGCGCCATCCCTTCCGAGATGATCACGGAAGACAACGAGGAAGACCTGATCAAGGCCACCTATGGACCGGCGTCCGATCGTCTATGGAATGAGACACCGCAACCCACAACGTTGCGGGGCGTGGCGGAAGCCATGCGTTATGCGATTGAAGAGGATGCATTCATCGACTACGGAGCCGAAAAAGTCATCAAGGCAGCGCTGGCATTCCTCGATTCGGGAGGCGGGCCTATGAACGATCTCGGCAGCATAAGGCGCCCTGTCCATCCTCTCGGATTTGAGACGAAGAACCTTCCCATAGAGCAATTGGCCGCACTGGTAGACGCGCTCCAAACCGTCAGCGATGTGCTGGGTGCGCTGCGGGAACAGCCCCGGTTTGCTGGCGACAGCACCTATAACCAAGCTGGCAGGCTGCTGGAGGACCTTCATGACCAGATCAATTGCGAGATAGATGACGTCTGGGGCGAAGTCGAGGGGCGTTCTGTAGCCACAGTCGACGAAGCGGAATGGAAGTTCGGCATTCTGGTGAGGCAATATTCTAGCGGCTGCGACAATCCCGCAAACGCCATTGCTGAAATGGCAAAGCTCGCCGCCGAGATGGACTGGCAAGTTCGGAAAGGCGGTGCAGCATGATCGACGTCATGAAATCCGCCGAGGAAGTCTATCTGGATAGAGCCAAGCGCGTTGAGGCGATCATCCCCAGCTTTGATCCGGCGAACGGGGACATGATCCTGGTTTATGCCCTCGAAGAAGACCGCGTCGGGCGCTCATTCCGTCTCTCGCCGGAGTTGGGCGCGAAGTTCAGAAATCTTATTTTCCAAGCGATCCGCGAGAAATCAAACTGATAAATTGCCCTTCGGACACTTGAAGGCTCGGCGGTTCGCTTCCGGGCCTTTTTCATGTCGCATTCCATGTTGCATGGAGTTGCCGCAAGCGGTTTGTAATAGTTGGAAATCAACGGTGTTGGCTCGCAACACGGTGCAACATGAAAACAGGGCATGTTCTCCCCTACCGTGTTGAAATTCCTATATTTTCTTGAAAATCGAAAACGAGATATCTGATCTCGCGCTCGCTGTCGCAAGGGCCGAGGGCCGGGCTGATCTCGCTGGGCGGCGTGGCGCTGGGCTTCCTGTTCTATGTGGTGTCCGCGGCCTTTGGCATCACCGCGCTCATCTTCGCCGTGCCTTATGCCTATGACGCGCTGCGCTTTGCCGGCGCGCTTTATTTGCTGTGGCTCGCCTGGCAGGCGCTAAGGCCCGGCGGCCGCTCGCCATTCCAGGTGCGCGAGCTGCCGAAGGACAGGCCGCGCAAGCTGTTCGTCATGGGGCTGATGACCAACCTGCTCAATCCGAAGGTGGCGGTGCTCTATCTGTCGCTCTTGCCGCAGTTCATCAACCCGGCCAAGGGCCATGTGCTGTCGCAGCTTCTGGTGCTCGGCGTGACGCAGATCTCGATCAGCCTGACCGTCAACGCCATCATCGCGGTGACGGCGGGCTCGATCGCCACCTTCCTCGCCGGACGGCCGTTCTGGCTGGTCGTCCAGCGCTGGATGATGGGCACAGTGCTGACGGCGCTGGCTTTGAAGATGGCGACCGAAGCGCAGCGCTGAGATCGGATGATCAGGGCTATGGCTGTTATCCGCTGAAGGCCTGCTTCAAAAACGTGTGGACGTCGCTTGCCGATTTTTCGGCCGCAGCTGCGTTGTACTCCACCCGGTGGCCGTACTGCTCGGTGCCCGTCTTGAATGACGGGGAGGCAAAGGCGTGGCGAGCGCCCTTGAAGACATCAAGCTGCACGGCGCTGCCCTTGCCGCTGCGCTGCGCCATCATCTCCCGGCAATTTTTGGCAGGGGTCCAATCGTCGAGCTCGCCGATGAGGATCAATGTCGGGACCGCCACGTCGCCATTCGTAGCCGAACAATTCGGATAGTAAGCGACAGCCGCCTTGAACTTGCGATCCATCAGCCGCTCGGCGCCGCCAAGTTGCACGGCCGCGAGCGTTGCGATCCCACCGGCGGAGAACCCCATCAACGCTGTGCGCTGCGGGTCGACGAAACTCAATTTGGACAGGAACTCCAAGGCGCCGTAGGCGTCATAAACGCGATCAGCAAACAGGCTGCCATCAGCGAGCAGGCCGTGATCACACGTCTCGCGAATACCGCGCGTGCTGAAGCTGTCGACAACGAGTACGACGTAACCCCAGGAAGACAGCCGCTGCGACCAGGTTTTCTCTACAGTTGGGAATAGGCCCGAACATCCATGGAGAACGACGACCGCCGGGAACGGCCCCTCACCCGGCGGTCGCGTCAGATACCCATTCAATGGCGTGTCAGGAATGGCCTGGAGCGCTCGCCCGTTTTGTTGCGCAATGCGCTCCTGAAACGGCGTCGGCTTCACGGCCGCGCTTTCAAAGTGCACCAACTCGTCAGCGTTGGCACGCGTAGTATCAATGCAGCCGACAGCCCAAAGCCCGGCCACGAATGCCGCCCCCTTGAGTGACCTCAAGAACATCTTCATGAACCAGGCTCGGTAAACCGCTTCGGGCCGTCTGCTTTGTTCGAGCCGGCGCGGCCTACATCGGCCGGCGGATGGGCCGAATATCCTGCGGCTCCACCACCTTGCGATAGAGATGCCAAGTCGCGTGGCCGAGGACCGGCATGACGACGGCAAGGCCGGCAAACAGCGGGATCGAGCCGATCACCAGCAGCACCGCGACCGTCAGGCCCCAGAGCGCCATCTGCAGCGGGTTGACTATCACGGCGCGCGCCGAGGTCTCGATCGCCGAGACCGCGCCGACATCGCGGTCGAGCAGCAACGGGAAGGCAATCACGGTGGTGGCAAGCACGACGACTGCGAAGACGAGGCCGGCACCGTTGCCGAGCAGGATCAGCGTCCAGCCCTTGCCGGTCGTCAGCACGTCGCGCAGGAAGGTTCCGACGGAGGCCGGCGGCTCTGCGCCGAACAGGCTGGTGTAGATCGACTGCGCGGTGAACAGCCACAGAAGGAAGAGCGCGAAAAGCAGGACGCCGATCGCCGCGATCGAGGGTAGCGCCGGCGAACGGCGCACGTCGAGCGCATGGTGCCAGCGGCTGCTCATGCCGAGCTCGCGCCGGCGGCTGATCTCGTAGAGGCCGATGGCAGCAAAGGGACCGATCAATGCAAAGCCCGACATCAGCGGATAGACGAGCTGGATGGCACTGGAGCCGGAGGTCCACCGCGTCAGGATCAGGCCGACGACCGGATAGATCAGGCACAGGAACACGTAGTGCGAGGGCTTGGCCCAGAAATCCTCGGCGCCGAGCCTTAGCGCGTCCCATAGATCCGACGTGGTGATGTGGCGCACCGTGGGCTGCACATGCAGCCCTTGCGCGTCCGCCATGACATGAAAACCAGCCATAACCGTCCTCCGTATCGCTCGGGGGGCGGTCACCGCCTGGGTGGCCCGCCCGTGGCTGCCACTTCTAGAACGCCGGGATGATATCCGATCTCCCGGAGGATGTCGCCGCATAACGCGATTCATCGGCTGCCCGGCAAAAGCCACGATCGCCGGTATCAGAGGCCGGATGACCAGCCTGACCACCGATTCCCCCCATCTCGACAGACGCACATTGCTCAAGACCGTCGGCCTTGCGGCGCTCGGCGGCATTGCCGCCTGCACCAGCGTCCCGCTGCCGACCGGCGAAGCCGCCGGCGTGTCGTCTTCCGCCACAGGTACGTTGAGCACTATCCGCACATCGGCCGGACTGCCGGCGCTCATCCCGGACGCGCAGCTCGAACAGGCGGCGCTGCAGCAGGCCGGCTACATGGCATCGCGCGCCCGCATGAGCCACACGACCGGCTGGGGCAAGGATTTCGCCTCGCGCATGAAGGGCAACGGCGTGCGTGGCGCCGCGGGCGAAAACATCGCCGAGGGACGTTTCGACCTGCAAAAGCTGTTCGACATCTGGATGCATTCGGACGGCCACCGGCGCAACATGCTCGACCCGGACTTCAGCCGCTTCGGGTTGGCTTACGTGCGCGACGGCCGCGATCCCAGCCTGCGCTACTGGGCACTGGTGCTGGGCCGTTAAACTCAAGAGCGGCCTCTAGCGAGCGGCTCCGCCACTAGCATATGACCGACTAAGCTCGCCTTTTGACCCGCTCCTGCCTGTCCGGTTTCGGGTGGTAGCATTCGGAAAGCGGACACACTCGTTGACTGGTGCGACCGCTAAAATGCCGTTTGCCGGACACGGCGAGGATGCCGAGGGCCTCTGGTATATCGATGTGATGAATCGTTTCGCGCTCGTGTCGACAGGATTCAATGATCTCGGCCGGCGGTGACAACGACAAGCATTGCGTTGCGCTCTATGCGCCCGACGCCCGCTCTCTAGAACGACGACAGCCCCGAGACGAAGACACGGAAGGCCGGTACCCAACCTGCGGATGAGAGTCTGATCAACCGTCGTCTCTAGTTCCGCTCCCAGCCCTGTGCAGCTTCAGCCCAACTGCATGGCAAACCTGCCAAGCAGGCGAGCCTTCTTGCCTTCAACCTTGACAGGGAACATGAGAGACTAGTCGTTTAGCTTTCCGCCACGGTGTCCCATCGTCATCTTGGATGCGTACATCGTCGGTGAACGCTTGCCTGGAAGGTTCGCCTCGAGGACGATCTGCTCGACGAACCCCTGGTTCATTTCGAATTCGACGCATTGGTTGAGTTTGTCCACGATCCAGACCGCGTAGCCCTCTAGCTGCTTCTTGTCATATCCGGAGTCATCGTCGGGAATCTTTGGTTCCGGAGCTGCTGGAATCAGCATGATCTTGGGTTTTGGCAAATCATACGTGTGCCCTTCATATGCGTAACCGAATATCACCCCGGAGGTGAATTCCGTCTTGGGCACCGATGGCTTAACGTCGATTGCGCCGATCATGACCATGTAGTTGGCTATTATCGAATTGACAAAAACGTATGAACTATTGGTTGCATTGATATCAAATATATCTTTCAGAACTGTCATTGTGTCATCGCTTGCAGGGGGATCAATTCCGATTCTAGCGCCAACAAGGGCAAATTGATTATTTAAGATTGCAGTATTTATCTCTGCTATATCATTTCTTGTTTTCAATCGCGGCAAGCCAGGTATTCCATACAAGCGTACTTGCGTGGCATTGAATGCACTGTGGGGATCACGCGTAGTGTAGGTTGGTCTGTGATAATCGTCGCTCATTTTACTCCCTCCTTTTTTGTTGCAGTCGATCAGTTCATAGAATCTCCCGCCATCTGAAGTTTTCTCCAAACTTTTCCGCAAGCGCGGGTGCCACCCGGTCGCTGACATCGACCAGCGTGGCAGCGGCATTCTCAAAGGTCAGGTCATCTGCATCGAGGCGCGGCCATGCCTGAGCAAGTGCGAGGGCGACTTCGTCCCTTGCTCTGATCAGCATGCTTTTGAACATGAAGGGCCGAGCGCGAAAGGCGCGGGACGTGAAATCCGAGATGCGCTGCATATCGGACTGGTCGACATCCTTGATATCGATCCCCAGCAGCCGCTCGTCGGCCAACCCCTCGTGCACCAATGCCGCGTGGTAGACGTCGACGATCGTGTCGAACACAGCTCCCGTGAACGGGCGTGACCTGTCGTGGATTTCGGCCGTCACCTCCGACATGCGGCGTGCATTGCTGGCGAGGCGGATCTGCCGATCGCCAGTCAGTTCGGCAATCCGGCTCAATTCATTGAGAACAAGCAGGTTGCCATCGCAGTGCCGCAGCAGACGGTCCATGCCGCTGTCGAAATTCAGGAAGGACAAGAGGGAGACCAGATCCGAGTTGGCTTCGTGGAACGGTCCGAAATCGCCTTGAGTCAGGCCGCCTGCTGGTGTCCCGAACAGCGAAAACAAGATCGCGTGGCCGACCTCATGTGCGATCACATCGAAGTTGAGCGCATAGGGATACCTGCCTCCGTCGATGCCGCGCTCTCGGCCGAGTTCCAGATAGCCATAGCCCGATTGCGCATTTTCCCAGTCAACGAAGGGGATGATTTCGAGCCGCTCGTACGTCTCGGCAAAATACCAGACAATCGGTTTGCCGAGGTAGCTTTCCCAGATGTCCAGCACGCGGCTGACCGAGGCGAAAGCGTGCGCAGAAAGGAACTGGCGCGAGGTCAGGGAAAGCTGATCGAAATGGCCGTCAAAGCCAGCCTCGGCAGGCGGAAAGATTTCGCCGACAAACGGTGGCAGATAAGGGTAGTCGTAAGGCTCCTTGTCGAGGAGCGGATCGCGAACGTAGATGCGGTGATCTTCCGGGCCGGAGCGGATCAGATCGGGTGGAGTAGAAATCCATACTGTTTCGGGTGTTCCGTAACCCGAAAGGTGAGGGACCTGCGGGTAGACCAGGAACCGCGTTCCCAGCAACGGATCTTGCGCAACGGCACGATCGACCGCGTCCAATTGCTTGGCCCCCTCTGACACTACCACGCTATCACGGCCCTTACGTTGCGTAAATCGTCGGCCGCCAAGAGGTCAGGGCCTATAGCGCCAGCCCCGCATCATGCATATCCTTGGAGAAGGCCGAGGTTAGCTGTAATTTCGGCATCGGGTGTGCTTTTTCAAATGCTTGCTCCCGCAAAACTTCAAGTGCCCGCAGGGCATCTTGCTTCTTTTGCTGGACGAAAACCGCGCCTAGCTCCCTGCACAATTTCTCGACGTCGTACTTGCCGTCGTGCGCATCCCGGACCATCCGTGCCAGGGTGCGCTGGCGAAAGTTGACGGCCTGTGCCGCACCCTCGAGCCTCGCCCGCTGTTCGGGTGAAATCACGCCGCGCCGGAAAGCAGCGCGAAGGGTCCGGCGCAGATCAATCAGCGCATGCGTCAATTGAGCGAAATTCACCTCGGCCGGTCCATGCAATACTGCTACTGCGTCGTCGGGTGCAAAGGCGAAGCGGCGATACCATCTGTAGATTAGCCCGACGCCTTGCATATGGGGGAACAGCTCGGCTGCTCGAAGGGCACCCATGCTTGCCGCGCCGAAGACATGAATGCCGCGGCTGAGGGCCCACAGGATTTCCTTGTGCCGAACCGCCGGCTCGGCCTGAAAACCGCCGTCTATGACAAGGATCGCACTCGGGTCGAAATGCTGCACGGCCGAAACGATCGAGCCTTGCACGGCCGGGGGAAGGCATACCGCATCGACGACCTTCAACGCGTCGGCATGGGACACGGTAGGGCCGGTGAAGACGAGTTTCGGGCGCATAATCTCTACCCCTGCAAAAGCGGCTGCAAGGCAGGGATGACGATCCTGACAACCGACAGGGCGTCGAGCGGTCGCGTTCCCACCCGGATTAGGTGAACCGCCTCGAACCCTCTTTCTTCGAGAATTGCCAAGAGGACCGAGAGCCCGTCCGATGCCGTGTTGAACTTCTGCTCGGCGAGAGCGCGGAAATCCACGCTGCGCGGGCCATCGCGGAGGAGCCGGCGATGCGCTGCGATCATCTGCCGATCCGGGTATTTCGGATAGAACGCGCGCGTCAGGTCATCGCGCGCGCCCGAGATCGCCGCCAGACGGGCCTGGGCCGCTTCGTAGATGGCGTGTGCCGCCGCGCCGGCGAGACTGAAACCGGCAGCCGAGCCATCAGCCGGATGATCCAAAAGGACCGTTTCCGTCGGTTCGTCTTCCAGCAGATGGCACCACACCACCGGGATGCCCAACGGCGACAAAGCTTGCCAAAGGCCGACCAGCACGTTCTTGGCCGCCAAAGTTTCCAGGAGATCGCGGAGCGACGGATCGTCGATCGTCTCGGGATCGATGCGTTGACGATGGAAAAACCCGTGGGTCCGGTATGCCGTGGCGATCGCGTCGCGTTCGATGCATTCAAGCATGCCATGAACGATGGCATCCGTCTCCTCGAAGCCTGCGGCCAAACCGCTCGTCGATGCCGCGAAAATGCCGTCGTGGGGCAGTGACGGCAACACATAGGCGGTGTGCGCGAGCTCGAACGGGACCAGGTCGCGTCTGCCGGTAAGAAGATTGTCTGCGGCTACCCACGTCGTTTCCCTGCCGCGCCATCCGGGCGCGGTGCCTCCCTGGAGATGCCTTTCGAAACGATCCGGCGGAATGTGCAATTGATCGGCGCAGCCGACGACTGTGTCGAAATTCGCCACCTGCTCTGCAAAGAAGCTCTCGGCCGATTCCAGCAGGGCCGATATCGCGGCTTGCGCCAAGGTGGCGCCCTTGCCTTGCGCGACCGCGTTGGAGAGCGAGAAAGGTCTTGTCACCTGCACGACCGGGATGCCGAGTTGGTCGAGCCCGGTAATGTCGGCGATCCGCGTGATGCCCAGGCCTTCGCGCATCTTCATCAGCCTCGCCAGCGCCTCGTCGGGCGGCGGACCCAGGCGTTTATATCGCTCCAGCATCGCGGATGCTCTTGCAGGGCCGGCTAGTGCCGAACGGCCGATTCGGGATTGACGATCAGCGCGGCGCCCGGCTCGAGAGCGGATTTCGCACGTTCGACCCGATCGCGATAGCGCGACAACAGTTCAGGTGCCAGGCCTGATGATTGAAGGGTCTGGTATGTACTGACGAGGAAAGGCACGGCGCTTTGCTCCGCGGCTATGGCGATGCTCTTTTCGAGGGCAGCGATTACGTCCGCCTCCGCATCGCCCTGGAGAAGAAGTAGCTCCGCCTTTCGCCTATAGAGTTCTGCCAGCCAGAAGCGGCTGCCGCCGGCCTCGGCCTGCGCCACAGCCGAGCCCAGCAGAGCGAGCGCCTCATCAACCTCGGCAGTTCGTGTCAAAAGCTCTGCCAGCATGCCGCAATAGACCGGCTCGTCCTCAGGCGTCTGGAACTCGCCATGCAGGCCAAGGCCCTGCCGCATTTTTTCCCTGCCGCTCTCGACCTTGCCGGCGTTGCCGTCGCACCAGCCTTCGAAGATTTGCGCTGCGGCGGCGAGCGCGGGCATATTGTGGTGCTCCGTCAAGTGGCGCAGATCCGCTATCACGCTTCGCAGCATCGAAAAATCGCGACGATAGCAATGCAGCATCGCCTCGTTGAGGTAGGCATGCGCGATGCTGCCGGCATGTCCGGTTTGCTGCGCCCAGCTCTTAGCTTCCGACATCGAATGGATCGCGCTCGCCGGCTTTCCGACGAACCACATCGACAAGGCGCGGTGGGCGAGCCCGCAGACCCTCGCGTCATGCCCGCCGAACAACGCAGCATTGGCTTTGCCCTGGCCGTGCTCATAGAGCGACAGTCCGGCGTCGACGGCCGCGATGCAGCGGTAGTGGCGGCCAAGATTGAAGTCGATTGCCCACACGCAATGCCTGGCCTGGAGTTGCACTTCGGCATCCTTGACATCCCTGAGATCGCTGAGCACGACTTCCGCGCGCTCACCGTCCATGACAGTATCTGTGAACCACCAGCCCCAGTAGATCGGGAACCACTTGGCCCGCTCGGCCACCGGCCGCCGCCGGGCGATCACCACGCCGTCCTCGTACAATTTGCGGGCGGGCGCTGAGTTCGGACCTTCGACAGCGGTCAGGATGGGACCGAGCACGATCATTGCCGATAGCCGCAGCGCGTCTCGCGTGTCGGCTGCCGCAACGCGCTCGCAGAGCGCCAATGCATGCTCGAGTATCTGCCTCGCTTCCGCCATTGCCGAGCGGGACGAGCTTTCCGTGCCTGCGATCACGAACTGAGCGATCGCGTCCTCCACAAGGCCTGCGCGCTCGGCGTGCTCGGCGACCTCGGCGGTGCCCAGCCACCCGGCCAGGTTTCGGTTGCGGCTCACCGCGGTAAACAGGCGGCGATGCAAGGCCTGCCGTCTCTTGCGCAGTGTTGCGTTGTAGATCGTCTCCTGGATAAGCGCATGGCGCACGCCATAGACCGGAACGCCGGAAGGCCGCACGCGGATCAGGAACCCGGCCTCACTCAGCGAGTCCAGCGCGTTTGCGATGATTTCGTCGTCGAGCTCCGGCACCAGCGCGCGCAGCAATTCCTGATTGAAACGATTGCCCGCGACGGCCGCGGCTCGCGCGACTTCGCGTGCCGGCCCCAGCGTTTCGAGCCTGGCCTCGATTACGCTTTCGAACACCGAGGCATGACTGCGCGTCGCGGTCTGCGCCAGCCGATCTGTTGCCGAGGCCGCGTTCTCGGTCATCCACTGGCAGATTTCCTCGATGAACAGCGGGACGCCTCCGGTCACGCGTTCCACCACGTCGAGCAATTCCGGGGAAGTTGACGGCTTGCCTTGCGGCCACATCGCCGCGATCGCCAGCCGCGTTTGCTCGCGGTTGAGCGGCTTTAGCGAGATTTGCCTAGGATTCGATGCTGCCAGCCAGCTCCCGGATTCAAGGCGCGTGGTCGCGATGACAAGCGCCGGGAAGTGACGGGTCGACTGTGCAAGCTCAGCCAACAATTGTCTCGACGTCAGGTCGATCCAATGGATGTCCTCGACCACCAGGAGGATCGGCCCGCTGGCGCACAAGGCTTCGAGCGAGTGGCGAACCGCCCAATTGGCTTTCGCGCGCATCGCCTCGGCGTCGATCTCCTTGAGCATCGGATCGGCTCCCGCAGCGCCGAGCAGGAACGAGAAGATGTCGATGATTTCGGGATCGCGGACGTCATGATGGCGAAATGCCTCCGCCACGGCGGCAGCGCTCAGCTGTCCTTCGTTGCCGGCGAGATCGCCGCGTACGTTCTGTAGCAGCGGATGCAGCGCCGAGTGCAAGCCGCCGGGCGTGCACTGGAAGAACAGCAGTTTCGCGCGCTGGTGACGCGTGCGCCGGCGCACTTCGTGAAGAATGCGCGACTTGCCGATTCCGGCCTCGCCCTCGATCACCACCACGCCGCCGTTTCCCGCAACGGCGCTGGCCCATGCTTCGGCGATCGTGGCGAGCTCGGCCTCGCGAGCGACGAGCGGACTGCTCAGCCGCCCGAAGGCGAAGAATCGATCGACCTCCCGCTTGTGACTCAGCGCGCGCCAGACCAGCTCCGGCTCGGCAAACCCCTTGATCGCATGGGTGCCCCTAAAGCTGAACACATGTGACCGTCGCGCCAGGTTGCGCGTCGCGTCCGAGACGACCACCGTATCCGGCTGCGCGATGGCCTGGAGCCGCGTGGCCATCGCGAAGGCAGGGCCGGTGACATTGTCATGACCGGTGTCGGCGTCACCCTTGTGGATCAGGGTCATCGATGTCGCGATTCCGACCCGGACATGCAAATCGGCGCGGCCTTTGTCCGAACCGACGCGCCTGCAGGCGTCGATGATTTCGAGCCCGGCTCGGATCGCCAGCGATGCCGCGTCCTTGGCGTCCATCTCGGCAGGAAACAAAGCAACGCCGCCATCGCCGACCTCAACCTGGACGGCACCCGAGCATGACGCGACCGCCTGTCTAGCCGCCCGCTGGAAGGCTGATATCAGTTCCTCGAACTCTTCGATGTCCAGGATGGCAAGAAGGTCGGTCGATCCGACCAGATCGTAGCAGAGCGCGGTCAGGATCCGGCGCTCATGCCGGGCTTCGGACGCATTGTTGCCGTTGCCGCCCAGAAAACCTGTTGCCACCGGCGCCGCCGGCAAAGCGACCGGACCCTTGTCCGACATGCTGCGATTTCCTCGCCGAGTGCAGTGACGGCAATATTAGCAAAGTGCGATGCTGTCCACAAAACAGTTGGCCGGTGGGCAGGGCTGGAAAAAGCCGATGCTGGGATCATTATGGAGCTATGCTCATGCAGCAAACTTCCCGTGGCCCTGACACCAGTTGTGACCGCTTTTGGTGGGCGGCCGGGATGACTTCAATGACCGACATGCGGCGCTTAGCGGTCAATTCGGCGGACATAACCGAGCTGCATTTATGGCCGCAATGTCAGCGTGATTGGGACTGGCACGGAGACCGCCACCAAAACATCAATCCATATGAGCGGCCGGCGCGCTACCTGCGGGAGCCTCCTTCGGCTTGCGCAGCAGGATGACGAACGGGACGGCCAGCAGCGTCATCACCATCAGGAGTTTGAAGTCGTTGATGTGGGAGATCATCATCGCCTGGACGTTGACCAGCCTGTCGACCTGCGAAAGGGCCATGGGATCACCGCTCGCCGCCGCGGGCGAGGCTGCCCACAGGTTGGGGTTGTAGGGGTTGATGAAGGCTCCGAGCTCGCTGTGGTTGACCTGCGTGTTCTGCACCATCAGCGCCGCAACCACCGAGACGCCGATCGATGAGCCGAGATTGCGCACAAGGCTGAACAGCGAGGTGGCGTCGGTGCGGTAGCGCGCGTCGAGCGTGGCGAAGGCCACCGCCGAGAGCGGCACGAACACCATGCCCATGCCGAGGCCCTGGATGACGCCCGAAGAGATGATCAGCCAGTTGTCCATCTGCGGCGTGAAGCTCGCCATGGTGTAAAGCGACTGCGCGGTGAGCAGGAAGCCGATCGCGACCAGAATACGCGCGTCGATCCTGTGCATGATGCGGCCGACGAACAGCATCGAAATCATCGTGCCGATACCGCGCGGGCCGAGCACGACACCGATGGTGACGGTCGGGTAGCCGAAGATGTTGGCAAGCATCGGCGGCAGCAGCGACATCGAAGCCAGGATCAGCACGCCCATGACGAAGATGAAACCGAGCCCGGTCACGAAATTGCGGTCGAGGAAGATTTTCGGATCGATGAAGGGACGTTCGGACGTCACCGTGTGGATGATGAACACCCAGAAGCCGGTGATCGACAGCGCAAGCTCGATCCAGATCTCTGTCGAGGAGAACCAGTCGACCTCGCCGCCGCGGTCGAGCATCAGCTGCAGCGCGCCGACGCCGAGCGAGATCATGGCGAAGCCGAAGAAATCGAAGCTGCGCACGCGCTTGGCGACGACAGGCAGGTAGGCGGCCATGCCGATGAAGGCGAGGATGCCGACCGGCAGGTTGATGAAGAACACCCAGCGCCAGTTGAAATTCTCGGTCAGCCAGCCGCCGAGCGTCGGGCCGAGGATCGGCCCCAGCATGATGCCGGCGCCCCAGATGGCCATGGCCTGGCCGTGGCGTTCGCGGGGATTGATATCGAGCAGGAAGGTCTGCGACAGCGGCACGATCGCCGCTCCGAACACACCCTGCAGCAGGCGGAAGAGCACCATCGTCTCGAGGCTCCACGCCATGCCGCAAAGCATGGAGAAGATGGTGAAGCCGACGACGGAGGCCAGGAACAGCTCCTTGCGGCCGAGGCGGTCGGCGAGCCAGCCGGTGACCGGCGTCATGATGGCGGCGGCGACGATATAGGAGGTCAGCACCCAGTTGATGTTGTCAGGCGAGGCACCGAGGTCGCCGGTCATGGTCGGCAGCGCGACATTGGCGATCGTGGTGTCGAGCGCCTGCATGACCGTCGCCAGCATCAGCGCGACCGTGATCAGCCCGCGGTGCGGTACTTCCTTGAAGGGTTCGGGCGTGCTCATGGTGCTGAGCTTCCAGCAGGTAACAAAAACGGGTACATTGGGATTCCGGGCGGCGAGGCCTTCCTTTGAGACCCTCGTCGCGGTGGGACGCGAGGATCGATGTGGGGGTTACATCGAGCGAAAGTCTCTGTTGGAGCGGATGCCTGCCGCCCGGAAACCTGAGGACCGACGTATCCGTGTCGAAAGCCTCTGCCTTGGATCGACCCGCGACGCGGCTCGCCTCAAACGCTCGGCTTTCACACCCCTCCCTTCAGAGCATTCCCTTGCGGCCGCTCATGCCCGCGGGCTTCACCTTGCTTTATTGCGCGTGCTCGCCGGCCGTGGCGTGACCGAAGATCGACGGCAATCCGCGCGCGACGCCGGTATCGACGGTGACCGTCGCGCTCATGCCGGTGCGCAGCGCCATCTTGGCGTCGGGGTCGGTCATTTCCAGGCGCACGGGAATGCGCTGGGTGACCTTGACCCAGTTGCCGGTGGCGTTCTGGGCGGGCAGCAGCGAGAACTCGGCGCCGGTGCCGGCGCCGATCGCCTTGACGGTCGCCTCGAAGGTCCGGCCCGGATAGGTGTCGACCACGATCTCGGCCTTCTGGCCCGGCTTCATATGGGTCAGCTGGGTTTCCTTGAAATTGGCGTCGATCCAGGTGTCATCCGTCTCGACCAGCGCGAACAGCGGCGTGCCGACGGAGACATACTGGCCGACCTTGAAGGACGAGGCCTGGTAGATGATGCCATCGGACGGCGCCTTCACCGTGGTCTGCGAGAGGTTGTAGGCGGCCTTGTTGCGCGCGGCGAGCGCCGACATCACACTCGGATGCTTGTCGGTCTCGATGTCGGGGTTGCCGCCAAGCGCCGCCTTGGCGCTGATGATGCCCTGCTCGGCGACCGCAAGCTGCTGCTTGGCCTTGTCGAGGTCGTTGCGGGCCTCGTCCAGCGACGACTTGGCATTGATGCCTTTCTCAGCGAGATCGGCGGCGCGGTCATATTGCGACTGCGCATAGTCGACCTCGCTCTTGGCCGACTTCTGCTGCGCCATCGCCTGGCTGTAGGCGGCGCGCAGCTGCTCGACATTGAGCCGCGCGGCGGCGACAGCCGCGTCGGCCTGGGCCAGCGCGATCTTGTAAGGCTCGGGGTCGATGACGAAGAGAAGGTCGCCCGCCTTGACCGTCTGGTTGTCGGCAATGCCGACCTGGACGATGCGGCCGGCCGTATCGGAGGCGATCGAAATCCGGGCCTGCTGCAGGTTGGCGTTCTCGGTCTCCTGGTACCGTCCGCCGGTGACCCATACATAGGCGCCGCCGGCGAGCAGCGCCAGCGGCAGGGCGACCATCAAAAGGAAGCGGCCGGTGCGGCGCTTCTTCTTCGGTGCTGCCGGTGCGACCTGCGGCTCCGCTGCCGCGGAGACCGGCGCAGCCTCCGGCTTCGCCGGCGCCTCGATCTCGAGCTTGGTGACGTTGTCGTCTGCTTTCTTGGCTGCCGCGTTCATGCTGCCCGCCCTTCCGTATTCTTGATCTTTTCGAGGGACGACGTCTCGCCGTCGGTCAAATTCTGCACGATGGTGTCGAGCACCCGGATCAGGATGCGACGGTCCTCCAGCGATACGCCGGTGAGCGATTCCTCATAGACCTCGCCGGCGAGGCTTTTGACATCGGCGTAGGCCGCGTTGGCCTTTTCGGTCGGGAAGATCATGCGCACACGCCGGTCGGCCGCATCGGCGCGACGCTCGATCCAGCCGCCCTCCTCCATCCGGTCGACGAGGCGCGAGACGCTGATCGGCTCGATCTCGAGCAGTTCGGCGAGCCGCGCCTGCGCGACACCGGCCTCCTTGGCGACGCGGACGAGAAGCCGCCATTGCGCGGAGGAAAGGCCCAACCCGCTGGCGCGCGCCTCGAAGCGCTTGCGCATGAGGCGCTGCACGTCGTGGATCAAAAATCCCAATCTGTCGATGCCATCTGAAACCATGAGCGGCATATATAATAAGCGTGCTTACTATTCAAGTGGCTGCGTTGTTCCAGAAGCCGGCAACCGCATGCGGCCATGCCAGGGCTGCATGGTCGAAGCTCGCCAAGGCGGGCATGAGAGCGCCACAGAGCGCCGGCTCCGGCGTCGTCTTCAGGCAATGGGTGCATGGCATGGTGCCAACTGTCTAGGATTCACAGTGTTTTAGCAGCTGTGCTGGTGCCGTTCGGCATGTTTGTGATACATCTGGCGGCGAGGATCGGGGGATCATCGCAATGCCGACGCTCTATGCGCTGAAGCCGGCTTTCCAGGACAGGCTGCGGCCGCTGGTCAACAGGCTGGCGGCGATGGGTGTGATGGCCAACGGCATAACGGTCGCGGCTGCGCTGCTGTCCATCGCGGCTGGATCGGCGATCGCGATCCTCCCCGATTGGAGCCCGCTGCTCTTCCTCATCCCCCTGGTGCTTTTCCTTCGCATGGCGCTCAACGCGATTGACGGCATGCTGGCGCGGGAACATGGCCAGGCCTCGACGCTCGGCATGTACCTCAACGAGATCTGCGATGTCGTCTCCGACCTTGCGCTGATCCTGCCGTTTGCCGCCTTCCCCCAATTCGGCGCCTGGGGCGTCGTCGCCTTTGCCATCGCCGCGGCGCTCACCGAGTTCGCCGGCGTGCTCGGCATCGCCGCCGGGATCGGGCGAAACTATGCCGGGCCGTTCGGCAAGAGCGACAGGGCGCTGGCGCTCGGCGTGGTCGCCGTGCTCGCCGCGGCCGGGCTCTGGCCGGAGGCAATCGCGCCGTTTGTGTTTCCGGCCATGGCTACGCTTTCGCTGCTGACCGCCATAAACCGGATACGCGCCGGTCTTATTGGCAGCACCGGCTGAGCACCGAGACTCGCCATGCCGTCCGGGGGAACCACCATGCTTCACGAACAGGTCGCCAGCGCGCCGGCGGAAAGCCTTGCGCGGCAGGCGCAGGAACGCACCTTCCGCAGCCATGACGGCACGCAGATCTTTTACCGCTACTGGCCGGCGATGCAGGCCACGGCCAAGGGCGCGGTCGTGCTCTTCCATCGCGGACACGAGCATGGCGGCCGCATGGCGCATCTCGTCGACGAACTCAGCCTGCCCGACTACGCCTTCTATGCCTGGGATGCGCGCGGCAACGGCCGCTCTGCCGGTGAGCGCGGCTATGCTCCGTCTTTCGCCGCGCTGGTGCGCGATATCGACTGTTTCATGCGCGAGATCGCGGCCAGGGACGGCTTTGCCGCGCAGGACATCGCGTTGATCGCGCAGTCCTTCGGCGCGGTCCTGGCGGCCGCGTGGGTGCACGACTATGCGCCCAAGCTGCGCGCCATGGTGCTCGCCTCGCCCGCCTTCTCGGTGAAACTCTATGTCCCTTTCGCCAAGGAAGGCATCGCGCTGTGGCAAAAGATCAAGGGGCGCTTCTTCGTCAATTCCTACGTGAAGGCGACCCTTCTCACTCATGACCCTGTGCGCATTGCTTCCTTCGAAAACGACAAGCTGATCACAAGGCCGATCGCCTCGAACATCCTGGTCGAGCTCTATCAGCACGCGGCGCGCATCGTTGCCGATGCGCGCGCCATCACCGTGCCGACGCAGCTTCTTCTGTCGGGCAGCGACTGGGTGGTGCGGCACGCGCCGCAGCACGAGTTCTTCGTCAATCTCGGCAGCCGGGCGAAGGAGCGCCAGGTGCTGCCAGGCTTCTTCCACGATACGCTGGGCGAGCGCGACCGCGCCAAGGCGCTCGACCTGATCCGGCCGTTCCTCGAAGCGCAGTTCGCGGCACCGGCGGAAGCTGTCGACCTGAAGCAGGCGGACATCGCCGGCTACACGCGCGACGAGGCCGACCGCCTCGCCTCGCCGCTCGATCTGCTTTCGCCCAGGGGCCTCTACTGGGCGACGAGCCGCGCCTTCATCCGCATCGGCAGTTGGTTCTCGCAAGGCATGAAGGTCGGCGTTACCACCGGCTTCGATTCCGGTTCGACGCTCGACTATGTCTATGAGAACGAGCCGCGCGGCCTGGGGCCGATCGGCCGCATGGTCGACCGGACCTTCCTCGACGCCATCGGTTGGCGCGGCATCCGCCAGCGCAAGCTTCACATCGAAGAGCTGATCGGCTCGGCGCTGGCAATGCTGAAGGCCGCTGGGCGGCCAACCAACATCGTGGACATTGCATCTGGTCACGGCCGCTACGTCCTCGATGCGATCGACATGAGCCGGGAGCAACCGACCAGCGTTCGGCTGCGCGACTATTCCGACCTCAATGTCGAGCTTGGCCGCAAGCTGATCGCCGAGCGGCAATTCCCCGCTAGCGTGTCGTTCCAGCGCGCCGACGCCTTCGACGGCGACGGGCTCGCCGCGCTCGATCCGGCGCCGGACCTCGCCATCGTCTCCGGCCTTTACGAGCTCTTCTCCGACAATGCGCTGATTGCGCGCTCGCTCGGTGGCCTTGCCCGCGCCATGCAACCGGGCAGCCTGCTTATCTACACCAACCAGCCCTGGCACCCGCAGCTCGAAATGATCGCGCGCAGCCTGACCTCGCATCGCGGCGGCCAGGCCTGGGTGATGCGGCGGCGCACGCAAGGCGAGATGGATCAGCTGGTCGAGGCGGCAGGCTTCGAGAAGCTCGACCAGCGCATCGACCAATGGGGCATCTTCACCGTCTCGCTGGCAAGGCGGCTTTAGGACCACCGCCGCATGCCTTCCAGTGCCGAGCCCCCGCCACTTTCACCCAGCGCCGAGCCCTATGGGCGTGTCGTCCTGCGCGCAGCGCTGTGGCTCGCCTTCCTCGCGCCGTTCTTCTATTCGACCTACGGCTTCGCCAATTGGCTCGCCTCGACGCGCGACCATGTCGGCAGCATCGTGTTCTCCTGGGAACACCATGTTCCGTTCGTCGCCTGGACGATCGTGCCCTACTGGTCGATCAACCTGTTCTACGGACTGTCGCTCCTGCTCAACGACAGCCGCCAGGGCGTCGACCGGCTTGCCGGCCGCTACCTCACCGCGCAGATCGTCGCCGTCGCCTGCTTCATCCTGTTTCCGTTGACCGCCACCTTCGTGCGGCCGGAATCGAGCGGCCTGCCGGGTTTCCTGTTTGCGGTGCTCGGCGGCTTCGACAAGCCGTTCAACCAGGCGCCGTCGCTGCATATCGCGCTGTTGGTGATCATCTGGGATCATGGGCGCCAGCGCCTCGCCGGTCCTTTGCTGGGGCTCTGGCACGGCTGGTGCTTTCTGATCGGCGCCTCGGTGCTGACCACCTGGCAGCATCATTTCATCGACATCCCGACCGGCGCGCTGCTCGGCTTCTTTGCCCTGTGGCTCTTTCCGGCACAGGGCCAGCTGCCGTTCGCCGGTTTCCGCCTGACTGCCGACGGCAAGGCATGGCGGCTTGCGCTATACTACGCGCTGGGCGCCGCCCTGGCGCTAACGGGCGCTGTGGTCGGCGTCTTCTTCTCCGCCCTCGCCTTGTTGCTCCTATGGCCTTCGCTGGCGCTGGCCATCGTCGCCTTCGCCTATGCCGGGGCCGGCGCGAAAGTGTTCCAGAAGGCGGTTGATGGCCGTGTGTCGCTGGCAAGCCGCATCCTGCTTTGGCCTTATCGCCTAGGCGCCAGGGTCAATGTCTGGGCATGGACGCGCAAGCTGCCACCGGTCGTGCCGGTCAGCGACGGCGTCTTCCTTGGGCGGTTCCCGAACGCCGCCGAGGCTGACGGCTTCGGCACGGTGATCGATCTCGCCGCCGAGCTTGAGCGGCCGGGCGACGCGCCGGGCCGCTGGCAAAGCTTCGGCATGCTCGATCTGCTGTCGCCGCCGGCGGACACGCTCGACCAAGCGGTGGCGGCGATCGAGCCGGCGCGCCGGCATGGCACGGTGCTGGTCTGCTGCGCGCTCGGCTTCCAGCGCAGTGCCACCGTCATCGCCGGATGGCTCGTCGCGAGCGGCCGCTCGCACACGCCGTCACAGGCGCGCAAGCAGCTCGCCGCGTCCGGACGACCGGTGCATCTTCAGGTCGGACTGGACGAGCCGGCATGACGGACGAAGCCTATCAGCAGCGGACAGCCGCCTTTGCCGCGATGCTGATCAAGCACGCCGCATGGCCGGCCGCGATCGTGCTCGTCTGCGACGGCTTCGCGCCTTTGGTCGCTTCGGCGCGCGGCGCGCTCCAGGCGCCGATCGCGGTGCTGGCGCTGCTGGTCGCCGCGGCAAGCGCCGTCGTGGTGCTTGGGTTTTCGGCGCTTCTCGCCTTCGACGCGCTGTTGTTCCGGCTGATGACGAGCCATGACAATGAGCGTTCGGGATGCGCCGCGGTCGACGACGTGCTGGCGCGCATGCGGCTCAAGCCTGTCTCCTCGTCTCCGCGCCCGCTCGAGGACCGCATCGCCGGAACGCGCCGCCTGCTTGCCCGGCAGCGCATCGCCTTCGCGATCTTCGTCATCGCGTTCCTGACAGCCGGATTCTGGATGCCGGGATGAACAAGCTGTCGCTCCGGACCTTCACGCTGCTGCAGACGGCGACTTCGGTCGGCCTGTCGGCGCTGGCCCGGGCGGTGACCGGCGTGCGTCCGATCTGGAGCGGCTGCCAGCCATCGGACCGGCAGCGCATCTATTTCGCCAACCACACCAGCCATGGCGATTTCATCCTTTTGTCGGCCTGCCTCAGCGAAAGAGAACGCGCCACCACACATGCGATCGCCGCCGCCGAATATTGGCGAAAGTCGCGGCTGCGCCGCTTCATCGCCGAGGACATGCTGTCCTCCGTGCTGATCAGCCGGCAATGGACGAGCCCGGAAGAGAACCCGATCTCCGTCATGCTTTCCGTCCTCGACCGGGGTCATTCGTTGATCATCTTCCCGGAAGGCACGCGCAACATGAGCGACGAGCTGCTGCCGTTCCGCTCCGGGCTCTACAATCTGTCGATGGCGCGGCCGGAAGTGGAGCTGATCCCGTGCTGGATCGAGAACATGTCGCGCGTGTTGCCCAAGGGCCAGTTCCTGCCGGTGCCGCTGCTTTGCCGCGTGGTATTCGGCGCGCCGGTGGCGGTAGCGCCGGGCGAGGAACGCCGCGCCTTCCTCGAACGCGCCCGGGCCGAACTTCTGGCGCTCAATCCCCGCCCTGATCGAGACGAATGATGCGCCACGAAATCAGCATCCTGATCATCGGCCTTTTCGTGGTGCTGACCACCGCCAGCGCCACCGCCGCCGTGCTGTCGGCGCGCGCGCCGAAGCCGCTCAGCGCGACGCTCACCAACCTCACCCAGCGCATCAATGCCTGGTGGGTGATGGTGGCGCTGATGACGGTCGCCTTCTTCTTCGGCCGCTACGGCATGACTATCCTGTTCGCGCTGATCTCGTTCGCGGCGCTGCGCGAGTTCGTGACCTTGACGCACAGCCGCCGCAGCGACCATTGGGTTCTGCTCGGCATGTTCGGCATCGTCATTCCGTTCCAGTACTGGCTGGTGTGGACGGCCTGGTACGGGCTGTTCGTGATCTTCATCCCGGTCTACTGCTTCCTGCTGATGCCGGCGATCACGGCGCTGCACGGCGATACCGAGCGCTTCCTGGAGCGCGTGTCGGCGCAGCAATGGGCTATCATGATCGCGGTCTATTGCGTCAGCCACGTCCCTGCTCTGCTGACGCTGAACGTGCCCGGCTTCGAGGGCCGCAACCTGCTGCTCGTCGCCTTCCTGATCATCGTCGTGCAGGGCAGCGACGTGCTGCAGTACATCTTCGGCAAGCTGTTCGGAAAGCACCGCTTCTCGCCAAAGGTCTCGCCGTCGAAGACCTGGGAGGGGCTGATCGGCGGGCTCTTCGCCTCGAGCCTGCTCGGCGCGCTGCTCGCCTTCATCACGCCCTTCTCGCCATTGCAGGCCTCGGCCGTCGCCTTCGTCGCCTGCACGATGGGGTTCCTCGGCGGGTTGGTCGCTTCCGCCATCAAGCGCGACCAGGGCGTGAAGGATTGGGGGCATCTGATCGAGGGCCATGGCGGCATGCTCGACCGCACCGACAGCCTGGTCTTCGCCGCGCCGATCTTCTTCCACCTGGTGCGCTATTTCTGGACGGTTTGAGCGTCGGCATCGGCGTCTCCCCTGCGCAATTCCAAGGTCGCCTCACCCAAACATCGGAAAATTTTCAGAAACCGTTCGGGATTTCCGGAGCCGGAAGCGCCAAGAAGATCGGGCTGGCGAAAAGACAGGCCGCAAAGCCCGATCTCCCTCTCCAGCCAACTGATTTCCCGGTCGCCGCATCCTCCCAGCGCGGCCGCAACCTTGGTCATGGAGACAACATGATTGCACTTTTTCATAACAGGCCGCTGCGGCGCCGCCTTGTCGCCGGATCGATCGCCGTTCTTGCCTGCGGCGGCGCCATGGTCTGGCACGGCGCCAGAAGCGAGGCCTCGAACGTGAAGCCCGCCGCAGCCGAGACAAAGCTTGTCAAGGCCATCGCGGCCGTCCCGATGCTCAGCGCCGATACCCGCATCGCCATCGGCGAGATCCGGCCGAGGCTAGAAAGCGACCTCGGCTTCCGCGTGTCGGGCAAGCTGCTCGAACGTGTCGCCGAGATCGGTTCGACGGTGAAGAAAGGCGAGGTGCTGGCCCGCATCGAAGACCAGGACTATCGCAACCGGCTCGCCAGCGCCGAGGCCGATGTCGCGGCGGCACAGGCCGTGCTTGTCGAAGCAAAAGCTGCGGAGGCCCGGATCGGTGCGCTGCTCGGCAAGGGTTTTACCACCCGAGCCAATTATGACGCGACACTGAAGAATCTGCGTTCGGCGCAGGCCAAGCTCAAGTCGGCGAACATCGCCTTCGAGATGGCCAAGGACCAACTCGGCTATACCGAGCTGCATGCGGAATTCGACGGCATCGTCACCGCCACCGGTGCCGAAGCCGGCCAGTCGGTCAATGTCGGACAGATGGTGGCGCGGGTTGCCGATCCGGAGAGCCGCGACGCCGTGTTCTCGATCGCCGAAGCGGTCTTCGCCAACGCACCCGATACCAAGCACCCGCCAAAAGTGACTGTCTCGCTGCTCAGCAATCCGGCGATCACCGCGGTCGGCAGCATCCGCGAGATCGCGCCTATGGCCGACGCCGCGACCCGCACCTTCCAGGTAAAGGTCTCGATCGAGAATGCGCCCAACGAGATGCGCTTCGGCGCAAGTGTTTCCGGCCGCGCCGAGATGGGCGGCGCGCCGGTCATGGTGCTGCCGGGCAGCGCACTGTTCGACAAGGACGGCAAGCCGGCCGTGTGGGTCGTGTCCGCCTCGTCGGCGGTGGAGCTCAAGCCGGTCACGGTTGCCCGCTACGAGACCGACCGTGTCGTGGTCAGCGGCGGGCTCGCCAAAGGCGACCTGGTCGTAACCGCCGGCGTGAACCGGCTGCGGGAACACGAAAAAGTGCGTATCGTTGAAGGAGAGGAAAAATGACCATGTCCAAGACAAAGGTCTTGATTGCCGGCGCCGGTCCGACCGGGCTGACGCTCGCTCTCTGGCTGACAAGGCTCGGCGTCCCGGTCCGCATCTTCGACAAGGCCACCGGTCCGGGTGAAACCTCGCGCGCGCTCGCCGTCCAGGCCCGCACGCTGGAGTTCCATCGCCAGATCGGCATCGTCGAGGACATCCTTGCCGAGGGCATCCGGCTGGAACGGCTTACGTTGCATACGCCGGCCGGCGTCGCAGCGCGGCTGCCGCTTTCCGATTTTGGCCGCGGCATCAGCCCCTACTCCTTCGCCTTCGCGCTGCCGCAGGATATCCATGAACGCGTGCTGATCACGCATCTGGAACGCGCCGGCGTCGAGGTCGAGCGCGGAACGGAGCTCGTTGCTTTCCAGGACAAGGGTGACGCGGTCATCGCGACTCTTTCGCGGAACGGCAAGACGGAGACCGTCAGCGCAGCCTATCTCGCCGGCTGCGACGGCGCCCGCAGCACGGTACGCCATGGGCTGAACATCGGTTTCCCGGGCGGTACCTACGAGCAGGCCTTCTACGTCGCCGACGTGAAGGGCACGGGCAACGTCACCCGCAATGGCATGGACACGACCATCAGCACCTATGGCTTCGCTATCGTGATGCCCGTCCGGCAGTCGGGCTCGCTGCGCCTCATTGGCATCGTGCCGAAGGCGCATGAGGCCGACGAGACGATCAGCTTCGAGGCGATCCGCGCCGATGTCGAGCGCGACACCGGCGTCACGGTCGAAGAGGTCAACTGGTTCTCGACCTATCGCGTCCATCATCGCGTCGCCGAGCGCTTCCGCGCCGGCCGCGTGTTCCTCGTCGGCGATGCCGGACACATCCATAGCCCGGCCGGCGGCCAGGGCATGAACACCGGCATGGGCGATGCTGTGAACCTCGCCTGGAAGCTAGGCGCCGTGGTGCAGGGCCGAGCCGATCCTCGCCTGCTCGACAGCTACGAGCCGGAGCGCATCGCCTTTGCCCACAAGCTGATCGAAAGCACCGACAAGGTGTTCCGCTTCATCACCAACCGCTCGCGGCTGGTCGGCCTGTTCCGGCGTTACGTGATGCCGAAGGTCATGAACATCGGGTTCCACACATCGTTCGGGTCGCGCGCATTCTTCGGCGTGATCTCGCAGACGGCGATCCAGTACCGCGCCGGGCCGATCAGCTCGGGCGTGGCGGGCAGGGTCAGCGGCGGCGATCGCCTGCCCTACGTCACGGGCGCGGGCGGCGACAATTTCGAGCCGCTGCGGTCGCTCGACTGGCAGGTCCATGTCTATGGCGAGGTCAATTGCGATTTCCGGGCGATGCTCGCGCCGACAGGAATTGCAGTGCATGCCTTCGCCTGGACAGACGCAGCCGTGAAGGCCGGCCTGCAGCGCGACGCAGCCTATCTGGTGAGGCCGGACGGCCATGTCGCGCTCGCCTCGCCGGTCCAGGAGGCAGCCGCCTTCCAGCGCTATCTCGCCGGCCTCGCCATCAGGCCGAGAACCGCCGAGCGCGCGCCCTACCGTGTGCCGGGCACCATGCACAGCCTGGCCTGAATTGCTATGGCGCGCCCGCCAAGCGGCGGGCGCTGACCGAACCCAAACCGTCATTTGTTTTGGCCAGCCGGCAGGCGCCGGCGGAGCGCGCTTGCGCGCGCCCTGAAAGGAACCGCATCATGACCAGCTTCAATCTTTCCGAATGGGCGCTGCGGCACCGCAGCTTCATCGTCTACCTGATGATCGCGGCCGCCCTTGCCGGCCTCTACGCCTATGGCGGCCTCGGCCGCGAGGAGGACCCGCCCTTCACCATCAAGACCATGGTGGTGAAGACGATGTGGCCGGGCGCCAGCACCAGCGACACGGTGGAGCAGATCACCGATCGCATCGAGAAGAAGCTCGAAGAGCTGCCGGACCTCGACTACGTCAAGAGCTACACCAAGCCCGGCGAATCCGTCGTCTTCGTCAACCTCAAGGACACGGTGGCCGCCGACCAGGTGCAGCCGCTCTGGTACCAGGTGCGCAAGAAGCTCGACGACATCAAGCCGACGCTGCCGTCCGGCGTGCAGGGCCCGTTCTACAACGACGAGTTCGGCGACACCTATTCGCTGATCTACGCGCTCACCTCCGACAGCCTCAGCCATCGCGAGTTGAAGGATCTCGGCACCAGCCTGCGCGCCGGGCTGCTGACGGTGAAGGACGTCGCCAAGGTCGACCTCATCGGCCAGCAGGACGAGAAGATCTATCTCGAATTCTCGACGCAGAAGGTGGCGGCGCTCGGCCTCGATGTCGGCACGCTGTCGCAGGCGCTGCAGGCGCAGAACGCGCTGACGCCGAGCGGCACGGTCGATGCCGGCCCGGAGCGCATCGCCATCCGCGTCTCCGGCAGCTTCACCTCCGAGGAAAGCCTCAAGGAGATCAACTTCTACGCCAACGGCCATTACTTCCGGCTGGGCGACGTCGCCGAGGTCAAGCGCGCCTATTCCGACCCGCCGCAGCCGATGTTCCGCTTCAACGGCAAGCCTGCGGTCGGCATCGCCATCTCGATGACTTCGGGCGGCGACGCGCTGGCGCTGGGCGAGACCGTCAAGGAGAAGATGCATGAGATGCAGGCCGAGCTGCCGCTCGGCGCCGAGCTCGGCCTGGTCGCCGACCAGTCGCATGTGGTGGAAGAATCCGTCGGCGAGTTCACCAAGAGCCTCGGCGAGGCGATCGCCATCGTGCTCGCCGTCTCGCTGCTGGCGCTCGGCTGGCGTCCCGGCGTCGTCGTGGCGGTCGCCATCCCGCTGGTGCTGGCGATCACCTTCGTCACCATGGAGTATTTCGGCATCTCGCTGCAGCGCATCTCGCTCGGCGCGCTGATCATCGCGCTCGGCCTGCTGGTCGACGATGCCATGATCGCGGTCGAGATGATGATCTCGCGCATGGAGGAAGGCTACGACAAGATCTCGGCCGCCACCTATGCCTACACCTCGACCGCCTTCCCAATGCTCACCGGGACGCTGGTGACGATCGCCGGCTTCGTGCCGGTCGGCTTCGCCAAGAGCGGCGCCGGCGAATACTGCTTCTCGCTGTTCGCTGTCGTGGCGATCGCGCTCGTCGTCTCGTGGGTGGTCGCGGTGCTGTTCACGCCGCTCACCGGCGTCTTCCTGCTGCCCGATCGCATCAAGGGTCATGGTGGCAGCCATCAGCCCTCGCGCATCGGCCGCGGTTTCCAGGCGCTGCTCGAGATGGCGATGCGGGCGAAGTGGCTGGTGCTGTCGGCGACGGCCGGACTGTTCGCGCTCTCCGTCGTTGCGATGGGTTTCGTCGGCCAGGAGTTCTTCCCGAAGTCCGACCGGCCCGAGGTCATGCTCGACCTCACCCTGCCGCGCACCGCTTCGATCAAGTCGACGGATGCCGTGGTCGAGCGCGTCGAGAAGCTGCTCGCCGCCGATCCAGATATCGACCACTGGAGCTTCTATGTCGGCCAGGGCGCGGTGCGCTTCTACCTGCCGCTCGACGCACAGCTCGCCAACGACTTCTTCGCCCAGGCGGTGGTCGTGACCAAGGGCCACGCCGTGCGCCAGGCGGTGATCGACCGGCTGGAGAAGCAGCTGTCGACCGGCTTCGACGACGTCATGGCCCGCGTCACGCCGCTGGAGCTCGGCCCGCCGGTCGGCTGGCCGCTGAAGTTCCGTGTCAGCGGTCCGGATCCGGACAAGACGCGCGGCCTCGCGCAGCAGTTCGCCCAGGTGCTGGGCAGCGACGCCTCGGTGCGCAACATCAACTACGACTGGAACGAGCCGGCCAAGGTCATCAAGGTCGATGTCGACCAGGACCGGGCGCGCGCGCTGGGCATCTCCTCGCAGCAGCTATCGGAGACCATCAACGCGGTGCTCTCCGGCTCGAAGATCACGCAGATGCGCGACGACATCTACCTCGTCGACATCGTTGCCCGCGCGGTGGAAACCGAACGTGCCAGCATCGACACGCTGCGCGGCCTGACGATCAGCGCGTCCGGCGGACGGCGGGTGCCGCTCGAGCAGGTGGCGAAGCTCACCTACCAGACCGAGCCGCCGCTGATCTGGCGCCGCGGCCGGCTGCCGACCGTGACCGTCCAGGCCGATGTCGCGCCGGGCGAAAATGCCACGCTGGTCACGCGGCGGCTGGAGAGCGCCATCGCCGCCTTCAAGGCGGAACTGCCGGCGCGCTACAGCGTCGAGCAGGGCGGCGTGATCGAGGACAGCGCCAAGGCCCAGGCCTCGATCTTCGTGGTGTTCCCGCTGATGCTGTTCATCATGGCCACCGTCCTGATGGTGCAGCTGATGAGCTTCCAGCGCCTGGTGCTGGTGCTGCTCACCGCTCCGCTTGCGATCATCGGCGTCGCCGGCGCGCTGCTCTTGTCGGGCGCTCCGATGGGCTTCGTCGCGATCCTCGGCGTGATGTCGCTGATCGGCATGGTGATCCGCAACTCGGTGATCCTGATCGCGCAGATCGACCAGCACATCGCCGCCGGCGAGGAACCATGGGCAGCGGTGATCAGCGCCACCACGCATCGGTTGCGGCCGATCCTGCTCACGGCGGCGGCCGCCATCCTCGGCATGATCCCGATCGCGCCGACGGTGTTCTGGGGGCCGATGGCCTATGCGGTGATGGGCGGCCTCTTGGTGGCGACCGTGCTGACGCTGGTTTTCCTGCCGACGCTCTACGTCACCTGGTTCGGCATCAAGGCGCCGGCTGAGAGCACCCCCGCGGCCGAACCGACCGCGGCCGCAGCCGAGCCCCGGCCGCTGGTGGCCTGAGCGTTGCCTCCTCCCAGCAGCCACGGCGGCCAACGCCGCCGTGGCGACCTTTATCACCCAAAACGGAAAGGAACGATCATGACACCCTTCTTTGGAAATCTTCTCGTTCGCGTGAATGCCGGCTTCCTGGTCCTTGCTTCCGCAGGCGGGCTCGCCACCGACATTGCCGGCTCGTTCTTCGGGCGCGGGGCTGAAGCCGTGCTGCTCAACAACGCACCCGGCACCGGCATCGGCTTCATCGAGGCGCACGGGCTGGCCCTGATCATCGGCGTGACGCTCTGGCGCATCGCCTACTCCCGCAACTGGCACGCCGTGCTGGCTGCCGTGCATGTGCTGCTCGGAACGGCCAACCTTCTGTTCTGGCAGTTCTTCATCGCCGCCGACGTGCTTGTCGTCGGCTACGTAACAACCGCGGCGCACTGGCTGTTCGTGGTTGCTCACCTGGCGGCGCTGACGGGTTCGACCCGGCTGGCCGCTTCATCCTCCCACTAGAACTGAACACCAACCTCAGGAGAAACGAAAATGCCTGTGAAGTCTTTCAGGAAAATGCGCTCGGCCGCTGTGTTGCTCGCCATCGGCCTCGCCGCCGTCGAGATTGTCGGCATGGCCGTGCCGGCCCTGTCGCTGGTCGGTACCGCCGAAGCCCGCATCGGGGCGCCCTGGACACCGCACAGCGCCGCGGGCGTCGCTCGGCGCGCCACGACATGGCGTGTGCTGAGGCACACCACCGCCTGGGTCGCCACGCTGCCGGCAGGCTGCGTTCGCACCAAGGTCAACGGCTTCGACGTCTGGCGCTGCGGCCGGACCTACTACCGGCCCTATCAAGGCCGCTACATCGTGGTCGTCGTCGATTGAGGCGGCTCGGGCACAGCCCAAAGCGCGTCGCGCTGAAACGGATTCGGGCGACGCGCTTTAAGTTTTTGTTTTGATATCCCAGAACCGCTGCACACTTCCGGGGCGACATGCATTTAGCCGAGGGCAAGCCTGACGCCTTCGCAGAGATGCTCGGCATCGGCCGGATTTTCGAACGGCACGCCGTGCAGCGCATAGTCGAGCGGCGAGAAGGACGGGCCGTCCTCGATGAGGGCGATCTGCCGCCGCGCCTTTTCCCTGTCGCCCATCTGGGCATAGCAGGCGGCCAGCCTCGTCCTGATCCAGGGCGCCGGCCGCGTCGCGAGCTCCAGCGCTTCCGCCGCCTGCCGATATTCGCCCATCATGTAGAGCGCCAGGGCGCGGTCGAACTGGTACCAGTGCGGATGCAGCGGATCGATGCGAATGCCGCGCGCCAGCCAGGTCAGCGCTTCGAGCGGCCGGCCGCGCATGGTGAGCAGCATGCCCATCTGCTCGATGCTGTCGGCGTCGTACGGGTTGAGCTGCAAGGCGATGCGCATGTGATGCTCGGCCGCCTCGTGATCGCGCATATAGAGGCGGATCAGCGACTGCACGCGGTGGCCGGTCGGTTGGTCGGGCGACAGGGCCAGCCCTTTGTCGGCAAGGTCGCGCGCATTTTCCAGGACAGCATCGCTGGCGCGCCCGAACTCCCCGTCAAGCGAGCGCGCCAAAGCGAGATAGGAATAGGCAAGCCCGTAATTCGGATCCTTTGCGATCGCCGCCTCGAACAAGGCCTCGGCGCCGCGCTGGTCGGTCTGAGCGGGATCGCGCAGCAGCGCGAAGCCGCGCAGCAGGAGCTCGTAGGCGGCAAGGCTGGTCACCGGCTTGCGCGAGGCCTGCTCGAGGCCGGCGTTGGTGACCCGCGTGACCAGGCGGCTGACGATCTGCTCGACTATGTCGCGCTCGATCTCGAACAGGCCGGCGCCCTGCGACTGGTAGCGGTCGCCCCAGAGCTGGCTGGCGCTCGCGATGTCGACGAGGCTGACGGCCACCACGACATGCTCGCCCTGGCGGCGCAGCGATCCTTCGACCAGATAGTCTGCGCCGATGCGGGCGCGGATCTGCGGCCATTCGGCGCGGCCGAAGGAGGCGAAGGAAAAACTCGAATTGCGCGCCAGCACCGTGACAGTGCCAAAGCGCGCCACGCCGTTGATGATATCCTCGGCAAAGCCGTCGACCATCGCCTCATCGGCCGGATCGCCGCTCTCGTTGCGGAAGCGCACCACCGCCACGATCGGTTGGCTGCTGATCTCGGGCGCCGCTTCGGCTTCCGCGGCAAGCATATAGCCGCGCTTGGAGACGGTGCGCACCATGTCCTCGCCCAGCACCTTGCGGATCTCGCGCACCGACTGGGTGAGCGAATCCTCGGTGACATAGACGCCGGGCCAGACGACATCCATCAGCTCCGACTTCGGCACGACGCGACCCATATTGCGGGCGAGATGCGAAAGCAGCGCGTAGGCTTTCGGCCGCAGGAACAGCGGCTCGTTGATGCCGCGCAGCGTTCCCTTGGCGAGGTCGAGCGTGAACCCGCCAAATCGGAACACCTGATCGGCCGTCGCCGTCGTCATCGGGACACCCCTTCGCGCGTGCCGTTAATGCTAAGTCGATCCCACTCGACCCGGCATGCGCGTGGCTATTATTGCTCACTGCGCAATTTCGATCAAACTGCCTGTCGGAGCGCCGACTAGTGTGGCCGCGCCAAATGCGAGGAGCCGTATGAACCCGACCGAGAAAGCGCTGTGGTTTGTCGAAAGCCATCTGCCGGATGCGATTTCGCTCGACGATGTCGCGGCAAGCAGCGGCGTGTCGCGCTTCCATGTGACGCGCGCCTTCGGCGCCGCCACCGGCCGGTCGGTCATGGGCTATATGCGGGCGCGGCGGCTCAGCGAAGCGGCGCGCAAGCTCGCGGGCGGCGCGAGCGACATCCTGGCGGTCGCGCTCGATGCCGGCTACGGCTCGCATGAGGCTTTCACACGGGCCTTCCGCGACCAGTTCGGCACCACGCCGGAACTGGTGCGCGCTGGAGGCTCGACCCAAAACCTCGACCTCGTGGAGCCCATCCTCATGGACAGTTCGGTTCTCACCGCGCTCGAGCCGCCGCGCTTCGAGACCAGCCGGGCGTTTCTCATCGCCGGGCTCGGCGAGCGCTACAGCTGCGCGACCAGCGCCGGCATCCCAATGCTGTGGCAGCGCTTCGGACCCTATATCGGCAACATTCCCGGCGAGGTGCCCGGCGTCGCCTACGGCGTTTGCACCAATGCCGACGATGCCGGCAATTTCGACTATGTCGCCGGCGTCGAGGTGTCGGATTTCTCCGATCTGCCGAAGGATTTTTGCCGGGTTCGAGTGCCGGCGCAGAAATACGCCGTGTTTGCGCATCGCGAGCACATCTCGACCATCCGACGCACGGTCAATACCATCTGGAACAGGTGGCTGCCTGCATCCGGGCATGAGATCGCCGACGCCCCGGACTTCGAGCGTTACGGCCCCGAATTCGATCCGCGCAGCGGCAATGGCGGGCTGGAGATCTGGGTGCCGATCAAAGGTTGAGACGCCTTCCTCCTTCTCCCCTTGCGGGAGAAGGTCTCGCCGAAGGCGATGGATGAGGAGTGTTCCAGCGGAGTGAAACGCCGGCGTTCCCTGGAACACCCCTCATCCGTCTCGGCGCTGCGCGCCGATCCACCTTCTCCCACAAGGGGAGAAGGAAAAGGCGCTACAGCTCCAAGTTCCAGGTCTGGCCGACAAGATCCTTGCCGAAGGAATGGTGGCGCTCTTCCTCGGCCAGCTTGAAGCCCGCCGCCTGGTAGATGCGGCGGGCCGAGCCAAGAATGTCGTTGGTCCACAGCGTCAGCGTCTTGTAGCCCTTGGCGCGCGAGAAGGCGATGCACTCGTCGACCAGCCGCCGGCCGATGCCGAGGCCGCGCGCCGACGGCTCGACATAGAGCAGCCTGAGCTTCGCCACCTTGGGCGACTTGCGCATGACGAAAACCGAGCCGACCACCTCGCCTTCGCGCTCGGCGATCCAGCTGCGCTCCCATTGCGGAACGAAGTTCTTGACGAACTCGCCGAGGATCTCGGCAACCAGCGCCTCATAGGTTTCGTCCCAGCCATAGTCCTGCGCGTAGATGAGGCCCTGGCGATGCGTGATCCAGCCGATGTCGCCGACCTGCAGCGGCCGCAGGATATAGGGAACTTTGGGTTGGGGTTTGTCGCCGAGCAGGTCCTGCACCGTGCGCATCGCCTTGACCAGACGCTCCTGGTCGGTCGGCGCCAGGCTATCGAGCAGCGCGCGCACCTGGTCGTGCGAATCCTGGTTGAGTGGCGCGAACGCCTCCCTGCCCGCGGGCGTCAGCGCGATCGAGGACCGCCGCGCGTCGGCCTCCGTGGCGGCTCGTTCGACCAGGCCGCGCTCCTCGAATTTTTTTAGCAGCCGGCTGACATAGCCGGGGTCGAGACCAAGGTCGCGCACCAGGTCGCTGGCGACCAGCCCGTCGCGATGGGCAAGCTCGTAAAGCACGCGCGCCTCGGTCAGCGAGAACGGGCTCTTCAGGAGGCCTTCGTCGAGCAGGCCGATCTGGCGGGTGTAGAAGCGGTTGAAGGCGCGCACGGCATCGATGCGCTTGTTGCCGGGGTGATCGTGGATGGTCATGGGGAGTTCCTCCTGTCGCGGACAGGATCGACCAATTAGTTGACTTAGTCAAATAAATTAAGGCCGACGGGACAGAGGGGGCGCGAAGGATCGCGACGAAGACAGTTCGGGCGCCCGTTACCCCATCGGCAGTACCGGCCAGGACTCGACGATGCGCCCACCGGCAAACACCGCGAGCGAGCCGAAATGCTGCAGCACCGCCTCGCTCTGCGTCGGCCGCAGGAAGGCGTAGTCACCGGGCTTCACCTCCGCGCCCGCCGGCAGCCCCATGAATTGCTGGTTGGAAGACAGCCCGATCAGGCCGTTCGGCTTCATGCCTTCGGGGAACACCGGTTCGGCCATCCACTTGCCGCCATAGAGATAGCAGGCCTTCTTCGGGAAGAGGCCGAGCGCCTGCAGCGTGCGGGAGATAGCCGCCGGGCCGGGGAGCACCGGATCGAGCGCCTTCAGAATCGGCGTCGCAATGAGAGCGGCCGGCCGGAAGCCGTCGAGGCCGGGCGTATCGAAATCGCTGGGCAGCACGAAGGCCGAGCCGATCGACACTTCGTTGGCCACGCCGCCGCCATGCAGCAGCGCCGTCTTGGAACCGCCGATGTTGAGGATGCGGCGCTGGTCCGCATCGAGAGCCGCGACGAACTCGGCAGCCTTCGCCGCGGCCTTTTTCAGCGCGCCGGCCGCGCCGCCGAACAGCCCGGGAATTTCCGGCGCATGCGCTTCATAGGCCATGATGCCTTCGCAGCGCAGGTCCTTCGGTATGGCCAGCGCCCTGATCTCGGCAGGACCGGAAAAGCCGCCGCGATGCAGGCCGACATCGACCTCGAAGGCGAAGCGGAGTTCGGTGCCGAACGCTGCGGCGAGCGCACCGTATTCGGACAGGCGCTCCGGCGTGTCGATCAGCCAGCAGACGCGCGACCACCCGCCGGCGTCGCCTCTAGCCAGCGCCGCTTTCGCCGCACCTACCGGCATCGGCTTGCCATAGAGGAGATCGCCCGCGGGAAAAGCGTCGAGCACCGCCTGCGTCACCGGCGGATGGAAGGTCATGAAGCGGCCGGTTTCGAGCAACTTGGAGATATGCGAAAGCAGCGGCAGGCAAGGCAGCGACTTATCGACCAACCGCACGGCAAGACCCGGCGCCAGCCTCTGCTTCACCAGCGCGATGTTGGCGTCCAGCCGGTCGCGGTCGAGCACCAGGCAGGGCCGAAAGATTTCGGCGGCCTTGAGCGCCTTCGACAGCTCGGCGAAATAGGCGCTCATTGTTGGATGCCGAACAGGCTGGCCATATAGGACGACACGAAGCGGTTCTCGGGATCGATGTCGCGGCGCACCGCCATTGCGTCGTCCCAGCGCGGATAGAGTTTCTTGAAATCCGCCGCCGTCAAGCTGTGCATCTTCCCCCAATGCGGCCGCCCGCCATATTTGCGGAAGATCGGCTCGGCCGCGCGCATGAAGGGCAGCGGATCGTTCGCCGCGTCGTGATGGATGGCGATCGAGCAGGTCAGCCTCCTGTGGAAGGGCGAGAGCCAGAATTCGTCCGGGGCAACCGAACGCACCTCCATCGGGAAATAGACTTCCGGGAAATGCTTTTCGGTCAGCGCGATGATCTCGGCCAGCGCCCGGGGACCGTCCTCGTAAGGCAGGTGGTACTCCATCTCGTTGAATTTGGTGCGACGGTCGCTGGCGTAGACGTTGAGCCAGTCCTGCACATAATCCTCGGCCGGCACCTTCTTGACCGCACCCTTGATCAGCGCGCGGCGGAGCGCCGGCAGCCGGCGCAGCACGGTGCGCAGCTTGCGCAACGTCGCCAGGCCCTCCTCGTCATCCTCGGTCGGCCGCGACGCCGGCGTTGCGTCGCTGAGATCGCTGGCGATGAACTGCGCATAGCCGGAAAACGGGATGTAATAGAACTCTGCCGAACGGTGTGCGCCCATCATCGTCTCGAAGTCGCGCAGCATTTCGCCGATCGGTAACACCCATTTGCGGCGCCGCAGCCGGTAGGTCGGGATGTTGTTCATCGTCACTTCGGTGAGCACGCCGAAAGCGCCGAGCGCGACGCCGGTGGCATGGATCATATCCTGGTCGCCCGCCCGGCTGTATTCGCGCAGCTTGCCTTGCCCGTCGACGAACTGCACCGTCTCGAGCTGCGTATGATAGGCGCCGAGCGTCGGGCCGGAACCGTGCGTCGCGGTGCCCAGCGCGCCGCCGATCGCTTGCTTGTCGATGTCGCCCATATTGGGCAGGCCCTGGCCGATGTCCTGCAGGATGTGCATCAGCGCGCCAAGCCTTGTCCCCGCCCTCAGGCGTGCCCGATTGGCTGCGGCGTCATGCGAAACCAGCCCCTCGATCTTCGCCAGCGAGATGATGGTGCCGTCGGACTGCACCAGCGGCGTGAAGGAATGGCCGGCGCCGGCGACGCGCAGCGGACCGGGCGCGGAACGCACCAGATCGGCCAGTTCGCCGACATCGGCTGGCGTGGCGATCAGCTTCGGCGCGGCGTTCACGAAACCCGACCAGTTGCTCCAGGCGCTTGCCATCGTCACCTCCCGCTCAGGCTGGAACGCGGCGGCGCGCAACCAACACGAAGACGCCGAGCAGCGCCACGCTGGCCAACGCGCTTGCCGCGGCGAATTCCGGCACCGGCCGGAAATTTTGGCCGTCGATCAGCAGCGAGGCGGCCACCGGGCCGATGGCGAGGCCGAAGAGCTGCGCCGCCGGCACAAGCAGTACCGCGTTGCGCGTCTCGTCGGCGGTGATCGCCAGCCGGATCTGGTAGGGCACGATGAAGAGCAGGATGAAGCCCATCACCATCGCCACCGACCAGAAGACCAAAAGCCCAGGGCCGGAAGCGAGCAGCACCGAGCTGATCGTCGCGATGGCGCCGATGACGGTGATGGCGAAGCGGTAGTCGATGCGCGCTTCGAAGACGGTGGCGGTCATGGCGCCCATGACCTGCGCGGCGAGGCTTGCCGAGACCATCAGGCCGACGGTGCGGCCGTCTATGCCGAACTCGGCGCCGAGCGGCTCCAGAAATGCCCAGACGGCGCCGAAGAACATGAAGTAGCAGAAGATCGACAGCAGCGCCGTGATCGCCGGCAAGGTGAGCACATTGGCAAAATGCTCGTCCTTCGGCAGGTCGGCGTAGTCGTCCGGCACGATCCACGCGACGACGAGCGACAACAGGCAGACAACGCCAAGCGCGACGAAGCCGCCGGCCGCGCCCGCGGCAGGCACCGCATAAAGCGCGAGCAGCAGCGCCAGCGCGCATTGCGCCAAGGTCTGCAGCGTGACGAAATAGCCGCCGATGCGCTCGGCCCGGCGCGAGCGGGCGATCAATTCGGTCGCCACGGCGACCAAGCCACCCTCAGCAAGCCCGGCGAGCGTGCGCGCCCCGATCAGCGCATTGGAACTCATCGCATAGGCGGTCCAGAAATTGGCGAGCGCCAGCAGCACCAAAAGCGCGGCGCTCTTCCAGCGCATGTTGCGCGCCGGGAGGAGCATCGCCACGATCGCCGAGCCGATGGCGATCGCGATCATCTCGGCGGTGGCGACCAGTGCCAGCTCGTCACCGGTGACATGACCTTCGCTGTAGAGCGCGCCGAGCAGCACCGGCTGCAAGCCCAGGATGAGCAGGCCGACCGAGCCGATCCAGAGCGCCGCGGCGAGTTGCAGGCCGGTCGGGTTGCCGACCAGCCAGTCGCCATTTTCCGCATGCGCGGCATCGGTTGCAGTCACGAGGCGCCCTCCCTTGCAGCCCGGTGAAAAAGCTGACAAGTTGTCAGCATTCACGAAACTGATACTTGATCAGTTTCCTGTCAACCGAGAATCAACGACTGCCCGCGCGAGATGAGGCAAACTAGGCAAACGGCGACGGAACCCAGACGCAGGCCCAAGCAGGAGCGCAGCCGCGAGCGCATCGACGCGATCCTCGCTACGACCATGCGGCTGATCGGCGAGAAGGGCATAGACGCGGTCACGATGAAGGAAGTCGGCGCGCTGGCGGGCGGGCCGATCGCCACGGTCTATCATTATTTTCCAAGCAAGTCGGCGATCTTGGCGATGCTCTACGAGGGTTTCTCGGAGGAGAGCCGGGCTCGCTTCGGCGCGATCATCGCCGATATCCGGGGAGTGGATGACGTGACCGCTGCAGCCGATCGGCTGCTCGACGATTACTACGGCCGTGTCGCGGCGGATCCGGCGATCCAGGATCTGCAGAACGCGATCCAGGCCGACAAGGCGCTGCAGCATCTCGACATCGCCGAGACGCGGCATCAGGCGAAGATGTTCTGCGACCGTGTGGCGCCGATGCTGAAGCCTAAGCAGCGCGAGGCGTTCGGGCGCGTGGTGTTCCTGATCTTTCAGCTCGCCGGCGGCGTCGTGCGGCTGGCGCTGACGCAGGACGAGGCGGAAGGCCGGCGCACGATCGAGGATTACCGGTCGATCATCCACGCGCAGTTGCGGCTGTTTTTGTAGGCATGCCTAACGGTGGTCGTCCTCGGGCTTGACCCGAGGATCCATGCGGCGACTCCGTCATAGAGCGCAACGGCGGAGAATTCTGCAATCCTTGCAACGCCTTAGCGTCACGGCATGGATCCTAGGGTCTGCGCGCGTCGCTTCGCTCCTTGCTCCGCCCTAGGATGACGACCGCTGGATACGATCCCCTCCGCGATTGCCAACTTACCCCGCATCCAGCTTCGGCCCCAGGATCTCCACCAGCCAATCGACAAACACCCTGACCCGTGGCGACAACTGCCGGCTCGGCGGATAGAGCACCGAGATCGGCGTGGGCGTCGGCGGAAAATCGGGAAGCACTTCGACCAGCCGGCCTGCCTCGAGGTCGTCCGCATATCGGAGCCTTGGCGCCTGGAACAGCCCGAAGCCCAGCCGGACCAGCGCAGCACTCGTGTCCGAATTGGCGACCGTGACCCGCGACGGCAGGACGATCTCGCGAACCATGCCGTCGACGGTGAATTCCAGCGGCATCACCTGCCTCGTGCGCGACGACACGAAGCCGATCATCATGTGCCCAGCCAAGTCGTCCGGCGTGCGCGGCACGCCGTGCCGTTCGAGATAGGCGGGGCTGGCCACGGTGATTTCGCGCGCGATGCCGAGACGCCGCACGATCATGTCGCTGTCGGGAAGCGTGCCGGCCCGGATGACGCAATCGACGCCTTCACGCACGAGGTCGACGAGGCGGTCGCCTTCGCCGATATGCACGGTCAGGCCCGGATATCGGGCGAGCAGCGCCGGCAGTTCCGGCAGCAGGAAGGTGCGCGCCATATGGCCGTTGACGTCGACGCTGAGGCGCCCACGCACCTCATGCGCGCCGAAGCCGCCCTCGGCATCCTCGATGTCGGCGAGGATGCCGATGCAGCGCTGGTAATAGGCTTCACCGTCGAGCGTGGTGGTGACGTGGCGCGTGGTGCGACGCAGCAACTGCACGCCCAACCGCTCCTCCAACTGCTTGATCGCGGCGGTGGCGCTGGAGCGCGGCAGGCCGAGATCGGCAGCCGCCGCCGTGAAGCTGCGCCGTTCCACGACGCGGGTGAAGAGCCGCATGCTGTCGAACCTGTCCATCGCTGATTGTTCGCAAATCTTGAATAGAGCTGGCAATCCATGCCAGATTATATCGGTCATTCGCGCGAGTATATGGATCACCATCGCCAAGACGGAGATTTTCACCCTGACCACTCGCGCCATTGCCCTCATCACCGGCGGCAGCCGCGGCCTCGGCCGTAACACAGCGCTCAACCTCGCCCGCAAGGGCGTCGACGTCATCCTCACCTACCGCTCGCGCGCCGACGAGGCGAAGGCGGCGATCGCCGAGATCGAGGCCGCAGGCGGCCGCGCCGCGGCGCTCGAGCTCGACACCGGCGCCGTTACCACCTTCCCGGCTTTCGTCGCGGCATTGAGAAAGACGCTTCAGGGAACCTGGCAGCGCGACCGCTTCGATTATCTCGTCAACAATGCCGGGACCGGCCTGCGCAAGCCGATCGCCGAGACGACGGAAGAGGAATTCGACACGCTGATGAACATCCATCTCAAAGGCGTGTTCTTCCTAACCCAGGCGCTGCTGCCGCTGATCAACGATGGCGGCCGCATCGTCAACGTGTCGAGCGGGCTGGCGCGCTTCTCGGTTCCGGGCTCGGCCGCCTATGCGATGATGAAGGGCGGCATCGAGGTGTTCACGCGCTACCTCGCCAAGGAGCTCAGCCAGCGCCGCATCACCGCCAACACCGTGGCGCCCGGCGCCATCGCCACCGACTTCAACGGCGGCCATGTGCGCGACGACGCCGAGATCAACCGCGTCGTGGCTGGCATGACGGCGCTCGGCCGCGCCGGCGTCGCCGACGATATCGGGCCGATGATCGCCTCGCTGCTGTCGGAGGACAATCGCTGGGTCAACGCCCAGCGCATCGAGGTCTCGGGCGGCATGAATATCTAAGCGTGTTGGCGGATCAACCCTTCGAAGCCGTCGGCAAGATTGGCATTGCCGGCGGCGATGAAGCTCGACAGATTGCGGGCGCGTCCAGGCGTTTTGTTGGCATCGAGCAGCACCGCCCTGCCCTCATGCATGACGAAATCGAACTTTCCGTAGTCGAAGCCCAGCTTGCGCCTTAGCGCGCGAAGCTCGTCCGGCACCGGAACCGCCTGGCGACGGATCGTGTCGTCGCCCTTGACCAGGCTCTGCGGCGAGACATGGCGTGTACAGCGCTCGCGCTCACCGCAGAACAGCCAGAAACGGGCGGCAAAGCCATCCGGCTCAGGCTCGGGAATGAATTTTTCCACAATGAGGTCCTCGCGTCCGAACAGCTCGGCCGGAACGTCGGCGAGCGAGGCATGGATCTGGTATTGGTCGAAGGATTCGACGCCGGGAAACGGCATCGGCTTGCCGGCGCGCCGCGCGCGCCGATTCAGTTGCTGTTCCGGCGTTCCCCGATGGTTGAGGCTGCTCTTGACGATAACCTGCCCCTTCCAGCCGTCGTCCTTGCCGACGACGGCTCCGCTGATGCGGCGCTTGGAAATGTCGGCGGCGCCGAGATTGAGGCAGAAGCGAAAGGCGCGGGCATACTCGACATAATCGGGCGACGTTACGGTCGCATCGACATGCAGCACCGCGATATCGGCGGCCGGCTTCGCCGACGTGCCGCTGAGGACCTGCACCGAATGGCCGCGGCGCTTCAGTTCCTCCAGCAGATCGAAGAGCATGTACGGGCTGTCCCGGCGCCATAGCAGCCCGCGCCGGCTTTGGAAGCGGTCGAACTCATGCGTGATGACGGCGATGCGTGCCATTGTTCCCCACTTGGCCTATCAAGCGTCGTCCACTATTCGATCGGATACAACGCGCTACCGGGCTGGGGTTTGCATGACCGAGCATTGGAATGCAATTCGCAAACATTGGCAGTTGCTCGGCTCACCCCTGCGGCCGCCGGCGGAGGTTATCGAAACCTACGATCGCGAGCTCGGCCTTGCCCCGTCGGATGTCGTGATGCTCGGCGTGACACCCGAGCTCGCCGGGCTCGGCGCCACGATGACGGCGGTCGACGAGTCTTCGGACATGATTGCCGGCATCTGGCCGGGCGACACCGATACGCGCAAGGCGGTGCAGGGCGACTGGTTCGATCTGCCGTTCGCCGATGCAAGCGTCGAGGCGCTGATCGGCGACGGATGTCTCTCGGTCATCGGCGCCGCCGGCCTCAGGCGCACCCTATTTGCGTCGATCGCGCGCGCGCTCAAGTCCGACGGCCGCGCCGGCATCAGGCTTTACGCCTCTCCCGCAACGCCGGACGACCCGAAGGATGTCCGCGCTCTGGCACTAAGCGGCGGCGTCTCGACTTTCCATGAGCTCAAATGGCGCGTGGCCATGACCGCGATCGGCGACGCGCCGGATTACACGATCCCGGTCAAAGCCATCCTCGAACACTTCGAAAGGGTGTTTCCCGACCGCGAGGAGCTGTCGGCCCGAACCGGATGGGAACTACCGGTCATCGGAACCATAGACGTCTACCGGAACTCGTCCGCCGTCTATAGTTTTGCGCCGGCGGCCGTCTTGATCGAGGAAGCCGAGGTCTTCTTCAAAGCCGTCCGATTGGCCTCGACCGGAAGCTACGGGCTCGCCGAGCGGTGTCCGCTGCTGGTGCTGGGGCCACCTAACCGCTGAAATCTACAGGCAGAGCTGTGACGCAAAAATTGCAAAGCGCCCTGCAATAATTCATCTTCGCCACGTCGAAATCTATCGGCCAAAAAGATGGGCTCGGGCATGAAGATACTTGCGGCATTGCTGTCGATCCTGTTGTGCGCACTCCTCTATCCGTCCTCTCCTGCCGGAGCCGATGGCACTCCCGCAACCATTCCCTTGATAAAACTTGAGTATCCGGGGAACCCTAAAAATATTCGTATGCTCTATGTGAGAATTCTCTCTCTCGGAAACCGGAAAATCAATCAGCCTCTTTTGCTGGATACCGGCTCAAGCGGAATGACGATCGATTGTCGTTCGACGCTCCCCGCCGGATTATGCTCCGAGAACGGTATCAAGGTTGCGAAAACCCTGGAATTGGACGGTATAATTGTCACGACCCAAAAAGTGGTCATGCACTATGGCACCTACGATGAGTATGGAAATATCGCTTCGGCGCGTGTGACTTTTGGTTCGTCAAGCGCGCTGGCCTCCACGGACAGGCGAATATCGTTCCTAATCCGCTACAAGAAAGTCAGGCGCGACACAGGTGAAGTTGTCGGCGGCCCGCTTTGGCCAAAAGGCATCTTTGGCATCTCGCCCATTGGGGGCGACGGGCCACATCAGATGATCAAATCGCCAATGGACGCAGTGAGCGTGGGACCCGGCCTGCATAGAGGTTACTACCTTTCTGCGATCGGCAGTAAGTGGAAAGCCTGCACAAATGAGGCCGGCAACTGCCCACAGGTAGAAGCCCTCCACGTCGGCATCCCAGATGACGTGAAGAAGAATTTCAAGATACAAAAATGGAAACAGGCCAGCCCGCGATACAATTTCCCCACTCTGGACTCCTGTCTCTCATGGGGCTCTGAGCCGGCTTGTCGGCCGACGCTGTACGACACCGGCAACTCAACCATAATGGTCCCAACCGATACATCCAAACCGTATGCATCATTGAATGTCGGCACCAAGGTGGTGGTGAAAACCGAAGGCCAGGACGATTGGAATTTTACAACCACCTACAAGCCTGAGGTGGAAATTGTCCCTGGCCTTGAACATAATATCGTCGGTATCCGGTATTTTGAAAGAAACAGCTTGCTCGTCGATCTTGAAACTCAGGAGATCGGCTTGCGGCTTGGATATTAAGCAGCCGATGCCCGGCCGTCCCATCGAACTCACGAGCAATTTCTGCCAAGTAGTCGTGGGGCAACCACTGTGTTTCAGAACCACGTCGGTACATGGAAAAAATTTTGCGCCATTGCCCCTCCCCGCGCGCCTTGACTCTCGCATGCCATCAGCCTATCTCAGCGCCACGTTAGCACTCGCCTTAGGTGAGTGCTAACTTATATCCGGCCTCGCCGGATGGAGGAACAGTTCTCACCGTTCTCATTCGAGGAAGACAACATGGCAAAGTCCAAGTTCCGCCCGCTTCATGACCGCGTGGTCGTTCGCCGGGTCGAATCCGAATCCAAGACCGCCGGCGGGATTATCATCCCGGATACGGCGAAGGAGAAGCCGCAGGAAGGCGAGATCATCGCCGTCGGCTCCGGCGCTCGCGACGAAGCCGGCAAGCTCGTGCCGCTGGACGTCAAGGCCGGCGACCGTGTGCTGTTCGGCAAGTGGTCGGGCACTGAAGTCAAGCTCAATGGCGAGGACCTTCTGATCATGAAGGAATCCGACATCATGGGCATCATCGGCTGATCATCGGCCTCACCGTCAACTGAATCTTGAATCTGCGGGTTCGACCCGAACCCCTGCCAGGAGCTTACAATGGCTGCAAAAGACGTAAAGTTTTCCCGTGATGCCCGCGAGCGCATGCTGCGCGGCGTCAACATCCTCGCCGACGCGGTGAAGGTCACCCTCGGTCCGAAGGGCCGCAACGTCGTCATCGACAAGTCGTTCGGCGCCCCGCGCATCACCAAGGACGGCGTCACCGTCGCCAAGGAGATCGAGCTCGAGGACAAGTTCGAGAACATGGGCGCGCAGATGGTGCGTGAGGTCGCCTCGAAGACCAACGACATCGCCGGCGACGGCACGACCACCGCGACCGTTCTCGCCCAGGCCATCGTCCAGGAAGGCAACAAGGCCGTTGCCGCCGGCATGAACCCGATGGATCTGAAGCGCGGCATCGACCTCGCCGTCACCGAAGTCGTTACCGCTCTCGGCAAGGCTGCCAAGAAGATCAAGACCTCCGAGGAAGTCGCCCAGGTCGGCACGATCTCGGCCAATGGCGACGAGTCGGTCGGCAAGATGATCGCGGAAGCGATGCAGAAGGTCGGCAACGAAGGCGTCATCACCGTCGAGGAAGCCAAGACCGCCGAGACCGAGCTGGAAGTCGTCGAAGGCATGCAGTTCGACCGCGGCTATCTCTCGCCCTACTTCGTCACCAACGCCGACAAGATGGTCGCCGATCTGGAAGACGCCTACATCCTGCTGCACGAGAAGAAGCTCTCCAACCTGCAGGCCATGCTGCCGGTCCTGGAAGCCGTCGTTCAGACCTCGAAGCCGCTGCTCATCATCTCGGAAGACGTCGAAGGCGAGGCTCTGGCCACGCTGGTCGTCAACAAGCTGCGCGGCGGCCTGAAGATCGCCGCCGTCAAGGCTCCGGGCTTCGGCGACCGCCGCAAGGCCATGCTGGAAGACATCGCCATCCTGACCGGTGGCCAGGTCATCTCGGAAGACCTCGGCATCAAGCTCGAGAATGTCGGCCTCAACATGCTCGGCCGCGCCAAGAAGGTGTCGATCTCCAAGGAGAACACCACCATCGTCGACGGCGCCGGCAAGAAGGCCGAGATCCAGGGCCGCGTTGCCCAGATCAAGCAGCAGATCGAGGAGACCACCTCGGACTACGACAAGGAGAAGCTGCAGGAGCGTCTGGCCAAGCTCGCGGGCGGCGTCGCGGTGATCCGCGTCGGCGGCGCGACCGAGGTCGAGGTCAAGGAAAAGAAGGACCGCGTTGACGACGCTCTGAACGCGACCCGCGCGGCCGTTGAAGAAGGCATCGTCCCCGGCGGCGGCGTCGCGCTGCTGCGCGCTTCGCACGCCGTCAAGGCGACCGGCGTCAACGCTGACCAGGCCGCGGGCATCGCCATCGTTCGTCGCGCGCTGCAGGCTCCGGCCCGCCAGATCGCGGCCAACGCCGGTGCCGAGGCTTCGATCGTTGCCGGCAAGATCCTCGAGAACAAGGCTGCGACCTACGGCTTCAACGCCCAGACCGGCGAGTATGGCGACATGATTGGCATGGGCATCGTCGACCCGGTCAAGGTCGTTCGCACCGCTCTCCAGGACGCGGCCTCGGTCGCCGGCCTGCTGGTCACCACCGAAGCCATGATCGCCGAGGCTCCGAAGAAGGAAGCCGCCGGCGGTATGCCGGGCGGTATGCCTGGCGGCGGCATGGGCGGCATGGGCGGCATGGACTTCTAAGAAGTCCATAAAGCACGCCCATCATTTAACATTGCTCAAGCACGCAAGCGGGCTTGAGTGGCGGCATGGATTTCTAAGAAGTCCGGTCCCATAGCGAATATGGAAAGGGCGGCAGACATGTCGCCCTTTTTGTTGGCATGCGGGCAGCCGGTCCAAAGGCGGGCTTCTATACTGTTGCGATTGGCGAAGGCCTGCGCAACAGCCGATCTCCCCTCTTGAGGGGGAGATGCCCGCAGGGCAGAGGGGGGCCCGCGCATAAGGCTCCGGCGACGATTCCCTTGCAACGAGAGGCGCTGGCGCTCCAACGCGCGGCGCCCCCCTCTGTCGCCTTCGGCGACATCTCCCCCTCAAGGAGGGAGATCAGCAGCGCCAGCGCCAGCGCTCGGCCATCCCTGCGTCAACCTGATCCGCGTCGCGGACGGGCGATAGTCGAGGCGATGGGCTATATCACGGTTCGCTTACCGATCCGCCAGCGCCAGCTTGGCTCCCAGCATGACGAAGGCGCCGGCGAAAGTGCGGCGCATCCAGGTCAGCACCATCGGCCGCGACACGACATGGCTGCGCACCGAAGCCGCGAACACGCCGTAGACGACGAAGACAAGGAAGGTCATCAGCATGAAGACGCCGGACAGTTCCAGCATCCTGGCGAAAGCGTGCGGCTCCGTGGTGCTGAGGAATTGCGGCAGGAAGGCGAAGAAGAAGATTGACAGTTTTGGGTTCAAGATGTTGACCAGGATGCCGGAGGTGATCACCTTTCGGACAGAGCGTGGCGCGGCGTTCTGATCGAGAGCAAGGCCGCCCTTCTCCTTCAGCGTGTTCCAGGCCATGTAGAGCAGATAGGCGACGCCCAGATATTTCAGAGTCTCGAAGGCGACGGCGCTTGTGTGCAGCACCGCCGCAAGGCCGGTGATGGCCGCCGCCATGTGCGGGATGATGCCCAGCGTGCAGCCGAAAGCGGCGATGATCGCGGCGCGAGCGCCGCGCGAGAGGCCGGCGCTCAGCGTGTAGAGAACGCCAGTGCCGGGCGAAGCGACGATAATCAGCGACGTCAACAGGAATTCGATGCTCACGGTTTCCTCCATGGCCTGCACGGCGCGGAAGGTATCGGGAGGTCCGAGCGTGGGCAAGCGGGGAAGAAAGTAATCTCCCCCTTGTGGTCCCCTCGCGAGGAGATGTCGCCGAAGGCGACAGAGGGGGCTCGCCTCGTGTAGAGCGCGGCCTTTTCCGCGACGCGATCACGTTGGCGATTTATGTGAGACGACCCCCTCTGACCGCTTCGCGGCCATCTCCCCCTCGAGGGGGGAGATCACGCTCTCCACCGCCAGCCCATGGGCGGCCCTTGCCATCAGGCAGTCGTCGCCGCCGGGCATGCAGGCGCGGCAGACATGCGGGCGGGCTTCGTAAATCGCGCAGGCCGTCTGCTTGCCCACCTCGCCGCGAAGCGCGGCGCAGCGGCCGTCCTCGCAGCGCATGCCTGACAGGTCGGTCGCGACCAGCTCGTCGGGGATGCGGTCGAGCTCGGCATCCTCTTCGGTCGAAAAGCGCGGCCAGTCCGCCGAATAGGCGCAGCAGGCGCCGCAGCTCTGGCAGTCGAAGGCGGCTGATGCGTCAAGCAGGGTCGGGCAGGGTCGGTCGTGCGGCAAGGCTATCCTCATGCTGGCAAGTGCCTTTAGCACGGAGCGGGAAATGCGTCGCATCCGGCCGAGCAAAAAATTTTGTTTTGCCGGGAACCCTTTTGCCGGCTGGCGGTTTTGTCCCTGTTATCGGCAGTTCACGAGTATCGAGAAAAGCTGATAACAAAAGACGCCTCCCGCGCCCTGAAAAAGCGCGAGAGGCGTTTTCCATTCGCCTTACATGATCGTGCTCATCATCGGCAGGATTTCATAGCGGAAGCCGCGGCCGGAACGCGCCACCGGGTCGCCTTCGGTAACCGCTCTGGCGTCGCCTTCCGTGCCGACCTGCAGGATCAGAAGCCCCCACGGTCCGGCTGGATCGGCGACTGGGCCGGCAATCATCATTCTGCCTTCACGAAGCAGGCCGCGCAGATAGTCGGCATGCGCATTCATCAGCGCCCTCTCCTCCTCCGTCAGGGTGAAGGCGAAATCCGGACGCGGCGGAATCAGCCGGCAATGGAAGACCGAAGGCGACCTGGCAGCCGTCTCCTTGGAAAGGAATTCGTCCAACCAGCCCAGCACGCGCTCCCAACCGGAACCGTGATCGCGGCAGGAGTCCCGTCGCGACCCGAAGCCGTCATGGCGCAGCGTCAGCCGGGTGCCGTTCTCGACGGCTTCGAGCGTATAGGTGACGGTGGTGAGGTTATCGCCGTCCCAGGGCGCCTTCCAGGTCATCACCAGACGATGCGGCGGCTCGACCTCGAGATACTCGCCGGCGACATGGAAGTCCTGCCCGTCCGCGCCCTTGCCTTCCGAGCGCCAGGCGCCGCCCGGCCGGACATCGGCCGTGTGCTTCGTCGTCCGGTACATGTTGTCGGCGCCCCACCAGAGCGGGATCTGGTCCTCAGCGGTAATAGCGCGGAAGACGCGCTCCGGCGGCACGGCGATCGTCACCGTGGCAAGGATGGTACCGGCGGAAATGTCGGCGATCGCGCGCGGCTTGTCTTGGATGGCCATCATTCATTCTCCAGGTAGGATTTGAGATTGCCGAGGCTGTGCTGCCAGAAGTCTCGGTAAGGCAGGATCCAGTCGGCGACATCCTTCAATTCCGCCGGCTCCAGCCGGTAGACTCGCTCGCGGCCCTGCCGCTGCTCGGAAACGACGTTGAGCTCGCGCAGTATCCTCAGATGCTTGGAAATGGCCGGCCGACTCTGCGAGAAGGCGGACGCCAGTTCGTTCACCGGCGCGGGGCCCTGCCGCAGCCGGTCGAGGATGGCGCGCCGCGTCGGATCGGCGATGGCGCGGAAGACGGAACGGTCGTGCTCAGCCTGCGGCATAATGCGTATCCATTTGGTTACATATTATGCCGAATTCGGTCGCCGGTCAATTATCCTCGACCGGTGTGCTTTGGCGCAACGGAACCGCGAAGCACTCCGGCCCGTTTCTCCTCGCGAATTGGATCTCCGGGAGATGCGGGGATGGTGAACATGGACCAAATAGTGGGCTTGGCGAAGCAGATCAAAGGTTCGATCCGGCAAGCCATAGGCAAGGCCGCCGGCAACCGGCCGATGGAAATCAGGGGCATGGCGGACAAGTCGGCAGGCCAGGTGCAGAAGGCCTGTGGCGACATGAAAGCCATGCTCAAAAAAGCGATGTGACCAGCAGGCCCCGCGGTCAGATCTCGAACGCCCGGCACGGGCTGTCCGTCATGCCGACAGCGGCGTGATGCGGCAGGCCGCACGGAACTCAAACATTGCCCGTTCGTTGTCGTGGCGGATGCGGTTGGCGCATCCCGCTCCTATTCCAGGCCCAGGAGATGCGGATATGGTGAACAGGCATCAAGTTGCCGGCATCGCCAAGCAGGTAAAAGGCAGGCTGAAGCAGGCGGCCGGCAAGGCCACCGGCAGCCGGCGCTTGCAGGTGGAAGGCATGTCCGAAAGAATCGCCGGCAGGGTGCGCAAGGCCTATGGCGACGTGAAGGACAAGGCTCGCAAGGCGCTCTGACTCCATACGCCGCGAGGCAATGGCCGACCCGCGCGCCGGCCTGTTCGTCTTTGAGCGCCGACGGCGTCAACACCGCAGAACAGCTCGAACAACCGGCCTGGACAACTCTACCCGGCGTGCTTTCTCCCTTCAGGTGGCCCAGCTTTTGGTGAAGGCGTTGGTGAAAACGACCTCGCCATGGTCGCCGGCCGCCTCAGCCAGGACGACGTCCATGTGGTCATCGGTCACCCGCGCCAGCGCAAAGCCGCCCATGAAGGCCGCCTTCGGCTTGACGAGGTCGAGCCCGTCGCGCCGGTAGATCATCGGCACTGCGTGCTGATGGCCGTGAAAAATGGCGATCACATTATAACCCTTCAGCGTGGCGAGAAGCGCCTGGCGGTCGGCGTCGCCCCACCAGTGCGGGCGGCCGGCGCCGCCTTCGCCATAGGTGCGCTTCACTGGATCCCAGCGCTCGACCGAGAAGGTGTCCCAACCATAGTGCTGGAAGAGAATCACCGGACGGCCGTCGCCGGCATAGGTCGCCAGATCCTGTTTCAGCCATGGCAGGCTGCCTATCGCGTCATGGCCGGTGTCGCCGGCGAAGCGATGCGTCTGGACGAGGTGCAGGCCGCCCCAATCCCAGGAATAGCAATCGGTGTCGACATCGTAATTGGTCGCCGGCACCGGCGGCTTGAAGAAAACGCCGGGGCGATGGTTGACCTCGACATAGTCGCGCATCTCGCGACGGTACCAGTCGACATGGCGCGTCGGCCCATTCTGGTCGAGATCGTGATTGCCGAGCCCGACATAGACCGGGACATGCACGCGATCGGGGCCGATGCCTTGCTGGTAGCGCTGGCTGAACTGCAGAAGCTGCGTGCCTTCGCTCGGCTCAGTGATCTGGCCGCCGCCGTCATCGGTGATGTCGCCCCCGGTGACGAGGCCGAGCGGCGTGGCGATGCGTGTGCCGGCCGAGCGCAGGCCGGTGGCAGCGCCGCTGATCTCGGCCGGCCACTCTTTGTCGTCGATTGCGTTGAGCACGGCCACATTGCGCAGCAATGCCGCGTCGGTCTTGCCCTCCTGCTCGCAATGCGGGCTGAGCCCGGTCGCCATGCGGCAGGCATGGATATCGGCGATGAACAGGAAGGTGGCGTCAATCGGCTGGATAGGCTGGCCGGTCTGGGCGAAAGTGGTGTCCGGCAGGGCGCAGGTCGCGGCAAGGCCGGCCACCCGGGCCAGGAAATCGCGCCGGGACAAGAATGCTGAGGATAAGCGATTGATCATCGCGCCATTGGAACATTTTCAGCGCCGGATCGTCCAGATTGGCGGCTCTTTTCAAGCATTGGTTGAATTCGTGAAGGGCACTTTGGGTCGACAGCGCAGAGAGGGTCTGTCATTCCTTCCAGAACACATTTCCAGGGGAGAAGGCATGAAACCCGTGACGACCTGTGTGGCCCTCTCCATGCTTGCCCTCACCGGCACCGCCGAGGCGGCCGACTGCGTGGACGCCAAATCCGCCAAGGCCGGCTTCGTGCTGGAGAAGCCCGGCATCCGCAGCGAGTTCCGGCCGGCGCCGGGCGGCATGGTCGCGGTCGCCAACAACTACCAGTCGCAATCGCCGCAGACGCAATATCTCTACGCCGGGCTGATCGAGATTTTCCGCGATAGCGACACGGGCCGGCTGTCAATGATCCCGCTCGGCGACCTCAAAAAGCTCTTCCCGCTGAAGGCCGGTGCCAAGAGCAAGACCGAGTTCGTGCGGCTTTCGGCGAAGAAGGCGCCGAAGGGCACCGAAACACTGGCTTTAAGCGTCAAGGGCAAGGACACCTACAAGCTGGGCGACTGCAAATACACGGTGCTGACGGTGAAAGAGACGCTGACCGGCGATTCCGGCGCGGTGATCGACAGCTTCACCGCGCTCTATTCGCCCGACCTGCAAGCGGTGCTGGCGCGGCGCTACGACGAGGGGACGAGCGCGCAGAGCGAAGTGGGGTTCGAGACGATCAAGCCGCTGAGGGAGTGAAGGCTGCCTTTCAGTCAGGGACTTAAGATGATCCTCATACCGGCATCAGCGGATTGCCTGCTGCCGCACCACCCTGCGGGGTCGTCTGGCGGGCGAACCGTTCTGTGATGGCGGGGGCTCGACCCGCTCCAAACCCTCCAGGCACTGCCGCAACACACCGGCATCCTGTGCGGTCTTGGCCATCGACATGGCGCCGGAGTAAGCCGCCACCGTCAGCGCGGCAAAGCGGTCGGGATCGGTCCCACCTTCCCCGCCGGCCTCCTGATCGGCGCGCACCTTGTCGGCGATCGCCCGCCGCCAGCCGGCGAAGATATCGGCCAACGCAATCCGGAAATCGGGATCGGCGAGCGACAGCTCATGCGCGAGATTGTTGAGCGGGCAGCCGCGCACATAGCCCTGCTGCTCGAGCGCGGCAGCCACCGACGCGAACACCGCGCGCACGCCCTTGCGCGCCGAAGGCGCCGCCCGCACCGGCTCGATCCAGGTCTCCTGAACCGCGGCCGCCACCCGCTCCTCGATCACCGCCAGCGCCAGCGCCTTCTTGGTCGGGAAATGATGGTGCAGCGCGCCGCCGGTGACGCCGGCCGCCGCCATCAGGTCGCCGAGGCTCGAGGCGTGATAGCCGCGCGCCTGGAAGCAATCTTCCGCCACGTCGAGCACGCGCCGCCGCATGCCCTGCGGATCGTTGGTGCGCTTCTTGCGCATCGCCACCTCCACCTTTCCCCGTGGGAGAGAAGGGGAAGAACGTAGCATATTGACAAAACAGGACAACCGGTCTGTTTATAAACAGGATGAACACCCTGTTTTCGAGAGTCTAGCCATGAACAGACCCTCCCGCCTTGCGTCGCCGATCGTGGAGCTCAGGCAATACACATTGAAACCCGGCCAGCGCGAAACGCTTATCGCGCTGTTCGACCGGGAGTTCATCGAGAGCCAGGAAGCCGCGGGCATGACCATCATCGGCCAGTTCCGCGACCTCGACCGTCCCGACATGTTCGTCTGGCTGCGCGGCTTCGCCGACATGGAGGCCAGGAGGAAAGCGCTCACCGCTTTCTATGACGGCCCGGTGTGGGCCGAGCATCGCAACGCCGCCAATGCGACGATGATCGATTCCGACGACGTGCTGTTGCTGAAGCCCGCGTGGCCGGACGCCGGCTTCGACCTGTCGAGGCGCGAGCGGTCGACCGTGAGCGAAGGCGAAAACAAAAGTGCGGAGCCTCACTTAGACGGTATTGTTGAGATTTCGATTCATCATTTGCGCCACGGCATGGAAACCGGCTTTGCCGAGCGTTTCCGGGCGGAAATGGTTCCGCAACTGACGGCCAGCGGGGGCCGGCTGCTCGGCGCCTTCGTCAGCGAGCATGCCGAAAACACTTTTTCGCGGCTGCCGGTGCGAGCCGGCGAAAATGTCTTCATCGCAGTCATCGGTTTCGACGATGGCGACGCCCATGCGAACTATCGGTCCGGCCTTACCGCTTCTCCGGCATGGCAGGCGGTTCGCCAAACCATGCAGGCTGCTTCGACGAAGCCGGCAGAGATGTTGCGCCTCACGCCGACGGCCCGATCGCTGTTGCGGTAGTCACTCGGCTGGCAGCACGTCGGCTATTGCCTTGGCGACGAAGGCCGGGTCTTCCCAGTGCGGATTGTGGCCGCAGTCCTGCGCCCAGACGAGACGCGATCCGGCAAGCGCCTCGGCCAAAGCCTCCTGGTGCGCTTCGCCGAAGAGCGGATCGCAGGCGCCGGCAATGATCAACGTCCGGACCCGCACGGCCCGCGCCGCCGCGGTCAGATCCGTCCGGCGGATTTCTTCGAGAATGGCGCGCCAGCGCGCCGCCGGCATCGCCGAAGCGTCCGCCGCCAGGCCGGCAAGAAGGGCCCGCGGCACGCCGGACCCGCAGGCGTGCCACCAATCGTAGAACGGATCGGTCGGCGAGATCGGGTCGCGCAGTTCCGCCACGCCGGCAACCAACGGATGGTCCGGCGCGAAATCTGCCTTCAGCGCCCCGGCCAGGATGACCAGCCCGCCGACCAGTTCCGGATGCCGCGCGGCCACCTGCATGGCGACCATGCCACCCAGCGAATGGCCGAGAACGACCGGCCGGGCGAGCCGCAGGTTGCGGATCAGCCCGGCGACATCGTCGGCGAAATCGGCGATGCCAAAGCCCCTGCCCGCCTGCGAGGCGCCATGGCCGCGCAGGTCCGGCATGACCAGCCGCCGCGCGGAAAGATGCGGCGCCAGCAACGAGAAACTGCGGCTGGTGTCGGTGAAGCCGTGCACCAGGACGAGCGGCGGTTCCGAGCCGGCGACCTCGACATAGGCGAGGTCGAGGCCACCGACATCGACGAATCGCTTGCGGCCGGCCCAGGCGTCCTGCTCGCCCCCCTGTCCCGACAGATCCAATGCCGCGGGCCTCACAGTCCAAGCTTTTCCTTGACCGCGGCGAGGCCGGGCTTGCCGTCGAAGGTGGTGACGCCGGCAAGCCAGGCGTCGACACGATCCTTGTTGAGCGTGATCGATTTAAGCGCCGCTTCCTCCGGCTTCATGCCGTCATTGATGAGGTAGCCCATGCCGACATTTTCCAGATCGATGTCGAAGGCAAGGTTCTTCAGGAACTGCGCCACGTTCGGGCACTTCTGCAGGAATCCCTTGCGCACCTGGGTCGTCACCGTCGCGGCGCCGAAATTCGGGCCGAAGAACTTGTCGCCGCCGGTCAGATACTTGAAGTCATACATCGTGTTCATCGGATGGGGCGCCCAGCCCTGGAAGACGATGAACTGCTTCTCCTTGATCTGGTAGCCGACCTCCGAGAGCATGCCGGCTTCGCTCGATTCGACCACCTGCCAGCCGTCGAGCTGGAACTGAGGATCGGCGATAGCATCCATCATCAGCTGGTTCGAGCCGGGCTCGATGCCGTACATCTTCTTCCCGAACTTGTCGGCGAATTTGTGCAGGTCGGAGAGATCCTTGACGCCGGCTTCCCAGACATAGGTCGGCACGGCGAAGGTGTATTTGGCGCCGACCAGATTGACCCGCACATTCTCGATCGAGCCGTCCTTCCTGTAAGGCTCGTAATAAGTGACCATCGCCGGATCCCAGTAGCCGAGGAACAGGTCGAGGTCTTTGTTCTTCATGCCTTCGTAGATGACGTTGATGCCAAGCACGTCGCTCTGCGGCTCATAGCCGAGCACCTGGAGCAGGACCTTGGCCACGCCCGTCGTGAAGGCGAGATCGTTCCAGCCGGGCTCGGCCATTCGCACCACCTTACATTCCTCCGCCTCGGCCGCCTGAACGGTTTGAGCGGCCACCATCAAGGCAGCGAGACAGACGCCATTCGCAAGCAAGCGCACCATTCGGCTCTCCTCTGTTGACCATTTGGTCATGTTATTGTCCCAGTGGTCAATGATTGATCTGAGCGGGCGAAAATGTCAACATGGATTCGCAAACATGGATCGATCCGGTGAAGCTCACACGTCTCAGCGACATACGCCGCAAGGAGTTGCGGCAAGCGGCCTTTGCGGTGCTCGAGCGCGAGGGCATTGCCGGCGCCACCTTGGAAAAGGTCGCGGCCCAGGCCGGCGCCTCGAAGGGCATCGTGCTGCACTATTTCCGCAACAAGCAGGAATTGTTCGAGCACGCGATGCGCGAAGCCAATGCCGTGCTGTGCAACGCGGTGGTGGCGCGCCTCAAGCGGGCACGGACGCCGATCGAGCGGCTGGACGCGGTGATCGAGGGCAATTTCGAGGAGCATTTGTTCCTGCCGCCGCTCTGTCACGCCTGGCTGTCGCTCTGCGCCGAGGTGCCGCGCGACGAGAAGCTGGCGCGCATCCAGCGAGTGATCCACGCGCGCATGCGCTCGAACCTGTTGTCCGGCCTGCGCGGCCTCGCATCGCCGGAGTTGGCCGCGGAGATCGTACTCGGCGTCACCGCTCTGATCGACGGGCTGTGGCTCAGGCTTGGCCTGCAGCCGGGCAGCGTCTCGCGCGCGCAGGCGGTCCGCCAGGTCAAGGACTATGTCGCGGGGCGGCTCGCGCTGCGCCAGCCCGCGGCCATCGGCCTGGCGGCCGGATAACAGAGTCTACTCCCCGACCTCATCCTCCAGGTTGCGGAAGCCGAGCGCCTCGACTTCCACCAGGATCTGCTCGCGGATCCAGCGATGCGGCGCCTCGTCGTCATGGCGGGCGTGCCAGTACATCCTGACCGCCGGCGAGGGAATCGAGATTGGCGCCCGGTAGATGCCGAGCGGCAAGGATTTCGCCGCCACCGCGGCGAACTGCATTGGAACGGCCGCCAGATAGGGTCCGCTCGCCACGGCCAGCGCGACCGCCTGGAAATGCGGCAAGGCAAGCGTGACCCGGCGCGTCCGGCCCATCTTCCCCAGCGCGTCATCGGTGAAGCCCGACATCGAGCCGTCGATGGAGCGCAGCGCGTGCGGCAGCTCGCAGAAGAGATCGAGCGGCACCTGCTCGCCTTCGGCGATGCCGGCCCGATTGAGCGCTGCATTGCCCTTCGCCGCGATGACGGCGAAGGGCGAGCCGAACAGCGGTACGCTGGAAACCCATTCGGCGACTTCCAGGGGACGCTCCAGCGCCACGTCGATTTGGTCCTCCTGCAACAGTTTCGAGACGTCGCCGATGGCGCTGTCGAGGAAGCGGAACGACACTGATGGCGCCACCGCCGCGATGCGCGCGGCAAAGGGCGGCATCAGGAGCATGGAAAAGAAATCCGCGCCCATGAAGGTGAAGGTCCGCTCCAGCCTGGCCGGATCGAAGTCCTTCGCCGGCTGGAAAGCACGCTCGATCTCGCGCAGCGCGGCACGCACAGGCCCGGCCAGGCTTTCGGCGCGTGGCGTCGGCACCATGTCGTTGCCGCGCCGCACGAAGAGCTGGTCGTTGAGCGTATGCCGCAGGCGGTTGAGCGCGGCACTCACCGCAGGCTGGCTGAGGCCGATCTGCTCGCCGGCGCGCGTCACGCTTTTCTCGCGCAAAAGCGCGTCGAGCACCCTCACCAGGTTGAGATCGAGCGCGTTCAAATTCATCGCATCAATTCAGTCCATATGATCATTCGATTTCCATCTCCCACGCGTCGCTGGTTAGTTCGCCGTCGACGCCGCTTCGCCGGCCCAACACAAAGCAGAGACACCATGACAATGATCAAGCGGACCATCGCAGGCAAGGAACTCCTTTGGTTCAACAACACGCTCGTCGCCATCCAGGTCTCTTCGGCCGACGGAGAGGACGGCATCTGCGTCATCGAGCATCGCCTGCCCTATGGCGATTCCCCGCCGCTGCATATGCACCGCAACGAAGACGAGGTATTTCACATCCTCGAAGGACAAATGCGTTTCCAGATCAACGGCCATGAGCGGGTCGTGGGCGCGGGCGAAACCGTCATCGCGCCGAAGGGCCTGCCGCATACATACAGGGTCGAATCTCCGCAAGGCGCGCATACGCTCACCGTCACGCGCGGCTCGGATTTCGAGACGATGGTGCGCCTGGCGAGCCGCCCCGCCGAACGGCCGGACCTGCCGCAGCCGGGGGCGCCGACGCCCGAGATGATGGCGACGCTGACGAGACTCTGCGCCGAGAACGGCATCGACATCGTTGGACCGCCGATGGAGGGCTGATCTGGCCCACAAGGGGGGAGATCGGCAGCCCCCTTCAACCGATTTGCATCTTCCTCGCCCGCAATCTCCGCTTGAAGGGTTTTGTGCAACGCGATACGCCCTTGCGCAAATCGACAGACCGGAGATTTCCCGTGAGCGCTGAGAAGACCAGAACCGAAACCGATACATTCGGTCCCATCGAGGTCGCGGCCGACCGCTACTGGGGCGCGCAGGCGCAGCGTTCGCTCGGCAATTTCAAGATCGGTTGGGAAAAGCAGCCGGCCTCGATCGTGCGCGCACTGGGCATCGTCAAGCGCGCCGCGGCCGAAGTGAACATGGAGATGAAACGGCTGGATCCAGCCATCGGCAAGGCAATCGTGGACGCCGCGCAGGAAGTGATCGACGGCAAGCTCAACGACCATTTCCCGCTCGTGGTCTGGCAGACCGGTTCGGGCACGCAGTCCAACATGAATGCCAATGAAGTGATCTCCAACCGGGCCATCGAGATGCTCGGCGGCGTGATGGGCTCCAAGAAGCCCGTGCACCCGAATGACCACGTCAATATGAGCCAGTCGTCAAACGACACCTATCCGACGGCCATGCATGTCGCCTGCGCCGAGCGGGTCGCGCATCACCTGATCCCAGCGCTCCACCATCTGCACAAAGCGCTCGACGCCAAGGCCCGCGCCTTCAACCACATCATCAAGATCGGCCGCACCCACACGCAGGACGCCACACCCCTTACGCTCGGCCAGGAATTCTCCGGCTACGCCGCGCAGGTCGCGTCGTCGATCAAGCGCATCGAGCAGACGCTGCCCGGCCTGCAGGAACTGGCGCAGGGCGGCACCGCGGTCGGCACCGGGCTCAACGCGCCGGTTGGCTTTGCGGAAAAGGTGGCGGACCGGATCGCCGCCATCACCGGCATCGCCTTCGTCACGGCGCCGAACAAGTTCGAGGCGCTCGCAGCACACGATTCCATGGTGTTCTCGCATGGCGCGATCAGCGCGGCGGCGGCGGCGCTGTTCAAGATCGCCAACGACATCCGCCTGCTCGGTTCAGGCCCGCGCTCGGGCCTCGGCGAGCTGTCGCTGCCGGAGAACGAGCCGGGCTCGTCGATCATGCCGGGCAAGGTCAACCCGACGCAGTGCGAGGCGCTGACGCAGGTCTGCGTGCAGGTGTTCGGCAACAATGCCGCGCTAACCTTCGCCGGCAGCCAGGGCCATTTCGAGCTCAACGTCTATAACCCGCTGATGGCCTATAATTTCCTGCAGTCGGTGCAGCTGCTTGCCGACGCTTCCGTCTCCTTCACCGACAATTGCGTCGTCGGCATCGAGGCGCGGGAAGACAACATCAAGGCGGCGCTGGAGCGCTCGCTGATGCTGGTGACGGCGCTCGCCCCCACCATCGGCTACGACAACGCCGCCAAGATCGCCAAGACCGCGCACAAGAACGGCACCACGCTGCGTGAGGAAGCTCTTGCCACCGGGCTGGTCAGCGAGGCCGACTACGACCGGCTGGTGCGGCCCGAGGACATGACGCATCCGGGCTAATTCTCGCGGCGCGGACTGACCCAAGAGGTCGCCATTTCAGGGCGAAGACGACCCGATCGGGCGTTTCGGCTAGCCTCCGAGGTCTGCGACTGCAGCCCACCGATGGCTTGGCTATTTTGCGGGGGCACAATTTACTCGTTAATCCCAGTCCGCCGACACGATTTTCGCGCGCATCCGCCGGTCAGCGAAACATACTGCCTGTGAACAATGTGTCGCCGCATCGGCGGCTTTGGTGAACAGTCTTCGTCGTCTATCTGACTGGGCATCCAACACGATTCGGAGACTCGCCAATGTCCATCAACACTTCCGCCGCCGGTACCAGCATCGCGTCCAACAGTGCCACCACCATCCTGCTCGGCCGTATCCTGCTCGCCGTCATCTTCCTGCTTTCCGGCTTCGGCAAGCTTACCGCCATTTCCGGCACCGCCGGCTATTTCGGCGCCCTCGGCCTGCCGCTTCCGACCGTGACGGCCGTCGTGGTCGGCCTCATCGAGCTGCTCGGCGGCCTTGCCATTCTTGTCGGGTTCCAGACGCGGATCGCCGCCTGGTTGCTCGCCATCTTCACGATCGCTACCGGCCTGGTTGCTCACACCGGCTGGGCCGACCAGATGCAGATGATCCAGTTTCTCAAGAACCTCGCCATCACCGGCGGCTTCATCCTGCTCGCCTCCTCCGGCGCCGGCGCCTATTCGATCGACGCCAAGCGCGGCTGATCTCCTTCCCCTCCCAAGCTGAAACTTTGGCGGCGCGTAATTTTCCGCGCCGCTTTTTCGTTTTCTCGAGTGCAGGCGTACACTGCACCGAGAGCCGGTGCATTCCCGGATACCGGCAAGGGAGGTGGGCCATGAACCGCAACGCGTTGCTTCTCGCCTCGCGGCTCCTGCTTGCCGCGCTGTTCGTGCCCTCGGGCTTCCAGGTGCTGACCAACATATCCGGCACGATCGATTACTTCACCGGCCTCGGCCTGCCGCTACCGACCCTGGCGGCCTGGGGCACCGGCCTGTTCGAGCTGATCGCCGGACTTTTGATCCTTGTCGGTTTTCAGACGCGGATCGCGGCGCTGCTGCTTGCCGCCTTCACTATCGTCGCCGGCTTCATCGGCCATTTCGGCCAGGGCGGCGAGGATGCGACCCTCGCCTTCATGCACCGGCAGATGCTGATGAAGGACATTGCCATCGCCGGGGGCTTCCTGGCGCTCGCCATGGCCGGCGCCGGCGCATGGTCGGCCGACGGCCGCCCTTTTGGCGTCGGTGCCGAGATCACCTGATCCGTCACTTGACGGAAATGCTCGGCCCGCCCTCGACCGCCAGCACCAGGCGGCGGTTGGTGATGCGCGCGAGCTGCGCCAGCCGGCCGGCCGGCCGCTCGCCATAGAGGTCGGCAAGCGAGGCCGGCAGCACCAGCGCAAGCGCACCGTTGCCGCGGCTTTCCCATTTCAGCCGCGGCATGACCCCGGGCATCGCCGCCGTCAGCAGGTAGACGACACGCATCATTGCCGCCAGCACGCGGGCGCGCTCGAGCATGCGCGGCGGCGCCAGGGTCTTGATCTCGGCCGCGATCGCATCGTTGAAGATGCCGTCATGGCGATAGGCGTTGGTCAGGGCCAGATAGGCGCGGCCAGGATGGTCGACGCCGATAAAGGACGCATGCGCGATGATGTTGAGCGACTGCCGGCCGCGATATTCGGGATGCGCCCGCCAGCCGATATCGGCAAGCAGGCAGGCGGCGTGGCGGTAGCGCGCCTCATCCACCGTCTCGTCGATGCCGAAGGCCTTGAAAGCCTTGTCCGTCCAGTCGACGAGGTCATGCGCGTGATGGACCGAGCGCGAGCGCAGCAGCGCCAGTTCCTCCGCCGCGGAGATCAGCGGATCGGCCTTCTGCTCGGCGGCGTCGAGCAGCGAATAGAGGAAGCCTTCGCGCACGCCCTGCGCCGAGACGACGATCTTCGAGGGCTGCATTGCCGCCATGATTTCCTGCAGCACGACCGCACCGTAAGGCAGCAGCGAGCGGCGGTTCTTGGAGACGCCTTCGATGCCCTTGACCTTTTCGACCTCGCCCTTGGCCACCTGCCTGAGGAAGTTCAGGGCGCTGTCGGCGGCGATCTCGTAATGATGCATGACGCCGAGCGGGTAGTTGGTCATCTCCATATGGAGCCGGGCGAGGTTTCGCCAGGTTCCGCCGACGGCGTAGAACACCCTGCCCTGCCCGCCCTTCAAAAGCTTCGCCCGCGCCAGCTCCTGGCGCGCGATCTTCTGCGCCTGGACGAGAGAGTTCTTCGCCATGTCCTGCAGGCGCAGGCCGCCGAGCGGCAGCGTGATACCGTCGCCGATCGCCTCGCCATTGATGTCGACGAGTTCCAGGCTGCCGCCGCCAAGGTCGCCGGCGATGCCGTTGGCCGGATAGAAGCCGGAAATGATGCCAAGCGCCGAATAATGCGCTTCCTGGCGGCCGGAAAGCACGCGGATCTCGGTCTTCAGCACATCCTCGGCGCGGTGGATGAAGTCCGGGCCGTTGACCGCCTCGCGCGCGGCCGCGGTCGCCAGCACATAGATGTGCTCGGCGCCGGCCTGATCCGAAAGCGCGCGAAAACGGCGGAACTCCTCCATCGAGCGCGTCACCGCCTCGGGATCGAGCTTGCCCGTCGAAACGATGCCGCGGCCGAGGCCGGCCAGCATCTTTTCGTTGAACAGCATCGTCGGCGAGCGCGCCAGCCCTTCATAGACGACGAGGCGGATCGAGTTCGATCCGATGTCGATGATCGACAGCGGCCGCCGGTCCTGGAGCCGGCCCTGTGAGACTGAAATCACGCGGCGGCGTTCTTCTTGCGGCGCTTGAACTGGGCAATGCGCCTTGGCGCATGCGATTTCAGCGCGTCACCCCGTCCGGAAAGACTCGGATTGGTCATGAAATATTCCTGCGCGTTGAACGGCTCCTCGCCCTCCTCGAGCGCGGCGCGCCGGGAGGTGCCATCAGCCAATACGTCGAAACTTTGCTGATTGTCCATGATGTTGCCGAGCATGATCTGGCCAAGCACCTGTTCATGCACAGTCGGATTGGTGATCGGCACCAGGGTCTCGACGCGGCGGTCGAGATTGCGCGGCATGATATCGGCCGAGGAGATGTAGACGACCGCTTCGTCGGACGGCAGACCGTGGCCGTTGCCGAAGCAGTAGATGCGGCTGTGCTCAAGGAAGCGGCCGACAATCGACTTCACCCGGATGTTCTCGGAAAGACCCGGCACCTGCGGCCTCAGGCAGCAGATGCCGCGCACGACGAGATCTATCTCGACGCCGGCGCGGCTGGCGTCATAGAGAGCGTCGATGACGGTCGGATCGACGAGCGCGTTCATCTTCATCCAGATACGGGCCGGCCTGCCCTCGAGCGCATGGGCGATCTCCTCGGCGATGTGCCTCAGGATGCGGTCGCGCAGCGTGAACGGCGACACCGCAAGACGCATCTCCTCGGCAGGCTCGGCGTAGCCGGTGATGAAGTTGAAGATCTGCGCGACATCGCGCGCGATCGTCGGGTCGGTGGTGAAGAAGGACAGGTCGGTGTAGATGCGGGCGGTGACCGGATGGTAGTTGCCGGTGCCGAGATGTACGTAATTGCGCAGCCGGCCGTCCTCGCGGCGGACCACCAGCGACATCTTGGCGTGGGTCTTCAACTCCAGGAAGCCGAACACGACCTGGACGCCGGCGCGCTCGAGGTCGCGCGCCCAGCGGATATTGGCCTCTTCATCGAAGCGCGCCTTGAGCTCGACGAGCGCCGTCACCGACTTGCCGGCCTCCGCCGCGTCGATCAACGCCCGCACGATCGGGCTGTCGTTCGAGGTGCGGTAGAGCGTCTGCTTGATGGCGACGACTTCCGGATCGGCCGCCGCCTGGCGCAGGAACTGCACCACGACGTCGAAGGATTCGTAGGGGTGGTGGACGATGATGTCCTTCTCGCGGATGGCGGCCAGGCAGTCGCCACCATGCTCGCGGATGCGCTCGGGAAAGCGCGGGTTATAGGGCGTGAATTTGAGGTCGTCGCGCGGGATGGCGACGATCTCGGAGATCTGGTTGAGCGCCAGCGGCCCGGTGAGCACGCTGATGCGGCTCGACGACACTCCGAGCTCGCCGGCGACGAAGTCGCGCAACTCGGCCGGCATCAGCGTGTCGAATTCGATGCGGATGACGGAGCCGCGGCGGCGGCGCTTCAGCGCCGTCTCGAACAGGCGAACGAGGTCTTCCGATTCCTCCTCCACCTCGATATCGCTGTCGCGGATGATGCGGAACGTGCCCGAGCCCTTGACCTCATATCCAGGGAAGAGCTTGCCGATATAGAGGCCGACCGCCTCCTCCAGCGGGATGAAGCGGACATGATGCTTGCGGTCGGGCAGACGGATGAACCGCCGCAGCGCCACCGGCAAGCGCAAGAGCGCGCTCATCTCCTCGCCGTTCTTGCGGTGGCGCAGCTGCAGCGCCATTGAGAAACCGAGATTGGGGATGAACGGAAACGGGTGCGCCGGGTCGATCGACAGCGGCGTGAGCACCGGGAAAACCTGACCCTGGAAATGCTCCTCCAGCCAGGCCTTCTCGTCCTTAGTCAGGCCGTCGCGGGGGATGCTTTCGATGCCTTCCTTGTTGAGCAGCTCCATCAGGGCCGACAGGCTCTTCTGCTGGTCTTCCTGCAGGCGCTCGACCTCGCGCAGCAATTGCTCCAACTGCTGCTCGGGCGTGCGGCCGTCCGGGCTCTTCAAGGCGATGCCCTCGCGCACCTGACCGGCGAGGCCGGCGACGCGCACCATGAAGAACTCGTCGAGGTTTGCGGCCGAGATCGACAGGAAGCGGACGCGCTCGAGCAGCGGGTGATGCTCGTTCAGCGATTCCTCGAGCACCCGGCGGTTGAACTGCAGCCAGGAAAACTCGCGGTTGACGAAACGGTCTGGATTGCCGCCGTCCGGGCTCGCCGCCTCGACGGTGATGAACTCGCTCTGCACCGGCTTCAGTTCGTTCATGGTTCCTGCTCTTGGCCACAACGTCGTTCTTTGAGCGCCATACGCCGCCGGACGCGCTATGCACGCTCTAACACGCTTTTATGACGCATGATGTCACGGAATCGCTTCGTTTCCGGCCTCATGCGCTTAACCGGCTCAACTTATCCTCTGCCAGCCTTTTGCGACAGTTTCATTTCATCGATCTTGCAAACCGGCCGGTTATGATCCAGATGCAAACGGGCTGAACTGAAGGAGACGACGATGGCAGGCGGTACCATTCCCCATTTCCAGAACGACGCGGGCCATCCGGCGATCGATATCGGCGTCAAGGAATTCATGTGCACCGGCGCCAACCCGCCTTTCGACCACCCGCATGTATTCCTCGACATGGGCGACGACAATGAAAAGGTCTGCCCTTACTGCTCGACGCTCTACCGCTATTCGCCGAAGCTGAAGGCGACGGAAACCGAGCCTGCCGGCTGCCTCTATATCGACCAGGCCGCCTGATCGCGGATCTGGGTGACCGCTAGACCATGGAGGAGGCGCGGTCCCGGCAGGTCGTCATCGCCGGGGCCGGTATCGCCGGACTGACGGCAGCTCTTGCCTTTGCCGAACACGGCCATGCCGTCACGGTGCTGGAACAGGCCAGCCAGCTCGAAGCGGTGGGCGCGGGCATCCAGCTTTCCCCCAACGCCACCCGTATGCTCAGTCGGCTCGGCGCGCTCGACCGGTTGCGGCTGAGCGCGATCCGCCCGGAAGCGGTGGTGCTGAAGGGCGCTGCCACCTTGCGCGAACTGGCGCGCGTGCCGCTCGGCCAGGCCGGCGAAGAGCGTTGGGGCGCGCCCTATCTGGTGGCGCACCGCGCCGACCTGCAGGCGGCGCTGACGGCGCGGATGGCGGAGCATCCTGAAATCCAACTCGTCACCGGCGCGCGGGTAACGGACGTCGCTGTTCACCCGCAAGACATCGCCGTCGCCGCCGAAACGGATGGCGGCAGCATCGAGGCCGCCGGCGGCCTGCTGATCGGCGCGGACGGCGTCTGGTCGTCGGTTCGCAGGCTGCTTGCGGGTCGAGAGCCGGCCTTCGGGAAGAACCGCTTCTCGGGCGAGCTGGCCTGGCGCGCAACGGTTGCAGCGACAAGCGCCGCCGGCCAGGCTTTTGCAGTAATCGCCGCCGGCGACTGCATCACCGCCTTCCTCCATCCCGGCTTCCATATGGTCGCGTATCCGGTGAGCAAGGGCAGCGCCTTCAACCTGGCCGCCTTCACCAAGGGCGAGCGCATCGCCGAAGGCTGGTCCGGCCATGCGGACCCCGCCATCCTCGCCAGCGCCATGCGCGGCACGTCGCCCGCGCTGGCGAGACTCGCCGCGCTCGCCGGGCCTTGGACGGCGTTTCCGATCCACACCGTCGAGCAGGCTCGCTGGACGATGCCGCAGGTAGCCCTGATCGGAGACGCGGCGCACGCCATGACCCCGTTCGCGGCGCAGGGCGCGGCGATGGCGATCGAGGATGCCGCGACGCTCGCCGATCTGGTCGCCGACTTCCCCGGCGATCGGCGGCAGAACCTCTCCACATGGGAAAATCGCAGGCGCCCGCGCATCGAGAAGGTGATCAGACGCGGCGCGCTCAACCGCCTGGCCTGGCACGCATGGGGCCCGGTTGCGATCGCGCGCAACCTGGTGTTGGCGACGCGGCCGGCGGAGAAACTCGCGGGAGATTTGGACTGGCTCTATGGCTGGGAGGAGCGGAACAGGCGGTGAGGCGTTCGCTGCAGCGGTGTCCTGCACGACCGCCAATGCTACCGCGCCTCGACAACTATGGAAGGCGAGACCGGCAGCGCACTTCACCAACCGGTCGCTCAAAAGCCCGGCCGTTGGCGGCCGGGCTTCTCGAATTGGCGTCAGAAGCTCAGTGCAGGATCTGCGACAAGAACAGTTTCGTCCGCTCATGGCGCGGATTATCGAAGAACTCGGCCGGCGTGTTCTGCTCGACGATCTGGCCCTGATCCATGAAGATCACCCGGTTGGCGACCTTGCGGGCAAAGCCCATCTCGTGGGTGACGCAAAGCATCGTCATGCCTTCTTCGGCAAGGCCAACCATCGTCTCCAGCACTTCCTTGATCATTTCAGGGTCGAGCGCCGAGGTCGGCTCGTCGAACAGCATGATGCGCGGGTTCATGCAGAGCGAGCGGGCGATCGCCACGCGCTGCTGCTGGCCCCCGGAGAGCTGTCCAGGATATTTGTTGGCCTGCTCCGGGATCTTGACGCGCTTCAGGAAATGCATGGCGATTTCCTCGGCCTGCTTCTTCGGCGTCTTGCGCACCCAGATCGGCGCCAGCGTGCAATTCTCCAGAATGGTGAGATGCGGGAACAGGTTGAAGTGCTGGAACACCATGCCGACCTCGCGGCGCACCTCGTCGATCTTCTTCAGATCGTTGGTGAGTTCCTTGCCGTCGACGATGATCTTGCCCTTCTGGTGCTCTTCCAGGCGGTTGATGCAGCGGATCATGGTGGACTTGCCGGAGCCGGACGGGCCGCAGATGACAATGCGCTCGCCGCGCATCACCTTTAGGTTGATGTCTTTCAGCACATGGAACTCGCCATACCATTTGTGCATGCCGACGATGTCGATGGCGACATCTGTCGTCGAGATGTGCATCTTCTTGGCATCGACCTTGAGGTCTTCCGCGCTGACGGCGTTTTCGGTGGCCATGGCCAATTCCCCTTTTTATCGTTTGTAGCCGGTGTCCAGCCGGCGCTCGGTATACATTGAATAGCGCGACATGCCGAAGCAGAACAGCCAGAACACGAAGGCGGCGAAGATCAAGCCGGACTTCGGGGTCTGCGGCGTCGCCCAGTTGGGATCGGAGAAATTCTGCTTCACCACGCCGAGCAGGTCGAACATCGAGATGATGAGCACCAGGCTGGTGTCCTTGAACATGCCGATGAAGGTATTGACGATGCCGGGAATGACCAGCTTCAAGGCCTGCGGCAGCACGATCAGGCCCATCTTCTGCCAATAGCCGAGGCCGAGCGAATCGGCGCCCTCATACTGGCCCTTCGGGATCGCCTGCAGGCCGCCGCGTACCACTTCCGCCATATAGGCGGCGGCAAACAGCGACACGCCGATCAGCGCCCTGAGGTACTTGTCGAAGGTGACGCCCTCGGGAAGGAAAAGCGGCAGCATGACGCTGGCGAAGAACAGCACGGTGATCAGCGGAATGCCGCGCACCGTCTCGATGAAGACGACGCACAGCCATTTGACGATCGGCATCTGGGAGCGACGGCCGAGCGCCAGAGCGATGCCCAGGGGCAGCGACACGGCCATACCAACGAAGGAGAGACTGAGCGTCACCAGCAGCCCACCCCAGCGCGAGGTCTCGACATGCGGCAGGCCGAACACGCCGCCGACCAAAAGGAAGTGGGCGACGACCGGCAGCACGAGGAAGAGCAGGATGGCGTTCAGCCCCTTGCGCGGCACGCGCGGGATCAGCATCGGCACCAGCAACACCACGAACAGGATGGCGACTAGGATAGGCCGCCAGCGTTCCTCGATGTGATAGGTGCCGAACATGAACTGGCCGAACTTGGCGTTGACGAAAGCCCAGCAGGCGCCGGTCCAGCCGTCGGGCTGGATACCGCCTTGCGAGACGGTGGCGCAGACCGTGCGGTCCGGCCCGGTCCACACTGCGTTTATGAAGGCCCAGTTGATGACCTGCGGCAGGATCCAGGCGACTAGGGCGATGCCAAGGATGGTCAGGATAGTGTCGCCAACCGATGCGGTCAGGTTCTTGCGCACCCAGGCATAGGCGCCGCGCTCGCCAGGAGGCGCCGGCTGCGCCAGCGTCATCTCGGTGCGCACCCAGGACATGTCGTGTTCCTGCATGGCTCTACCTCTCCACCAGCGCCATTCTGGCGTTCACCACGTTCATCACCGCAGAGGTGACGAGGCTCAGCACCAGATAGGCGATCATCATGAGAAACACGCCCTCGACCGCCTGGCCGGTCTGGTTGAGCACCGTGCCGGCGGTGGCGGTGAGATCGGGGTAGCCGATGGCGATCGCCAGCGAAGAGTTCTTGGTGAGGTTCAGATACTGGCTGGTGAGCGGCGGGATGACGATGCGCATCGCCTGCGGGATCACCACCAGGCGCAGGATCGGCCCGGAACGCAGGCCGAGTGCGGCCGCCGCTTCGCTCTGGCCTTTGCTGACGCCCTTGATGCCGGCGCGCACGATCTCGGCGATGAAGGCGGCCGTGTAGAAGGAAAGCGCCAGCAGGAGCGACAGGAACTCAGGCTTGATCTGAAATCCGCCTGTCAGATTGAAGGTCGACTGCTTCGGGAAGTCAAAGGTAAGCGGCATGCCGGCGAGCAGGAAGGCGAGCACGGGCAGGCCGACGATCAGGGCGACCGAGGTCCAGAACACCGGAAATTGCTGGCCGGTGGCCATCTGCCGCTGGCGCGCGCGGTGCGCGACAAACCACGCCATGGCGAGCGCCACGACGAAAGCGACCAGAACCAGCCAGGAGCCGTCGCCCCAGACACCGCGCGGAAAATAGAAGCCGCGCTGGTTGAGGAAGGAGCCGAACGGCAGGTGATAGCTCTCGCGCGGCGGCGGCAGCACCGCGAGCACGCCCGAATACCAGAAGAAGATGACCAGCAGCGGCGGAATATTGCGGAAGATCTCGACATAGACCGTGCAGATCTTACGGATCAGCCAATTTTGCGATAGCCGGCCGATGCCAATGATGAAGCCGACTATGGCGGCGAGGACAATGCCGGCGGCGGCAACGATGATTGTGTTGAGCAGGCCGACGATAAGCGCACGGCCATAGGTTGCGTCCGACGTGTAGGCAATCGGCGTGTCGGAGATATCGAAACCGGCCCTGTTCCTGAGGAACTGGAAGCCTGAGGCGATGTGAAGGCGCTGGAGGTTCTCGATGACGTTGTTGACGATCCACCAGATCGAAACGAACAGAAGAATTACGACCAGCGTCTGAAAGAACAGGGCGCGTATTTTCGGGTCATTGATGAAGGAGCCGCGACCCGGCTCCTGCCGAAGGATTTCCTGCGAAGCCATAGACGATCCCCTGAAAAGAGAAACCGGGAGGCAGACGACCTGCCTCCCGGATCACATTTCCATCAGCGAACCGGCGGACCATATTGCAGGCCGCCCTTCGTCCACAGAGCGTTGATGCCGCGCGCGATCTTGAGCGGGCTACCCGAGCCGACATTGCGCTCAAACATTTCACCGTAGTTGCCGACCGCCTTGATGATGTTGACAACCCAGTCGTTGGAGAGGCCGAGATCGGCGCCATACTTGCCATCGGGCTCAGTGCCAAGGAGGCGCTGTATGTTCGGATCGGTCGACGACTTCATCTCCTCGACATTGGCCTGCGTGATGCCGGCTTCCTCGGCATTGAGCAGCGCGAAATACGTCCACCGCGCGATATGGGCCCATTGATCGTCGCCCTGGCGCACGGCCGGACCGAGCGGTTCCTTGGAGATGATCTCGGGCAGCACGACGTGGTCGGCGGGCGAGGAGAGCGTCAGGCGGATGCCGTAAAGGCCGGACTGGTCGGTGGTGTAGGCGTCGCAGCGACCGGAATCATAGGCGGCGTTGACCTCTTCCAGCTTCTCGAACACGACGGGGTTGTACTCCATCTTGTTCTTCTTGAAGTAGTCGGCGAGGTTGAGCTCCGTGGTGGTGCCGCTCTGCACGCAGACCGCGGCGCCCGAAAGCTGCAGCGCGGAGTTCACACCCGGCAGCTTCTTGGCGTTGATCATGAAGCCCTGGCCGTCATAATAGGTGACGCCGACAAAATCGAGGCCGAGCGCGCTGTCGCGGTTGCTCGTCCAGGTGGTGTTGCGCGAGAGGATATCGATCTCGCCCGACTGCAGGGCGGTGAAACGCTCCTTGGCGCTGAGCGGCGTGAACTTGACCTTGGAGCCGTCACCGAAGACGGCGGCCGCGACGGCGCGGCAGAAATCCGCATCGATGCCCTTCCAGTCGCCCTTGTCGTCCGGCGCCGAGAAGCCGGCGAGGCCGGTCGAGACGCCGCACTGGATGAAGCCCTTCTGCTTGACGGTGTCGAGCGTGCCGGCCGAAGCGGCGGACGCCATGAGCCCGAGCGCGGCGGCGCCAAGCATGCCCAATGCAATGTGTTTCATGACCCACAGACCCTTTTCTGTTACAGGCGCCCCTAATTGCAGGCGACGCTTGATCTTTTTTCGTTTGTGAATGCAGCTCCCACTTGGGCCCGCTCCCGGACCCGCATCGTTTCGCCGATGCACTGCCTCCCATTCACGAAACGCATCGAAGGCGATTATTCCTGTGAGGTCAAGGGAAATGACCGAATTGCGACACGTTTGAAAACCGATTGCCGCAAATCACCGAATTGCAGCCAAAAGCGCTCGCAAATTGGTCAAGAGCTGCAGCCGGGACCGGCAAGTCCGGCGCCATCGAAATTTTGGCCGTTACCTGAACTCCCGCCTCTTACTACTTGTTGGCGGCAATGGAAGGACTGGCGTGATTCGTAGCGAAGAAAGGCGCGCCAGGCTGCCTCCGGCGCATCGTCGCCGGAAGCCTGCAAAGAGCACGAAAGATGAGCCGGCGACCTCTCATTTGGCCCAGCCAAACACCATCGCTTGGCGGGTTCGCAGCGGTTGCGCGACCAGTTCCATCGCTCTATGGCTGAGCCCCTGAGACACTGCGACGAGCGACGAACTATGGGCGACGAGCGACGAACTATGGGCGACGAGCGACGAACTATGGCGACAGACGGCAGCAACATCGGCATCAACACGCGGCTTGCCCATTCCGGCAACAACCCGCGCGACTATTTCGGCTTCGTCAATCCGCCGGTCGTGCATGCCTCGACGGTGCTTTACCCCGACGCCGCCTCGATGGCCTCGCGCAGCCAGAAATACACCTACGGGACGCGCGGCACGCCGACGATGGATGCGCTCACGCTCGCCGTCGATGCGCTGGAAGGGTCGGCCGGCACGATCGCCGTGCCGTCGGGACTGGCTGCGGTGACGATTCCCCTGCTCACCTTCGTCTCGGCCGGCGATCATGTTTTGATCGTCGATTCGGTCTATCACCCGACGCGAAATTTCGCCGATACGATGCTGAAGCGGCTCGGCATCGAAGTCGAATATTACGATCCGCGCATCGGCGCCGGAATTGCATCGCTGATCAAGCCCAACACCGAGGTGGTGTTCACCGAGTCGCCGGGATCGAACACCTATGAGGTGCAGGACATTCCGGCGATCGCCAAGGCGGCGCATGCGGCAAACGCGCTCGTCATGATGGACAACACCTGGGCGACGCCGCTCTACTTCAAGCCGCTCGACCACGGCGTCGACATCTCGATCCATGCGGCAACCAAATACCCGGCCGGCCATTCGGACGTCCTGCTCGGCCTGGTCTCGGCCAATGAGGCTTGCTGGAAGCAGCTCTATGAAGGGTTCTGCACGCTGGGCTGCTGTTCGGGCCCGGACGACATCTACCAGACGCTGCGCGGCCTGCGCACCATGGGGGTGAGGCTGGAGCAGCACCAGAAGAGCGCGCTCGAAATCGCGCGCTGGCTGGAGGAGCAGCCGGGCGTGGCGCAGGTGCTGCATCCGGCGCTGCCGAGCCATCCCGACCATGCGCTCTGGAAGCGCGATTTCTGCGGCTCGAGCGGCGTCTTTTCGATCGTTCTGAATGGCGGCGGACAGAAGGCGCAGCACGCCTTCCTCGACGCGCTGACCATCTTCGGCCTCGGCTACTCCTGGGGCGGCTATGAGAGCCTTGCGGTGCCGGTTTTCCTCGGCGACCGCACCATCGCCAAGGGCGCCTATGCCGGGCCGCTGATCCGCCTGCAGATCGGGCTGGAAGACGTCGAGGACCTCAAGGCCGACATCCAGCGCGGCCTCGCCGCCGCGGCCGAGGCCTAAGCGACGGGCTAGAGCCGTTGCCAAACTGAATCCGCGGACGGCCTAAGACCTTGGCGCGATTGAGAAAGCCGAGGCCGCTGGCGGCATCTCGCACGCGATCCGCGCTGCAATAATATTCTCTCCAGCCGCGAATATACGGATTGGTTTGGCTTCCAAATCCGTGGCTTCGGCGGCATTTCGGGCAGCGCAGATTCCACCATTCGACAGTTCAAGCCATTTCGACCTGGGGCTGCCATGGCGTTCCGCCTCTTCGTTCCGATCCTTGCCGGCGCGACGCTGCGCGAGCGGCTGCTTGCCTGCATCGGCGCGACCATCGGCATCGCGCTGACCGGCGTGATCAGCGGGCTCGCCATGGGCAACGGACCGCATGTGGCGATGCTGGTGGCGCCGATGGGCGCGTCCGCCGTGCTGCTCTTTGCCGTTCCGTCGAGCCCGTTGGCGCAGCCGTGGTCGATCATCGGCGGCAACACGATCTCCGCGCTGGTCGGCGTGACGGTGGCGCATTTCGTGCACAACCCGGTGATCGCCTCCGGGCTGGCGGTGGCGCTGGCGATCGCCGCCATGTCGTTTACGCGCTCACTGCATCCGCCGGGCGGTGCGGCAGCCCTCACCGGCGTGCTTGGCGGGCCGGCCGTGATCAGCGCCGGCTTCCTGTTTCCCTTCGTGCCGGTGGCGCTGAACTCGATCATATTGGTGACGCTCGGTTTCCTGTTCCACAAGCTGTCGCGGCGCAACTATCCGCATGTGCCTCAGCCTGCCGCCAACAGCCACGGCACAGCCGACCGGCCGCCGGCGGAGCGCGTCGGCTTCCGGCCCGAGGATGTCGATGCCGCCCTGGCGGCACTCGACGAGACCTTCGACATCGACCGTGACGACATCGAAAGACTGCTGCGCCAGGTCGAGCTGCAGGCGATGGTGCGCGCGCATCGGACGCTGCTCTGCCAGGACATTATGTCCCGCGACGTGATCTCGATGTCGGAGAGCGCCACCGCCGACGAGGCGCGCAAGCAGCTTCTCGACCACAATATCCGCACCCTGCCGGTGGTCGACGCCGAGGCGAGGCTGGTCGGCGCCGTCGGCCTGCGCGAACTGACGCAAGCGACCGACACCGTGAAGGGCGTGATGTCGAAGGCCGGCACGGCCTCGCCCGAGACGCCGGCGATGAGCCTGCTGCCGCTGCTGACCGACGGGCGCAGCCATGCGGTGGTGATCGTCGACGCCGGACGGCATATTCTCGGACTCATCACCCAGACCGATCTGCTTGCTGCCGCCGCCCGCGCGCAGGCTGCAGACAGGCCGCCGCTGAAAGCTGTAGCATAGCGCGCGACTGGATCGGGAAAATCCGGGAACCTTTTGCCGGCAGACGCGTCCAATTGCCCGGATGCAACGCCTGTCGGGAGATCGGGGCGCGATGATGAAGTCAGCAAGTCAGGCCGCCGCGGTTTCGGCGGCGGAGGCCGGCGAGATGGCGTTGGTGCGCCGGACCCTGGCACGGGACCCGGGCGCCTTTCGCTTGATCATCAAGACGCACAACCAGCGGCTCTACCGCATCGCGCGCGGCGTGGTACGCAACGACGCCGAGGCCGAGGACATCGTGCAGGAAGCCTATATGCGCGCCTTCGCCAGCCTCGACAGCTTCCGCGGCGATGCCTCGCTCTCGACCTGGCTGTCGCGCATCGTCATCAACGAGGCGCTCGGCCGGCTGCGCAAGAAAAAGCGCATCGTGGCAATGCCTGAAAACCCTGACGCGCAGATCATCCGGTTTCCTTTGAATTCAAGCGACTTGAACCCTGGCGACGATCCGGAGCGGACAATGGCGCAGCGGCAGATCCTCGGGCTTGTCGAGCGGGCGACCGACAGCCTTCCCGATGTCTATCGCACGGTCTTCGTCGCCCGCGTCATCGAGGGATTGAGCATCGAGGAAACCGCCGACCTGCTCGGCATCAGGCCGGAAACGGTGAAGACAAGGCTGCACCGGGCGCGTGCCTTGGTGCGCAAGGCGCTGGACGACGAGATCGGCCCGGTGCTGCTCGACGCTTTTCCTTTCGCCGGCCGGCGCTGCGAACGGCTCACGCAGGCGGTGATGAAGAGGCTGGGGTTCGAGCCTGAGGCGCGTTCAGATTTCGCGAAGCCCGCGTTGAGGATAGGCATCGCGGATGAGCTTTTCGGCCAATCTCCAACATGCAATGTCCAACATGTGTGTCCCGCGACTTTTCCCGGGAACGTTTCGCCCTCTCCCGCATCCAATGGCCGTCAACCCAGAATGGAGCCCGGTGCCTCTGTGCCGGGCGAAGGAGATGCCATGTTTATCCGACCGACCGCAGCCCTCGCAGGCTTCCTCCTCAGCGCAGCGCCGCTGGCTGAGGCCGCCGAGAAGCCGACCGACCCGCAGATCGCCCATATCGCCTATACAGCCGGCGTGCTCGACATCGAGGCGGCGAAGCTGGCGATCCAGAAGTCGAAAACCAAGGAGGTCGTCGACTTTGCCAAGGATATGGAGCGCGACCACGAGGCGGTGAACAAGCAGGCTCTCGACCTGGTGAAGAAGCTGAAGGTGAAGCCGGAAGACAATGCCACCAGCCAGGCGCTGACCAAGGCGGCGAAGGAAGAGCGCGCCAAGCTGGCGAAGCTCGAGGGCACTGCCTTCGACAAGGCCTATATCGAGAACGAGGTCGCGTATCACAAGCAGGTCAACGGCGCGCTCGAAACCCTGCTCATTCCTTCGGCCAGCAATGCCGAGTTGAAGAGCCTGCTCGAGACGGGGCTGAAAATCTTCCAGGGACATGAGCAGCATGCCGAGCATGTCGCCGGCACGTTGAAATGAGGGCGGGCGCGTTATCGCTGCTCGGCTCGCTGACGCTGGCGCTTGTCGCGCCGCCGGCGCTCGCCGCCACCATCGAGGTGACCATCGACAGGCTGGTCTACTCGCCGGCGAGCGTCGAGGCCAAGGTCGGCGACACGATCGAGTGGGTGAACAAGGACGTCATCGCCCACACCGCGACAGTGAAGGGCGGCTGGGAGGTGATGATCCCGCCGAAATCGAAAGGCAGGATCACGCTCAAGCAAGCGGGAGCGGTCGACTATTTCTGCCGCTTCCATCCCAACATGAAGGGGCACCTCAACGTGGCGCCCTAGTCCGCCGCGGGATCGCGCCGAAGCGAGGCGCGCCGTGCCTCGCTGAGCCGGGTGACGTGCGTCCATGAGCTGTCATAGATGGGCTGGCGCCGCTCGATCCAGGCGCTGAGCCCTTCGCCGAGGTCGGCGGTCGGGGCCATGCGGGCGAACTGCTCGGCCTCGACCAGCAGGCCCTCGGCGATGCTAAGGCTGATGCCGCGCGCCACCGCGGTGAGAATGCCAGCCACCGCCGCCTGCGAATGGCGGATGATGCGGTTCGCAAGATCGAGCGCGGCCGGCATCAGCTCCTCATGCGGCACGACTTTGTTGACCAGCCCGAGTTCCAGCGCCCGCGCGGGCGAGAAAGGCTCGCCGGTAAGCAGCAGTTCGAGCGCGCGTTTGCGCCCGGCAAGCCTCGGCAGGCGCTGCGTGCCGCCGAAGGTCGGCGGCATGGCGAGTTTTATTTCCGGCTTGGCGAACAGGGCGCGGTCGCTGGCGACCGCCAGCGGCACCGCCTCGGTGATCTCGCAGCCACCGCCGAAGGCAAGGCCGTTGACGGCGGCGATGACCGGCTTGCGGAACGCTTCCAGCCGCGCCGTCGGCCGCTGGCCGCGCATGACGAAATCGCGCAGCGCGACATCCGTGCCTTCGGCCACGCTCAACGCGAATTCGTGGATGTCGCCGCCGGCCGAGAAGGCGCGCTCCCCTGCCCCGGTGAGGATCACGGCACGCACGGCATCGTCGGTCTCTATCCTGTCGAGGATCGCCAGCAGGCGGTCGATAAGGCCGTAATTCAGGGCATTGAGCTTTTCGGGGCGATTGAGCGTCAGCACCGCGACGCGGTCGCGGATGCCGCAAAGCACGGGCTCGGTCATAGTGTTCTCCTTAGCCGTTCGTTTTCTCCGCAATTCCGAACGGAAACCGCTGCGCAGTTTCCTGGAATTGCTCTGTGGAACGGCTGCAAGGGATCAGCTTCCGGCTTGTTTGTATATTCACTAGTCGGTATACTTGACGGATGACCGAGAAGCCCAATCCAACCAGGAAACGCCTCGTCGACGCGGCTGCAAAACTCTTCTATGCCGAAGGCATCGGCCGGGTCAGCGTTGATGCCGTGGCGGAAAAGGCGGGGCTGACCAAGCGCACGCTCTACTACCACTTCAAGAGCAAGGACGAGCTGATCACGGCCTATCTCGACAGCCGCGACCAGCCGAACCTCAAGCAGATGGCCGGCTGGTTCGAGGCGGCGCAAGGCGGCGCGGACAAGAAGGTCGCGGCGATCTTCACCCATCTGGCGCGCGTGGCGCGGCACGTCAAATGGAAGGGCTGCGGCTTCCTGCGCACGGCCGCCGAACTCGCCGCGATGCCCGGCCATCCGGCGGTGAAGGCGGGCTCGCGCCATAAGAGCAATTTCGAGAAATGGCTGGCGGGCGAGCTTTCTAGCCATGGCGTGCGCGAGCCGAAGATGCTGGCGCGCGAGATCGTGCTTCTGATGGATGGCGCCTTTTCCAGCATGCTGATCCACCACAATCCCGACTACATCACGGCCGCCGGCCACGCCGCCGCGACGCTGGTGCGGGCGCGGATGGCAGCGGCGTAGACCTCGCCTGGCGTCCTGACCCCGTGGACCGCGACGGGCGAGTCCGGCGGCCTCAGCCGCGCGCTGCCCCCTCCTCTGCCAGCAGCCAGTCGATCATGGCGGCGGCGGGCGCAGGCGGACGATCGGGCGCCAAGATCGAGAGAGCGCGGCCGGTCGGCACGCGCAACTCGGGAAACGGCGCCACCAGCGAGCCGGCGGCGAGAGCGCGCGACACCAGCGCCTCATGCCCCATCAAAACGCCGGCGCCGTCGACGGCGGCCTGCACAGCCATGCTGTAGAGCGAGAATTCGGAGCCCGTCTCGATCGAAGGGCCTTTCACGCCGGCGACTTCGAACCAAAGGCTCCAATCCTCCGTCCAGGTGGTGTCCCAGAGCAGGAACTGCGAGGAAAGTTCGGCCGGCGTCTTCAATTGTCTGGCCAACGCCGGCGCGCAGACAGGAAAGATGACGTCGTCGCAGAGCTTGAAGGATCGGCCGGCGCCCGATCTGGTGAGGAAAATAGCGAGGTCGAAAGGCTCGCGCCGGAAGTCCGGCGGCTCTTCCAGCGCATGGATGGAGGGGCGCAGCGCCGGATGCGCCGCGCGCAAGGCCGGCAGCCGCGGCGCCAGCCAGAGCTGCGCGATCGAAGGCAATGCCGCGACGCTGACCTGCGGCCGGGGCGCCGAGATCCGCAATTCCTGAACGGCGAGCCCCAAAGCGTCGAAAGCGGTGGAAAACGAGGGTAGCGCCGAACGCCCAGCATCGGTGAGATGCAGGCCTTGCGCGTTACGCACGAAAAGCGGAGAGCCTAGCCAAGCCTCCAGCGCCTTCACCTGATGAGAGACGGCGGCGGGGGTCACGCCGAGTTCGTCCGCCGCCTTGGCAAAGCTTTCATGGCGTGCCGCCGCCTCGAAGGCCCTGAGGGCGTTGAGCGGCGGCATGCGCGGTCGCGGCGGATTGACGGCCATCTGCAGCTTTCCCAATGCCGCGCCGCCTGCCATGACGGCGCGGCAATGCTTCGAGCGAAAGAACGGCGACCGCCTGCGCTCGCCTCCAGGACCTCAAGTCTATTTGAGGGCCACCGGAACGAGCTTGCCGTCGACCTTCCGCCACTCAAATACGACGAAGCCCGGCTGCTTGATATCCCCTTTGTCGTCATAGGAGATGGTGCCAAGCACGGTCGGGATGGCCGCTCCCGAATGGCCGCCTTCGGGTCGTCGACCTTGGCCTTGGCGATCGCCTCGGCGAGGATCTGGGTGGCGGCATAGGCATAGAGCGTGACGGCTTCAGTGGGCACGTTCTTCGCCTTCAGGTCGGCGACCGCGTCTTTGGCTTCGGGAAAGCTCGCCGGATCGGGGAAGGACGTCATCAGCGTGCCGGCCGCGCCATCGCCGCCGATGGCGCCGAACTCGCTGTTGGATATGCCGTCGCCGCCCATCAGGACCGTCTTGACGCCCTGGTCGTGCATCTGGCGCACGATGAGGCCGGCCTCTGTGTGCTGGCCGCCATAATAGACAAGGTCGGCGCCCGACTCCTTGATCTTGGCGACAAGCGCGCTGTAGTCCTTCTCGCCCGGGTTGATCTCCTCGCGCAGCACCTCCTTGCCGCCGCCGGAATTGTAGGCCTTGGCCATCTCGTCGGCGAGGCCCTTGCCGGCCGTCGACTTGTCGTCGACGATCGCGACCTTCTTGCCGGCAAAACGCTCGAGCACGAATTTCGCGGCGATGATGCCCTGCTGGTCGTCGCGGCCGCAGGCCCGGAACGCGTCCCATAGGCCTCGCTCAGTCACCATCGGGTTGGTGGCCCTGGGCGTGACGAAGAGCACGCCGTTTTCTGCATAAATCTCCGAGGCCGGAATGGTGACACCGGAATTGTAGTGGCCGACGACATAGTGCACGCCGTCGGCGACGAACTTGTTGGCGACCGACACGCCCTGCTTGGGGTCGGAGACATCGTCGCCAACCGAGACGCTGAGCTTTTGACCGAGCACGCCGCCATTGGCGTTTATGCGCTGGATCGCCGTCTCGACGCCGACGCGGTACTGCTCGCCATAGGCGGCGTTCGGCCCCGACATCGGGCCGGCGACGCCCAGCACGATATCCGCCCTGGCGACGCCGGCGGCGGCGGCCATCAGGGCAGCAGTCATCAATCGCAGAATCATGCGCATGGTCATTCCCCTTTGTTGAAGAAGGCGGGCTTCTCGCCCGCGGCCCTTGCTTTTGACGAAGCGGGCTCCCCTGCCCGCGGGTTCAGGCGCTCAGCTGACGAAATGCAGCTTCGTGAACCGGCGCCGGAATGCACTCACATCCGCCGCGACATCCTCCACGGCATCGTTGCCACGCAGTCCCCTGGCGATGAGGGCGGCAAGCTCGGGCATGTCCTTCTCCGTCATGCCCCAGCGCACGATCTCGGGCGTGCCGAAGCGCAGGCCGTTCATGTCGCCATCGACCGCCGTGACCGGCAGGCCGATGCCGCAGGTGAGGATGTTTGCACGCCTCAGCCGCTTCGCCGCCGCCTGGCCGCCGCCGAACTCCGCCGCCTCGATGGCGAACTGGTGCGAGGCGGTGTGCCCCTTGGCGGTCGAGAACACCGGCAGGCCGCGCTCAGCCAGCGCGCTTGCCAGCGCCTTCGCGGTGCCGGCCATGGCGGCGGCATAGGCGCGGCCATGTCCCTTCCAGTCGAGCATGGTGATGGCCAGGGCGGCGGCCTTGGCGGCATCGAAATTGGCGGTCATGCCGGGAAAGGCTATGCGGTCGAGCTTTTCGGCGATCTCGGCGACGTTGGTGACGATCAGCCCGGAGGGCGGCCCGCCGAGGCTCTTATAGGTGCTCATCGTCATCAGATGGGCGCCCTCCTCCAGCGGCTGCTGCCAGGCCTGTCCGGCGATCATGCCGCAGAGATGCGCGGCATCGAACAGCACCAGCGCACCGACCTCGTCGGCGATCGCCCTGATTTCCTGGATGGGATGCGGCAGGAGATTGAGGCTGCTGCCGATGGTGATCATCTTCGGCCTGAGCTTAAGGGCAAGCGCGCGTAGCCTCTCGATATCGACCGTGTAGCCGCCGGCATCGACGGGCGCGGCATGAATCTCCAGCCCGTACAGGCCGGCGCAGCCCGCCATATGGTGCGTGACATGGCCGCCGATGGCCGGCGGCGGCGCGATGATGGCGTCACCCGGCCGCGCCGCGACCATGAAAGCGTAGAGGTTGGCGATGGCGCCGGAAGGGACGCGGATTTCGGCGTATTTCGCGCCGAAGACTTGCGCCGCCAGCTCGGCGGCGATGACCTCGATGCGTTCGACGCCCTCCAGCCCCATCTCGTATTTGTCGCCGGGATAGCCGAGCGACGGACGCGAGCCGAGCCGGGCGGCAAGCGCGGCCTCCGCCTTCGGGTTCATCACATTGGTCGCCGGATTGAGGTTGATGCAGTCGGCCTCGTGGATTCGCCGGTTGAGCGCGATGCCGCCCTCTATCGCGGCGAGCACGGCGTCGTTCCCCTGCCCGCTTGTGGCCGTCGCCAGCGCCTGGATAAAATCCTCGCAGTGCGTGGGAACCCAGGGCCTGCGGGCAAGAGCGGTCATCGAAGCCTCCCTGTTGCCGGATGCGATGTCCGGCTCGTCAGGGCATGGTGGAGGCTTGGCCGGCCAGGCGCAAACGAGTAGTTCTAGCGGCTAGGCTTAGAAAATTTAGGGGTAGGAATTAGGGCAATGCGCCTGACTTAGGTGGTGCAATGCAGGAAGCGGATGGTCATTATAAGGAGAGTCTTTATAACGGTCGATCTGATCATGACCACCAAGGGGAGACGATGCGCTACATACGTCCGCAATCAATAGAAGAGGCCGCCGGCCTGTTGGCCAGCGCGGCCGGCCCGGCCGCGATCCTTGCCGGAGGCAGCGACCTTCTGGTGAGGATGAAGGGAGGCTTCATCGAGCCCGAGCTGATCGTCGACATCAAGGCGATCGCGGGCCTTAGCGAAATCAAGGAAACGGCAGAAGGCTTCAGCATCGGCGCTGCGGTGCCCTGCGCGGTGCTCGGCGAGAACGCGGCGCTGAAGAAGGCCTGGCCGGGCGTCGTCGAGGCGGCCAAGCTGATCGGCTCGAAGCAGGTGCAGGGACGCTGCACAATCGTCGGCAATCTCTGCAACGCCTCGCCCGCCGCCGACAGCGTGCCGGCGCTGGTGGCTGCCGGCGCCGAGGCCGTGGTTGCCGGGCCGAACGGCAGGCGCACGATCCCCGTGGAAGCCGTGCCGACCGGACCGGGCCGTACCTCGCTGGCCAAGGGCGAGATCATCGAGGCGATCCTGCTCGACAAGCGCGCGCCAAATGCGGGCGACGCCTATCAGCGCTTCATTCCGCGCACCGAGATGGACATCGCCGTGGTCAGCGCCGGCGTGAACCTGATGCTCGACGAGGCGGGCGCGATCAAGTCGGCCCGCGTGGCGCTGGGCGCCGCGGCGCCCACGGTGCTGCTGGTCGAGGAGGCGGCCGAGGTGCTCGTCGGCTCGAAGCTGGATGAGGCGACGCTGGAGCGGCTCGCCAAGATCTGCGCGGGCGCCTGCCGCCCGATCGACGACAAGCGCGGCACCATCGAATTCAGACGGAAAGTTGCGGGTGTGCTGGCGAAGCGTGTCGCCACCACCGCCTATGAGCGTGCAGGAGGCAAATGATGGCCGGTGTAGCGGTTTCAACGACAATCAACGGCGATCATGTCGAATATCTTTGCCAGCCGGACGAGACGCTGCTCGACGTGCTGCGCGACCGGCTGGGACTGACCGGCGCCAAGGAAGGCTGCGGGACCGGCGACTGCGGCGCCTGCAGCGTCATCGTCGACAACCGGCTGGTGTGCTCCTGCCTGGTGCTCGGCGCCGAGGCCGAAGGCCGCCAGATCGAGACCATCGAAGGCATGGCGCATGGCGACCAGCTGCATCCGCTGCAGCAGAAATTCCTCGAGCACGCCGCCTTGCAATGCGGCATCTGCACGCCAGGTTTTTTGATTGCGGCGAAGGATCTGCTCGAGAAGAACCCCTCCCCGACCGAGGAGGAAATCCGCTTCGGGCTCGCCGGCAATCTCTGCCGCTGCACCGGCTATGACAAGATCGTGCGCGCCGTCCAGGACGCGGCAAACGTGATGAAGGGAGCCTGAGATGAATTTCGATCCGCGCTACTCGGGACGCAGCTTCTCATCTGTCGGCACGCGCCCCCTCCGCCCCGACGGCGTCGACAAGGTGACGGGACGCGCCCGCTACGGCGCCGACTTCAACATGGCCGGGCAGCTGGTCGGCCGTGTGCTTCGCAGCCCGCACGCCCACGCGATCATCAAGAAGATCGACACCTCGAAAGCCGAAAAGCTCGCCGGCGTGAAGGCGGTGATCACGGCGAAAGACCTGCCGGACCTGACCGATGGCGATGCCGGCATGTTCGACACCCTCGACAATTGCATGGCGCGCAAGAAGGCGCTCTATGACGGCCATGCCGTGGCCGCGGTGGCGGCGATCGATGCCCGCACCGCCAGGCAGGCGCTGAAGCTGATCGAGGTCGACTATGAGGTGCTGCCGCATGTGACCGACGTCGACGAGGCGATGCAGCACCACGCCCCGCTCATCAACGATGCCATCTTCACCGAAGGGCTGGAGGAAAAGCCGGTCAAGCCGTCCAACGTCTCCAAGCGCACGCAATACGGCCATGGCGACGTCCACCAGGGTTTTGCCCAGGCCGATTTCGTCGTCGAGCGCTCCTTCAAGACCGAGCAGACGCATCAGGGCTATATCGAGCCGCATGCCTGCGTGGCGAGCGTCAATCCCGACGGCACGGCCGATCTCTGGGTTTGCACGCAAGGCCATTTCGTCTATCGCCAGCATTGCGCCCAGCTGCTCGGCCTCGAAGTCTCGAAGCTGCGCGTCACCTCTTCCGAGATCGGCGGCGGCTTCGGCGGCAAGACCCATGTCTGGGCCGAGCCGGTGGCGCTGGCCCTGTCGCGCAAGGCCGGCCGCCCGGTGAAGCTGGTGATGACCCGCGACGAGGTGTTCCGCGCCTCGGGGCCAACCAGCGCCACCTCGATCGACGTCAAGATCGGCGCGCGGAAGGACGGCACGATCACCGCCGCCGAAGCGACGCTGCGCTACACCTGCGGCCCCTATGCCGGCATGTGGGCGGAGATCGGCGCCATGACGGCCTTCGCCTGCTACAAGCTGGAGAACGTCAAGACCGTCGGCTACGAGGTGCTGGTCAACCGGCCGAAGACCGCGGCCTATCGCGCGCCCTCGGCGCCGATGGCGGCGTTCGCGGTGGAAAGCGCTGTCGACGAGCTCGCCAAGGAGATCGGCATCGATCCGGTCGAGTTCCGCATCAAGAATGCGGCGCAGGAAGGCACCCGCGCCTCCTACGGCCCGGTCTACGGCCCGATCGGCATCGGACCGACGCTCGAGGCGGTCAAGGAGCACCCGCATATGCGCGCGCCGCTGGCTCAGAACCAGGGCCGCGGCATGGCCTGCGGCTTCTGGTTCAACTTCGGCGGCCAGACCTGCACCGACTTGAACATCGGCATGGACGGCACGGTGTCGCTCGCCGTCGGCACGGTCGACGTCGGCGGTTCGCGCGCGTCGCTGTCGCTGGTGGCGGCGGAGGAGCTCGGCATCGACTACAGCCAGGTGAAGGCGATCGTCGCCGACACTTCCAGCCTCGGTTACAACGACATGACCGACGGCAGCCGCGGCACCTTCTCCTCCTCGATGGCGACCATCTCGGCCGCCCGCAACGCCATCAAGGTGCTGCGCGAGCGCGCCGCTCAGATGTGGGACATCTCGGTCGACGACGTTGCCTGGGAAAAAGGCCACGCGGTCGCCAAGGGCGAGAAGCACGGCAATCTCGGCAAGCTGTCGCTGAAGGAGATCGCCGCACAGTCCGGCAAGACCGGCGGGCCGATCGCCGGCCATAGCGAGCTCGTCGCCGACGGCGCCGGCGTCTCCTTCGCCACCCATATCTGCGACGTCGAGGTCGATCCCGAGACCGGCTCGACCAGGGTGATCCGCTACACGGTGGTGCAGGATGCCGGCAAGGCGGTGCACCCGACCTATGTCGAGGGCCAGTACCAGGGTGGTGCCGCGCAAGGCATCGGCTGGGCGCTCAACGAGGAGTATATCTACGGCAAGGACGGCCGCCTGCAGAACCCGGGCTTCCTCGACTACCGCATCCCGGTGTGCTCCGACCTGCCGATGATCGACACGCAGATCCTCGAAATCCCCAACCCCAACCACCCCTACGGGGTGCGCGGCGTCGGCGAGACCTCGATCGTGCCGCCGCTGGCGGCGATCGCCAACGCGGTGTCGAACGCGGTGGGCGTGCGCATGAGCCACATCCCGATGTCGCCGCCGCGGATTCTTGCAGCGCTCGAGGCCGAACGGGAAGGCTAGCATGCTGAAAAGCGCGAAGCGGTTTTCAGCTCACGTCACGGTCCAATGAGGATCAGGCGATAATGGTCCAGGTCACGCTCTGGGGCTCGCTCAGCGCCGCCGCCGGAGGCAAGGACAAGCTCGACATCGAGGCCAAGGACATCAGGGAGCTGTTCCGCAAGCTTGCGGAACAGCATCCCGCGTTCGAACCCCTGCTCGATCGCGGCATCGCGGTCGCGATCGACGGGACGATCTATCGCGACACGTGGTCGAAGGAACTGCCGCCGGGGGCGGAGATTTTCCTGCTGCCGCGGCTGGCGGGTGGATAGGCGGAGCGGCGGACCGCCTTCGCCGGATTCGCGCTGAGCCTCACCCCTTTTTGACAGAGCCGGCAGTGACCTCATCCTTGTGCGCGGCAAAGGCTTCCAGGACCTCGGTCTTTTCGGCTTTCGGAACCTTGAAGCGGTCGAGCGTCCGCCCGAGTTCCGCTGCGACCTCGTCGAACTCGGCGGGAGAAATCTTCAGGTCCTTGTGGGCCTCCTCGAGGCCGAGCGGCGTCGCGCCCGGCTCGGTGGCCACGAACTTGAAGGGGCCGCCGGAAACATCGCACACCCACAGCGTACGCATGAACTTGAGGCCCGGCAGCCGTTCGAGGTTCTTGGTGTGCCATTTGCGCAGTTGCGGGTTCTTGGACTTCTTGCCGACGATGGGGTTTTTCACGACGGCGTCGCTGAAGTGATCGACCACGGCTGCGATGGCGAACACGCCTCCCAGCCGATCGTACAGACTCTTGTCCGGCGCGGTCTGCTTGGTCTGCGCCAGCGCATCGCCGGCGGGCAATATGGCGGTCGACGCGGCCGCCGCCGCCAGCACGGCGACGACGCTTCGTCTCGAAAGAGAGGTCGAAACAGCCGTTTTCATCTCTGGTACCTCCGTTGGGCCAGAGCCGGCCGCTCTGGCGGCTTCAATGCGTGATTGCGGGACATATGCACTTTGCCTCAAACGGCTTCGTATGAGGAACTAACGAAACTGCGCCCGAAATATTCCTCCGGCGGACCGGCAGCCTGGGGTCTATTCACGATGGCTAAAATTTTGCGTGACGGAGACGGATACATAAACGGCGTCGCGCGTTAATGCGCCTATGGCTGACGGGCTCTTCCGTGAATCGTGGCCTCGCGGGAACGGCGAGATGGCGCGATTCATTCGCGAATATCCCTGGTCGGAAAGCCCGCTCGGGCCGATCGAGACATGGACGCTCAGCCTGAGGACGACGGTCGACCTGATGCTCGCCGCCGAAGCCCAGATCGTGCTTTTCTGCGGGCCGGAGTTTGTCGCGCTCTACAATGACGCCTACGCGCCGACCATCGGCGACAAGCACCCGCGCGCGCTCGGCCGTCCCGCCGAGGAAAACTGGTCCGAGCTCTGGACCGACCTCGAGCCGCTGCTGCGCGGAGTTCTCGAAACCGGCGAAACCTTCTCGGCCAGGGACCGGCCTTTCTACATCGAACGATCCGGCCTGGTCGGCGAGACGGTCTATTTCGACATCTCCTATTCCGCAGTGCGGGCGCAGGACGGCACGGTCGAAGCCGTGCTCTGCATCGTTTCGGAGACCACGGCCCGGGTGCTGGCGGCAGCAAAGGTGCGCGAAAGCGAGCAGCGGTTTCGCGCGCTGGTCAATGCCAGCTCCGACGTGGTTTACCGGATGAGCCCGGACTGGCAGGAAATGCATGAGCTGGACGGCCGCGGCTTCCTGTCGAGCGCCCAGGGGCCGGCGATCCGCTGGCGCGACGAATACCTGTTCCCGGAAGACCAGGCGAGCATCCAGGCGGCGATCGAGCGCGCCATCATGGAGCGCGGCGTGTTCGAGCTCGAGCACAGGGTGCGGCGCGCCGACGGGTCCGCCGGCTGGACCACCTCACGGGCAATCCCGATCGTCGATGACACCGGCAGCATCCTGGAATGGTTCGGCATGGCCGCCGACATCACCGAAAAACGGGCGAGCGAACAGCAGATCCAGCTTCTGATGCGCGAGGTGAACCACCGCGTCAAAAACCAGTACGCCGTGATCCTTTCCATGATCCGCGAGACGAGCAAACGCGCGACCGACCCGCGCGCGTTCGAACACCAGATCCGCGAACGCATCATGGCGCTGTCGCGCTCGCACGACCTCTTGGTGCTCAACGACTGGCGCGGCGCAGGCATGGCCGACCTTGTGCGCGAACATCTGCGGCCGTTCGGACACGAAGAGCGAATCTCGCCTTGCGGGCCGGACGTGACGTTGCGGCTGAACGCGGTGCAGAACATCGGCATGGCGCTGCATGAGCTGGGCACCAACGCGACGAAATACGGCGCCCTGGCCGGCGACGCCGGAACCGTGCGGATGGACTGGCGGGTAGCACCGGCCCCCGAAGGCAGCGATTTCGAGCTGGTCTGGGAGGAACATTTTTCCGAACCTCCCGCGGCCGCCGATGCCAACCCGCATAAAGGCTTCGGCAGCGTCGTTCTCCAGCGCGTCGTCCCCACCAGCCTCTCCGGCAGCGCCTCCATGGAACGGCTGCCCGGCCTCGTTCGCTGGACGCTCTCGGCGCCGCTCGCCAACGTGGTCGTCGCCGGCGGGGCGGAGCTGGACGGCGATGAGCAGATCGCCGGGCTGACGTGAGGCCGGTTGCATCCTGGGAGACCGAACAGGGCGGCTCGCCGCCACGTCGGAAGCTCGCTGGCGCCGCCGAGCCCTCGCCGTAGCGCCGTACGCCGAATGGCTTGCGCTGCTCCCATTTTTGCTTTCCCCTTCCCCGCTTTTTTAGAACAGAAAAGCGCCAGCTTTTCTGTTCTGGACTCTGGATATTTGGACTCTGGATTCTGGCTTATGGATTATGGGGCTTATCCCAGGCCTTAACCCCTGGCTTATCCAAGCGCAGAATTCCGTCACACTTCCAAAGGCTTGGGCTACGGCTCCTCAGCATGCCTTTGAAGCGCGTGCGCACGGGCCGGCGATCTCCTGTCGCTGTCTGCCAACAGTGAACAAAATGGGAACAAGAATGTCAAGCCGAGCACCGCTGACGGGGCGGCGATCGACCTTTGCCGTCATCGGCTTCCCGATGCCGAGGCATTCAAGGCGGCAGGCTGGCAGCCCGCCGGCGTCTGATGGCAGAGAGATGCGGCTGGCCTGCTGCAGCCAGCCGCCGCCGGCGGCTTATGAATTCTTTGCTGCGGATCCGATCTCCACATCGTCCAGCCCCTTGGCCTTGTAGACGACATAGGAGATCGCCCAGGCGGCGATGAAGATGCCGATAATGGCGAAGCCCAGATTGTTGAAATTGTCGTTGAGCGTGCCGACGCCGTTCCAGAAGCCGCCCGACAGACCGAACTTGTCACCGATCAGGCCGAGCGCCTCGATGCCGCCGATCAGTACTGCGACAAGGACCGACACCAGGGTGATCGTCATGTTGTAGTACAGTTTGCGGATCGGCTTGACGAAGGCCCACTCATAGGCGCCGAGCATCATCACACCATCGGTCGTGTCGACCAGTGACATACCGGCCGCGAAAAGCACCGGGAAGACCAGAATGGCCTCGAACGGCACGCCCTTGGCCGCTTGTGCCGCGGACACGCCGAACATGGCGACTTCGGTCGCGGTGTCGAAGCCAAGGCCGAAGAGGAAACCAAGTGGGAACATGTGCCAGCTGCGCGACACCAGCCGGAACATCGGGCGGAAGACGCGGGCCAGGAAGCCGCGATTGTTGAGCAGCAGGTCCAGATCCTCCTCGACAAACGCCCCACCGGCCCGCACCCGCCGATAGCTTCTGTAGATCGAGAAGAAGATGACGATGTTCATCGCCGCGATGGCGAGCAGGAAGAGTGCGGAAACGCCGGTACTGATGGTGCCGCCAATCTCCTGAAGGCTCTGGAAACGGCCGAGCAGGGACGTTGCCGCCGCGATAGCCGCAGCGACGATGACGACGATCGTCGAATGGCCGAGTGCGAAAAAGAAACCGACGGAGACCGGCCGTTTGCCGTTCTGCATCAGCTTGCGCGTGACATTGTCGATGGCCGCTATGTGGTCGGCATCGACGGCATGGCGCAAGCCGAGGCCATAAATGACGAGAGCGACGCCAAGCAATGTCGGCTTGTCGTGGAAGGCGACGAAAGCCCACAGCCACGCCCCGACGTTGAGAATGGCGAGCGCGCCGTAGATTGTAATCAGCCTGGCCTTCAGGTCGGGCGCGGTTTTGTTCAGCATTTTCGATAGTTGGATCAGCATGGTTCTGCCTTTGACGTTGCCTGTCATCGCAGGGAACTCGCCCCGCCGTCCGGCCAGGCGCGCACACCGGATCACCCCGTCCGATGTTCTGCTTTGACGTCCATGATGGCAGGTCTCCTGGCTCGCGGATTGCCGCCGCTTTCGCCTTCCCGGCCCATGCAGCCAGTGGCATCGTGAAAACGGCATGCCGCTTACAGTTGCGGGGGCAGCCACGGCTTTGGATTTCTCCGCACCGCGTTCCCTTTTGATCCCCGAAGGGAACCATCGGCGCGAATTCGCCACACCGCGGTTGGCCAGTCAATCAACAACTCCGACGGCCAGCCGCCTCTCACGCCATCGTGACGAGATCGCCGCGCCCCCCTCACACCCCCAGCGTCGGCTCGGTATTCACCTCCAGCGCTTCCTCTGCCTCGTCCTCCTCGCCAAGCACGTCGCCCTTCACCGGCAGTGCCCGGCCGATCCAGATCGGGTCGATAAGGTGGTCGCGCTTGGGGTTGGTGGTGTTGGGATGGATAAGGATGCTCAGGCCGCCGTGGTTCAGCATCAGCCAGGGAACCAGCGTGGCAAAAATCTCGGTCGCGAAGGAGACCTGGTACATGGCTTGCTGGTGCGGGCCGACCGGCTCGTCGCGCCAGTTGCCCAGGCGCACGCGGAACCGTTCTGCGATGCGCTGGCGCAGCCATTCGGCATGCTGCCGCTCGGCTTCCCCGCCGTAGTAGATATGGGCGTGATAGCTGGCGATCTCGGCGATCGGCCTGACTTCGTTCATCGCGATGCTCCCCTTCGATGATTTTTTTGCGCCCGGCGGAACTCTAGCCGAAGCGCGGGCGCCTTGTCTGCAGCCGGCTGAGGTCCGCGCCTGCGGTCGGCAGGGTTATCGGATATGGCGCTCCCCCGCTCAGTCTCGGCTGCGCCGAGCCACCTCTCCCGTCCACCTTGTGGGGGCGAGGAATTGCCAAACCGCCGAGGTTGCAACCGGCAGGAAGGATGGCAACGGCCGTTGTGCCTTTGCCTCTAAATCACCGCGGTGACCGCGCCCTTCGCATTTAGGCGACAGCCGACTTTCGCCTGCCTCACTTCGATGCCGCCTCGCCTGTCATAGTCTATGCGCACCTCGATCGGCGCGTTGAGCCCGCTTCGGCGTTGACGCAAGGGGCCGGCGCTGACCGTGTAAACACGCACGGCGCCGAGGGGCTTGGCGGCCGCCGCGATCGCGGCGCGACAGGCGCGCACTACGGCGGCCGGCGTGCCCGGTATCGTCTTCGGAGGTGACAGCGGCGGGATGCGATAGCCTTTGGTGACCCGCCGGAGGTCGCCGCCGGCGGATCTGGAGGGCTTCAGCACTGGAGGCAGCACAATGGTCTGCGTCGCGCTTTTGGCCAAAGCAGGGGCTGTCGGCACCGCGGCCGGGTTCTGCGCAGAGGCAGCCGATCCGCTGACGGCGGAAGGATCGTCGCCCGCGGCGGCGGCGCCCACGCTTGTCGACTCGCCTGTGCTGGTGCTGCCCAGATTGCCGCCGGCATTGACGCCGAGCGATCCGCCGCCGGTCGATGCGCCGACGTTTGCGCCGCCGACACCGTCGGCACTGGCGCCCACGCCCGCCGACACGCCTTGCGAACCGGCGCCCAATCCGGCGCCCACGCCGATGCCGCCGACCTTGCCGCCGACGCCGACGTCAAGCGCCGAGGCAGGCCCGATCGGGATGGCGATCGCCAGCGCGGCTGCTAGGTATTTTTTCATGGCCAGACCTTTGTTCCAAGGCCAACCTTGTGTGGCTCCTCATCGAGCGTCCGCTCGACAGCGGTCTGCGAAGCCTTCGTCGCGCGAATGCGCCGAGCGATGGCTACTTCTCGCCCTGCCAGGCATCGGCCTCGGTGGTGACCGGCGCGGCTGGAGGCCGCTCGAAAGACGAATGATAGAAAAGCGGTCTCGGCAACGCCAAGCACTGAAAAAGGCTTAGGACTTCTCCTTTCAACTTAGCTGTCGACAGCAGGGCAAGTTTGAGCTCGCTTACGCGCTGCTAGCGGGTAACTTTCAAATTAGTTTCAACTAAAATGCAATAGAACAAGGACACCACCGTGCCAGCGCCGGTTGCTGATGCCGACCGCCGGGCTCTCGTCGAAATGGCCGTCTCGGCTTCGCCGGGCCAATTCTCCCCCACTTCCTGGCGTGCGCGGGCCTGGAGGCTTGAGAGTCGCCCAGGGCGGCAAGGCGCCCGCGCTACCGGCTCGAAGCCGCAACGCTCGTCGCGCTGGCCGACAAGGATGCGGTGCTGGTCGGCCAGGCCGACCTGTTGCGATCGATGGTCGAGGGTGCGGCCGGCGATGCGATCCTGGCCAACAAGCGCGAGATCGAGACCGGCATCGCCGCCATCAGCGCCACATTGCGCGACAGGCAATCGTTCCTGCTGTGAGGGCCGGCTAGGCCTTGCCCCTGGAGCGCCTCACGCCTTTTGACTGGTGAGGCGCTCGAGCGCATCGACAATCAGGTCGCAGAATTTCGAATGGTCGAGCTTCATCGCCACGGTATGGCGGAAATCGACCTGCTCGCTCGCCGTGCCGCCGAAATGGCGCATGCCGCCCAGCTTCTCGAAATTGCAGACCGTCATGCCCTTGGTCCACCGTCCGGCAAGCTCGACGCGGATATCGGCCTTCTCGGTGGTCAAGACGCCTGCATCGATCATCGCCGCCACGCAGCAGGCGTCATGGACGGCGGGATGGGCTATCTGCAGCAGGCCGCCATGCGTGGTCGCGATGAACTCCCAGATATCGAGAATGAATTTGGCGATCGGGCCGCCGACAGCGCGCACCCTGTCCTGCAGGTCGGGGGTGGCCAAGGCCTGGTGCGTGAGGTCGAGCCCCACCATGGTGACGTCCCAAGCGGCGCGGAACACCACGTCTGCGGCCTCCGGGTCGGCATAGACGTTGAACTCGGCCGCGGGCGTGATGTTGCCGCGCGTGAAACTTCCGCCCATCGCGACGACCCGCTTCACCCGCTCGACGATGCGCGGCTCCTTGCGCACGGCCAGAGCGATGTTGGTGTAGGGCCCGACCGGCACCAGCGTGACGGTTTTCGGCTCATGCGCCATGACCGTCTCGATGATGAAGTCGACGGCATGGCGCTTGTCGAGCTCGAACGAGGCGGGCGGCAGCTCCGGGCCATCGAGCCCGGTCTCGCCGTGGATCTCGACGGCCAGCACCTGGTCGATGATCAGCGGGCCGGGAGAGCCTTTCGCCACCGGCACCTTTATGCCGTAGGCCGTGCATACGGAGAGCGCATTGCGCGTGGTGTTCTCGACATTGTGGTTGCCCGAAACCGTGGTGATGCCGAGAAGGTCGATGTCCGGGTTGCCGGCCGCAAGCAGGATGGCGATGGCATCGTCGTGCCCCGGATCGCAGTCGAGGATGATCTTTTCCATGGGGGTCGCCTCTCCCTGGCCTGCGGCGATTACAGACCTGGGACTCTGGTGACGTCAAGGTTGCCATCCGGCCGAAGCGCGACCCCTGCGGTCCGATCACCATCTCGGACGTTCTTGCCTGCCCTTGATGCCGCCCTCAGCGCGCCGGCCCTCCTCTCGCCCCGCTCCCCCACAGCGCCCGCGCGAACACGTTGCGCTTGCCCCTGCGCGGCGCCAGCTCCACATCGCTGACCAGCTTCGCGCCGCCTTCGCGCCGCTCCAGCGTGATCTTGCGGCTGTGGAAAGCTTCCAGCTCGGCGCGGTGGGCGACGCTGATGACGGTGACCTTCGGCAATGCCTGGATCACCGTCTGCATCATCTTTTCCTGGCTCTTCTCGTCGAGCGCCGAGGTCGCCTCGTCCAGCACGACGATGTCTGGCTCGTGCAGCAGCAGGCGCGCGAAGGCGAGGCGCTGCTTTTCGCCGCCGGAGAGTGTCTGGTCCCACGGCGCCTCTTCCTCGATCCTGTCCCGCAGGTAGCCGAGGCCGACCTTGTCGAGGGCGGCGTCGATCTCGTCCACCGTCCAGTTGTCGGCGGCGGCCGGATAGGCGACCGCGCGCCGCAGCGTGCCGGTCGGGATGTAGGGGCGTTGCGGCAACATGAACAGCCGCTTGCCGGCATGGAAATTGACGCTGCCGCCGCCCCAGGGCCACAGGCCCGCGACAGCCCGCACCAGCGTCGACTTGCCGGTGCCGGATTCGCCGGCGACCAGCACCCGCTCGCCCGGGTTGATCTCGACCTTCGTCTCCTTGACCACGCCGGTGCCGTCGTTGAGGGTGACGGAGAGATCGTCCAGGCTGAGCATGGCGCCGTTTTGCGTCTCGCCGCGCCGGATGCGCCCAAAGGACTCGCTCTCTTCGGCGCGCTCCAGCCCGTCGAGCGACATCATCAGCGAAGCGACGCGGCGCGCCGAGGCGTTCCAATCGGCCAGGCGCGGATAATTGTCGACCAGCCAGCCGAACGCGCCTTGCACGATGGCAAAGGCGGAGGCCGCCTGCATGACCTGGCCGAGCGACATCGAGCCTTCGAGGAATTTCGGCGCGCAGAGCAGCACCGGCACCACCGGCGCGAACAGCATCGACCCTTGCGAGACAATCGCGGTGCGCATGTGCTGTCCGGTCAGCAGCGCCCATTGCCTCAGCACATGGCCGAAATTCCTGTCGATTCCGCTGCGCTCCTCCGCCTCTCCGCCGAGCAGCGCGATGCTCTCGCCGTTTTCGCGCACGCGTGTCAGCGTGTAGCGGAATTCGGCTTCCGCCTGGTTCTTGCGCTCCGAAAGCTGCACGAAATGGCGGCCGATGACCACCATCGAGGTCGAGGTGATGGCGGCGTAGATGACCGCGGTGACGACGAGGAAGCCGGGGATGGTGATGCTCTCGCGGCCGAGCGGCAAGGTGAGCGCGCCGCCGATGGTCCACAGCACGACGATGAAGGTCGAGGCCGCCAGGAAGGCGTTGAGAACGCCGGAGATGAAATCGACGGGGGACTCGGTGGCGATGCGCAGATCTTCGGTGAGACGGGCTTCGGGGTTCGAGTGGTCGCCGGCGACGAGGTTGAGCTGATAGTAGCGGCCGCTGGCCAGCCAGCGCGCGATGACAGATGTGGTGAGCCAGGAGCGCCAGCGGCGCTGGATCGTCATACGCAGGTAGACCTGAACGACGACGAGGCTGGCGCTTCCGGCAACCAGCGGCACGAAGACGGCGCTCAGCATATAGACGGTGTGGACATTGCGCTGCTCGATGGCGTCGAAGAAGGCGCGGTTCCAGACATTGATGCCATACTGGAAGCCGACATTGACGCAGATCAGCACCAGCAGCCCAATCGTAAACGGCCATGCGAGCTTGTCGCCATTCCGGCCCCAGTAGCCGCGCCCGCTGATCCAGAACCGCCTAAACAGGTACTTCCTGCGCGCCTGCTCGGCCTCCTCGGGCGTCAGCTTCGGACCGGGCTCGACGGATTCCGGCGGCGGCGGCGCCGGTTCGCCGACGGCCTCCGGCGTCGCTTCGGCCGGCTCCTCGTGCTCGGGCGATTGCTTCGGTTGCGACTTCTCTTCGCGGGGTCTTTCCGGATGCAAGCTTTCCGGCGGCGACTTTTCCGGCCGCGTCTTGCCCGGGGGTGCCTTCGCTGCGCCCGTCTTTGCGGGGCGCGACTTCCCGGCACCGCGCGGCTGGGCGCCGTCGGCCGATCTTGGCTTGAGCTTTGCTTCAGACATCAGCCGACAACGGCTCAAAAATCAGAAGGTTTCACGATCTCGGCGAGAGATGTTGCCTGCCCGCTCGGGCCTCGACCTCACCTCACCCGGCAAAACCCCGCCGCGCGGCGGCCATGCCTTCCCACATCAGCTTGATCCCGAGCGCGCCGACCACGGCGCCGGCGGCGCGGTCGATCCAGTGCTTGGTGCCGAGATAGGCCGCGCGCGGCCGGCTGGAGGAAAAGGCGAAGGCGACGACCGCGTACCAGACGAATTCGTTGAGGAAGAGCAGCGGCGGCAGGACCAAGAGCATCCAGAGCGGCGGCGAGGCCGGCAGCATGGCCGCGAACATCGAGGCGTAGAAGATCGCCGTCTTCGGATTGGCGAGCTGGACCAGAAGCGCGCGACGCAGCGCCCGCCAGAACGAGCCGGCGCGCGCCGAGGCATCGTTCGCGATCTCGATCGGCTGATTGGCGCCGCGCCAGATCTTGATGCCGATCCACAACAGATAGGCGCCGCCGGCAATGCGCAGGAAAATGTCCAGCCAAGCGATCTGGACGAGCAGCGCGGTCAGGCCCGCGACCGCGATGATGGCGAAGATGAAGCCGCCGATGCCCATGCCGATCGCCGCCGCCAGGCCATCCGTACGCTCGCCGGCCACCGCGATGCGCGAGACGACGACGAAGCTCGGCCCCGGGCTCATCGCCCCCAGCAGGAAAACGCCAAGGATGGAAAGGATGGTTGCAATCTCGGACAAGGCTTCCTCCGCAGGTCGGCTGCAATTCCCTGCGCAGTACAATGCACGCGCCGCACGCCTTGTCACCATCCTGGCGGGCGATCGGCGAGCGCGAGCATGCCGAGACGGCGTCTGGTCAGGCTGGAGCCGCGCCCTATGTCTTCCGCGGCCCGTCCAGCCATCGGGCAAAACACCGCCTTTGCGGAACAGGCGGCAACTGCTTGGGTTGGCAGCCGTGTTCAGCAGTCGTACGGTATATGGCGGAAGTGCCTCTGCACACGGGGAGACTTCAGATGAAAGCTGCCGCAGAACGCGACCCTCGCAGGCGCGAGCTTTTGAAGGATCACGGCCCAGCCGGACTGGCCGCGAAGTCTGTTTCCGGCCGTGCCGCGGCCCAGCGGCGCCGACGACGCGCCGCCCACAGTCAAGACGTCCCGCCGATCCGTTCGCGCCAAGCATGATCCGTTCCAGTGCTTTCCTTCCCTAGACCGAGGCGAGGCCGCTCGCCGCTCTGGATAGGCCTGATCGCAACGCTCTCCGGCTGCGCGGGCGGGGTGCTCGACCCGCAGGGCCCGATCGGCGCGGGCAACCGCACGATCCTGCTCAACTCGCTGGCGGTCATGCTGGTCATCGTCATTCCGACGCTGGTGGCGCTGCTTTTGTTTGCCTGGATGTTCCGCGCCTCCAACCGCAACGCCCGCTACGAGCCGGAATTCACCTATTCGGGCCGCATCGAGCTGATCGTCTGGTCGATCCCGACGCTCACCATCCTCTTCCTCGGCGGTCTGATCTATTACGGATCCTACCATCTCGACCCGCGCCGGCCGATCGCCTCCAGCCAGCCGCCGCTCGACATCCAGGTGGTGGCGCTCGACTGGAAATGGCTGTTCCTCTACCCCGACCAGGGCGTCGGAACGGTCAACCAGCTGGTCATCCCGGCCGGCGTTCCCGTTCGTTTCAAGCTGACCTCGGCCAGCGTGATGAACACCTTCTTCGTGCCGCAGCTCGGCAGCATGATCTATGTCATGAACGGCATGCAGACCGAGCTCAACCTGCAGGCCGACCGCGAGGGCGACTATCTCGGCCTGTCGGCGCATTTCAGCGGCGATGGCTTCTCCGACATGAATTTCCGCGTGCGCGCGGTCCCGCCCGACGAGTTTGCGCGCTGGGCCTCTTCGCTGCATGGCGCCGGCGGCGTGCTCAACGCCCGCGCCTATGGCGAGCTTGCCAGGCAGAGCATCAACGTGCCGCCGGCCTCGTTCGGCGTCGTGCAGGACGGCCTGTTCGACGCGATCGTGCGCCAGACGCTGCCGCCCGGTCCGGGTCCCGCCGAAACCGCCGCCGGCGAGCCGCAGGTAAGCCCCAAGGCCCAGCCCAAGGCCGGGACGCCGGCGCCTGCCCAACAGCCGCAGCCGAAAGCGGGAGGATGACGATGCTCGGCAAGCTCGACTGGTCTGCCATTCCCTTCGATCAGCCCATCCCGCTGGGCGCCGCGCTCGTCGTCTTCCTGGCGGCCGCCGCGGTGCTGATCTGGGTCACGGTGAAAGGATACTGGCCCTATCTCTGGGACGAATGGATAACTTCGGTCGACCACAAGCGCATCGGCGTCATGTATATCGTTCTGGCGGCGCTGATGCTGCTGCGCGGCTTCGTCGATGCGGTGATGATGCGCACGCAGCAGGTGCTCGCCATCCACGGGCCAGGCTACCTGCCGCCCGAGCATTACGACCAGGTCTTTTCGGCCCACGGCACGATCATGATCTTCTTCGCCGCGATGCCCTTCGTCATCGGGCTGATGAACTTCGTCGTGCCGCTGCAGCTCGGCATCCGCGACGTCGCCTTTCCGACGCTGAATTCGGTGAGTTTCTGGCTGACGGCGACCGGCGCGCTCCTGGTCAACATCTCGCTCGTCGTCGGCGAGTTCGCCCGCACCGGCTGGCTGCCCTATGCGCCGCTGTCGGAGACGACCTACTCGCCGGGCGTCGGCGTCGACTATTATCTCTGGTCGATCCAGATCTCCGGCGTCGGCACGCTGCTCACCGGCGTCAACCTGGCGACCACCATCCTCAAGATGCGCGCGCCGGGCATGGGCTATCTGCGCATGCCGATGTTCTGCTGGACATCGCTCGCCTCCAACCTGCTGATCGTCGCGGCCTTCCCGATCCTCACCGCCACGCTCGCCATGCTGACGCTCGACCGCTACCTCGGCTTCCATTTCTTCACCAACGAAGCCGGCGGCAACCAAATGATGTTCATGAACCTGATCTGGGCGTGGGGCCATCCGGAGGTCTACATCCTGGTGCTGCCCGCCTTCGGCATCTATTCCGAGATCTTCTCGACCTTCTCATCGAAGCCGCTGTTCGGCTACCGGTCGATGGTCGCGGCGACGCTGTTCATCTGCATCGTCTCCTTCATGGTCTGGCTGCACCACTTCTTCACCATGGGCGCCGGGGCCGACGTCAATGCCGCCTTCGGCATAGCCACCTCGGTCATCGCCGTCGGCACCGGGGTCAAGATCTACAACTGGCTCTTCACCATGTATGGCGGGCGCGTGCGCTTCGACACGCCGATGCTGTGGGCGCTGGGCTTCGTCACCACCTTCATCATCGGCGGCATGACCGGCGTGCTGCTCGCCGTTCCGCCGGCCGACTTCATGCTGCACAATTCGCTCTTCCTGGTGGCGCATTTTCACAATGTGATCATCTCGGGCGTGCTGTTCGCCGCCTTCGCCGGCTTCACCTACTGGTTCCCGAAAGCCTTCGGCTTCCGGCTGCACGAGGGCTGGGGCAAGGCCGCGTTCTGGTTCACCCTTGCCGGCTACGTGCTGGTCTTCGTGCCGCTCTATATCGTCGGCCTGCTCGGCATGACCCGCCGTCTCCAGCATATCGACATGGACCTGTGGACGCCGTGGCTGGTCGTGGCGGCCTTCGGCATTGCGGTGATGATCGTCGGCGCCGCCTGCCAGGTCGCGCAGCTCGTCGTCTCGATCAGGCATCGCGACGAATTGCGCGACGAAACGGGCGACCCTTGGGACGGCCGCTCGCTGGAATGGTCGACATCCTCCCCGCCGCCCTTCTTCAACTACGCGCGGCTGCCGCATGTCGAGAACGAGGAACCCTACTGGACCATCAAGCAGCGGGCGATGGAGGAGCAAAGGCCCGGCGAGGACGAAAGCTATGAGCCGATCGAAATGCCGCGCAACAGCCCGACCGGCTTCGTCACCGCCTTCTTCAGCACGCTGATCGGCTTCGCCCTGATCTGGCACATCTGGTGGCTGGCGATCGTCGGCTTCATCGGCGCCTATATCACTTTCGTCGTCTTCGCCTGGCGAGAGCACGGCGACTACGAGGTCTCCGCGGAGGAAGTCGAGCGCATCGACCGCGACGGCAGGGCCGCACAGCTTGCCTGGCTGCGCAGACGGGAGCGCGTGGCATGAGCGACATAGCGGCCGGCAGCGCGGCGCGCGATCCCTACCGGGTTGGACGGTCCGGCGGGCATGGCCATGGGGGACACGGTCATGGGGGTCACGGCCATGCGGGACACGGCCATGGCCTGCTCTCGGCGACCGGCCACGGCCAGGGCGGCCCGGCCTCGAAGTTCGTCACGGTGGCCTACGGCTTCTGGATCTTCCTCCTGTCCGACATCATCATGTTCTCGGCTTTCTTCGCCGCTTATGCGGTCCTGTCGACGGCGACCGCCGGCGGGCCATCCGGCAAGGAGCTGTTCGAGCTGCCGCGCGTTGCGGCGCAAACGGGGCTTCTGCTCACATCGAGCTTCACCGGGGGGCTGGCGACGCTCGCGACGCAGCGCCGGTCGATGGCCGCCACCCAGTTCTGGCTTCTGGTCACCGGCCTGCTCGGCGCTGCCTTCCTGTTCCTGGAGGTGCAGGAATTCGCGGTGATGGCGAGCGAGCAGGCAGGCCCTTCGCGCAGCGCCTTCCTGTCAGCCTTCTTCGCCCTTGTCGGCTGCCACGGTACCCATGTCGGGCTCGGCCTGCTCTGGCTCGGGACCATGATGGCGCAGCTCTGGGTGAAGGGCTTCCGGCCGGAAATACTGCGCCGGCTCCACTGCTTCGGCCTGTTCTGGCACGCGCTCGACATTATCTGGGTCGCCATCTTCACCCTGGTCTATCTCTTGGGAGCGTCGCCATGAGCGACATCGACAGCCGGACCGACGAGGAACTCGACCGCCGCGATTCGGCGCCGGGCGAGGAGCGCATCACCGAGCACGAACTGGCGGGAGGGCTGTCGGGCTACCTGCTCGGCTTCGGCCTCGCGATCCTGCTGACCATCGCCTCTTTCCTCGCCGCGCAGACCGGCTTGATCTACCAGCCGGCGGTGATCTCGGCCCTGGTGGTGCTGGCGATCGCGCAGATGGGCGTGCATCTGGTCTTCTTCCTGCACCTGACCACCGGGCCTGACAACACCAACAACGTGCTCGCGCTCGCCTTCGGCGTGCTGATCGTCGCGCTGGTCGTGATCGGCTCGGTCTGGATCATGGCCCATCTCAACCTGAACATGCCTCCGATGAGCGCCCATCAGGCCAGGATGATGCCATAAGGCGGCTCAACCCGCCGGCAGAGGCGTTCTCCCGCGTGGGTCGCCACCGTCACAGCCGGCCCGATCGACGTCATGACCCCATGCCAAAAGCATGGGGTCACATCGATGTGAGAGGGTTTTATAGACTTCCCGCCGGTCAGTGAATGCCGATGCGTCGCGTCACCTGACCGTTGCTTTCCCAGTAGGTATGCTTCTTGGCGATGACGGGATCGTCCATTGCCGGTTGGACCTGCCCTCCAGTGCTAACGGCGCGCGAGGTGACTGTGTGCTCCCCGGCGGTGGGCTTGGGCCAGTCGACGGACCATATCTTCCAAGCGAAGTCCGCCTTTTCGGTTTCCTCGATGGTCGCCGGCATCCATGGGCCGTCATCGATCTTCACCTCGACCCGCTCGATCGGCGCGCCCCAGGCCGCTCCGACGATCCGGTAATCATTGCCGATATGAGTGACCCGGGCCGGCGCAGACTTCAGACGCGCCCGCCCGACAGAGGTTTCCATCCATACCGTCTCTCCGTTGTGCTCCTCCTCGCGCAGCGTGACATAATCGCGTCCCATGAACTGGTTCACGAAGCGTTGGTCCCTCACTTCGATACGCTTGAGCCATTTCACGTTCGCGATCCCGTACCAGCCCGGCGCAATCAGCCGCAGCGGGAACCCGTTATCGGCAGGCAAGGCAGTGCCGTTCATCTCGTAGCAGAGGATGTTTTTGGGGTCCAAGGCGTCGGCGAGCGACATGCTGCGCGCAAAGTTCTGCGTGAACTTGACGTCGTCGGCTCGCTTGATTTCACCTTTATCGGTGCCCCAGAAGACAACCTCGATGCCACTGTCGAGGACGCCGACCTCCATAAGGATCGGGGCGAGCGGCGTGCCCGCCCAGCGAGCATTGCCAATCCCGCCATTGAAGAACGGGAGGCCAGTATTGCCCGAACATTCGACCGTGAACGTGACTTCCTGGCGCGTTCGAGCCTTGATGTCGGCGAGCGTCAGGGCAGTCGGCTTTTTGATGGACCCGCCAATTTCGAGCTTCCACGTGCTTTCGTCGATGACCGGCCGGTCGAAATGCGCGATTGAGAAGAACTTGTCGTTGGGCGTCACCCAGGAATCGAGATCCTCCCACACCAACTGATTTTTGATGACTTGCGGAACCGGATTCGGCGGCAGCTGATCGAGCCACTTGATGACTTCCTCGCCGGCCCGGGTTGGAAAAGCATAGGCAATCCGCGATTGAAAGGACGCCAGCGCCACGAGGGTTGCCCCTCCTCGAACCATGAATTCACGTCTGGGAAGGTAATGCATGATCACTTCTCCTCCAGTGAAAAGCTCAGTTCTCCTTCAGTGAGTAAATGCGAATAGCGACCGCGATCGCGCAAAGCAGAAGCCGGACGCGGCGGGCAATGATGAGAGCGCGTGGAACATCCCCCGAGTTGGAAGTGCGCCCTAGTTGAAGCGACGTCTCCCGCTCTCAATGCGCCGGCGTGTCAGGTCCGAGCCGGCGGTCTTCAACTATACGCCCTATCTGTCGTCGTGGCGAGGCCAAGGGCTGGCATCTTCGCATCAGGACTCGATACCTGCATCGTGCTCCAAGCTTGAATGCCGCCGACGATTGATGCGTTGCATCTCGTGAGCGGCATGGACCTGGTCAGCACCGATGTCAGACTTTGGCAGGATCGGCAACCGTGACGTCCCACCAGGTCTTGACGAAGATCTGCGGGCCTGTTTGAGACTCGGGGTCAAATGGGGACACTTGCTTCACGGGGAGATGAACAGGCGGTGGGCAGGCTGTGAGGCGCGTTTTTCGATTGCTTGCCGCGGCGATCCTGGCGGCCGGCGTGGCCGGGTGCACCAGCATTTCCTACTACGCGCAGTCGCTGGAGGGCCATGTTGAGATCATGGCGGCGCGCAAGAATGTCGGCAAGCTGATCCGCGATCCCGCAACGCCGGAGGCATTGCGCGTCAAGCTGACGTCGGCGAGCGCCATACGCCGCTTTGCCACGGATGAACTGGCGCTGCCCGAAAACAGCAGCTACCGCAGCTATGTCGACATCGGCCGGGACGCTGTGACCTTGGCGGTTTTTGCCGCGCCGCAATTCTCGCTCACGCCCGTAACATGGTGCTTTCCGGTCTTCGGCTGCGTTCCGTACCGGGGTTACTTTTCCCGGAAATCGGCGGCAGAGAGCGCTGCCGAACTGCAGCGGCAGGGGCTGGACGTCTACGTCTCGGGCGTCACCGCATATTCCACGCTCGGATGGTTCAGCGATCCGCTGCTCAGCACCATGCTGCGCCAGGACGACACCTATCTCGCAAGCCTGATCTTCCATGAACTGGCGCATCAGAAAATCTATGTGAACGGCGACTCCGCGTTCAACGAGGCTTTCGCGGTTTCGGTCGAAACCACCGGCGTCAGGAAATGGCTCCGCGCCACCGGCAATCGCGCGGGATTGCGCCGCTACGAAGCCAATCGCAAGCGCAGCGCCGATTTTCTCGGACTGATAGCGAAAACCCGGGACGAGTTGCGGCAAGTCTATGGAAGTCCGCGTAGTCCACAGCAGATGGCCGCTGCCAAAGCAGCCGCGATCGACAGGCTGCGGATGCGCTACCGGCGCATGCGCGATACGCGCTGGGCCGGATACCGGGGCTATGACGCCTGGTTCGATAGCCCGATCAACAACGCAAAGCTCGCCGCGACTGCCGTCTATGGCGAACAGGTTCCGGCGTTGCTTCGCCTGTTCGACTTGTGCTCCGGCGACTATCCAAGGTTCTACGCCGCCGTTCGAAGGATCGGGAATTTGCCCAGACCTTCGCGCGCGCAGACCCTGAAGACCGTGGCGGCGTGCGATTGACCTGGACAGGCAGGGCCGGCCGCGCGTACCCGACATGAGCGAAGCCAACTCGGGCAGCCGATCACATAGGGCGCGCCATATGCGATTGCCCTTAGGCAGCCGCGCGGTGCCGCGTCGCCCCAAAAAGGCCTCTTGCGGAGCCTCGTCGCAACAGCGGCGCCCGGTCGGCGCGCGGCCCCTAGCTCGAAAACGTCACGGTCACGCCGCGCTGGCGGAAATATGCCTGCATCAGCTTGCGGCCCGCGCGGTTGTTGTGCGCCAGCTTGGCCGGCTCGAACACCGCCTGGTTCAGCCCTTCCCGCGCCATCGCCGCCTTGAGTGTCGCGATATGCGCATCGATGTCGGCGTTGTCCGCGCGGATCGAGGCATAGATGCTTTCGGTCGCTTCGGCCACGGTCGGTTCGCTCACTTTGTGTCGTCCTTCGGTTGATTGCGCGGCGGCATAACCGGGCCTGAAAACAAAAACAAGGCTCCATGGGGCCTTGTCGCACTCACCTCTCAGCAGAACCCTGCCTATTCTCCCCGCCAGCTGCTTGGCGTTTTCCGGCGTGATCGCCCACGCCGACGCGATCGCCCCCACGTAAAGGCGTCCAACGGCTAGGAAGTGAGCGCCAGCCACGCCGTGCCGAAGGCCAGCGTCAACAAGGTCAGCGGCAAACCAACCTTGAAGAAAGCTGCGAAAGACAGCTCCTTGCCCGCCGCCCTCGCCTGCTCAGCGACGATGAGGTTGGCGACCGAGCCGAGCAGCGTGAAATTGCCGGCGAGCGTCGAGCTCATCGCCACGACCAGCCACACGCGGTGGGGGTTTTCGAGGCCCGGGATGAACGGCCTCAACGCCAGCACCGCCGGCACATTGCTCATGACGTTGGAAAGCACCGCGGTGAAGCCGGAGAGCCGCCAAACATCGTCGAGACCCATATTCTTCGCCGCGGCGATCATGTCGGGGGTGAGCAGCGTGCGCTCCGCGCCCGCCACGACCACGAACAGTCCGGCGAACATGAAGAGCAGCGGGCCGTCGATCTCGCGGTAGATGCGGTGCGGCTTGATCGCGCGGGTGACGAGCAGGAAAGCGCCGGCAATGAGCGCCGCCTTGGCGACGGGCACGCCAGCGAAGAAGGCGAACGCCAGCACCACGCAGACGATGGTCGCCTTCAGCACCTGTCCCGGCAGCATGCGGCCGCGATAGACCTCGGGGCTGAGCTCGGCGGGGCGAGAGAATTCGCCGCGGTAGACGATGCGGACAATGACGATGACGGCGACAAGGCCGAACAGCGCCACCGGCGCGAGCGCCGCCGTGAAGGCCGGATAGGAAATGCCCGAGAGCGCGCCGATGACCATGTTCTGCGGGTTGCCGGTGATGGTGGCGACGCTGCCGCAGTTGGAGGCCGTGCAGGTGGCGATCAGGTAGGGAACCGGGTTGCGCCGGATGACGCGGGTGACGTGGACGACGATCGGCGCCATCACCAGGCAGATCGCGTCATTGACCAGAAAGGCCGAAAGCACTCCGGTCAGAAGCGTCACCATGACGAGCAGCATGAAGGGCGCGTGCGCATGCTCAATAGCGAAGCCGCCGAGCGCCCGGAACGCGCCCGACACTTTCAGATGCGCGACCACGATCATCATGCCGAGCAAAAGCGTGATCGTGTCGAAATTGATGGCGCGGTAGGCATCCTCCATGCCGATCGCGCCGATCGCGATCATGGCGGCGCCACCGAGCAGCGCGATGCCGGCGCGATCCAGCCTGAAGCCCGGAATACGGCCGACGGCAACGCCGGCATAAGTGGCTACCAGGATGAAAAGCGCTCCCGCACCGGTCCATGTCATTGCAGGAAATCCCGTTGCCTGCCCGCGCCCGACGGAATCTGCTCGGGCGCCCTTTGCCGGACGAGCTTTAGCAACGGCAGCGCAAAGGGAAAGGGTCGAGGGATGAAACTTTCGTCATCCGCCCGGGGCTTTTATATCTCGGATGGCTAATGTAATGTCTTGAGAAAAACAGGACCGACAATCCAGTCGTTGGGGACTAAATGGATGAACGCGGTCGTTGAAGCGGAGCATCGCGTCTCGCCAAACGAGAATCTGATGCCCTCGGCGGAATGCCGGCGCTGCCATGGCGCCAGGAAAATTTTCATTTGCGACCGCTGGGTCGCCTCCAACGGCCATTGCTGCCCGGAAGGAACGCACCGGCTGAGCTGTCCGGGACACAGTGTGATCTGCCTGGAATGCGGCGGATCGGGAGGCCAGAATGCCTGACCGGGTTCTTACCGACGTCGCGCTGACGGTCGCTTCGTCGTCCGTCCGACCGCGACAAGGCCGGTTGCGCAGACATCCTCATCGGCGTCGTTTTGCTGTTCAAAAGCCTTGCGGTGTTCCGGCGGCGAGCCATATTCGTACCGCAAAAGCGATCACTGAAAGCTGGCGCCTCCATGAAAAACCTGACGACCGCCCTTGTAGCCGGCACGATATTATGGACTGCGGGCGCCGCCGATGCGCGGCCCGACACACGCGCCATGACTTGTGGCGAGACGCAGGCGCTGATCCAGCGCCGGCATGCCGCGGTGCTGACCACCGGGCCCAACACTTATGATCGTTTCGTGCGCCAATTCGGCAATGAGTGCGACTGGCCGGAAGTCCCGATGTCGGTCGCGGTTCCGACCCGTGACGGTCCATGCCGCGTCTACCGCTGCGAGGAACCGGTCTTCGACTTTCCCGGTTGAGCGACGTTCCGACCGCGCTGTGGAACAGTTGAGGCAGCATGCGAATTGTACCGGATGGTGACACCAATGTCCCGGCTGCAGGAGGAACGGCCATGTTCGACGATGTCATGCGTAGCGGCAGCTGCCTGTGCGGCGGTGTCCAGTTCCGGGTGACCGGCGAGCCGCTGAGGGTGGGACTTTGCCATTGCAAGGACTGCCGCAAGACCAGCGGATCGGCGTATCAGGCCTTTGCCATATGGCCGCGCCAGGCATTCGAAAGCGCGGGTATCACCAGCACTTATGGCGGGCGAAGCTTCTGTCCAACCTGCGGCAGCCGCTTGCCGTCGGTTCGCGAGGACGAGGCCGAGGTGATGATCGGCAGCCTGGATGTCGTACCGACCGAAGGGCTTGAGCCCAGCTACGAATTGTGGATCGGTCGGCGCGAGCAGTGGTTGCATCCTCTGCCCGAGGCGAGCCAATTCGAGCATGACAGGACCGTCGCTGAGTCGGCGGCCGATGATGCCGAGCCGGAGACCGTGCGCGAGCCGTATCGCAAATCAGCCTAAATGCTGAATGGCAGTAAGGCTTAAGTCGCAGAGCAAGGACGCATCGGTCCAGCGAGCCGGCGCCTATGCCCGTAAACGACCGGACGCTGACCGCGAGGGCCTTGTCTTCTTCTGGAAGTCGGGCATTTTCAACCAACGGTCGGTTTGCCGGCGCGGCAGCGGCCGCTAGCATCCCCGGCGCGGCGAAAACCTTTTGGAGGCCGCTTCGGCCGGCGCGGCTCAGGCAACACCAGCATTGCCGCGCCGGCCTTACAAGATGGATAGTATGTCCAGCCCAGGCGTTGCGTCCGGGAGAATACAACTTTTGATGTTGTTTCAAGTTCGAAAGCTTCCTTCTCGCGTGAAGCACCGGCTTCATTTGCGACACGGAAATGAAAATTGTTTCGGCCAGAGAAACTTTTTCACCGTCCGTATTTCCTGGATGATGCCAACTATGCGGCGAAGCTATGCAAGCAAGGGGCAGGCCCAATCATTTTCCTGCCTTGTACAAAAACTTACCTTTGTTTCTTTTTGATTTTAAGACATAGTACTGCGAATCCTGAAACCGAACGGGGCGGTTTTGATGACACTGGCGCCTCAAGGCAGCCGCAACCTGCATCTGCGGTATCCACCGATCGACGGGTTTTGGACCTGGGACATCAAGCGCGACCGCGTCTATGGGGACGCGAATCTGTCCGCTTATTTCGACCTGACGCTCGAGGAGTTCTCGCACGGCGCGCCGCTGGAGCGGTGCATGCAAAGCATCGAGCGGGACGATCAGCCGCGGGTTCGGCTGGCGATCCGAAAGGCGATCGAGCGCAGGTCAGGTTTCCGCGAGGTCTACAAGGTCCGCTCGGAAAAGATGGGGCTGCGCAAGATCCTTGCCGTCGGCCAGTGCTATGTCGATGACATCGGCGAGGCAGCGCTCTATCCGGGCTGGTTCATCGACCTGACGCAGGATGCCGCAGGCGAGGATCACTCGCTGCGCGAAATCCACGACCATGTCGAGCAGGCCAGGGAAATCGCGCAGTCGATCGGGGACGACATGCTTTCCTACCTGCTGGACAACATCCAGGAAGAGATCCTGCAAAGGCTTGGCGAGAGATCGAGGAGGCGCAAATCGTCCTGAGGCGATCTTTGTTAGTTTCTCGGCCGGGTTCCGGGCTAGCTTCTGGGCGGAAGCCTGCCGCGCCTGCCGATCTCGGCCGTCACCATGCGCGCGAAATGCGAGTGGGGCGAGCGGCGCTCGATAAGCTTGGCTCGCTCGAGGGCAGCGTCGCCGTAGAATTCGATCAGCACGTTGGCGGCCTTGGCGGCATCGGCCTGCAGCCTGCCGAGATCGGCCTGTCCGCTCCCGCTCGCGGGCTCGCTCCTGGCAATCACGTCAAGCATGGCTTGCAGCTTGTCGGGAGTGCTGCCCTCGTCTTCATGCATAGTCGCCATCCGATTGGGGGCGTAAAATATCGACATTTTCGCGCGATGTGCAACAGCTTCATTGATCGAGCGCAGGTGCAACCGGGCGCAGCCTGGCCGCGAGCGAGCCGACAACATTCGTACAAGTATAGTCAGCCAAACTTCCACGCAGACATTGGGGGCACCGATGGACCAGCCGAGCAAAATGGAAAACCTGCAGTTTGCGCAGGGGATCTTGCGCGAGCTTCGCCAGAAGGCTGAGGCCGACGGCGAAAAGCTTCTGACCTATCTCATCGACATGGCTTACCTTGAAGCCAGCGACCGCATCCGAGCCCATTGGATCGGCCATGAAAACGAGAACCGCCGGGCCAAGGGCTAAGGCCACTGTTCCAGCCGGAGCATGCCGGCGAGGTGCGGGCTTGCGCCCGGAACGCAAGAAAGCCCGCCATGCCTTTCGGCACGGCGGGCGGGATCCTGATTGAAGGGCTGCGCAGCCCTATTTTTATGATGCGGCGGCCTTTTCGCGGACGGGAAGCTTCCAGCCCGGCCGGACGAAATGGCAGGTGTAGCCGTTGGGATAGCGCTCCAGATAATCCTGATGTTCCGGCTCGGCCTGCCAGAAGGCACCGGCCGGAGCGAGCTCGGTGACGACCTTGCCCGGCCAGAGACCCGAGGCGTCGACATCGGCGATGGTGTCTTCGGCCACCCGCTTCTGCTCGTCGCTGGTATAGAAGATCGCCGAGCGGTAGCTCATGCCGACATCGTTGCCCTGACGGTTCCGGGTCGTCGGATCGTGGATCTGGAAGAAGAACTCGAGCAGCGTGCGGAAACTGGTCTTGGTCGGATCGAAGACGATCTCGATCGCCTCGGCATGGGTGCCGTGATTGCGGTAGGTTGCGTTCGGCACGTCGCCGCCGCTGTAGCCGACACGGGTGGAGATCACGCCGGGCAAGCGGCGGATCAGATCCTGCATGCCCCAGAAGCAGCCGCCGGCAAGGACCGCGCGTTCGGAAGAAGCCATGTCAAACCTCCTTTGGATTTCTCCATAAGTGGGGATTGTGGCCCGCTTCTTCCAGCGGCTCAAGCGGCTGGAAAAAGGCGCCGGGAAAGGTGGACGGGGGAAAACGAGCCACGGCGCCGAATCTGCCGATTGCTCGCCGGTCGGGCAAACCGGCGAGCCTCGGGCTGAGCGCCAGCTTCACTTGGGCCCTTTATCGCCCCTGCCGTTGTCGCCTCCGCCATTGTTGCCCCGGCCGGGATTCCCCCGGTCATGGCCATGGCTTTCACCACCGAGGCAATTGGCGTCGCCGACGCCGCAGCAGCGGCCAGCCCAGAGCTTGTTGGTCGGCGTGTTGTCGCATTCGTAGATCTGCTGGCCGGCCATCGCGGATCCACCCAGGGTGGATACGGCCAGGGCGGCGAGAAGTGCATTGCGAAGGATTGCAATCATCGAAAATCTCCGTGGATACACGGGTGTTCATTTGCACCGATGCGTCGCATGGCCACGCGAATTGGTTCATCGCGATTGGCAGAATTCTTGCCGGCCGATGTCGCCAATGCTCGGGATCGATCGGCACGGCTCCCATTCCGCGCCGCTCATTCTTCTGGTGCGGGCCTGAAGCGCCGCACCAGCACCTCGAACAAGATGTCCGAAAGGCGGCGATAATTTCCGCGCGCTGCTCGGGCGAATAGTGCCCGGCATCTTCGATGGTCATGAAGGTCACGTGTCGGGACATATTAGCTCGCCGTAGTTATCTGCCCCAACCAACTATTGTCGTTGATAATACTGTTCATCAATGCGAAGTTCCTGATGAAACGGGGGAGATACATGATCCGCATTGCAATCGTCGTGGCCATTGCCGCGAGCGCCTCAGCCTGCCAGTCGAACGTGCCCTATGACACGAGCAAGCAGACCTGCGGGATGCACGAGTTCAGGGGGTTCCAACGCAAAGTTTGTATCCCGGACACACCGAACAAAGTATGCAATGTCTGGTACAATCCAATTACTCGTGACGAAAGGATATGGTGCCAACCGCTAACCCGGAAAGCGACCGACCCTAAGGCTCGCGCTAGGCAGCTTGCGGGCAGCAAATATCCCTGATCGGATTTCATCCGTATTTTTTGGCTCCAATTCCTCGCCCCACGAACGTGGGGGAGAGGTGGCGCGGCGGAAGCTGCGACGGAGCGGGGGCAGCGCCGGCTGTCGATGCAAGAGCGGAAAGCTACTCGTAAGCTTGTCGCCCTACGAAGACCCCCTCTCCGGCCGCTTCGCGGCCACCCCGCCTTGCGGGGGCGCGGAACCCAAGCCCTGAACCGCCTCCGCCGACAAAAATCGCAGCACCACATCCGACATCCCGAGCAGCGGTGTGAAAGTCACGATGGTTATTCCGCCCGTCGCATTGGTGCGGGTCAGACCCTCGGAATAAATGTCCAGCGGCGGCTCCTCGTCGAACCAGACACCGTGCAGCGTCTCGCCCTGCCATTTCTCGCGGCCTTTTTCGTAGGACTTGAAGGAGAGCACGCTTTCGCCCGCCTGCACATCACCGCCACCGCCCCAGCGCACGACGACGCTGTCCAGCGCTCCGGGCGCGCCGCGGCCCATCGTCGTCTCGGCAATGGCGTCGGCCGGGATCATTCCGGTGCCCCATTCCGCCTGTCGCTGCGGCGGGCCGACCAGCACACGCTGCGGATTGTCGCGCGTGCCCTCGCCGGTGACGCCGGCGGCCCAAAGCCGGACGGGCGTGTCGAACACCTTGCCCATCCACCAGTCCGGATAGCGGCCGGTGAGGTGCATGGCCCATTCGGCGCCCCCTGCCCTAGTCTTGCCGAGCTGGTTACCGGCCATGAACAGGCGCTCGCGGTTTTTCGCCCCCGCCGCGTGGAACTCGGCCTGCCTTTGGTACGGCCTGTAGGCAGCAAGAAGGTTACGTTGACGGCGTTGGTCCAGCTCCTCGAGCAGCGCCAGATAGGTCGTTATCATCGAGGAACGGCCGCAGCCTCGCTTCGAGGCCGCGGATGCGGCTGCGGATCTCCTCATCGCTCAATTGGTCCAGACTGTTTTGGTTCGCATCGAGACCCTGCGAGAACTCTTTGGGCAGCATCGTCAGCACGACCTTCAGATACTGGTCGGGCTTTTCCGCCCTGACCGCGGCGATGACGCCGGCGCCATGGGCGCGGAAATCAGCGCGCAGCGCCGCGGCGAAATCGTGGCCCAGCGTCTTTTTCGAGCGCCCGGCGATCGGCGCGGCGGCCGGCTCAGCCTTCGCTCCAGCGGTTCGGGCGCCGGCGCGCCGCGCCTTGCCTGCGCCGTCAGCCATTGGCGGCTGCAGCGGCCGCCGACGTTCCGGCGGAACGAACCGCACGCGCCCTGGCGGGCTTGCGCGCCGGCTTCTTGCGCGGCTTGGCGCGGGCGGCCTTCGGCGCGGAGGGCTGATCGACCTGTCCGGAAAACGGCTCCGTTCGTTTCAGCTTCGCCGCGGCGGCTCTCATGGCCGACGGATCGAGACCCTGGCGCGGAAAGCCGAAGCCGGCGATCGCGTCGACCGGACCGCCGCGCACCATGCCGATGCGCACACCCGGCGCGACTGCCTCGACGCGGCTTGTGCGGGGCGGCTCGCCGAACGATGCGAACTCGCCGATGGCGCTGACGATTTCGGCGTCGTCGTCGCCGGTGATGATGGTGGCATAGCGTGGCATGCAGAGCTTCCGCAGATTGGATTCAACTAAAAGGTCGAGTTCCCGCCCCGCCTGTCCTGACGGATATCTCGCCCGCAAGGGGGACCATCGATCCCCTTCTTGCGGGGGATATGGCTGGCACGCCACAGGAGGATGCTGTCCCGTCGCCTCGCCAACTGGCGAAGCCCCCAAGGTGAGGAGCCACAAAAAAACCCGCCGGCTGGCGGGTCGTTGGCGCAAATCAGCACCATGGATAAAATCATAGCAGAGCTGCCCTCACCTGACAAGGCTCTTAGGTAAATTGTCCTAGCTGCTTGTCTGCAGCCTTGCCGGGAAAGCGACTTTCGCTCGCGCACCGATAAATTGTGGAAGTTCCAGAAATTTTTTCTCGGAACCACCTCCGGGCCGAGGGGTTCCACCCTTAGTCGCGACGCGACAGACTCCCGAACAGAGAAACGATCTCGCACAAGAAGGAGAAGATCATGCTCATCAAGATTCTTGCGGCATCGGCTCTGACCATCGGTCTGGCTACGGCTGCGATGGCTCAGAATGCAACGGGCGGTACCGCCGACACGGCGGGCAGCGGCCAGAGCATCACGGTGGACCCCACCACGCCTGCCAATCCGCCGCCTGATCAGATGGCGCCCGATACAGGCACGACGGGCAGCATCACCACGGACGGCATGAATTCGAACGCCGATCGGAATTGCCCCGCGACGCCGCAGGGCGCCCAGCCGGATGCAACTCACACGTCGCCTGGCACGGCATCGCCGTCGGTCAACGATAATCATTGCGGCAAGTAGTAACGAGACGCGGCAGTTTCGTCGCGCGAGGGCCGTGGAGTTCCGCTCCACGGCCCTTTGCTTGGAAGGGAACCATGGCGGACGTGAGCCGTTGCAAGGTCGGGCGTGAGCCGTTGCAGAGTTCAGCAAGGAGAGACCCATGGCAGACGATGAAACCAACCAGGGTAAGGACACGAACGCAGCAGCCGCGCGCAACGGCAGCTCGACGTCCCAGGGCGGCGGCACAGAGCGAAGCAATCCGAGCCGCAGCAGCGCTGCCCGCAGCGGCAGCGCTTCGCGCACCAGCGCCAGATCTTCAGCCGCTTCGGAAGCGGCGATGAGGAAGCAGATCGCCGAATTGAAGCGCGAGGTGAGCCGGCTCAACCGCGCGCTTGCCGATCAGGCCGAGGAAGCCGCCAGTGCGACGCAAGGGTGGTACCAGAGCGCGGCCGACCGGGCCTCCGGCCTCTACAGCGGCGCGGCCGACCGAGCTTCTGAATTCTACGGCGGCGCGAGCGATCGCGCCTCACGCGCGGCAAGGCAGTTGCGAAGCCAGGCCCAGAGCGTTTCCGAAACCGTGCAGCAGAATCCCGGCACCGTTTCCACCGCCATGGTTCTTGGCGGCCTGGTCGGCTTGCTGATCGGCATGGCGATGGCGCGCAACTCGGACACAGCCCACGACTGGGCCCGCCCCTGGACCCGATAGAGCAATCGCGCCCCCACGGCCGCCGCAGCGCAGGCCGCTGAAGGAGGCCGGGCCCAGAGCCCGGCCTTTCCATAGCGGCGGGTTGGTGTGCCCGGTTGTCGTTGGTGTGCCCGGTTGGGCTGGTCATTAGCCGGACCTTATGGAATCATTCCCCAAGGGGAATCGCGGAGAGCGGGCATGGACAAATCCGCCATGGCATCGGTCTTTCGGATGCGGCATGCGCCAGCAGGTATTTCAGGCGTTCGCAGTCTTGGCCGAGGCCAGGCGGATCCGGTCTTCCATTCGCGCCCGCTTGGCGAAGCCATCCGCTTCATCGCCGAGGCAGACGGCCAATATGATCTGAGCGCCGTGGCCATCTCCTATGGAGATCGCTCGACCCCGCCGCTGGGCGCCCGCGAGATCAAGCAGCTCTGGGCCGAATACGGCGTGCGCCTGATGGAGGCCTAAGGCGGTCCCGGATCGGAAACGCCGCTCATGCGTTTTCAAGCGAGGTCAATGGGAGGAAGCGCCATGAACGTCGCCAATCTGCAACTCGAGGGCCTGCTGATGGCCGTCGCGGCAATCAACCATACTCTGGTGCGCAAGGGGGTGCTGACGGTCGAGGAGATCGACATCGCGCTGCGCAAGGCCGAGGCCGTCGAGACAGGCGAGGACCGGTCCGAGGCGATTTCGGCGTCGAACCGCGATGCGATCAACTTCCCGATCCGCCTGCTCGAGCTCGCCAACCAATGCCAGCCGGAAGCGGACATGCCTTCCTTCTCCAAGCTGGCGCGCATGGTCGGGCAGATGAAGGAACCCTATAACGATCAGATGTGAAGTGGCGGCGCCTCACGCCCGGCCCGGCCAACCCTGTCGGACGGCGAGCAACTTGCCCGGCCCATGCACGGCGGCGAAGAAAAGGCCGGCGAGGAAAGTGAAATGATCGACGAAGAAGCCGAACTCGGCCTGGTTGCCGGTCCAGTGCGACGGGCCGTGGAATGAAAAGCCGAGGAAGATCACATAAACTGCCGCGACCAGCGCCGCCGGCGTGAAGAAGGCGCCGGTGAGGAAGGCGATCACCAAAAGCACCTCCAGGATCGCCGCGCACCAGGCGAGAAACAGCGGGAACGGAAACCCGGCGGCGGCGATGTAGCCAGCGGTGGCGCCCATATCCATGAACTTGAAGGTCACTGCCATCGCGAAGACGGCGGCGAAGATCAGGCGAGCGATGAGAATGGCGGCGGTCTGCCAGGCCGATTGCGTTTCCACGTTGTCCCTCCGGTTCGAAGCTGTTGATGCCCCAAGGACGGAGGAAGGGCAATGATTCCGACAGGGGGCTGGAATTTTTGCTTCACTTGTTTCCTCACCCCCACTGCAGGCCGCGGAGAGTCGCCGCGCAGCAGCCGGTGAGGCGCCGGCGACGCCGGGACGAACCGCCAGACGGCGAGCCCACAGCCAAGCTCGGCGCTCAACGAGGGCGCTCTCCCTCGCGGCTACGCCGCGCCACCTCTCCCCTGTTCGCGCGGGGCGAGAAAAGCTCAGCCCGCCTTCGCGTGCGGCGGGTGGCTGATCGAGTCGCGCACGGTGCCGTAGGCCGCACCCCAGCGGTCGGTCATGTCGCAGCGTATGTCCCAGAGCTCGGGGAAGAAGCGGTGGCGGGCGCCGCCTTCCAGGATCTCCACCGGGCGACCCTTCAGCGACTTGGCGCCAAGACCGATCGAGCGGTGGATGAGATAGAGGTGGTTGGCGCGGAATTTCTGGAACAGCTCGTCGAACTCGATCAACGCCTCGGCCACGACATAAGCATCGCCATGGTCGTAGTGAGCGTCGTAGACGTCCTCGACGGAAAGCCCGCGGCCGTCGAGATAGGAATGCTTGAAGGCTCGCCAGAGGTCCGGCGGCAGGCGCAGGATAAGCTTGAAGCCTGGCGATTCCTGGCCGCTGCCATTACCGAGCTCGAGGCGGATCTGCTGGTACTCCTTGGGCGACATCGTCTCCAGCAGATCGAGCTGCGCCGTCATCATGCGCACCAGCCGGTGCACGCGGCCCATCAGCGTGATGATGCGGTGCGTGTCTTGCCTCTCCAGATAGTCGAGCACGTCGACCAGCGTGTAGGCGATGAGCTTCATCCACAATTCCTCGACCTGGTGCACGATCTGGAACTGCAGCTCGTCGGCATTGACCATTTGCGAGAGCGGCTTCTGGCAGGCGAGCAGCTGGTCGCATTTGAGATAGACGCCGTAGTCGCGCATTTCGGGCGCCTCGATGCGGGCGTGATAGTCCGACTTGTCCATGGTTCATCCTCCTCGCGCGGGCATGTTCGGCAGGCAGCCAAGGATAGCGCTTCCGGCTTGAACATTGTTCCTTTCTGTTATCCAAACGGCGTAAATTGGAGTACGATTACCGTCCATTGCCGCGACATTGGAGAACGATCATGCTTGATGCACTTGACCGCAAGATAGTGTCAGCACTCGAGCGCGACGCGCGCATCTCCTTCGGCGAGTTGGCCGAAGAGGTGGGACTGAGCAAGACGCCGTGCTGGAAACGGGTGAAGGCGCTCGAGAATCAGGGCATCATCCGCAGCTATTCCACCCGCATCGATCCGGCCGCGATCGGCTTCGACATCGAGGCCTTCATCCAGGTGTCGATCGACTTCGAGGTGTCGGACGCCTTCGAGGCGGCGGTGAGGAAGCACCCGCTGATCCGCCGTTGCTATGCCACGACCGGCGAGGCCGACTATCTGTTGCAGATCGTCACCGTGGACATGCGGGCGCTGGACAGGATGCTGCGCGAGGAGCTCAGCCGGCTGCCCGGCGTGCGCCGCACCGTCACCTCGATGGCGATGCGCGAGATCAAGGGCGACATCTCGTTCGCCGATGCAGCGGCGCATGCGCTAAGGGAATGATTACAAGAATATTTGCAATCAAAGGTAATTTCGGTATATACCTTAATTGTCGAGACGGGCGGGGGCGATGCGTTTCGAATGGGATGCCGCAAAGGCTAAGATCAATAAGGCCAAGCACGGCATCGATTTCGAGCTCGCTCCGGAATTCGATTCGCCAACGCGGTCGTCGCCATCGACGACAGCACGGACTATGGCGAGGAACGCCTGGTCGCCACCGGGATCATCGGCCTGTCAGTCTGTGTGATGGTCTATGTCGAGCGCGGCGAAACGATCCGGGTGATTTCGCTGCGACGGGCCACGAAGAAGGAGATCGAGAGTTATGTCGAAAACCTCTAGTCGTTCCCGCTCCGCGCCCGTGCACCGGGAAGCAATCCCGCCGAGGCGCACCCGCGAGGAAGCCCTCGGCATCGCCCGGGCCGCGCTTTCGCGCATGTCCGAACAGGAAGATGCGGCGATCAGGGCGGCGGCGTTGGCCGATCCGGATGCGCAGCCTGCGGAAACATTGCCGCGCCGCAAGCCGGGCCGCCCGCGCGCCGAAGTCAAGAAAGTGGCCGTTTCGCTGAAGCTCGACCCCGATGTGGTCAGCGCTTACCGCGCCCAAGGTCCCGGCTGGCAGACGCGGATGAACGACGATCTGCGCAAGGCCGCGAAACTAAAGCGCCAGGCTCGCTAGATTGCCCTGGCAGGTTGGCGGTGCTCAGGTCAGCCTGAAGCAGGCCGGCCGGCTCGGGCTGCCGCAGCGGCTTTTCCTTCTCGGCGTCGGCCTTGCGCTTCGGGCACGCCTCGAACTCGTGATCGCGGCCGCCGCAATAGGAGCAGCATTTGGCAGGCTGATCGGGATGGAGCATCGGTGCCATTCCCAAGAATGCACGAAAAGGTTTCCGGTTGCAGCAATTGCGTGAGGTCGCAACCGTTGCTCAGCCCCGTGCCCCGATTGGTCTTCCATGCAGTTCCGGTCGGAAAACCGGCTGCACGCTTTTCCTGGAATTGTCTTTTCAAAGGAGCTCGCCGCTTGCGCGGCGGGCTCCCTTAATCACCGCTCACGCATGCGCGTGGGGATGACGGACGTCCCAGACGGCCCAGGCAGATGCCGCGACCACGAGCACGCCAAGGATGACGTGCGTGAGCATCACGTTCCTGTCCGCCGCGAAGCCCAGCAGCCAGGGCGACACGATCAGCCAGAGCCCGAGCACGAGATTTACCCATTCCTCCCATTCGGCGAACACCGAAAGCGTCGCGAGCGCCAGCGCACCGAGCAGGACGCCAACAATCCAGGCGTTCCACGCGGGCATCATTGCCGCGGTGAATCCGATGACCCAGGGTGAGATGAACAGGCAGATCGCGAGGACCAGGATAACCCAGTCCTTGCTCTTCCTTTCTTCCATCAGTTTGCTTGCCATGACAACCTCCATCGATGAAGCCAGACCAAAGCAACTGCAATCGCGTGCAATGCGCACGCTATGTTACATGATGTAATACATTTTTACGGAGCGACAAGGGAACCTTCCGCGGCAGCCGTATTGCGCGCCGTGGCGGCCCGCACAAGCTCCCGCTGGATCGGGCCGGGCCGTCCCTTTTACGGGAAAGCCCTTCGAGGTGGGGAACGGACTGTCATCCGTAAAAGTCGCTTCCGCTCTCAGCGCCCAGCTGTGGCATGACAATGGCCTCGAGCGGTGCCGTCAGCGACCATTTCAACGCACCGGACGAGCGCTCGAGACTGGAGGAGCCGCTGAGCGATTGCGGCGCCACCCGCTGCAGCACCACGGTGCCAAAACCCTTGCGCGCCGTCTCGTCTGGCTCGCCATTGGCATGGCCATTCGACCTCTCCTGCCAGACAAGCTGAAAGCGGCGCTGCGCCTTCGGGCCGGTCTCGACCGTCCAGGTGATCTCGACATGCCCGCCCTCGCCCGCCAACGCGCCATATTTCGACGAGTTGGTGCCAAGCTCGTGGAAGGCCATGCCGAGATTCTGCACGGCATTCGACTGCAGCGTCAAAAGCGGGCCGGAAAGCGAGATGCGCTCCTCATGACCAAACGGTTTCAGATGTTCCTGGATGAGGTCGAAGAGACTGGCGCCTGCCCATTCCGAGGTGACCAGCAGATCGTGCGAGCGCGACAGCGCCATGATCCGGGCTCGGATCATCTCCTCGAACTCGCTGGGGCTGGCAGAACGCTTGTTGGTTTCCCTGACCATCGACAGGATCACCGCGAACTGGTTCTTCACACGGTGGTTGACCTCGCGCATCAGGAGCCGGATGCGGCGCTCATTTTCCCTGGCGGCGGTGATGTCGCGCGCGATCGTGGAGGCGCCGACGATCTCGCCCGCAAGGCTCCTGATCGGCGACACCGTTACCGAAACGGCAACGAGCGAGCCGTCCTTGCGCTTTCGCATCGTGTCGAGATTTGCCACGCCCTCGCCCCGGCGGATGCGGCTGATAATGTCGGTCTCCTCGTCGTGCATATGCTCCGGGATAAGGAGCAGCATCGATTGGCCGATGGCTTCCTCCGCGCTGTAGCCGAACATGCGTTCTGCCGCGCGGTTCCAGTCGGTGATGGTGCTGTTCAGATCCTTGCCGATGATGGCATCGAACGAAGAATCGACAATGGCGGCCAGACGCGCATTGGCGCTGGCATCTTCAAATTCCCTGCCCCCGGATGTCACCATGGGCATTAGTTAGCGCGGCCGAATCTCATAGCAAGCGGCTAAGCCTTGGAGGGGTCAGGATTTTCGCCATTCCCCTTTGCTGGATCCAGCACGCCGAAATCCTGCGACTTCATGCCGGTCTCGGCTGTCAGGAAACCTTCGGATGCGAGGCCCCTTCGCAGAAGCTCGCGCACGGCGGCCGAGCGGCTCGGCATGCGTTTCTCGAACCGCCAGTTCTCGACTGCCGCCAGTTCCTCTTCCGTCAACATGATCTGCAGCCTTTGCGGCCGCTCCAATTCAACCACCCTAGCCTCCCGCAGGTCATGACACGAATGAGTATGTCACTCACTGCTAGTAAAAGTAGGATTCGGCTCAAAAGACGTCAAGGTCATGCGAGACAACAAAGGCGGGGGACGCTGGCGGTGCTAACGATATGGCTACACCGCATTTGCCGGTCTATGCTAACTTATTGATTTTTTTACGGCTTTTCCATTTTTTAGTTGCCAACCGAGCGACGTCGGCGCATTATGGCCGGCAGAGGGATGAACCGCCGCGAAAGGAGGTTTTTCCGATGTTACGAGGATTTTCCGACCGGTTGCGCAACGACGCTCACCACAAGGTCCAGCGGGCTTTGCGGGAAAACGGCATCGTCAACATTATCCAATTGTCGGAAGAAATCAGGCTGATGAATCTCGCTGAGAACATTGCCCGCGAGGATATCGAGAGTCTGGTGATGCAGGTGGCTCAGCTCTATGGCGGGGCCATCGAATTCGACGAAGAGGCGCTGACGGCGCTCGACCTGCCCGACGCCTGCCCGGCTGACAGCCGCAACGACCTGGAAAAGGCGTTGCGAGAACGCTCGCTCCTTTCACCCGAGTCGGCGGATCTGCTGCAGGTGAGCGACAAGGGCTAGAGCAATTCCAGTCACTCGCTGGTCAACTCGTCGAGCAGGCGCAGTCCGTTCTCGTACTTCTCGGGGTCGATGCCCGCCTGGTGCGCCTGCCAGAGATTGTCCTTGAGGTCCGCCTGCTTGACAGGCAGCGCAAGCTCGTTGGACGCCGCACGGCAGACAAAGTCGTGCTCGCTTTCGTCCATTCTTTTCGTCAGCGCGTCGACGGCGGCGACGACCGGAAAGCCGAAGCCCTCGGCCTCGAGCCGATCGAGCGTCCACCCCTCGCCTTTCTCGACCACGTCGTGCAGGTAGGCGACGGTTTTCTCGTCAAGCGTTTCGACCGCATCGGCGACGCGTCTCAGATGTTCGATAAAGGGACGGCCGGTCTTGTCTTTCTGGCCGCGATGGGCCTCTTCGGCGATCTTCGCTGCCTGGTAAAGCATGATCTCCTCGATCTATTGGAAGCCCGCCCCAACGGGACAACGAGACGGGCAGGATTGGGTCCCGACCCGGTCCACCGGCACGCCTTGCAGGGGACGGCGCGCCATACTGCGGCAGAACATGAGCAGCGTTCAAATGTTCCCTCGTGTCCCGGCCGAAAAACAGGAACCCGCGGCCCGCGCAGTCGTTAGCATTTACGCAAACACAAAGGAGGTCTGCACCATGGATTGGAACCGCGTCGAAGGTAACTGGAAGCAGGTCAAGGGCAAGGTGAAGGAACAGTGGGGCAAGCTCACCGATGACGACCTCGACCGCATCGCCGGCAACCGCGAGCAGCTCGAAGGCAAGATCCAAGAGCGCTACGGCATCGAGAAGGATCGCATCCGCCGCGACATCGACGACTGGGCGAGTCGCCAGGGCTGGTAAGATCCGCCGCCGGATGAAATGAGCCCGCAGCCCCGATCGGGGCTGCGGCGTCGAAAGCCGGAATTTTGATTTCAGAACAGGGACGTTATATTAGTTGACTAAGCGATTCGTGGCACGGTGAACGATGGCCAAGAAGAAATCGAGACCGGCCTTGTCCGTTATCGCCGCAGCCTCGCGATCGGAGGCTTCCGAAGCGATTTATTTTGCCCGCAAATGCGGCCTTACCCCCGATGAAGCCCTGCGGATAATGCGCGAGGCGCTCGTGACCCTGGGGCCTAAGCCTGCCGCCGCCGCAAAGCGGAAGCGCTAGGCGCCATCGCCTCGGGCGATCGGATACCATCTTTCTCGAACCCGCAGCGGACTTCGGCCAGAAGCGCACAGTGCTGTGCTCGGTGGCAAAGCCCGGGGTTCCAAACCGCTCCGTCCGTGACGCGAGAAAGTTCCGCTTGATGGCAGGGTGACACAACATGTGACCCCGCCGCCAGCGCTTATCCGCAACTCCCAAACCCAGGCCAGCGTTTGTAAGCGCGGACCACGCTTTCACTTTCACCTGTCATCGGGAGGGAGAGCTATGGTTTTTCCGGGTTTCCTCGACCCCGAGGATTTGGTCATCCTCGCAGCCGCTCTCGACGACTACTGCCGCACATTTCGCATACCGTCGGACAGTGAGGAGCGGCTTCATGCGGCAAGGCACGCGCTGATTTTGTTTGAGAACGGCTGCCGCGATCCGGTCGAATTGAGTGAAAAGCTCAAGGCCAAACGCAAGTAGCGCAAGCCTGCGCGAACCTTAGGTTCGCCAGCGGCCTGCCTCTTGCCGCCAAAATGAAACATACGGCCACCTCGAAAGTTCTTGTCTGAGAGGAGGCGCGCCATGGTTGGAAATGATGGAAAGCAGGTGCAGCAAACGGAGGCCGATGTTCAAATGCTCGCCCACCGGTTGGCAAAGGACGCGGACATTTCGGAAAACGATGCCCGCGAGTTGATCAAGCTAATCGGAACCGACTGGCCTTCGCTGCTGCGCGAAGCCCGGTTCCTCAAAAGCCGACACTGATGCTGCCTGCCGGCCAGGCGTCCCGCGATTCTTTGCGAGCTGCTTCAGCGCTTTGAGAAAAATCGGAGCCGCCAGATCGCATTTGTATTTGGACGGTCCATTGGTCTGGATGACGATCTCAGCCTGCCTCAGGGTCAGGCCGTGCTTTTGGGCGAATTCGAGCGGTTGATAGGCCTGCTCCCAACCTGGCCCTGTCTTTGGCATCGTGACGACTTCCTCCCGCAATTGATACGTGAGGCAACGCATTCGGCTGGACAAGGTTTCAACGGCTCGCACACAGCGGCGAAACCGCTGCCAAGCGCCTGGCACTGGTGCATGGAACTTCGGTTGCCGCTGATTGTTGCACCTGAAAGGCGGGCCGGGATGACCATATCGTCGCTGCATCTGCTCAAGGGCATAGGCTATTCGATCTCAACGGTAAGCGTGATGCTGCTGGCGATCGTCAGTTGGGAGCACGTTTCGCAAAATCCGTTGCTGATTGCCTGCCTGTTTGGCGGCGCCGCCACCTCGATCATCGGGATGTTCTGCCGCTGGCTTTCCTACGAAGTCGAAAAGCGTCAGCAGGAGCGACAGGCAGAGAACGGCCAACTCTCGAACCGGCGGCCAGCATCCTCACCCCTGCCGCCAGCGCCGGATCTCCGAGACCAGCACCGTGATCAGGCTGCTGAGGACGATCCATCTGACGACCTCGCCGTCCGGCACGCCCGGTTGCGGTGACCTGCCTGACCTTGCCGTTTCGTCGCTGGCCGCCACCACCGGCGCGAGATCCTGCCGGCTGCCGCTCCGCACCGAATAGGCGCGGGTGATCTCGGCACCGAAGAGGAAAATCTGTGCCGAGTAGTAAACCCAGACCAGCACGACCATCAGCGCGCCGGCAGCGCCATACGAAGTGCCGATGGCGCTGGTGCCGATGTACCAGCCGATCAGCGACTTGCCGATGGTGAAGAGCAGCGCGGTGACGATGGAACCGACGCCGACGTCGCGCCATTTGAGCCTGCGGTCCGGCAGGACCTTGTAGATCGCCGCGAAGAGCAGCGCGATCAGCACGAAGGAGACGATCGTGTTGATCGCGCTCACGATCAGCTCGCCGAACGGCAGGTGCTGGTTGATGACCTCGCTCAGCGCCGAGATCGCCGTGCTTGCGGCGAGCGACACCAGAAGCATGAAGCCAAGAGCTGCCACCAGCCCGAGGCTTGCCGCCCTCGCCCGCACCAGGCGCGAAAGCGAAACGCCGCTGGGCTTGACCTTCCATATCTCGTTCAACGACTGCTGCATCTCTCCGAAGACGCCGGAGGCGGTGACAAGCAGCGTGATCAGCCCGATGAGGGTGGCCAGCGTGCTGGACCCGCGATGCGCGGCGGTCTCGATCACCGCCGTGAGCAGTTCGGCGCTCTGCGGGCCCATCACCCCCGCGAACTCAGCCGAAAGCGCGAGCTGCGCGGCGTCGTTGCCGATGACGATGCCCGCGATCGCTACCACGATCAGAAGGATCGGCGCCAGCGAGGTCGTGGCGTAGAAGGCCATCGCAGCGCCATGGCTCAGCGCATTGTCGTTGACATAGCCGGTGATGCTCTCTTTCAGCACAACCCAGGCTTCCTGGAACCAGCGCTGCATCTTCCTTCCCGTCGGCTGCTTCTCCTCGTCGGCTATTTGGGGCGCGGATCCTCGAGCCCGGCTCCGATGGTCTGGAACGAACCCGCGCGACGCTTCTCGACGGCTTCGGCGAGCGCCAGCGCGGCATTGCGGACTTCCGTCTGCACGGCATGGTCGGCGTCGAGCTCGTCATGGCTCGTCGCATAGGGCTTCCAGTAGCCAATGTAGCGGTCGAGCTCGGCAGCCTCGCCCACCGGATCGAGCTTCATCGAGCGCAGCCAGTCGGCGAGGCTGTGACGCACCCTTCCGGCACCTTCGGTGTCGCCATGCACGATGACGGAGAACAGCCGGCCGGCGAGATGGCGCGGATAGTCCCAGCCGGCAAGCTCGACCTTCTTGGCGAGCGCGGCATCCTTGCCCTGCGTCAGCGAAGGATCGGGATTGCCGCCGTCGGCGCAGACCAGCCGGTCCATCATCAGCTTCACCGGCGAGGAGGAATGGTACCAGTTGACCGGCGTGACGATCATGACGCCATGCGCCTCGACCCAGAGCGGGTAGATGTCGTTCATCCAGTCATTGACCTGCCCGAGCGAATGATTGGGGTAGCAGGAGCATGGCCAGTGGCAGAGCGCGGCCGCGGTCGAGAAGCACGCCTTGCAGGGAAAGATCCTGCGGCCGTATTCGGAGGCGAGCCGCGCGAGGTCGAGAACCTCGATCGCAAAGCCCGGTCTTGCTGCAATGGCGCTGCGCGCCAACTCGACAAGACGGAAGCTTTTCGACATTTCGCCCGGGCAGGTGTGCTCGCTGCGCGAGGAGCCGTTTATGAGCAGGATGCGGGACGGCGCGGTCTTGTCCTCGTAGCGGCGCTGTGCCGCTTCGACCGCTTCGTGCGCGGCGAACCAGTCGACGGAGAGATCATAGTCCGGATCGTGGAAGCCCTGTCCCGCCTTTCTGGTGATCGGTGCCTTGCGTTCTTCGCTGTAGGCCTGCCAGGCGATCTCGGCCAGCCTGCCAATGGCATCCGCCTCCGGCTGAAAGGCCGGATCGTAGAATTGTTTCAGATAGCGTGCCTTGAATTCGCTTTCGCCGAGGCGCGGGCTCGGCATGCCTTTGCGCGGCTCAGGGCTCTTGCTGAAATCTGTGCTGTTTGCCATGCGCCCACGCCCGAGTTGGGCGGGCCGGGTGGGACAAGAGCTCGTCTGCCTTTTCGTTGGCCAGGGTGTGAAGCCGGAGAAACCAAACCCTGTTCTCTTTACCACCAGGTCCGGCTGACGCGGCCCGCTGAGGACAATTCGGCGCGGGCCCGATGGTTCCGTGCTTCGGAGCCGAGAAGATAAGGCACCGAGGCAGGCCGTGCCGGGCCCGACGCCGGCAAAAAACCGCCCCGGATGGGAGAACCGGGGCGGCAATTGTGGGAAGCAGTTCGGGTATCCGGGAACTGCACAGTCAGTAACTCGCCCGCGCGGGAAAAGTTTCCCGCCAGACCGATCATGCGTTCTACTTCGACGGCTGCGGCGGGACCTCGCCCGGCTTGATCACCGGCATCTGGCTGGTGTCGGCCGGCGGAGCGGTAGCGTTCTTGTCGCCCGTGGGCGGAGGCTTCAGCACACCGTCGCAAGGCGCCAGGCTGGCGGTCAGGTTGTTGGACTGATCATTGGCCTGCGCTTTCGGGGCCTGCGCTTTCGGCTGCTCGCCGGTCTGATTAGGGGTCGCGCTGGCGTCCGGTTTGACCTGGCAATCCTCGATCTGCGGATTCTCCAGCTGGGTCTGGGCCGCGGCAGTCGTTCCCGACATTTGGCCCGACATCAGGACAATGGCGAAGCCAAGAAGTGCTTTCTTCATTGGATCCTCCTTATGGATTCGGCAACCGCCGACGATCGGGGAGAGCCGTTCGCCTTGGCAGGCCGACGTCGACTCTGGCCCCGCTCGCCGTGTTTGCCACCGGGTGGCGGTGGGGCACCGGGGCATTCGTCATCCTCTTCTCGAGAGACAACGCTATCGGAGAGACAACGCATGCCGGCCGAAAAGGTTGGCTTTCGGTAGAGGCTGCGGTCTCGGCAGGGCGTGGCGCACGTACATCAAAGTTAAATGCGCGAATGCTGCCGGAGTGCTAGTCGCTCGCAGTTCGGGGGGACTCTACGAGGAGAGTCCCATGGAAATTCGAGATCTGATCGGCACACTGTCCAGGTCATTTCTGCGCCAGGGTGCCCGGCGTCCGTGGCCGATCCAGTCTTTGCGCGCCGGCGTGCCGCTCAGGCCGCGTCCGCGCCCGCCGTACCGCCCGCAGCCGCCCAGCCGGCCGGCGAGCAATTAGCTTGCCGCTTATTCAGCGCCTGCCCGTGCAACCGGTCGGCGGCATCCTCGTTATGACGATCCAAAAACATGTGGTGGCAACGATGAGACCCTTTCGGACCAACAATCATCTTTTCATTCTGGCGGCAGCGGCGGTGACCGCGGCGCCCTTCGCGGGCCTCGCCTGGCGGGCTCAACAGTGGCTAGGATGGTGACCGGGGATGAGTAGATTCCTGCCGCTCACCATCCGCTTCGTCACTGGCGGCTCAATGGTGGTTTCGTCGATCGCCGACGCAAGGAAGGCCTTGGACGGAGCCTGGAAGAACAAGGAAGCGCCCGACTATTTGGCGGCGGCGCGGCTGGTGGACGACGCCATGGCGGGCATCTGCCGTCCGGCGGTCGCCTTCGATGCTTTCAAGCAGGCCGCCGCCCGGCAGGGCCTGCTGAGGACGGCCGACCCGAGCGCGGCACTCTCGATGCTCGACTCGCTGTGGTCTGGCGACGACCAAGGGCCGCCGCGCTGACGCGTTCTCACCTTGGCTCGTTCCTCATGCTGAGATAGGTCGGGTCGAATTCCGCAATGGCGACCAGACGGTTCCAGTCGAGGATGTCGATCAGGTGGTTGGTCCAGTTGATGACGTTCATGCGGCGCAACGTGCCGATGACCCGATTCATATGGACGACGGAGAGACCGAGCACATCGGCGAGTTCGGCCTGCGAAAGCGGCAGATTGAAGCTCATGACCCGCGTCTTCTTCACGGCCTGCAGCCTGACGAAGAGTTCGCATATCAGATGCGCCAGATGCGCGGTCTTGGAGCGGCGTCCCATGGCCACGATCCATTCCCGGTGGATGGCGCCGTCCACCAGCGTGTCCAACCAGAGCAGCCTCGTCAAATGCGGGGCCTTTTCGGTGATTTCCCGCAACTTGCTGTGCTCCGCAGCGATGATATGGCAGGGCGACAGCGCGACGATGCCATGGTCCATGGTCTTCAGGAGAAAAGCGTGCAGATCGACGAAATCGCCGGCAACATGGAGCGCAGTGAACTGCCGGCCGCCGTCCTCCAGCACCTTGTAGCGCGCGGCAATCCCGTCGACGATGAGGGTGCTGAAAGTCGGCCTTGATCCTTCGGCGACGAGATCCTCGCCAGCGACGAAATACTTCTCCACCGATGTGGCGCTGGCCAGCAACGCCTTCTCGCTTTCGGAGAGAGCATCGTGCTGACCCAGGTTCAGATAAAGGGGTTCCAGCATGCGCGGCCGCCCGTTGTGATTTTGCAAGGGCCTAACGTTGTAGAGCCGGGCCGGGTTGCAGCGGACCACCACACCGCCGGCCGCCGGCAAAGCAGTCCCCGGCCAAGACGGTCCTTTGGAACCATGATCGCGCGCAGGGATTGAACGTCCAGGTTGCGGCGGATGCTTTCGCGTATGGAACGCTTCTACTTCGATTTGTACAACACCGTGCACACGCAAATGGACAGCGAGGGGCAGCTCTTCTCCTCACCAGAAAACGCGCGAAAGGAGGCGCTCAGGATCTTGCAGGATGTCGCGCGCGACGAGATGCCGAACAGTGATAACCTCAAGATCACCATCAAAATGCGCACCGACAAGAGAGGCCAGATATTCGAGGCGTCCCTTACAGTCAAATCCGCCTGGAGCTGACCACGGAAGGCGCCAGCCGAGAGAAGCCGCGGCCCGAGCAACCATCCCGCCCGCGGCCGTTCCGCCTGTGGAGTACAAAGCATGTTCGGCGGTTTCGAAAGCGCGGAAGTCGATACGGGCGCGGCACGGACATTCATCCGGACTGCCGGCAGCGGCCCGGCGCTGCTCCTGCTGCACGGCTTCCCCGAAACGCATCTGATGTGGCGCGACGTGGCGCCGAAGCTGATCGACCGCTTTAGCGTCGTCTGCGCCGACTTGCGCGGCTACGGCAAAAGCTCCTGTCCGCCATCCGATCCGGATCATGCGCCCTACGCCAAGCGCGCCATGGCTGCCGACCTCGCGGCGCTGATGACGAAGCTCGGCTTTGCCCGCTTCATGGTTGCCGGCCACGATCGCGGTGGGCGCGTTGCGTATCGCCTGGCGCTGGACCACCCGGACCGCATCGAGAAGCTTGCCGTGCTCGACATCGTACCCACCGCCGATGTCTGGGACAGGGCCGACGCCCGGCTGGCGCTGGGCTATTGGCCCTGGTCGCTCTTGGCGCAAGCCGAGCCGCTGCCGGAGACGATCATGACGGCGGCCGCGGATGCGATCGTTGACAACGCGCTGGCTGGCTGGGGTTCCTCGCCTGCCGCCTTTCCCGCCGAGGTCCGGCAGGCTTATGCAGAGGCCTTGCGCGATCCAGCCCACGCGCACGCCATCTGCGAGGAATACCGTGCGGCAGCGACGCTCGACCGTGAGCACGACCAGGCGGACCGCAAAGCCGGCCGGCGCATCGGCTGCCCGATGCTTGCGCTATGGAGCGGACATGGCGCGCTCGCCGAATGGTACGCGCGAGAGGGCGGTCCGCTGGCTCTGTGGCGGGAGTGGGCCGACGACGTCAGCGGCGGGGTCAGCGGCGGGGTCAGCGGCGGGACGATGCCCGGCGGGCATTTCTTTCCCGAGGAGGCGCCGGCCGAGACAGCCGCAAGGCTCGGCGAGTTTTTTGCGGCTACAGGCCGTAGGCCAGGGTGAGGTAAATCGCCGGCGCAACGATCAGGCAAAGCGCCATAACAATCACCACGGCATTGCCAAGGCGCTCGGCGCGCCTGGTGATGTCGGTGACATCGTCGTCGTCGTTGAGGAATTGGAGAATCGAGGTGTCGGCGAGGACGGAGAGGCGATTGTCGTTCGCGGGCAGGCTTTCGGGCTCTCGCAGATTGGGCTTGGCAGAAATAAAGGTCAAAACGTCGTCTCGCTTTCGAAGCCGGCCGCGCGACTTCCTGGTTCCAATGATTGTGGATGGTATTGGATGCCCGCCATTTGCGCGGAAACGGCGGGCACCCAAAACGGCGCCGATGAAGGGGACTTCGTCGACGACCGCTACCAACTCGAAGCCTCCGCTTTGGTTGCCGTCGAGGGCCCAATGCGCGAGCCACTCCGACTTCAGTCGTAGGAAAGAGACCGACCGTGGCCCCGGGCCCTGGCGCCCGCGCGGACCGGCGACGCACGACAAGGCTGTCGCGGCATGGTCGGGCTAAAAGGATTCACGAAATATTTCGTGGGGGAACATCGATCGCGGGCAGCGGTTCTCATTGCTCAAGGCGGTCGAACCTCCTTGAATCAAACCCCGAAGACCAATCCCACACAACGGAGCTGCAGATATGCCTAATCAAGGCGGAACTCACCAACAGCACGTCAAAGCAGGCCAGCAGAGCCACAAGAACCGCGACGATCAGCGTCGCGGCCAGCAGCAGGCCGAGGACCGCAACATGCGTCAGCAGGATTCAGGTCAGCACAGGGGCGGCAGCGGCAACTTCGCCGAAGACCGCGAACGTGCATCCGAAGCCGGCCGCAAGGGCGGCCAGCGCTGAGCTTAAGCAGGCGTCCCGCGATCCCTTCGCGGGACGCCGCCCAGAACATCCAATTTGGAACTTCTTCCCCTCCCCTTGGTTCCTCCGAAACCCCGGCGGCTCGGCCGTCGGCAGGACGTTTGAACGGAGGCAACAATGTCCGTGCGCACACTTCACCCCGAACGTGTCGATGAGACACGTATGCAGGCCTATTCGACCTTCGCTCCGCTGCTCATCACCGCCCTGAGCCAGAAGCTGGCGCGCTGTCAAGGCAAGAGCGAGATGGACAAGGTCGAGGCGTCCCTCATCCGCGTCATCGAAGAAGCGGACGTCGTCACGGGAGACGTCGAGGCAATGAAGGAGTTCGCGATCGAACTCGTCGTGTCCACGCTGCGCAATGTGCGCGAGCATCCCGACGCCAAACAGGATGTGGAACAGATCGACGGCCGCCGCACGCAAGGACGCTCGGAGAACCCGGACACGCTGGAAGAACAATTGCAGTCCGGTCTCGAAGATAGTTTCCCGGCGAGCGATCCGCCCGCGGTCGTCTCCACCGCCATCAGCGGTGGCGCGAAGGACATCGTCGGCACCGACGAAGTGCTGCGCCGCAAGAAGGAAGCTGCCGAGCGCGGGCACGAAAACGAGAAGGCGTAGCCCCAGCCCCGCACGACCGCAGCCCGTTTCAGGCGCCCTGCCTCATCGCGGTCGCCAGCTCGGCGAAGGAACCAGTCCTTTCGCCAAGGGTTGGTTATCGGAAGGAGAAAACGATGGATAAAAGCAAACTTCCACATCGCCCGGGCGCTGGCCGAACGGCACAAGACGCAAGGCTGCCGACCAAGGGCGGCGACGATCCGGACGTGCGGTTCCTGGCCGAGAACACCGACCTTTCACCGAAGCAGGCGCGCGAGCTGATCCGCGAGCACGGGCATGACCGCGACAAGCTGCTTGAAATCGCACGAACCATGAAGGCCGAGGGCTGACCGGCTCTCTGAAAGCGAGGCAACGATGAGCAACTCACCCCGTACGGGACGTCCAGGCACATCCGATCAATGGCCACGTTGGGAAGGTCCGAAAGCCAATCGGCCGAGAGGTTATCTGCCAGCCAAGGACGATCCCGACAAGGATCGCGACGCGGCCGGCGAGAACAACCAGGACCCCGAGCAGTCCGATCTCGGCGACGCCGTCAAAACGAAGAAGGAGCCGTAGGGCGGCTCCTCTCAGCCCAACAGGAGAAGAAAAATGCCACGCGGAGACAAATCGAAATACACCGACAAGCAGGAGCGCAAGGCCGACCATATCGCCGAGGGCTACGAAAAGCGCGGCGTCTCCGAGAAGGAAGCCGAGCGCCGGGCCTGGGCGACCGTCAACAAGGACGATGGCGGCGGCAAGAAGGCGGGCGGCTCGGGCCGCGGCAAGCACACCGGCCATCCGGCGGCGCACAAGGGCGGCAAGGCCGGCGGCAAAGCGTCAAGCTCGCGCTCGGCGGCCGAGCGTTCTGCTTCCGCCAAGAAGGCGGCGGCGACGCGCAAACGCAACGCGGAGCACCACGCCCAACATTAGGCGTGGGTTCGCCTTCTCCCTTGCCGGAGACGGCGGACAGGCGCGCAGCGCCGAGACGATAGAGACGAAACGAGGCGCTGGGAAACTGGCGCCTCATTGCCGCGGCGGTCCTTCCAGCAGCATCCCGACGGTTCGCGGTTACCTTCTCCCTCAAGGAAAAAAGGGAAGATCTAAAGCGGCATCTCCGAAGTCTGCTTGACCGTCTGGCTGGGAACGTCGGTCTTGACGTTCTGCACCCCCTTGATGCGACTTAAGTGCTCCGACTGGAAGCGGCGATAGTCCTCGATGCCCGCCGCCACAACCCGCACCATAGCGTCGCAATCGCCCAGCATCAGATAGCATTCCAGCACCTCGGGCAGCTTGCCCACCTCCCTGGCGAAATGCTCGATCGTGTCCTCGTCCTGCTGCTTCAGCCAGATGCGAGTGAAGAAGGTATGACCGCGACCGATCTTGGCCGGGTTGAGCACCGCGACATAGCGGTCGATGACGCCAGCCTCCTCCAGCAATTTTACGCGCCTCAGACAGGGTGACGGCGACAGGCCGACCTCTCTCGCAAGATCGTTGTTGGCCATGCGCCCGTCGCGCTGCAGGGCGCGCAGGATCCGCTTGTCGATCTCATCCAGCTTCATGGCGTCTGATTCCAATATTGGCTTAATTCTCGCTATCCAATGCCAAACCTTGGCAGAAACGGCGCATCTTCGCAACCCGATTGCGGAGCATTTCGGCTATGGTGGCCAGCGATAACCGACCATCGAGCAACCGGAGAAGGCCGCCCCGCAAGGCTGGCCGAAGAAGAGCCATGAGCGTTTCCGAGATAACCCTGGGCCACCCTCCCGCCGAAGCACGCGGCGCCGAATTCCGGCGGGGCGCCGCCGCCTCGACGCCGGTGCTGCTTGGCATTGTCCCCTACGCACTCGTGCTGGGCGCGCAGGCCGCGCAGAAGGGCTTGAGCGTCGTCGAGGTGCCGTTGATGACGGGCCTCAACTTCGCCGGCGGCTCCGAATTTGCCGCCATCCAGCTCTGGACCTCGCCGCCGCATGTGCTGTTGATCGCCGCCATCACATTGCTGGTCAACAGCCGGCATTTCCTGATGGGCGCGGCACTTGCGCCGTTCCTGCGCCACCTGCCCAAACGCAAGGCGCTGCCCGCGCTGTTCTTGATGTGCGACGAGAGCTTTGCGCTCGGGCTCGCCGACGCGAAGCGCCGCGCGGCCAGCGGACTGCGGCCAGCCTTCAGCCTCGCCTACTATGCGGGAACTGCCCTTCCCTTCTATCTTGCCTGGGTGATTTTCACGACCTGCGGAGCGGCGCTCGGGCCGGTGCTTGGCAACGTCGAGCGCTACGGCTTCGCCATGGCCTTTCCGGCAGTGTTCCTGGTGCTGCTGCGCGGCATGTGGAAGGGTTTTGCCGCGGCGCGCCCCTGGCTTGTCAGCCTAGTGGTGGCGGCGGCAACTTATCTGGTCGTTCCGGGCGCCTGGTACGTGGCGACAGGCGCGCTGTCCGGGTTGGTGTCCGCCTGGCTTCTGGCAGGTGAGAAATGATCGAGCCCTGGACCGTCCTCGCCATCCTCGCCATGGCCGGCGTCACCTATTTGACGCGGATCGGCGGCTATGTCGTGCTCAGGAACCGCACGCTCAGTCCACGCGCCACCGCCGTGATGGAAGCCGCGCCCGGCTGCGTGCTGATCTCGGTGATCGCGCCCGACTTCGTGTCGAAGAATCCGGCCGATCTGGCGGCGCTCGTCATCACATTGCTCGCGGCGGCAAGACTGTCGATGCTGCCGACGGTGGTCATCGGCGTGGCTTCGGCCGGGGTATTGCGGTGGGTGATGGGGTAAACGCCGGCGGCCCCCCTCTGCCATGCCGGGGCATCTCCCCCAAGGAGGAGATTGGCTCTCCATCGCATCAATTGCCGTAGAGCCCAATTTCGCCAGACTTGATCGCAGCGGTCTCGTCGATCCTGCCCAGATGCTTTTCCAGCGCCAGTCTAGCGGGTCCGCGTCTTGCGGGTCGATGATCGCGGGACCATTGTATCGGGCGAATGCCGAGCTGATCCAGGCCGAGCTGCCTCGGCAATCGCGGAGGGCGCTCGCAATTTTAGCGTAGCTTATTTTGCGACACCCACCCGGGCTTGTGGCTTCTCAGCCGCGGCCCGCGCGACGATCGCCTCCAGCGGCTCTGGCCGGTGCAGGAAATAGCCTTGGCCATAGCCGACGCCCATGCCGACGAGGATCTCCAGCGCGCTTTTCCCCTCGACCTTCTCGGCCACGACGGCGCAGCCCATCGAGCGGGCGATGCCGGCGATTGCCGAGACGATCTCGCGGTCGAAGCGGCTGTCGGCGATGTGCTGGACGAAGGAGCCGTCAATCTTGATCGCATCGATAGGAAAGCGCCGCAGATATTCGAACGAGCTCATGCCGGCGCCGAAATCGTCGAGGCTGACACGGCAATGGCGCAGCCTTGCCCGGCGCACGAATTCCTCCGCTGCGTCGAAATTGGTGACAGCCGCGGTCTCGGTGATCTCGAAGCCGATTGCAGACGGCGGCGCGCCGTTCTCGGCGATCGCCGCGTCGACGAAATCCCAAAGCTGCGGATCGGAGAGCGTCTGCGCCGACAGGTTGAAGCCGAGCGAGACGGCGCCGGAGAGCATCGCCCTGCCATGGCGCGACAGCGCCGTGCGGATGATCCAGCGGTCGAGCCGGGCGGCAAGGCCGAAGCGTTCGGCCACCGGCATGAACTCGCCCGGCAAGATCAGCTTGCCGTTGCGCGCCTCGAGCCGCGCCAGCACCTCGACATGGCGGCTGTCTTGCCAAGGCCTGCCGAGGCGATGGATCTCCTGGCCGAACAGCTTCAACCGGCTGTCCTCCATGGCATCGACCAGATCGGCGGCAAGCCGCGCGGCGTTGAGGCCGCCGGCTCCGGAAGCTGTTTCGGCCGAGAACACGGCGAAGCGGTCGCGCCCGCCGGCTTTGGCGGCGTAGCAGGCATCGTCGGCGCAGGCGAGCGCATCGGTTACCGTCGTCCGGGGATCGCGCACGAAGGCGATGCCGATGCTGGCGGCTAGCCTGCGGGACGACACGGCGGAGCCGAGATCGGCGTCGCGCACCGCGGCGAGCACGGCACGCGCCAGCCGCTCGGCGCAAGCGTCGTTGCAGTTCGGAACCAGCAGCGCGAATTCGTCGCCGCCGAGGCGCGCGGCGTGGGCCGAAGGCGGCAGGCTGGCGCGGATGCCGCCGGCGACGCTCTTCAGCGCGATATCGCCCGCAGCATGGCCGGCATAGTCGTTCAGCGCCTTGAAGTAGTCGAGGTCGACATAAAAGACGGCAAGCGGCAGCCGGTCCGCCGCGCCGATGTTTTCGGCGAGCAGCCGGTCGAAGGCCGAGCGGTTCCACAGCCCGGTCAGCGCATCGTGATGGGCGGCGTAAGCGAGCTCCTCGGCGCGCTTCGTCTCGTCGGTGATGTCGCGTACCGTGCCGAGGATCTGGCCGGCCGAGCCGGCGCCGGCGATCAAACGCACCAGCGACTCGACATGGCGGACCGAGCCGTCGCGCCGGATGATACGGTATTGCGTGGCGGTCACGCTTTTCGAGCCCGGCGGCGGCAGATGCGCGCGCTCGGTGGCCTCCTTGTCGTCCGGGTGGAGATAGGTGTGCCAGAGATCGGCCGTCACCTCGTCGGTATCGCTGACCAGGCCGAAGATCTCCCTAGTGCGCGGGTCCCAATAGCTCTTGTTGGTGCCGATATCGTAGTGCCAGATGCCGGTGCCGCTGGCGGCGAGCGCGAGCCGCAAGCGGACATTGACCTGCTCAAGCGCGGCCTCGGCCTCCTTCTGCCTGGTGATATCGGTCTGCACGCCCATCAGGCGCAGCGGCTTGCCCTCGGCATCGCGCTCGACGATGCCGCCGCGGTCAAGCACCCAGACCCAGCGGCCGTCCTTGTGCTTCAGCCGTAGTTCCGTCTCGATCGACTCGGTGTCACCAGCGATATGGCGGTCGCCGCTCGCCAGTGCTCGCTCGCAGTCGTCGGGATGAGTGAGCTTCAGCCACAGATCGGAGGTATCGAGCTCGCCCTCGGCATAACCCAGCATCTTCCACCAGGTCGGCGAATAGTAGCAATCGCCCGTCGGGAGATTCCAGTCCCATAGGCCGAGCTGGGCGCGATCGAGCGCCAGCGCCCAGAATTCGCCGTTGCGTTTGGTGTCGTCCGCCATGCCCTCGTTCTTGCCGTCCCCGTTCGGGCATAGTGCATGAAAGCTGACAAAAAAGGGTTACTGGGGTGAAGCTGCCAATCTCCCCGCTTTTTGGAGGAAAGGTCCGGCAGAACAGGGGGGCGCGAAGGATCGCGGCCCATCTGCTTCGTCATCCGAGGGCGAAGCAAGGAGCGAAGCGACGCGCGCAGACCCTGGGATTCATGCCGTTACGCTAAAGCGTTGCAACAGCTACAGTATTCTGCGCTGCCGAACTCTACGCCAAAGGTCATCGAATGGATCCTCGGGTCAAGCTCGAGGATGACGAAGCAGAAGCTCCGCCGCTTTCGCCAATCGCAGACGCCCTTACCCCGCCGCCAGCCTTCGCCGCACCACCGCCGCGTGGAAACGCGCGCCATGCAGCAGGCCTTCATCGTTGAAATCGTAGGCCGGGTTGTGCAGCGTGGCGGAATTGCCGTTGCCGAGGAAGACGAAACAGCCGGGCACTTCGGTGAGGAAGCGGGCGAAATCCTCCGAGGCGGTCATCGGCTCGGCGGCGATGCCGACGGCATCGCCGGCCAGCACCGTTCGGGCCGCAGCAAGCGCCTCATTCACCAGCGCCGCGTCGTTGATCAAGGGCACGAACTCGCGCGTGTAAGTGACCTCAGCCGCTACGTTATAGGCCTGCGCCGTGCCTTCGGCGATGCCGCGCATCTCCTTCTCGATCGCCGCGCTCACCTCGGGCCGGAAACTGCGACAGTCGCCAAGGATGCGGGCGAGGCCGGGCAGCGCGTTGCGGGTGCCGTCGGTGATGAGCTCGGTGACCGAGACGACGCCGATATCGACGGGGCTCAGGCGTCGCGAGACGATGGTCTGCAGGTTGACGACCAGCGCGCAGGCGGCAATCAGCGTCTCGCGAGCGTCGTGCGGCCTGGCGGCGTGGCCGCCCAAGCCTTTCAGCACGATCTCGAAATTGTCCTCGGCCGACATGATCGGACCGCTCCGGGTTTCGAAGTGGCCGATGGGCAAGCCCGGCATATTGTGCAGCCCGAAGATTTCCTCGAAGGGAAAGCGTTCGATGAGCCCGTCTTCGATCATCGCAAGCGCGCCCCTGCCCCACTCCTCGGCCGGCTGGAAGATGAACCGCACCGTGCCGTCGAAGCCCCCTTCTTCCGCCAGCAGCTTCGCCGCGCCGAGCAGCATGGCGGTGTGGCCGTCATGGCCGCACGCATGCATGATGCCGGGCGTCTGCGAGGTCCAGGCTCGCGTCCCTTGCTCGGCGATGCGCAGCGCATCCATGTCGGCGCGCAGCGCAATCGCGCGATTGCCGCTGCCCCTGGCCAGCGTGCCGACAACGCCGGTGCCGCCGATGCCTTCCGCGACTTCGAGCCCGAAGGCGCGAAGCTTCTCCGCCACGAAGGCGGCGGTGCTCTTTTCCTCGAAGCCGAATTCCGGGTGGGCGTGGAGGTCGCGCCGCCAGGCCGTCATCGCGCGATGCAGCTGCTGCTGGTCGAGGTCAGCCATCTTCTCTTTCCCCAGCGCTCGTTCCAGGCGAGTCTTCCCGAAGTTGCGCTTCATTTCCATCGATTCCGGGGGGAAGCCCGCTTTCCTGAAAATCCTTCAGGCGATCTGCAGCTCCAGCTCCCGCGGCACCGCCCCGACCAGCTCGGTGTAACGGCCGGCGTCGGTCGCGCCTTCCGAATTGATGACGAGGACACGCGACGTCGCATCGAGCCCGAGAGCCGCGCGCATGCCCTTGTCTCCGGCTGCGCGGATCAGCCCGGCAAGCCCCGCGCCGCCGCTCTCGCCGGAAACGATGGCCGGATCGTTGTCCAAGGGCCGGGCCAGCCGGTTCATCACCGCGACCGCGTCGTCTTCGTCGACGGTCATGAAGACGTCGCCGACGCGGGCCAGCACCCGCCAGGCGATCAGGGACGGCTCGGCGCATTCCAGCATCGCCATCACCGTCGACAGCTGAGGAGCGATCGTTACGGGACGGCCGGCCTCCACCGAGGCGTAGACGCAAGCCGAGCGCCTCGGCTCGACCACCACGGCCTTCGGCCGCCCCTCGCCGAGCAGAATTGCCATATAGCCCGCAAGCGCCGCCGCAAAACCGCCGACGCCGGCCTGCAGGAAGACGTGCGTGGGCGGTTCGGCCATGTGCCGCAGCGCCTCGCGCACGATCACCGTGTAGCCCTGCATGACAAGCCCCGGAATGCGCTCGTAGCCGCGCCAGGAGGTGTTGGAGACGATCTTCCAGCCGCGCTCGGCGCCGACCCGGGCGACTTCGCGGACCGCCTGATCATAACCGCCCTCGACCTGCACGATCTCGGCGCCGAAGCGGGCGATGGCCGCCACGCGCTCGGCGCTGACGCCGGCATGGACGTAGATGACCGAACGCGCGCCAACGAGGCCCGCCCCCTGCGCGACCGATCGGCCGTGGTTGCCATCGGTGGCGCAGCAGAAGGTCATCTGGGCGGCGATAGCGCGCAGCTTCGGATCGTTAATTTCGCAGATATCGACTTCGCGACCGAAGCGCTTGCCGGCCTCTTCCAGCACCAGCCGCATGACGGCATAGGCGCCGCCCAGCGCCTTGAAGCTGCCAAGGCCAAGACGCTGGCCCTCGTCCTTGACATGCAGTGCTGCGATGCCGAGGCCATTGGCCAGCGCCGGCAAGGCATAGAGAGGCGTTTCGGCATGGTCGTCGCGAGCCCTCAGATAATGCTCGGCCCGGTCGGCGCCCGCCAGGCCGAGGGCCTCGGCGTCGGCCGGCACCAGCGGCTGGTTGTGTTCGGGGCGCTGGTTGATGAGCAGCATGCTATTCTTTCTTCGATACACTGAACTTTTTTGACGCGCGCGAGAATCGCGCTCCCTGATCTGGCTAGTGATTGAAGTTTGTTTCGATCAGATGTCGCCGGATTCCCGCCTTGGTGGCACGCAACGTTTCGAGATGACTATTTTTGGTGGTGTTTCGCCTTGGCGGCACCTGCCGTCGACAACATACCGTTTGGTTCCGCGATCAGGCGGCTGCCAGCCGGGCGGCGACGCCAAGCAGGACATTGGCGCCCGCAACCAGTTCGTCGGCGGCGGTGAACTCGTCCGGGCTGTGGCTGATGCCGCCCCGGCTCGGCACGAAGATCATCGCGGACGGCGCAATGCGGGCAATCATCTGCGCGTCGTGCCCCGCGCCCGACGTCATGCGCCGGCAGGAGAGGCCGGCGGCTCTGGCGCCATCCTCGATCAGCGAGACGATGCCGGCATCGAACGTCACCGGCTCGAAGCGCGCCAGGCTTTCGGCATGGATGGTGACGCCGGCGCTTGCAGCAAGGTCGTCCAGGAAGGCGGCGAGCGCCGCTTCCGCTTCGCGAAGATGCATTTCGTTCGGATCGCGAAGGTCGATGGTGAAGATTGCCCGCGACGGGATGACGTTGATGGCGTTTGGCTCGAAAGCAATGGTGCCAACGGTGGCGACCGTGGGCGTCGGCGAGGCGCTGGCTCGGTCAGCGAGGAAGCTGATCACCCGCGCGGCGGCGACGCCGGCATCCTGGCGCATCGACATCGGCGTGGTGCCGGCATGGTTGGCCACGCCGTCGATGGTTATGCGCTGCCAGGAAATGCCCTGCAGGTTCTCGACCGCGCCGATGGCGATGCCCTCGCGCTCCAGCACCGGCCCCTGTTCGACATGCAGCTCGACATAGACATGCGGCTTGAGGAAGCCGGGCTGATGTCGGCCGGCATAGCCGATGCGCTCCAACTCCTTACCCAGCACCGAGCCGTCGGTGCCGATCGAGGCCAGCGCCTCTTCGATATCCCGGCCGGCGGCAAAGACCAGCGAGCCCATCATATCAGGCGAATAGCGCACGCCCTCCTCATTGGTGAAGGCGGCGACCACAAGCGGGCGCGCCGGCGCGAATCCTGCCTCCTTCAGGCTCTCGATCGCTTCGAGGCCGGCAAGCACGCCGTAGCAGCCGTCATAGATGCCGGCGTCGATCACCGTGTCGATGTGCGAGCCGAGCATCACCGCTTCCTGGCCTGCCTCGGCGTCGCCCTGCCAGATGCCGAAGATGTTGCCCATACGATCGATGGCGACGTCGAGCTCTGCCTCTTCCAGCCAACCGACAAGGCGGTCGCGGCCAAGCTTGTCCATGTCGGAGGCGGCAACGCGGACGAGCCGGCCCTGCGCATCGCGACCGAGGCTGCCGAGCTCCTCGATACGGCCAAGCAGACGGTCGGCATTGATCGTCAGATTGCTCATGCCGGCTGCCTCGCCAGCGCAACCTCGTCCGGCGCCATCCCGACCAGCTCGGCATAGCGGCCGGGGTCTGTCGCGCCTTCGGAGTTGATGATGAGCACGCGCGAATGGGCATCGAGGCCGAGAGCCCCGCGCATCTTCTTGTCGCCGGCAGCGCGGATCAGCCCGGCGAGCCCCGCCCCGCCGCTCTCGCCGGAAACGATCGCCGGATCAGTGCCTGAAGGCCGCCCCAGGCGGTTCATCACCGAAACCGCGTCGTCCTCGTCCACGGTCATGAAAGCATCGCCGAGCCGCGACAGGACGCGCCAAGCGACCAATGACGGCTCGTAACATTCGAGCATCGCCATCACCGTGGGCTTGCTGTGCGCAATCGCGACTGGACGCCCCGCCTTCGCGGTGGCGTAGACGCACGCCGCCCGCGCGGGCTCGACCACGATTGCCGCAGGGCGATCCTCGCCAAGCACGATGGCGAAATGGCCGGCCACCGCAGCCGCAAGGCCGCCGACGCCGGCCTGCAGGAAGACGTGGGTGGGCGGCTGCGGCAAGCGCCTCAGCGCTTCGCGCACGATAACGGTGTAGCCCTGCATCACCAGCCCCGGGATGCGCTCATAGCCCGGCCAGGATGTGTCGGAGACGACGGTCCAGCCGCGCTCGGCGGCGACACGGGCGGCTTCCCTGACCGACTGGTCGTAATCGCCGGCGATGCGCACGATCTCGGCGCCGAAGCGGGCGATCGCCGCCACGCGTTCGCTGCTTACGCCCGAATGGACGAAGATGACGGAGCGCGCACCGACCAGGCCGGCGCCCTGCGCCACCGAGCGTCCATGATTGCCGTCGGTCGCGCAGGCGAAGGTCATCCCGGCCGCAATCGCCTGCACGTCGGGCCCATGCAATTCCGCGACATCGATGGCGCGGCCGAGCCGTTCCTCGGCCTCTTCCAGCACCAGTCGGATGACGGCGTAGGCGCCGCCCAGCGCCTTGAAGCTGCCGAGGCCGAGGCGCTTACCCTCGTCCTTGATGTGGAGCGCGGCGATTCCGAGTTCGCCGGCCAGCGCCGGCAAAGCATGCAGCGGCGTCTCGGCATGGTTGTCGCGTGCGGCCAGGAAGCGCTCGGCCTCGGCGGCTCCGGCGAGCCCAAGCGTCGCGGCGTCTTCATCGGTCAGCGGCTGGCGATGGCTCGGGTGGTGGTTAAGGAGGAACATGGATCGGCTCTCTCTGTCTTGTTGGCTGAAATTTATTGCAAGTCCAGTGAGAAAGGCGCTCTGTTTCGGCACCTGAAATGCAAGTTTGTTTCGTTTAGATGCTGTCATGTCCATTTTGCCCGACCTCGACGCCTTCGACCGCGCCATCCTCGCCATCCTGCAGAAGGACAACAGCACGCCCCAGCGCATTATCGGCGAGACGGTGAACCTCTCGGCGCCGGCCGTGCAGCGGCGCATCAAGCACATGGAGGAAATGGGCGTCATCCGCGCCAATGTCGCGCTGGTCGATCCGGCCAAGGTCGGCCATCCGATCACGATCTTCGTCGAGGTCGAGGTGGAGAGCGAGCGGGCCGAGCTGATCGACGCCGCCAAGCGTGGCTTCGCCGCGGTGCCGGAAGTGCAGCAATGCTATTACGTGACCGGCGAGGCCGACTTCATCCTGGTCGTCACCGTGGCGACAATGGCCGACTACGAGGCGCTGACCCGGCGATTGTTTTTTGAGAACAACAACGTCAGGCGGTTTCGCACGTTCGTTGCGATGGATCGGGTAAAGGTCGGGCTGGAGGTGCCGGTGGGGCGCACCTCACTCAACATGATCCCTCGGGGCATTTCGTATCGCGGCATGATACTCTGCGCTTGATCTCGGAGACGTATCATGCAAAGATACGTTACGAGGGGCAGTGGTGGATGATACGTTCGTTCAGAGACAAGACCACTGAAGCGATTTCGACAGGTAAGGCTCCGAAAGGATTTCCGGCAGATCTCATTCGTGTCGCTCAGCGGAAACTGTTCATGCTGGACAACGCAGCCGAACTGGCCGACCTCAAAGTCCCACCGGGAAATCGGCTTGAAGCGCTGAAGGGCGATCCCGCCGGTCAGTACTCAATCCGTATCAACGACCAATTTCGTGTTTGCTTTCGGTGGACCGATGGAGGAGCGGACAATGTGGAGATCACCGACTACCATTAGCTAAACCAACCAGCTCTGTCCGACAGGAGCGGAACCAATGATCAACCTCGATAAGCCTATTCATCCCGGCGAGATATTGCGGGCCGAGTTCCTTGAGCCACTCGACCTGAAGCCCTACACCCTGGCGAAAAAGCTTCACGTCCCACGTACCCGCATCGAGCGCCTCGCCAACGAGACCACGCCCGTTACGCCGGACACCGCTCTGCGTCTCGCCAAATTCTTTGGGACCACGCCACAGTTCTGGATGAACATGCAAGCCAGTTACGACCTGGCCGTGGAGGGCGCGTCGCTGCAGGAAGAGCTCAAGGAAATTAAACGGTTCGAGGCGGCTGCTTAAGAGCTCTTGCCGCCCTCCCTCCCCAGCAACCGCGCATAGATCTCCCCCACGATCCCGCGCCGGAAGATCAGCACGCAGACCATGAAGATCACGCCGGTCGCTATCGTCACCGGGAAGCCGGAGGTGGCAAGCGTGTTCTCGAGGCCGACGACGAGGCCGGCGCCGACCACCGGGCCGACCATGGTGCCGATGCCGCCAAGAAGCGTCATCAGGATGACCTCGCCCGACATCTGCCAGGTGACGTCGGTGAGGGTCGCGAACTGGAAGACGATCGCCTTCACCGCGCCGGCGAGGCCGGCAAGGGCCGCCGACATGACGAAGGCGGCGAGCTTGTAGCGGCCGACGGAATAGCCGAGCGAAATGGCACGGTTCTCGTTCTCGCGGATCGAGCGCAGGATCATGCCGAAGGGCGAGTTGACGATGCGCCAGATGGCGAAAAGGCCTATCAGGAAGATGGCGAGCACGAAGAAATACATGTTCATCGGCACGTTGAGGTCGAGCATGCCGAAGAGATGGCCCCGCGGCACGCCCTGGATGCCGTCCTCGCCTTCGGTGAAGGGCGCCTGCACGCAGAAGAAATAGAACATCTGCGCCATCGCCAGCGTGATCATGGCGAAATAGATGCCTTGCCGGCGGATGGCGAGGAAGCCGACGACGAGGCCCATGCCTGCCGCGCCCGCAGCGCCGAGCAGGATGCCGGCCTCGGGCGGCCAGCCCCAGGCTTTCACGGCATAGGCGCAGAAATAGGCGGCGCCGCCAAAGAAGGCGGCGTGGCCGAAGGAAAGCAGCCCGGTGTAGCCGAGGAGCAGGTTGAAGGCGCAGGCGAACAGCGCGAAGCACAGCATCTTCATGACGAAGATCGGGTAGATGACGAACGGGGCGGCGACGAGCGCCATGATCCCCAGCGCCACAAGCGCCCGTTCCAGCCGGACGGAGGCAGCGGCGCGCTCTGCGTGAAGGGTCGCCTCGCTCATCTTACGCGTCCCTTCCGAACAGGCCCGCGGGGCGGAGCAAAAGCACGATTGCCATGATGACGAAGACCACCAGGTTCGAGGCCTCCGGATAGAAAACTTTGGTCAGGCCCTCGGCGAGGCCGAGCATGTAGCCGGTGACGATGGCGCCGAGGATCGAGCCCATGCCGCCGACCACGACGACGGCGAAGACGACGATGATGAGGTCCGATCCCATCAGCGGGCTGACCTGGTAGACGGGCGCCGCAAGAATGCCGGCCAGCCCGGCAAGTGCTGCGCCCAGCCCATAAGTGAGCGTCAGCAGCAGCGGCACGTTGACGCCGAAAGCCTGCACCAGCTCGGGGTTCTCCGTGGCGGCGCGCAAATAGGAGCCGAGCCTGGTCTTTTCGATCAGCAGCCAGGTGCCGATGCAGACGATGAGCGAGGCCACCACCACCCAGCCGCGGTAATTGGGCAGGAACATGAAGCCGAGATTGGTGCCTCCGGCAAGCAGGGTCGGCACCGCGTAAGGATTGCCGGAGACGCCATAATAGAAGCGGAACACGCCTTCGATGACCAGCGCAAGGCCGAAGGTGAAAAGCAGGCCATAAAGCGGGTCGAGCCGGTAGAGCCGCGACAGTGCTACGCGCTCCACCACGATGCCGAACAGGCCGACGGCCAAAGGCACGATGATCAGCGCCGGCCAGTAGCCGATGCCGAGATGGACGAGCAGCAGATAGCCGATGAAGGCGCCGAACATATAGAGCGCGCCATGGGCGAAATTGATGATGCGCAAGAGCCCGAAGATGACGGCCAGCCCGAGGCTGAGCATGGCGTAAAAAGAGCCGTTGATCAGGCCGACAAGCAGTTGGCCGAGCAAGGCTTGGATGGGGATGCCGAAGATCATGGTCATTTGGCCATCATACCCCCAGCACCTCGTGCAGTTTGTCGGTGTGCGCGGAAAGCTGGCCGACCGGGAAACCTTCCACCACCTTGCCGTGATCCATCAGGTAGAAGCGATCGGCGATGCGGGCGGCGAAGCGGAAATTCTGCTCGACCAAAAGGATGGTCATGCCACGCTTCTTCAGCGTCGCCAACAATTCGCCGATGCGCTGGACGATGACCGGCGCAAGGCCTTCGGTCGGCTCGTCGAGCAAAAGCATTTCGACGCCGGTCCTCAGGATGCGGGCGATCGCCAGCATCTGCTGCTCGCCGCCGGAAAGCTTCGTGCCCTGGCTGTTGCGACGTTCCTTGAGGTTGGGGAAGAGGTCGAAGATCTCCTCCACGCTCATGCCGCCCTTGGCCACCACCGGCGGGAGGATCAGATTTTCGTCGACGGTGAGCGTGGCGAAGATGCCGCGCTCCTCCGGCACGAAACCGATGCCCTGGTGGGCGACGCGGTGCAGCGGCAGGCGGATCAGGTCCTTGCCATTGAAAGTGACGCTGCCCGTCCGTTTGCGGATCAGCCCCATGATGGCGCGCAGCGTCGTCGTCTTGCCGACGCCGTTGCGGCCAAGCAGCGTAACCGTCTCGCCGCGCAGGACTTCGAGGTTGACGCCGTGCAGCGCATGGCCCTCGCCGTACCAGGCATGAAGGTCGCGCACGGCAAGCAGTGGCTCACTCATGCTCGGTCCCCATATAGGCGACGCGCACGCGCTCGTCCTGGCTCACAGTCGCGTAGTCGCCGGCGGCAAGCACCTGGCCGCGCTGCATGACGGTGATCCAGTCGCAGAGATCGGCAACGACGGTGAGGTTGTGCTCGACCATCAGCACGGCGCGGTCTTTCGCCAGCGAGCGGATGATGCCTGAGATCGTGCCGACATCCTCATGCCCCATGCCGGCCATCGGCTCGTCGAGCAGCAGAACTTTTGGATCGAGCGCCAGCGTGGTGGCGATTTCCAGCACACGCTTCCTGCCATAGGAGAGATCGCCCGCCAGCCGATGCGCGGCGTCGTCGAGCCCGACTATGGCTAGCAGCTCGCGCGCCCGGGGCGTCAGCTGGTCCAGCGCCGAGACCGGGCGCCAGAACTGATAGCCCAGCCCGCCCGGACGCTGCAGCGCGACGCGCACATTGTCGAGCACGCTGAGATGCGGAAAGATCGCCGATATCTGGAAGGAGCGTACAAGGCCCATGCGCGCCACCTTGGCCGGCGGCGTGCGGGTGATGTCGGTGCCGAGCAGCTGGATGGTGCCGCTGGTCGGCTGCAGGAATTTGGTCAACAGGTTGAAGATGGTGGTCTTGCCGGCGCCATTCGGGCCGATCAAGGCATGGATCCTGCCGTGGTGGACGTCGAGGTCGACATCCTTCACGGCGACGAATCCGGCGAAGTCGCGCCGCAGGCCGCGGGCGGAAAGCACCACCCGCGGCGTCTGGTCGATGCCGTCCCGGCGGACGGCGGTGGCGGTGTCGAGCGTCACTTGCTGACGAGCGGGCAGCCGCTGTCCTCGGCTTTCATGAAGGCCTTGTCGCCGGGAATGGTCGCCAGGTAGGTGTAGTAGTCCCAGTCCTTCTTGCTCTCCTCCGGCTTCTTGACCTGGTAGAGATACATGTCGTGCACCATCGAGCCGTCGGCCTGCACCTTGCCGTTCACCGTGAACACGTCGTTGACCGGCATCTCATGCAATTGCTTGGCCACCGCTTCAGTCTCGTCGGTGCCGGCCTTGTCGATGGCCTTCAGATACTGCGTCACCGCCGAATAGGTGCCGGCCTGGACCATGTTTGGCATGCGGTTGGTGCGCTTGAAGAAGCGTTGCGCGAAATCGCGGCTCACATCGTCGCGGTCCCAGTAATAGCCTTCCGTCAGCACAACGCCCTGCGCCGCCTGCAGGCCAAGGCCATGCACCTCGGCCAGCGTGAAGAGCAGCGCCGCCAACCGCTGGCCGCCGGCGACGATGCCGAACTCGGCCGCCTGCTTGATCGAGTTCGAGGTGTCGAGGCCGGCATTGGCTAGGCCGATGATCTTGGCGCCGGAGGACTGCGCCTGCAGCAGGAAGGAGGAATAGTCGGTGGAGCCAAGCGGATAGCGCACCTCGCCCAGCACCTTGCCGCCACTGGATTCCACGAGCTTGGCGGTCTGGTCCTTCAGCGAATAGCCGAATGCATAGTCGACGGTGATGAAATACCAGCTGTCGCCGCCCTGCTGCACCAGCGCGCCGCCGGTGCCGACCGCCTGGGAGTGGGTGTCGTAGGCCCAGTGGAAACCATAGGGCGAGCACTGCTTGCCGGTGAGGTCGGTGGAGGCGGCGCCGGTGACGATGTCGATCTTCTTCTTTTCCTTGGAAAGCCCCTGGACGGCGAGCGCGACGGAAGACGTGGTGAGCTCCATGATCGCGTCGACCTGCTCGGTGTCGTACCACTGGCGCGCGATGTTGGAGGCGATGTCCGGCTTGTTCTGGTGGTCGGCGCTGACGATCTCGATCGGCGCGCCCTGCACCTTGCCGCCGAAATCCTCGACCGCCATCTTGGCGGCCTCGACCGACCATTTGCCGCCGAAATCGGCATAGACGCCGGACTGGTCGTTCAAGATGCCGATCTTGACCTTGCCGTCCGAGATTTCGCCAGCCGCCGCCGGCATTGCGGATGCCGCAATGAGCGCGGCGGAGACGAGATAGGATGCTTTCACTGGTAGTTCCTCCCTTGTGGTCAACCACGGGAAACGCGGCGGACCTCGCAATGGTTCAACAGTTCCGTCGGATTGTGGATTGAGGCCTCGATCCCGCCTGCCACTCCTATTCTTGCGGGCCTGCTCGTTTGCGGCTGGGCCGCCGCGCGCCTTGGGTGCACGGGCGCGAGCCTAGCATCACATTTCGCTGGCCGGGAATGCTATTTTCGTAGCATGCGGATAGGTTGGGGGCAGCATGGTGTCCCTTCACCAGGGCAGCCGCTTGCCATCGCTAAAAAGCCGCCGGTCGGACCGTCGGGCAAGGTTGCGGCGCAGACGATGCCGGCCGCGCCTTGCGCGACGGGGCGGCCGCCGGCATCGCCCATGTCGCGACCCAGCCGGGGCAGGTCGAATTGACCAGCAAGCGCCCCCTCCCCGCCAGACACAATCCGGAAACAAGATTCAACAGCCCGGAAAAACTCGCGAAAAGACCGGCTGTCATAAGCGGCACCGGAGCAGCCGAACTACGGCCAGCGACAACCTGATATCGATCTTCGAAAAAGGAATGCCGACTTATGAAAAAGACCCTTCTCTCCGTTCTCGGCCTGGCGGTCGCGCTTGCTTTCGCGGTGCCGGCGCTCGGCACTACCGAAGCCAACGCTGCCGCGACCACGACGGCTGCGACCACGACGACCACCGCGGCTCCGGCTGCGGCCACCGAGACGGCCAAGCCGGACGCCAACGGCCCGCACAAGAAGCACGTCAAGCATCTTCGCCGTCACGCCCGCAAGCATCACGTGAAGAAGCACTCGAAGCATCACGCCAAGAAGCATCATGTGAAGCACCACACCAAGAAGCGCACCCTCAAGAAGCACGGCAAGAAGCTCGCCGCATAAGGCGCGTCGCCGGCTTTTGGCTTTTCAGCAATTGGCCAAAGACTTCATGACCGGATGATCCCGGACCGCTTCAACAGGGTTCGGGATCATCGCTTCCCGGAAACGCCGTCCCTCAAAGGCGGCGTTTTTGCTTACCGGGTCGCTGGCGCGGTCGTCCGGTCCGGATCGTGCCCTACTTCTTGTGCGGATAGATCGTCTCGCCGCGCTTCAGCATTTCGACGAACGTCTCGATCTTCTTCTTGCGCCCCGCCTCGGTCTTCATGTTGTGGACGCGGAAGGCGAGCGCGAAACGGTTCTGCGCCGAAAGCTTTGCCAGCATCGCTTTGGCCTTCGGTTCGGCATCGATCGCGGCCTGCAGGTCGGTCGGAATTGTCATCTCTTTCGAGCCGCCATAGGCGCGGTCCCAGCGGCCATCGGCTTTGGCCGCCTCGACTTCGCGCAGGCCATGCTCCGTCATGCGGCCCTCTTCGATCAAGCGCGCGACGTTGTCGACGTTGATCCTGCTCCAGATGCTCTTCCTGCCGCGCGGCGTGTAGCGCTGCAGAAAGCTCTTCTCGTCGAGCGACTTGCGCACCGCATCGATCCAGCCGAAGCAGAGCACGACGTCGATCGCTTCCTTCGGCGTGATCGAAGGAAGGCCAGAGCCAACCTTGTGGATCTTGATCCAGACCTCGCTTTCGCCGGCGTGGTTTTGGCTGAGCCAGGCGTAGAAGCTTTCAGCGTCCGAGAACTCGTGGACCTTGCTCGGGTCGACCTTGATGGGGGCCATCGGTGTTCCTTCTTTTGCGTGAGCCGAGGCTCCGATCTTCCCCTTTGTTGGGAGACGGCCGGCAGGCCAGAGGGCGCGCTGTCGCGCAATCCTGTCGAGTCGTCGTCGCCGCTTATAGTCGTGGGGAGTTTAAGGCCGCGTTCCTTCGCGCGCCGACTGCCCTGCTGGCTGAATTATAAAGCCGCGCCAGCCAACCATCGGACTCTCCGATAACACTATCGGTTTCTTCCGTTTCCGCTCCGCCGGCCGGCTTGCCACATCACCGTCCATGCAAAGGAAAGGCATGGACATGGACGAGACAAAAATCCTGATCGTCGGCGGCAGTTCGGGCATGGGGCTGGCGCTTGCCAGGCGCTGCCTCGCCGAAGGCTCCGGCGTCATCATCGCCTGGCGCAATGCAGCGAGGCTGAACGCCGCGCGCGATGAGCTCGATCGCCCGGCCGCGCTGGCAACGGCGATGGCAGACATCAGCCGCGAGGCCGAGGTCGCGGCGCTGTTCGCGCGCCGGCTCGAGCATATCGTCAGCACGGCGGCCGATATCGAAGGCGCCTACCGGCTTTTGCCCGAGATCGAGCTTTCGGCGGCGCAAAAGGTTGTCGACAGCAAGTTCTACGGGCCGCTGCTGTTGGCCAAGCATGGCGCGCCGAAACTTTCGGCCAATGGTTCGCTCACCTTCGTCTCCGGCATTGCCGCCTACCGCCCGGCCGCGCGCGGCTCGGTGGTCGCGGCCGTCAACGCCGGGCTCGAAGGGCTGGTGCGGGCCTTGGCCATCGAGCTGGCGCCGATCCGCGTCAATGCCGTCTCGCCCGGCTGGGTCGACACGCCGATCTGGCAATTCGTTGCCGGCGATGCGAAGGACGAGACGCTTGCCGCGATGGCGAAGCGCCCGCCGGCGGGACGGGTCGGACGGCCGGAAGACATTGCGGACGCGATCCGCTTCCTGATGGGCAACGGCTTTACGACGGGAACGACGCTGCATGTCGAGGGCGGGCAGCGGCTGGTCTGACGATCGCGAAGTTTTCGCCCATCGCCGCGAGCAAGAGCTTCAGCGCCGGCGGCTGGACGCGCCGGCGCCGCCAGATCATGACCAGCTCCGCCGAGCGGATCGGGCCCGGCCATGCGATCTCGGCCACCTCGCCGCGATCGAGCGCCGCGGCGACCGCCAGCCGCGGCACAAGGCCGAAGCCTGCGCCGGCCGCCACCAGGCCGGCGATGGCGTCAATGCTGCCAGCCTCGGCCGCGAGCTTCGGTCCGCCGAGGCCCGCCTCGGTGAAGGCCGTGTCGACCATGGCGCGGTAGACGCATCCGGTTTCGGTGGCGACGAAACGCTTTTCGGCAAGCTCCGCCAGATCGACATCCGCCCGGTTCTCGCCCGGCGGCGCGATCAGCACCAGCGGCTCGGCCGCGACGGGGCGCCTGGCGAAGCGCTCGTCGGGCTCGCTGGCGCCCGGTCTGTCGAAGCAGAAGGCGACGTCGATCCCGCCCTCTCCCAGCCTGCGGCGCAACTCGCCGCTGCCTGCGATTTTCAGCCTGATGTCGATGTCGGGATGAACGGCCTGGAAATCGGCGAGCCAGCCGGGAAGTTTTGCCGAAGCGATCGTCTCGAGCGCGCCGATCGACAGGCTGCCGGCCGTCTCGGCCTTGGTGGCATCGATGGCGGCCCGGGCGTCGTCGGCGAGCGCCAGCAATTCCTCGGCGTAAGCTTGCAGCGCCTCGCCGGCCGGGGTCAGGTCCAGCCCTTGCCGCGACCGTGTGAACAGCGTCGCGCCCAGCTCGGCCTCGAGCGACTGGATCTGGTCGCTGACGCTCGACTGCGCGAGATTGAGCTCGCCCGCCGCGCGCGTGACGTTGCGTGTGCGCGCGATCGCGAGAAAGGTCTTCAGCAGCCTTGGATGCACGTTACTGCAGCTGCGGCTTCTTGAGGAAGGAGTTGCGGTCGGCCGATTTTACGCGAAGCCAGGTCTCACGGCCGTCGCGCACGACGCGCAACGGAATTTCCGCGCCGGCCGGGTTTTGCCAGAGTTTTCGATAGAAGTCGGCGAGACCGTCAACCTCGCCGTCGCGCACGTCGGAGATGATGTCGCCTTGGCGAAGGCCAGCCTTTGCCGCGGGACCACCTTCGGCGACGCTCATCACCACCACCATGCCGTTCGACTCCGCCGAGAAGGCGCCGAGCCACGGGCGCGGCGGCTTGGCGACCTGGCCGCGCTTGATCAGATCGTCGAGGATCGGCGTCAGGAGGTCGATCGGCACGATCATGTTGATGTCGGCAACCTCGCCGGCGCGGCTCATCTGCAGGCGCAGCGAGCCGACGCCGAGCAGCTTGCCGTCACGGTCGAACAGCGCAGCACCACCCCACGACGGATGCGCCGGCGCGGTGAAGATCGCCTCGTCGATGAGATATTCCCAATAGCCGGCGAATTCCTGCTTGGTGACGATGTGGGCGTCGACCTGCTGGCCGATGCCGTCGGCAAGCGTCACGGCGTCGCCGATATTGGCCTTCCTGGCATTGCCGAACTTGACTGCCGGCAGCCCGAGCGGCGCCAGCGCCTGCACCAGGCCGAAGCCGGTCTCCTGGTCATAGGCCAGCGCATGCGCCGCAACCACGCGGCCGTCCTGGTCGGTCAGCCAGACCTCCTCGGCCTCGGTGATGAGATAGCCGATGGTGAGAACCAGCCCGCTGTCGCGGATCACCACGCCGCTGCCCTCACGGCGCGTGCCCAGCGCATTGGCGGTGAAGGCGTCGTCCGGAACCGTGGCGCGCACGGCCACGACGGAGCGCGAGATTTTTTCGATGGTCATCGTCGATCCTGAATTGCGGGTCTTTTTCTATAAGTATGGCCAAAGGGACGCGGTGCAAGGGCATCTGTCCCTGACGGAAAAGGCGGGGCGCTGCTGGCCCAAGCATTAGTTCAACGAAATTTGAACTTTTTTCTTTGACGCCCGCGCAACCGCACCTAAATCTTGCGCCAACGAACCCCGCATCCGCCCACCAGCAACAAGGCCTCCCGAGATGAACCAGTACAACCCGCCGAAAGTCTGGACCTGGAACAAGCCGAATGGCGGCACCTTCGCCTCCATCAACCGGCCAGTTGCCGGGCCGACGCATGAGAAGGAATTGCCTGTCGGCAAGCATCCGCTGCAGCTCTATTCGCTGGCCACGCCCAACGGCCAGAAGGTGACGATCATGCTGGAGGAGTTGCTGGCGCGCGGCCACAAGGGCGCCGAATACGACGCCTGGCTGATCCGCATCAATGACGGCGACCAGTTCGGCTCGGGCTTCGTCGAGGTCAACCCGAACTCCAAGATCCCGGCGCTGATGGACCGCAGCGAGCCGAAGCCGGTGCGCGTGTTCGAGTCGGGCTCGATCCTCACCTATCTGGCGGAAAAATTCGGCGAGTTTCTGCCGACGGAGCGTGCAGCGAGGGCCGAAACCTTCTCGTGGCTGTTCTGGCAGATGGGCTCGGCGCCCTATCTCGGCGGCGGCTTCGGGCATTTTTACGCCTATGCGCCGGAGAAGATCGAATACGCCATCGACCGCTTCGCCATGGAAACCAAGCGGCAGATGGACGTGCTGGATCGGCGGCTGGCCGAAAGCGAGTATCTCGCCGGGCCGGATTACACCATCGCCGACATGGCGGTCTGGCCCTGGTATGGCGGGCTCGCCAAAGGCCGCAGCTACAACGATGCCGCGCAGTTCCTCGCCGTGCATGAATATAAGCACGTGCAGCGCTGGGCCGATGCGATCGACGCCAGGCCGGCGGTAAGGCGCGGCCGCATGGTCAACCGCATCTCCGGCGATCCGGCCTATCAGTTGCACGAGCGCCACGACGCCAGCGATTTCGAGACGAAGACGCAGGACAGGTTGCAAGCGGCGGAGTGAGCTGCTGATCTCCCCTTGCGGGGGAGATGTCGCCGAAGGCGACAGAGAGGGTCGGCGCGCATGATGCGCCAACTTGCCCTCTTATTGTTCTTCGGGCGTCGGCGCTACGCGCATCGACCCGCTTTGGCCTGCCGGCCATCTCCCCCCTCGAGGGGGGAGATCAGCTACCTCCCGTAGGTATACGTCACACTGGCCTCCGCCAGCGCCTGGCTCTTCGCCGCGACCGACACCATTTCGGGCGACGGATTTTCCGGCGTGCGCAGCTTCGCCTCACTCAGCGCATAGAGCGTGAAGACATAGTGGTGCGTGCCGCTGCCGGGCGGCGGACATGGGCCGAAATAGCCGGTGCGACCGACGCCGCCCATGCCGGACACCGTGCCCTTCGGCAGGCGCTTGCCGCCTTTGGAGCTGGCGCCTTCGGCGAGGCCCTTGGCGCTTGCCGGGATGTTCCAGGCAAGCCAATGCCAGAACCCCTTGCCGTCGTTGGCGTCGGGATCGAACATGGTGAGCGCGTAGCTCCTGGTGCCCGCCGGCGGGTCCTTCCAGGCAAGCGCGATCGAGACGCTCTTGCCGCCGCATCCGGGCTTGTCGCCGAGATATTTTGCGTCCCACTTGTCGTTGGAAACCGACGGGCTGGAGATCTCGAAGGCGGATGCCTGAGTGGCGAAGGCAGCGAAGGCAAGTCCAATCAGGCTGAGGCGCGAAGTCATGGCTTCACTCCTTCTACTTGGATTGCCCAAAGTCTATCCGAAAGGCGCGCCGGAGCCGAGCAACTTTGCGTGACGGGTCGGCAGGCGCTGGAGCTGCCGATCTCCCTTACAAGGAGAGGATCCGGAGCACTGCGGATGACCAGTGTCACGCGCGGCGATGCGTGTATACTATCCCCCCTCTCGCCAACCCGGGCGACACGATTTGTCCTTGCCGGCCCTTCCTGAAAGTGCCGCCACCCGATCTCGCTGTTGGCTCAGAAAAACAGAGCTATGCGGTTCTTCACGAATTTTTTCAGCCGGAACATCCCCTGGAAAGCTCCGTTGGAAACTTAGTCAACGATGCAAACCAATGGAGATTTCCTGATGATGAAGAAGATTCTCGCAGCTTCCGTTCTTACCCTGGCGCTCGCGACCTCGGGCGCCATGGCTCAGACAGCCGGCGCGAGCGGCGACGCCAGCGGCAGCGTTTCGGGCGGCGTCTCGGGCACGACTGGCGGCGCCTCGGGCAGTGCGACGGGCGGTGCCACGGTCACCACGCCGACAACCCCTGGCACGGATACGACCACCACGAATTCCACGAATTCCATGAATTCCACGAATTCGACGAACCAGCCGGCCGGCATGCAGGATCGCTGCAAGGATACGGGCGCCAACGATACCGACAACAACACGGCCAGCGGCAATACGACCTCGAACATGCAGAACTGCAACAAGTAGGGCGGTTTCGATTCGCGCCGGATCGCCGACACAAAAAAGCCCCGCCGGTGGAAGCCGTCGGGGCCCTTTCGTTGAGGCCTTGAAGGTGGGACTTCGCTGCCTGCCGATCCAGGGGGTGTTGGATCGGCCGCGACCCTAGCCGAAGAATCGGCGGGGCTATAATCACGGCTGCGCACTACCAATCACGCCTGCGCGAGAAGGAGGTGATAGCCGGCTGTCGATCTCTCTTTGAGGAAATTGGCTACCTCAGCAGCTTCGCCAATCGCGGCACGCCCTCGCCCACCGCGCGGTCGTCGGCCAGCGTGAAGGACATGCGCAGCGTGTTGCGGCCAGTGCCGTCGGCATAAAAGGCGTTGCCCGGCACGAAGGCGACGCGCGCCTCTTTTACCGAACGCGCCAGCAACGCGGTGGCGTCAGTGCCTTCGGGCAGCGTCAGCCAGACGAACATGCCGCCTTCCGGCCGGCTCCAGGAAATGCCGTCCGGCATGTTTTCCTCGAGCGCGCCGAGCAGCGCGTCGCGGCGACGGCGATAGGCACCGATCAGCTTCTCCACCTGGGCGTCGAAGATGGTCTCGGCAACGCGATGCATGACCATCTGGTTGATCGACGGGCTGTGCAGATCGGAGGCCTGTTTCATCAGCACCAGCTTTTCCACCACATGGCGCGGCGCGCAGACCCAGCCGACGCGCATGCCTGGCGACAGGATCTTGGAGAAGGAGCCGCAAAAGAGCGTGCGGGCATTGTCGATGCCGCCCGAGCGGGCACAATCCAGCGCCAGGATCGGCGGCACCGCCTCGCCGTCATACCGCAGCGCCCGATAGGCGGCGTCCTCGATGACGGCGATGTCGAGCTCGCCGGCGAGGTCGAGCACCGCCTCGCGCTGCTTGCTATCCAGCGTGTTGCCAGTCGGGTTGGCGAAATCCGGCACCAGATAGGCGAATTTCACCTTGCCGCCGTTGCCCGCGGCTGCCGCGCGATAGGCCTCCGGCGTCATGTTGCCGCCGGCAATGTTCAGCCGGTCGTAACGCGGCTCGTAGGCGTTGAAGGCCTGCAGCGCGCCGAGATAGGTCGGCCAGGTGACCAGCGCGGTATCGCCCGGCGACAGAAACAGCTTGCCAAGATAGTCGAGCGCCTGCTGCGAGCCGGAGGTGATGAAGATGTTGCCCTCGTCGCATCGGATGCCGAGCCTGCCCATATAGCCGGCCAGCCATTTGCGCAGCGGCAGAAAACCTTCGCTGACCTGGTATTGCAGCGCGGCCCCCGCTTCCGCGCCGCCGAGCACGGCCTGATAGGCGTCGCCGATGGCCTCGGCCGGAAACAGCGAGGCATCGGGAATACCGCCGGCGAACGAGATGATGTCGGGCTGATCAAGCAGTTTGAGGAGCTCGCGGATTTCCGAGGCCTTCATGCGCGAGGAGCGCGAGGCCAGAAGATTCAACAGGGTCAAAGCGCACCTCCCGCAGTGCTTCATTTCAGTAATTTAGGTCAGGTTGGTTGACCTATTATCAGGCCACGTCCGTCGCGTGAATACACAAAACGGCCATGGCGCATCGCTCTGACGACATTTGGCCCACGTATCCTGATGGAGATATCAGGCACGACGGCGGTCCGCTCATCGCGGGATTGTCGCAATATTAGAATGGGCGCATATTGTCGCAAGCCGAAGCCGTGCTCCGGCTGAACCGCCTGTTGGCCAAAATGCCCAGGCGGTCCGTGACCAGGTCAAATGTCAGTGAAACAAACCTCGGCTGCTCAACCCAATGAGCAGCCTGAGGCAATGATATTTGGAGGAGATAGCAATGAAGGTCACCATACTGGCAAAGTACGAACCCCATGCGGCCAAAGGGCTGATGCAGGGATCGAACCGCGAAGCTGCAGTCCAGGCGGTCTTTGAAAGCGTCGGTGGCAGGATGAGCAGCCTTATGTTCACGCGCGGCATTTACGACGTCGTCGTCAATGGCGAGGTGCCGGATCAGGTCGCCGGGATGGGCATGGCCCTTGCCGTGCGCGCGAGCGGCTCGTTGAGCGAGCTGGTCGTCCTCGAAGAACTCGACATGAAAGCGGTGCTCGCGGTCGCCAACAAGGCTGCCGGCGCCTACAAGCCCGCCGGCTGACCGTCCGGCCAGGCAGCACGGACGGCGCGTTCGTCGTCCCGTGCTGCCAGCATCACGTCACCGCAGGCCGAGGCTTTGCTTCGACGCATGCCCTTATCCCAAAAAACCGCTCCGCACTCTTGGGCGACAGGCATTAGGACGTTTCACCGTTTCACGGAAACGGCGAAATGTCCTATCTCTTTGTTTTGACGCAATTTTGGACGGAAAACCGCTTCACACTTTTCCTGAAATTGCTCTAGAAAGGCAATCGAATCTCGTCGTCCCGGGCGGAATCGGGCCATCCGATGTCCTTACGGATCTCCGGCGGCAGTTCGTTCAGCTCGCGCGTCGTCCTGCGGCGCCTGCTCGCCTGCGCGAACGCGGCGCGGATTCGGTTAAGGCTCTTAAACATCGCAACCTCCACAAAGCAGCGGCAGAGTTGGCGGCCGCCCTCCGGGCGCCGCTTTTGAGGTGCGTCTGTAACCAGGCGATTGCGCGCAGACGGTGAAATGCTTCACGAAGCCGAAGCGGCCTGAAACATTTGTGTGCGAATTAAATTGGGTTTCGACGTCGCGGCACTAGAGGCGAGCGCCAACAGGCGGCGCTGCCGGCAATAACGGGCGCACAATTACTGATTGCCTTGTCCGTCAAGATAGGCGTCAGGTGTTAGTCCGTAGCGCCGGAAGGAAATTGCTGCGCGGTCTGCGCCGAGAGCCGGCCTTTGCGGACGAACGTCGGCTTCGAATATTCTTTCTTCATGGCGAAATCTCCCCTGCCTCGCCGGAAAAATGCGGTACGGCTATCGGACTGTCAAGCAGATCGCAGGCCGGTGGATCGCAGCCCGGTGAGGCCGGCCCGATCGACCACCTTCCCGTCCCTGACCACTTCCCTGCCCGCGCGATACACGGTCCGCTCCTTCGGCACCGCCACGACCGCTTCCGGCACATGCTCGGCCCTGAGCGCGACGAAATCGGCCTTGGCGCCGACGGCGATGCCATAGCCTTCGAGCCCTAGCGCCCTGGCGCCGGCATGGCTCACCACGTCGTAGGCGGCTTCCAACTCGCAATCCTCGTAGAAGCCGGAGCGGTAGCCGATCATGTTGGCGCGGTTCAGCATGTCGCCATCGCCGTAGGGCCACCAGGAATCGCGGATGTTGTCGGAGCCGGCAAAGACCGTGACGCCCGCCTTGCGCAATGCCGCCACCGGCGGGAAAGGATGGTTGCCGGGCGCGTTGGTCATGATGGCGACGCCGGAGGCGGCGAGCAGCTCGCCGGCTTTGGCCAGCGCGTCGGCGGAAATGTCGCCCAGCGCATAGGCGTGGCTGACAGCGACTTTGCCTTGCATGCCCAGTGCCGTGCTCCGCGCGGCGATGTCCTCGATCTCGAACAGGCCGAGGGTGCCGCCGTCATGCAGGTGGATATCGATTCCGGCGCCGTGTTTTTCGGCAAGGCCGAAGACGACGTCGAGATGGCTCTTCACATCGCGGTCGAAGCTTGCCGGGTCCAGCCCGCCGATCAGATCGCAGCCGAGCTTCAAAGCCTCGTCCAGAAGCTCGGCGGTGCCGGGCGACGACTGGATGCCGCTTTGCGGGAAGGCGACGAGCTGGATGTCGATCAGCTCGCGATATTTTTCGCGCACGGCAAGGATCGTCTCGACATGTTTCAGCCCGACCGCGGCGTCGACCATGACATGGCTGCGCATCGCAAGGCTGCCATTGCCAACGCAAAGCTCGAGCTGGTTTTTCGCGCGCTCGTCCATCGGCGCGGCCTGCTCGAGGTTCCGCATCTGGAAGGCGACCCGCTCGCGCACGTCGAAGCCGTTGGTGCAGGGAATGTGCGGGCGCCAGACATCGCCATAGAAGGAGGTGTCGAGATGGATGTGGCCCTCGATGAAGGCCGGCAGCACGAGCTGGCCGGCGAGGTCGACGGCGCCTGGCGGCGCGCCGGCGGCATTGGCGGCGGGCGTGATGGCGCTGAAGCGGCCGCCGGCGACGGTGAGGTCGGCCAGGGAGCCGTCGGCGAGTTTTGCGTTGAGAAAGCGGGGCAAGATGCAATCCATCAGCAATGATGCATCAGTCGTCGTCCCTCGGCAGGCAGAGGTCAATGCGGATCGGGATAGAAAGTGTTTCGCCGAAGTTCTCTGTCACCCGCGGTTGGCAGATCGCGCGCCCGATCGCCTGCGCCGCCGTTAACCTTAATTCCAAGCGGCGGTGGGGAAGTCCCTGTCGCCTGCCTATTCCGCTATCGCGGAAGTTTCGGCACGAGAAAAACATGCCATAGTCCAGGCTGCGGTACGAGGCCGCCTTGGTCGACGCGGACGCCCAAGCACATCCCCAACAATGTCGCCCCCAACGGCCGCGTCGACCTTGTACTGAACGGCGATCTGACCCGGGTCGCCGTTTTGTTTTTGGCCATCAGGCCTGGGACTTGGCGTATTCCGCGACCAGCCCGTCATATTCCTCGAAGGCCGGCAAGGCCGCGTAGCTGTGCAGGGCGGGCGTCTCGGCCCAGGGCAGCTTCTCGCTGGTCCAGGTCTCGACGAAAGGCGTGAACCAGGCGGGGTCGTCCAGCATGGTCGGGCGCAGGTTGACGAACCAGTCGAGCCCCTCCGGCCGGGTGAACATCCAGCTCATGCAGTAGCCGCAGAAATAGTGCTTCGAAGCGCCGCGCAGGCCGCCGATCACCGGCTCGCCCTTGGTGATCTCGAAGCCATCCGCGGGAATGGCGGCGCTCAGCGAATAAGCGCTCGACGACATCTTCTGGCAGCCGGTGCAATGGCAGGCCATGGTGAGCAGCGGCTTGGCGGAGATCCTGAGGCGCACGCGGCCGCAGCGGCAGCCACCTTCGGCAGGCAGGGAGGGAATTGGCATGAGCGCTCCTTGGTTGGTTTTCCCTTCTCATCCGTCGCCTTCGGCGACACGTTCTTCCCACAAGGAAGAAGGAGGAGCCAAGCCCTCAGCCCCCAATCAGCGCCGCGGTCGTCGTCAGCCGCGCGCCCTGCTCGGCGAAGGCTTTGTTGTGCCGGACGATGATGTCGGGCGCTTTCTCCTCCTCGGAATCGAGCGTCGAATGCGCATCCGAAACGACGGTGACGCCGAGGCCCTGGGCAAGAGCGCCTTTCACCGTGGCGGCAACGCAGAAATCGCTCTGGGCGCCGATGAGCACCACGTCGCGAACGCCCTGCCCCGCGACCCACTGCCCGAGATCGGCGTTGGAGAAGGCATTGCCGACGCTCTTGCCGAAGGTCGGTTCGCCGGCCGCCTGGCCGAGCTGCGGCCATACCGGCCAGCCGGAAGCGCCCGGTGCCAGCGGATCCCCCGCCGGCCCGTCATGACGCACGAAGGCCACCTTGCGGCCGGTTTTGCGCGCCCAATCGATCAATTTTCGCGCGCGCTCGGCAATGACGTCGGCATCATGGATCGGCGGATCGAAACGGCCGTCGAACATGCCGGTCTGGAGGTCGATGACGATCAGCGGAGCGGCGGCCGAGGGAGCGGTGTCTGGCATGGGCGCGAAGATAGCGGAGGTGGGGGGTGGGTCAAGGACCGCGACGAGCGTGGTCCCCCTGGTGTGGGGAGATCGGCGATTTCGGCGCCTCAGCCAATCCCGCCCGTCACCACATAAGCGCCGACGCTCCGCCCGTCCGCCAGGCTCACGATCGCCGTGACGATCGAGCCGTAAGCGCCGCGCCAGACGCTGTGAAAGCCCTCGTGTGTCGAAGCCGGCACGACGATCCGGCCGGTGTGGCGGTTGCCGCTTCCCCGCATGGTGACCGGTTCGCCGTTGACGTGGACTTTCACGGCTGCCGTATCCAGTCCTGCGTCGTCTGCATCGATCTCGAGTGTGATCGCGATTTCGTCGCTGTCGCCGGCATGGATCGTCTCGGCGCTCAGCGCCAGAGCAAGCGGCGCGTCGCCAGCACCCGCCGCTCCCCTGCCCGCTGCAAACACATCATCCGCCAGCGGCGGCGTGCGTGGCGGGAGGGTGCGGCGCTTGGTGGCGCGCTCGTAGCCGCCGGCCATCATCAGCAGCGCCACGTCGTCATAGGCCTTGCCGGCGAAGGTGAGGCCGACCGGCATGCCGATATCGGCCATGGTGCCCATCGGCACCGTCACCGTCGGGATGCCGAGATGCCGCCAGACCAGATTGCCGTTAGCGACCCAGGTGCCGTTGCGCCAGGCAAGATCGGCGGAGGCCTCGTTGACATCCGCATCGGCCGGGCCGACATCGGCGACGGCCGGCAGCACCACGGCGTCGAGGCGGTTGGCGTCGAGCCAGTCCTCGAAGTCGATGCGGCGCGTCTCTTCCAGCCCCTTCAGCCCGTCCACAATGGTGGGGATGGCCTCGAGCGGGCTCACCCCGTTCTTCGCCCGCTCGACATAGTCCGCCAGGTCGAAGCCGTCGTCGCCATAGCGGTCGGGCAGCGTACCCGGCGGCTGTGGAAAGATTTTCGGGCCATCGACCGAGGCGAGATCGGGAATCGCAGGATCAGCATTGGCGCGCAGGAAATCGTCCCACGACCAGATTGACAGGTCCCAGATCTCGCGGTTTGCAAATTCCTCCGGCACCAGGCCGCGATCAACCATGGAGCGCGCGCCCGGACGGTCGCGCTCATAGTTCGATACGACGGGGAAATCGACCTCGACCACCTCGGCGCCGAGCGCCTGCAGGTCATGCGCGGCCTGCCGCCAGAGCTCCAGCACCGAGGCGCGCGTCTCGATCGGCCGGCCGGCGCCGAGATCCTTGCCGATATACATTTTCGGCACGCCGAGCCGCTTGCCCTCAAGCGCGCCTTGCAGGGGAAGTCCGGTATAGCTCGTCGGCCTCAGCGCTGATGCCTTCGGGATCGAAACCCAGGGCTGCACGCGCCAGAAGTCGCCGCGCGTGTCATGATCGTCGGCGACGATGACGTCGAGCAGCTCCAGCATGTCCGGCACGCTCCGCGTATGCGGCACCACCACATCCATGGTCGGCACCAGCGGCCAGTTGCCGCGTACCGAGATCACGCCGCGCGACGGCGTGTAGGCGACCAGCGCGTTGTTGGAGGCGGGCGCGCGGCCGGACGACCAGGTTTCTTCGCCGAGCCCGAAGGCGGCGAAGGACGCGGTCGTCGCCGTCCCCGAGCCGTTCGACGAGCCGGAGGCGAAGGCGGCGGTGAGATAATCCTTGTTGTAGGGGCTCTCGGCGCGACCATAGACGCCGCGCTGCATGCCGCCATTGGCCATCGGCGGCATGTTGGTGAGGCCGATGAGCACCGCGCCCGCGGCGCGCAGCCGGGCAATCGTGAAGGCGTCCTCGCTGGCGATCAGATGCTCGAAGGCCGGCGAGCCGGCCGCGACCGTCAGGCCTTTCACCTTGTAGCTGTCCTTGGCGGTGTAGGGGATGCCGTCCAGCGGTCCAAGCGTTTTGCCCGCGCGGCGTCGGCGGTCGGAAGCTGCCGCCTCCTCGAACACCTTTGGATTGAGGATGGGCACGGCGTTCAGCGCTATGCCGTGGCGGTCGTAATGGGCGATGCGCCGCAGGTACGCGCCGGTGAGCTCGACGCTTGTGACTGTGCCGTCTTCCAGCGCGCGGCGCAGGTCGGCGATCGAGGCTTCGACTATATTCATGGCTTGGCGAACCTCTTGTCAGCAATCACTCGTCCGGCGAAGGTTGGCTCGAAATTCGTAAGCCGCGATCCGTCACACCCCCCTCTGCCCTGCCGGGCATCTCCCCCGCAAGGAGGGAGATTGGATGTCGCGCAAGCTTTTGCCAAACCGCCGACGTTGCAGGGAGGGCGCCGTAGCCGATCTGCTGATCTCCCCAAAGGTCGGGGACATGGCCGGCAAGCCAGAGGCGGCGCTGTCCTGCAGACAATTCAGACGATCGAACAGGTGCTAGTTCGGTGTTTTGACTTGCGTTCGATCCACCAGTCGTTCTGCCAATCTTCATAGCCGAGAAGCGAGCCCTCCATCCGCTCGAGAGCTTCGTTCCAGCCGGTTTTGGCGAACACTTTCAATAACAGCAGAAACGCGTCTATCCGCCACTCCTCCCCGGGGAGTGAGAAGAAGGCGCGCCGCCACCCTTGGAAGTCGGGGAAACGGGCGTGCTCGGCTTCGGTAAAGGGAGTATCGATGACATGACGCACCAACCGGCCCGAGCGCACAAACGGGTCGAGGCGAGCCAACGTTTCCGACAGCCATTCCGCCGGATAAGCGTCATGGAAGACTGCCAGCGGCTTGCGACCTTCCAGCATCAGCGGCAGCTCGAAATTCGTATGAACGAGATACGGGACCTCACGGATTGGATGCCAGGACTCGATGCGGTTGAGCCTTCGATCAAGCTCGCGAGGTGGAATGCATATCGCGCCAAGTCGCTCGAGGTCGTCCGGGTCCAAATGCCATGAACCGGATAGCTGTGGACTGTCGCACGCCAGAACCGCGCGAAGCTCTTCCAGGTCTGAGACGCGAATTCGGGCTTCGGCGACCGCCGAACCGGTCGCAGGATCGATCTCCTGCAGGACAAAATAGATGGATTCGGCAGTGTTGCTCACATGGTGACGATGGCTGCTTGGACAATACTTGTACAGGCTTTCTTCAGACAGGCCACATTCCTTCGCTTGCCCCTCTGCCCTGTTGGGCATCTCCCCCGCAAAGGGGGGAGATTGGATGTCGCCCAAGCTGTCGCCAGTCTCCTACTTTGCTACTGCGGCGCCCCGGCGAACAGCACCGTGCCCTCCCCTCCTGCCGCCGGCCAGTTGCGGATGGTGCGGTCGATGCCGCCGGTCAAAAGCGTGCCGGCGGCGGCGAAGGCGACCGAGTAGATGGGCCCGGTGCCGGGGTCGAACTCGGCGATCTCGGCGCCCGTATCCATATTCCAGATCCGCGCCGTGCCGTCGAGCGAGGCGGAGCCGAGCCGTTTGCCGTCGGCCGATAAGGCGAGCGCATAGACGGTGCCGGAGTGGCCGTCGAAGCGGCGCACCTCCTTGAAGGTGTCGAGGTCCCAGAGTTTTATCGTGTAGTCGCCACTGCCGGTCACCGCATGGTGGCCGTCGGCCAGGAAGAGCGCGCCATAGGCGCCGCGATCGTGGCCGTGCCAGCTGCGCAGCTGCTTGCCCGCAGGGATGTCCCAGAGCTTCAGTTCGCCGTCGATGCTGCCGGTGAGCGCCCTGGCGCCATCTGGCGAGATGGCGACGGAACTCACCGACCAATCGTGGCCCGGCAGGACATGCAGCACCGTGCCTTTCTGCAAATCCCAGACGACGACGGAACCGGTGTCGTGGCCGCTGACGGCGAGCTTGCCGTCGGGGCTGATCTTCAGTTGCCGGACGCCGCCGTTCGCTCCGGACGAGAAGACATGCAGCACTGTGCCATCGGAAAGCTGGCGCAGCACGATCTCGCCGTCGTCGCCGGCGGTGAGCGCGCTTCTGCCGTCGGGCATGAAGAGCGCGCTGCGCGCCATGTCCTTGTGGACGCCGAGGTCGCGGATCAGCCGCTTGCCGTCGATATCCCAGAGCTTGATCATGCGATCGGTGCTGGCGCTCATGATCTGGTGGCCGTCGGCCGACACCGCCAGCCAGACGACGGCATCGCGGTGGCCTTCCGGCGCGGTCGGCTGGGCTGGGGGCGGTGGCCGAGGCGGCGCCAGCGTCTGCGGCGGCGTGGCCGGCGCCAGCGCGGTCTGCCGGGCCGGCGTGGTTGCAGGCTGCGCCGGTGCGGCGGGCTGCGGCGGAGCGGCCGCCGGCTCGGACGATGCGGCCGTGGGCGCCGGCGCGACAGGCGCAGAGGCCGGCTCGGTCCCAGGCTCTGCCGGAGCGAAGGCGACTTCCCTGGCCGGCGCGGCCGCATCGCCCCCTGTTTCCCGCCACCGGCCGAACTGGTCGGCGAGGATGACGACAAGGGCAATGAGCGGCACGGCAAGCGCGATGCGGCGCAGCCGCGGACGCCCGGCCGGCACGGTCGCAGCGTCGCGGCCGAACAGCGGCGCCGAAGGCTCATGCCTTGGCGCGCCCGGCAGCAGGCCGGCAAGGAACGAAAGCCCGGCGAGAATCGAAAGCATGCCCGCCGCGCCGAAGATCCCGGCGCTCGTCGTGGCCGGGGGCTTGCCCCCCAGCGCCAGATAAAGCTTGGCGAAGCAAGCGAAGCCGACGACGAGCATCGCCAGCGCCAACAGCCTGTCGGTCGATCTTTTCATCGGCATCCCCCAGGCGCCTCCACTCCAACTGGCGGAAGGCGCATCGGCCATTCTAGCCGAGCTTTTCGCCGAGGCTAAGTGCAAGAGATCACACGAAGAAAGGTAAACGTGCTTTGGCGCGGCGTGACTTCTTCAATCCCGCCGCCGGCCGAATTTCGGCTTTACTCAGCCGGCCGGCCAATATCCCGATGCTCAGAACCGAAGCGTGATGTCTTTCGCTCCATAAACAAGCGGCACGTGAGCAGAAAGCCACACTCCCCAAGAATAACAAGCTCGACTACCCGCGCTGGTTGACAGCAAACGCTCTTATGACATTATCCGCCCGGGATTTTCAGGAGAGCCACAGCATGAAGAAGATTTACGAGAAGCCTTGCCTGGTAAAGAGAGGTCGGCTTTCGGCAGTTACTGCGCAGTTGGCACCATCGACAGAGGTGCCGCCACCGGCCTAAACGATTTTGAGACAGCAATAAGGGGGAAATCATGAAGAAGACCTATGAGAAGCCGAGCCTTGTCCGCAAAGGCAAGCTGTCGGCGACCGTCGCAGGCGGTATTTCGCTCGTCAACGGTTCGACCTGAATGGACCATTGATTAGCGTACCGATAGAGGGCACGCCCTAAAGGCGCGTGATCATTCCCGTGAAGAAAACCTATGAGAAACCAAGGCTGGTCAAGAAGGGCAGGCTTTCGGCAGTCACCGCCAACGGCGCCACTTCGCTCACCTTCTGACCATTACAGCGCGTTGCACCGAAATTCAGGCAACGCGCTGCAATTCCTTGTTTTAATGCACTTCTTCTCCCGAAGCTGCGGCATCCTCTGGGCGACATAGTTCGTCTTTGACATATCCCATTCGTAAGCCGCCGCGCTTCGGCGACATGCATCAGAGCGCCAGCACGAGATCATCCAACACCATCTGCCAGTGATGTTTGGTCGACAGACGCACGCGCGTCACCGCCTTCAGCATCGGCGCGTATTGAACCGGCGCCAGCGCCGACAGCGTGACCTCGTCGCGCGCGATCAACTCGTCCCCCAGCCAGCTTTCGACCAGCGCGCTCTCCCCTTCCGAGCGCAGCCATGCGGCGCTCAGCATCACCGAATGGAAGCCGAAAGGCGCCGCACGGCCGAACTCTGCCGGATGGCCGCTGCTGGTATAGGCGATATAGGCGCCCGAGACGTTGCCGTTGACGTAGCCTTCGCTGTTCCTGGTGTGGTCACGCGACATGGCGTTGAGATTGTACCAGTCGAGTCCGGCGTACCCGGAAGGAATCTTGCTCAGGCCGCGCGTGGTGATGTCGTCGAAGCCGATGGTGCTGAGCGCCGCATCGGGCTGAAGCGCCCCGGACGCAAGTAAGCCGAGGTCGGCCGGATAGGCCGACAGCGCGAGGCGCCGGTCGAACCCGCCGCCGGCGATCGCGACCTGATCGGCCTCGGCGGCGAGCGGGAAGCCGAAGGTGGTGGCCGCGCCGAGCGGGTGGCTTTCGAGCAGCTGGCCCTTGCCCATCACGGATAGGGTTGCGGTGGCCGCGGCCGGCGTCCTGCCGCTCACCATGCGCGCAGGGGTAAGGCCGACGGGCCTTGGCAGGCCCTCTCCGGCCAAACCGACAAGCGAGCCGGGCGCATCCGTCACGCGCACAGACTGGTTCTCGTTGGCGCCGCTGGCGCGCCAGCCGGGCGGCACGGAGACTGAAAAGCGAAAGGTTCCAGGCGAGCGGATCACGCCGCTGCGCCGCTTCGACGACATCGGGAAGTTGGCAAAACCGGCAGCGTTGCTTCGCGCCGCGACGATGAAGCGGCCGGACTCGTCGAACAGCCGCACCACGATGCCGGCAATCGGGCGGTCGGCCTGACCATAGGTTCCATCGCCGTCGACATCCATGAAGACGAAGGATGAGAAGTTCAGCTTGCCGGATGTCGGACCCCAGGCGGTGCGGGGTGCATAGTCGCCGGCCGGATTGGCACTGCCGCGCGCCCTGCGGCGCCTGCGCCGCCGGCGCAAAGCGAGCGCGATGAGGGCAATGGCGCCGGCGATGACAAGGACGGAGATGAAGAGAACGAGGGCGTTGTCAGCCACGGCGGGAGAGCGTTGGCTGGAGAAAAATACTCAAGCTGAAAAGCATAAGGTCCGCGTCCCCTCGTAGTCCTGCGAAAGCTAACGCGAGCCGTCGTTGCTGCACAGCCATTATTTGCGAGGGACAGCGCTGACGTAATCTTCTCCCTTTGTTGTGGAAGAAGGTCAGGTCGCCAACTCCACCCACACCGGCGCATGGTCGCTGGCATTTTCCTCGGCACGCACCTCCCGATCGATGCCCGCTCCTTTCAGCTTCCGCACCAGCTTCTTCGACAACAGAATGTGGTCGAGCCGTAAGCCGGCGTCTCGCGGCCAGCGGTTCCGGCGGTAGTCCCAGAACGTGTAGAGCTTCTCCTCCTTCGGAAAGACCTTGCGCAGCGCATCCGTCCAGCCCTGATCGATCAGCGCCGCAAAGGCGGCGCGGCTTTCAGGCTGCACCAGCGCGTTGTAGTCATAGGAGCGGGTGGCGTAGATGTCGCGCGGCTCGGGCACAATGTTGAAGTCGCCGGCAAGCACCACCGGCAGGCCGGTGTCGAACAATTCGCTCGCATGCGCCGCGAAGCGCTGGTGCCAGGCGAGCTTGTAGGTGAATTTCGGCCCGGGCTGCGGATTGCCGTTCGGCGCGTAGAGGCAGGCAATCACGATGCCGTTGACCGCCGCCTCGATGTAGCGCGCCTGGCGGTCGGCATCGTCGCCGGGCAGCGCGTCGCGTGTCAGCACCGGCTCGGCGCCGCGAGCCAGGATGGCGACGCCGTTCCAGGTCGGCTCGCCCTTCCACACCGCGCCATAACCGGCCTTCGCCAGCCGGGTCAGCGGAAACTGCGTGTCGCGGGATTTCAGTTCCTGCAGGCAGACGACGTCGGGCTTGGCTTTGACGAGCCAAGCCAAGAGGTTTTCCAGCCGGCTGTTGATGTTGTTGATGTTGAAGGTGGCGAGTTTCATTTGCCGAAGACGCCTCTTCATTCGTCATCCTCGGGCTTGACCCGAGGATTCATGCCGTGACCATCGCCGTGGAACTCTGCGGGGGAAAATTCTGAGCCGTTGCAATGCCTTAGCGTCACGGCATACTAGGGTCTGCGCCGCGTCGCTTCGCTCCTTGCTTCGCCCTAGGATGACGAAGCGAGAGGCGCCATCCGAGCTTTTATCGTCTCCGCCACCGTCTTCAGGTGATCCGCCACCGAAAAACCCGACACCGCCTTGCGGGGCTTGAGATCGTGGTCGCCGTCCTCCAGCCAGACCACCTCTATTGCCGCTGACAGCCCGTAGGTCGCGACCTCGTCCCTGGTGCCGAACTCGTCGCGCGTGCCCTGGAAGATCAGCGTCGGGGTCTTCAGGTCGGTGAGATGTTTTGTCCGCAGTTGCTCCGGCTTTCCCGGCGGATGGAAGGGGTAGCCCAGACAAACCAGGCCAGCGATCTCGCCCTTGGCAAACATCTCGTCGGCGACCATCGAGGCGACGCGCCCGCCCATCGACTTGCCGCCAATGATGAGCTTGCCGGTCAAGCCTTTGGCGCGCAGATCGCCGATCGCCTTGACATATTCCGGGTTCACCGTCTCGGCGCGCGGCGGCGGCTTGCGATAGCCAAAACGGCGCGCAGCCATGTAGTGGAACTCGAAGCGCGCGACGCGGAAACCGGCGGTGGCGAGAGCCTTCGCTGTCACGGCCATTGAGGCCGAGTCCATCGCCGCACCGGCGCCATGCGCGAGCAGGACGGTGACAGGGGCGGAGTCGGGGCCGTCGAAGAGGAAGTAGGTCATCGGGCGGGCTTCCTGGCAAGGCCGCACTCCGTCTCAAGCGCGAACATCTCGCTCACCGGCCATGTGCAAATCCACGAACTGGATCCCCTTCTGCGCCAGTCTTGCCCATTCGGACTCCGCGTCGAGCTCCAGATAGCGCGCCCACAGCCGGCGGGCTTCGGCCAGATTGCCGGCGTCGAACTCAAGCCGGGCTAGGTTAAACACCGGGTCGGCATAGGCCTTGTCGAGCGCCATCGCCTTCTGCAGGTGCCGCCGCGCCGACGCGACCTTGCCTTCGTCGCCCACCAAGCCGGCGAGGTTGAACCAGGCTTCGACGAAGCCGGGATCGAGCTTTATCGCGCGGGCATAATCATGCGCGGCTTCCGCTGCGCGGCCGGCGCCGCGCAGGCAGTTGGCGCGGTTGAAGGCGGCGATGGCATCTTTTGGATCGATCGCCATGCAGCGCTGGTAGAGCGCTGCGGCCTCGTCGTGCCGCCCCTCCTCTTCCGCGGCTTCCGCCTCGGCGAACAGCTGCTCCAGCGTGTCGTCTTCCGGTGAGCCGAGGTCGAAGAGAAGCTGGCCGTCGAGCTCGCTGCGGCCCTCGTCGAGATAGATCGCGTCCGGCCGGCCATGCTGCGAACCGAGATTGAGCGACTTGGCGGTGAGCGAGGCGACCGGGCCGGAGCGATGCACCGAGCGCGCGATCGCGCCCCATGTCGCGCCGCTGGCGATCAACCCGGCATATTTTCTGGCCAGGATCAGGTCGCGGAAGGAATAGGGTTCGCCGTCACGTTCGAAGGCGTCGAACAGCGACAGCATGTCGAGATCGCTGGCGGCAAGCCGCGACTGGTCGATCAGCGATTGCCGGGACAGCGACGACGCCTGAGGCGCCTTCAACAAGCCGAGCAAGCGCAGGAAGCCGTTTTCGCTGACCAATTCGCGCCCGGCTTCGCGCTCGGCCTGCACGCGGCGCTCGATGTCGCCATCGCCCGTTCTTGCCGTGGCCGCCTTGGCCAGCAGCGTGCGGCCGAACACGACATGGGTGGTGCGACGGGTGACGCCGCGCCTCAACTCGGCATGGCGGCGCTCGACCTCGCGCGCGGCGAGCCTGAGCGGAAACGCGGCCAGCGGGCCGACGGCGCCGAACACGGCGCCGGGGAGGATCACCGGCCCTCCCGTCACTTCTTGCTCTTGCCGGCGGCTTTCAACAGGTTCGCTTTCAGCGGGTTCTCAGGCGCGCCGCCGGCGGCGGCCGCCTTCTTGGCCGGCTTGGCCGGCGCCTCCTCGGCCTTGCTCTTCGACTTGGCCGGCGGCTTGGCCGACTGCGACAGGCTCGCTTTCAGCGCATCCATAAGGTTGATGACATTGCCGCGTTCGGGCGCCGCCGCGATGATCGGCTTGTGGCCTTTGAGCTTCTCGCGGATCATCCCCATCAGCGCCACTTCGTAGCGATCCTCGTAATTCTTCGGATCGAAATGAGTTTCCTTCTGCTTGATCAGCGCCTGGGCGAGATCGAGCATTTCCGGATCCGGCGTGCCGGCCGGGATGTTGCCGAAATATTCAGCCGTGCCGCGCACTTCGTTGGGGTTCCTCAAGGTGCAGACGAACATGCCGTTCTCGCGCGGGCCGATCGTCACCACGCGCTCGCGGCTGGAAAGGACCAGGCGGGCGATCGCCAGCTTGCCGGATCTGCGCATCGCTTCGCGCAGCACCGCGAAGGTCTCCTCGGCCATGGCGCCGTCCGGGGCAAGGTAATAGGGCGAGTCCTGGTAGATGACGTCGACCTCATTCTCGTCGACGAAGGCCTCGATGTTCATCGTGTGGTTGGATTCGATCCGGACCGCGTCGAGATCGGCATCATCGATGATGATGTACTGCTTGTCCTCATATTCGTAGCCCCGGACCAGGTCCGAGCGTTCGACCAGGCCGAGTTCGGGGTCGACCGGCTTCATGTTGATGCGGTTGTGGGTCTTCTTGTGCAGCTGGTTGAACGAGATGCGCTCGCTCGCGCTGGTGGCCGGATAAAGCCGGACCGGACAGCTGACGAGGCTGAGCTTGAGGTAACCTTTCCAACTTGCCCTGGGCGCCATGATGAACTCCTACGCGGCCATGCACTGACAGTTTTACTTTTTTTGGAAGCCTGATCTTTGCCGAAAACCGGTTTCCCACTTTTCGGGATCATGCTCCGGCGCTTCGTCCGAAGGACGGTTGGCGCTCCGGAAATGCTACACCGACCCTTGATGGTACATGCAAATTGCTGACGAAGTGTTCTTGGGCCGGTTGGCGCGGAGGATAATTCAAATTGTAGGAAGCGTCGATGGAGATGGAAACCGAACGCTGGCAGGACAGAGGGGGGTGTGACGGATCGCCAACGCCTGCGGTTTACTTTCCCTCAACCACCGGCAAATCCCTGGCGGCCTCGTCGATCTCCGCCCAGGGATCGCCCGAGGTCTCCAACAGTCCCGGCAGCGAGGCGTAGTTCAGATCCTCGGGCGCGTCGATAGCCTCCAGATCGGTCCAACTCATCGGGGTCGATGCCGGCAGGTTGGTGCGGGCGCGCAGCGAATAGGGAGCGGCGGAGGTGTGGCCGCGGGCGTTGCGGTGGAAGTCGATGAAAATGCGCTTCTTGCGGTTTTCCTTGCCCATGACGGTGACGAAAGTGTCGGGCGCGCTTGCCGCGAGCAAAGTGGAAATGGTGCTCGAGGCCTGGTGCAGTTTCTTCCAGTTCTGCTTGCGCGTCACCGGCACTGTGATGTGGATGCCCTTGCCGCCGGACGTCTTTGCAAACGGCACCAGGCCGAGGCTCTCCAGCCCGCCCTTGATGTGGACGGCCGCCTCGACCACCTCGCGCCAGGAAATCCCCTCGCCCGGGTCGAGGTCGAAGACGATCTGGTCGGGCCTGTCGAGCTTGGTGCGGTGCGTGCCCCAGGTGTGGAACTCGACGACGCCGAACTGCGCCAGTGCCAGATAGCCCTTGGCGTCCTCGACCGAGAGGTAGGTCTTGGTCTCGCCTTCCGAACTGACGCTCTCGAACACCGCCACCGAAGGCGGCATGCCGGTGAAGGCGTGGCGCTGGAAGAAGCAGTCCTGCGGCCGCCCCGTCGGGCAGCGCACCAGCGACACCGGGCGGCCGATGATGTGCGGCAGCATGAAATCGCCGACCAGCGCGTAATAGACGGCAATGTCGAGCTTGGTCGGCCCGGTCTTGCCGAACAGCCGCCGCTCCGGATTGGTGACCCAGATGGTGGCGAGGTCGGACTCGGCGATCAGCCGCTTGCGCTTGACCGCAACCGGCGTGGTCAGGCCGCCGACATCGCGCAGGCCGCGGAAGACGCCGTGGCGGATCGCATTGTCGGCGGTGCGGTTCGAATAACGGACGCGTGCCGACAGCAGCGGCTTCACCCAATGCATCTCGCGCATGATCTCGCGCGGCACGCCTTCGGGCGGCGTGGCGCCGGCGGTCAGCCGCTCCAGCCGGGTCAGCAGGTCGGTCGCCATGTCGCGGTCGAAGCCGGTGCCGACCTTGCCGCGATAGTGCAATTCGCCGTCGACGAACTCGGCCATGCCCAGCGCCGCAAGCCCTTCCGCCCGGTCGGAAACGGTGTAGCCGGCGATGACGAAATCATCCGTCTTTTGCGCCTTGACCTTGGTCCAGCTCTTGGTTCGGCCGCTCATGTAGATGGCATCGGCGCGCTTCGAGACGACGCCTTCCAGCCCAAGGTCCGAGGCCTGGTCGTAAAGCCCGCGGCCATCGCCCTCGACGTGGTCGCTGTACTGGATGGCGGAGTTTGCCGCCTGGCCGGCGAGCAGTTCGGCAAGCAGCGCCTTACGCTTCTGCAGCGGCGCCCTGCGCAGGTCCCAGCCATCGAGATGCAGGAGATCGAAGGCGTAGAAATGCAGCTTCGAGCCGGCGCCCTGGGCCAGCGCGTCCTGCAGCAGCGCGAAGCGCGAGATGCCCTTGTCGTCCAGCACCATGATCTCGCCGTCGATGATCGCCCGGCTGGCCGGCAGCCGCGAAAAAGCCTGCGGCAGGTCGCCGTAGCGCTTGGTCCAGTCGAGGCCGCCGCGGGTGATCAGCCGCACATTCCCGTCCACGACATGCGCCATGGTGCGGTAGCCGTCGAATTTGATCTCGTGCAGCCAGAGCGTGCCGGTGTCCTCGCCATCGGGCGGCTCGCTTACCTGCGCGGCGAGCTGCGGCTCGATGCGGCTTGGCGGGTCTGCCTTGACCGCGCCGGGCAGCGCGCCGGGTTTCAGCGAGCCAGGTTTCGGCGGCAGGCGCTGCGGCTTCTTCGGCGGCGCCGCCAGTTCCTCGATGCGCCGGCCCGACTTGACGCTTTCCGGCCGCGCTTCGAGAATGTCGAGCTCGGAGTCGGAGGCGAGATCGCGCTCCTTGAAAAGCAGCCAGTTCTTCTTGGGCTTGGGCTTCAGCCGGGTCAGCATCCAGCCGCCATTGAGCTTCTGGCCGGCGAGGCGGAACTTGAAGGCGCCGGTGCGCAGGCTCTTTTCGACATCCTCCATCGGCGCCCAGGTGCCGGTGTCCCAGACGATCATCGGCCCGCCGCCATACTCGCCCTCGGGGATGACGCCCTCGAAGTCGATATATTCGATCGGATGATCCTCGGTCTCGACCGCGAGGCGCTTGTCGGCCGGATTGAGCGAAGGCCCGCGCGGCACCGCCCAGCTCTTCAGCACGCCGCCGACTTCGAGGCGCAGATCGTAGTGATCGGCGGTGGCGTGGTGCTTGTGGATGACGAAGCGATTGCCGCTTTCGCCTGCCGTGCCGCCCGCCGGTTCTGGGGTGCGGGAGAATTCGCGCTTGGCGCGGTAGGTTTTGAGTTGGGGAGCTGGCATGGGTTAAGTGCCGAAGCGCGTAGCCGACAGTGGCAAGGGCCGCGATCCTTCGCGCCCCCGAGCCCGCGCGGTCGTCATCCTCGGGCTTGACCCGAGGATCCATGCCGTGACCTTTACCGCCGAGTGCAGCCGAGCAGAACTTGGACCGTCGTGACGCGTCCAGGTCACGGCATGGATCCCAGGGTCTCCGCGACGTCGCTTCGCTCCTGCTCCGCCCTGGGATGACGAAGGCACTCCACTCAATCGTCGGTCGCCGGCGTCAATTCCAGCTCGGCCGGCGTCAGACCCTGCCGCAGCTGGCTCAGCCGGAATTCGTCGACCCAATAGGCCTCGCCGTCGACCAGCACGCGGGCGCTGTAGGTGCCGCCGGAAAAGCTCTGCGCAGTGACGTAGACCTTGTGGCGGTCGAGCGCCTTCTTCACCGCGGCGCGGCGGGACTTTTCTCTGGCGACGGGACTGGCCATGGCTCACTCTGTAGACGCTGGCGCTGAACAGTCTCTAAGGATGAATGAGAGCGGGGGGCGAGTCAATTTGGCGGGGCGACGGGTAGTGTCTCAGTTTGAATTTTCGGAGCCATGGGACATCAGACTCCGCCGCAGTATGAAAGCCTCAGCGGAACTCTCTCACCACCTCGATAGGCCCGACGATAGCGGCGTTGAACGCATCAAGCTCTCCCGCAGGTATCCAGTATTCTCGTAGCGCCCGCCCACCTGCCTCCTGCACGTCGTATTGCTCCAGGAAGTCACGCCGCACCTCAAAGCGCGTGACGAAACCCGCCCCACTATGAGGCACGTTCCAATCGCGAGCGATCCTGATTGCGTAGTCTTCTGAAAGCACGGGATAGAAAATGGGCTGATCCGGCAGACGCGGTGGGAACGAACACATACCGCTTTCGCGGATAAGCGCGAGTTCGGCTGGGCCAACCGGCCGCCACAGTGTAATCGTGTCAGGCTTCATAGTGCGACTTTAGCCGGTGGCGTCTCACCTTTCCAGCGCCCACCGCGTTTGTGAGTTCACGACCTAGCGCACTTTCAGCGCATCGCCATCTTTGTAGATTAACGAGGCTTGACGATTGGTTGCCATGTGAGCGCGCGCGAACTTGCGACAACGCTCATCTGTGTTGATTTGGCGTTCAACCCAACGCCGCCAGTGAGGGTCTGACAAGGCGATGCGTTCCGCTTCGAGGAGGCTCGCGCCATTTTGGGAGCGAAGCTCCTTGATATGAACTATCCAACGATCTCGATCTGCCACGGACAATCTTACCGCTTCTTATAGGGGCCGCGCTTGCCCGGCTTCGGCGCTACAGCGTCCATCTTTTCGCAAAGGTTTTCCATAGACCAGAGCGTCTTGGACACGCCAGCGGCCATTGCAGGCGTCATCTTCAGCGCCTTGTGCATCTTTATGAAGTTGTACCAGACGGTGTAGATCGCGACCATGTGGACGTGGTTGTCGAACTTTTTTGAGAACGCATTGGTAAGGCGCGTGAAACGACGGTTTGCCATCCGCATGGTGAGATTGGCGCGCTCGATATGCGACGTGCTGACATGCACCGGATCGGGGTTGCCTTCGATCCGCGTCTTGGTCGCGCCAGTGCAGACGGCCGGGCTATAGCGGCGCTCCGGCGACTTGTTGCTTTCCGGCTCGCCATACTGCTTCACCAGCATGGCGTAATCGATGTCGGCTCCAAAGGCTTCCTCGACCGCATTGAGATAGGCGCGGTGGCCGTCTGTCGTAAGCTGGACGCGGTTGGCAAGACGGTCCTTCACGTCATCCATGAAGGCCAGTGCATATTCGCCGTCACGGCCGCCGACCAGCCAGGAAATGATAAGCTTGCTGTCGCTGTCCAAGGCGGTCCAGGTCCATACGTCGCCAGCGCCTTCGACCGGCTGCTTCATGGTCGAAACGTTCTTGGCCTTGGCACCGACAAACGACCAGATTTCATCGCACTGGACGCGCTTGGAAGTGACATTGCGGACTTCGCGATCGTGAAGGTCGGCACAGAACTTGCCGGCATCAACCAACAGCTTGGAAACCGTGTTGATTGACACGTCAGCAACGCGGGAAATCGACCGCATCGAAGAACCCTCGCAAAGCATCGTGAGGATTTGCACGCGGGTTTGGAGGGGCAGCTTGTTCATGCCCCTAATATGTGAACTTTTATGCTTAGTGTCAAGCATAGGTTTTCACATCAATCATTGATTCACAAACAGCTGCCACTATGTTAACAGTGGCAGCTGTAGTGATTTGGTGGAGCGCTCGACCAGACTCGAACTGGTGACCTAGAGGGTACGAACCACTCGCTCTATCCAACTGAGCTACGAGCGCTGAGCGGCTGGCCTATCGACCAGCCGCCGCCGTTGCCGACCTAGAGCCGCCGCGTTTCCCTGATCCGGTTGCGCGGCGGCTTTTCTATTTGCACAGGCCCCGGTCGCCGGTCGGCGAACTGGCGGGGCCCGGAACTCTTCTGGACATTCGAATCTCCTTCGAAACGAGGCTCAGGTATATGCGAGCCATTATCCGCAGTCAACGGTTAGAAACCAAATTCCGTGTTATGTGATTGACTAATGCGGGAATGGGCATTAAATGAGGATTGCGACCATCCGTGCGGATGGACTGGAGCTAGCCACATGACCGGACAGACCGAAACCATCGACAGCGCGTCGAAGCCAGAACAGCGGACTCGCCAACGCTCTACAATTTCATTTCCGTACATGGACCTGAGGTCAGCAGTCGCATTTGCGGATGCTATCCACGCTCATGTCGGAACGGGCGAATGCGACGACGACCAGTTGGCCGCATGGACAAGCCAAAGCGCCAAGAGTTCGACATTCCGGGTGCAGGTTTACACAGCCAGGATGTTCGGTGTCCTCGAAGGAGATGGGCCACGTCACCGCCTAACCGAATTGGGGCGGCAAGTCGTTGACCCCAACCAAGCGCGCGCCGCAAAGGCAAGGGCTTTCCTGAATGTCCCGCTCTACCGAGCGGTGTTCGATAAATACAAGGGCGGCGTCATTCCCCCAGCAGCAGCGCTAGAGCGCGACATGGTGCAGCTTGGCGTTGCTGAAAAGCAGAGGGACAGGGCCCGACAAGCTTTTGAGCGATCCGCCGATCAGGCTGGTTTTTTTGAACATGGGCGAAACCGGCTGGTGCAACCTGGCGTTATTGCGGGCGAGACGCCGCAGCAACAGCCATCCGCTGAGAATGGGGGCAATGGCGGCAGCGGTGGAGGAAGCGGCCCGAAAGACCCGCTGATTGCTGCGTTGATCCAGAAGCTACCCCAAAGCGGCCCTTGGGATGCTGTCCAGAGGGTCGCTTGGCTCAACTTAATGAAGATGGCCTTTCAATTGACCTACGGGGCTGCTGACGAAATCGAAATCACAGTGAAGCCGGTTATTTCGACCAGCGCTTCGCAGCAGCCTTCTTAGCGATCTCGGCGCGCCGCTCTGGCGTCATATTGGCGGCGCGCTTCTTTCCGCCCTTTGAACCAAGCTCTTTGGCGGCGGCACTCTTGCCGTCGTCCGGCGTGTCCTCGGCTTCCTCGCCAGTGGCAATGCGCATGACGCGGACGGCGTTGCCGATCACGTCGGCTGGGCGCCTCTGGCCTTTAGGTCCTACCGGCATTCTTTGCCTCGTACTGCTCTTTCGTGGGCAGTTTATCGAAGGGAGGCTAATAAGCCTGTTCTTCGTATCGCGCCCTTGGTATCGGAATCGAGTTCTTCCCGTCCGAAATCTGCGCCCACTGTCCGTCTCGATAAAGCCCGCGCATGAAACCTCCGTTGCTTTCCGCTAAGCATATAGGAGTTCGCTGGCCGGCGCGACAGGCGAGAGGTGCCGGTTGATAGCCGGTCAAATTTCAAACTGAGACACTACCGGGCGACGGAGCGCCAAGCTCCCGTCAAGCGGGCGAGACGGCCGGCAGGCCAGACCAGAGAGGCACCGGAAGGACCGAGGCGTTTGAGCCAATAAGGGCCGCCGCTTTGTTGCTATCGATCTCCCAACAAGAAACTACGATGCGTCGGCGGGACAGCGCCCCCTCTGCTCTGCCGGCATCTCCGCCACAACAAGGGGAAGATTGGCTGTCGCCAGCGCCGCGCCCTATCTTGGAGTGCAACGAGGGAAGCACATGTCTCACATCCGGGCGATGACGAAGAACGATCTGCCAGCCGTCTCGCGGCTGCTGGGAGGATCCTGGCGGCGGACCTATTCGCCGATCATGGGTGAGGAAACCGTGGCCCGGCTCTCCGACGAAAAACATGCGCCCGACAAGCTCGCCGAAGAGCTCGCCGACGACAACAAGATGTCGTTCGTGGCCGAGCGGACCGACGGATCGATCGCCGGCTATGCCATGGCAGCGATGGACGAGAGGGGCGATGTCATGCTCGACCGGCTGCATATCGAGCCGGAAGAGTTCGGCAGCGGCCTCGCCGTCGACCTCTTGCACGCGGTGCTTGCGGCCCATGCCGGCATTCCAAGCATCGCCCTGGAGGTGATCGAGGGCAATGAGCGGGCGATCGCCTTCTACCGCAAGCACGGCTTCGAGGTGGTCGAGCGCCGGCCGGCCGCACATGGCGTCGGCGGCCATGCCTCGCTGATCATGCGCCGAATGCTGCCGATGGCTTGAGGCCGCGCTGGACGCATCGCGTCCCGGCATTATAATTTCGCGGGTGCTAATTTCTTACCGGAGACAGATGAATGAGCCTCGGCAAGCAGAAACTCGGCAGCCAGGGGCTCGTCGTGTCGGCCATCGGCCTCGGCTGCATGGGCATGAGCCAATCCTACGGCCCGGCCGACGAAGCGGAGTCGATCGCGACGATCCACCGGGCGATCGAGCTTGGCTGCACCTTCCTCGACACGGCCGAGGTCTACGGGCCTTTCATCAACGAGGAGCTGCTTGGACGCGCGCTGAAGGGCCGGCGCGACGAGGTGACGATCGCGACAAAATTCGGCTTCCGCATCGTCGACGGCAAGCAGGATGGCACCGGGCGCGACAGCCGGCCGGAGCATATCCGCGACGTGGTCGAGGCTTCGCTCATGCGGCTCGCGACCGACCGCATCGACCTGCTCTACCAGCACCGCGTCGATCCTGATGTGCCGATGGAGGATGTCGCGGGCGCAGTCGGCGAGCTGGTTGCGGAGGGCAAGGTGCGCTTCTTCGGCCTGTCGGAGGCGGGGGTTTCCAACATCCGCCGCGCCCATGCCGTGCACCCGGTCTCGGCGCTGCAGAGCGAATATTCGCTGTGGGAGCGCAACCTCGAGCCCGAGATCATCCCGGCGCTTGCAGAATTGGGCATCGGCCTGGTGCCGTTCGCACCGCTCGGCCGCGGTTTTCTCGCCGGCGACGTCAAGCGGGCGGAAGACTATCCCGAAGGCGATTTCCGGCGCGGCGACCCGCGCTATCAGGGCGAAAATTTCGACGCCAATGTCGCCGCGGCCTCCACGGTCCGCGAGATCGCCGTCGCCAAGGGGGTCAAGCCCGGCCAGGTGGCGCTCGCCTGGCTGCTGGCCAAGGGGCCGGAATTCGGCATCGACATCGTGCCGATCCCCGGCACCAAGCGACGGACCTATCTGGAGGAGAATGTCGCCGCCGCCGACATCAAGCTCGACGCCACCGAGATGCTGGGGCTCGACATGGCGCTGACGCCTGAGAAGGTATCGGGGCCGCGCTATAACGAGCGGACGATGTCGATGGTGGATCGGTAGGGGTGCGGTAATCTCCCCGCTCTCGGGTCCTCAAGGGGGAGATCAACTCGGTCAATCCTACTGCTTATTGCAATCCGCCAGCGCCGCCATCGCCTTCTTGGCCTCGGCCTCGCTGGCGTATCTCTTCTTGCCCAGATCGACGACCAGCGTTCCGTCGGGCTTCTTCGGCACGATCTCGCACTGTTTCGAAACGGCGTCCCTGGCGACCCACCATTCCTCGGCCGCGACAGCAGGCAGGCTGGCAATGCCGGTAGCGAGGATTGCGAGAGCGACGGTGCGAACCATTCCTGGCCTCCATTGTCAGTTGCTGGAAAACAGGCCGGCGCTGCCGGCGCCGTTCGTCGACGGAACCAGCGCACCGGTTGGGCAAACGCCCTCCCCGGGCCTTCTGTTCCGGCGCTCAACCGCCCGAATGCGGGTCGATGCTGTAGGGATGCACGGGATAGCCTGAGCCGATCGTCCCGCTCACCCGATCGATCCAGGCGCTGACCGCCGGATAGTCGGCAAGCGAAAAGCCGCAATCCTCGGCGCGATGGCCGTAGGCATAGACGGCGATGTCGGCGATGGTGAGCGAGCCGCCGACAAGGAACGGGGTGTCCTGCAGGCTGCGCTCGAGAGCGCCAAGCGCGCGGGCGCCCGCCTCACGCTTGCCGGCCACCATCGCCTGATTGCGCTCCAGCCGCCCGGTCAGAGACCAGAAGCGCAGCGAGCCGATGACCGGCTCGACATAGTACTGCTCGAAGAACAGCCACTGCATGGCCTTGGCGCGCGCGAGCCGGTCCGCCGGCAGGTAGGGCGTCCCCTCCGCGACGCAAGCGAGGATGGCGTTGGATTCGGCGATCGCCGCCCCATTCTCCACGGCGAGCACGGGAACGGCGCCGGCCGGATTGAGCTTCAGGAAGGCCTCCGTACGGCTCTCGCCCTCGAAGATCGAGACAATGCGGGTTTCATAAGCGATGCCGAGCAGGCCAAGCAGGACACGAACCTTCCAGGCATTTTGCGAGGGCAGATAATCGTAGAGCGTGAGCATGGGTGCGTCCCTCCTTGGCCAGGCTGGCTTCGCATGGGGCGTGCGCGGGCGCCACCCGATTTATGCGCCTTGATTTCCTCCCTTGAGGGGGAGATGTCGCCGAAGGCGACAGAGGGGGTCGTCTCCCGTAAATCGTCAGCGTCGTGTTCGTGGCGGACCGCGTAAGGCGCTGCGACCCCCTCTGGTCTTCCGACCATCTGCCCCTCAAGGGGGGAGATCGGCAGTTCCGCCACGCCTCACCCCGCGATATCCCTCGCCACCGCCTGCGCCTCGATGCCGATCTCGCGCAGCAGGCCGGTGACCGGATTGTAGAAGCCGACGAGGTAGACACCCAGCGCCGTCGCGAGTGGATTCACTCCACTCTTCCCCGGCCGCAGCTCCGCCGGCAGGATGCCGTCATAGCCAGGACGGTAGCCCGTGGCGAAGATTACGGCGTCGAAGTTTTGTTCCTGCCCGCCGGCGAATGTTGCGCCGTCCTCGGTGAAGCTGACGATATCGGGGAGAATGCCGATCCTGCCCGCCTTGATCGCTGCTACAGTTCCGACATCGATGACCGGAATGCGGCCGGCGTCGATCTGCTTGAGGATGCCTTCCTTCGGCCTGACGATGCCGTATCGCTCCAGCCTGCCCAGCGCCAGGTCGAGGATTTTCGGGAACATCCAGTCGTTCAGCGCCCGCGGCATCGGCCGGCTGGCGATGCCAACCATCTGGATCGGCACGCCGAAGAGCTGGCGCGGCACGATGTGGACGCCCTTGCGCACCGAGATCGTCGGATGCGCGCCGCTCTCGGCAAGATCGAGCGCGATCTCGGCGCCGGTGTTGCCCATGCCGACGACCAGCACGTTCTTGGCCGTATAGGGCGTGGCCTCGGTGTAGGCGGCGCTGTGCAGCACCTCTCCCTTGAAGGTTTCGATGCCGGCAAAGGCCGGCGTTATCGGCTCTGCGTTGTTGCCGGTGGCGATGACGATCTTGCGGGCGTTGAAAGGCCCGGCATCGGTCTCGACCACGATTTTTTCGCCCGCCCGGCGGATCGATTTCACCGTGACGCCGAAGCGCGGCTCCAGGCTGAAACGCGCGGCATAGGCATCGAGATAGGCGACCACTTTTTCACGCGGCACGTAGCGTGGGTGGTTTTTCGGGAACGGCACGAAAGGGAGTGACGAGAAGGACTTCACCGTGTGCAGGTGCAGCCGCCGGTAATGCCGCCGCCAGGCCGGCGCCAGCTCGCTCGCCCTTTCGAGGATGATGAAATCGACTCCGGCCCGCTTCAGGCAGGCCCCGACAGCCAGCCCCGCCGGTCCCGCGCCGACAATGACGACACTGGTATCCAAGGCAGCCTCCTCCCCCAAGGCAGGAAGAAGCTATGCCCGAGGTGTCGGAGGAGCAAGTAGGGGAATCACCTAGACTTGCGGGACAGGGTGCACCGAGCGAAATCGGATGAATGGCCGAGCGAGGCGCCGGAGTCTTATCTCGCTCCTTATCGGGAAATGTCGCCGACGGCGATGGAGCGATCGCTGCGCGTGAAGTGCCGGCGCGTTGCGCGGAGGAATACAACGTCGGCGATCTGCGTGAGACGACCCCTCAGGCCTCAAGGGGGGAGATCAGGATTCGCGCTCTACTCCGTCCCGCTCGGCGCTTCGGCCTCGTCCTCGGGCGGTTCGAGAATCTCGATCAGCCGCGCTACCCTGGCGCCCGGCATCGCGCGACCCTCGTTCATCAGCGCCTCGTCGGCGCCGATCCAGGCGAAGGCCTCGCGCAATTCCTCGAGGCTGGCGCCGGTGAGCGCGACGTCGGCGATGACGGCCTCGTCGACAGGGCCAAGAACGGAAATGATCTCGTTGCGGGTCATCCTTGTCTCCCTGGGGCGGAACGATGACAAGGAAACGGCGGACGGGTGGAGCGGGTTCCGACGGCGTTGTCTCCGCCTTGTGGGAGAAAGCGCCGCGCGGTCTTTGCTCTTACCCCGACAACCGCTATGCACGGAGGCTCGTCCCGGAATTCTGCCGAGTCCTCATGAAATCCGTCTTGCTGCTTTCCGCCCTGCTCCTCTCCTCACCCGCCCTCGCCCAATGGAAGCCGAGCGAGAAGGTCGAGACCTATGCGATCTCAGGACAAAGCGTGGAGGCGCTCTATGTCTCGATCGGCGAGAAAGGCCCTGTGATCGGCAGGGACTCGGCCGGTAACGGGCGGCGGGCAATCGCGCAGACCAACTTCAAGCTGACCTGGCAGCGCGATTATCAGACTGAAGGCGACGCCTGCGTGCTGAAGACCGCTCGCCCGAAGCTGATCATCACCTACACGTTGCCGAAGCCCGCCGCAAAACTTGCCCCCGCCGTGCAGGCGCGGTGGGACGCGTTTGCCGACGGCCTCGCCGCACACGAGAAGGTCCACGGCGCCGGCATCGTCGACATGGTGGACAAGATCGTCGCCTTCAGCACCGGCCTCACCGTTGCCGACGACCCCGGCTGCACCAAGATCAGGGCGGAGCTGACGAATTATCTCGACCAGCTTTCCAAGGCGCAGCGCCGGGCCAGCCGCGACTTCGACAAGGTCGAGTTCGGTCCGGGCGGGAACTTGCAGAAGCTGATTGCGGCGTTTCTGATCGGCGGGTGAACACGGCCAAGGAGCGGCCGCGCCCTTCCCGCGGTGGCAGCAGGGCCACACCGGAAGCACCGCTATCAGCATTACCGCATCTCGAATGGGACAGCTGCCAATCCCGTCTGCGCGGAAACGGGCACTGTCGGCTCTTTCTCGGCTAGGTTGAAATCTACACCTTAGTACTTGCTAATGCGCATTCAGCGCTCTTCACCGACTGATCGGCGGCCACGCGGCACGGCCCTGGATTGACTTAGCTCACGGCAGGCTGGCTCATTTGTCCTTTGAGACGAAAGTCTAAGGGCATGCGCCGCAGCTTTACAGGCGGGTTTGGTAGCGCTACCGTTTCACAGTCGCGTGACCCGGGGGGAGCTGGGGCAAACGTCGCCGACGCCAGTGGTGGATGCTTGCCGGCATCCGTTTCAGCCACACCTTGATTGGAAACGGCTCCCCGCGAAACCCGCAGGGACCATCGGGAGGAGTTCGATGGCGTCTGTCGCGATTGGCGATGTCTACAAGTCGTTCGGAGCCACCCAGATCCTGCACGGCGTCAGCGTCGACATAGAGGACGGCGAGTTCGTCACGCTGGTCGGGCCGTCGGGATGCGGAAAATCGACGCTTCTGCGGATGATTGCCGGGCTGGAAAAAATCTCCCGCGGCCATATTTCGATCGGCAGCCGTGTCGTCAACGATGTTGCGCCGAAGGAGCGCGACGTGGCCATGGTCTTCCAGAACTACGCGCTCTATCCGCACATGACCGTTGCCGAGAACATGGCGTTCTCGCTCATGCTGAAGGGAGTGGCCAAGGCGGAGAGCGATGCCGGGGTGAAGCGGGCGGCCGAGATCCTCGGGCTGGTGCCGCTTCTGTCGCGTTATCCGCGCCAGCTTTCGGGCGGCCAGCGGCAGCGCGTCGCCATGGGCCGGGCGATCGTGCGCAATCCGCAGGTGTTTTTGTTCGACGAGCCGCTCAGCAATCTTGACGCCAAGCTGAGGGTCCAGATGCGCGCCGAGATCAAGGAACTGCACCAGCGGCTGAAGACCACGACGATCTATGTCACGCACGATCAGATCGAGGCCATGACCATGGCCGACAAGATCGTCGTCATGCATGACGGCCTCGTCGAGCAGATCGGGCCGCCGCTCGAGCTCTACGACCGGCCGAACAACCTCTTCGTCGCGAGCTTCATCGGCTCGCCGGCCATGAACCTGCTCAAGGGCACATTCGCCAATGACGGCGCGCCGTCGTCGTTCCGGGGCTCGGGTGGCGTCTCCGTGCCTCTGTCGAAACCACCCGCGATCGGCAACGGCGAAGCCGTCGTGCTCGGCGTTCGGCCCGAGCATCTGCGGCTGGCCGAGGACGGCATTCCGGTCACCGTGGTGGTGATCGAGCCGACCGGCTCGGAAGTGCAGATCATCGGCCGGACGGCCGGCGGAGAGGATATCGTCGCCAATTTCCGCGAACGCCATTCCTTCGCGCCGGGAGAAACCATCCGGCTGTCGGTGGAACCCGGCCCCATTCATCTGTTTCACGGCGAAACGGGCCAGCGGATCGAAGCGGCGCCATAGACCACGCAACGAGGAAACCCACAGGAGGAGACGAGCATGAAGTTCACCAGACGCGACGTGATCCGCACGACCGCCGGCGCGGCCGCCGGGGCCTTGGGCAGCCGCTTCGTCGGCTCGAGCGCCTTCGCCCAGGAGGGCCTGACCTACAAGCCGGAGGAAGGCGCCAAGCTCCGGCTGCTGCGCTGGTCGCCTTTCGTGCAGGGCGACGAGGACCAATGGCTGAAGAATACGAAGCGGTTCACCGAGGCGACCGGCGTGGAGGTGCGCGTCGACAAGGAGAGCTGGGAAGACATCCGGCCCAAGGCGGCCGTCGCCGCCAATGTCGGCTCCGGTCCCGACCTGATGTTCGTCTGGTTCGACGACCCGCACCAATATCCCGACAAGCTGCTCGACGTGACCGAACTCGGCGACCATCTCGGCAAGAAGTATGGCGGCTGGCACGACGGCCCGAAGCAGTATGCGACGCGCGAGGGCAAGTTCCTCGGCCTGCCGCTCGCCACCATCGGCAACGCCATCGTCTATCGCGAAAGCTGGGTGAAGGAGGCCGGCTTCTCGGAATTCCCGAAGGACACGGCGGGTTTCCTCGACCTGTGCAAGGCGCTGAAGGCAAAGGGCCATCCCGCCGGGTTCACCCATGGCCACGGCGTCGGCGACGGCAACAACTATGCGCATTGGCTGCTATGGAGCCATGGCGGCCAGATGGTCGACGAAGCCGGCAAGGTGACGATCAACAGCCCCGAGACGCTGAAGGCGATCCAGTATGCGCAGGAGCTCTACAAGACCTTCATCCCCGGCACGGAAAGCTGGCTCGACGTCAACAACAACCGCGCCTTCCTGGCCGGCGAAATAAGCGTGATCGCCAACGGCATCTCGGCCTACAACACCGCCAAGGTCAACAAGGACAACGACCCGAAGCTGGCCGAGATAGCCAAGGACATCCGCACCACCAATCTGCCGATCGGTCCGGTCGGGAAATCGGTCGAGCTGTTCCAGGTGACCACAGCCGTCATCTTCAACTACACGCCCTACCCCAATGCGGCCAAAGCCTATCTGCAGTTCATGTTCGAGGACCCGCAGATGTCGGACTGGATCACGTCGTCGGCCGGCTATTGCTGCCAGACGCTGAAGGCTTTCGACAACAATCCGGTGTGGAAGGCCGACCCGAACAATGCCGCTTACGCGAAAGCTTCGGCGACGCTGCGACCCAACGGCTATGCCGGGCCGCTCGGCTATGCCTCGGCCGCGACCATGGCCGATTATGTGCTGGTCGACATGTTCGCCAAGGCGGTGACGGGACAGGCGACGCCGCAAGAGGCGATGGAAGAGGCCGAAAAGCGCGCCAACCGCTATTATCGCGTCTGATCCTGCCGGGCACCTGAAGCAAGGGTGGCCGCGTCGGGATCTTCCGGGGCACGGAAGGACCACGCGGCCACCACCACTCCACCGCATGTTGCGAGGAATCCGCGCCCATGGCCGTGTCATCCGTTGCCGTTCAGCGGCGTCCGTCGATGCTTTCGCGACTTGCCGAGAGCCGGAACACTCTTGGTCTCGGCTTCATGCTGCCGGCGGCGGCGCTGCTCCTGGTCTTTCTCACCTATCCGCTGGGACTCGGCGTCTGGCTTGGCTTCACCGACACACGCATCGGCCGGCCCGGCATCTATATCGGTGTCGAGAACTATGAATATCTCTGGAGCGACAGCGTGTTCTGGCTGTCGGTCTTCAACACCGTGCTCTACACGGTCAGCGCTTCGATCCTGAAATTCGTGCTCGGCCTCTGGCTGGCTCTCATCCTCAACGAGAAGCTGCCCTTCAAGTCGTTCTTCCGCGCGGTGGTGCTGCTGCCCTGGGTGGTGCCTACGGTGCTGTCGGCCATCGCCTTCTGGTGGATCTACGATTCGCAGTTCTCGATCCTGTCCTGGGCGCTGCAGCAGATGGGGCTGATCGACCACCGCATCAACTTCCTTGGCGATCCGACCAACGCGCGCGCTTCCGTCATCGCGGCCAATGTCTGGCGCGGCATCCCGTTCGTCGCCATCACGCTGCTTGCCGGCCTGCAGACCATCCCGCAGTCGCTCTATGAAGCCGCCACGCTGGACGGCGCCAGCCGCTGGCAGTTGTTTCGCCATGTGACGCTGCCGCTTTTGACGCCCATCATCGCCATCACCATGACCTTCTCGGTGCTCTTCACCTTCACCGATTTCCAGCTGATCTATGTGCTGACCCGCGGCGGGCCGGTGAACGCCACCCACCTGATGGCGACCTTGTCCTTCCAGCGCGGCATTGCCGGCGGCCAGCTCGGCGAAGGCGCGGCAATCGCGGTCGCCATGATCCCCTTCCTGCTGGCGGCGATCCTGTTCAGCTATTTCGGCCTGCAACGGCGCAGGTGGCAGCAAGGCGGCGGAGACTGATATGGCCGCGATCAGAGAAGTCGAGCGCCTGGACACCGACGAAGGCGGCATGGGCTACCTGCAGAGCCTGCCGCGCCGGGTGGTCACGGTCTATCTGCCGCTGCTGGTGTTTCTCATCGTGCTGCTGTTTCCATTCTATTGGATGACGATCACGGCGGTTAAGCCCAATGTCGAGATGACCGATTATGTGAACTACAATCCGTTCTGGGTCGTGCATCCGACGCTGGAGCACATACGCTATTTGCTCCTGGAAACCTCCTACCCCGGCTGGCTGCTCAACACGGTGATCATATCGACGGCGGCCACCTTCCTGTCGCTGGCGGCTGCGGTGCTCGCCGCCTACGCGATCGAGCGGCTGCGGTTCTCCGGCGCCCGCCAGGTCGGCCTTGCCGTCTTCCTCGCCTATCTGGTGCCGCCCTCGATCCTGTTCATCCCGCTGTCGGTGATGGTGTTCAACCTCGGTCTCTACGACACGCCCTTCGCGCTGATCCTCACCTACCCGACCTTCCTGATCCCGTTCTGCACCTGGCTGTTGATGGGCTACTTCCGTTCGATCCCCTTCGAATTGGAGGAATGCGCGCTTATCGACGGCGCCACCCGCTGGCAGATCCTGACCAAGATCGTGCTGCCGCTTTCGGTGCCCGGTCTGATCTCGGCCGGCATATTCGCCTTCACGCTGTCCTGGAACGAATTCATCTACGCGCTGACCTTCATCCAGTCGTCGGAGAAGAAGACGGTGCCAGTCGGCGTGCTCACCGAGCTCGTCCGCTCAGACGTCTACGAATGGGGAGCGCTGATGGCGGGCGCGCTGATCGGCTCGCTGCCGGTGGTGGTGCTTTATTCGTTCTTCGTCGAGCACTACGTCTCCTCGATGACGGGCGCGGTGAAGGAATAGCGTTCGCTTTGGCGGTCATGGCCATTGCACGAGGCACCCCCCTATCGATGGATTTTAGCGGATCGGCACCAGCATGGCAGCCTCGCGGATGACGCGGATGGCGTCCGGATTGGTGACGGGATAGCACCGGCCGCGATCGACAGCGGCGCCAAGCGGCATTTCGAGAAAACGAAGCTGCAACTCATCGCCGCCGGTTTCGAACTCATGCCCGTCGATGCCCAGCCCCGATGCTCCGACGGGGTGGCGAGCAAGTAGCCGAGGGGGTGGTGCGTCGCGCTTTCTCCCCCGCTAGCTAGGGGCCGCTAGGGGGGAGATAACGGCGCCCGCCGCCGCGCTAAAAACTCACCTCCACCGCCGGCGCACTACGCTTCGCCTCGCCATGAAACACCGCCTCGATGTTGCTGCCGTCGGGGTCGAGCAGGAAGGCGGCGTAGTAGCCGGGGTGGTAGGGACGCTCGCCCGGCGCGCCGTTGTCCTTGCCGCCGGCGGCGAGGCCCGCTTGGTAGAAGGAGTCGACCATGGCGCGGTCCTTGGCCTGGAAGGCGAGATGGTGACGGCCGGTCAGCACGCCCTGGGCCGCACGGCTATCGGCGCTGGAAACGAACAGTTCGTCCGCCCAGAAGTAATCCTCGGCCTCGCCGCCGATCGGGACGCCCAGCACCTCGAGCACCGCGCCGTAGAAACGCCGGCTCGCCTTGACGTCGCGCACCACCAGATGAAGGTGGTCGATGAGCCGGCCGCGATATAGTTGCATGGCGTGTTGCCTCCTCCCGACTGCTGCGGCTCAATCTAGAAGGGCCTGGTACATGGTCAATGTGGGTGCGGAAGACTGCTGACAGTTAAAGAGGGTCGGCGCGAGGCACCCCCCTCTGTCCTGTCGGACAGTCCCGCAGGACAGAGGGGGTGTGAAGGAACGCCAGCATAAGGCGATCGGCCAACATCCCCCAAAAATCCGGATAAAAAATGCAACCAGATTGTAGGATCGGTGTCCGCAGCGGCGTCCTTCGGGCGCAAGCGGCGCGATGGACCTGGAAAAACCGTGCCGCATCAAACAGGATGCCGTTGGGCACGGGAGAAAATCATGAATCCTTCCTATCGTTGGGTCATCGTCGCGGCCGGCGCGCTGATGACCTGTGTGGCGCTCGGCGCGATGTTCTCGCTGGCGATCTTTCTCGAGCCGATGTCGATCGACACCGGCTGGTCGCGCGCCGGCATTTCCAGCGCCATGACGCTGAATTTTCTGGTGATGGGCATCGGCGGCTTCGCCTGGGGCGCGATCTATGACCGCGTCGGTGCCCGCCCCGTCGTGCTTGCCGGCGCGGTGCTGCTCGGGCTGGCGCTGGTGGTGGCGAGCCGCGCCAACTCGCTGCTGATCTTCCAGCTCAGCTACGGCGTGATCGTCGGGCTGGCGGCCAGCGCGTTCTTCGCGCCTATGATCGCGCTCACCACCGCCTGGTTCGACACCAACCGAAGCCTTGCCGTGTCGCTGGTTTCGGCCGGCATGGGAGTGGCGCCGATGACCATCTCGCCCTTCGCCCGCTGGCTGATCTCGGCCTATGACTGGCGGACCGCCATGTTCGACATCGGCGTCATGGCCTGGGTGCTCCTGCTGCCCGCCGTCTTCCTGGTACGCCAGCCGCCGGCGGCCGGCGCGGCGGCCGACGGCGGCATGCCGGCGCGTGCCGCCGACGACCCCGGCATGAGCGTCGGCCAGGCGCTGCGCTCGCCGCAGTTCCTGGTGCTGGGCATGACCTTCTTCGCCTGCTGCGCGCGGCGCATTCGGGGCCGATCTTCCACATGGTCAGCTATGCGATGGCCTGCGGCGTTGCGCCGATGGCTGCCGTCTCGATCTATAGCGTCGAGGGCCTTGCCGGCCTTGGCGGACGCCTGCTCTACGGCGTGCTCGGCGACCGGCTGGGGGTCAAGCCGGTGCTGATCACCGGCCTTGCCATCCAGGCCGCCGTGATCGCCGCCTATCTCGCGGTCGGCCGGCTCGAGCAGTTCTACGTGCTGGCCGTCATCTTCGGCGCCACCTATGGCGGCGTCATGCCGCTCTATGCGGTGCTGGCACGCGAATATTTCGGGCCGCGCATCATCGGCACGGTGTTCGGCGCCGCCACCATGCTCTCCAGCCTCGGCATGTCGTTCGGCCCGCTCGCCGGCGGCATGATCTACGACGCCTATGCCAGCTATTCCTGGCTGTTCATCGGCTCGGCGCTGGTCGGCCTGGGCGCCGCCGGCATCGCGATCGCCTTCCCGCCGCAGCCGAGCCGGCAGCGGCTGCAGATGGCATAGCGAGATGAATCTCCCTCCTCGAGGGGGAGATGTCGCCGAAGGCGACAGAGGGGGTCGCGGCGCGTCAAGCGCCGACGCCCCTCTCCGTCGCATGGGGCGCCGGCGATCCACGCTCGGACCTGCCCTGCCGGCATCTCCCCTCGAGTTGCCCGCACCGCCGACGCGAAATCCATTGCCCGACGACGGCGAGTGTGAAACTCTCCGCGAGAGAAGACGCTGCATCTGAATGCCGGCCGGGCCGGCGCCATCCGTGGTCGGGAATATTGCAGTGGACACAGGCCTGGAAGCCGCAGAAACAAGGAATTGGTCCCGCCTGCTGGTCGCGGCCGAGAGCGGCGATGCCGAAGCCTCGCGCGCGGAGCTCGCAGCGGGCGCGGATATCAACCAGACCGATGAAGACGGCTGGTCAAGCCTGCACCTCGCGGCGCATAACGGCCGCACCGCCGTGCTCGAAACTTTGATCGGCCACCCGGCGGTCGACGTGAACTGCAGAAACAAATGGAAGAGCACACCATTGAGCCTGGCTGCGGCTAGGGGTCACCTCGCCTGTATCCGGGCGCTGCTGAAGCATCCGCAGATCGATATCGACGCCCGCGCCGACTATTACGGCAGGACGCCGCTCATCGAAGCCGCAAGGAACGGGCATCTCGATATCGTCAAGCTGCTGGTCGAGCATGGCGCCGACGTCAATCTCGCCGACAAGACGGGACGCAACAGCGCGCTCATCGAGGCGATCAAGGGACGCCACTTCGAAGTCGCGCAATATCTGCTGGAATCCCGCAAGGTGAACTTCCTCAACAAGGACATGCGGCTCAATGCGCTGATCTGGGCTGGCAGCACGCGCAACGCCGAACTCATCGGCAAGCTGGACGCCGCGATCCATCGCTTTTTCGAAGGCAAGTGAAGTGCGGCCGTCAGCCATTGGAACCGTCAGGCCGAAGCTGCCCTCAGCCCGTGCCCGTACCTGACCTCAGCGCCTCCCTGCCCTCGTCGTCGCGGCGCAGCCGCGCGTCGGAGATCAGCATCACCGGGCATGGGCAGCGCTGCAGCACGCCGCTCGTCGTCTCGCCGAAGATGAGTTCCTCGCCCGGCCGCCGCGCCACGCCCATGACGATCAGCGCCACGTTCCTGCCCGCCTGACGGGCAATGGCATCGGCGGCGGCGGCCCTCGAGCGGATGGCAGTCTCGATCTCGACGCCATAACGGTCGGCAAGCGCGACAATGTCCTTCAGCACAGCCTCCCTGCGGCGATGCGAGACGGTGTCGCGCGGTTCGTCGCGACCCGGACGCGCGACATAGAGGACCTTGACCGGCGCGCCGGTGACGGAGGCGACGGCAAGCGCGAGTTCCGCGCCGCGGCGCGCATTCGCCGTGCCGTTGACCGGCACCAGGATCCTGCCGGATCCCGGCCCAAGGCGCGGCATCTGCCGGCCGACGCCGGCCGGCTTAAGCACTAGGCAGAGCGGGCCCTCGAAGGCGCCCGCGACCTCGTTGAGCCGGCGCGAGAAGCCGCCCTTCGCGGTCACCGCTCGGCCGAGGCCGATGAGCAGCATGCCGTAGCCCTTGCGCGCCTCCTTGGCGACCGCCTCGGCGGAGAGCGGAGCGTCATGCGGGCGGCGCGTGAGGGGGGCTTCATGCGCGGGCTCCTCGTCGGCTTCCTTCGCCGCCTCGCGGCCCTGCTCAGCGCCTTTCTCGATCTCGTCCAGATGCGCCGCCTCGACGGGGTCGGCTTCGCTTTCGCCGCTTGTACGGAGCACGGTCGTCGGCTTGCCGGCTCCGATGACACCGGCGAGGTAGGCGGCGAAGCGGCCGACGACGCCCTCGTCGACCACCACCAGCAGCCGCTCCAGATTGGTGATGAAGCCGCGCTGGTCGACCTCCTCGCGCTCCAGCCTTTTCTTTTCCGCCTCCCCCATCGGCAGCCGCCCCAGCGCCCAGCGCAGCGTCGGCGGCATGGCCAAGGTGGTGATGACGGCCATGGTGACGATCATGGTGAAAAGCGTGTGCGAGATCACGCCGATCGACAGACCGATCGAGGCGACGATGACCTCGGTCGAGCCTCGCGCATTCATGCCGCAGCCGACGGCAATGCCCTCGCTGCGGCTCATGCCCGCGACCTCCGCGCCGATGAAGGCGCCGCCGAACTTGCCGAGGCTGGCGATCGCCACCAGCGCCACGGTGAGCAGTGCAAGCTCGGGATCGACGAGCACTGTCAGGTCGGCTGAGAGACCGGCGACGCCGAAGAAGACCGGCATGAAGAGTGCCGTGATCACGCCGCGCAATTGCCCCTCGATGTGACGCGACAGGATCGGCGACTCGCCGACCAATATGCCGGCGACGAAGGCACCAAGCACCGTATGCACGCCGATCAAGTCGGTAACCAGCGCCATGCCGCCCATGATGGCGAGGATGACGGTGACCACTGCGTATTCCGAGCGGAAGGTGTCGTTGGTCCAGCGGATGGCATCGAAGACGATGCGGCGGCCGAGCGTGAAGGAAAAGGCCATGAAGGCGGCGACGCCGGCGAGCGTGAAGGCGAGGCTGGCGAGCTCGATGCGGCCATGCGTGGCGATGCCGATGGTGATGGCGATGATCACCCAGCCGATCGTGTCCTCGATGATGGCCGAGGAGACGATGATCTGGCCGAGGTCGCGGCGCATGAAGTTCATCTCGCGCACCACCATGGCGACGATCTTGACCGAGGAGATCGAAAGCGCCGTGCCCAGGAACAGGCCGGAGACGATGCGCTCGCTGCCGGTGGCGAGCAGCGAGGCCGGCATGAACTGCGCGGCCACGAAGCCGAGTGCGAAAGGCACGGCGACGCCGGTGGCGGAGATGGAAAAGCAGGCGCGGCCGACGCGGCGCACCAGCCTCAGGTCCGTCTCCATGCCGGTCAGCAGCAGAAGCATCAGCACGCCGAACTGGGCGATGGCGTTGATCATCGACTTCTGCGCGGCATCGCCGGCAAAGACCAGCCGCTCGGCCGCGGGCCACAGCCAGCCGAGCAGCGAGGGCCCGAGCAGGATGCCGCCGATCAGCTGTCCCATCACCGCCGGCTGGCCGAGGCGCTCCAGCAATTCGCCGATGCCTCGGCCGACGACGAGCAGCAAAATGACTTCGAGAACGAAGATGCCTTCGCTCGACATGCCGGTTTTTTCGGCGGCGAAGGCGGCGGCCGGCATCGATGCAAGCGCCGCCGCCGCAAGCGCGAGAGAAACCGGCCGTCGCCGGTTGGGCATGAAGGACAATTGCCGCACCCCTCGATTATCCTCCCCACAACGGTTTCGCACATGCATCGGTTGCACGGCGGTGGAACTGCCACTCTCTCCCGTTGTGGGGGTGATGTCCGGCAGGACGGAGGGGGCGCCGTGGAGAGCCAACGTCGATTCAACCTATCTCCAAAGCAGGCCACTTTTAACCGTGATGGAGGTGCCTGCAAGGGCTGGGATGCCGGCGGGACAGCGCCCCCTCGGCCCTGCCGAACGTCTCCTTCACAACGCGAGAGAGTGGCAACTCCGGCGCCGGCCGCCTCTCTCAAGCAGCTTCGGCCTCGCGTACAATTCGATTCAAATGCCGCCGCCGATCTTTGCTTGTCGGTAAAGCGACTCACGCATGGTCGCAGCACGGCGGGGCAATAAGGAGAAGCTAATGAAAAGCGACTTTGCCGCCGCCCACCTGCACCTCGACAGGGCCTGCCACTATCTGCGCGGCGACGATGAGACCAGCCGCACGGCGCTTGCGGCGCTCGACCTTGTGATCGAGGCGGTCGCGACCGCCCTCTATGCCCGGCCCGAGGCCGAAGTGGTGCCGTTTCCCATATCAGCCGCTCAGCGATAGGCAGGATCCACGGCTGGCGACCGGCAATGATGATTAACGGCCGATCAGATCGGTCATCGCCTCGATGACCTTGCTGGCCGCCGCCCCCGTCGCCGACCGATCATTGACGATGATCGAGATGCGAAACGGAATGTCGAACTGGATTGGCCTGAGTGCCAGTCCGAACTCGGAATAGAAGCCTGCAGTGAACGGATCGACCACAGCCAGCGAGGGGCCGCGCCTGACCAGCGCAAAGCCAAGAACGACTGGAAGATGTCGGCGACGGTGTTGGCCGCGGTCACTTCGAGCAGCCTCGCGCCGTCGCGGCTGCGCCGGAAATAGAGCTCGCCCAGCGATACGAACGGATAGCGGGAAAAATCCTCCAGCCGGACCCGTTCGCTCTCGGCGAGCGGATGCTTCTGGTCCATGACACAGACGCTATTGCGTTCGAAAGTGGCGACGCATTTGGCGTCCAGGAAAGAAACGCCCGCGTCCACCAGGCCGACGTCGGTCAGGCGCGAGGCGACGGAGGAGACGATCTCCGTCGAGCTGCGCACCGCGATGGTGGTCCTTGCCTCCGGAAGGCGCGTCCGAAGCTGCTGGATCGCATCCGGCACGATGTTGAAGGACATCGCCGCCAGCGTGCCGATGCGCACGACGCCGCGCTTCAGTTCCCTGATCTTCCTGCGCCGCCATGATCAGATTGCGCGCGCCATGAAAGGTCTTGCCGACCTCGCCGTAGAACAGCAGGCCCTGCTCGGTCGGAACCAGCCGACCGTGCGATCGATCGAACAGGCTGAGGCCGGTGTCGATCTCCAGCTCCTGCAGCAGCCGGCTGACGCTCGGCTGCGAGACGTTGAGCGCGATCGCAGCGCCCGACACGGAGCCGGCCACCATCGTTGCCTCGAAGGCCTCCAGTTGACGAACGCTGAGCCCGGAAAAACGCATCTCTTCCTCCCGGTATAGGATTAGCACATACCGGACCAAAATCTTGATCTTTGATTTCGCTGCGTTTCGGGCCCTAGCTGCAAGCTTGGCAGAAACGGACGGAGCCGTCGTGAAGCGAGCCAATGTCATCTTCATCTGTGCCGACCAGATGCGCTACGACGCGCTCTCGGTCACCGGCAACCGCGTCGCCCATACCGCAAACATCGACCGCATCGCCGCGCGCGGCGCAACCTTCCATCGGCATTTCACGCCTAACCAGATTTGCTCGCCAAGCCGAGCGACCATGGCAACAGGGCTCTATCCACGCCATCACGGATTGTGGCGCAACGGCGTGGCGCTCGACGATCGGCTCCCTAATCTGTGGCAGGCGCTGTCGCTTGCCGGATACGCCACAAAAGGCGTCGGAAAGCTGCACTTTCAGCCACTGCTCGCGCCCGTCGAACGCGACATGCCGGAATCGCTTGCCTATTGGGAAAGGCCGGGCTGCGAGGACTGGCACGGTCCCTATTTCGGCTTCGATGCCGTCGACCTCGTCATGGGCGAAACCAACGAAGCCACTCGCGCCGGCCACTACGCCGCCTGGCTCAAGCGCAACCACCCCGAAGTGGTGGACCTCTACGAGCCCGACGCCAGTCCCGACAGCCGGGCGGATCTGAACGAAGTCTGGAAAAGCGCGGTGCCGCCCGAGTTGCACTACACCAGTTGGATCGCGGATCGGGCGATCGACTTCATCGAGCGCCAGGGCAAGCAGGCAGAGCCGTTCGGCTTGTTCGTCTCGTTTCCGGACCCGCACCACCCCTTCGCCCCGCCCCGGCCCTATTGCGACCTGTTCCGACCGGAGCTGATGCCCACGCCGACCATCCGGGCGGGCGAGCTGGAGCGGATGCCGGCCTACCTCGGCGAAGGCGACGATCCGACCAAAGTGCCCTACATCGCCTCCGGCGAGCAGCCGCGCGAGCAGGGCTTCCTCCTGCGCACCGACGATATCTCCGACGAAACGCTGGCCATCGCAATCGCCCACACGCATGGCATGATCCAGATGATCGACGATGCCGTCGGGCGGCTGCTCGTCGCACTGGACGACGTTGGCGTGCTCGACGACAGCTTCGTGCTGTTTACCGCCGATCATGGCGAGTTGCTCGGCGACCACGGGCTGCTGCGCAAGGGGCCACCGCCCTACCGACAACTGCTGCAGGTCCCGCTGGTTCTTAGCGGTCCAGGCATCCGCGCCGGAACAAGCCTCGATGCGCTGACCAGCCACCTCGACCTGTTCGCGACCATCGCATCGCTGCTCGGCCTGCCGGCGCCCGCGACCGACGGCACCGATCTCAAGCCGCTGATCGACGGCCGGGTCGCCGACGTCCGCGACTTCCTGTTCGGTGAATATCATCCGCGACGTGACCCCTGCCTCTACAACCAGTCGATCATCTCCAAGGAGTGGCGGTTCACCCGCTATCCCAACCAGCCGGCGTGGGGGGAGCTGTTCGATCTTCGCGAAGACCCCCGGGAGCACTGGAACCTGTTTCCCGAGCGAGCACTCGGCGCGCAGGCGCGCGCGCTGAGCGCGGTTCTCGACCGGCGCCTGCCGCCACAGCCGCTGATGGTCAACGAAGTCCTTGGCGCCTATTGAACCAATGGGAGAATGACATGAACGACAGAAGCGTCTTCTCGAGCCTGGACAGCATGAACCGCCGCAGCTTCATCAAGACGGCCGCTGCGGCTGCCTTCGCCACGGCGGCGTTTCCACATACCGCGCAAGGGCGGCGCGCTGCGCCTTGGCCTCAACGGCGGCAGCTCCGCCGACACGCTGGACCCCACGCAGCTGATCGGCACTTTTTCCATCAACGTGTCGCGCCAGGTCTACAACACGCTGGTGGAGATCGGCGATGACGGCAAGCCGGCGCCGGAGCTCGCGGCAAGCTGGGAAGCCAGCCACGGCAACAAGCGCTGGATCCTCAATCTCAGGCCGGGCAGACGCAAGTCGAGATCCTGCTCAAATCGTCAAATCCCGATATGGATTATGTGCTGTCGGATCTGCATTTCGCAATGGTGCCGGCAGGCTTCGCCGACTGGTCGAAAGCGGTCGGCACCGGTCCGTTCAAGCTCACCGCCTTCCAGCCGGGCGTGCACGCCACGGCCGCACGCAACGAGACCTACTGGCGCAGCGATCGCGGCCATGTCGATACGGTCGAGTCGGTGGTGATCAACGACGCCGCGGCGCGCGTCTCGGCTCTTCAAGGCGGCTCGGTGCACATCGTCAACGGCATCGACTACAAGATCGCACCGCTGCTCAAGAAGGACCCGCGCGCCTATCTGCTGGTCACCGAAGGCAAGCAGCATTTCTCGCTGCCGATGGACGCCACGAAGGAGCCGTTCAACAGCCCCGATGTCGTGCTGGCGCTCAAGCACGCGCTCGACCGTGAGCAGATGGTGAAGCTGCTGATGGCCGGCTTCGGACGGGTCGGCAACGATCATCCGATCGCTGCCAGCGATCCGAGCTTCAATCCGAACATCGCGCAGCGCGGCTACGATCCCGACAAGGCCCGTTTCCACCTCAAGAAAGCCGGCAAGAGCGATCTTACGCTCGAACTGCACGCCGCCCCCGTGGCGTTCGAGCAGGCCGTCAACACGGCCGAGCTTTTCGCGCAATCGGCCAAGCCCGCCGGCATCACCATCAATGTCAAGCGCGAGCCCGACGACGGCTACTGGAGCGACGTGTGGCTGAAGAAGCCATGGGTGGCTTCCTTCTGGGCGGGGCGGCCGTCGGCGAGCATGATGTTTTCCTCCGTCTACGCCTCGGGCGCGCCGTGGAACGAAACGCATTGGAAGAACGACAGCTTCGACAGAAAGCTGACGGAGTCGCGCTCATTGGCCGATCCGGCAAAACGCCGCGAGGTCTATTTCGAGCTGCAGCAGATGATCCATGACGAGTGCCCGACCATCATCCCGGCCTTCGCCAGTTGGATCGACGCGGCGCGCCAGGAGGTAAGGGGTTTCGTTCCCAACCCCAACTTCCTGCTCAGCGATCATCGAGTGGCCGAACGGGTCTGGCTGAGCGCATAAGAGCTTCCGTCGGAGAGCGTCAGCAGGAACATTTCTGCCGGCCCCACATTGTGCTATATGGGGTGTGGCCGGCTCAACGGCCGGCCACGGCGGGAGGCACGTGGCAAGGGGATGTCGCAGGTCCAGACCGTAAAGCCAGCCGAAGCAGCGGCGCCGCCTAGAGGCTCCGATGCGTTCGCGCTGAAGCTCACTTCCTCCGAATTCGCAACCACCATGTCGCATTTCCACCGCGCCGAGATCGCGCGCATGGCGGGTTGGCGCGACCGGCTCGACCGCACCAGCAATTGGGCAATCACCGTGGTGGCGGCGATGCTGTCCGTGTCGCTGTCGACGCCTTCGGCGCATCACGGCGTGCTGCTCTTCGCCATGCTGCTCATCACGCTGCTTCTATGGATCGAAGCGCGGCGCTACCGGTTCTTCGACGTCTATCGGGCGCGGGTGCGTCAGTTCGAGCGCTATTACTTCGCGCAGATTTTTTCGCCGCAGCCGGACTTCGCCTCCAACTGGCTCGCCATCCTCGGCGAAGGCCTGCGCTCGCCGCGCTTCCTCATCTCGCAGCGCGCGGCGCTGGTCCGGAGGCTGCGCCGAAACTACGTCTTCATGTACACGATCCTGATGCTTGCCTGGGTGTTGAAGATCACCACGCCCAGCCTGCAGCGCGAAGGCTCGCCGATCGGCTTCAGCGCCTCGCTGCTCGACACCTTTCGCGTGGCGACGCTCGGTCCCATCCCGGGCGTCGTGGTGGTCTGCGGCGTCATCGTGTTCTATCTCGCGATGCTTGCCGCCGCCTTTCTGATACGCGCCGACGACGGCGAACTGTCGTTCGGCGACGTGCATGTGTGAGCCTGGGGCGGCGGCCCTTGGTCTTTCAGGCAGCCCGCCGTTTCCACGCGCTCACAATCCCGGTGGCCTGACGAAACCGTCGGTGAGACGCGCCAGCGCTTTCGCCACGGCCAGCAGCTTCATGTCCGAATGGCGGCGGCCGACCAGTTGGGCGCCGATCGGCAGGCCCTCCCCGTCGACACCGATCGGAATGACGGCGGCCGGATGCCCGGTCAGGTTGAAGCGGCAGGCATGGCTGAGCGCGCTCCAGTAGGGCGTCTCGACGCCGTCGACGGGGATCGGCGCCCCCATCTCGCGGTGGCGGAAGGCCGTGCACATCATCGCCGGGCAGACCAGCACGTCCCACCCGTCGAAGAAGCGCTCCCAGGCAGCGATGAATTCGTCGCGCCGGTTGAGCGCCTCGAGATAGGCGGCCAGCGAGGGCGAGGTTTCGCGCGGCTGCCGGAAGACCTGCGAATACCAGGTGATGAGATCGGAAAACAGCGCCCGCTCGGCGGCGAAATCGTGCTGCGGCAATGCCTGCCCTACCCGCGCGCCGCCGACCTCGATGGCACCCGCGAAGCCGGCGATCGCGTCGGCGATGTCGAGCGCGGTCGGCACTCCGGGAAATTCGGGCGCGAAGGCAACCCTGAGCTTGCCCAGCGACGGCTCCGGCGCCTCGTCCGTCGCTACCGGCGGCACTTCGGTGTCGAGACCGTCGGCGCCGGCGATGATGCGGTGGGCCAGGATGAGATCGTCGACGTCGCGGGCCAAAGGCCCGATGTCGAACAGCAGGCGGAAGCTGCGCGGCATGTCGGGCGGATCGGCGTAGCTGCCGGTGATCGGCACCGTCGCCTGCGTCGGCTTGAAGCCATAGACGCCGCACAGATGCGCCGGCATCCGGATCGAGCCGCCGGCATCGCTGCCGATCTCGAGCGGCACCAGCCCGGCGGCGACCGCGGCCGCCGCGCCGCCGCTGGAGCCGCCGGATGTGCGGGTAACGTCCCACGGATTGACGGTGCGGCCGAAGATCGGATTGTCGGTCTGCAGGTCGCGCAGCCGGGGCGGCACGTTGGTCTTGCCGATGATGATAGCGCCGGCCTTGCGCAGCCGCGCGGCAATCGTGCTGTCCATCGGCGGGACATGATCGGCAAAGGCTTCCAAACCGACGGTGGTGCGCATGCCGGCTGTGGCATGGCCGTCCTTCAGCGTGACCGGCACACCGTTGAGCGGACCGACGGCCTCGCCGCGCGCGACCGCCATATCCGCGGCCTTCGCTCCGGCGCGGGCCGCCTCCTCGTCGAGGGTGACGATGGCGTTGAGCAGCGGGTTGACGACAGCGATGCGGGCAAGCTGCGCCTCCATCGCCTCGACAGCGCCGACCTTCTCCTCGCGGATCGCCGCCGCCAGTTGCGAGGCGGTCAGGAAGGTGGTGTCCAAATGGCTCGTCATGGTGGTGTTCCTTCCTGCGGAACGGAAATAGGGGAGTAGGGGAGTAGGGGAGTAGGGAAGATCAGACTTCGTGAACTCCGCACATCGGATGCCAATACCTTTTTCCCCTATTCCCCTCCCTTCCCTTCAATTCAACGAAAGCGCCGTCCGGAACTCCTTCGTGGTGTTGCGGTTGGGATAGGGCTCGTCCGGCACCGGAACGCCGAGATGGGCGCAGAGCGGCGCCCAGCCGTCGCCCAGCTTGTGAACCAGCAGGCGCTCGGCCGGCACCGTCTTCAGCACCGCTTCGATATTGGCCTCATAGACGGCAATCGCATGCGTGCGGTCCTGCGGACGGCCGCCGAAAACCTGCTTCGTGACAAGGGCGACGCCCAACGACTCCTGATCCTGGCTGTCAATGACGGCCGGCAGGATGGTTTTTGCGAAACTCTCCCACCAGCTTTCCGGCGAGCGCCAGGTGAGGATGACGCGCGCCTCGGGGTAGGCCTCGATCAGCTCGCGCCAGTAATGCACCGAGGGCCAGTCGACGCAGGATTTATAACCGGCAAACAGCCGATCCCAATCCGGCGCGGCGCCTTGGGCGAGCGCTCGCCAGAGCCGCTTCTGCTCCGCATGCGCCATGACCTCCGACATGTGATGGCACGGGCCGAAGCCGAGCATGGTCAGCGCCTCGCGCATCGAATCCGTGACGGTGCGGCCGAAGCCGGTTCCTATCACCCTGATGGTCATTCTCCCCTCCTCCCACTTGTCTTCCCCAATCGTCCGCTGCGGCGCGATCAACCTTCCCGAAGCACGAACCGCAAGCGATTGCCTTCCGGGTCCGCGGTCTCCACGGCACCGCCGATCTTTTTCGGCGGCAGGTTGGCGGCATCGAGCCTGCGTTCCAGCGCAGCCAGCTCCTCGACCGATGCAAGCTCAACCGTGAAATGGTCGAGGCCGGCGGCACCCGGCGGCGGCTCGCGCAGCTCGTCACGCGCCCAGATGTTGAAGGCGACCATATGCGGCCGGCTCCCGGTGCCGCAGTCGAACATGCCGAAACTTCTCGACTGGATGTGCGGGCGGAAGCCGAGCACACCGACATAGAATTCCATCAGTTCTTCCGGCGCGCGGGCGCGCATATGGATGTGGCCGATGAAGGCGTTCTTCGCCATCCTCTGCTCGACATGGCCGGAATTGCCGAGGTCGCGCAAAAGGCCCGGGAGATGGAGCGGCTCGAGCCCGGAATGCGCGCTGCCGTCGGTGCCGATCAGCGCCACGCGGCCATCGGCCGACACCTCGCGGCGCAGACAGCGTTCCGGCGTGTCGAAGCAGATCTCGATGCCGTTGCCGGACGGGTCGGAAACGTAGAGCGATTCCGAAACCAGGTGGTCCTGGGCGCTGTAGCGCAAGCCGGACGCCTTAAGCCGGGCGGCGGTGTGGGCGAGGTCGCGGCGGCTCGTCACATGGATGGCGACATGGAAGAGATCGCGCGATTTCTGCGGCAAGGCGATCCGCGCTCCGGCGTGAAGCACGATAAGCTTCCGCCCACCGGCGCCGAGCTCCGCCGTGGCGGCATCCTCGCCGAGGACCGCCAATCCGAGCGTGTCGCGCCAGACGATCAAGGCAGCCGGGATGTCGGTCACCCTGAGATGGACCGGCCCGAGACGGGTGGCTTGAGGCAACCCTTCGTCCATGGTCGTCCGTCCGATTGCGGTCGGCGAACATATTAGCTGTGAACGATATTTCTGTCTCGCGCCAAGTTCGGGTTGACCCCTCCCCGGCGGGCGGCGACTATTGCCACGAAGCTTCTTGGGAGGAGACCACATGGACGAGACCGACCACTGGCGCAACATGGCGAGCGCGCCGCGGGACGGCAGTCGCATCCTGGTGACGGTGCGCTCGTCCGAACAGGGACCGGCCGAGGTCGACATGGCCTACTGGTCGCGCGCCGACCAGTTCGGCGAGGAAGGCTGGCGGGCGTCGGATTCATCGCCCGGACGCGTCGTCGAGTATGCCGAGCCGGAGCTCAGATGCTGGATGCCGCTGCCCACGGCGGGGCGAGGTTCGTTGCCGAGCCCCTGGGAAGGCGACGACGTGCCGCTGGTGGATGGCGAGGGGATTTAGCGCCTCTTTCCTTCTCCCCTTGTGGGAGAAGGTGTCGCCGAAGGCGACGGATGAGCGACTATCTGAGGTGTCAAGTTGCATTTGCGAACTCGGTTCGCGCGTCGCGTGCTTTTGCAT
>NZ_JARTVP010000040.1:0-584 GCF_029625865.1 Mesorhizobium sp. WSM4887
ACCGTCTCGCTCACCGACCAGGACGGCCAGAACGCCACCGGCACGCTCTCCGTCAACATCGTCGACGACGTGCCGACCGCGGTCGCCGACACCGATGCCGTGCCTGCGGGCTCGTTCGCCTCGATCGGCGGCAACGTCATGACCGGCGCGGGCAGCGACGGCAATGCGGCCGGCGCCGACACCAAGGGCGCCGACGGCGCAACCGTGGTCGGCGTCGCGGCCGGCAACACCAATGCCAATCTCGACAGCGCCGCCACCGTCGGCTCGGTCATCCAGGGCACCTACGGCAAGCTGACGCTCAATGCCGACGGCTCCTACACCTATGTCCGCGACGCCGGCACCGCCGGCGGCCATGACGACGTCTTCACCTACACCATCAAGGACGGCGACGGCGACACCTCGCACACCACGCTGACCATCTCGATCGGCAACACGCCGCCGACCATCACCGACCTGACGCCGGCAGCCAATGGCGGCGACGTGACGGTCAACGAGGACGACCTGCTCGCCAGCCGCGGCGCCGGTGAATCGGCCGGCTCCGACACCTCCAAGGAGAGCACCACCCAGGGCGGCACCTTCACCAT
>NZ_JARTVP010000041.1:0-426 GCF_029625865.1 Mesorhizobium sp. WSM4887
GAGATAGTTGCGTGTCTGGCAGGTCCTTTTGCAGAATCCGCATTCGAAGGCTATCTGGACCCGCGCGATATGGCGATGAATGCGTCCGATGGGAATGAGGGGAGCAGCGACTACGCGGATGCCAAGCGAATCTATGGTGAGTTGCGGTTCCTGATGCCGCGCCGCCCCCGTTGGAGGCGGATCGAAGATCGCACGGCCCGGCTAGTACTCGATCACTGGTCAGCCATCGAAGCATTGGCCGCGCATTTGCTGGTCAAGCATGATCTCCAATTCGATGAGGCTCTGACGATTGTTGCGCCGCATCTTCCGCCCATGCCAGCAGCTACGCCGCCAGAGCGTCATCCGCAGCCTGCTTGATCAGCCATTCGATGTGATTTGACCACATCTGCAACACCTCGCGCTTCTCCTTGACGTTGCTATAGAGAT
>NZ_JARTVP010000042.1:0-373 GCF_029625865.1 Mesorhizobium sp. WSM4887
GTCGGCCGTGAACTATCCGCAAGCCATTGATCTGGCCTGTTGATTGAGGCGGATAGCGGCTTTGGAATTGCAGGATTAGCGGTATTTGGACGCTGTTTTCCTGCAATTCGGTTTTGCGATTCCCTTGTGGCGCGGAGCGTGATTCACTCGGTTCGGCGGCGGCGAATCGAGGGGACAGCGAATGTCCAGGCCACGCGAGAAGCGCGAGACGGGAGAGCAGGACCTGTTCCGCTCCCGGCTCGACCAAATCATCAACATGAAGCACGAGCTGGTGCGGCTGGCGCAGGCGATCGACTGGCCGGTGCTGGAGGAGCGTTTCGGCGCCGTCTATTCGGACGGCCCCGGCATGCCGCCGCTGCCGACCCGGCTGATG
>NZ_JARTVP010000043.1:0-353 GCF_029625865.1 Mesorhizobium sp. WSM4887
TCGCCGGTGGCGCCGGTCGCACCTGTTGCTCCGGTCGCACCTGTCGAGCCCGTTGCTCCGGTATCACCCGTAGCGCCGGTCGCACCTGTTGCTCCGGTCGCACCTGTCGAGCCCGTTGCTCCGGTATCACCCGTAGCGCCGGTTGCGCCTGTCGCACCCGTTGCTCCAGTCGAGCCGGTCGCACCCGTTGCACCCGTAGCGCCGGTCGCACCTGTGGCGCCGGTTGCTCCAGTCGCCCCGGTAGCTCCAGTAGCTCCAGTCGCGCCGGTTGCGCCTGTCGAGCCGGTCGCACCCGTTGCACCCGTAGCGCCGGTCGCACCTGTTGCACCCGTCGAGCCCGTTGCTCCGGTATC
>NZ_JARTVP010000044.1:0-326 GCF_029625865.1 Mesorhizobium sp. WSM4887
TCGCCGGTGGCGCCGGTCGCACCTGTTGCTCCGGTCGCACCTGTCGAGCCCGTTGCTCCGGTATCACCCGTAGCGCCAGTCGCACCTGTGGCGCCGGTTGCGCCAGTCGAGCCGGTATCGCCCGTGGCGCCAGTCGCACCCGTAGCGCCGGTCGAGCCGGTATCGCCCGTAGCACCAGTGGCGCCGGTTGCTCCAGTCGCCCCAGTGGCCCCGGTCGAACCCGTTGCTCCGGTATCACCCGTTGCTCCAGTCGAGCCGGTCGCACCCGTTGCACCCGTAGCGCCGGTCGCACCTGTTGCACCCGTCGAGCCCGTTGCTCCGGTATC
>NZ_JARTVP010000045.1:0-314 GCF_029625865.1 Mesorhizobium sp. WSM4887
GTGATCGTCGGATCGTCATTGGTGCCGGTGACCGTCACCGTGACCACCTGGTCGACCGTGCCGCCATGGCCGTCGTCAATGGTGACGGTGAACTTCTCCGTCGCCGTCTCGCCGGCCGCAAGATACTGCGTGGCCGAATTGGCCACCTCATAGGTCCAGCCGACCGTGCCGGCTTCGCTCGTGCCATCCTCCGACACCAGGCCCATGGTCAGCGTGCCGCCGAGCGTGTTGCCGGCATCCGGCGCCACACTGGTCGTGTGCACGTCGATCAGGTCGACATCGTTGAAGGCGATGGTGCCGCTGTCCGACAGCGT
>NZ_JARTVP010000046.1:0-305 GCF_029625865.1 Mesorhizobium sp. WSM4887
CATGACCGACAACGGCTCCTGCTACAGATCAAAGGCCTTCGCCAAGGCCTGCCGCGATCTCGGCCTCAAGCACGTCACGACAAGACCCTATACGCCCAAGACCAATGGCAAGGCCGAGCGCTTCATCCAGACAGCACTGCGCGAATGGGCCTACGCCATTGCCTATCCGACATCCGATCATCGTGCCGCCGAACTGCCTGTCTGGCTGCACAGATACAATTGGCATCGTCCACATGGCAGCCTAAAGTCAAAAACGCCTATCAGTCGCCTCGCCCTGATCGAGGACAACCTGTTGAAGCTCCACA
>NZ_JARTVP010000047.1:0-281 GCF_029625865.1 Mesorhizobium sp. WSM4887
GTTCAGCGCCCGTAAGGCATCAATGCCGCCGTGGCGGCACCCGAATAGTTCACGTAGACCGTCTTCTTGCGCATGTAGCTCTCGAGCCCATGCACGCCGTCGTCGCCGCCCAGTCCGCTTTCGCGGAAGCCGACATGGAAACCCTGCAGCATTTCCGGTCCGATCCGGTTCACGTAGATCTCGCCGAACGAAACCTCGTTGACGGCGTTCATGACGCGGCCCAGATCATTGGTGAAAAGATAGGCCGACAGGCCATAGTTGCTGGCATTGGTGATGCTGAC
>NZ_JARTVP010000048.1:0-279 GCF_029625865.1 Mesorhizobium sp. WSM4887
GTTCGCATTCAGGGCCAAGATCTGGAACATCGGCCAGGAGGGGCAGGTGTTCGCCGGCGCGATGGCCGCCTATTGGGTGAGTTTCTGGATAGCGCCATTGCCAGGCTGGCTGGCCGTCTGCACACTCGCGCTGGCCGGAATGGCGGGCGGCGGCGTGCTCGGCCTGTTGGCCGGCGCACTGAAAACCAGGTTCGGCACCAGCGAGATCATTTCGACGGTGATGCTGAATTACGTCGTCATGTACCTGCTCGCCTACCTTCTCGATGGCGGCCCCTGGAT
>NZ_JARTVP010000049.1:0-276 GCF_029625865.1 Mesorhizobium sp. WSM4887
GGTTCTGCCATGGCGGGAACTTTACCGGAGTCTGTCAGCGGATCCCGATAGACTTCGTGTCATCATGACTGATTTGCATCCCGCGCGCACGCGCGTTGCCCCCTCGCCCACTGGTGATCCTCACGTCGGTACGGCCTATATGGCCTTGTTCGACAAGGCATGGGCACAACGCACCGGTGGCCAGTTCGTGCTGCGCATCGAGGACACTGATCGCACTCGTCTGGTGGCGGGTTCGGAGGATCAGATTTATCAGACACTCGAGTGGCTGGGGTTATC
>NZ_JARTVP010000005.1:0-429739 GCF_029625865.1 Mesorhizobium sp. WSM4887
CCCCCCCCCCCCCCCCCCCCCCCCCCCCCCCCCCCCCCCCCCCCCCCCGCCCCCCCCCCCCCCCCCCCCCCCCCCCCGGCCCCCCCCCCCCCCCCCCCCCCCCCCCCCCCCCCCCCCCCCCTCTCGCGGGGGGCGCCCCCCCCCCCCCCCCCCCCCCCCCCCCCCGCGGGGGGGGGCCCCCCCCCCCGGCGCGGCCAGACGTGGGGCTCACATGCCTTGGTAGACCGGCCCCTCTCCGCCTTGCGGGGGCACCCAATTGATGTTCCGGTTCGGGTCCTTGATGTCGCAAGTCTTGCAGTGGACGCAGTTCTGCGCGTTGATGACGAAGCGCACGTCCTTGGCGGACGGGTCGGCAGCGGCATTGCCGTCCTTGTCCACCCACTCATAGACGCCGGCCGGGCAGTAGCGGGTCGATGGCCCGGCGAACACGTCGTGCTCGGAACGCTGCTGCAGCGCCATGTCGCCGACGATGAGGTGCACGGGCTCATTTTCCTCATGGTTGGTGTTGGACAAAAACACCGAGGAGAGCCGGTCGAAGGTCAAGACGCCATCCGCCTTCGGATAAGCGATTTTCTGGTGCTTGGAGGCGGGCTCGAGCGTCGCATAGTCGGCCTTGCCGTGCTTCAGCGTGCCGAAGGGCGAGAAGCCGAACAGCGTGTTCAGCCACATGTCGAGACCACCGATGCCGACACCGACGATGGTGCCGAAGCGCGACCACAGCGGCTTGACGTTGCGCACCTTCTTCAGGTCCCTGCCGATGTCGCTGCCGCGCCAGGCGTCTTCATAGGAGGCGAGCTCGTCATTGGCCCGGCCGGCGGCAATGGCGTCCGCGACATGCTCGGCCGCCAGCATGCCCGACAGCACCGCATTGTGCGAGCCCTTGATGCGGGGCACGTTGACGAAGCCGGCCGCGCAGCCCATCAGCACGCCGCCCGGGAATGAAAGCTTCGGCACCGATTGCCAGCCCCCCTCGGTGATGGCGCGAGCGCCATAGCCGATCCGCTTGGCGCCCTCGAAGGTGCCTCTGATCGCCGGATGAGTCTTGAAGCGCTGGAATTCCTCGAAGGGCGAGAGCCAGGGGTTCTTATAGTTTAGATGGACGACGAAGCCGACCGCCACCTGGTTGTCTTCGAGATGGTAGAGGAAGGAGCCGCCGCCGGTTTTCATGTCGAGCGGCCAGCCGAAGGAGTGCTGCACCAGCCCCGGCTTGTGGTTCTCAGGCTTGACCTGCCAGAGTTCCTTGAGACCGATGCCGAATTTGGCGGGCTCGCGGCCGTCGGCAAGCTGGTATTTGTCGATCAGTTGCTTGGCCAAAGAGCCGCGCGCGCCCTCGCCGATCAGCACGTATTTGCCCATCAGCGCCATGCCGGGGGCGTAGGCCGGGCCATGCGTGCCGTCCTTCTCGACGCCCATGTCGCCAGTGATCACGCCGGTCACGGCGCCGGCTTCGTTGTAGACAAGGCTCGCCGCGGCAAAGCCCGGATAAATCTCGACGCCGAGCGCCACGGCCTTGGTCGCCAGCCAGCGGCAGACATTGCCGAGCGAGACGATGTAGTTGCCGTGATTGTTCATCAGCGGCGGCATCAGGAAGTTGGGCAGGCGGAAGGACCCGGCGGGGCCGAGCACCAGAAAATGATCGTCGGTGACAGGCGTCTTGAAAGGGTGCCCTTCCTCCTCGCGCCAGCCCGGCAAAAGGCGGTCGATGCCGATCGGGTCGACGACGGCGCCGGACAGGATATGGGCGCCGACCTCGCCGCCTTTTTCCAGCACGACGACGGAAAGGTCGGGGTTGAGCTGCTTCAGACGGATCGCCGCGGCAAGGCCGGCCGGACCGGCGCCGACGATGACCACGTCGAATTCCATGCTCTCGCGTTCGATTTCGCTCATCTGCCCCTCGCTGGCTTGCCCTATTCTCGCATTTTGCTGGCTCACGCGCTGCATAGCGCATCAATTCGCGACGCGAAACCGGCGCTGACGTGACAAAGCCGATTTCGACAAAAAGTCGCGGTGTTCCATACGAAACGGCCATCGGACAGGCGACGGCGAAGCATAGGCCAGGGCCATGCATCTGGAAGGCCAGGCCTGTCCGGCACGTTTTTAATTGTTCGACGGCTTGCTTATCGGCAATACTTGGCCCCATGCGCACTCCCGAGCCAATCGGCTTTTCATTGAAGCGCTTACTCTTCACGCTCGGCGTGCTCTGCCGCGCGGTTCTTCCGCTCCTCTTTTCGCTCGGCGCCGCCCAGGCCGATCCGCAAAAAGTCTGGGCGGCCGGCGCCTACTCCTTTTCCGACGAGCTCGGCGGCTTCCGCATCACCGGCGCTTCCGGAATTGGCACCAAGGATGACCCGCTGGTCATCACCGAGGAGCTGAATTCGGCGACGCCAGTGACGCTGACCATCCGCGCGATCCGGCCGATCGAAGCCTTCGGCAGGGCCGGCAACGTGGCCAATGGGGTTATGTACATGCGCATCGACGTGCTCAACAATAGCTCCCTGCCCTGGGTCGAGTTCCAGTTCGAGCTGCAGGAAATCCTCGACCAGCCGAGCGTGTTCGGCGACGGTCTCTCCTTCGACCAGCGCAACAAGAATCCCGACAACATCGTCTCGAGCAACTTCGCCGATTTCGACCGCCAGTTCGAACCCTATGACCGGCTCTTGTTCAAGAACGGCAAGGTCGACCCGCTGAAGACGGCGACGTTCGAGTTCCTGATCACCGACTACACGCCGCGCTGGACATTCTTCCTGGTGCAGGATCCGCGCATACCGACGGGCTGACAGACATTGCGCTGAATGGCGAATTCCCGGCGGTTGCAAATCTTTGCCGCGCGGACGATGGTGGCGCCATGACTGCCGCCTCCCCCAACAACCCGATCGATATCGCAGAGCTGCTGGCCTTCTATGCCAGCGCCGGCGTTGACGAGGCGCTGGAAGACACACCTGTCAACCGCTTCGCCGAGGCCAAGCCGAAGCAAGCCGAGCGCGCGCCGGCGCAGGCCGCAACCGCGCGTGAAAGCATGCCCCTGGAGCGGCCGGCATCGGAGCCCGGATTGGAGGCAGGCCGGGCGGCGGAACGGCCGGCGGCATCGACGGGACTTGACGCAAGCCAAGTGCCCGATGCGCCGCGGCGCCCGACGCTCACCACCGCCACGGTCCCCGACGAGGGGCAGATCAAGCTCGCGCGGCAGCTGGCGGCGAGCGCCTCGACGCTTGACGAACTGCGCCAGCAGATGGCGGCGTTCGACGGCTGCAATCTCAAATTCACCGCCAAGAACCTGGTCTTCGCCGACGGCAACCCGAATGCCGACCTGATGCTCGTCGGCGAGGCGCCGGGCCGCGACGAGGACCTCGAAGGGCTGCCCTTCGTCGGCCGCTCCGGACGGCTGCTCGACAGCATGCTGGCAGCGATCGGCCTCGACCGGACATCGGCCTATATTGCCAACGTCATCCCGTGGCGCCCGCCGGGCAACCGAACGCCGACGCCGCACGAGACCGAGATCTGCCGCCCGTTCATCGAAAGGCAGATCGAGCTGGTCAATCCGAAGGTGCTGGTCAATCTCGGCGGCCCTTCCGCCAAGACGCTGCTCAACACGACCGAGGGCATCCTGCGCCTGCGCGGCAATTGGCGCGTCCACACCACCCAGTCGGGCATTGCCATTCCAGCGATGCCGACGCTGCATCCGGCGTATCTGCTTCGCACGCCTGCACACAAGAAGCTGGCGTGGCGGGATTTTCTCGAGGTGAAGGCGAAACTGAGGGCGTTGGGGTGAAGCACCTCCCCTTCTCCCACAACAAGGGAGAAGGGGAGCGATAACCTCTAAGGTAATTGAATTACTCCCCTCGCCGGCCTACTCATCCCCCATGACAACACCCGACGTCTCCGCCGGCAGCCTCATTCGTGAGTGGCGCACGCGCCGGCGCATGAGCCAGCTCGACCTCGCCATGGAAGCCGATATCTCGCAGCGGCATCTCTCCTTCGTCGAAAGCGGCCGCGCCCAGCCTTCGCGCGAGATGGTGCTGCATCTGGCCGAGCAGCTTGCCATTCCTCTACGCCAGCGCAACCAGCTTTTGCTCGCGGCCGGCTTCGCGCCGAGCTTCAGCGAAAGGCCGCTGACCGATACGACGCTGGCGCCGGCGATGGCTGCGGTCGAGACGGTGCTCAAGGGCCACGAGCCCTTCCCGGCGCTGGCGGTCGACCGGCACTGGAACCTCGTTTGCGCCAACGCGGCGATCGGCCCGTTCCTGGCCGACGTCTCGGAGCCGTGGCTGCTCAAGCCGCCGGTCAATGTGCTGAGGCTCAGCCTGCATCCCGGTGGCGTCGCGCCGCGCATCGTCAACCTCGCGGAATGGCGCGCGCATCTGCTCGAGCGCCTCAAGCACCAGAACGACGCCACCGGCGACTCCATGCTGATCGAGTTGGAGAAGGAATTGCGCGGCTATCCGTCCGGGCTGAGGAGCAGCCGGCCGGCGCCGGTCGAGCCAAGCGGCATCGTCCATCCGCTCAGGCTCGCGCATGGCGATCAGGTGCTGTCCTTCATCAGCACGATCACCGTCTTCGGTACGCCGCTCGACGTGACGCTGTCGGAGCTGGCGATCGAATCCTTCTTCCCCGCCGACGACCAGACGCGGACCGTGCTGGTGCGGCTGGCGAAGGAGCGGACGGCCGCTTCGTAGGCTTACCCCTGCGGCGGCGTCGCCCTTCGGGTTCGCGTGCGCTCGAGGCCAAGTTGCCTTTCGCGCCAGATGATGAAGATGCCGGCGGCAACCACAATCACGCCGCCGATCAGCGTGTTGAGCGACGTCACATCGCCGAACACAAGATAGCCGATGACGACGCCGAGAATCATCGAGCTATATTCGAAAGGCGCCACGACCGAAGCCTCGGCGTGGCGGTAGGCGGCCGTCATCAGGATCTGACCGAGCCCGCCGCAGAAGCCGGCCATGACAAGCAGCGCGGCTTGCATCGGCGTCAGCATCTGCCAGCCGAAAGGCAGGGTGAGCAGCGCCAGCACGCTCGCCGTCGAGGAAAACCACAGCACGATGGTCGCCGTCTTCTCGGTCTGCACGAGATTGCGTACCAGAAGCATGGCGACGGCCGAGATCGCCGCGGCGATCAGCGCCGCCATGACGCCAAGCACCTCCTGGTCGTCGAGCGCCTCGTCGGAATGCAACAGCGTCAGTTCCGGCCAGGAAACGATCAACACGCCGACGAGGCCGAAGGCGACCGCGCTCCAGCGATAGACGCGGATCGTCTCGCCCAGGAAGATCGAAGAGAACACCACGACCAGCAGCGGCTGGGCATAATTCAGCGTGATCGCTTCGGGAAGTGGCAACCTGGTCAGCGCGAAGAAGCCGAGCCCCATAGCGCCGACGCCGACGACGCCGCGCGCGATGTGGTTGAACGGCCGTTTCGTGGTGAATGCGGTGGCGAGCTGGCCCTTGAAGGCCAGAAAGGCGATGATCGGCAAGATGGCAAAGAAGGAGCGGAAGAAGACGATCTGTCCGGCGGGCACGGCGCCGGCCGCCTTGATACAGGTCTGCATGCCGACAAAGACCGCCACGGAGACAATCTTCAGCGCAATGCCGCGCAGCATATTGTGGCCGACGGCATGATCGACGGTCATCTTGCCTCGTGACGATGGTCGGAAAACGAAGCCCAGAAATAGACCTTGGCGCAGTTTTGTCGAGTGACCGTTTGGTGTAAAGAGCGCGGACTTTAGAATTCCCTCACCAGCAAAGCCTACTGCCCACCCGAATTGATAGGAAAAACGACGGAATGCGCACAGATACCGGCCATGTCTTCAAGCTCGAAGACTACCGCCCCAGCGACTATCTCATTCCGCGGACCAGCCTCGATTTCCGTCTGTCTCCGGATGCCACCCGCGTCACTGCCGTGCTCACCGTCGAGCGACGCCAGGGGGTCGCCGCTTCTACGCAGCTGGCACTCGACGGCGACGGGCTGAAGCTGCTCAGCGTTGCCATCGACGGGCAGGTACTCCCGGAAGCCGACTATCAGGCTACGCCCGACCAGCTGATCATTCCGACGCCGCCGGCGGCACGGCGCTTCGAGCTTCGTCTCGAGACCGAGATCGCGCCGTCCAGCAACGAGGCGCTGATGGGCCTTTATCGCTCCAACAATGTCTATTGCACCCAATGCGAGGCGGAGGGGTTTCGCCGCATTACCTATTTCCTCGATCGTCCAGACGTCCTCTCGGTCTACACCGTGCGCATCGAGGCGCCGCACAACGAGGCGCCGCTGCTGCTGTCCAACGGCAACCCCGTAGAAAGCAGGGCGCTCGCGGATGGCCGGCACTATGCCGTCTGGCACGACCCCTTCCCGAAGCCTTCCTATCTCTTTGCGCTGGTGGCTGGCGCGCTCGGCAAGGTCGCGGGAAGCTTCACCACCCTATCCGGCCGCAAGGTCGAGCTCGGCATCTATGTCGAGCCCGGCAAGGAGCGGCTCGCCGGCTACGCGATGGATGCGCTGAAGCGCTCGATGAAATGGGACGAGGAGGTCTTCGGCCGCGAATACGACCTCGACGTCTTCAACATCGTCGCCGTGTCAGACTTCAACATGGGCGCCATGGAGAACAAGGGCCTCAACATCTTCAACGACAAATATGTGCTGGCCGACGAGGAGACGGCGACCGATGCCGATTTCGCCAATATCGAGGCGATCATCGCGCATGAATATTTCCACAATTGGACAGGCAACAGAATCACTTGCCGCGACTGGTTCCAGCTCTGCCTGAAGGAAGGGCTGACGGTTTACCGCGACCACGAATTCTCGGCCGACCAGCGCTCGCGCGCGGTAAAGCGCATCGCCGAGGTGCGCACGCTGCGCGCGCATCAGTTCCCCGAGGACCAGGGACCATTGGCGCATCCGGTCAGGCCGCGCCGCTACCGCGAGATCAACAACTTCTACACGGCAACAGTCTACGAGAAGGGCTCGGAAGTGGTGCGCATGATCCGCACCATCCTCGGAGCGGAAACCTTCCGAGCCGGTATGGACCTCTATTTCGAGCGGCATGACGGCGAAGCGGCGACGATCGAGGACTTCCTCAAAGTGTTCGAGGACGTCTCGGGCCGAGACCTCGGGCAGTTCGCGCTCTGGTACCATCAGGCCGGCACACCGAACCTGACGGTGAGTTCCTCCTACAATGCGGCGGCCAAGGCATTCACGCTGGAGATCGAACAGTCGGTGCCGCCGACGCCGTCGGAAAGCCGCAAGCGACTGATGCATATTCCCCTCGCCTTCGGCCTGGTCGGCGCCGGCGGCAAGCCTGTCGCCTGGACAGCCGTCGATGGCGCCACCGTCGAGGACGGCATCATCCATGTCCGAAAGCGGCGGCACACGGTGCGCTTCTCGGGGGTTTCGGAGCGGCCTTCGGTGTCGCTCAACCGCGGCTTCTCGGCGCCGATCACGCTCTCGGTGCAGCAGAAGGCCGACGACCAGTTCTTCCTGGCCAGCCATGACAGCGATCCTTTCTCGCGCTGGCAGGCCTTCAACACGCTGCTCACCGACGCGCTCATAGCGGCGTTCCGCCAGCTGCTGGGCGGCAAAGAGTCGGCCTTCGACGCAAAGCTCGCCGAGCTTGCCGGAAGCATTGCCCGCGACGAGACGCTGGAGCCGGCCTACCGGGCGCTGGCTCTGTCGCTGCCCGGCGAGGCCGATATTGCGCGCGACATCGGCCAGGGCATCGATCCCGACGCCATTTTCGTCGCCCGCGAGGCGCTGGCGCGGACGATTGCCATGGCGAATCGCGAGATCTTCTCGGCCCTTTACGCCAGCCTGGCCGACAACGGTCCGTTCGCGCCCGACTCGGCAAGCGCTGGGCGCCGCGCGCTGCGCAACATCCTGCTCGATTACCTGTCGCTCCTGCCCGATGGCGCGGCGCTTGCCGCGCGGCATTTCAACGCCGCCACCAACATGACCGACCGCGCCGCGGCGCTGACCGTGCTGGCGCACCGTCATGCCGGCTCCGCGCAAGCGGAGGAGGCACTGTCGGCCTTCGAGATGAGATACCGCGGCGATGCGCTGGTGCTCGACAAATGGTTCCAGATCCAGGCCGGAGTGCCGGGACCGCTGACCGTCGAAAACGTGCGCGCGCTGATGCAGCACCCTGCCTTCTCGATCGCAAATCCGAACCGGGTGCGCTCGCTGATCGGCACCTTCTCCAGCGCCAACCAGACCGGCTTCCATCTTTCCGGCGGCCAAGGCTACCGCTTCTTCGCCGAGACCGTGCTGGAGGTCGAGAAGCGCAACCCGCAAGTGGCAGCACGGCTGGCGACGGCGCTCAGGTCCTGGCGCTCGCTGGAACCGGTCCGGCAGAACAAGGCAAGGCAGGCACTGCTGCAGATCGCGAACGCCGACAACCTGTCGGCCGACTTGCGCGACATCGTGGAGCGGACGCTGGTGTGATTAGCAAATCTCCCCCCTCGTGGGGGAGATCAGCAGTTTCGACGAATTTCAATCAACTTTTAATCTTTTTTGGCCGCGCCTCTGGACAAGGCGAATCACCTTTGATTCCTTATTGACGATTCGGACGTGCGGCGTAGCCGGATCGTCAAGTATGCGGCAAATCGGGGAGTGCCATTTATGGCCAAGACGGACGCGTGGGGCGCGCCCGGAGGGAGAGCTTTTGCGCGTCGCGAGGCAAGGAGCGGCGGGCCTGCCGGCAATGCGCGTCTGATCGCCGAACCCGCTTACCAGCGGCTGCTGGCGGCGGAACCGCTGCTGCGCCGCTCCATCCCCGCACTGATCATCATCTTCCTGATCGTCATCGCCGCACTGCGCTTCCTGTCGCTGGTGAACGACCGCGAGGAGGTCGAACGCGACGCCAAGTCGGTGCTGGCGTTAGCCGCCGGCCAGATGGCACAGGCGATTACGGCCGACCCGAACGCAGCCGGCGTGAATGCGACGGACCTTCTGGAGAAGACCAGCCGCCAGGGCGCCATGGGTCGCAGCCACGTGCTGGCCATCACCGACGGCGCTTTCAAGATCGTCGCGGTATCGCCATTGTCGACCGGCTGGCAGGGACGCTCGCTGGACAGCCTCGTGCTCGGCGGCCAGCCGCTGTTCATGTTCGGCGACCGCGCCGGCGTTATGGATGTCAGCATCGGCGGCAAGGACTGGTTCGCCGCCGTCAGCCTCACCGGCGACCGCAAGAACGCCGCGGCGGTGCTGGTGCCCAAGGAGGCGGTGTTCGACAGCTGGCGCAAGACGGTGTCGCTCAACGTCACGTTGTTCGTGCTGACGGCCGGCGTGCTGATCGTCATCCTTTACGCCTATTTCGGCCAGGCGGCGCGCGCCCAGGCGGCCGACCGCATCTATCTCGAAGCGCATCAGCGCATCGACATGGCACTGGTGCGCGGCCGCTGCGGGTTGTGGGACTGGGACATGGTGCGCGGCAAGATGTACTGGTCGCGCTCGATGTACGACATGCTGGGCTACGAGCCCTGCGATACGATGCTGTCCTTCGGCGAGGTCGACGAGATCATCCATCCCGACGACGGCGACCTCTTCGAGCTCGCCAATCGCATCGTCGAGCGCGAGATCGACCATATCGACCAGGTGTTTCGCATGCGCCACGCCGACGGGCAGTGGGTGTGGATGCGCGCCCGCGCCCAGGTGATCGACCCGGAAGCGCCCGAGATCCAGCTGATCGGCATCGCCGTCGACGTCACCGAGCAGCGGCATCTCGCGCTGCGCTCGGAAGCGGCGGACATGCGGCTGCGCACGGCGATCGAGAACATCAACGAATCCTTCGTGCTATGGGATGCCGCCGAACGGCTGATCATGTGCAACTCCAAATTCCAGCAGGACAACGGGCTCTCGGACCGTGACGTGATGCCGGGCGCGACCCGCGACATGCTGGAGGAGCGCATGCTCGCCTTCGCCTCGGAGCGCAGGCTGGCCAACGCCAACGGGCCGCATGGCGGTGTCACGCTGGAGCGCCAGCTTGCCGACGGACGCTGGCTGCAGGTCAACGAGCTCAGGACCAGAGACGGCGGCATCGTCTCGGTCGGCTCCGACATCACCCAGATCAAGCTGCATCAGGAAAAGCTGGTCGACAGCGAGCGCCGCCTGATGGCGACGATCCACGATCTTAGCCTCGCCCGCCGCGCCGAGGAGGAACGCGCCAAGGAGCTTGTCGAGCTCAATCGCAAATACATGAAGGAAACCGAGCGCGCCGAGGCCGCCAACCGGGCGAAGTCCGAATTCCTCGCCAATATGTCGCATGAACTGCGCACGCCGCTCAACGCCATCATCGGCTTCTCCGAGCTGATGCAGCAAGGCCTGTTCGGACCGCTTGGTTCCGAGCGCTACGAGGAATATGCCAGCGACATCAACGGCAGCGGCAAATACCTGCTCGGCGTCATCAACGACATTCTCGACATGTCGAAGATCGAGGCCGGCCAGTTCTCGCTTGACCGCGAGGAAATCGACCTCTGCCCGCTGATCAGGGAAACGGTTCGCGTCATCTCGCTGCAGGCGGCGGAGAAGTCGATCACGGTAGAGACGCGCATCGCCGATGCGATGCGGCTCTACGCCGACCGCCGCGCGATCAAGCAGATCGCAATCAATCTGCTCTCCAACGCGGTGAAGTTCACCGGACAGGGCGGCAAGATCACGGTCAGGGCGCGCAGCGCCTCAGGCGCGCTGGTGCTCACCATCGAGGACAATGGCTGCGGTATCCCGAAGCAGGCGCTGAGCAAGCTCGGGCGGCCGTTCGAGCAGGTGCAAAACCAGTTCTCCAAGAACCACACCGGTTCCGGCCTGGGCCTCGCCATCTCGCGTTCGCTCGCCGAACTGCAGGGGGGCGCGCTGAAGATTCGCTCCACCGAAGGCGTCGGCACGATCGTGTCGGTCCGCATCCCGCTGAAGAAGGCGCCGCCCATGGTCAAGGTGGCGGCTTAGTTGGCGCGCTGAAATTCGAAACGCCGGCGCCAGGGAATGACGCGTGGATTAACCGCGCGAGATCGACGCTCCCGCGCGAAGCAGAAGCTCGAAATCCTTCCGAACCTTTCGCGACGTCTCCTTGAGATGCGCTTCGAGCACACCGAAATCCGGCAGGTCGGTGGCCGCCAGAAGCAGATCAGAAAGCCCCGGCGGAACATCGTCGCGCTGGAACTCGCCGGTAAGGCAGAGCCTGATCATCTGGGTCAGCGCGAGATAGAGCCTCCAGGCCTCGCAAAGCTCCTGCCGAACATCAGGCGCCGCGTAACCGGGGGCCAGCCGCGCCAGCACTTCCGCCGTCGCGGTTGCCCGCCTACCAGCCTCGACCGCGCCGGTGATGACCGCGACCTGGGCGATGAATTCAAGGTCGATCAGGCCGCCGGGGATCAGCTTGATGTCCCAGAGATCGCGCGGCGGCTTTTCCGTGTCGATCAGCGCCCGCATCTCGGAGGCATCCGCCTTCACCTTGGCGCCGTCGCGCGGCTGGGCGAGAACCGCCGCGACCTCGTCCTCGACCTCGGCGCAAAGCGCTGCGTCACCGCCGATGGCGCGTGCTCGTGCCAGCGCCATATGCTCCCAGGTCCAGGCATCCTGCCGCTGATATTTCTTATAGGCGTCGACATGGGTGGCGACGGGCCCCTTGTTGCCGGAGGGGCGCAAGCGAAGGTCGAGCTCATACAGGACGCCTTCGGCCGTCGGCGCCGAGACGGCGGCGATCAGCCGCTGCGTCATGCGGGTGTAGTAGTGTGAGGGCGCCAGCGGCTTCTCGCCATCGGAGTCTTCCGCATCCGCATCGTGGTCATAAAGCAGGATCAGATCGACATCCGAGCCGGCAGTGAGCTCGCGGCTGCCCAGCTTGCCCATGCCGAGGAGCGCGACCCTGCCCCCGGCAATCCTGCCATGGCGCAACGCGAACTCGGCGATGACTGCGTTGAGCGCCGCTTCGATCGTGAGGTCGGCCAGGTCGGAGAAGGCGCGACCGGCGCGCCCGGGATCGATGGAGCCCGCAAGCAGCCGCACGCCGATCAGGAATTTCTGCTCGGAGGCGAAGATGCGCAGCCGGTCAAGGACATCCTCATAGGCGCGGTCTCCGTCGATGAAAGCCGCAAGCCGCGCCGACAGATAGGCACGGTCGGGCAGTTCCGCGAGCAACGCCGGATCGAGCAGACCGTCGAACACATGCGGGCGGCGCGTGATGATGGCGGCGAGCCGCGGAGCGGCGCCCATGATCGTCGCCATCAGCTTGAGCAGTGCCGGATTGGACTGCAAAAGCGAGAAGAGCTGGATGCCTGCCGGCAGGCCGGCGAGGAACTCGTCGAAGCGGATCAGCGCCTCGTCGGCGCGGCGCGTCTGGCCGAAGGCTTTCAGCAGCGCCGGCGTCAGTTCCGTCAGCCGCTCGCGCGCCTCCGCCGACTGGGTGACGCGGTAGCGGCCGAAATGCCAGCCGCGAATGACGCGGCAGATGTCGCTCGGCCGCTGAAAGCCTAGGCGATGCAAGGTCTGCAGCGTGTCGGGATCGTCGACATCACCGGTGAAGACCAGATTGCCGACGCCGGCCGACAGTTCGGGTGCCGTTTCGAACAGCGCCGCATAATGGCGCTCGACCTGCTGCAGCGAGGCGCGGAAAGCTTCCGCGAATTCCGCCTCGCCGGTGAAGCCGAGCATCAGCGCGATACGCTCCAGTTCCTCGTCCTCTTCCGGCAGGACATGCGCCTGTTCGTCGGCCACCATCTGGACGGCATGCTCGACACGGCGCAGGAACCAGTATTGCCGGGTGAGCGCATCGCGCGCATCGGCGGTGATCCAGCCGCGCGCGGCGAGCGCGTCCAGCATCGGCACCGTTTCGCGGCCGCGCAGTTCCGGGAAGCGGCCGCCGGCAATCAGCTGCTGCGTCTGGACGAAGAACTCGATCTCGCGGATGCCTCCGCGGCCGAGCTTGACGTTATGGCCTTTCACCGCGATCTCGCCGTGGCCCTTGTGGGCATGGATCTGGCGCTTGATCGAATGGACGTCAGCGATAGCGGCGTAGTCCATGTATTTCCGCCAGACGTAGGGCTGCAATTCCTTGAGGAAGGCCGAGCCCGAGGCAAGGTCTCCGGCCACCGGCCGCGCCTTGATCATGGCGGCGCGCTCCCAGTTCTGGCCGCGGGCCTCATAATAACGAAGCGCCGCCTCGACCGGGATCGCCAGCGGGGTCGAGCCGGGATCGGGGCGCAACCTCAGATCGGTGCGGAAGACATAGCCATGCTCGGTGCGGTCCTGCAGGATGCGCACGAGACGGCGGGTGAGGCGCGAGAACAGCTCCGTCGCATCGAGCGGATCGACCATCGCCGGCGCCTCCGGATCGAAGAAGACGACGAGGTCTATGTCGGAGGAAAAATTCAGCTCATGCGCGCCGAGCTTGCCCATGCCGAGCACAATCCAGCCCGAACCGCGCGCCGGGTCTTCCGGATGGGGCAGCTTGAGCTTTCCTTGCCCGTGCGCGTCGAGCAGCAGGAAATCGACCGCGGCGCGTGTGCAAGCATCCGCCAGGTCGCTCAGACGGCGCACCGTCAGCGCGGTTTCGGCTTCGCCGGACAGATCGGCCAGCGCGATCAGGAAATGCGCTTCGACCTTGAACTGCCTGAGTTCCATCATCAGGCTCGATTCCGAAACATTATCGGCCCGCGCCGCGCGATCGACCGCCTCGCCGATCTCGTTGAGACGCGCTTCGATCGTCTGGCCGAACAGCTTGTCGAGAATGGCCGGCCGGCGGCGGGCCGTATCACGCAGGAACGGCGACAGGTCGAAGATGGCGGCGAGCAATTCCTGCAGTGCTCCCTGGCCGGCGAGGAACGCGGCCAGACGCGGAAGGCCGTCTTGCTCGGCCGCGTCGGCGATCTCGGACAATTCCCTCCGGGCATGGTCGCCGCCGAGCGGGCGAAGCGCCAGCGTCGGTCGGAGTTGCCATTCCGTATCGATCTTCTTTTTTGCCATCCTGGCCGCCATCAATGCGTCTCCCGGGCCGGGAAACTCATGACTACGGACAATCCGGGATTGGCGGGCAGAAGATCAAGCCTGCCGTTGTGGAAAGTCATGATCGCCTTGGCGAGGCTAAGGCCCAGACCCGAGCCCGGCTGCGAACGGCTCTTCTCCAGCCGCACGAAACGCTCGGTGACCCTGGCGCGGTCGGCATCGTCGGGGATGCCAAGGCCATTGTCGGAAACGGCGAGCTTGACCTCGCCGCCGATGCGCTCCAGCGTGACGCGCACTTTCGGGCTCTCGGCGGCGCCGGTCGAGTATTTGATGGCGTTGTCGACGATGTTCGACAGCGCCTGGCCGATCAGTTCGCGATTGCCGTTGATAGTAACCGCTTCCGGCACCGCGGTTTCCAGCACGACGCCCGCCTCTTCCGCCACCGGCTCGTAGAGCTCGACGACATCGCTCACCGTAGCGGCGAGGTCGACCGGGCCGGTTGTCTCGGAGGAATAGCCGGCCTCCAGCCGCGAGATCATCAGGATGGCGTTGAAGGTCTTGATGAGCTGGTCGGACTCGGCGATCGTTCCCTCCAGCGCCTGACGGTAGTCCGTCGTCTTGCGCTTGCCGGCAAGGGTGGCTTCGGCGCGGTTGCGCAGCCTGGTCAGTGGCGTCTTCAGATCGTGAGCGATGTTGTCGGAGACCTGCTTCAGCCCCTCGTTCAGCATGGCGATACGGGCAAGCATCGTGTTGAGGTTTTCGGACAGGCGGTCGAATTCGTCACCGGCGCCGGTCACCGGCAGCCGTCCGCTAAGGTCGCCGCCCATGATGCGGCGACTTGCGTCGGAGACGCTGTCGATGCGTTTCAGCGCGGCGCGCCCGACGAAGAACCAGATCAAGAGGCCGCCGAGCCCCATCATGCCCAGCGCCAGCATCAGCGCGCGGCGGATGACGGCGCGGAAGCGCTCGGGCTCGCCAAGATCGCGGCCGACCAGCAAGATCATCTGATTGGGCAGTCGCAGCACCAGCGCGATAGCGTTGTGGCCTTCTTCGCCTTCCGACCGAGCGCTGCTGTCGCCCGGGGACGGCGCGCTCTGATCGGTGCCACCACCACGCAACCGGTCGAGTTCGCCCTCACCGAAGCGATGGTACGAAAAGGGCTCCGTCGTCCAGCCCTCGGTTTCGATGATTCCCGGCTCCAGGCTCTGCACATTGCCGGTCAGGATCTGGCCGTTGGCGTCGGCGATCAGATAGAGGTTGGCGCCAGGCTGGCGCGAGCGGGCTTCAACCACGCGCACCAGCAACGGCAGGCCGCCATTTTTGTATGCGCGAGCCAAGCCGAGGATCTCGTCATTGATCGTGTCCTGGGTCTGCGCCGTCAGCATGCGCGCCGAGAGCGACGTCATGTAAAAGACGAGCAGCACGGCGCAGAGAGCGAAAAGCAGAAGGTAAAGCGCCGAGAGCCGGGCCGCCGTCGTCTTCATGATGGCCGGCAGGGAAAGAGCCATGTGCGCCTAGATCAGGATGACGATTGGCTGCACGGTAACCCCTTGTTGCAGCATCTTTTCCGAAACGTTCCCTGACTTTCGGTTTGGGATCATGCTCTAGCCGCCTTTCAGCATGTAGCCCGCGCCGCGGATGGTGTGCAGGATCGGTTTGTCGAAACCCTTTTCGATCTTGCCGCGCAGGCGCGAGACATGAACGTCGATGACGTTGGTCTGCGGATCGAAATGATAGTCCCAGACATTTTCCAGCAGCATGGTGCGCGTCACCACCTGGCCGGCGTGGCGCATCAGATATTCCAGCAGGCGGAACTCGCGCGGCTGCAGCGTGATCTCGCGGCCGGCGCGCTTGACCGAATGCGACAGACGGTCGAGCTCGAGATCGCCGACGCGGTAGACGGTCTCGGTTTCCCGGGCGCCGGCGCGACGGTTCAACACCTCGACGCGGGCAAGCAATTCGGAAAATGCGTAGGGTTTGGTGAGATAATCGTCGCCGCCGGCACGCAGCCCCGTGACGCGGTCGTCGACCTCGCCCAGCGCCGACAGGATCAGCACCGGCGTGGTGTTGCCGCGCGAGCGGAGCGCTGCGATCACCGACAGCCCGTCGCGGCGCGGCATCATGCGGTCGACCACCATCACGTCATAGTCGCCGGCGTCGGCAAGCGCGAAGCCGGTCTCGCCGTCGCCGGCGACATGGGCGGTGTGGCCCGCCTCGGCGAAGGCTTTCTGCAGGTAGTCCGCAGCCTCGCGGTCGTCTTCCATGACGAGAATCTTCATGGAGCCGTTATACGCGATTTCACTGGAGGGTTGAGGGGCAGCCATGACTCAGCGCCTTTGCGTTCGCCAGCCGCATGTCGTGATCCCAGACCGGTACCCACTTGCGGGCACCGTGCTTGGCAAGCGGCAGCGGGTGATGGGAAACCCGCTGCCGCAGGAGCGAAACACGGTGACTGACTGACGTGCTCGGCCCCATGTTTTCCCGGCGGCGGCTCGGGGGTGTTGAAACCGCCGCAAGGAAAAGTCGCTGAGCAATTCCAGGAAAGGCGTGAAGCGGGTTTCCGTCCGGAATTGCGTCAAACAGAGAGTTAGAGCGGTTCTGCGTTCTCGAGGAGCGCTTGAACCGCTCTATCAGATCAGCCCTTGCCGACCGGCAGCGCGACGAAGCGGTTGCTATCGTCGCGGGTGATCTGCATCAGCACGGCCTTGCGGCCCGACTTGGAGGCATCGGTCATGGCCTTGGAAACGTCGTCGGTAGTGTTCACCTCGTTCGAATTGATCGAGGTGATGACGTCGCCGGGCTGAATGCCGCGGTCGGCCGCATCGCTGTCCGGATCGACATCGGTGACCACCAGGCCCTTGCCGTTTTCCGACTTGGTGACGGTGAGGCCGAGATCGGCAAGCGTATCGGCCTTGGCGGGAGCCGCCTGCTTGTTGCCGTCTTCGTTCGAGGCCTGCTTGTCGCTCGAAGGCAGCGTGCCGAGGTCCACCTTGACCGTCTCGTTCTTGCCGTTGCGCCAGACAGTGACATCAACCGACTTGCCCGGCGCATAAGCGCCGATCATGCGGGCGAGTTCCTTCGGCGAGGCGACGTCCTTGCCGTCGACCTGGGTGATGACATCGCCGGCGACGATGCCTGCCTTCTTGCCGGGACCAGCGTCCTGCGCGCTCGAAACCAGCGCGCCTTTGTCCGACTTCAGGCCGAGCGACTCGGCAATGTCGGAGGTGACCGGCTGGATCTCGACGCCGAGCCAGCCGCGCTGGACTGAGCCGTTCTTCATCAGGTCTTCGACCACTTGCTTGGCGGTCGAGGCCGGGATGTCGAAGGCGATGCCGACGCTGCCACCCGACGGCGAGAAGATGGCGGTGTTGATGCCGATCACCTGGCCGTTGAGGTTGAAGGTCGGACCGCCCGAATTGCCGCGGTTGACCGAGGCGTCGATCTGGATGAAGTCGTCATAGGGGCCGGCGCCGATGTCGCGGCCGCGGGCCGAAACGATGCCTGCGGTGACGGTGCCGCCGAGGCCGAACGGGTTACCGACCGCCACGACCCAGTCGCCGATGCGGATCTTGGAGTCGTCGGCGAAGTCGACATAGGTGAACTTGCCGCCGCCATCGACCTTCAGCACGGCGAGGTCGGTGCGCGGATCGGTGCCGATCAGCTTGGCGTCGAGCTCCTTGCCGTCATTGGTGACGACGGTGAAGTCGGAGCCTTCCGAAACCACGTGATTGTTGGTGACGAGGTAGCCGTCCTCGGAAATGAAAAAGCCCGAACCTTGAGCCACGGGGCGCGGCTCGCCATTGCCGTGGTTGCGGTGATTGAAGCGGGGCATGCCGAACTGGCCGCCCTGATCGCCGAAGCCGCGGAACTCCTTGAAGAAGCGGCGCAGCTGCGGATTGTCGGGCAGGTTGTCGAAGCCGTTCTGATCGTCGGAGCCGTCATCGGCCGTCGGCTGGATCTTGGCCTTCACCTTGACGCTGACCACCGCCGGCGAGACGCGCTCGACGACGTCGGCGAAGCTCGGAACCTGCGGAGCCTCGACACGCACAGCATCGGCCAGCACGGGCGCAGTGCCGGTGGCAAGCGCGCCTGCGCCGACCGCACCAATGACGGCCAGGGACGCGACAGCCGCCATCAGGCGCTTGCGGGTGCTTGAATATGAATCGGGGGCAATATTCATGGGTCTCGTTTCCTCTTTCGAAGTGGATGCGCTCAGGAGAGCATCCTCGGAAAAGAGACTTAGTGAGGCGCACATTACGGCGCCATTTCCGATATATGAAAATTTTGTAATGTTGGCGCTTTAATCGCGCAGCAGCTTGTCCAGCGCCGCCTGTTCCTCGGCGCTGAGCGTGCTGCCCGGCGCGCGGCGTGAACGGGTGCTGAGCACGATGAAGATGCCGCCGGCCAGAAGCAAAAGCGCCGGGGTGCCCCACAAAAGCGCGTTGCGCAGGCTGAAGCGTGGCTTCAAGAGAACGAACTCGCCGTAGCGCGACACGATGTAATCCATCACCTGCTGGTCGGTATCGCCGGCGACGAGGCGCTGGCGCACGAGGATGCGCAGGTCGCGGGCCAGGTCGGCGTCGGATTCGTCGATCGACTGGTTCTGGCAAACCATGCAGCGCAAGCCTTCGGACAGCGCGCGTGCGCGAGCCTCCAGCGCCGGATCGGGCAGCACCTCATCGGGCTTCACCGCCTGTGCCGCGCCGGCGAAGACCAACGCCAGCAGGAGGATCAGCGAGGCGAGCGAAGACTTCGCTTTCATGTCGGGCTCGCGGGTAAGGCAGCGGCAGCCGGCTTGCGGCGCCTCGCGGGGGCGCCAACGCGCAGGCGGCGGTCGAGCAGCGACATGGCGGCGCCCGCCATCATCACCAGTCCGCCGCCCCAGATCAGCGTCACCAACGGCTTCCACCACAGGCGCACGACGACCGAGCCGTCCTTGCCCTCATCGCCGAGCGACAGATAGAGCTGGCTCACACCCAGCGTCCTGATGCCGGACTCGGTCGTTACCGTCTGCCGCACCGGATAGAAGCGTTTTGCAGAGGTGATCTCGCCATCGGCATTGCCATCGGCGCCAATCAGCAGGAAGCGGCCGCGCTCCTCGGTGAAGTTTGGGCCTTTCTGAGGAAACAGTCCTTCGAAGCGCAGCGTGTGGCCGGAAAGTTCCACCGTCTCGCCGACGCGCATGGTGAGAATCTTCTCCGTGCCGAACGAAAGCGTGCCGACGATGCCGAGCAAGGTGAGCCCGAGGCCGAGATGGGCAAGCGCGGTGCCGAAGACCGAGCGCGGCAGGCCGGCAAAGCGTCTCAGCACGTCGGCCGGCGCCACCGAGCCGATGCCCGACTTGACGGCAAGGTCGGTCAGCGCGCCGGCGACAAGCCAGACGGCGAGGCCGACGCCAAGCGCAGCGAAGACCGAGGCGCCATCGATGAACAGGCCGGTGACCAGCATCGCGGCGATCGCCAGCCCGAAGGCCGCCATCAGGCGCTGCGAGGCGGCAAGGACGTCGCCGCGCTTCCAGGCAAGCAGCGGACCAAACGGCACGATGGCGAGCAGCGGCAGCATCAGCGGGCCGAAGGTCAGGTCGAAGAAGGGCGCGCCGACCGAGATCTTGCCGCCGGTGATGGCCTCAAGCGCCAGCGGGTAGAGCGTGCCGACGAGCACCGTCGCGGTCGCCGTGGTCAGGAACAGATTGTTGAGCACGAGCGCGCCTTCGCGCGAGATCGGCTGGAACAGGCCACCTGCGGTCAGGGTGGAAGCGCGCAGCGCAAACAGCGCCAGCGAGCCGCCGATGAACAGCGTCAGGATGCAGAGGATAAAGACGCCGCGCGCCGGATCGGTGGCGAAGGCATGCACGGAAGTCAGCACGCCAGAGCGGACAAGAAAGGTGCCGAGCAGCGACAGCGAGAAGGTGAGGATGGCAAGCAGCAGCGTCCAGATCTTCAGCGCCGAGCGCTTTTCCATGACGATTGCCGAATGGAGGAGCGCCGTGCCGGCGAGCCAGGGCATGAAGGAAGCGTTCTCGACCGGGTCCCAGAACCAGAAGCCGCCCCAGCCAAGCTCGTAATAGGCCCAATAGGAGCCCATGGCGATGCCGCCGGTCAAAAACATCCAGGCGACCAGCGTCCAGGGCCGCACCCAGCGCGCCCAAGAGGCGTCGATGCGGCCTTCGATCAGGGCTGCGACCGAGAAGGAGAAGCAGATCGAGAAACCGACATAGCCGAGATAGAGCAGCGGCGGATGGATGGCGAGGCCGAGGTCCTGCAGGATCGGGTTGAGATCGCGGCCCTCGATCGGCGCCGGGTTCAGCCGGATGAAGGGATTGGACGTCGCCAGGATAAACAGGAAGAAGGCGGCGCCGATCATGCCCTGCACGGCCAGAACATTGGCTTTGAGCGTCGCCGGCAAGTTGGCGCCGAAGACAGCGACGAGCGCGCCGAAGAAGGTCAGGATCAGCACCCAGAGCAGCATCGAGCCTTCGTGGTTTCCCCAAGTGCCGGTGATCTTGTAGATCATCGGCTGCAGCGAATGGGAGTTTTCCCAGACGCTCGCCACCGAGAAATCGGAGCCGGCATAGGCGGTGGCAAGAGCGGTGAAGGACAGCGCGGTCAGCGCAAAGCCGGTGACCGCGACCGGGCCGCCGACCGCCATCAGCCGCTGGTTGCCGGCGCGGGCGCCGACCAATGGCACCAGCATCTGCACCAGCGACAGCGCGAAGGCGAGGACGAGCGCGAAATGTCCGGTCTCAACCATTATTGGCTCTTGCTCTCCTGCCAGACGCCCTTGGCTTTCAAGCCGTCGGCGACCTCCTTGGGCATATAGCGCTCGTCGTGCTTGGCTAAAACGCTATCGGCGACGAAGACGCCGTCCGGGCCGAAAGCGCCCTCGGTGATGACCCCCTGCTCCTCGCGGAAGAGGTCGGGCAGGATGCCGGTATAAGTGACCTTGACCGATTTCTGCATGTCGGTGACCGAAAAGGCGACGGTCGCGCCCTGACCGCGAACGATGGTGCCTTTTTCGACGAGCCCGCCAAGGCGAATGCGCTGTCCGGGCTGGACGGTTGCGGCGGCGAGGTCGGCGGGCATGTAGAAATACGAAGCCTTCTGGCCGAGCGCGTAGAAGGTAAGACCGGCAGCAGCGCCGAGGAAGGCCAACCCTGCGAGGATCACCGACAATCGCTTCTGCTTGCGCGTCATGGCCTACTCCGTCGCCGTCACGCCGAGGGAGGCGGCAAAGGCGGTGAATTTCTTGGCCTGCTCGCTGTCGGCGCCGAAGACGGCAACCGCGCGGCCGAGCGCGTCGCGCGCCCGGTCGGCCTTGCCGAGCAAGACATAGGAACGAATGAGCCGCATCCACCCTTCCTCGTCGCGCGGATTTTGTTTCAGCCGGTCGTCGAGGCTGGCGACCATGGTCTCGATCATTGCCTGCCGGTCCTGCGGCGCCATCTGCCGCGCCGCCTCGACCTGCCCGGCATCCGGGCCGGTCGCCGGCTTGCCTGCCGCCGCCGGCGGCTCGGCCCTTTCGGCGAGCGCCTGCTGGACGGCGCTGCGCCAGGGCGAATCGGGCGCAAGCTGACCGAGCATCTTTTGCCAAGCGGCGGCGGCTTCCGCCTTCCTGCCTTCCTGGGCCAGGCCCATCGCCAGATAGAAATTGGCCTTGGCGTTGGCGGGATCGAGCTTCAAGGCCGCGTCGAAGGCGCCCTGAGCCTCGGCCGTGACGATCCCGCCGGCAGCGTTGGCGATCGCCTCGCCAAGGCCGGCCTGACGCACGGCGCTGTCGCCGTCGAGGCGGATGGCGTTGCGATAGGCGGTCACCGCGTCGGCGTAGCGCTGCAGGCGCAGATAAACTGGCGCCAGCACGTCCCAGCCCTTGCCGTCCGAAGGGTTGGCGGCGAGATGCGCCTCGGCGCGGGCAACCAACTCGTCGACCGAGGACTCGGCAGGGTTCTTGGCCAGCCGCTCGGCCAGCGGCTGCGAGGGCAGATCCGGCGAGCCGAGTAAGCCGTAGAGCCCCCAGCTGACCAGCGGCACCGCCAGCACGGCGGCGGTGGCGACCAGCCTTGCGGCGCGCGAAGGGCGCGGCGCTCGCGCGCTTGGCTGGCTGTGCGAGCCGAGACGCAGAATGCGGCGGCCGATCTCGGCGCGCGCTTCCTCCGCCTCACCCGGCTGGATGAGACCGCGCGCCATGTCGCGGTCGAGTTCCGAAAGCTGGTCGCGATAGACTTCGAGATCGTGATCGCCGGCGGTCGATGCGGCTTTCGTGCCGCCGGCCAGCGGCAAAAGCACCGCCAGGCTGGCGCCCAGCGTAAGGATTGCAGCTATGACCCAGAACAGCATGGCTATTCCAATAAAGGCAGAGCCCTGCCCTGCCAACACGGACGCCCTGCGACGCTTTGGCGGCAGACGCGCCGGCCGTCCTTGATCAATGTCAAATTGCGCCGATCGTTGCTAATTCAGGTCAGCGGCGTCCAGCTGCCGTCGGCATTGCGGCATGCGGTGCCGCGCGCCGTGACGCCCGAACCGCTCGTGTAAACGGTGTGGGTGTATTGGCGGCAGTCCTGCGAGCCGACCCGGTAGGGCTGGGCGGCAACGACCTCGCCATAATGGGTCGAGCTGTCGCCCTTCCACGTCACCTTCTGGCCGCTGGCGTTGTATTCCAGCGCCTTGTACTCGGCCTCGAGGCCTTTGCGCTTTTCGGCATCGCTCAGACCCGAACCGATCGAGCCGCCGATGAGCCCGCCATTCATGGCCGCGACGATGCCGGTTCCCACCTTACCGGCGGCCCGCGGCGTGGCGACGGGCGTGACCGGAGAGGTCGGGCCGGTCCTGCCCAGCGTGGTGCAGCCCGACACGGCCATCAGGGCGGAAACGAGCGCAACGCGAATCTTCATGCCAGCAACCAGTTCTCTTGAGCGGGATGGGCTTCTTGGGCGAAAAGCACTTCTGGAGCGAGACGGATCGGGAACCGCGCCAGCGGGAAGGATAGCGAGCCCATAGTATTGATATTTGTCGGAAATTTGGCCGCGAGCGGCCGCACGGAAATCGATAAAAACATTATTGAAGGCTCCGCAATCTTACCACTGCCCTCAAGCCGCCCATGCTGGACCGTTCCAGCGCCAGGGCGCCTCCATACTCGTTGACGAGGTCGGCGACAATGGCCAATCCAAGCCCCGTTCCCGGCTTCGTCTCGTCGAGTCTCTTGCCGCGTTTCAACACTTCCCGCGCGCTGTCCTCGGGAATGCCGGGGCCGTCGTCCTCTATGACGATTTCAAAAAGGTTGGGGCTTCCGGCAACGGCGGCGACCGAGACGGCAACGGCGCTTTTCGCCCATTTCATGGCATTGTCGAGGAGATTGCCGAGCAATTCTTCAAGATCCTCGCGCTCGCCGGCAAAGACGATCCCGGCGGCCGGCGGCGACAGCGAAAGCTGTGTCTGCGGGTTGAGCTTGCGCAGCACGCGCACCATGCGCTCGACCAGCGGCGCCACCGGCGTGCGGAAGACGACGCTGTCGCGCTGGGCGGCGACGCGGGCGCGCTGCAGATAATGGTCGACCTGCTTTTGCATAGAGGCAGCCTGCTCGGCGATGAGCTCTCCCTTGGCGCCGCCGAGCGCGCGGCCCTCGTTGATCAGCACGGCAAGCGGCGTCTTCAGGGAATGGGCGAGATTGCCGACCTGGGTGCGCGAGCGCTCGACGATGCGCCTGTTGTTCTCGATCAGCGCATTGGTCTCGCTGGCCAGAGGCTCGATCTCGGCCGGGAAGCGGCCGTCAAGCCGCTGCGCCGTGCCCTCGCGCACCATCGCCAAAGCATTGCGCACGCGGCGCAAAGGCTGCAAGCCGAAAAGGATGGCGATGGCGTTGATGGCGATCATGCCGACGCCGAACAGCGACAGATAGGTGAGCAGCCGGCGCTGGAAGCTCGCGATCTCCTGCTCGAGCTCGCTGTGATTGCCCATGACGCGGAAGCGCGCGGCGCGGTTCTTGGCATCGAGCACGAACTCGCTCTCGAAAACCTCCAACTCCTCGCCCTTGATGCCCTCGGTCGAATAGCTGCGCTGGAAGTTCGCGTTGAACGGCACCTCGGCGACGCTCGGCGACAGGATCGAGGAGGTCATCGAGGAGGAATGGAGTTCGCCGTGAACGTCTTCGGAGGCCGGCTCGACCGACCAGTACCAGCCGGAATTCGGCTCCGAGAAGCGCAGATCGCCAAGGTCGGGCGAGCCGATGAGCGCGCCATTGTCGGAAATGCCGACGGAGCCGATCAGGTTGAACAGATGCGCCGAAAGCAGGCTGTCGAAGCCGCGCTCGCTGGCCTGGCGGTAGAGCGTGGTGATGAGGGTGAAGATGACGACGAGCGTCAGGATCGCCCAAATCGTGGAAAAGGCGATGACGCGGAAGGTCAGCGAGCGCGGCCAGAGCCGCAGCTTTGAAAGCCACGTTCTCATCGTCGGCTTCAGCGGTTCCGCGTCACGCCTCCGGCTCTCGCATGCGATAGCCCATGCCTCGCACGGTTTCGATCATGTCGATGCCCATCTTCTTGCGAAGCCGTCCGACGAACACCTCGATGGTGTTGGAGTCGCGGTCGAAGTCCTGGTCGTAGAGATGTTCGACCAATTCGGTGCGCGATACCACCTCGCCCATATGATGCATCAGATAGGCAAGCAGCCGAAACTCGTGGGAAGTGAGCTTCAGCGGCACGCCGTTGACGTCGGCCTTGGAGGCCTTGGTGTCGAGCCTCAGCGGCCCGCAGGTGAGCTCGGATGAGGCATGGCCGGCGGCGCGGCGGATCAGCGCCCTCACTCTGGCCAGCACCTCCTCGATGTGAAAAGGCTTGGTGACGTAGTCGTCGGCGCCCGCGTCGATACCGGCAACCTTGTCGCTCCAGCGGTCGCGCGCGGTCAGGATCAGCACAGGCATCTTGCGCCCGCCGCGGCGCCAGCGCTCGACGACGCTGATGCCGTCCATCTGCGGCAGGCCGATGTCGAGGACGACGGCGTCGTAAGGCTCGGTGTCACCGAGGAAATGCCCCTCTTCGCCGTCATAGGCGCGGTCGACGACATAGCCGGCATCGACCAGCGCATCCGTAAGCTGCCGGTTGAGATCCTTGTCATCCTCGACGACGAGCACGCGCATGGTTCGGAGCCTGTTGAAGGGTGGAGGTATAGGCCGATTCCGCCGGCCAGGAAACTCAAGCCTGTTAAAGGGAATTGGGCGTCAGTCCAGCGGCACCACGATCTCGGTACGGCGCGGCCGCTGGCCCTCCTTGCCCGGGACCAGTACCACGATCACGCAGACCTGCTGTCCGCCGCGCGTCGCCTGCGAGGCCTTGGCGAGCGTGCCGCCGTTCTGCGCGGCGATCTGTTGGCCGATTGCATAGCAGTCGTTGGCAGCAAGGACGAGCGGCTGATCGACCGATGGCTCGACGAGCGGCATCGCCGTCGCCTGCGACGCAAAAATCCCGGCTGCGGCAAGCGCCAGCGTCGCGGCGCGAGTAAGGGAGCGGAACGTTTTCATGATCACGGTACTAACGCATTTGTGCTGAACATGAAATGAACGGTGAACGGCCGAAAATCCATGCCCGCCATACCCCCTGCCCGCGAGACGAACAAATGCGAGTCCAACTGCCTGGGCCCATCAGGACCAGCCATGGATTGATAGCCGGAAAATCACGGGCGCGGCTACGGTTTTCGCGGCTTGCATATGCTCTAATTTGCGCCGTGAAGCAGTTGAGGACGGGGAGAATGCCATGAGCCATGACGACCTTGCCAGTCTCTACAAGGACTACATTGCCTGCCTCAACGAACAGGATTGGGACAATCTCGGCCGGTTCATCGGCGAGGAGGTGCAGTATAATGGCCAGACGGTGGGGCTTTCGGGCTATCGCCGCATGCTGGAAGACGATTTTCAGGCCATTCCCGATCTGCGTTTCAACATCGAGCTTCTGGTTTCAGAGCCACCACGCGTGGCGGCCCGCCTGCATTTCGACTGCAGGCCCAAGGGCATGCTGTTCGGCCTAGCGGTGAACGGCAGGCGAGTCACCTTCGCCGAGAACGTCTTTTATGAAATCCAGGACGGGCGAATACGCGAGGTCTGGTCCGTCATCGACAAGGCCGCCATCCAGGCCCAGCTCTAGAGACGTTCATCGTTTCAGGAAACGCGGAATTGCTCTAACTCCTTGTTTTTTCGTACTTCCGGACGGAAAACCGCTGCGCACCTTTCCTGGAATTGCTGAAGGAAAAGCTGGTCTCTCAGACACTTTCTTGCGTCAGCGCGCGGAAGCGCAGCAGCCCGTGGTGCACCGCGAGGTCGTCGTCATAGCGCGCCTCGGCGAATTCCAGCGACAGCCGCGTCTGGCCACGCGGGCCGATCGAGAGGGCCGCGCCGTCGAGGCGCGCCTTGATGCTGTCCATGATGAGCCGCGTCTCGGCCTCGCCCTGCGCCTTCGACCAGATGTGGAGCGTGATGAGTTGGTCGTCGTTGTCGTCGGCGCCGGTGTCCAGGTCGAAGGCGCTGGTGCGGCCATAGGTGACGTGCGGAAATGCGGCTTTGGCGTCGGCGCGCTCGAGCAGGCCGGCGCCGCCCAGCAGCGCCGACAGCGACGCATCGGTCTTCAATCGCAGGAACAAGGCCTGCATCAAATCGCCAGGCGCCGTCATATGTGGTTCCTCTCGCCTGCCTTGTCCTCCTCGCAGCGTAGCCGCCTTGCACCCGTTTCGCCAGATCGTCGGACGGCGGCTTGAGGCAATGCCATCAAGCCTTGCCGCTGATCACCGTTGCCTGATCCCTGATCACCACAGTTACGAACGGATGACGGCGCACAGGCGCCTCATCACCGATCTCGCGGCGATAGACAAGCAAAACCGGGCGGCTGCCGAGAGTTTCGGGGGCGAGCCGCACCATGCGCGGTTCCGGTTCGGCGGGCATGCAGGGAATCACGGGTGTCACGGTGTGGGGCGGCACGGTTTTTGAGGAAGGCGCCGCGCAGGGTCTGGTGGAGCAATGCGACTACGTCTACACAAGGCTGCTGCCCGGCCCGGCTGGAGCGCCGGTCGCTTTCGTCGCGGGGCGCAAGCCTGGCTGACGAAGCGGGGCAGACTGGCCAGGGAGGCCGGAAATGAAACTTCTGATCTTTGGCGCCTCGGGCGCGACCGGCCGCGCCCTCGTCTCGGCGGCGCTGGCGGAAGGCCATCTGGTCACCGCCTTCGTCCGCACGCCGCGCAAGCTCGCCATCAGCCACGACCGTCTGAGTGTGATCGTCGGAGACGTCGCCGACTGCAAGGCGGTGGAGGGCGCGATTGCCGGTCACGACGCGGTGTTGAGCTGCCTCGGTGTCGGCGTGCCACTGAAGCACGACGCGGCGGTGATTGCCGGTATCGGCTTCATCGTCGAGGCGATGCAACGGAGCGGGCCAACCCGGCTCATTTATCAGTCCTTCCTCGGCATCCGCGACAGCCGGCGGCAATTGGGGCCGCTGCTCGGCGGCATCGTCGTGCCGCTCGTGCTGCGCCATGAAGCGGCGGATCACGAAGCGAAAGAAAGGCTCATCGCGCAGTCCGGCCTCGACTGGACGATCGTGCGACCACCAAAGCTCGGCAAGGGTCCAGCTACCGGCCGGTTCCGCCACGGCGACGGCATCCGAGCGACATCTTTGTTGCCGACGCTGGCGCGCGCCGACGTGGCGGCCTTCATGCTTTCCCAGGTCAGCGACAAGACCTATTCGCGTACAGCGGTTGCCCTGCTGCCTTGACCTCACGACACCGGCGCCGCGCCGCCCTCTTCGGTGCGACGTGCGATGAACTCGTCGAGCACGCCGGCGGTGGCGGCAGCGGATGCCGGCGGCTGGAAATCGGAAAGAATCCGCTTCCAGATGCCGGTGGCGCGCTCCGTCGCGGTCTTGCCGCCGGATTGCGTCCAGTTGCCGAAATTCGACCAGTCGGCCACCAGCGGTTCGTAAAAGGCGGTGCGGTAGCGGACCATGGTGTGGGCGGCCGAGAAGAAATGGCCGCCGGGCTGCACCTCGGCAATGGCGTCGAAACCAATGGCGTCGGCATCACCCGGTGTCGTGGCGCAAAGCTCGGCGACCGTCTGCAGCGCCTCGATGTCGGTAATCAGCTTTTCGAACGAGACGCTCAAGCCGCCCTCCAGCCAGCCTGCCGCATGGATGCAGACGGTGGCGCCGGCAAGCACCGAGCCCCATAGCGCGAACTGCGTCTCATGCGCCGCCTGCGCGTCGGAGACATTGGCGGCGCTGCCGCCGCCAGAACGCCAAGGCAAGCCGGTGAAGCGCGCGAGCTGGCCGGCGCCCAAGGTCGCCTTGATGTGCTCCGGCGTGCCGAAGGCCGGCGCGCCCGACTTCATGTCGACATTGGAGGAAAACGAGCCATAGACCACCGGAGCGCCGGGGCGCACGATCTGGGCGAGCGTCAGCCCCGCCAGCGCCTCCGCATGCTGCAGGGTCAGCGCGCCGGCGACCGTGATCGGCGCCATGGCGCCCGCCAGGCAGAAGGGCGTGATGATCGACACCTGGCCGAACCTGGCGAAGTCGATGATGCCTTGCGCCATCGGGATATCGAGCTGGCGCGGCGAATTGGTGTTGATGACGGTGTAGCAGAAGGCGCCGTTGCGAAATTCGTCCTCCGAGAGGCCGCGCGCCAGCCGGACCATCTCAAAACTGTCCTCGACCTGCGGCGTGCCGCGCGCGAAGACGAAGGGAAACTTGTCGGACAAGGTGAGCTGCGCGCGGCCGGTGGCAAAGTGGCGAAAGCGCGTGTCGACGTCCTGCGGCTCGATGCAAGGGCCGAGCATATGCAGCACGTCGAAATGCTGCAGGAGCTTCATGAATTCCACGAAGGCGGCGAGCGTGCCCGGCCGCCTTCCGCGCTCGAGATCGGTGACGTTGGGCGCGCCGGAGCCGGCGAGGAATGTCATGGACCCAAGCTCGAGGATAAGGTCACGGGAGCGGGCGCCGCCATAGGCGGGGATCGAGCGCGGCGCGGACGCCAAGGCTGCCTCGACCATGTCGCGGCCGATCCGCACCATCTGGCTGTCCTCGTCGACCAGGGCGCCGGCCTTGGCAAGAATGGCGCGCGCCTCCGGCAGCAGCACCTTGATGCCGAGTTCTTCCAGCACGCGCAGCGCCGTGTCGTGGATTGCGGCGACCTGATCGTCGGAAAAGACCGGCTGCGGCAGGAAGGGGTTCTTCAGCGAACGATAGTTCGGGCGGCGGCTGGACTCGCTACCGGCCTCGCCGGTGCGTCCGCGCCGGCGTTCGCGCCTCTGATCGCGTGCGGCCTCATCAATCATGCCCAATCCTCCCTATTGCCGCATTGCCTCGCCCTTGGGGTCGTAGGGCGAGGCCGCGATGACGCGCGCCGGCCGTTCGACGCCGACAATGTGGACGGAAAGTTGCGTCCCCTCCCCGGCGAAATCGTCATCGAGCAACGCCAGGGCGACGCTCTTGCCAACCGTGTAGCCGTAGCCGCCGGAAGTGACGAAGCCGACGCGCCGGCCCTTGTGCCAGACAGGCTCGAAACCGCTGGCGTCGGCGTCGACGGCATCGACTTCCAGGGTCACGATCCGCCGGGCGACGCCCGCCTTGTGCTCCTTGAGAGCTGCTTCGCGGCCGACAAAATCGCCCTTGTCGAAGGCGACGAACCGGTCAAGGCCGGTCTGGCCGGGCGTGTAGCCTTGGGTAAACTCGCGCGACCAGATGCCGAAACTCTTCTCCAGCCGCAGCGCGTTGAGCGCGTAGTAGCCGATCTCGGCGAGACCAAGATCTTCGCCGGCGGCGAGCAGCGTCTCGCGCAGCGTCCCGTGCAGGGTGGCCGGGCAATTGATTTCGAAGCCGAGCTCGCCGGCGATCGACAGCCGGGCGACCCGGGCGCGAACCATGCCGATGTCGAACTCGGCGCAGGCCATGAACGGCAGGGTTTTGGCGGAGACGTCCTGGTGCGTGGTGCGTTCGACGACCTTCCTTGCATTCGGCCCGGTCACCAGGAAGCCGGACATCGCGTCCGAGATGTCGTTAACCGAGACGCCGTCCGCCATGTGCGCCTCGAACCAGCGCATGTGGAATTCGCGCAGGTAATAGGAGCCCATGATCCAGTAGTCGCCGCCGCCCCAGTTGAGCACGGTAAGGTCGCCCTTCAGCCTGCCGTCATGGCCGAGCATCGGGGCAAGCTTCGCGCGCCGAGGCTTCGGCAGTTTGCAGGCAAGCAGCCGGTCGAGCCAGGCCTCGGCGCCGGGACCGGACACGGCGTAGCGCGAGAAGGCCGTGGTGTCGACGAGGCCGGCGGCGCGGCGCACCTGCAGCACCTCATCGCCAACGATGTCGAAGGCGTTGGAGCGCTTCAGCGTCGTCTCCTCGCGAAAACCCATTGGCGCGAAATAGGCCGGGATTTCCAGCCCCCATGAGGCCATCCACTCGGCGCCGGCCGCGCTCATGCCGTCATAGGCGCCGGGCCGCTTCAGCGGCCGGCCCGCCGGCAGCCGCTCGTTGGGGAAGGTCATGACGAAGCGACGGGCGTAGAACTGGCGCGTGGTTTGCCTGAGATACTCGCGGTTGGCGGCGAAGGCGCCGTAGCGGGCGATGTCCATGCCGAAGATGTCGGCCTGCGGCTCGCCGTAGATCATCCATTCGGCCAGCGACTTGCCGACGCCGCCACCCTGGCTGAAGCCGGCCATGACGCCGCAGGCGACCCAGTAGTTCTTCAAGCCACGCACCGGGCCAACCAGCGGATTGCCGTCGGGGGTGAAGGTGAAGGCGCCATTGACCCATTTGCGGATGCCCGCCTTGGCCAGGCAGGGGAAGCGCTGATACGCCTTCGAAAGCTCCGGGCTGATGCGGTCGATGTCCTCGGGGATCAGCTCGATGCCGTAGTCCCAGGGCGCACCGTCCATGTTCCAATGTTTTGGGTTCTGCTCGTAGACACCGAGCAGCACGCCTTTGCGCTCCTGCCGAAGATAGGAGAAGCCGTCGAGATCGACGGCAAGGCCGAGCTCGTTGTCCAGGGCAGTGACCTCCGGAATGTCCTCGGTGACGAAATAATGGTGCTCCATCGGCGTCACCGGCAGGTCGACGCCTGCCATGAGGCCGACCTGCTTGGCCCACAGGCCGCCGGCGTTGACGACATGCTCGGCGACAATCGCGCTCTTCTCTGTAACCACATCCCAGCCGCCGTCCGCGCGCTGCCTGAGCTCGATTACGCGGTTGCGCAGGATCACATCGGCGCCGCGCTTCTTTGCGGCGCCCGCATAGGCGTGCGTCGTGCCGTAAGGGTCGAGATGGCCTTCGTTGGAATCGTAAAGGCCACCCAGCACATCGCTGACATCGACGATCGGGCAGATCTCCTTGATCTCCTCGGGCGTCACCAGGCGGGCCGTCTCGATGCCCACCGACTGGAACACCGCCCAGGCCGATTTCAGCCATTCCCAGCGCTGCGGATCGCTTGCCATGTTGACGCCACCGGTCATGTGCAACCCGGCATCCTGGCCGGACTCGGCCTCGATCTCGCGGTAGAGCTTGATCGTGTAGTCCTGCAGCGCCGCGACATTGGGATCGGCGTTCAGCGCATGGAAGCCGGCCGCCGCGTGCCAGGTCGATCCGGCCGTCAACTCGGCGCGCTCGATAAGCGCCACGTCGCTCCAGCCGAAGCGCGTCAGGTGATAGAGCACCGAGGCGCCGACCACGCCTCCCCCGATGACGACTGCCCGGTAATGCGATTTCACGAGCCTCTCCCTCTCGTTGGAGAGCCTTACGATACACGTCCTGTACAGGAGTGTCTAGACACAAGTGTACAGATCGCTTGCGCGCCGCTTCCCGCCATGCCTATTGTGCGGCCATGATCATGACCGCCCCGCAGGCCGAACCGGTTCTCGGCAACATCAAGGTCACGCGCTCGGACTGGATCAATCTGGCGCTTGAGACGCTGGTTTCAGACGGTATCGAGAGCGTGCGCGTGCTCACCCTCGGCCAGAAGCTCGGCGTGTCGCGCTCAAGCTTCTACTGGTATTTCGAAAGCCGGCAGGATCTGCTCGACCAGTTGCTCAAGCATTGGCACGACACCAACACCACTGCGATCGTCGAGCGCGCCCGGCGCCCCGCCGAAACCATCATCATGGGCGTGATGAACGTATTCGAATGCTGGGCCGACGAGCGCCTCTTCGACCCGAGGCTCGATTTCGCCGTGCGCGAATGGGCGAGGCGCTCGGCAGACGTGCGGCAGATGATCGACCAGGCCGACGACGAGCGCCTCAGCGCCATCCGCGACATGTACCGCCGGCACGGGTACGACGACGAGGACGCCTTCATCCGAGCGCGTGTGCTCTACTACATGCAGATCGGCTATTACGTGCTCGACCTCAAGGAACCGGTCGAGGCCCGCGTCAGCCATCTCGCCGCCTATCTGCGCTCCTTCACCGGCCAGGAGCCGACCGAAGCGGATGTGGCGCATTTCATGCGCTTCATCGCGGCGCGCTGATGACTACCCGCCGTTCACGGCCGATTGACCTCCATTCAACAAAGCTTGTGCTGTGGCTTCGCTGCCCTTGTGAGCAGTGATAAAATGGTCGAATAGTTTGGCAGGGTGCCACCTGAAACTGCCCGCATGCTGTTTTCGGGCGAAAGCGCATTGGGGCGGAAGTCTGGAATGCCAACTCCTTCGAAACCACGCAAGAGAAGAGGCCGGATCGCCTCGGCGGCTCTTGCCGTCGATGCGTGGCTCGATTCCTCGCTCTACGAGATCAGCTTCAAAGCGCGCGAATTCTGGGAGGCCGCAACCATCTTTTCCCGCCGCTTCCGCCTGCATGGCTGGCGGCGCGCCATCATCGAGGTGCTGAGTGAAGGGTTCACCATGGGAGCCGGCGGCTTCGTGGTGCTGTTGGCGCTGGCCATGCCGGCGTTTGAGATCACCGCCGGCGATTGGCGCAACCAGGGCGATTTCGCCGTCACCTTCCTCGACCGCTACGGCAACGAGATCGGCCAGCGCGGCATCATCCAGCGCGATTCCGTGCCGGTCGACGAGATGCCGGATATCGTCATCAAGGCGGTGCTGGCGACCGAGGACCGCCGCTTCTTCGATCACTACGGCATCGACGTTCTCGGCCTGTCGCGCGCGATCTTCGAGAATGTGCGCGCCAATTCGGTGGTCCAGGGCGGCTCCAGCATCACCCAGCAGCTGGCCAAGAACCTGTTCCTGTCCAACGAGCGCACCTTGGAGCGCAAGATCAAGGAAGCTTTCCTGTCGCTCTGGCTGGAGGCCAATCTCTCCAAGAAGGAGATCCTTCAGCTCTATCTCGACCGCGCCTATATGGGCGGCGGCACGTTCGGCATCGAGGCGGCGGCGGATTTCTATTTCGGCAAGAGCGTCAAGGACCTGAACCTCGCCGAGGCGGCAATGCTGGCCGGCCTGTTCAAGGCGCCCACCAAATACGCCCCGCACATCAACCTGCCGGCCGCCCGTGCGCGCGCCAATGTGGTGCTCTCCAACCTTGTCGACGCCGGGTTCATGACCGAAGGCCAGGTGCTGCAGGCGCGGCTGCATCCGGCAGATGTCGTCGACCGCGGCGAGCAGAAGAGCCCCGACTATTTCCTCGACTGGGCCTTCGACGAGGTCAAGAAGATCGCCAAGCCCGGCCAACACTCGCTGGTCGCCCATACGACCTTCGACGCCAATATCCAGAAAGCGGCCGAAGAGTCGGTCGAATTCCATCTCCGCCAGTTCGGCAAGGAATACAACGTTACCGAGGGCGCGGTGGTGGTGATCGAGACCAACGGCGCGGTGCGCGCCATTGTCGGCGGCCGCGACTATGGCGCCAGCCAGTTCAACCGCGCCACCAAGGCGCTGCGGCAGACCGGGTCGTCGTTCAAGCCTTATGTCTATGCCACCGCGATGGAGCACGGCTTCACGCCGGACTCGGTGGTTTCCGGCGGCGCCGTCAGTTGGGGCAGTTGGTCGCCACACAATTACAATGGCGGCTCGGCCGGCAACGTCACGCTGCTCACGGCTATCGCCAAGTCGATCAACACCGTGCCGGTGCGGCTCGCCAAGGACTATCTCGGTATCGGGCCGATCAAGGCGATGGCCGAATCCATGGGTGTCGAATCGCCGCTGGAATCGCACAAGACCATGGTGCTCGGCACGTCCCTCATGACGGTGATGGACCAGGCGACAGGCTACAGCGTCTTCGCGCAGAACGGCTTCGTCGGTTCCCGGCACGGCATCACGCAGCTCGTTACCCGCACCGGCGACGTCGTCTATGACTGGGCCAAGGACGCGCCGCCGCCGCACCGTGTGCTGTCGGAAAAAGCTCTGAAATACATGAACACCATGCTGGCCGCGGTGCCGGCGATCGGCACGGCGCGGCGCGCGCAGCTTCCCAACATCGTCGTCGCGGGCAAGACCGGCACCACGCAGTCCTACCGAGACGCCTGGTTCGTCGGTTTCACCGGCAACTACACGGCCGCCGTCTGGCTCGGCAATGACGATTTCACGCCGACCAACAACATGACCGGCGGGTCGCTGCCGGCGATGGTCTGGCAGCGGCTGATGGCCTATGCACACCAGAACATCGATCTGAAGCCGATCCCTGGCCTCGATCATCCCTGGGTCGACCCGGAGGTCGCGGCCAAGGCCGAGGAAGAGGCGAAGAAGGAGGCCGCTGATGCCGCGGCGCAGGCAGAGGCCGAGCGCCCGCCAGTGCTTTCCAGCCGCACCACGCAGACGCTGAGGGCAATGACCAAAGCCTTCCAGGCGGCGCCGGTTCTCAACGCACCTACCCTGCCGGAGACGCTGTCCGCGCTTTGAACCTTCGTTCGACGCATGCGCTTGCCCCGAAACCGGTCCCACTTTCGAGTGAAATACTTAGCGGAGACTAGGCAATCTCAGCCCGGCCCATTCGCCGGGTGGGATCTCAGCCCCGACACGGAAGTTGAACGACAAGACCCTTGTCGCATCGGCGTCGACCTCGCACCGGAAGCTTAGGCGGTACCATGTGGTTGCCGTGCTGAAGGCGGCCACCGGAGGGTTAAGAACATTGCCCACCTTCAGCGGAATGGATGGCAGCCATTTGGGAGAATAGGAGGCGCCCTGCAATTCCTCGTTCAAAACGCTGCCGCAAAGGTTGGCAACCCGCTGGTCGCGAGGCACCTCGCTCATAGAGCTTGTGGCCAGCGCATCGCCGGTAGCGCCCTGCGAATAGAGCTTTCGAACACCCGGAAGGCCGGAATAGATCGGCGACGCAGCAACGGCGGCGTTGGTGGAACCTGGCGTCCCGGCGCTCTTGCTTCGGGACTTCGAGACCTTCGCGGGCCTGAACTTCAGCGCATTTGCTTGCTTGGGCTTTTGCTTTTCGGTCACGGCCGGAAGATCGACCCTATCGCCGCCCTTGGCATCCATCGGCGTCGGCGCCGCGGCTGTTTGCTTTTCGGCGGTTGGCGCTCCTGCCTCTTGCTCGGCAGCCTGCCGTCTATCCGTGTCCTGGGCTGCCTTCTCCTCACTTTGCGTGGGCTCGGCGTCCGTCGCGGCGATTACCGGCTTCTCGTCAGCCGTGCTTTGATCCGCCGGCTGATCGGCATCTGCCGGCGCGGCAGATTGCTTCTGTGCAGGCTTCGCCACGGCGGGCGGCTTGGTATCACTATCCTTGGCCGGCGACGGCGTGTTGTCCCGGTTGCCGGCTCCATCCAGGGATTTCCTGGGGCCGGTGTCCTTGTTGCCATACTGGAAAACGGGCTTTAGCACTGCGATCGGCGGTGGCTTCGGCGGCTGCTTTTCCGGCACTGGAGGCTTTTCGACTTTTTCCTCGGGCGGTTTTTCGGCTTTCGGTTCCGGGGGCTTCTCGGCCTTGAGTTCGTTCGGCTGCGGTGCGGGCGGAGGCTTCGGCTTAGGTTGCTCGGGCGGAGGCACAAGCGCGACATTGACCGGCTGTTCCTCATCCGGCTGTTGGGCGGGCTTGGGCAAGGTATAGACCAGAAACGCTGCGATCAGCGCATGCAGCATCAGCGATGCGGGCAAAGCCCACGCCAAATTCCGACGCCGCTCTCCTGTCTCGCCCTTCATCCCGACCGATGTGGAACGAAATGGCGGCGGCTTCAAGCACAGGCATCGGATCGGCGCCTGACAAGTCAGTGATTGGATGGCTACGTACAGCGCCGCCGAGAATCAGAAGGGGCGCGGTGCGGACTTGTCCGTGACAGGCCGGTCGCCGACATGGAACGTCATACTACTGCAGGCCGCAACCACCTGAATATCGCCATGCCCAAGGCAAGCCGGCTTGCCACGAGGCCCCGCGCCGCGATATCCCGGGCAACCTCCTCAGTTCCGGCCTTCCATGCTCAAGACCGTCTCCCTCACGCTGCTTTCGCTTGCCATGGCCATCGGCCTTGGCGGCGGCAGCGTCTGGTACGCGCTCAACGCGCAGGACGGCGTCGGCGCGATCCGCATCGGCCAATGGACAGCTTTTCCTGAAATCGGCACGGAAGGCTCCGACCCCTACTCCAAGGCGCGCGTGGCGCGTGAGGGCGTGCTGGCGCTCGGCCGGGCGGAGGGGTTGTCCTTCGTCGCCGAGCGCGACGCAGCCGGCCAGCCGCTGAAGCGGGAATGCGCCTATTCGATCGAAGGCGGCTACCCGACGGCCCGGTTCTGGACGCTTTATGCCGCCGACCAGTCGCTTGGCGTCATCGACACCGGCAAGGCGAGACAGGCGGCCCTGCAATCCTACGAAGTGCTGCGCCGGCCCGACAATTCGGTCGTCATCTCCGTCGGCGACCGCCCTGCCCCGGGCAACTGGCTCCTGACGGCTGGCTTCGGCAAGATGTATTTCGTGCTGACCTTCTACGACACGCCGATCGCGAGCAGCACTGGGCTTTCCGACGTGGCGCTGCCGCGCATTTTGAAGGCGGGCTGCCATGCGTAGCCTGCTGCACGCCCTGGTCCTCGGCCTGCTCGGCGCCGGCATCGTGCATATCGCGGTGCTGTTTCTGGTGCCGGAATTTTCCGAGCGCGATGCCTGGTCGCGGCTGGCAATGGCCTCCGACCTCTATAAGATGACGCGCCTCGACGCGGAGGCCGGCGGTGCGCCTGTGGTGAAGTCGGTCGACCCCATGTTCTACGCGGCCGCCTGCCGCTTCAATCTCGCCGACGGGCTGGTACGGATCCGGGCGCCGGGCGACGTGCCGTTCTGGTCGGCCTCGGTCTATGACCGCAGCGGCCATAACATCTATTCCTTCAACGACCACAATGCGAACAGCGAAAAGCTCGATGCCGTGGTGCTGACACCGGCGCAGATGATCGACGTGCGGCGCGATCTTCCCGAGGACTTGCAGGGCGCGATCTTTGTCGAGGCGCCGATCGAAGAGGGAATCTTTGTCGTCCGCGCCTTCGTGCCGGACGATAGCTGGAAGCCGATCGTGTCGCGCTTTCTCGAACAGAGTGCCTGCGAGCTGCAGGAATACTGAAGAGTCAGCTCAGTGATGCGGCACCAGTGGCCGTGGCGACCCAGGCTTGTCCGGGCCGTCCGGACGCGCCGCGCCGACCTGCGGCTGTGGCTCATAGCGGACGCCGGGGAAGATGATGACAGCCGCTGCCGTGTCGGTGTCGTGGGTTACTCGATTGACGGATGCCGCTCGCGGCACGAAAGACAAGACCATGCCCATGGTTCGCGTATTCCTCTCGGTTTGACCGGAGCACAACGCAACGCCTCCAAAGTCGATTAAGGCGGGCAGAGGGTTAACGGAGCGCTAACGGATCGCGGCTAATTTGATGTTTGTTCCCTGGAGACGCGAAACCGGCCCGGCCGGAGGCGCGGGGCCGGGTCTGTGTCGAGTATCGGGCGTATCCTCCGTGTCTTCTTCGGATTTCAGGCACATCGCTATCCGGACCGAAGCGGGAAAAGCCGAAAGGCTGTTCCGCGCCGCCGTGTCGGCCTTCTGCTCGCTGACGCGCCCGTCGCGGCGCGAAATCGCCCAACTCGAGGATCTGACGCTGCCGCTGTTCGACGAAGTGTCGGTCGAATCGCGCCGCTATGTCGCCGCCGCCCTTTCCGAATGCGAATATGCGCCGGCCGCGTTGGTGCGGCGGCTGGCCGAGGAGCCGGTCGAGATCGCGGCGCCGCTGCTTACCCGCTCGAACGCGCTGAGCGACATCGACCTCATCGCGCTGATCGGCCGCCATGGCCTGCCGCACGCGCGCGCAATCGCTCGCCGCAAGGAACTCAACGCAACCATCGCCCACCTGATCCGCGCGCTGGAGAAGCCGACGCTGGTCAACACGCGGCCGCCGGAGACGGTCACGAAGATCGCGCCGGTGAAACCGGCCGCTTCCGCAACAGAAGACAACCGCCCGGATCCCGGCGTGCCTGAGGAAAACGCGCGGCGACGCCTGCGCTCGATGATGCGGCCCGCCGGCGAAAGTGCCGCTGTCAACCTGTTCCTCGGACAGCCGACTTATCTGAAGCTGCGCGAGACGGCGCTGACGGGCAACCTTGCTTTCTTCCAGACAGCGCTTGCCGATGCGCTCGACATCGATTTTGCCACAGCCCGCTCGATCACAGAGCAATCGGGCTACGCAGCGCTGCTTGCGGCGCTCAAGGCGCTCGACCTAAGCGAAGACAGGGCCTTCCTGATCGCGGTCGCGGTCCATCCCGGCGAGTTTCCGCATCCCCAGGCAATCCGTCTGTTCCTCGACCGCTATCGGCTGCTGCATCGCGAGGCAGCGCTCGACAAGGTGCGGGCCTGGAAAGCCGAAACGCTGTCTCGGGCGATCCGCGGCAATGCCATCGAGACAGGGCGCCACGCATCGAACAGCGATGACAAGGCCGCCGGCCGCAAAGCGTCCTGAACCAATTCCAGGGAAGGTGCTCAGCGGTTTTCCGTGGCTGGACGCGACGCTGGGCCGCCGCCTCTATTCCGCCTTCACGGAAACAAGCTCCTCGACCGGAACGGAGCCGGCCTCGATCTCGACCACCCAGATGTCGGGATCGAATCTCTTTTCCTTTTCCAGCCTTGCATCGAATGCCGAGCTATCGTCGCCAGAATCGAGCAAGGTGAAGAAGCGCTCGTCGGGCTTGGCCGAATCGTAGCTCGTTTGCGGCGCCGGTCCGTACAGAGCCACTTCGCCGAGCCGGTCGCGCGACAACACGAAGACGGCGCCGGCCTCGGTCGCGCCGCGCTTGACCACGGCAGCAAAACCGCCGGCGGTGAAGACACGGCGCAGAAGGGCCGATACCCACAGATCGGTAGTCACGCGCATGGCAGGGTTCCGGATGGCATGCCGACCTTTTTAGCGAGATTCCCGCGTGTTCGCGAGCGGCCAGGATGTCAAGAACGGAACATCCGCTTCTAACAAATCTTGTTGAAATTTATTAGAGGCGTTAAAAACGATAACCATGAAAACTCAAGCCATGCGTACTCTCACCATATCCCTCACACCGAAGCAGGCCGCGCGTCTGCAGGACGCGGTGGACAGCGGCAGCTATGCTTCGAATAGCGAAATCGTCAGGGAAGCCCTCAGGCTGTGGGAACACCGCGAGGAACTTCGCGCCCTGGAACTGGCACAGCTAAAGCAAGCTTATGAAGAAGGCATGGCGAGCGGTAAGGGCCAAGAGGTTGACCGCGCCGCCTTTCTGCGTGCTCTGAAGGCCGAGCGCGCCGGACGTGGCTAATTATCGACTTACTCCTCGCGCGCAACGGGATCTAAGCGAGATTTGGGAACATATCGCGGCTGACAGCGAAAGAGCTGCTGACAGGCTCGTAGGACGCATTTTCGACAAGCTGGAACTCGCTTGCAGCCATGCCAGTATAGGTGTCGCTCGGCCCGAGTTGAGCGACACAGCCCGTGTTCTGGTGGAAGGCCGATATATCGTTATTTACGAACCGACGAGCTACGGCATTCTAGTTGTGGCAATAGTCCACGGGATGCGAAACCCCGAACATTGGCTCGAATGAACCGACGCCCGATGCCGCCGCTCCCTCAGTTTGTCAGGCCGATCTCGCGCATCTTGGCATAGACCACTTCGTCCGGCTCACCGGTTTCGGGCAGGCCGAACAGCGCCTGGAACTCCTTGATCGCAGACTTGGTCCGGGCGCCTACGACGCCGTCGAGCTGCATATCGTCATTGCCGAAGGCCTTCAGGCCAGCCTGGATCTTGACGATGCGGGCGTCGGGGGCCTGCGCTGCGCCGTTGGCCGGAGAGGAGACCGGAATGGCCGCCGGTCCGGCGGCCTGGGCCGCAGCCCTGTCGGCCGGTCTCGGGGCCGGACGCGGAATGGCCGCAGTCGTTTGCCTGGCGCCAAGCTGATCGAGCAGCGCGCCGTCGACATCGCCGGAGGCGGGCAGCCCGACCTTGAGCTGATAGGCCTGGATAGCCTTGCGCGTGGCTGGGCCCGTGAGGCCGTCGACGGTGCCGTCGTAGAAATTGAGGTCCTTCAATATGCCTTGCACCTGCTGGACGACCGGATCGGGCTTGGGAGCGGGCTGCGCCTGCCGCACGATGTTGATGGTGGTCTCCGGCTCATCCGAGACGGCATGCGGGAAATTCTCGATGCTCCTGGTGGCGAAGAAGGCGCCCGTGTGCGGAAAAGGCTGGTACCAGAGCGCGTTGGCCGAAACGTAGAAGAGCGTCACCAGGAAGGCGGTCGAGCCGCCGACCAGAACCGGATTGCGCGAGATCATCTGGCCGACCGCCGCAGCGCTCTCGGCAAGCAAGCCGCGCTCGGGTTCGACCACTTTAGGCCGTCTTGCGGAGCGAGCCATTGCTGTCCCCATTTGCATCCCCCTTCGGCTTTGCAATCGGCACGGGCAGCACGTCGGCCGGCGCGCCCGAGCGCCGCTTCGGTCCGTTCACCGGCAGGCTGATCGTCACCGTCGTGCCTTCGCCCGGGGCGCTCTCGATCGACATCGTGCCCTCATGCAGCGCCACCAGCCCCTTGACCAGCGACAGGCCGAGCCCGGTTCCCTCGAAGCGGCGCGTATGGTCGTTCTGGATCTGCATGAACGGCTTGCCGAGATTGGCCATATCCTCTTCGGCGATGCCGATGCCGGTGTCGCTCACCCAGAAATGCAGCCGCGAGCCGACCCGCTTGGCGCCGATCACCACGCTGCCGCCGTCAGGCGTGAACTTTAAGGCGTTCGAAACGAGATTGATCAGGATCTGCTGCACGGCGCGGCGATCGGCATTGATCTCGCCGGCGTCAGGCGCGATCTGCGCGCCGAGCGCGATGCTTTTGGCCTCCGCCAGCGGCCGCATCATCGAGCGACACATGTCGGCGGCATCGGCGAAGCGGAACGGCTCGAGCTCGGTGGCGTAGGCGCCTGCCTCTATGCGCGAGACATCGAGGATTGAGGTGACGACGGACAAAAGATGCTGGCCGGACTCCCTGACCAGGGCGACATATTCCTTCTGGCGCGGATCGCGGAAGGCGCCGAACATCTCGTGCAGCAGCATGTCGGAGAAGCCGATGATGGCATTGAGCGGCGTGCGCAACTCGTGGCTGACCACCGCCAGGAAACGCCCCTTGGCCACTTCGGCGGCAGCCGCAGCCTCCCTCGCCGTGGCAAGCTCTTCGCGGAGCGCAGCGACCTCGTCGTTCTCACGAAGGACGAAGGTGAAGGTGTCCTGCTCCCGCGCGCCGCGCAGCAATTCAAGGCGGAACGGGCGGAAATTGTCGGCCGAGCCACCACCGTCGCGCGGCAAGCGGATGCGCAGGTCGAGCCGGCGCATCGGCGCGCCCTCGCGCATGTCCGCGAGCGCGGTGAGATGGGCGACGCGATCGGAAAGATGGACGCGCTCGAACAAGCCGGTACCGAGCAGGAGCTCCGGCGCAAGCTTCAGAATGGAACGCGCCTTGGCCGAAGCGTCGAGCACCTCGCCCTGGCGGCCGACGCGCAGCACGACGGCATCGATCGTCTCTTCGAGACGGTCCACCGCAGGCTCCGCCTGACGCGCATCGGCGGGATTGGCGAAGGCCGCCGCGCGCGGCAGGAGCGTAAGCGCCCAGGCAAGCGGCAGCAGCCAGTGCCAACCGGCGATCGCAGCCTCGCCGAGCGGCAGGAACTGGTTTGCGAAAGGCTGCAGCAGGATGGCGCCGAATGCCGCCAGCGCGCCCGAAATTGCTGCGCGGCGCGACCTGGCGATCCACCAGGACTCGACCGGCAAAGCCACTGCAAGCAGCGCGACCGGCGACGCCAGACCACCCGCCGCGGCAATTGCGCCGGCAAGCGCGAGGCCACCCGTCGCCACCGAGGCACGGCCGGCGAGCGTCATGCGGCCGGTGGCGGCAATCAGAAGCGCTGCGAACCAGCACAGACCGAAAGCGCCGAAGATCGCAGCCACTGTAACGGCGGCACCCAGGCTTGAGGTGACCAGCGTCACCGCCGCACCCGCGGCGAGGAAGGGAGCAGCGAGCATGACGCCGATGAAGCGGCGCTGACGCTGGCGCTCAGCCTCGTCCGTGACGATCGGATGAACCATGCGTTCGCAGCCGGCGGCAACCGCGCCAGGCAGAGGAACGTATCTGGCCGTAATCGAACTCAACGCACTCGGACCCGGTCGTGAATTGCCCTGCTTCTGCAGGTGACTCTTGATTGGATCGAAAGTCGCATCCAGCGTTTAAGGAATGGATAAGGCAGAGAAGGCGAGCGCCCTGCCCGCGGCAAATATCGGGACGCCGGCACCCCAAAGCCCGTCGATCTGCCGCCATGGTAAATGGAGCGTTAGCCACAGCCCGGCTCGCCTGGCCTCCCGAAAACCCAGTGCCGATGCTCGCCCCTTCCAAAATTTTTCTTTTGAAACAGCCACATAGATGGTTGTTCTGAAGTTAATTACAGTCGATGAGATTTGAGTTAAATCGGTTGCGAAAATCAATCCTTTCGAATTTATCTAAAATTTGAAGAAAATTCGCGGCTTCGGCGCAAGCCACGCTTCGCGCCTTCGTGCCATTGTCATGTCCATAAAAAGAGATCATGCCGATGGATGCATGATCCGATCACGACGAGGCATCGAGATGGGCTTTCTGATCAGGATGGCTTTCTGGTTTTCGCTGGTGCTCTTGGCGCTGCCGCTCAGCGTCGGCCCCGACGAGGATGGCCGCGAGGCGGTCGGGCCGATCCAGGCGTTGTTTGCGGCGCGCGAGGCGGTCGGCGACATTGCCGGCATCTGCGAGCGCAAGCCGGATGTTTGCGAGACCGGCAAATCGGCCATGCACACCATCACCGTGCGCGCCAAGGAGACAGCCAAGATCGCCGCCGCCATGCTTGATGACCAGCAGTCGGAAAAGACGGCCGCGCCCGCTGCGAAGGTAGCGCAGACGTCTGGCGAGACCACCGGCAGCGTCGCCGAGGACATCGTGCTGCCCGCCAAGGTCAACATTCCGGCGATGCTGACGGCGAAGAACTGAGATTGCTTTTTCTGGAAATGCTCTAACGCCGCGGGCCCGCCCGACCTCTCGACGCCCGCGGCGTCTTTCTTTTTCCGTGACGTGGCGGCGCCGGGTCACTATATGCGGGCAATGACGACCTCGATCGAAACGATCCGCGACGATTTCTCCCTGCTCGACGAGTGGGAGGACCGCTACCGCTATGTCATCGAGCTCGGCGAGGCGCTGCCTCCGTTTCCCGAGGCGGAACGCACACCGGCCAACAAGGTGCCGGGCTGCGTCAGCCAGGTGTGGCTGACCACCGAGCAGGGAGAAGGCGTCGATCCGGTGGTCAGCTTTCGCGGCGATTCCGACGCCCACATCGTGCGCGGCCTTGTCGCCATCATGCTGGCGCTGTTCTCGGGCCGGCCGGCCAGTGAAATCCAGAACACCGATGCGGAAGTGACGCTGAAAGAGCTCGGCCTCGACGAGCATCTGTCGCCGCAGCGCGCCAACGGCCTTCGCTCGATGGTCAAGCGCATCAAGCGCGACGCCGAAGCCGCCTTGAAGCAAACCGCCTGACTCTGCCCCAAGCCCGGCAACAAGCCGCACTGCGGCGGGTTCACCCGTTCGCAGCAAGACATCCCTGAAATACCTCAAAAGCAAAACGGCGCCTCGCGGGCGCCGTCGCTTTTGCCGACTTGCGGAAGCTGCTACCGGCGACCCTTGGGCTTGCGGCCGAGGCCCATCTTCTTGGCCAACTGCGAACGGGCGGCTGCGTAGTTGGGAGCAACCATCGGATAGTTGGCGTCCAGGCCCCACTTCTCGCGGTATTCTTCCGGGGTGAGATTGTAATGTGTCATAAGGTGGCGCTTCAGCGACTTGAACTTCTTGCCGTCTTCGAGACAGACGATGTAGTCGTCATGCACGGAGCGCTTCGGGTTGACGGCCGGCTTCTGCTTCTCGGCCGAAGGCTGCTCCGTCGTGCCGCCGACGCGGCCGAGCGCGGCATGGACGTCGGCAATCAGGTTCGGCAGTTCGCCGACCGGCACCGGGTTGTTGCTGACATAGGCCGCGACGACATCGGCAGTCAGCTCGATTAGCGCGTCCCCATTCCTTGAAGGTGTTTCGACGATATCCATTGTGCTCAGGCCCCAACGAGAGTTTGTTTTCTAGACTGCGCCCTTTTTCTGGATCGGGCATCGCGCGAAATTCATGCAGGCAAACCCTGCGATTCGCGTCGCGTCATCTTAATGACCCTGTGCTGCAAGTAAGTCAATTCACCCATTGAATTATATTCGGCGATATTCATCAAATATTGCCGATTCAGCTTCAAAAATTCGTGTGCCGTGTAACTTAGCGAGATTTTTCTGGCCGGACCAGTGCAGCCTGACGTGGCGCCAAGCACGCTTTTACACCTCTGGTCGCGTCAAAACAGGTTCTTTATGCTTGGCTAAACTAATGTTTGGCCGCCCGGTGAGCGAAGAATCCTATGGATCATGGCGCGGACATTCATCCTCACGTCGAACAGCCAAGTCGCCTCGACGAACCTCTCAGTGGGGTTTGATGTACTTGCCGTAGACCCAGCCGGTAACAAAATGACCGTTCTGCGCCGGATCGTGCCAGACCTCGCACCAGCGGTAGCGGATCGCCTGCCGCTGCTTCCAGTGCGGTTGGCCGACAATGTCGAGCAGATCTATCCCGCCCGTGCAACGGCCGGTCATCTGCAAGACAGTGCCATTCGGATAGGCCGCCTGTCTTTGCGATGTGTTTGACGGATACTTGCGCGCGTTGAGCGTGTCGCCGAACGGCACGCCAGCCACTTGCCAGGCCGCGAACACGGTTGCATGAGACTGGCCGGAAAAGGCCAGGACCGCCGAAGCGACAGCGAAAGCCACGGCGGCTCGAACATAGGATTTCATCTTTTCCCCTTTCGACTTACCTTGTGTAGACCACCTTGAACCCCGCCCTTTGAACCGCTGCTGAGCGACGCGTTCATTCGCCATTCAAGCAAATTTCAGGCAATTCCACAGCGAGACGCAATGACCAGAACCTCCGTCTTCCCGACCGCCATCCCGCCGCGGCCCGAGAAACGCCCCATCTTCGACGTTCATCACGGCATCACCCGCACCGACGACTACGCCTGGATGCGGGCCGCCAACTGGCAGGCGATGTTCAGGGACCCTGCACTGCTCGACGGCGCGATCCGCGCTCATCTCGAGGCCGAGAATGCCTACCAGGCAACGCTGATGGCCGACACGGCCGAGCTGCGCCGCAAATTGTTCGCCGAGATGAAGGGGCGCATCAAGGAGGACGACTCCACCGTGCCGATGAAGGACGGTCCCTACGCCTATGGCTCGTCGTTCAAGCTCGGCGGCGAGCAACCGCGCTACTTCCGCACGCCGCGGGATGGCGGCATTGAGGAGATCCTGCTCGACGGCGATGCGGAAGCCGAAGGCAAGCCCTATTTCCGTCTTGGCGGATTCGACCATTCGGGTGACCATCGCAAGCTGCTCTGGGCTTTCGACGACAAGGGCTCGGAGTTCTTCGCGCTGCGCGTGCGGGACATCGCCAGCGGAAAGGAACTCACCGATCAGATTCCGGATACAGGTGGCGGCGGCGTGTGGAATGCCGGAGACGACGGCTTTTTCTACACCCGCCTCGACGACAGCCACCGCCCGTCAAAAGTGTTCTTCCACGCGCTTGGCGACAATCCGGAGAACGATCGGCTGATTTACGAAGAGACGGATGCCGGCTTCTTCATGGACGTCAGCGGCACGCGTTCCAACGACTGGATCATGATCGGCATCAACGATCATGAAACCTCCGAATACCGGCTTCTGCGCGCCGACGAGCCGTTCGCCGAGCCGAAGCTGGTGGCGGCGCGCGAGACCGGCCTGCAATATGACCTGGAGGAAGGTGGTGACGTCTTTTTCATCCTCACCAATGCCGACGGCGCCAAGGACTTCAAGATCATGACCGCGCCGGTCGAAGATCCGGTGCAGGCCAACTGGAAGGAACTGGTGCCGCACGAGCCCGGCCGGCTGATCCTGTCGGTGCTCGGCTTCAGGCACCACATGGTCAGGCTGGAACGCAAGGAGGGCCTGCCGCGCATCGTGGTGCGCGATCGGGCAAACGGCGAGGAGCACCTCATTTCCTTCGACGAGGAGGCCTTCTCGCTCGGCCTTTCCGGCTCCTACGAATACGACACCGAAGTCATGCGCTTCACCTATTCGTCGATGACGACACCGGCACAGGTGTTCGACTACAACATGCGCAGCCGCGAGCGCGTTCTCTTGAAGACGCAGGAGGTGCCATCGGGCCACGATCCGGAGCATTATGTCACGCGCCGGCTGATGGCGCCGGCTGCCGACGGCGAGCTGGTGCCGATCTCGCTGATCCACCATCGCGATACGCCCCTTGATGGCTCGGCGCCCTGCCTGCTCTACGGCTACGGCTCCTATGGCATCACGGTTCCCGCCGCATTCAACACCAATTGCCTGTCGCTGGTCGACCGCGGCTTCGTCTACGCCATTGCCCATGTGCGCGGCGGCAAGGACAAGGGCTACGGCTGGTATGACGACGGCAAGCGTCGGCACAAGATGAACACCTTCACCGATTTCATCGCCTCAGCGCGCCATCTCGTGGCCGAGCGCTACACGTCGCGCGATCGCATCGTCGCGCAGGGCGGCTCGGCCGGCGGCATGCTGATGGGGGCGATCGCCAACATGGCACCCGAAAGCTTCGGCGGCATCGTCGCCGAGGTGCCGTTCGTCGACGTGCTCACCACAATGCTCGACGCCAGCCTGCCGCTGACGCCGCCGGAATGGCCCGAATGGGGCAATCCGATCGCCTCGGCCGAGGACTACACGACGATCGCGGCCTATTCGCCCTACGACAATGTCGCGGCGCTCGACTATCCGCCGATCCTGGCGCTGGCAGGTCTGACCGACCCACGCGTCACCTATTGGGAGCCGGCCAAATGGGTGGCGCGGCTGCGCGACCGCAAGGCGGGCGACAATCCGGTGCTGTTCAAGATCAACATGGAGTCCGGCCATGCCGGCGCCTCGGGCCGGTTCTCGCGCCTGGAGGAGATCGCGTATATCTACGCCTTTGCGTTGAAAGTGACCGGCAAGGCCTGATTTTTCCCTCGCAATCGCGAGCACCTCGCGCTACGCAATGCGCCTCGTTTTTGGTCGCGGCCGGTTCGGGCCGCGCCATCCGTCATTTGCAGGGTTCGTCATGCTGCTCGTCGACGTCTATCTCGACAAATCGCCCATCCAGGGCATCGGTGTCTTCGCCAAACACCGCATTCCAAAGGGCACGTTGATCTGGAAGCTCGATCCAAGATTCGACCGGCGCATTTCGGTCGACACTTATGAGAACGAAAGCGGTCCGGTGAAGTCCTACCTCGATCGGTACTCCTATCCGGACAGGCGCGACCGGAACTATATCGTCTTCGAGGCGGACGATGCGCGCTACATGAACCATGCCGACGAGCCCAACTGCGACGTCTCCTCGCCGGAGGAAACCTACGCGCTGCGCGACATCGCGCCCGGCGAGGAACTGACCTGCGACTACAACCACTTCTTCGAAAACGGCTTCGATTTTTTGGGCGACCGCCACGCGTAATCGGAGCGACCGCGGTCGAAGCGTCTCACGCCGAGAGCAATTCCGGCAAGCGCTCCATGGCCAATCTGCCGCGCAGGTGTCGGATGGCGGCCAAGGCTTTGCCGGCGATGACGCCTAAAGCGACGCCGCCGGCGATCGCAAGCAGTTGGAAGCCTGGAGCCGGGAGCCAGCCTGCGACAGGTGCCATCAAAAGCTCCGGGACGAAGCGATGGACCAAGTAGATCGGGAAAGCCGCGACGGCGATCTGCGTAACCGCCCGCCCCACCCCAGCAGGCAGGCGAACACGCGGCAGGTAAAGAAGAGCCGAGAGCGCCGCGAAGATCGTCAAATACTTGACCGTCGTCCCCAGCCAGACCGACTCCCAAAAGGCTAGATACCCCAATACGGCAGTGGCAAATGCGGTCACGAGGAGTTTTCTGGCGGGAGTGTCGGCCAAACCGGCGCACCAGCCGAAGACCGCAAGGTGGAAGACCCAGTAGATCGCGAAGATCTGGCGGCTGCCTAAGTCCACGAACAATGGGACTGCAAAGCGCGCAGCGGCGGCAAACGCCAATAGTCCGATCGAGAAGGCAAAGGGTCGAGCCTGGGCGAGCTTGCGTAGAACCGGAACGGCAAAGGCGAGGGCGAAGACCAACAGCGTCTGCGCATAGGCCTCGATGAACCAGTAGAGATACGGGATCATCTCGTGACGTTCCGGTTCGGCATAGCCGAAATTGCCGGTGAGGGTCATCGAGGCCCAAGGGATCGCCTGCCAGGCGAGGGAGTAAGCGGCGACTATGAGAAAATAAGGGATCAGGACGCTGATCGCAGGTTTCAGCGCGTGCCGGATCCGACCGGCAAGCAAATGGACCGACTGAAAACGCGCAAGGCTGTAGCCGACAAGCAGCATCATGATGCCGGAGCCGCCCGGGATAGGCCACAGCGTCTCGTGATGCACGACCACCAGCAGGATGGCGAAGGCCCTCAGCACGATATCGACAGGCGTCTCGTTTGCCTGGTCCCGCATGAAAGACCGTTTCGCCGAATAAAGATTTGTCAGGTCTCCAACGCTTAGTCGTTCCCAGCCGTCCGGCAGTTCCAAGCCGAGCCGTTCGAGTTCCAGAGCCAATTGCAAAAAGCGAAGAGAATCTCCGCCGAGCGACACAAAGCTGTCAGCGCGGCCGACCGGAAGCGGATAGAACACGCGGGCATAGGCTCCGGGCACGCCGCCACGTTCGCGGATTTCCGCCCGTCCCAGCAACATCTCGCGTTGCAGGCAGCCATAGTCGATCTTGCCCGAGGCTAGCCTGGGAAGGTCGACACGCGTCGAAACTCGAACCAGATTGGCGGGCAAGCGGCTGACTTCGGCCAGGATACGCTGTGCCCGGCCTGCCGAGCCGGCGCCGGTCACATAGGCTTCTAGGCCTCGATCGTCGCCGAGCACCGCGGACGCAATGCCCGCCCGCTCCAGGGCCCGCTCCATGATATCGAAGCCGATCCTGAGGCCGGCAATCTTGGCAAAGCGGCTCTTGCGCCCGACGATGCGGAAGAAACCTTGCTCGTCCTGGACGGCAATATCGCCGGTGTTCAGGATCTCGACCTCAGCCCCGCGCGCCAGATCACAACGCTGCTCGGCGTAACCCATCATGACGTTCGGGCCGCGATAGACAAGTTCTCCCGGGATGCCCGAGCGGTTGACCGGCTCCCCCTTGTCGTCGACAAGGCCGAGGCTGCCGCCTGGGATGGCGACGCCGATCCGCTCCTCCCGGTCGGACAGGCTCTCCGGCGGCACGAAGGCGATACGCGCTGTCGCCTCGGTTTGACCATACATGACGAAGAAACGCCCACCCGCGGCGCGCAAATGATCCCTGTACAGGCGGATGACGTCGGGGCTGAGCTGTCCACCCGCCACCGTCATCATGCGCAAACCCCTGAGCTTATTGTCGCGGAAACGCATCCGTTCCAGGAGTTCGTAGGAATACGGGACGCCGGACAGATTGGTGCAGCCACCGTCGGCGATTATCTGCAGGAAATCGCCGTCCATGGCCGAAACACCGGGGAAGAGGATGCTGCCGCCGGCAATCAGATGCGAATTGAGAACCGACAGTCCGTAGGAATAATGCAGCGGCAGCATGAGAGCGGCCCTGTCGGCGGACGAGAGTTCGAGATAGGTCGTTATCGCGCGCGCATTGGCTTCGAGATTGGCATAGGAGAGCCTGACCGCCTTGGCGGCGCCCGAGCTGCCGGACGTCATCAGCAGCAGCGCGAGATCGGGATGCAGCGGCTCAATGTCCCTCGCGGGCCAGGCTTCCTTCACGAGACGCCAGCGGCCATCGGCTCGGCGATAGGTGAAATCCGGCTGGAAGGCCGCCAGGAAATCGTCCCAGACCCTTTTGTCGCAAGCCGGCAGCATGGCCACCGCATGACCCGCCCGCAGGGCTCCAAGATAGGCGACGACCGCATGCTCGGAGGGTTCCGCTGAGATAGCGACGAGCTGCTTTACCTCATCCCCCAGACGTGTGGCGAAGTGCTGCGCAAGGTCGTCAAGCTCCGCATAAGACAGGCTGCGCCCGTCGGCGAAGAGAAGTGCTGCGCGCTGCTCGCCACGGGCGAATTCAGACACAAGGTCGAGAGAGTGCATGGGCAAGGCTTCGGTCCGCCTGGAAACTGGCCGAAGCGCGTATGATACATGACTATTAAAGTCAACTAATATGGACTTGAGACATCACAGGCAGATCGCATCGATGGTGTCGCGCAGCCGATATGCATCGGTCAGCTCGCCGGCTTGCGCGCCGGATAGCTGTTGGGATGCGGCGGGACGGCCTTCAGATAGGCCGCGATCGCGGCGCGGTCATCGGCCGTCAACTGAGCTATGTTGCGCTGCACGTCGACCATGGCACCGCCGACGGAATCGAAATCCGGCGTGAAGCCGGTTTCGAGATAGTTGGCGATGTCGGCCTCCGACCAGTCCTTCGTGCCGCCCTGCGGGGTGATATTGGGCACCACGCCCGAGCCCTCGGCGGCCACGGCTCCCGCCAGCCATTCGGCCTTCTTGACGCCGCCGGCAAAGTCGCGCGGCGTGTGGCATTCGCCGCAATGCCCGGGGCCCTCGACCAGATAGCGGCCGGCCAGCACCTTGTCGGGCGCGCCCCCGGGCAAGGCAATGACCGGTTCAGGGCTGACATAGAGCCGCTTCCAAAGACCAATGCCGCGACGGATGTTGAAGGGGAAGGAGAGTTTGTGGCCGGGCGCCTTGCCGGCGACCGCCGGCAGCGTCTTCATAAAAGCATAGAGGTCGGCGATATCGGCCGGCTTCATGCGAGCATAAGAGGCATAAGGGAAGGCCGGATAAAAATGCTCGCCGGAGGGCGAAACGCCTTTCAGCATCGCATTGGCGAAGTCCTCCTCGCTCCAGGCGCCGATGCCGTCCTTTTGATCCTGCGAGATGTTGGGCGGTACGAAGGTGCCGAACGGCGTCTTCAGCTCCAGCCCGCCGGCAAGCTCCAGGCGGGCATCACCCTTGGATCCCGGTTTGGCGTGGCAGGATGTGCAGCCGCCAGCAAAGAAGATGCGCTTGCCTTTCGCAGCATCACCGGGGCCAAGCTGCGCGACCGTCGCGGCATCAAGCCTGACGGGCGCTGACAACGCCCAGCCGGCGACCGCGCCGGCGCCGCCCAGCACGATGACAGCGCCGACGAGCTTCTTCAGCCACGCCATATCAGGCGATCAGCCCTTCTTGATCCTGTAGGTCTCATGACAGGTGCCGCAGTCGCCGCCGATGGTGTTGAGCTGCGCCTTGAGCGCATCGACATCGGCCGGCGGCGAAGCCACTGCCGCCTTGACGTCGGCCAGGAACTTGTCCCCGGCCGCCTTGAAGCCTGGCATGTCTTCCCAGATCTTCGGCGCCGCCGTGGTGTCGCCCTTGTCGCTGCCGGCCGGGAAAAGTTTCTCGGCATCGAATTTTTCGGCGTTCGCCTCCAGCGCCTTTAGCGCCGTCAGCACAGCGGCGGCGTCGAAAGCCTCCTCGCCTTTGACGACCTTGGACAACTGGCCGGCGAGCTTGCCGCGTTCCTTCATCAGGGCCTGGCGATCCTTGATCGGGTCGGCATAAGCGGCCGAGCCGGCAAAAGCGAGCAAAGAGATGGCGATGACAAGCTTTCTCATTCAATTGGCTCCATGGTGAAGAGAGTTCGCGACTAGACGTTAACGGGCGATGCAGTGGAATTATTCCCTCCGCGCCGCAACGATTTTCTTGACTGGAATTGCCCTCCTGCGCCGGCAAAAGAAAAGCCCCGGTCATGCCGGGGCTTTTCGGAAGGGTCGATCAAGCTTTCGCCTTCTCGTAGAGTTCCAGGACATAATCCCAGTTGATCAGGCTGTCGACGAAGGCTTCGAGATATTTCGGCCGCGCGTTGCGGTAGTCGATGTAATAGGAGTGTTCCCACACGTCGACGCCGAGGATCGGCGAAGCGCCATGAACCAGCGGGTTCTCGCCATTGGGGGTCTTCGAGATCGCGAGCTTGCCGTCCTTGACCGAAAGCCATGCCCAGCCGGAGCCGAACTGGGTGGTGCCGGCGGCGACGAAGTCCGCCTTGAACTTGTCGTAGCCGCCGAGATCGGCATCGACGGCCTTCTGCAGCGCGCCCGGCAGCTTGTTGCCGCCGCCGCCCTTCTTCATCCATTTCCAGAAATGGATATGGTTGTAGTGCTGGGCGGCATTGTTGAAGAGCCCGGCATTCTTGCCGAAGGACTGTTTCACGACCTCTTCGACCGACAGGTCGCCCATTCCGGCCTCGGCGGCCAGCTTGTTGCCGTTGTCGACATAGGCTTTGTGGTGCTTGTCGTGGTGATACTCCAGCGTCTCCTTCGACATGTAAGGCTGCAAGGCCTCGTAGTCGTAGGGCAAAGCGGGCAACTCAAAAGCCATGGATGGTACTCCCTCAGGAAAAGTCCGGTGAAACTACCGGACTAAGATAGGTCTGGAATGGGTTGGGACAACTCCGGAACGAAGCGCCGAACGCCTTTTTATCCGCTCAGGCGGCGGAAGTCGAATGCGCCCAATCCCAATAGAGCTCCCGCGCCTTCTTGGCGACCGGTCCAGGCTGAATGCTACGGTTCTCGATGCGCGTGATCGGCACCACCTTCGAATGGTTGCCGGTCGAGAAGATCTCGTCCGCCTCGAGGAAATCGCGGATCGACAGCGTCTTCTCGGTGGTCCTGAAACCATAGTCGCCGAGCAGGTTGATCGTGCGCGAGCGGGTGATGCCGGAGAGGAAGGTGCCGTTCGCGGCGGGCGTCATCACATGGCCGTCCTTAACCAGGAAGATGTTGGAGGTGCCGGTCTCGGCGACATTGCCCAGCATATCGAGCACCAGCGCGTTGTCGAAGCCGCGCATCTTGGCCTCGAGGATGGCGCGGCCATTGTTGGGATAGAGGCAGCCGGCCTTGGCGTTGGTCGGCATGGTCTCGATGGTCGGCCGCCGGAACGGCGAGACGCCGATCGAAAAGCCCGAAGGCGGAATCATCGGTGACTCGTAAAGGCAGAGACAGAAGCGGGTCGAGGACGGGTCGGCCGGCACGCCCATATAGCCGCCATGCTCGGCCCAGTACATCGGCCTGATATAGACGGCGGTCTTGCCGTCGAATTTCTTCAGGCCGTCCCAGGTCAGCCCGACGATCTGCTCCGTCGTCATGGAAGGCTTCAGGCCGAGCGCGATCGCCGAGGCGTTGACGCGGCCGGCGTGACGATCGAGATCGGGCGCCACGCCTTCGAACCAGCGGGCGCCGTCGAACACGCTGGTGCCCAGCCACATGGCGTGGCTGCGCGGTCCCAGAATGGCAACATTGCCCTCGTACCAGTCGCCGTCCACATAGGTCCATGTCGCGGACTGCGCCGCCGCCGCCAGTGTCATCGTTTGCCGTCCGTATGGATGAGTTCCGGCCGCCATAGGACGACGCTTTGACGGCCGGCGTCAACCGACATCGGAAAAAATCCTTGAGGCCAGAGGCACTTAAAGCACGGCGCACGGAAAGGGATGGGCCATGTGTGTTGGGTTCTTGTGTTATGCGATCCTTTCCGAAAACCGCTGCCCACTTTTGGGCGACATGCATTAACCGCAATCAGCGCTTGCGCGGCAGGGCCGGGCGCCGCAAAACTCTTCCTATGCACCATGCAGCCTATGTCTTCGACGCCTATGGCACGTTGTTCGACGTGCACGCCGCCGTGCGCCGCCATGCGGGCGAGATCGGGCCGGACGGCCAGCTTCTCTCCGAAATCTGGCGCGCCAAGCAGCTCGAATATTCCTGGGTGCGGACGCTGATGGGCGCCTATGCCGATTTCTGGCAACTGACCGAGCAGGCGCTGGACTTCGCGCTGCGCAAGGTGCCGTCGGCCGATCCGGCGCTCAGGGCAAGGCTGCTGGAAGCCTATTGGCGGCTCGACTGCTATCCGGAGGTGCCGGCGGTATTGAAGGCGCTGAAAGCAGCGGGAGCGAAGCTCGCAATCCTGTCCAACGGCTCGCCGGAAATGCTGCGGGCGGCGGTGAAATCGGCCGCCCTCGACCAGATCCTGGACGACGTCTTCTCGGTCGACGAGATCAAGCGCTTCAAGACCGATCCTTCGGTCTACGACATGGTGGTCACTGGCTGGCGGCTCTATCCGGGGGCGGTGTCGTTCCAGTCCTCCAACCGCTGGGACGTCGCGGGCGCCGCCAGGTTCGGCTTCCGCACCGTCTGGATCAATCGCGCCAATCAGCCAGACGAATACCGGGATTTTCCGCCGGGGCTGATCCTGCCCTCGCTCGAAGGCCTTCTGGCAGGGGTTTGAGGTGCTGTTGCTGCCGCGCAACAGATGTGTCGCGGTCACAGCTTCGCCTTTGTTTGTCCACCCTGAGGCCAGAATTGGAACCGCCTATCACCGCCGACTGTTATTGCAGCTGTCGGCGCCGGCCAGCGGATTCATGCATTCTTGCGAATTCAAGACCTAGAAAAGGCAACCATGTCAGACGCTTCCTTCCGCATCAGCCGCCGTGGCTTCCTCAATCTCACGGCCCTTGGCGCTGCTTCGGCGATTTCCGCCTGCTCCACCACCGGTCCTCGCCCGGCAGCCGTGCAGCCGGCGCCGGCCTCTGTGGAGCCGCCGCTCGGCGACTACGCCACCATATATGGGCCGATGTCCGACAACGGCTTCGACCTGCCGGCCATCCCGGTAAACAAGATCGATCACAGATATTTGCGCCAGATCGTTCCCGATCCGACCGGACAGCGCCCGGGCACCATCGTCGTCGATAGCACCAACCACTTCCTCTATCTGGTGCGTGAGGGTGGCCAGGCGATCCGCTACGGCGTCGGTCTCGGCCGCGCCGGCTTCGAATGGTCGGGCGATGCGGTGGTGCAATGGAAGCAGAAGTGGCCGAAATGGACGCCGCCGGACGAGATGGTCGCGCGCCAGCCGGAACTGACGGAATACAGCGCCAAGAACGGCGGTATGCCCGGCGGGCTCAAGAACCCGCTCGGGGCGCGTGCGCTCTACCTCTTCAAAGGCAACCAGGATACGCTCTATCGTCTGCACGGGTCGCCGGAGTGGTGGTCGATCGGCAAGTCGGTCTCGTCGGGCTGCGTGCGCCTGATCAATCAGGACATCATCGACCTCTATGACCGCGTGCCCAACAAGACGCCGGTCGTGGTCACAGCAGATGTTGGCCAGCCGATGGCCGATATGCCCGAGCGCCGGGCCATTCCGATCGACAACGGCGTGCCGGACGACTCTGTCCTGCTGGGGCCGGTGCCGCAGGAGAGTGACGAGATCTTTTGATCCGGCGTTCGTCAGCGGTGCTTGGCGAGGATGTCCGCCAGCACCGCAACGCCGCGGCGCAACGCCTCCGCGTCGAGACCAGCATATCCCATGATGAAGCCCGCCGTTTCGGGCCGCGGCTCGGCCGGATCATAGAGCGGCGATACCGGATAGAGGCCGATCCCCGCAGCACGTGCGTCGGCGATGATCGCCGGCTCGCATCCAGAATCGATGCCGTTCAACCAGGCCACGACGTGCAGGCCCGTGTCGGCCCCAGCAACAGTCACCTTTGGCCCGATATGATCGGCGAGCGCCCGCAGCAGGACTTTTCGGCGCTCGGCATTTTTCCTGCGGATGCTGCGGACGTGGCGCTCGTAAGCGCCGCTCGTCAGCAGGTCGGCCAACACGTCCTGCTCCAGCATCGGAGCATGCCGGTCGGTCAGGCGCTTTGCCTCGCTGAAGGCCCGACGCAGGCCGGCGGGGACGACCAGATAACCGAGCCGCAAGGTGGGCGAGAGCGTTTTGGACAGCGTACCGACATAAATGACGGAGCCTGGATCGAGCGTCTGCAGAGGCGGGATGGGGGCTATGTCGTGGCGGTATTCGCCGTCGTAATCGTCTTCGACGACATAGGCGCCTGATGCCGTGGCCCAGGCCAGGAGGGAATGCCGCCGCGCCGCCGAAAGCACGCCGCCGAGCGGAAACTGGTGCGATGGCGTGACGTAAGCCAGACGGGCCGGCGGCAGCGCATCCGTCCTCAGCCCGTCAGCGTCGACTGCAACTGGCACGGCGACGCCGCCCGCGGCCGTGAAGGCATGGCGGGCCAGCAGATAGCCCGGATTCTCGATCACGAACGGGTCGCCGGAGTCGAGCAGCAGCCGCGCGCAGAGGTCGAGCCCTTGCTGGGAGCCGTTGACGATGGCGATCTGGTCCGGCGCGCAGTTGATGCCGCGTGCGCGCCAGAGATAGGTTTGAAGGGCGCTGCGAAGAGCAAGCGAGCCCTGTGGGTCGCCATAGCGCAACCGTGCGCCGCGCCGCAGAATGGCTTTGTTCGAGGCCCGTCGCCAAGCCAGGACCGGGAAGTCCGCTCCGGACAGGTCGCCATAGCGGAAATCCGCAACCTTGGCCGGCTGCTGTTCCGCCGGCGGAGGCAAAGCCAGCAGCCTGCGCGCGAACGTCGATAGGTTGCGTGGCGAGGCAGCCGCGATGGAAGCCGCCCCTGACGGCCTCTCCAGTCCCGGAGCCACAATGGCACGCGCGCCCTGCCGAATGATCAGATAGCCTTCGGCGTCGAGCTGGTTGTAGGCCGCCGTCACCGTGGTTCGCGACGCGCCCCATTCGGCGGCAAAGGCCCGCGACGACGGCAGCCGATCGCCGGGCCGGTAAACGCCGCTGTGGATTTGCGCCTTGATCGCCGCGATGATCCGGCGCGCCACGCCTTCCTGCTCCAACTGGACCATCGAAAACCTGCAAAACTGGATGTTCCAAGCAAGCCAGCTTTCCTGCATCCTTAAATGCAATGCAAGGAGTTTCCGCCATGTACATTCCGCCCGCCTTCCGCGATGACAACAGGGAGAGCCTCATGGCGACGATCCGCGCAGCACGGCTGGCGACGCTGGTCACCGCCACGGCGGAAGGACCGCAGGCGACGCCATTGCCGCTCTTGCTCAACGAGAGCGAGGGCGAGCATGGAACAATCTACGGCCATGTCGCGAAGGCAAATCCGCAGTGGCGCGCACCGGTTCTGGGCGATGGCCTGGCGATCTTCATGGGGCCCGACGCCTATGTGACGCCGGCCTGGTATCAGACCAAGCAGGAGACCGGAAAGGTAGTGCCGACTTGGAACTACCTGGCCGTTCATGCCTATGGGCCGATCGAATTCTTCGAGGACGCCGACAGGCTGCTCGAGATCGTCACGCGCCTGACCAATCTCCACGAAGGCGGACGCCCCTCGCCTTGGTCCGTATCGGATGCGCCGCCGGATTTCATCCAGGCACAACTCAAAGGCATTGTCGGCTTGCGCATGCCGATCACGCGGCTCCAAGGCAAGCGCAAGATGAGCCAGAACCGCAACGCGGCCGATCGCGCCGGTGTCGCCACTGGTCTAGCAGCGAGCGACCGGCCTTCGGATCGCGACGTCGCCCAACTGATCCCGTCTTGACATCCGACCCAGTCCAATTGCCAGTGAGCCGATCATGCCGGACCTGACACTATTCGCCTTGTACTTCGCCGCGGCGCTGCTGCTTGCCATCACGCCCGGACCGGGCATCTTCTATGTCGCCGCGCGCACCCTGGCCGGAGGCCGCGCTGAAGGCGTCGCCTCCAGTTTCGGGACGGGCCTGGGCGGCATGGTTCATGTGCTTGCCGGAAGCCTGGGCGTTTCAGCCCTCGTGCTCGCGAGCGCCGAACTCTTTACGGCGCTGAAGTTGATCGGCGCCGTCTACCTCGTCTGGCTCGGCTTGCGCACCTTCCAGTCCGCCCGCCGCGAGGCAAAGACAAAACTGGAAGGTGGCGCGCCGACGCCTGCGGTCGGCGTTGGCCGCGCGTTTCGCGAAGGGGTGCTGGTCGAGGCGTTGAATCCGAAGACGGCCGCCTTCTTCCTGGCCTTCATTCCGCAATTCCTGGATCTCGGCGCCGGCCACGTCGCCTTGCAGTTCATGGTGCTCGGCTTCGTGTCGGTGACGCTCAACACGCTGGCCGATGTCGTGGTGGCATTCGCGGCCGGCCGCATCAGGGAAGGCGCGGCAGGCCGGTCCGGCATGATACGTCGGCTCCGGGAGGCGTCCGGCGGCGCGATGATCGCGCTGGGCATCGGCCTTGCCGTAGCCAAGCGCCCTGCCCTCTGATTGCCGCGCCTCAGTTGGGCGCTACCGCCCGCGCGCCAGGCTGCCTAGTATCCCGCGCACTATCGCGCGGCCGACGGAAGAGCCCACCGAACGCACCACCGACTTGATCGCGGCTTCGGCCACTGTCTGACGGTTGGAGGACCGGCGGCCCGACCCTCCCAACACATCGTCGAAGCCCGGAATTGTCCAGCGCGAGCCGCCGGTGCCCGCCTGCTGCGCCTGCGCTTCGGCTTCCTGCGCCTCCCTGGTCTTCTTCTGCAGTATCTCGAAGGCCGAGTCGCGATCGACCGCTTGATCGTACTGCCCGGCGACCGGGCTCTCGGCAAGGACCTTGCGGCGCTCGTCGGGTGTGATCGGCCCGAGCCGCGACGACGGCGGGCGAATCAATGTGCGCTGTACCATGGCCGGCACGCCCTTATCCTCCAGCATCGAGACCAGCGCCTCGCCGGTGGCGAGCTGGGTAATCGCGGTGGCGCAGTCGAAATCCGGGTTGGGCCGGAAGGTATCGGCCGCCGTCCGCACCGCCTGCTGCTCGCGCGGCGTATAGGCGCGCAACGCGTGCTGCACGCGGTTGCCGAGCTGGGCCAAAACCTTTTCCGGAATGTCGAGCGGGTTCTGGGTGACGAAATAGACGCCGACACCCTTGGAGCGGATCAGCCGCACCACCTGCTCGACGCGATCAACCAGCACCTTCGGCGCGTCCTCGAACAAAAGATGCGCCTCGTCGAAGAAGAAGACCAGCTTCGGCCGCTCGAGATCGCCGACCTCGGGCAGTTCCTCAAACAGCTCCGACATCAGCCAGAGCAGGAAAGTGGCGTAGAGCCTGGGATTCATCATCAGCTTGTCGGCGGCCAGAACACTGATCGCGCCGCGGCCGTCGCGGGTGGTGCGCATCAAATCGGCGATGCGCAGCGCCGGCTCGCCGAAGAAGTTCGCGGCGCCCTGCTGCTCAAGCACCAGAAGCGTGCGCTGGATGGCGCCGACGGAAGGCTTGGTGACATTGCCGTAGCGTGCGCTGAGCTCGTCGGCTCGCTCGGCGATGTTGGCGAGCAGCGCCTGAAGATCTTTGAGATCAAGCAGCAGCAGGCCCTCTTCGTCAGCGATGCGGAAGGCGATGTTCATGACACCTTCCTGCGCTTCGGTGAGGTTCATCAGCCGCGACAAAAGCAGCGGCCCCATTTCCGAGATGGTGGCACGGATCGGGTGACCCTGCTCGCCGAACAGATCCCAGAAGATGACCGGGTATTCCTGAAACTGATAGGGATCGAGCTTCACCTGCTCTGCACGCTTGACAAGGAAATCCTTGGCCTCGCCCATCATGGCGATGCCGGAAAGGTCGCCCTTGATGTCGGCGCAGAAGACCGGGACGCCGGCATTTGAAAAGCCCTCGGCCAAGACCTGCAGGCTGACCGTCTTGCCGGTGCCTGTGGCGCCGGTAATCAGGCCGTGGCGGTTGCCGTAGCGCAGCAGGAGTTCCTCGGCGCGCTGGTAGGAATCATCAGGCTTGCGGCTGGCGCCGATGAAGATGCTGGTGTGGTCAGCCATATGTCCGGTCTCCGCAATCTCTTCCGCCAAAAACGCCCGGTCTCATGGAGGATAATAACGCGATCGGCGGGCGACAATGCCCACCATCAAATTTGGCGCTATTCGAATTTGACCCTGGCAGCGAAACCACCTTACTTAGCTTGCGGATTTTGCGCATGTTTGGCAATCGGTTAGCGGCTGCCGGAACAACCGCGACGGATGTCGCATTGTGATATGCGGCGGGGGACCATAGACTGGTGGCTGATGCGGCCGAGAGACGAGGAGTGCGATGGGCGCCGGCGCCTTGACTAGGGATGTCGACCTTCCCAACCCGGAAACCAAGCGCTGGCTGGCGCTGGCGGAAAAAGTGCTTGCCGGCGGCGCTTTCGAACAGAAGCTTGTTTCGCACACCGATGACGGCATCCGCATCGAGCCGCTCAGCGAGCGTTCGACGACAGCCGAGCCGCTGGTGCGCACCAATCCGAAGTCGCCATGGATCGTCAGCCAGCGCATCGACGATCCCGATATCGCCCGCGCCAGCGCCCAGGCGCTGCAGGACATCGCTGAGGGCGCGACCGGCCTGTCGCTGGTTTTCGAGGGTGCGCCGAATGCGTTCGGCTACGGGCTGCCGAGAACCGCGGAGGCGCTGGAAACGGTGCTCGACGGCGTGCCGCTCAACCGGGTCCAGGTGCGCATCGATGCGCATCCGTGGAGCCGCGCCGTGGCGGATTGGCTGCTCGCCTTCCTGACCCGGCGCCGCTCCGATCCGGCGAAGCTCAACCTTTCCTTCGGCATCGACCCGGCGGCGATCTTCGCCGGCACCGGACGGCTGCGCACCTCGATCGAGGCGCTGCAGGAGTCAATGCCGCAATCGCTGGCGCATTTCTTCTCGATGGGCGTGCCCGGCGTGCTGCTCGAAGCGGACGGCCGCGTCTTCCACAATGCCGGCGCCACCGAGGCGCAGGAGCTCGGCACGATGATGGCTTCCGCCGTGTCCTATCTCAGGATGTTCGAGAAGGCGCGTCAGCCGCTGGTCTATGCCGCGCCCTATATCGGCTTTGCCCTCAGCGTCGACCAGGACCAGTTCCTGTCGATGGCCAAGGTGCGGGCGTTGCGCAAGCTCTGGGCGCGGATCCAGGAAGCCTGCTCGATCCCGGCCTCGACGGCGAACGTCCACGCCGAGACCTCCTATCGCATGATGGCGATGGCGGATCCGGAAACCAACATTCTGCGCACCGCGATTGCCGCTTTTGCCGCCGCGACCGGCGGCGCTGATTCCGTCTCGATCCTGCCGCATACCATCGCGCATGGACTGCCGGCCGGTTTTGCGCGCCGCGTCGCCCGCAACGCGCAGCTGATCCTGGCGCATGAGAGCCATCTCCATCACGTGGCCGATCCGGCCAGCGGCTCCGGAGCGGTCGAGGCGCTGACCGACGGTCTTTGCGCGGCGGCCTGGGAAGAATTTCAGCGCATCGAGGCCGAGGGCGGCGTGCTCAACAGCCTGCAGCAGGGCTATATCCAGAACCGTGTGCAGACGGCCGCCGCGAAGCGCAATGTCGCCTATCGGGCCGGTGAACGCGGCATCATCGGCACCACCTTGTTCCGCACCGGCAGCGAGCGCCGCGTCGAGACATTGAAAGCCGAACGCCGGCCCGCGCTGACAGAGGGCGTGGCGACCTGTGAGCCGCTGTTTCCAGTTCGCATCGATCAGTCGATCGGAGCCGGCTCATGATCCCGGATTTCAGCCAGATCGGCTGGTCGGCGCCGCGCCGCGGGCCGGTCGAGCTCAAGGGCCAGCGGATGACGCCGGAAGGCATCGCCGTGAAACACCTCTACACGCAGGGCGACCTCAAGGGCCTGGCCAATCTCGACACCTATCCGGGCCTGCCGCCCTTCGTGCGCGGCCCCTACCCGACCATGTATGTCCAGCAGCCCTGGACGATCCGGCAATATGCCGGCTTCTCGACGGCGGAGGAATCCAACGCTTTCTACCGGCGCAACCTCGCGGCCGGCCAGAAGGGCCTGTCGGTCGCCTTCGACCTCGCGACCCATCGCGGCTATGACAGCGACCATCCGCGCGTCGCCGGCGATGTCGGCATGGCGGGCGTGGCGATCGATTCCATCCTCGACATGCGCCAGCTGTTCGACGGCATTCCGCTCAACGAGATGACGGTGTCGATGACCATGAACGGCGCCGTGCTGCCGATCATGGCGCTCTATATCGTGGCGGCGGAGGAACAGGGTGTCGCGCAGAAGGACCTCGCCGGGACCATTCAGAACGATATTCTGAAGGAGTTCATGGTCCGCAACACCTACATCTATCCGCCGAAGCCTTCGATGCGGATCGTGTCGGACATCTTCGCCTATACCTCGCGGCACATGCCGAAATTCAATTCAATCTCGATCTCCGGCTATCATATGCAGGAGGCGGGCGCGACGGCCGACCTCGAACTCGCCTACACGATCGCCGACGGTATCGAATATGCGCGCGCCGGCGTCGCCGCGGGTCTCGACATCGACCGGTTCGCGCCGCGCCTTTCCTTCTTCTGGGCGATCGGCATGAACTTCTTCATGGAGGTCGCCAAGCTCAGGGCCGCGCGGCTGCTCTGGTCGAGCCTGATGAAGAAGAATTTTGCGCCGAAGGACGAGCGCTCGCTGTCGCTGCGCACCCATTGCCAGACATCGGGCTGGTCGCTGACGGCGCAGGATCCCTACAACAACATCACGCGCACGATGATCGAGGCGATGGCGGCAACGCAGGGACATACGCAGTCGCTGCACACCAATTCCTTCGACGAGGCGATGGCGCTGCCGACCGACCATTCGGCCCGCGTTGCCCGCAACACGCAGCTCATCCTGCAACAGGAATCCGGCACCACGCGCATGATCGACCCGTGGGGCGGCTCGGCCTATGTCGAGCGGCTGACGCATGATCTGGCGGCCCGCGCGCTCGCTCATATCGAGGAGGTCGAAAACCTCGGCGGCATGGCGGCGGCGATCGAGAAAGGCATTCCGAAGCTGCGCATCGAGGAAGCGGCGGCGCGCACCCAGGCACGCATCGATTCCGGCGAGCAGGTGCTGGTCGGCGTCAATGCGCATCGCCCGGAAGCCGATATCGAGGTCGATGTGCTGAAGATCGATAATGCCGAGGTCAAGGCCCGGCAATTGGCGAAGCTGCAGCGGCTCAAAGGCACGCGCGACGTCGCGGCCCTGGAGGATGCGCTAACCGCCCTCACCCGCGCGGCTGAAAGCGGCGAGAACCTGCTCGAATTCGCGATCCGCGCGGCGCGGGCCAATGCGACCGTCGGCGAGATCTCGCTGGCGCTGGAGAAAGTGTTCGGGCGCCATGCAGCCACCGTGCACACCATCTCCGGCGTCTATCGCGACGCGCTCGGCGACAATCCGGCGGTCGATCGGCTCAAGGACAAGCTCGAAGCCTTCGAGAAGAAGTCCGGTGCAAAGCCGCGCATCCTGGTCGCCAAGATGGGCCAGGACGGCCATGATCGCGGCCAGAAGGTGATCGCCAGCGCCTTTGCCGATCTCGGCTTCGACGTCACCGTCGGACCGATGTTCCAGACGCCCGAGGAGATCGCAAAGCTAGCGGTGCAGCATGATGTCGACATCATCGGCGCGTCCTCGCTCGCGGCCGGACATCTGACGCTGATCCCCGAGCTCAAGGAGGCGCTGAGGAAGCTCGGCCATGGCGACATGCTGATCGTCGCCGGCGGCGTCATCCCGCCACAGGATTACGACGCGGTGCTGAAGGCTGGGGCGGCCGAAATCTTCCCGCCGGGGACCGTCATCCCGCAAGCGGCGGACAGGCTGATGGACAGGCTGCTGTCGGTCGAGTGAATACCCTGTGTCGGGACTGGTCAAACGCAACTCGTTGCTTAAGGCTTATCGGCACAGCTAATGCGCCAATCGAGAGAGGAAGAGGATCCCGTCCTCAACCGCTTCTTGATGGCGACCATGTCAGTAGTTCCCAATCGGTTGTTATAATTTCCGTTGCAACAACAGGCCCTCCAGTTATAATGGCCGTTGCAACAGGACGACCTACCATGAACATCACCATTCGAAAGATTGGCAACTCCGAAGGTCTGATTTTGCCGAAAGAGCTTCTCGACCGGCTAAACCTGAAGGCGGGCGACAACGTCATTGTCGTTCAGCAGGGCCAGGAGCTGCGCTTGCGCCGTCTTGAAGCCTCTGCCGAAGAATTCGAGCGTAAGATGAAGATCGCGCGCGAACGGATGAAGAAATACGAGGTTGCCTACCGCGCGCTCGCTAAATGATCGAGCATCATTCGCGAGAATTCGTGGAGGCGATGCACGCTGAGCAGTTGCGCCTCCACGGCGGAGCCTCCGGTATACGCGACCAGGGCATGCTGGAATCTGCCCTCGCCCGCCCCCAACAGAAGGAAGCGTACGGCGAGCCCGATCTTTGTGAACTCGCGGCGGCCTATCTCTTCGGCATTGCGAAGAACCACCCCTTCGTTGACGGGAACAAGCGCACGGCTTTTGCCGCGGCCGATTTGGTTCTCTATTTCAACGGGTTAAGCGTAGAAGCCGAACAGCAGGATGTTATCCAGTTGGTGATGATGGTCGCCGCCGGCGAAATCGATGAGACCGGAGCCGCGGCGTTTTTCCGCGACCATACAGTCAAGCTCAAGGCCTAGTTCTCGGCCTTGTCCGACAGCTTGACGATCTCCCACTCCTTGCCGTTGACGGCAACGACCTCGCCGACCTTCTTGCCGAACAGGGCCATCGCCATCGGCGAGACATGGGAGATGCTGCCTTTCGACGGGTTGGCCTCGTCCTCGCCGACGATGCGCCAGTGGACCTTCTTGCCGTCGCCGTTTTCCAACGTGACGCCCATGCCGAAGCGGACCACATTGCTGCCGGACTCCGGCACCGAAAGCTCCGCGCTCTCGCGCCGCGCGGTCCAGTAGCGCAGGTCGCGCGACACTATTGCGAGGCGCTCGCGATCGCCGCGTCTTTCGGCCTTGGCCATCTGATCTCGCAATTCGGAGAGATTCTCTTCGATCATCGCGAGTCCCCGCTCCGTTACCAGATTGCGGTGCGGACTGATCGGCCGTTCGCCGACCCCGGCAATGGCGTTTTCACTGTCTTCCTCGCGGGTGAAAGCTCTACTCATAACATGAACTTAAGCTTGGTGAGGCAACTGCACAAGCGGTTTGCCTGCGAGCCTGCCTTGGCACGATTCCTGCGATGGAGCGGTCGAAACGCCAGGACCTGTGCCGATGTTGAACAGACGAACGCTGCTTGCCCACACCACCGGCCTCGCCGCTGCCGGCCTCCTTGCCGGCAAGGCATCGGCGAAGATGCTGCCCGGCATCGAGAAGGCCACGATGCGCGGCTCGATCAACGCCATCGAAATCGGCGTGCAGCCGGGCGCGCTGGACGACCAGAGCAAGGCCTTCGCCAAGATGCTCGGCGACGCCAGCGACCGCGATGCGCCGGTGTTTCTTCCGCCCGGCACCTATCTTGTCTCCAACCTGAAGCTGCCTGCCCGCGTGCGCCTTTCGGGCGTCCCGGGCGCGACCCGCATCGTCTATGGCGGTAACGGCCACCTGATGATGGCCGAACAGGCCGAGCATGTCGAGCTCAGCGGGCTGGTGCTGGACGGCAGCAACCGCTGGCTGGCCGACTATACGCAAGGGCTGCTCGATCTGCGCCGCGTCGCGCATCTCGCCATCGACAATTGCCAGGTCACAGGCAGCGGCAAGAACGGGCTGGCGCTGGAACATGTTTCAGGCCGCATCGGGCGCTGCGATGTTTCGGGTGCGGCAGACGCCGGCATCTATTCGGTCGAGGCCGGCGGGCTGGAGATCTCGGGCAATACCGTCTCAGATTGCGCCAATGGCGGCATTCTGGTGCATCGCTGGCAGCAGGCGGAGGACGGCACCATCGTCAGCGGCAACCGCGTTCAGCGCATCGGCGCGAGGAGCGGCGGCACCGGCCAGAACGGCAACGGTATCAACGCCTTCCGCGCCGGCAATGTCATTATCTCCGCCAACGTCGTGTCGGACTGCGCCTTCTCGGCGATCCGCGCCAACAGCTCCAGCAATCTGCAGATCACCGGCAACACCTGCTCGCGCTCGGGCGAGACGGGGATTTATTCGGAATTCTCCTTCGAGGGTGCGATCCTCAGCAACAATCTGGTCGACGGTGCCGCCAACGGCATCTCGATCGTAAACTTCAACGAAGGCGGCCGCATGGCCGTGTGCTCGAACAATATCGTGCGCAACCTCTCGACGGTCGGCCCCTACACCGCCGACCCGCCGGGCTTCGGCGTCGGCATCAGCGCCGAGGCCGAAACCTCCGTCTGCGGCAATGTCGTGGAGAACGCGCCCCTCTACGGCATGCAGCTCGGCTGGGGTCCTTATCTGCGCAATGTGGTTGCAACGGGCAACATCATCCGCAAGTCCGGCACGGGCATCGTCGTCAGCGTCGTCGAGGGTTCCGGCAGCGCGGTCATTTCGGACAATATCATCGACGCCGCGCAGAACGGCGCCATCATCGGCCAGCGCTGGGCCAATCCGGTGACGGGCGATCTGGCAAGATCAACCTTTACCGGCTACGCGCATCTGACCGTCGAGCGGAACAAGGTCAGTTAGGCCAGCGCCGCCGTCGGCCGCAGCAAGCCCACCTTGGCGCCGATACGGCTTTCGACCGGCGGATTGGCGAGTTCGGCAAGCTTTGCCGCGAGCGCTTCGTCGCTGCGCAGCAGCTTGGCCAGCACGGCGGCGATCATCACCTCGGAGGCGCGGCTGGCGCCGTCATCGCATTTCAAGGCGATGCCGAGACCGAGCTCGGGCAAGGCCGCGCAATAGACGCCCTCGGCGCCGGTCTTGACGAAGATGCGGCCGGGCGCGGCCCGCATCAGCGCGAGGTCCGCCTTACCGGTGCCGGCCACCAGGAACGGTTCGGCCATGCAGGCCGAGAGCAGGCGCTTCGCCGCCTTGGCGCGTTCGGGCGCAAAGCCCCTGCCCGTCGCCATACGCGCAAAGCCCAGCGCAAAGCTCTTCAGCGGCACGGCATAGGTCGGGATCGAGCAGCCGTCGGTGCCGCAATGGTCGACATCATGCCCGGCGCCGGTCACCGATTGCATCGCGTCGCGCACCATCTCCTGCAGCGCATGGCCGGCCTTGACGTAGCCGCCATGGGCAATGCCGGAATGCACGCAGGTACAGAGGAAACCGGCATGCTTGCCGGAGCAATTGTTGTGGAGCGGGTTGGGCGCGCTGCCGGCGCGGGCCAGCGCGATCGTCGCAACGTGGCTCGACGGCCAGTGCGCGCCGCATTCGAGCGCCGTCTTATCGAGACCGGCCTTGGCGAGCATTGCTTGCGCCAGTTCGACATGCGCCGGCTCGCCTGAATGCGAGGCGCAGGCCAGCGCCAATTCGCGATCGCCGAAGCCGTAGGCGTCGGCAGCACCGGATTCGAGCAGCGGCAGCGCCTGGATCGCCTTCACCGCCGAGCGTGGAAACACCGGTCGCGCCGTATCGCCGATCTCCCAGACAGGCTTGCCGTCGGCGTCGAAGACAGAAACCGCGCCGCGATGAGCGCTTTCGACCACCGCGCCGCGCGTGACTTCGACCAGAACCGGATTTGCCATGCTGCCTCCCGCACGCGCGCGCCGGGCGCCGCTTCAATGCGGGCCGCTTCTACCTGATCCGATCGAGGATGGAAACGTAGTTGGCCACCGCAGCACCGCCCATGTTGAAGATGCCGCCGAGTTTTGCCCCAGGCACCTGAATGCCGCCGGCCTCGCCGGTCAGCTGCATGGCGGTGAGCACATGCATGGAGACGCCGGTGGCTCCGATCGGATGGCCCTTGGCCTTCAGCCCGCCGGACGGGTTGACCGGCAGCCGGCCGTCCTTGGCCGTGACGCCCTCCAGGGCGAGCTTCGCGCCCTCGCCGGGCTCCGCCAGGCCCATCGCCTCGTATTCGATAAGCTCGGCGATGGTGAAGCAGTCATGCGTCTCGACGAAGGAGAGGTCGTCGAGCGTGACGCCGGCCTTCTTCAGCGCCTGGCCCCAAGCCCGCTCGCAGCCCTCGAAGGAAAGGATGTCGCGCTTCGACATCGGCAGGAAATCCTGGACGTGCTCATTGGCGCGGAAGGTCACGGCGCGGCGCATCTTCAGCGCCGTCGCGGTGTCGGTGAGCACGAGCGCGGCGGCGCCATCCGAGACCAGCGAGCAGTCGGTGCGCTTCAGCGGACCAGCGACGAAGGGGTTCTTCTCACTTTCCTCACGGCAGAACTCGTAGCCGAAATCCTTGCGCATTTGGGCATAGGGATTGTCGACGCCGTTTTTGTGGTTCTTGGCGGCAATCATGGCGAGCGCATCCGACTGGTCGCCATAGCGCTGAAAATAGGCCTGCGCGATCTTGCCGAAGACGCCGGCAAAGCCGGCCGGCGTTTCGCCATCCTCGGGCAGGTAGGAGGCTTTCAGCAGGTTCTTGCCGATCTCGGGCCCAGGTGTGGTGGTCATCTGCTCGGCGCCGACCACCAACACGACGCGGGCGGCGTTGGAATCGATGGCGCGGACGCCTTGTCTCACGGCAGCCGAACCGGTGGCGCAGGCATTCTCCACGCGCGTCGCCGGCTTGAAGCGCAGCCGGTCGTCGGCCTGCAGCACCAGGCTCGCGGTGAAATCCTGCGGTGAGAAGCCGGCGTTGAAATGGCCGAGCACGATCTCGTCGACATCGTCAGGGCCGATGCCGGCATGATCGAGCGCGTCCACGGCGACCTTGGTGATCAAGCCCTCCAGCGTCTCGCCTTCGAGCTTGCCGAAACGCGAATGCGCCCAGCCGACGATGCATGCGGTCATGACAGCCTCCATCTGCCGCGCAGCCTAGCACGTCCGGTCGCGGCATGACATTCAATATTGTTCAATAGTGAACCGTTTTCCAGCCGAAGGGATGGGGCCAGAGCGATACGATCGATTGATCCGATGCCGATTTTTTATTGATTGATGCGTCAATAAAAAATAATCTCGCTTCGAACCGGACCCCTCGCATGCCGAAAATCGGAATGGAACCGCTGCGCCGCAAGGCGCTGATCGACGCGACGATCTCGGCAATCGGCGAGCGCGGTTCGCTGGACGTCACCATGTCGGAGATCGCCGGCCGCGCCGGCGTGTCGTCGGCGCTCGCCCATCACTATTTCGGCGCCAAGGACGAGCTGCTCTTCGCCACGATGCGGCACATCCTTGCCGAGCTCAACATCGATACAAGACGAGCGCTTCGCGTCGCCGCGACACCGCGCCAGCGCGTCTCGGCCGTCGTTGCGGTCAGTTTCTCCGACGAGCAGTTCCAGCCGGAGATCATCGCGGCCTGGCTCGCCTTCTATGTCGAGGCGCAGAAATCGACCGAGTTGCGGCGGCTGCTTCGTATCTATGCGCGGCGGCTCAATTCCAACCTGATGAGCGGGCTGACCGGCATTCTGCCGAGGGCCGAAGCGGACCGCGCTGCGGAAGCGACGGCGGCGCTGATCGACGGACTCTACATTCGGCGCGCGCTGAAGGACGGCGTGCCCGATGCGCAGACAGCGATCGCGCTCGTCGAAGATTATCTCGAAACCAAGCTCAGCGGACGGAGCCTGCCTTGACCACCGAACGACCCAATTTCCTGATCGTCATGGTCGATCAGCTCAACGGCACGCTCTTCCCCGACGGCCCGGCGGATTTCCTGCACGTGCCGCATCTCAAGGCGCTCGCCGCCCGCTCGGCGCGTTTCGCCAACAACTACACCGCCTCGCCGCTTTGCGCGCCCGGCCGGGCCTCGTTCATGAGCGGCCAGCTGCCGTCGCGCACCGGGGTCTATGACAACGCCGCCGAATTCTCCTCCTCGATCCCGACCTTCGCGCATCATCTGCGCTCCGCCGGCTATTACACCTGCCTGTCCGGCAAGATGCATTTCGTCGGACCGGACCAGTTGCACGGCTTCGAGGAGCGGCTGACCACCGATATCTATCCGGCCGATTTCGGCTGGACGCCGGATTACCGCAAGCCCGGCGAGCGCATCGACTGGTGGTATCACAATCTCGGCTCGGTCACCGGCGCCGGCGTTGCCGAGACCACCAACCAGATGGAGTATGACGACGAGGTGGTGTTTCTGGCCGAGCAAAAGCTGTACCAGCTTTCGCGCGAGCAGGACGATGCGGGACATCGGCCCTGGTGCCTTACCGTTTCGCTATCGCACCCGCACGATCCCTATGTCGCGCGCAGGCAGTACTGGGATCTTTACGAGAACTGCCAGACGCTCGATCCCGAGACGCCGTTCATCCCGCATGACGAACAGGACACGCATTCGCAGCGCCTTTACCGGGCAAGCGACTATCAGTCCTTCGAAATCACGCTCGAGCAGGTGCGCCGTTCCCGGCGCGGCTATTTCGCCAACATTTCCTATGTCGACGATAAGCTCGGCGAGCTTCTGGACGTCCTCAAGCGCACTCGCATGCTTGACGACACCATCATCCTGTTCTGCTCGGATCACGGCGACATGCTGGGCGAGCGCGGCCTGTGGTTCAAAATGAGCTTCTTCGAGGGCTCGGCGCGCGTGCCGCTGATGATCGCCGGCAACGGCGTGCCAGCCGGCCTCATCGAGGCGCCCGTCTCCAATCTCGACGTCACGCCGACGCTCTGTGACCTCGCCGGCATTGATATCGCTGCAATCGCGCCGTGGACCGACGGCCAGTCGCTGCTGCCGCTGCTCGGCGGCAAGCCGCGCACCGCACCCGTTCTCATGGAATATGCCGCCGAAGGCTCCTATGCGCCGCTGGCCGCGATCCGCGACGGCAAATACAAATTCGTCCATTGCGAGCTCGACGCGCCGCAGCTGTTCGACCTGGAGGCCGACCCGCTCGAACGGAACAACCTCGCTGACGAGCCGGCGAACGCTGCCCTGGTGGCGGCGTTCATGGAAAAGGTCCGGGCGCGCTGGGACATGGCCGCGTTCGATGCCGCGGTGCGCGAAAGCCAGGCACGCCGCTGGGTCGTCTACCCGGCGCTGCGCAACGGCGCCTATTACCCCTGGGATTTCCAGCCGCTGCAGAAAGCCTCGGAGCGCTACATGCGCAATCACATGAATCTCGACAACCTCGAAGAGAGCAAACGATATCCGCGAGGCGAATGATGGCAGACGTTCTGGCTCCCACCCTCGACCGCCTGAAGCAGGCCTATGCGGTGACCTCGACGGCGACGCAAGTCACGCCGCTGTTGGAGTCGCCCGCACTTGCGAGGGAAGCCGGCGCCGCGCGGGTGTTCGTCAAGCCGGAATCGCTGCAATGGGCGGGGTCCTTCAAGGTGCGCGGCGCCTATTGGCGCCTTAAGCGGCTGTCACCGGACGAAGCGAGGAAGGGCGTGGTCGCCTATTCCTCCGGCAATTTCGCGCAAGGGCTTGCGGCTGCCGGCCAGGCGCTCGGCATTCCCGTCACCATCGTCATGCCGATCGACGCGCCTGCCGCCAAGCGCGACGCGACCGCCGGCTATGGCGCGCGCGTGGTGCTGACCGATCATGGCGAGCGTGCCCGCGAGGAAGTCGCCGCCGCCAAGGCGCGCGAGATCGCCGAGACCGAGCAGCTCACCTTGCTGCATCCCTTCGACGATCCCGAGATCGTCGCCGGCCAGGCAGGGGCCGGGCTGGAAGCGCTCGACCAGTTGGCGGCGAAGAAGGCCCACGCCGATTTGGTGTTCTGCTCGGTTGGCGGCGGCGGCCTGATCGGCGGCGTTTCGCTCGCCTTCCATTATCTGTCGCCGAAAACCGAGATCATCGCCGTCGAGCCGGACGGCTTCAACGGCATGGGCTCGTCGCTGGCGCATGGCGCGATCGAGACGATGCCGATCGGACCGAGATCGATCTGCGACGGGCTGATGGCGCGCAAGCCAGGCGAGGCGCCCTTCGCGGCGGTGAGTGCTGCCGGCGTTCGCGGCGTCACCGTCGAAGATGCCGCGGTGCGGGATGCAATGAAGATCGCCTTCGAGCGGCTGAAGCTGGTGCTGGAGCCTTCGGGCGCGGCCTCGCTTGCCGCGCTGCTCGGCGGCAAGGTGGATGTAGCGGGCAAAACCGTCCTTGTGGTGGCTACCGGCGGCAATGTCTCGCTCGCCGACTTTATGGCACATATGAACAATGCTTGAAGCGGATTTCGTCATCATCGGATCGGGCTCCGCCGGCTCGGCCATGGCCTACCGGCTGTCGGAAGACGGCAAGCATTCGGTGATCGTCATCGAGTTCGGCGGCACCGATATGGGGCCGCTGATCCAGATGCCGTCGGCGCTGTCGATCCCGCTCAATATGAGCCTTTACGACTGGGGCTTCGCCAGCGAGCCGGAGCCGCATCTCGGCGGCCGCGTGCTCGCCACCCCGCGCGGCAAGGTGATCGGCGGTTCGTCCTCCATCAACGGCATGGTCTATGTTCGCGGCCATGCGCGCGACTTCGACCATTGGTCCGAACAGGGTGCTGCCGGATGGGGCTTCGCCGACGTGCTTCCCTATTTCAAGCGCATGGAGGATTCCGACGGCGGCGAGGACGGCTGGCGCGGTCAGGGCGGCCCGCTGCATGTGCAGCGCGGCACGCGCAAGAACCCGCTTTACGGCGCCTTCCTCGAGGCGGGCCGGCAGGCCGGCTTCGAGCTCACCGACGACTATAACGGATCGAAGCAGGAAGGCTTCGGGCCGATGGAGCAGACCATCTGGCGCGGCCGCCGCTGGTCCGCGGCCAATGCCTATCTGAAGCCGGCGCTCAAACGAAAAAATGTTAGCCTGCTCAAAGGTTTCGCGCGGCGCGTGGTGATCGAGAATCAACGTGCCGTCGGCGTCGAGATCGAAGCTCACAAACAGATTCAGGTCGTTAAGGCGCGACGTGAGGTGATTGTGGCGGCGTCGTCGATCAATTCGCCGAAGATCCTTATGCTGTCCGGCATCGGTCCGGGCGCACATCTGCAGGAAAACGGCATAGAGGTCATTGCCGACCGGCAGGGTGTCGGCCGCAATCTGCAGGACCATCTGGAGCTTTATATCCAGCAGGAAGCGACCAGACCGATCACGCTGAATTCGGTGCTCAACCCGTTCTCCAAGGCAATGATCGGCGCGCAGTGGCTGTTCTTCAAGACCGGCCTCGGCGCCACCAACCATTTCGAGGCGGCGGCCTTCGTGCGTTCGCAGGCCGGTGTCGACTACCCCGATATCCAGTATCACTTCATCCCAGCGGCGGTGCGCTATGACGGCAAGGCGGCGGCGAAGTCGCATGGCTTCCAGGCGCATGTCGGGCCGATGCGGTCGAAGTCGCGCGGCTCGGTGAGCCTGCGCTCGCCCGATCCGAAAGCGAAACCGGTGATCCGCTTCAACTACATGTCGCATCCCGACGACTGGAGTGAGTTCCGCCACTGCATCCGGCTGACGCGCGAGATTTTTGGCCAGAAGGCCTTCGACGGCTTCCGCGGCAAGGAGATTTCGCCGGGCGCCCATGTGCGGACCGACGACGAGCTCGACGCCTTCATCCGCGATCACGCCGAGAGCGCCTATCACCCTTGCGGCACCTGCAGGATGGGCCGCGCCGACGACCTGACCAGCGTCGTCGATCCGGAATGCCGGGTGATCGGCGTCGAGGGGCTGCGCGTTGCCGATTCCTCGATCTTCCCGCGGGTGACCAACGGCAACCTGAACGCGCCGTCGATCATGACCGGCGAGAAGGCGTCCGACCACATCCTTGGCCGCACGCCGCTCGCGCCATCCAACCAGGAACCCTGGATCAATCCGCGCTGGCAGGTGGCAGACAGATAGCGCATGATCCGGCGGGCGCCCTCCCCGCCCCGGCGATTACGAACGGAGAAGACCATGCGCGCCCAGCCAACGGCATCGCACTACGTCAACGGCCGCTACATCGAGGACGAAGGCGGCGCGCCACTGCCGGTAATCTATCCGGCGACGGGCGAGACCATCGCCTCGCTGCATTCGGCGACGCCGAACGTGCTGGAGTTGGCGATCGAGGCCGCGCGCGCGGCGCAGCCGGCCTGGGCACGGATGAAGCCGGTCGAGCGCGGCCGCGTCCTGCGCCGCGCCGCTGACATCCTGCGCGCCCGCAATGCCGACCTAGCGCGCATCGAGACCCTGGACACCGGCAAGGCGATCCAGGAGACGCTGGTGGCGGACGCGCCTTCGGCCGCCGATTGCCTCGAATATTTCGCCGGCGCAGTGGCGGCCTTCAACGGCGAGATGATCGATCTCGGCGGACCGTTTGCTTACACAAGGCGCGATCCGCTTGGTGTGTGCGTCGGCATCGGCGCCTGGAACTATCCGATCCAGATCGCCGGCTGGAAGTCGGCGCCGGCTTTAGCCATGGGCAACGCCATGGTGTTCAAGCCGTCGGAGAACACGCCGCTCTCGGCACTGGCGCTGGCCGAAATCTACAGCGAGGCGGGCCTGCCCGACGGGCTGTTCAACGTCGTGCAGGGCTATGGCGATGTCGGCGCCGGCCTCGTCGGCCATGATGTCGTGGCCAAGGTCTCGGTGACCGGCTCGGTGCCGACCGGCCGCAAGGTGCTGTCGCTTGCCGGTTCGAAAATGAAGCACGCCACGATGGAGCTCGGCGGCAAGTCGCCGCTGATCGTCTTCGACGATGCCGATCTCGAAAACGCCATCGGCGGCGCCATGCTCGGCAATTTCTATTCGACCGGCCAGATCTGCTCCAACGGCACGCGCGTCTTCGTGCAGAAGGGCCTGCATGACCGCTTCGTCGAGCGGCTGACCGAGCGTACCAAAAAAATCCGCATCGGCGATCCGCTCGATCCGGAAACGCAAATGGGGCCGCTGGTCAACAAGGCGCAGCAGGAAAAGGTTGTTTCCTACATCGCCGCCGGCAAAGAGGAGGGTGCGACGCTTGCCTGCGGCGGCAACGTGCCGTCGCTGCAGGGCTTCGAAGGTGGCTTCTTCATCGAACCCACCGTGTTCACCGGCGTGGCCGATGGCATGCGCATCGCGCGCGAGGAAATCTTCGGACCGGTGATGAGCGTGCTGAAATTCGATAACGAGGACGAGGTGATCGAACGCGCCAACAATACCGAATTCGGCCTCGCTGCGGGCGTCTTCACCCGCGACCTGCCCCGCGCCCATCGGGTCATCGCCGAGCTGCAGGCAGGCACCTGCTGGATCAACGCCTACAATCTGACGCCGGTGGAAATGCCCTTCGGCGGCGTCAAGCAGTCCGGCATCGGCCGCGAGAACTCGCTGGCGGCGCTGGCGCACTATTCGCAGCTGAAGGCGGTCTATGTCGAGACGGGGGATGTGGCGAGCCCGTATTGACTTGGCGATTGGCCAAAAGCCCGCAGTGACAGCAATCTCCTCCGCAAGGGTAGAGATTGGCAGCTTCTGCGTTGCCGCCAGTTGCCCCCTCACCCCTTCTCCGCCGTTCCGTCCAGATACTGCGTCAGCGCGCAAACCAGATGGTAGAAGATGCTGGCCGGCACGTCGCTCGCCAATGACCGGCCGCGCTCGTCGATGCGGTCAATCCAGAGGCCGAGCGGCGCCGGGTCGATGTGCCAGCGGAACAGGTGGCCGACGCGCGCCTCGATCTCCGGCTTGAGGTCCGGCCCACCCGAGCCGTCGAGCGCGATCGCAGCCTTGATCGCCTCGGCCTGGGGCCAGCTGCGCGAGACCGTGTCGAGCGGCAGGCCCTGGCGCGAGACGGCGCCATAGGCAAGGCCGGTGGCGCGGTTGAGGCCGTTGGCGACAGCCGAGGCATAGAGCTTGCGGGCGAAGCCGGTGAGTTCGGCCTGGCCGCTGCGGGCGGCGAAATCGACGAGCAGCGAGGCCCATTCGAAATGGTGGCCGGGTTCGGTCCATGTTCCTTTCTCGCCCGCCACGGGCTTCCAGCCGTCGTCGAAATACTCGCCCAGCGTCCAGCTTTCGGCATCGAAGAAATGACTGCGGAAGAGATCTATGACGCGCGCCGCGCGGCGCAGGTAGGCGCGCTCGCCAGTGGCTCTGTGCCAAGCGAGAAAGGCTTCGAGCAGATGCATGTGCGGGTTGGAGCGACGCTCGCCCTCGCCGTCGGAGGTTTCGAGGAAACCTGTCATGCGGCTGTCCTCGAGATGAGCATCGAGGAAAGCAAAGGTTTCCTCGGCGAGCCGCAACGCATCGGGATGACCCGACATATGCGCGTGCGCCAGCGCCAACAGCACGCAGGAATGGTCGTAGGCATCCTCGACCGGATCGGCGACCGAGCCGTCGATATTGAGCGTGCGCACCCAGCCGCCTTTGTCGGTGCGGCCCCGGCCTGCCATGAAGTCAAGGCCATGAGCGATCAGCCGATCCGCCGGGCCGTCCCAGCCGCGCTCCTTGGCGACGGCGAAGGCATAGATCTGGCGCGCCTGCGTGCGCATGCGTTTCGGCTTCATCAACGGCGCGGTGTCGAAGCCCAGCGCCTCATGGAAGCCGCCATGGCGCTCATCGACGCCTGACCTCGACCACAGCGGCAGCGTCTCCTCGAACAGCCAGTGCCGAACGCGGCGCCGCCAGGCGCCGCTCTCGATGACGCGGTCATGCGCCGGCGTGAACCTCGTCTCCAGCCGGCCGGATTTCTCCAGCTGCTCGACGATCTTCTTGACGTGCTGGCTGTGGCTGACCGGCGCCACGAAGGTGGCGTCTGCCGTCGAGACGATGGCCACGTCCTTCATGCCGATGGCCGACAGCAGCCGGCCGTCGCCGCGGATGTAGGAGTTCTCGCAATCGATGGCGACGACATCGCCGAGAATGACGTTACCGTGGCTGTCGGACGGGCCGACATCGAGCAGCGACTGCCACGAACCGAGATCGTTCCAGCGGAATCCGGCCGCCACCATGGCGATGTCCTTGGCCCGCTCCATGATAGCGTAGTCGATCGAGGTCGACGGGATCGCCGAGTAAAGTTCCAGCGGCATGTAGAGCCCGGAAAGATCGTTGGTCGCCGCGTGATAAGCGGCTTCCGTCGCCTGCCAGATCCTGGGCTCGAAGGCGGCGAAGGCATCTCGCATGGCGCCGGCGCGAAACAGGAAAATGCCGGTATTCCAATAGAAGCTGCCGGCGTCGAGATAAGCCCGCGCGGTGGCGAGGTCGGGCTTCTCGACGAAGCGCGAGACGTCGAACACGCCGTCGCGATCGGCCGCGACCTCGATATAGCCATAGCCGATTTCGGGCTGCGTCGGCTTAATCCCGAACACCACCAAGCGACCGGTTCTCGCCGCCGCAGCACCCGCTTCAACGCTCCGCCAGAACTGCCGCGCGGTGGAGATTTCGTGGTCGGAGGGCACCACGAGAACAAGCTCATCGCCAAATTCGGAGAGGGTGCGCAGGCTGGCAAGCGCCACGGCAGCGGCGGTGTTGCGCCCCGTGGGCTCGAACAATGGGCCGCCGCCGGCGAGATCAATGCCGGCAAGATCGGCATGGACGCGGTCGGCATGGCGCTCCGATGCGATGAGAAAGATCGGCGTCTGCCCTTCAGGCCGCGCGGCCAGCCGGCGCAAGGTCTTGGCCAGCATCGAACCGTCGCCGGAAAGGTCGTGGAATTGCTTGGGATTGTCCTCGCGCGACAGGGGCCATAACCGCGAGCCGACGCCGCCGCTCATGACGAAACTGACGATGCGCTGGCTCATGGCTGCCCTGTCAGAAGGTCTGGTTGTAGGCGCCGACTTCGGGACTGCGGCGCAGCACGGCGTCGACGGCTTCGAACATCTGCCGGCGCCGCTCGGACGATACCGGGCTCTCCACCACCACGACAAGCTCGGGCTTGTTCGAGGAGGCGCGCACAAGGCCCCAGGTGCCGTCCTCCGCAACGACGCGCACACCGTTGACGGTGATGAGCGTTACGATCTTCTGGCCGGCAAAGTCAGCACCTTCGCGGTGCATCGTCTGAAAATCCGCCACGACGCGGTCGACCACGCCGTACTTCACCTCGTCGGGGCATTGCGATGACATGGTCGGCGTACCGTAGGTCAGCGGCAACGCGCGGCAGAGATCGGCCATCGAGCTCCGCGGATTGCGGTCGAGCATCTGGCAGACGACGATCGCGGTGATCAGCCCGTCGTCATAGCCGCGGCCGATAGGCGGGTTGAAGAAGAAATGCCCGGATTTCTCGAAGCCGGCGACGGCACCCAGCCCGGCAACGCGGCGCTTGATATAGGAATGGCCGGTCTTCCAATAGTCAGTTGTGGCGCCGTTCGCCCTGAGCACATGATCGGTGGCAAAAAGCCCCGTCGACTTGACGTCGACGACGAAGGCCGAGCCCGGATGGAACGATGAAATATCGCGCGCGAGCATAAGCCCGACCTTGTCGGCGAAGATCTCGTTCCCCTCGTTGTCGACGACGCCGCAGCGGTCGCCGTCGCCATCGAAGCCCAGTCCGACATCTGCGCCCGTCTCCAGCACCTTCTCGCTGATGGCACGCAGCATCTGCATGTCCTCGGGATTGGGATTGTAGCGCGGGAACGCATGGTCGAGCTCGACGTCGAGCGGGATCACCTCGCAGCCGACACGCGCCAGCGCTTCCGGCGCGAAGGCGCCAGCCGTGCCGTTGCCGCAGGCGCAAACGACCTTGAGCTTTCTCGAGATGTGTTTGCCCTTGGTAAGATCATCGACATAGAGCTCCCGGAAACCGGAGATGAACTCGTAGGCACCGTCGCCGCGGAGGTCGAAGTCGGCTTCGAGCACGATCTTCTTCAACGCGCCCATCTCTTCCGGACCGAAGGTGAGCGGCCGCGCCGCCCCCATCTTGACGCCGGTCCAGCCATTCTCGTTATGCGAGGCGGTGACCATGGCGACCGAGGGTGTATCGAGCGCGAACTGCGCGAAATAGGCCATGGGGGACAAAGCCAGGCCGATATCCTTCACCCGGGCGCCCGCCGCCATCAGGCCGGAGACTAGCGCCAGCTTGATCGACAGCGAATAGGAGCGGAAATCATGGCCGGTGACGATATCCGGCCCAACGCCCAGGCGCCGGATCAGCGTGCCCAGACCCATACCGAGCGCCTGGACGCCGATCAAATTGAGCTCCGGCGCCTTGGTCGAGCCGGGATGGCCGACCCACCAGCGCGCGTCGTACTCGCGAAAGCCCGACGCCTTGATCAGCGCCGAGGTCTCGAATTCGAAGCTGTTGGGCCGGGCTTCGCCAACAATCGTGAAGGTCAATGGTCGAAACTCCAGAGAGCCGGAATGCCGATTTATAGAGGGCGCGGCTTATCACGAAAGCCTTTAAGCCGGGCTTTATCCGACGGCTAAATCGCATGCCATCCGGGCAAGATTGGTGAAAGCCGAGAAATGCGACACAAGTGCAGCCATTGACGCTTGCAGGATCGGAAAGTGGCGGCTATAAGCCCGCCGTCTGGTCACGGAGTGTAGCGCAGTCTGGTAGCGCACATCGTTCGGGACGATGGGGTCGCAGGTTCAAATCCTGCCACTCCGACCAGAGAAAACAATGCGTTAGCTTCCTCCCGATTTTGCCTCCCACCTGATAACCCACCTGAAACTCAGGGTCAGGCCGATGACGGTCGTCGCCCTGCTGGCTTCAGAGGTCAAAGCGTATCGCCCTGCGGCGCTCGGCCGCGAACGTTCCGACCAGCGACTGCAGCTCGCCATCCGGCTCCTCGCTCCCGATCGCGCGCAGCGCGGCTACGCCGGCCTTGATCGACACTGGCCCGGGGTCGGCCGCGAGCAGAGCCTCAAGCGCGCGTTCGAATTGGTCGTTCGTCATTTCGGACCTTCCTCCTTCCAAATCGGCACCCGGTTGATCTTAATCGCCACCAGGCGCCGGATGCGCAAGCCGACGCCTTCGCGGCCGGTCGGGACGAAGGCCTCGACATCGAGCATGCCGTGATCGCCGCCGTTCTCGCATCTCATGCGGTAGGCGAGCGAGTCGACGTCGACATCACCGAAGATTTGGATCAGATCCGACGGATGATAATTGTGCTGCTGCTTGCAATAGCGGCACCGCACCCGAACTAGGCGCATGGTGTCGTTCAGGGTCGACAACGGATAGTCGCGCCGCTTCGGGCCATAGGTCTCGGGCATGAGAACAAAAGAGGAACATTTTCCTTGATCGTCAAGACCGCCGTGGAATCTTTTAGGTCTGTCCCATAGATCACACAGAGCAGCAGGCCATGCGAAGGAGTTGTAGCGAGCCGGCCTTGTGACGGCGAGGCGCCAACCCGCTCGATCGTTTGCAGCGCCCGAGTGGGCTTGCTGCGGGATGATTCGTTCGTGATGGAGGATTGCTCTTCGGGTCGCCCGGAAATCTGCGCGCGGGCTCTCGCCGCGCTCTTCGCCGAGCGTCTCATCACCTCTTGAAACGCAATTTTGCCTCACCTAACTGATTTTTGCCGGATGCCGCTATCGGGTCCTGGCACGGGAACGACGGTCCTATCATGGATCGAGTTCGGTTCATGTCGCTCGCATAGAGGATGTGTTCCGGTGTTTGCCCGAACCCCCCTCCTCGCGATTGCGAGTTGGCGCTCTCGGCCGTCTCGGTCATGCCTGATCGCGCCCCGATTGCCTTCGATCCAGTTCGCTCCGGTGCACGCGCGCTTCGTGCGTTGCAACGTCTGGTGTCAATCGAAGGAGGATACCCATGCTGCTATCGGATTTGGGCCGCGTCGGATTCGATCCGTTTCTGGAAATGCGGCGCATGCAACAGGAAGTGAATCAGCGCCTGGCCGGCCTGACCAGTGCGGCCCAGGAGTTTCCCCCGGTCAATCTTTGGGTCGGAGAGGATAGCGTAGCGCTGACAGCCGAACTGCCTGGGATCGCGCCCGACGAGGTCGATCTTACGGTGCGCGAGAACACACTCACATTGAAGGGCGAATGCCAAGCGGGGGCGGAGGACGAGAAATCCGTCTGGCACCGTCGCGAGCGCCCCTATGGAAGCTTCGCGCGGACGGTGCAATTGCCGTTCCGCGTCGATCCGGAACAGGTCGAGGCACGTTTTGCCAATGGGCTGCTCGAGGTCGAGCTGCGTCGACCCGAAGCCGATCGGCCGAAGAAGATCCAGATCAAGGGATGAGAGGAGGGAAACATGGCCCAGGAACTAAAGACCACCGATCGCCAGGTCATCAGCCAGCCTGACGGCGGTGAACGGACCCGCTCGCGGTCCGTATTCGCGCCGCGCGCCGATATCTATGAGACGCAGGACAATGTCGTCCTTCTCGTCGATATGCCCGGCGTCGCCCCGGATGGAGTGGATATCACGCTTGAGAAACGGACACTGGCGATCCGCGGCTACGCGGCCGATCAACAGCATGAAAATTATCGTCAGGTCTATGCCGAATACAGCGCCGGCGATTATGAGCGCGTCTTCACGCTATCCGAGGACATCGACCGCGACGGCATCGAGGCGTCGCAGAAGAACGGCGTCCTGCGTCTGGTGCTGCCCAAGGCGGCGCCGGCCAAGGCCCGCAAAATCCAACTCAAGATGGCTTAGCCGTTGGAGGGTAAAAGGAGGTTGACGATGCAAATCAGAGACCTGATTCCATGGAGCAACAATAAGGGCGGCGAAATTGCGAAGCGGGAGGAGGACAACCCCGTATTTTCCCTGCAGCGCGACGTGAACCGCATCTTCGAGGATTTCTGGAGACGGTTCGATCAACCCTTCGGCGCGCTCGGCCGCCGGGAAGTCGGGGGCCCACGAACCGACATCGCCGAAACCGACAGCACGCTGGAGGTTTCGGTCGAGCTTCCCGGCATTGACCGGCAGGACGTCGATGTCTCGCTGACGGACAACACCCTCACCATCAAGGGCGAGAAGAAGAGCGAGCGTGAGGAGAGCCAGAAGGGCTACCACCTGTCGGAGCGCTCATATGGTTCGTTTTATCGCTCGATCCCGCTGCCCTCCGTCGTGGACACGGACAAGGCGAGCGCCGAATTCAAGAATGGCGTCCTGACGGTGACGCTTCCAAAGACCCAAGAAGCACTTTCGCGGGTGAAGAAGATCGAGGTGAAAACCGACTGAAGCCCGCGAAGGGGAAAAGGTCGATGCGGCGGACGCCCCCGCCGCATCTTCAATACTGCGCCAAGCTGAACGACCGCCGGGCTCCGAAGATGGCGCGGTCGGAGCACGAAATCCGTCCGGATCGGTCCTGAACAAGCTCCACGCGCTCAGCCTGATGAAACTTTGCAATCGCGGTTGCTTTGCCTCTTGCGAGTTCTTTGCGGAGGGACATATGCAAGGAATCAAAAATGTCGCCCCGGCGGCGAAATATGATCTGGACGAGTTTGCTGAAAAGCACGGCCTGACGATCAGGCAGGCGGAAATCGTAATTCGCAGCAACGGACCATCCAGGCATAGGTGCGATCTTGCTGCCAAGGCTTTCGCGGCTGCGTTCCGGCAGTGCAGCCATTTGCGGGAGAAGAGGCGCCCCAGATTGCCTGGGGCCGAGCACCCCTGAAGAACTCCGTGGTCGCAGCGTCGGCTGACACGCGAGCTTCCAGTTGGCGCGCGAATGAAGGCTGACGTGGTCTCGGTGCGTTGCAGCTATTTCGCCAAGACCGCAAACTTTGGCGACACTGCGACGAACTGCTCACGCTAAGTGCGCGTGGTCGTATCAAAGTGCCGGGGGTAGCTCTGTAAGACGAACGCCCTAACTGCGAAACTCCTGCACTAAACAACCAGTTGGTTATCTAGGCTATAGTTCCTGACTTTTAAGCCATTTGTCTGGCCAAATAGCCATTGTGATGGGACAGAACTGCCTGAATTAATACTCGAGACATGCAGCGTTGTAGCCGAAGTCGTGCCAATGTTTATATCACTCCAAGGCGCGCCAAGGCGCGCTCGAGACCGCCAGTGTCGGTGCGGCAGCTTCGAATGAACCGGGCAATTGGCCGGCAGGACGAAGCAGGTTCGGGCTCATGGTTTTGTCAGCTTTCCACCTACGCCGTTTTGGTCCAGGGCTACGCGCGAGGCGGCCCCGTGACGACGCGGCCCCGCCTTTGTATTTGGAGGATTTCTCATTCTTCGCTCGCTGTCGGCACGATTCTTCCGCACCATTCTGTTCGGGTCATCGTGAATGGCGACACGCGCGGTTGAACCCGACCGGGTCGAGGCTGCAGCGACCCAGGCTGAGGCGGGGTGCCTTATCATTGCGGTGAAGGAGACTTGATATGTCCGAACTTTGGAATCCGGGCATTGGCGGGGGCCTTGGAACCGACATGACTCGGTTCGGCTCCTGGTCTTCCTTCAAGGGCCTTCTGACGATCGACGAGGGGCCCGTCCCATCGGCCGGAACTGGCGATCGAAACGCGCATGAGCAGTACCACGACAACACGCCGATAGCTTCGGCGACGGAACAAGCGACTCCCGGCTGCGGCAGCCTTGCTGCTGGAATCGATAAAAGCGTTTACAGCGATGGAGCGGATCAAGCCGCGACCAGGATCGAGACTCTCATTGCGGCCTGCACCTCGACAGAGGGGATCAATGCCTGCCTGAACGGCCTTGCCGAAGCTGCAGCCAGAATTGGCAATCATCTCGACGGCACCTTTCGTGACAGCGTAACAGGCTTTGCCTCGGGCTTCTGGCACCCTGTGGGCCTCCCATTCACCACCCAGGCCGCCACCGGTGCTGGTCCGGGAGCCAACACCGGCACCGCGGCGACGGCGGACGCGTTTACCGTCACCAATGCCCTCGGCGCCGACCCGGTATTCGAAACGAGGGTGGCGGCCGCAGGCGACGACGTCGAAGAGAAAGGTTCCGGCTCGATTTCGAGCAACGTCAGTGATCTGGAACTGGGCTTTGACGGCTCTACCCGCCAGACGGTCGGTCTCCGCTTCACCGGTATCGATATCCCGCAAGGCGCGATCATCACCAGCGCCTACATCCAGTTCCAGGCCAACGAGGTGAAGACCGGCGCGGCCTCGCTGCTGATCAAGGGCCAGGACACCGACGACGCAAGCGCCTTCACCAGCACCAGCTTCAATGTATCGTCACGGGCAACGACCGACGCGTCGGCGACTTGGACGCCGGCCCCGTGGACCACGGTGGGCGAGCACGTCCAGGCCGAGCGCACGCCAGACCTCACGGCTATCGTCCAGGAGATCGTCAGCCGCTCGGGCTGGGCGGCGCTCAACGACATGGCCTTCCTGATCACCGGCACCGGCACGCGCACCGCCGATTCCTACGAATACAATCCCGCCAGCGCGCCGCTGCTGCACATCGAATATGTCTTGCCGGGATCCGGAAGTCCGGTGGCCTTCAACACTCCGCCCGACTCCAACCCCGGCGCCAACCAGATCGCCGAGCTCGCCGCGGCGGGAGCACCCACCGGGATCACAGCTTCGGCCACCGATCCCGATGCCGGCGCGACCGTCACCTACAGCATCAACGATGCACGCTTTGCCATCAATTCCAATACCGGCGTCGTCACGCGCTCGGGCACGGGCACGCTCGACTTCGAGACCCAGTCGTCGATCAACCTGACGGTGACGGCAACCTCCTCCGACGGCAGCACCGCCAACAAAAGCTTCACCCTCGCCGTCCTCGACAGCCCGGAGCCGGTTGCGTTCAACACGCCGCCGGATGCCAACTCCGCGGCCAACCAGATCGTCCAAAATGCCGCCGCCGGCACTGCCGTCGGCATCACCGCTTCGGCCAAGGATCCCGATGCCGGCTCGACGATCACCTACACGATCGACGACTCGCGCTTTGCCATCAATTCCAGCACCGGCGTCATCACGCGATCAGGCTCCGGCACGCTCAATGCCCAGTCCGAACCGACGATCAATCTCCACGTCACAGCAACGTCGTCCGACGGCAGCAGCGACACTCATGCCTTCACCGTCGCCGTCACGGCCACCCAGTTGCCGACATCCGTGACCTTGGCGCACACCATTCTGACTTCGCAGTGGTCGCCGCCGAGCCCCGATCCAACCGATATCGTCTATATCTCCCACCTCGGCACGCTGCTGGTGGCCGACAGTGAGGTGGAGGAGATGTCCATTTTCACCGGCAAGAATCTCTTCCAGATGAATCTGAACGGCACCCTGACGGGCACGCTCACCACCATCAATTTCTCCGATGAGCCGGCCGGGGTCACCTATAATCCGGCGAACCACCATCTCTTCTTCTCGGACGATACCGGCACGAAGACCGTCTATGAGTTGAACCCGGGCAAGGATGGGCTTTACAACACCTCCGACGATATCGTGACCTCGTTCAGGACCGTCCCGTTCGGCAGTACGGACCCCGAGAGTATTGCCTACGACCCCAACCGCGGCGTGCTCTATCTCGAGGATGGCTCAACCAACAGCATTTACACCATCGCTCCGGGCCAGAACGGCAGATTCGACGGCGTCCCAAGCACGGGGGGCGATGATGTCGTGACGAGTTTTTCTACACAATCGCTCGGCACCGCTTCCGACGGGGGCATAGCGTATGATCCGGTCCACGACCTGCTTTATGTCATCGTGTCACGCACCTCGGTGGCGATGGTGACGCCAACCGGGGACCTGCTGGGCACGCTCGACATCTCCGCTGCCAACCCGAAAAAGCTGGCGGGACTGGCGCTGGCGCCGAGCAGCGACGATCCGAGCCACCAAATGAGCCTCTATGTCGTCGACCGCGGCGTGGACAACGACGCGAATCCGACCGAAAACGACGGCAAGATCTATGAATTCCATTTGAACGGTTGGCTGCTCGCCTGAACCGGCGAGTGCCGCCAAGCTTGTTGCTCGGTGGCTGCTCTGGTGGCAGAATTCGTAAGGCGCACCTAGTTTGAAGAATTGCTGGCAAACATGTTCAAAGATTTGGTGATAGCGACTGGCATGAACCGGGAGGTGATGAACAAACAACCGTGGAAGTGGTCGGTTGAGATTGAGGAAATTGCAAATAGACATTATGTGCGTGTCATCGAGGACGGCGTAGTAAGCATGAAGGAGTTCGGTTCTCGGGCAGATGCAGAGGCCTTCGCCTACAGCGAATGCGCTAGGCTCGGGCTTGATATGCGTCTCAAAAAGTAAACCGGCCATTCCTGATTGCTCGATCGTTGCCGGAATCAATCCGATTATGACCACTTCGATGGCGGCGATCGCGGCCAGATTCGCCTCGTAAATCTCGTGCTCAGAGCTCCCGGCAGCTCTTGCAGGCGAATAGCTTAGCCGTCATTCCGCGGCGGAAGTGACGTCCGCGCCAACGCTGCCGCGCAGCAGCCAAATCTCCGAATTTGATAGAACCGCTGAGGAACTTCCTCACCTTGTCGTCGGCGGGAGCTAGCTGCCATCCCACGGTGGGGGTGACGGGTATCAATTTGGGTCTCAAGGTCGCCCCTGAGCTCCGCACATCGGCGCCGACATGTACGCCTTTTGAGGATCTGCTTTCTCTGCATCCGGCGACTAGGGTATTCTCTAGGAAGGAGTGCTGATATGGCAAATGAGAGCACAAGGCCTACGGAAAACGGTTCCGAAAAGCTTGTTTCAGAGGCCCAGGCGCGCCGCGATTTCCTCAAGCAGGCTGGACGCTTTGCTGCGGTCACGCCTCCGGCCATCACAATGCTGCTCGGTACAAGCTTGAACTCAAGGGCGATTGCCAAATCGGGAGGAACACGCCCGGGTAATGGATGGGGTGACAAGAACCACCTTCACCTCGGCCGCTCCGGCTCGGGTTACAAGCCAAAGCTTTTCAAGTCCGGCAAGGACAACGGAAAGCTTTTTGCATCCGACAACGGAAAGCTTTTTAAATCCGGCAACGGGAACGGCTATGGCGGCGGGCCCCACGGGGGCTCGAAGTAGGCGATCCCAACCCGTGCTGGCGAGGAACGGACCTGCTGCGCCGCCTCGCCTTAGCTTGGCAATGCTCTTCGCGCCGGCAACTGTGGCTGGATCCGTTCCAACGTGCCAGATCGGCCGCCGGCGCTTTTCTTGCACTAGAGCCCTGCGCGAACTTCGCCCCGGAGGATCTTGTCCAGCGAGGGCACCAGGCTCGCTTCAGCCTACGTTATCAAGCTCTTCAATAGCTGGTCAGCGTTAGGTTACACCGCTGGGTGCCCGGCCTGCGGCGAGGCGGGGGGCGTTGGGCGCTTCAGGCCGGGCTTTTGCCCCAAGTTAGCAAGGGGGCAAGTCCTTACTATGCGCCACCTTTAGGGCGGTCTGGCATCGGGACTTTAGGCGTAGCTGATGAAAGGCCGTCCTACGTCTCTGTTGTTGGCTCCAACCAGCCTTGGGCAGCCGCACGGGCCAGGCTCAAAGCCTTCTCTTCAACGTTTCCGCTAGCCAGTTGTCCAATCCATTGGCCATCTCGGCGGGCTCGATGATCCCGTTCATAAATAGGGTCATGATGTGTTTGGCGAATGTGTCGCGCTCGCTACCTTCGCGTATCTCGTGCTTTTCGCAGTAATCGTTGAGAGCTTTGGTCAAGGCAACCAGTTCGTCCGAATTCGCCACACCGTGCCGATGCGCGAGCATAGCTACCTCCCTCGTCGGGGCGAAAGCATGAAAATCGCTTCCAAACGTCCACTGCCCCAATTTGTACGGACGACGCTTCGATTTTACGCCTTTTGAAAATTAGAGCTATTCAAAATGAGGTAGCGATTGGTTCGGCCCTCAAAGCCCGCCCGAGCTAAGTTCGGGCGGGCTGTCGGGTTCACCCCAACGGCGGCACGCCAAAGTAATTGTTCCAGTCTTACCATGTGCCGCGACCTCCAACGGTATTGCTCTGCTAAGGTTCCTGATTGATAGGCACCCGACTGGGGCGGGGGCCGGGCATCTGCCCAACCGCATATTCACGTTTCGTTCATATATGCGCGCCTACTAATGCTTCGTGGCAACAAACAAAGACATTTGGGACTCAGTGCGCGAAATCGGCCGGGACGCCGGGGCGAACGTCGCCACTATTTTTGCGCTTAGCCTGCCCATTATCGTCGGCGCTGCCGGTCTCGGCGTCGAGACGTCCTATTGGTACTACGAAGACTTGAAGCTCCAGGCAGCGGCCGATGCCGCCGCCTATGCCGGCGCGCTGGAAAAGATCGCTGGATCCGACACGGCGACGATCACGGCGGCCGCCACTCAATCGGCCATCTCAAATGGGCTGGGAACAGGCACCATCGTTGTCCACGCGCCTCCGACCTCAGGTCCAAATGCAGGCAAGAAGGCGGTCGAGGTGGTCCTCAATCAGAAGCTCGACCGGATATTCACTTCGATATTCGTCCAGGATCAGGTTGCAGAACAGGCAAGAGCTGTGGCCCTCATCACAGATGCCTCGAAGGCTTGCGTGCTGGCACTCAATCCGTCGGCCTCAAAGGCGGCGCTATTTTCCGGCAACACCAGCGTCAAATTGACCGGCTGTTCGGTGATGTCGGATTCGAACGCTGCGGATGCCCTCAAGCTACAGGGCTCGGGGAGTTTACAGGCGGATTGCCTGATCTCTGTCGGCGGCATGGTCTTGAACAACCCGGTCACCACTGTTTGCAAGGCCCCGATCACTCAGGCTCAGCCCGCCTCCGATCCCTTCTCCGGCCTGCCGGCGCCCGCGGCCAGCAGCCCGTGCAAGACGATTGCCAACGGCAATGGCAACAAAACGGCGCAAACACTGCAGCCGGGAACATACTGCAGCGGGATGGATCTCAAGGGCAATGTCACGCTCCAGCCCGGCGTCTACGTCGTCCAGGGCAGTATGAAGGTCAACGCCGGCGCGGTCGTCTCGGGTAGCGGAGTGACGATCTTCATGTCCGGCAGCAATACCGTCACCATGAACGGCAACGCCACCGTCACGCTGAGCGCACCGAACTCGGGCACCTATTCGGGGGTGCTGTTTTACGGCGACAGGACCGGCACCAGCGCATCCAGCACTTTCAACGGCGCTGCGAGTTCGCTGTTGACCGGCGCCCTCTACTTCCCCAAGCAGCAGGTCAATTATCTAGGCAACTTCGCCGGGACTGGCGGCTGCACCCAGGTCGTTGCCGATACCATCCAGTGGTCGGGCAACACGACCATCAACCAGAACTGCTCAAGCCTCGGCATGAAGGACATCCCCTCAGCCCAGTCGGTTGCTATTGTCGAATAATCAGGAAATCGCAAATCAACGCAGAGCCGCCGCCATTTCATCGAACGCACTTAAAGCCCTACATATCAGCCGCTCGTTCACCACATCGCGCATCGACATTGAAGGCCCACCCAATCTGATCCACACCTAGGGTGACCCGCCCCGCCCGCGAACTGAGTTCCGGGCTCACGAACATTTGAGGACCCCTTACGAAGCCGACGGCATATTTTAGGGACGTTGAATGCTCAACGCCTATGCCCAGACGAGCCCTACTGTCGGGGGAACAATCAAAAGCCGCACGAGCTCTGTTGAGCTGGTCGCGAGTGCGGCTCGCTGCCAGAGCGCATATTAGCGAACCAACGATCCTCGATTTTGAGAACGGGTCGAGGAACCCGAATCCCGTGTTGCCGCGATCCGCCAGGCCCTGGAGGATGCGGGAGTTGTCTTTAGCGCTGAAGGGCCATTTCTACCTCGCTCCATGGGTCCGAACGATGATCGCCAGACGGACAATCGAATGTGGCGGCGGCGGCAGACGAAACGCACGCTCTAGCAACCTCACACTCCTTTGCGGTGAAGGCCTTTCGGGCTGGTATCGGGCGAATAGGTGAGCGTGATACGCTTGCCGCCGCACACGGCGCATTTTCATCCTCGGCCGAAGATCCCATTCCATAGCAGGAGCATCGGCGCCGAAGCGATCGCGGAGAGCTGCCAGGTCGAGCTTTTGTTGACGGTGGCAATCTAGGCAGCCGCCCGTCACGGACATGCCGGCGTTGATCAACTCCTCAAGCGTCCAGCCCGTGCCCTTGCTCGGCGATGTCAAACCGAATTCGCGCCCTTCGAACCAAGCTGTTTCGCGGCGGGCCTCTTGCCCTCGTCACGCCTCGCGCTGGTTTCCTCGCTGGGCTTTGTGACAGCCTTGTGGTTTGCGGATCTTTCCAGCAATTTGCGGGACCGCCAAATGGCCATCGTTGACTGTCGCATCAACTCGATGAGGGTCCTGTCGTCGGGCATTCTCAGCGTCTCAACGCAATATGGCTCCTGCTAGGATATAGGCGTTCCGCCTAAACGTGTTGAAGAGGTCGGCAGCCGAAATTTCAACGGCAAAAGCCCGCCCGCCTTGAGGGGGGACGAGCGGGCTCCGGGGTCTGCGCAACCCAGCGGCGCGGGCCTCGCAAGCGTCGCGCCGCGAGCCCCAACCTGCCGATTTGTGGAATGTTCCCTTGCGCCGATGCGACCGAAGTCGGAGGAGCTAACGCTTTGGTCCCTGCACTGAAACCTTCGCCGCGCTCGATCATTTGATAGAGCCGGCGAGCAATGTCCCTTCATCGTCGGCAGTGCAGAGTGAATAGATGCCCGCCATCCCGTTGCCTGGGGTGACGGGCATCGTCTTATCGGGACGACGCGCCGTTCGCGAGCGAGACGACGCCGCGCGGCGGTAAATTGTATGGAGTGCGTGCGAATCGGAGTGTGTGACGAAAGCCCGCCGCAGCTCATGAGCGTGAAGCCGACGGGCCTTACTTGGAAAACTGTTTCAGGTAAGCGATGACGTTGGCTACGTCCTGATCGTTCTTGAGGCCGGGAAACGCCATCTTTGTCCCTTTGACCATCCCCCTGGGGTCTTGAAGATACTTCGTCAGCGTGGGTTCATCCCATTTGATGCCGGATTTTCCGGCCTCGGTCATGGCCATGGAATAGGTGAAACCGGGATGCGTGCCCGCGGTGCGCCCGATGACGCCGTGCAGAGACGGGCCGACCTTGTTCTGGTCCTGGTCTGCAATGTGGCAGACCTTGCACTTGGTGAAGACCTTCTCGCCTGCGGCGGCATCCTGCGCCCGCGAAGGGCTTGCAATGAAGATCGTAGCCGACGCGGCGATGAAAAGTGCGATTGCGCGCATGGCATTCCTCCCTGATCGATCGTCATCTACGCCGGACGATCCGCGCCTTAGTCAAGCTGGCCGGCTGTCTTTGGTTCCGTCCCCAAAATCCTGCAGCGTCGCATGGCGTAGCGTATGCTCCCCGCGAAGGAACTTAACCCTCCCCGTGATGCCGGGCTTAACCCACTCCACATCATCGGCGAAGGCGCTCGGCACCCGCTGCGCTGGCTTCGACGCCTTGGCCGCTTCGACACGCTTCCACAGCCGTTCCCTGAGGCCGCTGGGCAGCGTTATGAACGCGGTGCCGGCATATCGGCCACCGCGCGCCATGATCGCGGCAGCGGGCTTCCCTGGCTCTCGCTTGATGCCTAGAAGTTCGAAGTCGCCGACATCCCAGCACTTCGTCTTCACCCAGGAATCGACCTTCCCGCTTCGATAGGGACTTTCGCGTCGTTTCGAGACCATGCCTTCCAGGCCCATCCGCTCAACGGCTTCGAAGAATGCGGCGCCACCGCCCTCAACATGGTCGCTGTATTGGATGATGTCCCTGGCCGGCTTGACCAGATTCCAGAGCTTCGCCTTCCGCTCGATAACCGGCAACGAGCGCAGATCCTCGCCATCGATGTACAAGATGTCGAAGGCTACGAATGCTAGCTGCTCCGCGTTCCATGTCATGCGGGAGTGCATCCGCTGGAAGTTCGGCCTTCCGTCCGGCCCGGCGCGATCATCTCCCCATCGAGAATGAAAGATTCAGCAGGAAGCTTTTCCGCCGCGGCGACTATCGGCCAATACCGCTTCGACCAATCGTGCCCATTCCGAGAGAATGCACGGGCGCCGGCCCAGTCGAGGATCAGCTGGGTTCGGTAGCCGTCGTATTTGATCTCGTGCAGCCAATCATCGCTGACCGGCGGTGTTTCAACCTGGATCGGGTCCAGGGGCCTAATGAAGGATAGCCGGGCGCCGCCGGCAGGCTTACGCATACGAACCCCAACGCAACACTGGAAATTTGATTCAATATCGCACAGCCGGAAGCGTTCCGTTAGCGATTGCTGAAATGCGTACTGGAAACGATTCCTTCCGGCCGCTCTTCGAGCAATGCAGACGATCAGTGTAGGCAATAGCCGGAACAATGACCGTCGCCGTCAGAGCCGATTCGTGATGCTTCTGGACGCTTGCATTGACCTGTGCAGCCGCTCGGACCGGCCGCTCGGCTGTGGATAGTAACCTCTTATTCACCACATCAGGGCATCGTGATTGAAGGGGCGGCCAAAGCCCCTAGTCTACCCCTGCGTCATATGACGCGCCCCGCCAGCTGGCGGCCGACGCTTTCATGTAACCCCCGCCCCCCAGCAGTATGCGTCGGCCGCTGGCTCGTGGCGGCCTGCTATCTGCCCAGCGGCTTGCGGGAGAGCTCAATCAGCTCGCGCTCGTCGGTGATGCCCGCCATGTAGTTTGCGATAATGCGCGAGGCTCGGTGCTCCTTCTGCTCCTCTGTCTCGTTGGCTGCAGAGGTGGCCGCAAAAACTCGGCTCAGGACTTCTATTTCGTCGGGATTGAATACGCCCTTTGTCAACCGCCCCATAGGCATGACTTTGCCTCCGTCCGGACACCCCCGCTCAGAATAATAAAGTCCGCCGTGTGTGGGTAGTGATACGTGTGCGTTAGCAGCCTGTTCACGCTTCAGTTCGATGCCAAGGTCCCATCCGGCGAAGCGCGATACATCCCTAGGTCCGATCAGAATTGACGCAATACCGCAGCGGATCTCAAGGGGGCTTTGCCTTCCGCTCATCGACCAGGCCCTGAAGCGTTGCAGTCAGCGCAGCAACGGCGTTGGACAGGCCGACAATCGAGTCCTGCACCCTGTCGAGCCGCGTGAGGGTAGCGCTCTGGAACTTGTCGCTGGACGCCGCATCCTGCGTCTGTTTCGTCTCTACGACATAGAGCCGCTCGGAAACCTTCGTAACCTTTGACGTCGCGTCGGAAGCTGATTGTTCCGCTTCCGCGATCTGGCCTTGCATCGTCATCAGGCGCGTGTCCTGCCACTGGGAATAGAGCCAGAACAGCAGGCCGATCGTCGGCAGAGCCAATGCCGTCGAGAGCCTGGCGATCGCCAGCAACAAGACGTTTTTCGCAATCTGTTGAGAAGCGTTCCGCATACCGATGTCCTCGTCCATTGCCCCGCCGTTCAAGGACGTACTGCTAGGATGCTATTTCGGCTCGCCGATCAGCGCTCGCCTTGGTGTGGCGGTCGCATTCAATCGGCGTGTAGAGGCCGAGCGCGCAGCCCGGCGCGATCGTCTTGTCGATCTTGTTCTGATCGGCCGGTGTCTTGCCCTGAGCGCCCGCGAGGCTGTTGCCGATGGCCGAGCGCAGCGCCGGCGCACCGCTGACGCCGGAAGTCGTACACGCCGCCAGCGTCGATGCAGTCGTCAAGAGACATGCGAGCATCAATACCCTTTGCAATCGCATCCTGGTTTTCCTTTTCGATCTTGGCGCGGACCTCTTCGGCGCCGCGGTGCTTGATGACTCCGTAAACTGTGAAAGCAGCGCCCGAGACGAGCGCCGCAATGGCGGCCCAGGCGATAGCGCCGGCTGCCAGCCGCGAGATGCCAAGCCGGCCGACAAGCAGGCTGATGAGGACGCTCATATCAGCCACCAGATCAGGAAGCCGGCGATAACAGCCAGGCTTGCGGCTCCAACCGAGCGCAAGGCGCGAGCGAGAATCACGGCAAACACGGAAGCGAGGTTTTCCACTACGTCGCCTCCGCCCCGAGAGCCGCGGCGATACGCTTCGCCTTGCGGTTCGCATACCAGCGCCAGGCGAGACCGCCGATCGCGAGCAGCGTGCTTGCGATTGCCAGGACGACGACGACCTTGCTGATCCATTCGCTGGTATAGGAGAACGGCGAAAGCTGGTTCTGCAGATCGTAGAGGTAGCCGGAAAGGCCAAGCCCGCCAGCACCGGCGCCGGCTGCCGCATCGGCCGGCGCGGTCGATGGGGCAGACTTGGCATCCTCGACAAATCCTTTCGCCTGACCGCCGCCGACGAAGTTCGCCGCCTGCGGCGTGAGCCCGGTTGCCCAGGACTGGCCGATCGAGCGGACCTCCGCGACGCGAGATGACCAGCCGCGACCGAACTCCGGCCATGTGTTCAGGTGCTGCAGGAAGATCATGCGCTGATCGCAGATCCGGCCGATCAGGGCATCGTGGTTGTTGCAGGCCTGGACGGCCGCGATGGTGCCCACCCCCATCACGCCGTCGAGCCGGCCCTTGTAGAGCGGCCCGAGCGCGCGTTGCAGCCAGATGATCGACTGCTTCGGGCCGGAGTTCACCGCGCCGTCGAACACGACATAGTCGACCCCGGCCGGCAATAGATCGCCCTTCACCGCGTCCCAGTATTGACGATCGTAGATCTCGAAGAGTTCCTGGCCAGTGATGCGCTTCACCGACCGAAGCGCCAGCCCCTTGCTCTTGCGATAGGCGTCGTAGACACGCTGGGTCACACCCTTCATCGTGGCGCCGCCCGGATCGGCCGGGTGGTTGCTGTAGCCGCCCTCGTGCGCGAGCACGCGGGCGAGCGATTCCTGCTCGCGAGATCCGGTCATGACTTTTCCTGAGGGTTGGGAACTTTCCTGCCCGTCGGCGATTGAGGGGCTCGGCGGCAGGGGGATTGCGGGATGGAATGTTTCAGGAAGCTCGAAACGCTGATCGACGCCGGCGGCGCCAACGCCGCGGGAGAAGCGCGCGCGCTGCTCGCTGATCTCAAGGCCAAGTCGCAGGTGCTGGCAGAGGCCGTCGACGAATTCCTGCTCGATATGATGACGCTCGATTTCCTGCTCGAAGCCGAGCGCGAAGCATTTCAAGACTCGGCACGCCGACTGGCGCATCGGCGGCTGACGATGGTCAAGCTGCTCTCGACCTAGCGGCTGTCCGTCCCGGCCGAGCCCTGCGGGTTGCCTAGCGAGATCTGCGTGGTGTAGCCGCTGCCGCGGTCGAGCGTGTCGGTGATCGAGGCGATCGTGTAGCTGCCGTCGACGCCGGCGCGCAGCTGGATGATGGCAGTGCCTTCCGGCTCGGCGGTCGGCTCGCCCTCGATCGTCACCGAGCCGGAACCCTTGCTGCGCGCACCATCGACGCGGTCGGAATCGGCGCGGGTCTTGGCCGAACTCTCATCCGGCTCCATGAAGCGCAGCACGTCCTCCGGCTCGACATCGTCTCCGGTCTCGACCTCTTCGATGACCTGCTTGGCGCGCTTGATGTCGTACCAGCGGCCCTTCTTTTTCTTGAAGCGCGGCCGGTCGGTGACCGGCGTCAACCCGCTCGCCGATATCACCATACCGCGGGTGATGACGATAGTCGGCAGCGGCTGGCCTGTCGCCGAGACGCCCTGGTTACGCGGCACGAAGCCAGCCTGCGATCCCTTGATGGCAAACGTCGCGCCGTGCTCGCGCGCAAGCCGGTCGGCGAAGGCGAAAAAGCTTTCGTTGTCCTGCGCTTCATATTCCAGCTGCCGGCCGGCAAGCGAGGAATGCACCTTGATCGACAGACCGGCGTCGCCGGCAGCATCCTGGAGCACCCGTCCGAGCGTTGTCCTTTCCCAATGGCGGTCGGTCGGCTGCTTGACCTTGCCTTTGAGGCTGGCCGAGCGCGCAGTGATCGTCAGCACGCTGCCGGAGCCGCGATCAAGAGACCAGTCGCAGGTATCGACCTCGCCCTCAAAGCGGCGCATCGCGCCGCCTTCCCAGCCGAGCTCTATTCGTACCGGCGTGCCCGTCTTGGGAAACCGCACCGTCGCATCTTTATCGTCGAGCGTGAACGTCGCCGACTGCGTCGCCTCGGTGCCGCTCTTGGTGATGGACAGCGAGATCAGCCGCGGGACAAAACGCGAGGTGACGTCCTGCCCGCCGACGACGACGCGGAAATGACCTTGTCTCATTTTGCCTCACGCGCCGCAGGCACTCCGGCGGGGCGCGGCATAGGCCGCGACGCCCGGTCGGCTTGCGGGCTTTTTGCCGCTGTCATTCGAAGAGATCGATCACTGGCCTGGAAGCCGCGCCTTCGGCTGCCATTTCCGCCGGTGTCATCACGGTCACGGTTCGACCCACGGGGAGATATGGACCGGACCGGGCGAGATCCTGGTTTAGAGCGAAGGTCTTCGCCACCATGCCGGCGAAGACCATGCGATAGTGGCGTGCCAGCAACGTCGACAGAGTGGTGCCCTCCGTCTTGACGGTGACGGTCTCTGTCATGACGATATCTGCCAAGATTGGTAGTTGCTCTAGTTCTTGGCTACCGGCGGCTGCTCATTAAGCAACGTAGCCAGAGCGGTTATGACCTGCGGCATGAAAAATGGCTTAGCAATCATAATGCTGTTGGGAACGCCTTCTGCAGGCCAGTGAATGGCGCTGTCACCGCTCACATAAATTACTGGCATGGTTGGACTGGCTTCGCGAACGAGTCGCGCCAAATCCCACCCCGATTTGCCCGGTCCCAGCCGAATATCGGTGATGAGCGCCTTGAACTCTTCGGGCTTGGCATCGAAGGCGCTGAGAGCTTCTTCAGCATTCCTGCTGCTAAGCACGGTGAACCCCGCTTCCTCCAATGCGGTTTCGATTTCCAAGAGGATGAGAGGTTCGTCCTCAACGACCAGAATCGTGCCGCCGCCCATAAGGTCCCTTCCCTCATTTAGTCTACTACGCTCTCGACAGCGGTTCGGTTCCAAAAGAGGTAATCGTTTTTCCACGCCCTTTTAGGCGAGCAGCGAGAACAGCGAGGCGAAGAAATCGCTCGCCGCCGGCGCCGCCGATTTCTGCATCTTGACGGTGATGTCGACGACCTGGCCGACGCCGTCGCGATCGAGGAAGCTATGCTCGTCATTGACCGACTGCACGACGTAGAAGCCGAACACGCTGCCGTCGCCGCGCGTCACCAGTTGCGGCGTGCCGGCGAGCTGGGCGTTGCGCAGGATGTTCAGCGTGCCCAACCCGCCAAGCTTCGACGGGATCAGTCGGCCGGAGACGGTGAGCGTCTCGGCACCGACGCCGACATCCTCTAGCGGCGGCATGGCGCCGACGACTGGCTTTTCCGCATAGTCGTGCGTCGTCTCACGCCCATGCGTATCGATGTTGAAGGCAAGATCGCACTCGACCAGGCCGATCTTCATGAGCATAAGCACGATCCCCAAAGATGGTCTCAGGTTTTGGGCGAAGCCCGCAAGCCCGACCGGGCGTCGCGGCGGCGATTATGTATTTTACAGACCCGGACCCACAATGATTAGGGAACCGAATTGGGTTCCTGTATGTTGACCACTATCGCCGGTAACGATCCAACGGACATCGGCGGCTGAGAGACAGCGATCTAGTGTTCCCGTCTGCATAAGACCGGAGCCTCGCTATGTCTCCCAAGAAATCCCGTCGCGCGCTGTATTCTGATCAGGACAGCATCCTAGTCGCCAGATCGAGAGACTGTATCGAACGCTCTCGCCGGTTGCTGATCGAAACAGAGGCTTTGCTCGATCCCCACCGGATGCGTCGCCCTAAAGAGGAGCGGGGTATCGCCAGCATCCTGCGCGGCACTTGGTGGAAGTCTTATGACGACGACCAGGCGCCAGCCGCGAAACGGCGGTACGGCTCGTGAGGCACGACCTACCTCGGCCCTCCAAAATCGATCGCCTGCCCGCGTGTGTCGGACTGCACTTGCTGGCCGGTCGTCCTGCCGCCAAGCGAGCCGATCGGCCGCGTCAGGTCGGCGGTCGCGGATTTCAGGAAACCGCTGACGCCGGCGATGAAGGCCGCGGCGGCGCTGGAGCCGAAGGATTGGCTGGCCCCAGCGACACCGGAGGTGAAGGTCTGCGCGGCGTTTTGGCCCGCCTGCGTGCCGCCCTCGGCGATCTTGCTGCCGGCGTCGGCGCCGCCGGATTGCAGCCGACGCTCGAATTCGTCAGCATTGAAGCCGGCGACGTTCGGGCCGATGCCCGGGAGACCTGGTGCCGGCGGCACATAGGCCTGGCCACCCCTGGCAGCCGCATGACGCCCTTCGGCGTACGCCTGGTACTGCCGCTCGGCAGGGGTCATCTCTGCCCAGTTCCTCGGACGTGGCGTGGGGATTGGCGTGCTCGAGGCCGGCATGCCGGTGTTCGGCTCGCGCGTCTGGCGATCTTCGAGGATCTTCGTCTGCAGCGCATCGAAGACACTCTTGATCTCGCCGCGGCCGAGCTGCGCCAGCGCATCGCGGAACGCCTTCTCGGCCGACGCGCCGGTGAAGCGATCGAAGAACCCAAGCTCGGGATGCTGCTTGTTGTAGCGATCCTTGAACTCGCCCATATAGGCCAGCGGATCGCGGCCGCTTGCCCGCAGCGTCTCATAGCCCTTGTCGACGGCCATCATGTCGGACAGACGGCTGTTGACCTTTTCGAGGACCGGGTTGAGTGCCCTGCCGGAGAGGTCGCCAAGCGCCCTCCCCGTTTCCTGAATGTTGTTGATCAGCTGCTGCCAGTTGCCTTCGGCATCGCCGGTGATCTGGGCAAAATCCTTTGCCACGGTGCCGGCCGAGCTGCCGAGCGCGTCGAGGTGCTTCTCCAGTTCCGGCATCTGCGTCAGCAAAGCGCGCATGCCCTGCTGCATCTGGATGTCGGTGAAGATCAGGGGCAGCTTCGAGAGGTCGCCCTTGAGCGCCTTCTGCGTCTGCTCGACCAGCGTCTGGATGACGTCGCCGCCCTCCTTTCTGGTGCGGTCGAGTTCCTTGCGGATGTCGATATGATACTTCTTGAAGTTCTGGGCCACCTCGTTGCCATAGGCCTTCTGCAAGATATTCGAGAAATTGGTCGCGGCCTCGGCCGAGGATCCGGTCTGGTTGCGCACGATCTCCAGCATGGCCGCCAGGCGCTTGAGACCTTCGGTGCCCTTGTAGCCGAGCGCGGCGAAGGCGGGCGCGATGGCCGGCAGTTCCGCCGCCATGTCCTTCAACTCGAATTTGCCGGCCTTGCCCTCGAAGGCGAGGATGTCGAAGGCCTTCTGAATCCTATCGGCGGTGATGCCGAGCGAGTTGGCCAGCGCGTCGGCCGTCAGCGCGATGTCGGACATCTCGGCGCCGGAGGCTTGGGCAGTGCGGGCGACTGACGGCAGGAAAGCGAGCCCCTCCTCGAGGGACCGGCCGGAAGCGATCAGCGTCTCAAGCCCCTGCACGACATTGTCGAACGGAAGCTTCGACTTGTCCGCTAGCTCCTGCAGCACCGCGATCGTGGGCTTGATCGCGGTCGCCGGCTTGTCGGCGTTGATGATGATGCGGCCGATCGTGCGCTCGAGCTGCGCGTAGTCGCGTGCCGTGCGGATGGCGACGTAACCTGCAGCTGCAGTGGCGATGCCTGCGGCGCTACCGAACCGCGCCAGGCTCGCTATGCGGCTCTGGCGCTCGGCATCCTGCGCCGCCAGGAGGCGCTCCTCCGCCACCTGCGTGCGCGTCAGGCGCGTGTTGTTGCGCGCCAGGTAAACATCGCGCTCGGCCCGCTGCAGCGCCGTCAGGCTGGTGCGAGCCTTGGCAGCCGGGCCCGACACGCGATCGAGCAGGCTGACGATCAGCTCCGCCGACATCCTGGCCATCAGGCATCATCCTTCGGCGCTGCGAGGACGAATTCCGGGACCATTTGGTGGAAAATCTCCATCAAAGCCTCGGCGTCACTCCAGACGAGCTTTTTCAACACGCCGGACGGCCGCTCGCAGAGCCGCGCCATCAATTCGCGGTTGCTGATCTCGGCATTGGACCAGTCGTCGACGTCTTCCAGCAGAGGCGGCCGCATCCGGATGCGGGAGACACGTTCTCCATCGACGGTGATCGGATGCCGCAATGGCAGGAAGCGGCAAACGGCGTCGTCGAATTCAACCTTCGCCTCAACGTCCACCTCCGGCACCGCCGAGGCCGGTGCGGGCGCCGCTTCGTCGGCGCCAGTCATGAAGTCCTCGATCGCGTTTCTGTCGACCATCACTCGATCCCGAGCAGCACACGGGCCTTGGCCAGCTCATCTACGCCGAACTGCCGGCGCCGGGTGGTGAAATAGTCCCAGTAGAACCATTCCTCGTTGTCGACCGACAGTTCGTAGTGGGTCACCTCGCCGATCTGGTGATCATGGCCGAAAGCCGAGGCGCGGTCGAAGGCGTCGGGCGCGATGCGGCTGACGATGCCGCGGATGACCGTCTTCGCCTGGAAGGCGTCGCCGGTCTGCTTGTTCTTCAAGACGCCGTAGCCGGTGAAGTTCAGCGGCTGGTTGGTGCCGACGCCCATGGCGCGATAGCTCGACTTGGCGAAGCCGGCGAGCTTGAAGGTCGGCTGCAGCGCCTTGATGGCGTTCATGCCGAACTCGACCTCGCCGGGCGCGCCGCCGCCGAGATGGGCAACGGTCACCTGCTCCAGCGTCGGCAGGCCAAGCGACTGGAGCTTGATGTGGTTCGAATCTTCCGGGTCCTGGTCGCCGACGAAGAGGTTGACCTGTTCGAGCAGCAGCAGTTTCTCGGCCATGGCTGGCGTTCCCTTTCAGGCAGGAGTTGAGGTGTGGGCCGGCGCCGACGCGCCGACGTGATCAGGAGATCAGGTTCTGGCGAGCAATGAGCTCGTCGATCGTCGCCTGGAGCGCAGGTGCATAGGGACGGCTGGTCATGGTCAGGCGGCGGAACACCGGCGCTTCCTCGAATTGGGCGTCGATATGAATATGGCCGGAGCGCAGATCCTGCGCGTTGTTTAATTCCGGATCGAAGCGGCACTTGAAGCCGAGGATGTCGCCGTTCGCCTCGGCCTTGGCGAGGATGTCGTGCACGGTGTTGACGACGGATTGGATGGTCTGCGTGGTCAGGTTGAACTTGCCCAGGAACTGGCGCAGCGTACGCAGGCAGGTGAGCTCGATGAAGTCGCGGCCGCGCACCTTGTGATATTGCTGCCAGATCGTCTGGTCCGTCAGGTTGTCGGTGCCGATATAGACGAAGCCGCCATCGGCGATGGCGAAATCGTCGCCGCTGTCGCCGCGCACGATGATCCCGCCTTGGGCGGCCAGGATTTCCTGCCCCTCGGTCGAGCCGTCGGTGAGCGAGAAGCGATAGTTCTGCTCCGGCCCCACAACGCCATAGAGCGCCTGGTTGGCCCAGGAGCGGAACGGCCGGCCGTCATTCTCATAGTCGCGGCGCACGGCGACGCCGGCGACACGAGGCGCGGCGGGGCGGGTGACGACGTCGCCGGAGGCGTCGAGGCGCTTGATGCCGGGCGTCACCGGGATCAGCCGGTCGGACGAAAGGGTCTCGCGCCACTGTGTGAAGGCGGCAAGGCCGTTCGGCCCATCGACGATCGCAACGGCGAGGATCTTGTTCAGCACCTCGGGCAGCGCCGCGCAGACGGCGTTGGCGAGTTCCTCGACTTCTGCCGTCGCGGTCGGCAGCACCTTGCCGGCGTCGACGCCGCCGCCGCTGAAGGAGACGTTGAGCGGCGCGGACAGGTACGCTCCGGGCGTGTCGATGACGAGCGAAGCCACCTTCTGCGCGTCGGGACCGGTGCCCATGACGGCATGCGCGGTCGGCAGCACCTTGTTCGGATCGGCGCCGCCGCCGGTGAACTCGACGGCCGGAGCGACGGTCATGTTGGACCCTTGTGTCGTCAGCGTCAGGCCGATCAGCGCGCCGAACTGCTGCGTCGTGTATCCCGGCACCAGGATGAGGCGCGGATAGACGCCGAGATCGGCGCCGGCATTGACGAAGGCATTGATGCCGGTGCCGGCGACCGACGAGCCGATGATATTGGCCATCGTCTCGCCGATGTCCTCGCCTTGCGCGACGCGGTTGACGACGAGCTGCGCGGCGATCTGGTAGGGGCCGAGCTGTGCATTGATGCCCTCGACGGCGTCGACGAACAGGGAATCGGGATCGCAGAGCGCCAGCTTGGCCGTGTCATTGGAGTTCAGACGGACGGCGACACCGGCCGGGAACGCCGCGTCGAAGGCGGCTTGCGTCGCCGTCGCGGCCTTGCCGAAAGGCATGCAGATGCCGACGACGCTCATCAGCGCATTCGACGGCACGGCCGCCTCGTTGGCGTCGCGACGGATTGTGATCCCGAAGACGGGGTCGGTCATGACAGTCTCTCCTGTGGGGCTGAAAGACAACCCGGCTGATCGGGTTGAGCGATGTACTTTAGAGACAAGTAATATTGGTCGAACTGGACACCACCGGACTGTCAAGCTATGGAACTGGCGCTCAACAGCCTCAGAAGAGAGCCGGCAGTGACTGGAGACAGGCCAAAAAAAGCGGAACGCCTAATCATCGAAGCGCAGGAACGCTTTGAGCAGGACGACTTCAAAGAGGTCGCGCCGAACGCTATCGCGCAAGCGCTATTCGAAATCCGCCTGTCGCTATGGCTTTGTTTCGCAGTCCTTTGTCTACTGCTCTGGCGTCTCTGGTAGGTTAGCGAGGCCATCCGGTTTCGATGTCGACTGCCTCGAGCGCCGCGAAATCAGACGCGGCGCCAATTTCCGCAGACAATGCCCTCGCCCGACTGAAACACGCTTGCACATGCCTCCCGACTGCGATGGCGATTGCGGTCATCGTTACAGCATCGAGCGTGACCCATATGCCCGGCTGCGCCTCCCAATCGATCGCCTGAAGCTCGGGGTCGTTCTTGAAAAGGGCTACGGCGCCCGTGATCTTAGCTTGACTGTTTGCATCAGTGCGAACTGGCGCCCCGTTCACGAGAATCCCACCAATCTCGACCTTCCACCGCTGATCCGAAAGGGCGCTCAGCTTGGCGGCACGGGTTTCCTCTAGCGTTGGAACAGTCCGCGAGTAGGCCGTTGCCGTCCCAGCTGCTTCGGCGAACATAGCCCGGCCCAGTTCCTCCGGATCATCAGGAGACGCCGTGAATGGTATCCAGCCAAATGCAGGATGCTCAATCTCGAGATCAATTGCGCCGAACTGGTTATAAACGGGGTTGCGATAGTCCATTACGAGATCCTCAAGAAGAGCGTTTGCCGGCGACGGTTGGACCCGGCACTATTGTTCACGCGCCCCATAGCCCTCCACGTCCCTGAAAGAGCGGCGCCGCCCTTAACGCCAGTCATTGAGCCGGACCCGAACACCGTATCGTCCGTGGCGTCTGTGGTACTGTTCTCGCTAACGCCGGAGGGCTGTATCGCAGACCCGGCGTATGTGGATCCGTCCACGATGCCGGTGCCGTTTAGACTGTAGCCAAAGACATAGGTTCCAACGGCGCCGTAAGCTAAACCTGCGTTGCCAGCGCCATAGTCGACGGTGCCGGGTAGGCCGTTCAGCTTGGCCAACAGCGCCGTCGTGAAGCTCGCGGTAGTTCCGGCAAGCACGGCCGAATAGGCTTGAACGTGCGTGCCAATTACCAAGCCGAGGAGCGTCCGCATCGCCGAGTAGTCGGCCGCGGTAATCAACGAGCGAGCGTTGGCGGACGCATCGGTGATGTCTGCAGCGGTCACCGCGAGCAGCGCCTTCATTGCCGCATTGCTTGCCGCCTGCACCAGGGAACGGCCGCTAGCGCTCATGTCGATGATGTCGGCGACCTGAAGCGTCACTGCTCCGCTCTTACCGGCTACGCTCGAAACCTGGTCGGTATTGTCGATCTTGTCCCAAGAGGTGCCGGTCGAAACGATCCAGTCCCCGACCTTCCAGTCGGTGATGCCGCTGACGTTTGTCGCGCCGGGCGTGTCCACTTTATAGTACTGGCCCTTGTTGGCGCTTGACGCCGCCGGAATCGTCGGGGAGTTCGTATTGGCGTTCCAAGTGCCTTGGTAGGACATGGCACCAAAGAGCGCCGCCGGCAGTTGAGCTGCCGGAACCTTGCCGGTAGCGTCGAGAGCGGCATAGCCGTTCGCGTTGCCCTTTTCGAATGCGTCCTGCTTGCTGTCGAGAGCGGCCTGCAGCCCGGTCGTGTCTGAGATCGTGTGTTGATGCACCAGGAGCGCCCGGTTCGCGACTGAGACCAGGATACCCGCGACATCAAGGTCGATCGCTGAGAGCGCCGCGCTCAGCCGCAGAACGTCGTCTTCGAGATTGTTGCTGCCGTCCGGAAGCTGATAGCCGCGGTTCGGCGTGCTGTTTTCAACGGGCATTGGCGGTCCTAAGCGAGGGTTACGGGGTCGAGATCGCCCGGAAGTCGTAGGCCATCGGCCGCGCCGCCGGGGTGCCGGTGAGCGTGATGCGGATGCGCCCAACGGGATTGGCGTTGAAGCCAATGACGCTGTATTTGCGCTCGACCCAGCCGGCGTCCTGCAGCGGCGTCTGCGTCACCTGCGGAACCGGTGTCCAGACATCGTTGGCGGCGTCAGCATGCAGCGCGATCGTCGCGCCGGTCGGGATCTTGGTCTTCAGGTAGGACAGGATGTCGACGCCGGTCCCCATGTCGAAGGCGCGGGTGACATAGGTGCCCGTCGTCTGCAGCTCACCCTCGATCGCCAGGATCACCGGGAACACCACCGGCGAGACCTTGGCCGAGCCGGTGAGCACGGCGCGGACCTCGACATTGCCGGTGTAGAAGGCTTGCAGTTCCCAGGCCTGGTCCGGGCTGAGCAGGGTGACCGAACCGTCGTCGAGCTCGACCTCGAAATGCATCGCGGCCGCGGCGGTCGGCAGCTCGACCTCGGCTCGAATAAGGAGGTCGCTCATGTTGGCGGCGGCGAAGGTGCCGACATTCACGGTCTTGGTCGTCGGCGCGAACTTGGCCGCGACCAGCTGGAAGCAGATGTCCTCGTCCTGGTGCGGCGTCCAGGTGACGGCGTTCGACGACGACAGCATCACGCCGACCGAATAGGGCTGCGCGGCGACCGGCTGCTGCAGGTCGGCATCGAAGTCGCCGAGCTTGGCCGTCTTGATCGAATGGTCGCCGTCATTGGTCTTGACGACGAAGGCGTATTCGATGCCGCCCGCGAGCCAGATCGGATAGGGGAAGCGGATCTCGGTCCACTGGCCGATCACCGCTGCGTTCATGTCGTAGAACGCCTGGGCGATGACGTTGACGGTCGGAATGCCGTTGGCGACCTCGACCAGCTCGAGCACGATCGGATTGTCGGGATCGCCGACCAGGCAGACCTTCAGGTTGACGCCGGCAATGTGCCGCCCCTCGGTCAGCGTGAAGGTCTGCGCCAGCGGGTCGGACCGGCTGCCGCCATTGCCGCCGCCACCGCCGCCGACACCTCCGGTCTCGCGCGGCGCTGTCACCGAGGTCTGCTGCACGGTCGTGGTGACGACGCGACGCAGCGTCTCGATGTCGATCGTGCCCTGCCCGACGAAGATGGCGGCAGCCTTCGAGCCGCCGGCGCCATCGGCGACGAGGCCCTTCGCGCCGGCCGGCACATTGGCCGGGACGGTGAAGCTGTTGACGATCTGGCCGGCGCCGTCGGCGGAAAGGCCGCCAGGATTGACGTCGATGCCGTCGAATTCGAGCTTGGTCAGGTTCTCGCCGGCACCGAAGCCATGAATAGTGAACTGCAGCGATATCTGCCTGAGACAGGAAAGCCGCTCCTCGCGCGTCGAGCTCTCGATCGTCTCCTTCTGCGTCGTCGTGGTCGTCGTCGTGGTGCGGCCGGTGGTCGACCTCGACGTGGTGATGACCACGGGCGACGACAAGGCCGCCGCGCTGTCGGAGGCCCATTCGGTGGCGCTCTCGGTCCAGTAGTCGACCGGCGGGTTGATCGTCATTGACGCCGGCAGCGGCGTGAAGTTCTGGTATGGGTTGATCTTGGTGCAGCGCGTGGCCAAAGCCTGCTCGACCGCAACCTCTTCTGTCCAGTTCAGCAGCGTGACGCCGGCCAGGTTGATCGCATGGAAAGTGGGATCGATCGCTAGGCGCAGCAGGCCGCCGAACACGGCCGCGGTCTGCGCCTCACCCTCGTCGCGGTAGCGATCGGAGGTGAAGGGATCGACGAAGACGCCGTTCTTCGAGATCGGCTCGCGGCTGTCGATGTCGCGTTGCAGGCGCTCGAGGGCGATCAGATCAAGCGCGTCGACCAGGCTGTTATACATCCGGTCGATCTTGGCCATGGTATAGGCGCGCACACCGATGTTGGTGACGTTCGGCGTGCCAGTCCAGATGTTCTCGACCAAAGCGAGCGGCAGCACGTCGGCGGGCACCGTCGGCGGCAGCGCGTTGGTGCGGCTCGAAACGCCCTTCAGGTAGACTGAATTGCCGTCGCTATCCAAGCCGAGCACGTCGACGCGCGGCAGCTTGAAGTCATAGTCGACCTGGATTTGCCCGCCATTGACGCCGCCGGCGACGGTGATGGTGGTTGCGGTGATATCCGTTGCCGAGACGATGCCTAGATAGCGGTATTTGACGGTGTAGCTCGACCCGGTCGCGGGCTCGGCGCCGCCGGCCGCCCAGGACACCAGGTCGCCGGCCTTCGTGTAATCGGCCGGCGTCGCATAGGTCGTGGCGCCCTGCTTCACCTCGAGGATCGACGTCACGCCCGTGTTGACCAGAGCGTCGGAGCCGTTCGGCGTGCCGCCGCGCACGACTGTCTCGGTGACTTCCTTCTCGACCAGGACTTCGCGGATCGTGGCGATCGGCCCGTGATTGAGGGTGACGATCGTCGGGTTCGCGCCGAATGTATGCACCTCGGTCGGGATGCGGAACAGATCGAAGGTTTCCGTCTCGCGGTGGCGCAGCGCCGCATAGCGGGTCCGCTTCTGGCCCTTGATGTTGGCGACGCCCTCGGCGATCGAGAAGACCTGGTCCGTTCCATCCTTGCCAAGCGCGGAGACCGAGCAGCCCGAGACGATGTAGTTGCCGTTGGCGTCGAAGTCGTAGATCGCGAGCTGCGCGTTGATGCCCGTCAGGTTCGGCGGCGGCGTCTGGTCTATCGCGACGCCATCCTTGAGCAGGTAGACCGAGTAGAGGTCGCCCACGCCGCCGTCACCGGAGAAGCCCCAGGCGAGCGCGTACACGACGCGGGCGGCGCCGGCTTCTCCCTCGGAGAGCGAGCCAGGCATCAGGCCCAGCAGAGCGGGCTCCTCCAGTTCGGTCACATAGGTTTTGAGCAGGCGCACCCCGATGTGCACGGCACCTGTCATCGGCACGTCTGTCAGCACCGCCGCCGGCGCGTCGAGAACGCGGCCCGCCACATAGAGCTTGCCGGCGATCAGCGTGACGGCTTGCGCCTCAACGTCGATGATGATGTCGGCGCCTTCGACGCGGTCGCCGTCGCGCGCGACCAGATTGCCGATCGAACGGATCTTCCGCTGAAGGATGGTCTGGGCCTCGACCATCTCGGCCGCCTGACCAATCTTGCCTTCACGGTTGAGCACGCTGTCCCACAGCGGAAACTGCGGTGCGCGGTCATAGGCGCCGGTCAGGTTCGACTCGTGCTCGTAAGCCATTTTGCCTCAGCTGATTTTCAAGAGCGCACGAAAGCGTTCGCGCGAGGTTTTGCCGAGAAGCGCCGGCGCGATATCGAAGCCGCCGACCATGGCGCCACCCGCGATTGCGGCGCCGGGCAGCCACCGGATACCGGCGGGGTGTGCGCCGACGGGCGCGCCGCCGAGCGTGACACTCCAGGATTGGATGGTCTCGCCCTCGCCTTCGCCGAAATCCATCATGGCTTCGACATAAAGGTTCGGACCGGCGCCACTTGCCACGACCCAGCTTTGCCCGGCGGCATGGTAGTAGCCGCCGAAGGAGGCGCTGACCGGCCTATAGACTCGCGCCCTGCGGAAACCGATCGGCGAGCCGTCCTCACGATAGACGCCGATCCAGCACGACTTGGCGAGCAGCGCGGTGGCGATGATCTGCGCCCGGGACAGAGCGGCGTCCGAGACCCATTGCAGGCCGGGCGTGTTCCAGGGGAACGGTCCCCAGCCGATCGACCCGCCCTCGACCGGCTCGATCCAGGCGCCAAGCGCGGCCAGCTCGGCTTCCGTCAGATCGTGCTGGCCGGCATCGAAGGTGCGGCCGAAGGACCATTTGACGCCGCCGGCGTGGAGAAACACGCCGGAGTTGTCGCCCCAGATGCCGTCGCCCCACCTGGTGTAGGCCCAGTCGTGCTCGCGCACATTGTAGCCGTTCCGGGCGCGGTAGAACTCGGAGCGGACCGGGTCCGACAGGCGCACCACGGCCTCGATCGTGCCGAGATCGTCCTCGTTGTCGCGAAAACGGTCGAGCTCGAGCTCATAGAGGTGCCAGCGCGTGCGCCTGATCGGCGCCTCATAGAAGGTCGAGAAGGCGTAGCCGACCCATGTCAGGCTCTCGGCCACACCTTGCGGAGTGCCCTTCACCCGCTGCCAACGCAGGCCGTATTCGATAACCGAGGCGAGATCGGGAAGATATTGCGTAATCGGGCCGAGCCCGTATTCCACGACGAGCCATGGCAGGATCGACGGCTGCACCGGCGCGAGCTTGAAACCCCGCAGTTCCTCGAAGCCCGGCTCGAGCTCCGGCAGGCGGTCGAGCGATTCCGACAGCGCGCGCTCGAAGGCCGTCGCGTTCTGCGGCAGCAGGTTCTGCCGATCGGTCACCGGTCGCGGCCTCTGTAGGTTAGGGTGACAGTGCCTAGCTTCACCGCGGCGCCGTCATCAATGATCGTGTCGACGACCGGGGCGGCCAGGGACACTTTTTGGACGCCAGGCACCTGGAGTTTCGAGACCAGCCACGAGCGCGTCAGGTTGAAGCCGAGCCCGCCCTCGTCGGCGAGCGCCTGGCGCAACAGCGCCTCGAGGCTGTCGAACACGGTCATCGGCGTCGTCGGCAACAGCCAGATATCGGCGGCGACGTTGACCGTGGCGCTGGTGGCGGACAAGACCGTGATGCGGTCGGAAATCACCCGGACACTGCTCTTTTGCACCTCTGCATCGACGGCGGCGAGCAAAGCGGCGTCAGGCTCGCCGAAATTGTCGGTCGCAAGCACGGCAATGCGAATGTCTGGCCCGGTGCCGACGCGATAGACGGCGACATCCTTGACGCGGATGCTGGCCCGGAGTGCGGCGCTTTTGTACCAGTCCTCGGAGCCGGCCGTGGAGCGGCCGGAAATGGCGACCACAGTGCGGGCGCGCAGCCTGGCATCAGTTTCGCCGGTCAGGCGGATGACGTCATAGAACGCAGCCAGGTGATCGAGATCGGCGCCGGCCGCGAAGGCCAGCAGGTTGGCTTTGACCGCGTCGTTGATCGCAGCCCTGTAGAGCACCTCGCGAAAGGCGCCGACCTGCAGCTGGATGTTGCCGGGCTCTCCCTCGAGATCGATGATGCCGGTGACGTCTAGCCCATAGGCGGTGGCCAGGTCGACGAAGACCGCCTTGATCGCGGCGAGCGCGTCGGCCTCCGACGTGACGGAGATCGCCTGCGGCGCCGGCAGGCCCTCGAGCGTGGACAGATCGAGCATGGCGGTTCCTGTTTCCGGGCGAAGCCCGCAAGGCCGACTGGCCGTCGCGGCTGATGCCGCGCCCCACCGGAGCCGCAGGCGGCGAAGCCGTGCGCGGCGTGAGGCTATGAAGAAGTTACGATCAGTTGGCCGCCGGCCTGACCGAGGCGCAGCGAGACGGTGCCGGCCGGCGTGAAGTCGCCGAGATGGGCGCGCGGCCGGTAAATGCCTTCGATGACCCAGGCGGAAGCGCCGGCGCGGTCGAGTGTCAGCGGCGAGATGCGCGTCGGCGTGAGGCGCGGCTCGAAAAGCAGGATCACGGCCGCGACCGACCACTGGAAGCGGATGACGGTCTGGACGTTGGCGAGCTCGCCGAGCAGCGCCGGGACCGGACTGCCGACACATTCACGCAAGACGCGCTCGAAATAGCGTGTCGTCAGCAGGATCTCGATCGCCTGGATGACGTTGTCCCAGCCGCTCTGCCGCAGCCCGGTCGAGCGGTCCATGCCGAATTGCGTCACTTGCGCTTCCCGCGTCCGCCCTTCGCCGGAGCGTCGGCCGATCCATCAGCCTTCGGCTGCGCCGGCTCGACGACATGGCCGCGCAGCCGCTCATAAGCCGCCTGCGACGGCGTCATTTCGACGGCGGTGCCGGCCACGCCAAGGTGCGGCGCGCGCTTGGTGACAACGAGTTTCATGGAGGCCTCCTAGTCGGCGGCGAATACTTTCGAGGAGCCCTCGACGATCGGCCAAAGGCCGGTCGAAGATCCCGACATGACATGGACGCGATCGCCAACGCGGGCGATCCTCTTCCCCCCGGCCCCGCCGAGATCGACGCGGGAAGCCGACAGCTCGGCCCGCTCGCCGCCGGCATCGAACAGTACCGTCGCCCCGCCGAACTTCGACAGGATCCGCGTTCTCGAATCGGAAGACGGCGCCGGGTTCTGGTCCGAAAAGGTCATCGGCAATGCGATGCCCTGGCGCATGTCGCCATGCGGCGCGACCAGCATCATCTGCTGGCCTTGCGTCGGCGGCCGCCAGGATTTTTCGTTGCCGGCGATCTCGCCCCACGGCCGCAGCGGCGACAGGAATTCGCGGCCATTGGCGTCCGACAGCAAGAGCTGCACGCGCTTGGCGTCGTGATCGACCTTCTTCACCGTGCCGAACCGCAGGTTGCCGGCGACCATGCGCTTTAGCGTGGCGATATCGGCCTGCAGGCCGAGGATGACCTTCACCAGTTCCGTGTCATGCATCAGGCGGACCCGCCGAGATCGGGATCGGGCAGGATATCGTCCGTCAGTTCGGTCTGCTCGCCGTTGATGACGGTGCCGACCTGGTCGAACCCGACGACTTCGCCGGCATCGGGCGGTGCGACGCCCAGCATGGCCGGCACCGCGGCCGTGGTCATCAGGGTCGACTGGATCTTCTGCCAGCTCATCAGGTCGAAGCCCTTGGCGAACTCGCCGCGCATGATGACGACCGCAGACTGGTAGTCCGGGACCGTCGCCAGTTTGGTCAGTGCCGCGTCAATGACGGGAGGCAGCTCGGCGCCCGGAGCGGGATCGCAGACCGGCTCGATCTCAATCTCGACCATGCGGATGGCGTGCTTGCGGCCGCCTTCCGGATCGACGCCGCGAGCGGCCTTCACCGGCCCGATCGCGGCGACAAGCGAGCGGAAGCATTCCGCGAAGGCATTGTTGGGATCGGACAGCACGCGCCGCCACTGCCGGTCGAGCATGTCGAGCGAGAATTCAAGACCGGCATCGGTCGGCGCGATCTCGATCTGGTTGACCGCCTGGCCGTCGGTCGTCTGATAGGTGACGCTCGAGGCAACGATCAGGTCGAGCGCGAAGGTCACGGTGCCGGAGGTGACGAAGAAACCCTCGTTCTGGCCGGCATACTTGCTCTCGTCGATGCGAACGAGGATGACCGGCGCCTGTCGGTCGCTCATGATCGAAGACAGCGCCTCGATCGAGGAATCGGTGACGCCGTCGGCGGCGATGGTGTTGCCGCGCAGCGCCTGCACTGCAAGCATGCGCAGCATGGCGTTGACCAGGCTCATCCGTTCTGTCCTTCGCTCGCCGCGGCTTCGCCGCTCGCTGCGGACGGCCGGGCAAACGTGCCCGACGCGCGGTTGCCGCCTTTGGCGGAGATCACGGCGCCGCCTTCAGGTTCGACAGATAGAACACGATCACCTCGGGCAGGTCATCGACGACGCGCTCGATCGAATAGATCGGCTCGGCCGGGCGGCTGGTGACCTCGCACTGATCGCCGGTCTTCGGCAGCCAGGCCATATCGGCGCGCGGGATCGAAGCGGTGCACAGCCGGCCGGCGTAGCGGGTCGGGGCCATGCCGCGATCGCGGCCGCCGAGGAATTCCAGGTCCGGATCGATGTCGAACCGGCCTTTCAGGCCGAGCATGGCCGGGCGCGACGGATCGTCGGCTACCGACATCTCGCCACGCAGCTTGGCGCGGATGGTGATCAGGTCGCCCATGCGGGAGCGCGTCTCATGGACAAGGCGCGATCGGGCTGCACGAATATCCATGAAAGGCTCCGAAAAGGTGAGGCCTCAGGCCTGGCCGAGGTCCATCTGGCTGGCCTCGTCCGCCTTCACGAGGTCAACCTTGCTGGCTGGGCGCGCGGCACCCTTTGCGACAAGATCGTCGAGCTGCTTCTTGTCGACGTCGATGAATGATCCAGGCGCCTTCACCTCGATTTCTGCGCGCTTGATTGTCTTGCCTTCCAGGCTCTTCTCGCCCGGCGACTTGCACAGGTGAACGGTGCTCAAAGCAACGGCTTTGACCATGATGCTTTCTCCAATTGTGTTGAATTGCCGAGAAAAGATGTCGGACCGGGGCAATCAGCCGAGGACGGTCGCCTTCAGCGTCGCGTTCGGATTGACGGGCACCATCAGCGGCGCCGACTGGGTGAGGATCTGCTCGATCGCCACATCGCCTTCGGGGATGTAGTTGCGCGGGAAGATCGGCAGCGCCTCGAACTGCGCATGCACGTCGACGATCGTGCCGAAGCAGCGATAGCCCTGCACGTTCGGCCCGGTCAGCACGACATCCTTGGGCGACATGAACGGAGTGACCGAGCCGTTTACGGTGTAATAGTCCTTATAGACCCAGACTTCGATGCCGCCACCGAGCGTGCCGCCATAGCGGACCTCGCCGGTGGTCATGAGGCCGGTCTTGATCGTCAGGTCGGCATTGCCGCGCCTGGTCAAGTCCATCTCGGCGAGGATCTCGCTGTCGCGCCGCATGACGCCCCAGGCATCCGTGCCGACGGTGATGCGGTTCGGCGCGCCGCCGAACTCGGCCGAATGCATCATGTCGGCCCAGCCCTGAATATCGTCCAGGATGGACACGCCGGGATCGCCCCAGCGCGCGCCGGCGCCGAGCACCACGGTGTGTCCGGCGGCGCGACCGAAGTCGACCAGCCGCTGCGGCATGTCCTTGCCTTCGATGACGACCTTGCCGTCGATGACGGCCTTGGCGGCCATCCATTCCCAGAGCCTTTCGACCGCGACGCGATGGAACTGCAGGATGTCGGCTTTGACCGCATCGTAGCGCGCCGCGGGGCTCTGCGCATTGGGACCAAGCAAGGTGCCCGGGCGGCGGGTGAGAGCGCGCAGCGGCGAGACAGGATCGCTGGCCTTGACATAACCCGGCTTGAAGCGCTCGACGCGCGCGCCTTCCTCGTAGATCGCCCGGCCTTGCGCCATCGGGGCGACAAAGGGCGCGAGCTTGCGACCCGAACGCGGAATCTTCTCCAGGTCGATATATTCGTCGGTCGATGACATCTGGTGGGGGAAGAGAAGGTCGAGCCAGTAGCTCGGCACGATGTCGAGTTCGCGGAACACACCGAGCAGGGTGTGCGTATCCCAAAGTTCGTAGTTGTCGAAATCCGCCATGGTCGTGGCCCTTTGAAAGAGGCGGCCGGGGCCGCGATTGCATTGGGGTTTGCGCCTTGCGCTCAGAGCCGCTTGCGGACGAGGATGTTTGTGGGCGCCGGCGCGCCCCGGAAAGCGGCCTCGCGCTTGTCATCCGTGTTGAACGAGGCATCCCAATTGAGCGCATCCGGATTGAAATTGCCGGCCCGGTAGATCGCGACGCGCTGCGCGACATCGGTGTCGACCAGCGGGGCAGTCGTGATGCCGAGCGGCGCCACACCGATCTGATCCGCCCCGCCGACGAGGGTGGTGTTCGAAAATGCGATGGCCGCGCCGGTCTCGGTGGTTGCGATCGCGTTGCCGGGCGCTCCCGCGGCCTTGGCGATGATACCGACGATGCCGGCGGCATCGGACTGAGCGCTGACATCGGGATGGGGCGTGGTGAGCGAGCCGTATGCGGTGCCGGCACCAGCTCCGCCATTGATCGCCGCGATCAAATTGTTGGCGGTCTCCGCCGCCGTCGCACCGATTTTGACCTGACCGGCGACAGTCGTCGGCGCAGCCTTCAAGGTATAGACCGTCGCGCCGAGGGTGATGGTGTCGTCGACAGCCCCGGCACCGGAGAGCACCAGCCGGCCGGTCGCCTTGCTGCCGGGCGCATGGACAAAAGTCGCCATGGCCACGGTGTCCGTGGCCGCGAGGCCGACAACCGAGAAAGCCGGCAGCGCTACATCCGCTGCCACGGGAAAGTCCTCGGTGACAGGGTGCGGTATGGCCGAATTGAAGATTTCGGCGGAGGTGAACGTCTCGGAAACGTCCCGTGCCGCCATGCCCGGCTGCGCAAAGGGAATGCTGGTCATGATCGACCCTTTCAGGTGAGGAGTTGCGATTGGATGGTGCGAGGCATCAGCCCTGCCTGGCCGGCGCTCCCGTCGAGGCGCGGTAATTGGCCAGGATCCGGTTGGCCGCTTCCTGCGATGCCGCCGCGGACTTTCCAGCGCCGGGCTGTGCGAGGCCGGCCGCGGCAAGGCGCGATTTCTCATAGACCTCGGCGCCTGCGTCTACCGGCTTGAACGCCGCGACGTTGGCGACGACGAACGCGGCGACATCTTCACCGGTCATGGCAGGCGACCTGGTCGCCAGGTCGAGCGCCGCCGCCATGCGACCGCCGTCTCCCTTGACGCCCTCGGCGCCAAGGGCGGTCGTCAGGCGCTTGTTCTCGGCCGCCACGCCGGCGGCATGGCCTTTGGTCTCGGCAGCCGCGACGGCCGCGTCGTGATCGGCTTTCGGAATGCCGGCAACTCCAATGGCTGCGGGCGCGCCGGGGTTCTCGCTCATGGATGTGCTCCCTTTCTGCGGGGTTGAGCGCCCGCCGTTCGGCGTGGAGGCGCGGGAAAGTTCGGCAAGCACGCTTTCGAACGAACCGACCCGGTCGGCGATGCCGGCGTCGACCGCAGCCTTGCCAATGAACGTGCGTGCTTCCGTCTTGCGCGCGGCGGCTGCGGTGAGCCTGGAGCCCCGGCCTTTGGCTACCGTGGCGAGGAATGCGCCGTAGAAGGCGTCAACTTCGGCCTGCAGGTCCTCGCGGACGGCGTCGGAAAGCGGCTCGAACGGGTTGGCGTCGACCTTGTGGGCGCCGGCGTGGATGAGCGTCGGCGTGATGCCGTCGCGGTCCAGCTGCCGGCTGAAGTCGGCGTGCAGAAGAACGACGCCGATCGAGCCCGCTATGCCGGTTTCCGTGGTGACGATCTCGTTGGCGCCGGACGCGATGGCGTACATGGCCGAAGCCGCCATGCCGTTGACGACCGCGACGGTCCGCTTCCTTGCGGCAAGATCGCGCACGAGGGCCGCGGTTTCGAAGGCGCCCACGGCTTCGCCGCCTGGCGAATGCATGTCAAGGATGACAGACCTGACAGCCGGGTCGGCAGCTGCCGATTTCAGCTGGAAGCCGATCCCTTCGTAGGAAGTCAGACCGGAGCTGGCACCGACCCAGGCGCCGCGGTTTACCAGGGAGCCGGTGACCGTGATGATGCCAACCCCGTCGCGGGTGACGCGATAAGGCACGGCGCGACGGGCACCGTTCTCGTCCTCGACGACCGATCCCCCCTCGAATCGGGAACTCTCGGGCCCATTGGCGCCGAGCCTGCCGGCAAGGACGGAAAGCACCACCTCGGCCTTGTCACGCGTGATCAGCAGCGGCCGGTTCAGCACCCGGTCGGCGATATGGATCAGCGATGTCATGGGGGCTCCTAGCGGATGAACCGCATGGTCTTGGCGTAGCGCGAACGCTTTCCGTTTTTTGCCGAACAGGCAGCCGAGAGGCGCATCAGTTCGGCGTCGAGCGCCTTGATGTCGGCGCCGGAGAAACGAAGCTGCTCTCGCGTCACCGGCGACTGGATAGAAAGTTCCTCGACATGCTCGCCGGCGAGCGCGCGCAGCTTGACCGCATAGAGCGCCTGATAGAGGGCGCAGGGGTCATCCTGGTCGACGGCAACGCCGTTGATGGTGACGAGGGCCGGCATCAGGCAAGTTCCTTTTTCTTCGATGCCTTCTCGTCCTGGATGACGTCGTCCTTCGCGTCGCCCGGCCCCTGACCGAACGGCGACGGCATGCCCGCCTCGACATAGCGCTTGTGCCAGTAGAGCCGGCGCTCGAAGACCTCCTCCGCGTCGGCCCCGATCTCCGCGCATTCCATGTCAAGCGTCGACGTCCCGTTGAGCAACCGTTCGCTCGCCGCCTTGGCGCTCTTCTGGTCGTCGGCAGTGGCCTTGGCCGGGCCTTGCCACATTGCCCAAAGCACCCTGTCCCGGTTTGCGGAGAAAGCCTCGTAGCCACCCTTGAACGGCAGCCGGCCGGTGCCGATCAGCTCGTCCACCAGATGCTCGAAGCCGATCTGGCAAATCGGCGAAGCGATGCGATCGCGGCGGCGGGTGACAACCGGGTGCAGGGACGCCCCTTCCATTCGGGTCGAGGAATAGGTCGCGCCCTCATAGTTCATGGTGTAGCTGGCAACGCTGATGCCGATCGCGCGCGCCATGCCGCGCTGCAGCTCGTTGGATACGGGCAGGAATTGCGGCCCCGGAATGCCGGTCGACATCAGGTCGAGTTTCTCTCCGGGCGCCAAATGCGAGATTTTCGGATCTCTGCCGACCGAGATTTCGCTTTCGGCCGCCTTGTCCATGACGGCAAGGAAATAGTCGCGGAACTGGGCGCGCAGCTCCTTGCCGTCCTGGCTCTCGCCGAGCGCCTCAAGAGCCTCGAAGGCCTCTGCCGAAGGCTTTTCGCTGGTCAGCACCTGGGCAAAGACGGTCTGCAGGATACCGGTCTGGATCGTCACGTCGACCAGCGTCTCCCATTGCAGGTATTCCCGAAAGGCCGCGACGAGCCGAGAAATGCCGCGCACGTCGTTGCCGTCCACCGGGTCGAACACATGAGCGACCATCTGGCGCCCTTGCGCGTCAAAGGCCCGATGGTCGCGCTTGACGACGATGCCGGTTTCTTTCTCGGCGAGACGGTAGGCGACAGGACGGCCGTTCGGATCGTGGATAACGCCCTGATACAGCCCCTCGAACTCACTGGTGTCCTGCACCAAAGCGGTAGGCGTCGTCAGGCACATCTTGGTTCCGGACGTGATGCCGTAGCGGCGGCGGACGCCGGCGGACATATAGTCCATCAGCATCAGCGCCTCGCCAAAGACGACGTCATGGCGCAGAGCGATGTCCACCTTTTGCGGCACGATGAATTTGCCCTTAAGGTCGCATTCGCGCGCGTTCCACGCCCAGCGTTTCCACTCGGCCTTCAACAGCTTGATGAAATCGTCCGTCTCCTTCCTGTCGTAACCAAGCTTTGCCAGGTCCGGCATCGGATTGAGGATGAGCTCGACCCCGACGGTGTCCGCGATGACCTGGTCGACCGCACCTCTCAGACGGCCGGAATTCTGGATGATGTCCATGGCAAGGCCGGCCGCGCGGCGCCAGGCGGTGCGGACCTGGTCGCGATGATCGCGCAGCGCGGTGCCGCGCGTCGATAGGATCCGCGAATGGCTGTCGCGCAGATACCCGGCATTTGCGGACGGACGAGGAGCGGACGCGCCTTCCCTGCCGAATATCCGCTCCAGCAACTTCATGCGCGCCTTTTCCATTTCTCGCGACGGGCTTGCGAGGCCTCGTCCGTCGTCGGTTCTGTCGGGTCCGTGGGCTCCTGCCTCGGGGCATGGCGAAGGCCGTGAAGGAGGTCCGGCTCCGAAGCCGGTCTCAGCCGCTCGCGCAGCGCCGCCCAGTCGTCCGCCCTGTTGGTCGACAGCCCGAGCATTTCCGCCATCGCCATGGCGTAGACCTGCGCGTCCAGGCAGTGGTTGTCCGGCCGCAGGCGTTTCCATTCCTCATGGAACTTGCCGCGCACCACCTCGGCGACGAAGGCCTCCGCCGTGAGCTGCAGGAAATATTCCTTCGGCAGGAAGTCGCCGAAATGCACGTAGCCCGGCGGATCGGCCGGCTCGCCGGAACGCAGGCCGGGCTTGTGCAGATTGGCGAACAGTTCCGACTTGAGGCCCCATGTGCCGACCGGCCATAGCATCGCGCTGCCGAAACGCTTGCGCTTGCCGCGCTTGGTGACCGACTTCTTGGCCGGGACGCTGATTGCCGGCACACCGCGTCCGCCGACACCCTTGACAGCATAGGCATTGGGGCGCCGCCGGCACCATTCGAGAACCTGATTGGTGCGGCCGCCGTCGCCGCCGTCCACCGCCATCGCCTCGATCCGGCGCCAGCCGCCGAAAGCGTCGCCGAGCGGCTTGGCGAAGAACTCACCGAGCTTGGTCCAGGCGCCTTCGCCTGCATTGTCCGTCGCACCCTCGAAGAAGCGGATCCCCAGCACCCAGCACTGCCGGTCTTCGCCAAAGGCGACGACGAGGGTCCAGATGCCATTGTGCTGCACGTCGGCGCCGGCAACGAGAATAAGCCCTTCGGCAGGGACCTTCATCTCCGCGAAGGGTTCGCGGCGCTCCATCAGCCGCTCGTATTCCGGCGCGTTGCCCTTCACCTTTGCGGGAAGGCCGTACACCAGATTGAAAATGCCCTTGTCGCCGAGACCGCCGGCCTTGGAGTGGTTGAGTATGTCCTCGGCGATCGCTTCGTAACTCATCATCAGCGAGATGAAGGCATCGACGTGGAAGCCGGGGTGCCGGTCAGGACCGGTCAGGGTGGCGATGTAGCGTCCATTGCGGACGCCGATGACCCGCTCGGTTTCGGTGATGATGTGCCCGCAATGCGGGCAGACATAGAAGCTCTTGTGCGGATGCAGTCGATCGAGATGGAACCCCTCGTGGGCCTGGACGAACTCTCCGCCACATTCAACGCAGGCAATGTTCCAGAAACGCTGGTCGGAGCGCTTGAAGGAACGGTCGATCCGGCAATGCCCCGGCAGGTCGCCCAGGTCGTCGCCGGTGTCGATCTCCGGCGTCGACAGCTCGAAGATCTTGAAGGCCTTCGTGCGCCGGAAGGCGGTGAAGCGACCGAAAAAGAGCGTTTCCGGATCGTCGCCGCTGACATGGGTCTGCCACTTGGAGACCTCGTCCTTGACGCCGTAGCGCGTCGTCTTGCCCGAGAGGTCGGTCGCCACGTTGGCGTTGGCGAGCATCAGCGATCCGCCGGCGAAACGCTTCTCGTAAATGGTCGAGCCCGAGCCGGACCTGCTCACGGCCGGGAAGATCACCTGCTTGCCAGTCTTCGCCTGCCAGGCCTCGATAAGCGGCTGCAGCTTCTGGCTGTTCATGTCCTGCAGGAAGTCGATCGACGGCAGGCCGTAGATGGTGTTGTCCGGCGCCGTGTCGGCGATGTAGAGCGACCAGGCAAGGGCGAGGATCGAGACGCCCGTCTGTTGCGATTTGCGCACCGTCACCAGATTGCAGGGATGCTCGAGCGACAGGCAGTCGGCGATCTCGCCTAGATATGGCGCGTCTTCGAGCGCCCAGAGTTCCCCCTTCTTAGGCCCGTCGACAAGCACGATGTTGTCGGGCAGCCAGTCACGAAAGCGCGCCGGCGGGCGCGGCCTGATCGCCTCCGCAAGCGCCATGCCGGCAAGGCGCAGCGCGCCGGGATGGCCGAGCCCGAAATGGATGCTCACAACTCCTCGTCCTCGAGCACGTCGTCATGCTCGGCGGCTTTCTCGACGATAGCGCCAAGCCGATCGGCAATCTCGGTGTTCAGCTCGAAAGCGATGCTGCGCAACAGCACGCGCAGCCCATGAGCGCCTTCTCGCGAAACAGCCAAAGCCATGTCGTCGGCCTTGTTCTGCAGGCGGGCGATGCTCGACTGGATCTCACGGCCGCAGACCGTCAGGGCTTCACGCATCCGGTCGGCGCGGACCAGCTGGCCGATATGCTCCTGCCGACGCAGCTTCTCGCGTCCGACTTTGAGCCAGGCTTCTTGCCGAAGCGCTTCGTCGCGCGACGTGCTGGAGTTGGCCGACGGAGCCGACGGCGCGTCCTTGCGAGCGGCCGCAATCTTCTCGGAGCTAGCGAACTCGCCGCGGTAGTAGTCGTAATGCGCCAGCGAGAACCGCATGATCCGGTCGCGCGCGTCGCGCTCGACCGGAAGGTCGTGCTCCTCGACCAGTCGCCGCGCGAGTTTGGTCACGGCCTGCTTCGTAACGCCGTCGCGCGCCGCGATCTCGGCGGGCGTCGCCATCACGGTTTCTTCAGACGGCATTCAGACAACTTCCTTCGAGCCGCTGACAACCCTGACAACCCAACTTTTTCGATGGTGCGACTGGCAGAAATCCAGGGGCCGGTCTGCCCGTTGGAGGTCGAGGAGTGGGATACGGTCCCTATAACCTTGGGCGCGGCGTGGCTGTCTTGCCCGGTCAGTCGAAGAAGCCGGGGAGCATGAAGCTGATCTCATGCATGACCCTCGGCGGCAGCTCGCGGTTGGCGAAGGCCGTGAACTCTTGCGCCGAGTCGCCCTTGACCATCTCGGCCGGGATGATGACCCCTGAATCCACGAGCGAAACGGGGCGACCCCACCGCGTCGAGGAGCGGTCCGGCGCGTAGACGTGGCCGCCCAAGCCCTTGGCTGCGACGCGATTTGGAAACCGGCCTGCCTTGGTGAAGTCTCCGGCAAATAGCCGCCGCGCGCCGAAAGGCGAAGCGGTCACGCCTGCCCGCGTCTCGCGCGGCTTGAAGTATCTCAGCGAGATGTCACCGCCCTGCGTGCGCATGGCATAGGCGAGCTCGCCATAGTTGGCCCGCTCGACCTTGATCGCCCTGCGGATCGTCCGGTACGGCAGGCCCGTCTGGTTCGCGAGCGTCCGCGTCAGCTTGGTGCGCAACCGATCGCCGACATGATTTACGGCTCGCGCCAGCACCAAGCTGCGCTGCATCTCGCTCAAGCGGCCCAGCGCGTTGTCCAGCCGCTTGAGCCCGGACAGATCGGCCCACCTGATCGTCAGCAGGCCGTTCACGCTCGCACTCCGAAAATGAAAAGCCCCGGTCGCGAGGAGCGCCGGGGCGAGTTCTTTCTTACCGTGATCAGGTCTATGTCAAGTTTCTGCCGCGCGTCAACGGACGGAGACAGTTTTTTTCGCTCCCCGGTCTGCGGCGCCTTCCGCCAGCCAAATACCCGCCCTGTCCTCTTCGAGCCAGGGCGTCATCGAGCGGTCGGAAGACACCAGCCGATGCGCGATCAGCTGCGGCCCGAGCTCGGCCTCGAGCCAGCGCAACGCCGCGACCCAGATCTGGTAGTCGAGGCGTCCCATGATGTCGCCGCTCGGATCGGTCGCGAACTCGTACTTTCGGTAAGCGCCCTTCGTCGGCCGCTTGAGGCGCTCGTCATAGCCATGCACCTCGATGTCGTAGGCCTGGCCGTTGTCGTCGATGACGCGCTTCATGACGAACCAGGCCGGCTTGCCGCCGCGCTCGGCCAGCCGAACCCTGGCAGGCTCCGCGATCCAGTCCGGCTCTCGCCCGAGGATCGCGGTTCCGACGACCAGGCTGACAACGCCTTCGCCCCGCTGCGCTTGCGAGCGAGCGCTATAGCGCTCAATTGCGCGCGCAACGTAAAGCTCGGCCAGGCCGTGCGTATCCCGCCAATTCGCCAAGCCATTCCAGCCCTGCGGGACAATGACCTCGCATGCCGCCAGCGCGGCGACCGCCCGGCCAACGGTCACCGCATCCTCATGCGGCTCGCCCTGCTCGATCCAGAAATTATCATAGTCTTTGCGGCCGGCGTCTATCAGCGAGCCAAGCTCGCCAAAGCTGGTGATCTTGCCCCATGAGGAAGCCTGCAACATGCGCCAGGCCGAATGCGGATTTTCCAGACCTTCCACGCCACCGCCCTTCGGCAGCTCATCGACGAAGGCCCAGGTCAACAGCTCTTCTATGTTCACCGTCTTCATGTGCTTTCACTCCTTCGTCCCAATTTTTCTCTTATCGACCCAACTCGCTGCTCTTCGTCCCAAATCGAAAAGGCAACAAAGCGAACAAAAGCAGCAGGATAGCCGGGTTGTCGGGACGGGAGGGTCGAAAGGGACGATGAAATCCGCGCCATACATGAAACACCCGCCATCCCCCTTTGTCCTTCGTTTGATCTCATCCGCGCACGGAGGAACGGAGAAAAATCGACCCCAGCGTCCCTTGCTTCCTAACCTGCTGCTTTCCCAAACCCTTTCAGTCCGGCTCCCTTCCCCAACTCGCAATCTACCGTCCCTCGCGGCCTTGGCGCCAAAATGGGGAAAGGGTCAGCCCTCAAAGCCGTATGCCTCCGGCGAAGGGCCTGGATCGCGGCCGGGCGGCCGCACGAACTCGTCCTTGACCCTGATGCCCCGGTAAATCGTCGTGCCGCTTTTCGCCTTCCAGAAGCGCTTCATCGCGCCTTCAGGCGATTGCCATGTCAGCCGCGTGTAATCGGGAAGCTTGCGTGAGAACGTAGAGGACCTGAACTCGGCCGCGCCCTCGCGGGCTGCCCAGTTGGCGTAGCCGAGATGCAAGTCGCCCGGCGAGGTCTCGTCATCCTCCTTGCCCGTCACGATGCAGGCGTTGCGCAGGAAGGCGCCGATCGGATCGCTCTCTTCCCGATATTCGCGGGTCGCGGCGAGCACGCTTTCCGGTGGTCGCAACCCATAGTTCAGGTAGTCGAGCGTTCCCCGCACCAGCCAGGCGAAGACGCCGTCGGCTTCGGCGCGCAGCTTCTTGGGCAGGTCCCGATCGATCCTGTCCTTCGAGATCTGGACTTCCCACGGCACGAGGTAGACGCGGCGCCAGATGCCGTCGGAGGTGTCGTCGATGCGCGGCTTGTGGTTGCCCGAAAGCAGGATCTTGAACTGCGGCACCACCTCGAAGAAATCCTGGTGCAGCCGCCGCACCGCGATCTTCTCGCCGCCGGTCAGCGTCTTGATCAACGCGTCCTTGAGCTTCACGCCCATTTCGGGTTCCGATGCCGCGACCAGCCGCGCCCCGGGCAAACGCGCGAGGTCCGGCGTCGCCTCGTTGCCCCCTCGCCTGGTGTCGCCGGCGAAACTGTCGATCGACAGCGTCACGGCGAAATCGCCGAAGATCGAGCAGAGCAGGTCGACGAAGGTCGACTTGCCGTTCGACCCGGCGCCGTAGAAGAAGACCAGGCATTGCTCGACGGTGAGGCCGAGAAGGCAATAGCCGGCAAAACGCTGCAGGAAGCCCCTGATCTCCGGGTCGGGCTGCACTTCCTTCAGGAAGGCGTCGAACACCGGCGCCGCGGCACCCGGCCGATACTCGGCTTCGCCGCTCTTCGAGATCAGGTCGACGGGGTTGTGAACATCGAGGCGCGCCTGCCACTCGTAGACAGGATCCTGCGGATCCGACTCCTCATGCTCCATCCGCACAAACCGCAGCGTGCCGGAACGGCAGTTGAAGGCGTAGACATCCCTGTTGAGGTCGCCCACCATTCGGGCCACATGCGGCAGCGCCTCCTTCATCATGTTGTCCAGCTTCGACGAACCGGCCGAGCTTTTCGCGTGACGATGCCGTGACGATTTCCTCGCGTTGGCACTCTTCCGCGCCTCATCGGCTGCGTCGATGATCTCTTCCAGCTCCATCAGCCGGCCGAGCTTCTCGGCGTCCCAGTCCTTCCTGGCCGGACCTAAGCGCTTGCGCTCCAGGCGCGCGTTCCGGCCCGCCTCCAGGGCCCTCTCCTCATCCTCGGTCGCGCTCAGCAGCGCGGCCTCGGCCGAGATCAATTCCGCGGTCTTCTGCGCCAAGGGCCGGACCACCGACCCGTCTTCGTCCTCTTTCCAGCGCGTGCCGTCGAAACCATGCCAGCCGACGCGCGCCACATGCAGCACGCGCGAGCCGTAGCGGATCAGGAAACGGCGCCCATTGCCGATATCCGTTTCCGGTTCCGAGGCGCACTCGCTCAGCACCGACTGCTCGTTGGGCTGTTCGGGAAGCTGCCGCCACGTTTCACTCGCGCCAAACAAAGGGGATCGGGGCTCTATCCCATAGGCGGCCGCCTGGCGCTGAGCTTCCTCAAGCACGGCGGCCACCTGGTCCGGCATGGCGGGCTTCTTGCTGCTCACGCCACCCTCTTCGCGGCTTCGGCAGCCATGGAGGCGAAATCGCAGCCAGGCCGCGGCCAGACGATCGGGATCGCCCTTCCCGGCCGCGCATGCCGGGCACGGGCGCGCGCCATCGCCGCCGCGGTCACAACGCGCTCGGAGTCGCCATCGGCGAGCAGCACGAGCTCGGTGACCTGTTCGCCCACCCACATGGCGTCCTCGGGGTCCTGACCAGGTCGAGGAATCGGGCCGGCAATCATCACCGGTCGCGGCACGCCTTTCGAATCTGGCTTCTTCAATTCTGGATGGGCGAACCGCGAGGCGGGATCGGCCGGGCCGGCAAGATTGCCGAGATCGCCGGCGGCGAAATAGAACGTGTCCTCGCGCCAGCTCTCCCAACAGGCAAAGGCCGCGCCGTTCTCGATCCCCTCCCCGCCGACCCAGCGTGCCGCGGAAGGATCGCCGAAAAGCGGGATAAGCCCTCCCTTCTTCGAGCCGCGCATTTTCTTGGTCGGCAGGGGCTCGCCTGTCGCCGGATCGGTGAGCAGCGGCCGGAACTTCGGCGGCCGCGCCAGATCGATCCAGCTGATGTGGCAGCCGATCGCATCCAGGTCGGCTTTGAGGAAGGGCGCGACCATCGCCGGCCCAGAATGGAGCTCACTCGGCCGACCGCGCTCATCGCTGCCGTGCCAGTAGGCCAACTCCGATGCGTAGCGCAGCCATTGCGAGGCGCCCATGCGCCCGCAGCCGCGTGCCTCGAGATATTCGGGGACCAGCCGCCCGAACCGGCCGACGCGTGCCGCGGCTTCGTAAATAGACCTGGCCTTTTGCCGTTCGCGCTCGCGATAGTCGACCCGCCGTTCGGCGCGTTCAGCCGCTCGAGCTTCATTCAGCCGCCGGCGTTCTTCGAGACGCCTGCGTCGAGCGTTCGCCGCGTCGGCATTTTCGGTTCCCGCCTGGCTAGGAACCGGTCGGTCGAGCAAAATGGAGCACGCCTCCAGCAAGGCCGCGCGACGATGCAGGTCGAGGCCTTCGCAGTGGGCAGCCATGCCGATGCCGTCATTTCCGCCGGCGCCACCGGCCCGGCAGTTCCATTTGTTCTTGGCGGTGTTGAACGCAAAGGTGTCCGTGCCGCCGCAATGCGGGCAAGGCTGCGGGTGCTCGTGCCGGCGGCCGGTGAATTTCAGGCCGAGCCGTTTGGCGGCGGCGTCGATCGAGACGGCGCGCGCCTCCTCGACGAACTGTTCAATGACGAAGCCACCAGACTGCATGCTCAAAACAGCGGCTCCTGTTACTCTTTTCCGATCCCCTCGCCGCCACGCGAGAACGTGCCTTCCTCCGCGGCAAGCGCCCGCACCTGCCGGGCGGATAGCCCCAGCCGCGCCCGCACCTGCTCGAGGCTCTGGCCCATTTCGAACAGCAGCCGCACGCCCTCGGCCTGCATCGGCAAAGGGAGCTTGAACAGCGTCGCCGCGTCGATGCTGCCGGGCGTTCCGAAGATCGCTTTTGCAGGGCTATCCAGCATCGCAGGTGCTCCCTGTTTCAGTGCTCGTCCCGTGAAACATTGCGCCGGCATCGCGTGGCGGCGGCAGGTAAAAGGCGCGGAAGGAAAGCTTCAGCCAGTCGCAGACGGCGATGACCTTGGGCGCCGAGACACTCTGGCCGTTGCAGATGCGGGAAAGGTCGGAAGCGCTTACCCCGATGTCGGCGGCGCAAACGCGCCAGCCGCGGCCGTCTTCCTCGAGCTTCGCCCGCAACAGCTTGCCGAGCTCGCGATAGTCATAGGCAGCGAGCCTGACCATGCCTGGCCTCCTTTTTGAGAAAAAGCGCAGGTTCCTCGCCGATCCAGGCGCAGAGCGCCAGGAACTCGTCGGAGCCTGGGTCGCGGCCGCGCGCGGCGCGAAAGACTGCATCCACCTCGACATCGGCTTCCCTGGCAACACGCGTCGGCGACTTGCCGCGATGGATGCGCCGGGCTTCGAGGAAGAGCGCAAAGAGCGTGAAATCGACCGAGGTTTTCTGGCCTTCTCCGCCGTTTTCCGGCACTTTGATCGAGGAGGCGCGGCTCATCGCGGCGCCTCCTCGCCGCTGCCGGTCAGGGCTTGGGAGGATGCGGGACCGGCAACGATATCAGGACCGAAGAGGTCGGGCCGCTGCGCATGGCGTGAGATGCCGGTGGCGCGCTCGATGTCCAGCACGCGTTCGGCCGGCACCCGCTTCCAGGAGTAGAAGGCCTGGTGGCGGATGCCCAGATGCGAGGCGAGCACGCCCAATCCGCCAACCTTGGCGGCTGCGATTCTGACGATTTCGATCATGGCAATGATGGTAGGTATTACCTACCTACTCTGTCAACTGGCAATCGCTTGCAAAAAAGTAAGCAACAATTACTATGCCGGCATGATCGCGACGATACGCACCGACTCGACAACACTCGGCCAACGCCTGCGCCAGGCGCGGGAGGCTGCCGGCCTGACGCAGAACGACGTAGCCGATCACTTTGGCATCAAGCGCGTTTCAGTCACGCAATGGGAGGCGGACACCACCCGCCCCTCGATGGAGCGGCTGCCCGAGCTTGCCGCGCTGCTCAAGACCGATGTCGCCTGGCTGCTCGACGCCTCAGGCGCAGCGCCTCTACCGATTGTACGCGAGCCGAAGCCGCGTGCGTCGCGCACGCCGATCATCCCTGGCGACGAGCTGGTCGGCGGGCGCGACTTGCCGATCTACGCCGCCGCCATGGGCGGCGAAGGCCACATGATCGTCACCTTCGAGGCGATCGACTGGGTAAAGCGCCCGGCTGTGCTGCAGAATGTCCGCGGCGGCTACGGCATCCTGGTGCGGGGCGAATCCATGATCCCCGCCTATTGGCCGGGCGACACGGCGCTGGTGAACCCGCATTTGCAGCCGGCACGCGATTCGGACGCCGTGTTCTTCCACACTCCGCCCAAGGAACGCGGCGACGAGGAAGCGATCATCAAGCGCCTGGTCGGCATGAACGACCGCGAGTGGACACTGGAGCAATACCGGCCGGCGAAGACGTTTACCGAGAGCCGCGTGGACTGGCCGATTTGTCATCGGGTGGTGGGTAAGTACAACGCGAGATGAATTAACCGTTCTTCACGAAATAGATTCGTTCACAGTTTGAACTCGAAGTAACGACGTTCGTAGCTCCGTACGGCCTTCGTTGCCTCTTCATCACTCATACGATGGGCTGCCGCCCTAAGCCCTTTGAGGGCCGCGTCGAAAGTGGAACTATCCCGGGTTCTCTTCAGGAGCTCCAGCCCGACTTCGCAATAAGCGGATAGAACATGGCGGTTGTTTTCAAAACGAACCGCCGAGGCCGATGCCTGTGCCTCTGCCTTCCTAAGAATAACTACCCGATCCTCGTCCATAATTCCCGGAGTGTAGATTGCTCGAGCCAGCAGAAGGATTATGCGATATCTGGCTACGGGACCGTCCGTCCCAAGATCGGACTCGAACACTCGGATTTCAGTTTCCGCAAGATCGAACTTCTCAAGGTCAATCAGGTTGCGAATGAGCCGGTGCCGAGGTATTGGCTCCCCCGGCGCGACCGAGATCAACTTGCGGAGCAGCCGATTCTGTATATCTTTTTCCGAAATGCTAGGCAGACCTGTATCAAGGTTGCACATTTCGTTGATAGAATCGCGCTCTATCCGGTACGACGGCGAAAGATTATCTATAACGCGATCGAAAAGCTCGACCATGGCTGCGGGATCAGAGTACTTGTATTTAGCAACAATGCCCGCGATCACTTTGTGGCGGACTCTCCAGCCATAAACTCCGAACCTCTCAGAAATGTCATATTCAGAAATCACGTCGACGAGATTCGTCAAGGCCGCAGCGACCATTCCAGCAGCAATGCCGGTCAAGCGCAAAATCATCTGCCGGTGTACGCGAATGCCCGCATACTCTAGCGCTGCCACTACCCTATAGATTTCTTGATCGGCGGTGCCCAGCTGCGCGTACTCGCGTAGGATAATGTCGTCGAACTTCTCTTGAGCGAATATGTTGCGAAGGCAAACAAATGCATCAGCTTCGCATTTGTCCGCGAGACGGCGTCTTTTTTCTTGAAAGGAGAATCCCAAGAACGTCCCCTCGACCAGGGGCTTGATGCTATTATCGCTGGAGACGAGCAATATTAACCTGTCAATCTCGTGGTTCGCAAGCTTGCTAAGCACCAGTTCCGACATATTTTTCGATAGGTATGGTGACTTCGTGCGATATTGCCATTGCGATCTTCCGCAGGTCATCAAAATTCGAAGATTCGATAATTTCTGCTCGACAAGTTCTTCCGCAATTTCATTGATCGATGACAGGTGCAAATGGGCCTCATCGACATAGAGGACAGCGTGCCGCTCCATCGCCTGAAGCTTCTGCGCTGCCGAAATCCACTCATCCGCCACAAGCTCAAAATCGGTCTTGTGCTCCCAACAGCGCCAACCTTGCCGTTCAAGTTGAACCGCGACTTGGCGGGCAGCCGTCGTTTTGCCCACTCCGCTAGCGCCTATCATTGCCACGAACTGCTTTGTCCCGGCGGCAAGGGTTGCGGCTATTGTGTTGGCCGCTGTTCGCGTGAAGGTCAGATCGGAGGCGATATCTGCATAAGTAGCTGGCCATCCGTTGAACATCGCAACAGCGTTCGGAGGGAACGCTCCGATTGAATGCTGCACGTCAATGGTAATTGTGCTGAGAATTTGCGAATCCTGCACGGGATCGTCCGATGACGACTCGACGACAGTTGCTGCTGGACCCTTTCTGGTCAACGCAGCCGAAAATTCGTCGATCCCCCCAAAGGCAACCCTAACGCCGCGAGACTCAAACAGTCGGGCGCGCGCTTCGTCTCGTTGATAGAGGACTAGATAAACGGCACCGCCGGCGCCGCTCATCTTGCCTTGTATCGCGAGCACTCGATCTACCACAGATTTTATATCTGGATCCGAGAGTGAGTATCCAATGATAACTAAGTCACCGCCAGCCATGTCGTTCGCGAGCCGGGTAAACAGATATTCCCGATAGTCTGTTGCACGATCATAATCGCCTTGGGTGATTATCATTCGGCTCTTATGGCCGTCCACAAAGTCCTGTCCAATCGTGCCGTGTATCTTGTATATCGGTTGCGCGTCGGGCAGAACATCTTTGGAGAAGTCATAATTTGTAGTGATAACGTGCGCCGGTTGGTTTCGGATTTGATAACTTCTCTCTAGGAGCTCATCATAATTTGTCGTGTATATGCCCCGCCACTTGTAAAGGGGAATATTCAATATTCCGCCAGTTGGATTTGGCCGAGGAAACCGCTGCCGAACGAAGCGGATCAAAGACGCTCGGTCTCGTTCGAGCTCAGCCAGTTCGGCAATCTCGGCCAACGAAAAACCGTTGGCGTCAATCTTGAACTCAGCTGCTATAGCTGTAGCAAGATCGCCAGCACTTGGGGAACCTGACGGAATTGACGACCCTGCACCGAAAAAGAGGACCGTACGTTTTACATCGAGATTCTGAATGAGACGGTCAAGTTCAATTGTCAATTCTTCCCCCTTTACCCCTGCGCAAGCTCGGTCAAGCCAACTGGAATGGCAAGGGTCCGACCGAATATTGGTGTGGACAGTTGAGGCCCGCCGCAATTCGCGACCATGTTGGGCGAGCCTAGGTTCACCGGCAGTTCGATAACGTTTGGGAAATGCTAGCGCTTGGAACGCCGCCAACCTGCAGCAACGGCTTCGCCTTCCGAGCAGAACCACCTTTCCCCTTTGGCTTGGTTGATTATGGTCACGCCGTAGTATTTCTGCCCGGGCACGTGATAGATCCGTTCGCCTTCGGCCGAAATGTTGCCCTTGATGTTGCAGCCGGCATTGCCGCCGCGGAGTGCGAAAGTTGGCGTCGATGGCGCTTGCACGTCGTCGCTGTGCTGCGCCCGCCAGTCCCAAGGGGGTTGGAAGTTGCCAACCCATAGACCGAGCTTTGCCGCCTGCGCCTTGGCCTGTTGCGCCGCATAGGCGCTATTGCTGTATTTCGGCCAATCCAGGGCTTGCCCGTGCTCGACCATCCAGGCGGCAATGTCAGCGCCGTCCGCTCGGGTGCAGTTGCCGACAAAGCGCCCGTAGCGATCCCATGTCACGAATGCACATTGCACCGGCCTGGAGGCCGCCAGGAATCTGTCCAGCGCTTCGGCCGAGCGGCGGCCGCAGGGATACTCGAAGCCTTTAGCGTCGTCGCAATATTGCCGGCTCTCCGGCGCGTCGATGCCGTTGAAGCGCACGCGCTGGCCGATTTCGATCGTGTCGCCATCGATCACCGAGGCGACACCGGCGATAGACACCGGCCTCGGCTTGATGATGTTCTGCAGGTTGATTTCCGGAAGCGATCCTCTGTTGTGCATCACGAATTGCGTGACCAACGCAGAAATTGCAGCCACCGTCACGAGCACAAGACGAAGCGGCACGCTTGCCCATCGCCGGGCTCGTGAGCGTCGCGCGCCAGTGCGACGCCGCCACTGGTTAGAGCGGTTGTCGTAAGGGGACTTGTCGATCCCGATCACATCGCGCCGCCCGGGCGGCTTTCGGCAGATCGGCCAGCACAGCTCGACACCGGGAGCACACTCGCCGCGGCAAAATCCAGTTTTACATACATTGAGGCATCCCCCGACACCGAAGACGATAGTGCTCCATTTGTATTTGGCTGTCGAATCCGCTTTAGCGCCTGAGGGCAGACCAGCAGAATTGCCCAGGCGGAGCCGACCTATCGGCCCGTGAGACCTGATCCAGCCCCCGCTTGTTCCATGGGCAGGTGGGGCGCGAGACCCATAAGAAGTCGCGATCAGAGTGTCAGTTATCCACCGGCCGACCTCAGAACCACTGCACCGTGATATTTTCGCAACAGCAATTCGGCGCGCTGTGCGGTATATCTCGAGTCAACGTAAAATTGCGGTGGGACAAAACATGAAATCTCTTTTGCTTGCTTGCGTATTCGGCCTTGCTGTCTGCGGCCCTGTTATGGCGGCCGATATCGTAGAACCGGCTGTGACAAGCGAATGGACATGGCAGGGCGCTTATGCCGGTGCCTTCGGTGCCGGAACGCTCGAGCACTATAACATCCGCGAGCCCGACATCGGCAGCGTGACGCACAACGTAGGCTCGCCGACTATCGGCGGTTTTGTCGGCTACAACTTCCAGTCGGGCAACATCGTCTACGGCGTTGAAGGCGAGTTGGGCTACCGGTTCAAGAAGGGCCACTTCCACGACGTGCCAGGCCCTGGCGACCTCGACGAGTCGCTCGGTCTCTTCGGCTCGCTCAAGGGCCGCGTGGGCATGGACCTGGGCGGATACCTGCCCTACCTCACGGCGGGTGTAACGGTGTCGGACTTGAAAACCGACGCGGTCGGCTTTGCGGAACGGGACGGAACGATCGTTGGCGGGATTGTCGGGGCCGGCATCGACGTGCCGCTGACCCACAACGTCTTCCTGCGCGGCGAGTACGACTTTTCCTTCTTCGGCAAGAAGAGCTTCGATTATTGCGGCGGCGGTTGCGTGCTGGAGCACAAGGTACAGGCTCACGACTTCCGCGTCGGCATCGGCCTGAAGTTCTAGCCGTAGCAAACGAGTTGAGTTTAGAACGCCGGCATCGCCCGGCGTTCTTCGTTTTAACGGCCCGGGCTCAAGTGGCTTGGCCGTCGCGGCCGCTAATCGATCAGCTTCACAAGGCTCGCCGGACAACGTGAAATACGAATACACGGTCATCGACAATCGGATCGTGGTCGTGGACCTCGAAAGCTATACGATCGTCAAAGTTCTCGACTGACGGGTGCATCCTGGCGGGAGCGCCGCTCCGGTGCCCCGTCAGCGCAAGAGGACGGTTCTCAGCGAGCTGAAAACGTCTGACAAGAGAAGCGGGTCCTCGCGGGGATTGGAGAGCTCAAATCCACGCGCTTTGTTCAGCGATAGGTGCACGTTTCTGAAACCCACTTTCGCGAAAGTCGAGCAATTCCTGATACACCTCAAGGTGCCCGGCAAAATTGCGCGCCATAAACCGCACCAACTTCGGATTGTTCAACAACCTGTCGAAATAACTCGTAACGGCGATCAGGTTGAGCACTGTTGCGCCATGGGTGCTGGCGGCGCTCAGATATTCATGGCTGACTTTGGCCAGGTCGGTTTGCATGTCAGCCAATTGCGTCGGGGAGATGCCCTCATATTGCTTTCTGGGTGCACAGGGATCGGTGAGCTGCGATCGTGGTGTGAGCGCGATCAACACTCTCGCCACTCGAAATTGCACGCGGTCCAAGGCTAGCATGAGACGCACGATCTCAACCTGCCGGCCCGGCACGACCTCTCGCAGCATGGGAAAAATCTTCAGGGGGGCGCCATAATCGTTCAGCAGGTCGAGAGCCTCGAGACAGACCCCACTGACAAGCTGCGGCTCGGCCGCGACACTGAGCGGGCCTTGCTGGTCCTCGTGGAATTCCGTTCCTCTCGCCGAAGATTGCGCCAGGATCCGAGGCAGCGTTCCGAGACCATGCGCCTGCAGCAAGGCGCGGAACGCAGCGTCGGTTAGGATTTGGCCGGCGGCATTGACGACGACTTCCAGTTGATGCCGCGCTGAGACGGCTTCTCTGATGAAATCCTGCATCCGATCGAATTGGAGTTCATAGGTCCGCAAGAATGCCGGGCCACGCAATGGATTCTGCGGCGCCTGCAAATTGCTCGTAAGACGGGTGGCATGCCGGTTGTTCTCGACGAAGCGACGAAGCTCGGCCTTGGTTACTGTCACGGGATCGCCGAAATCGATTCTCGTCTCGCCATCTCCACGACAGGATCGAGCGAAGCGAAGAGGAAGGCATCAAGGCGCACGCCGTTGTTTGCGTTGAGCATGCGAAGGGCGGATTGCGCTTGATGCGCGGGCGCAATGAGGAAGTCACGAACAGTTTGATGATCAGGCTCCATTCTGATCAAGATCGTCACATCTGGCCCAACGAGATCGCGGTTCCAAAAATCCAGCGTGGATAACCGGTGACGATAATCCGATAGCGCGCGATCCATATCGCGATGGAGAATTCGTCATTGACGCGCAAAAGCTTTGTTTTGGGATCGTACAGTGCCGAACCACCGACCTTGTCAACGTTCGACATCAATTCCTCGACGACTTGCTGCCGGATCTGTTTGAGCCGGTTGCTGACATCGAGTTTCCGATAATTCGCCGAGGCGTCGTATCCGATCAACTGGTAGGCGGCCTTCATGCTTCCAAATCGGTGCGCGTAAATGGAGGCTGAATGACAGAAGGGGGCGGCGTCAATGATTGGGCTCGACAGCTTCCCCCGCTCTTTGAGCAGCTTGGTCAGATCGGCAAGCAGCTCCTCATCGGGCCTAAGGTAAGCGCGCGCGCGCCTGATAGCTTGCGCACGATCGAAAAGCGCCCGAGTCACGAGCGGCTCGATGACAGCGTCGGCGCGAACAAATGCGCTTGGCGGATTTCTTACCCGTTCGTGTAGAAGCCTATGGGATATTCGATTCCAGACATTGTTGCCGATGTACTTCTCGCTCGTCAGTATCGTGCCCACGCATGCTTTGGTCCATGCTCGGCCGCGTTCAGTAACCAGGCCGCGAGCGTTTAATGCAGTCGCGATTTCGGCTTCCGTTTTTCCCTTCGTCACGAATTGATTGAACATCCATCTTACGGTGGAGACCTCCTCTTTCGGCCCCGGCACTAGAATGACGCGATCGCTTGCCAGCCCTTTTCGCTCATCGCGACCAAGCATTGCCTTGGGATTTCCGGAGCCATCAACAAGAAGGCGCCTGAAGCCATAGCCGGCGGGGCCACCGCCGCTGAAACCCAGTTTGACGATGCGGCTTTGACCGGCGAAGACCCTGTTCGACAGCATGCGGCTGTACTCCGCGGCCATGCTGCGTTTGATCGCCTTCAGAACGTCGGACCCGATGCTCCCATCGTTGACGAACAGCTCGGCGCAGAACTCGATCCGCACTCCGGCTATCTGGCACCGGTATTCATAGGTGGCGCTTTCATCGGTATTCTGGAAGCGCCCCCAACGGCTCACATCGTAGACAACGACGGTTTCGAAATCGGCTCGCCGGCTTTCGACATCTTCCAACAGCCGCCGCAAGCCTGGGCGTCCCACGAGGCTGAGGCCACTTCGCCCGGGATCCTCATAGGTCGCAACAATGTCATAACCCATGACCTTCGCATAATTGCGGATCGCATCTCTCTGGTTGTCGATCGAGTAGATCTGCCTGTCTGTGGACATGCGCAGATACTCGGCCGCACGGATCCTTGGCCGAGGCCTGCCAGTCGCCGGAAACTTGTCCATCGCCTTGCACCGTCGTGCGGGTGTTTCTAAGCTAGGGGCCGGCCGCCGCGCGGCAAGAGGAAGGAATGCGCCAGTACATCGGGTTGATCCACAAAGAAGACGCCAGCGATTACGGAGTGTCCTTTCCTGACTTCCCCGGCGTCGTCACCGCCGGCAGGACAATTGCCGGAGTGCGTCGGCTCGCCGAGGAGGCGCTCGCCTTTCACATCGAGGGGCTCATAGAAGACGGCGTATCGATTCCGGAGCCGACGCCGCTCGAACAGGTAGCGAAAACCGACGTACTCGCCACTTTCTCGGTGCCTCTGAAGCCTGCGACACGGTCAGCAGGTCGGCCGAGAAGAAGGTCGCATGTCTCTCGGCATCGCTGAGCCCGTCCCGTCGCACTCCACGCAACGCACGCTCACGCCGGGACATCTGTGTTGATGCGTTCCTGCCGGGCAGCAATGGCCGTTCGAGCTGCGCCATCTCGGACATTCGAACATCGTGCCGGTGCCGCCGCACCCTTGGCACTCGCCTTCGCAAAACGCCAGTTCCATGTTACCCGACCCACCGGCGTTGCAACGCCGCAAACCCAGTCGGCTGGCCCCCGCTAGCCGTCTGCAAACATTACGATAGGGCAATTAAGGTTTTTCTAAAGCAGGGGTGGCTTACAGCCATTGTCTGCCCGCTGGGTTGACCGACACTGGCACGTCGCCCGACGCGAGGATGCAAATGTCACCGCGGCCTTGCCATTATCTTAGTGATTGCTAAATTCATCACGGCTAAACTTCCATTTCTCTGTCCGGGATCGTCGGATGAATTTCCTGAGTCATGTTTTCTCCGGCCTGTGGGCAGCCGGAGTGTTGGCGATGGTCTGGCAGGTATGGAAGCGCCCGTCGCCGCCGCTTTCCGAAACCGAGCAGGAACGCGATTTGCGGGAATGGCTGGAAGGGCAAATGTAGCTCCCGCATCTTTCCTGTTTGGAAAGCATCCTGTTCAACAGCCGGGAAACCATGACTCAGTTCGTGAGCGGGCTCCGCCGCGGTTCCGCCGCAATGCGAGCCCACTTCGGCCAGGTACGCCCCTGTTTTAGTTGGTCTTTGGGGCTTGAAGGAGTTCTGGAGATGATGATCAAGAAGGTTTTTGTGGCGGTGCTGATGACCGCGGCACTTGCCGGATGCGAGACCCAAACGGAGGGCCAGCAGCGCGCCACCACCGGCGCGCTGATCGGCGGCGCCGGCGGCGCACTGGTCGGCCAGGCGATTGGCGGCAACACCAAGTCGACGGTGATCGGCGCGGCGAGCGGCGCGCTGCTCGGCGCCGTCGTCGGCAGCGCCACCACCCCGCAGCGCCGCGGCGAGCAGCTCTGCCGCTATCGGGACCGCTACGGCCAGATCTACACCGCGCCCTGCGACGATCGCTATTACCGAGGCGATTATTGATCCTTTGAGTGACTGGGAGACGGCGTTTTCTGCGCCGGCTCCCCTTTCTGTCATCCTTTTGTACGCTTCTCGCTGTAAAACCGCCGCTGCGGTGGGCTGCGGAGGAGGTCGAGATGACGACGATCCTTGCCGGCGCGCTGAAGGACCGTGGCAGGCGCGCGGTGAAACGGCTGATCGGCTACGATTCCCGCAACTGGCTGCGCATTCGCCAGATCGAGGCTTTCACGGCCTTCCTCGAAGCGGCCAATCGCAAATCCCGCGACGTCATCGAAATCTCACCCGGCTGGAACCGCTACTGGCGGGCGATGTGCCCCAACTACCGCTCGGTCGATTTCCCCGACTTCGACATCTGCCGCGACCGCACCGACGAGCAATTTTCCATTGTCATTGCCGACCAGGTGCTCGAGCACGTCCAGCGGCCGCTCGCCGCCGCCGCCAACATCCATGCAATGACCAAACAGGGCGGCTGGGCAATGGTGGCTACACCGTTCCTGTTCAGGGTGCATGCCCGGCCGCATGACTACAACCGCTGGACGCCGGCGGGATTGAAGCAGGTCATGATCGAGGGCGGCTTCGCAGAAGACGACGTGCAGGCCTTCGGCTGGGGCAACAAGGCCTGTGCGAGGGCGCATATCGGCGGGCCGGTGCGGGCCTACGGCCTGTGGCGGGATCTCAGCAACGACGAGGAATACCCGATAATGGTGTGGGCATTCGCGAAAAAGCGCTGTTAAGCCGATTTTGGGCCGGAAGGGGAAGTACCGCTGGTGGGATGATTGAACTGACCTTCGCGCCCAGGACTTTGGCGGCTGTTTTGCGCGAGGACCGCACATTGCACCGCTAGCATGTGCGTCATCACGCCCCGAGCTTGTCGAGCAAGGTCTTGGCCTCTTTCAGATCGAGGGTGTCGAAGCCCTCGGTGAACCAGCCGTAAGTCGGTGCGAGCAGGTCGTGAGCCTCGGCGCGCTTGCCCTGTTCGGCCAAAAGGCGCGCAAGCGATGTGGCGGCGCGGAGCTCCCAGGATTTGGCACCTTGCTCACGAGACCGTTCGATCGCTTGCCGAAACGAGATTTCAGCCTGGTGCCAGTCGCTTGGTTCCGCGGCAGCGTATATAGCTCCTCGGAGCCGCAGCAATTCGGCATCGCACCACCGCTCGCGGGACCGGTTCACCTGGTCGAGAGCCCGATCGATCAGGCGCACGCCGTCCGACGCACGATTGACACTCCCGAGCACCTCGCCGAGGAATCCCATCGTGTAGGCCTGCGTCACTTGCGTTCCGACGGCCTGCATCCGCGCCAGGCTTTCCTCGATTTGGGCGATCGCTCGCTCCTTATGGCCCTGCTTCGCCGAGAGCCATCCCTTTTGCTGGGCGGCCATGGCAATCCAGAACGGATACGCCTGCTCGGTCGCGAAGGTGAGCGCACGGTCGTTTCGCTCCTCGGCTTCGGCCACCTCGCGTCGGAATATTCGTAACCACGCTGCCCATACCAGCACGTAAGCGCGGCTGAAGGGGTGCGCCAATCGCTCGGCCAAGACAAGGGCGTCTTCCATCCGGGTCAGCGCCTGGTCGGGGTAGCCGAGGTGCCAAAGCACCGCTGACCCACGACATAGGCAAATCGGTCCGGGATCCTGGCCGTATAGGGCGAGATGAGCTCGATGTCGCTGTGGGCGATAGGCTTCGGAGGCCAGCTCCAGATGTTTGCGTGCCTCCCCGAAGTCGCCGCGCCAAGAAGAGCTGACCCCCCGAGCATAATGGGCTTCGACCACCCACACGGGATCGTTACTCTGCAGAGCAAGGTCGAGAAGCCGTCCGCTCAGTTCGTGCGCCGACGTGAGTTGGGCGCCCGTGGCCGAGTAGATGGCCAGGCCGAGCAGAACCGGGAAGACAGCCGCATCTTCCGGCATCAGCTCGCAAAGGCGGCGCGCGCGAGAATAGACCCGCTCGACCTCGGCATTTGCGTAGCCATTCTTGGCGGTGAGCACGCGGCCCAGCACCGTTAGCGCTGCGAGCTCGCGCCGCTGGCGCTCCGGGCCCGCAGGCAGCGTTTCGATCAAGTTCAGCGCTTTCTGCAGATGGTTTTGGGCCTCATCGTTGGCCGAACGGTCGTTGGCGCTCTCTCCCGCGCGCTGCCAATAGCCGATGGCCTGAATCGAGAGGCCCGCGGCCGTGTAGTGCTGAGCCACGATCTCGGGCTCATGTTCGACGACCTCGCCGAAATGCTGCTCGAGCGCATGGGCGATCCGGGTGTGCAGCTGCTGGCGACGACTGCGCAGCAAGGTGGCATAAGCGGCATCTCCCACCAATGCGTGCTTGAAGATGCACGTCGCGTGCGGCGGCCGACCGCGTGCGATCACGAGTTCGGCGCCGATCAGTTGGTCGAGGGCGTCCTGGAGTTCCCGTTCCTCGCGCTGCGCCACCGCCGCCAGCAATTCGTAAGAGAATTCGCGACCGATGGCGGCGCCAATCTGCGCGACCTCCCGCGCTGGCGTCATCAGCCGATCGAGCCGCGCCACCAGAGAATCCTGCAGGGTTGCAGGGATCGCCAACGGTGGCAGCGGGCCCGAGAGTGCGTAACGGTCGCCTTCATCGGTCAGCACGTCAGATTCAATGACGGCCTTGGTCACCTCCTCGAGGAACAGGGGCACGCCGTCTGTCTTGGCCACCATCTGCTCGAGCAACCCGCCCGGAAGCGCCTTGCCCCCGGTCAACCGCTCCACCAGGGCTGCGCCCTGCCGGCGGCTCAAGCGTTTCAGCGTGAGCGAGGTGACCTGGGGGTGGCCGGTCCACCGCGGCTCGAATTCAGGGCGGAAACTGAAGATCGCCTGTACTGCAAGGCGCGGGATCTGCGGGACCAATCGGTCGAGAAGCTCCAGCGACGTTGGATCAATCCAGTGGATATCCTCGAAAACCATCAGCACGGGCTGGCGGGCCGCCAAGCCAATTAGCTGCCCGGCCAGAGCCTCGAGGGTCAGTTCCTTCCGGCGCTGAGGGCTGAGGTTCAGGGGTGCATAGCGGCTGCCTGCCGGGAGCGAGAGAAGCGCCGACAACAAAGGGGCGACGTCCCGGACCTTGTCTGTTGACCGCGCCAAGAGGCGCTCCAGCTTGTCGAGTTTTGCGCTCGGTGAATCGTCCGGATGGAAGCCAGCCGCGCGGGTGAGTTGGACAATCGACGGGCGAAGGGCGCTATTTGCGTGGAACGGCGAGCACTGGCAGCGTATGCGGATGTGCGGCCGGTCCCGCAGACGCCCGCGGAGCGCCTGAATCAGATGCGATTTGCCGATGCCGGGCTCGCCGGAGAGCAGGACCACCTGGCCCTCGCCGGACGCGGCCTTGCTCCAGAGCTCCGCGAGCAAAGCAAGCTCGTCCTCACGCCCGACCGTGGGCGCTAGGCCGCTCGTCGCACGCGCTTCGAACCGGGTCTCGGCGGCACTCTCGCGAAGCACGCGCCACGCGCGGATCGGGGTGTCGAACCCTTTCAGGTCGTGCAGGCCGAGGTCGGCGAACTCGAACAGTCCGCCGAGCAGTCGGCGCGTCGCGAGCGGGATCACGATCTGGCCGGGCGCCGCCAGAGCTTGCAGCCGCGCCGCAAGGTTCGGCGATTCTCCGACCACCGCTTCCTCCTGCGCTGCTCCTTCGCCGATGAGATCGCCCACCACCACCAGCCCGGTTGCGATGCCGACGCGTACCGCCAGCGCCCCTGGTGCCGGGGTCGCGAGCCTTGCGATCTCATCAACGACCGCCAGCCCCGCCCGCACGGCTCGCTCCGCGTCCTCCTCATGCGCCTTCGGATAGCCAAAATACACCAGCACGCCATCGCCCATGTATTTGGCCACAAACCCGCCGAAGCCACGCACGGCCTCGGCAACGCACTTCTGATAGGCCGCAATCACCTCACGCAAATCCTCGGGGTCCATTTGCGCGGAGAGCGCTGTCGAGCCGACAAGGTCCGAGAACATCACGGTGACCTGGCGGCGCTCGGCGGTCTCCTTCGCGGCGTTGTCGGCCGCAAGAGGCGCATCGGACAGCAGCGGCGTTGGTGTGCTTGCTTCAGCGCGCAAGGCTGCGATGGCGTCGAGCAGCTTACGACGATGTCCGACAGGTCCGACACCCAGATCCTTCAAGTCCTCGGCCGTCAACCTCGGCAGGACCGTGTCGTCGATTTTATTCTCGCGGAAGGAGGCCTCATACTGTTCGAGGCCAAGCCTCCGCAGCCAACCTCCGACGTCCATGGCTGCGCCCCTGGCTTGCCAACCCACGCATGATCCACCAAGGGGGACAGCCTGTCTAGAACCGGGTTCCGAATGACCCGTTTGGGTCAAGTCCAGACGCCATGCCGCCTGAGCCGAACGCCTGCTTTCGGGAAACGACGAGGAGGCATCGGCGGCGGACATGCGGCGCTTTCCAGATAAGCAGTGTTGGGTCGTAGCCGGAAGGTCAGCTTGCGGCCGCCGAGGAGGGAGAGAGCGGGCTTCAGCTCCGCCAGCTTGCCTAAGCATTAGAAAACACCGTCGCATTTCGCAGCGGTGTTTGCTGACGTTCAACAGGCTACCGGTATTTCAGCCTCAAGCGCTGGAACGATCCCGTTGGCGTAGAGAATGATGGCATCGTCGAACTCGCCGCTCGAAGGATCACCCGTACGGCTGAACGCCACGACGCCGGCCGAACAGTCCGCCAGTTTCTCTGCCAGTCGCAAAGCATGCTCGATGTCCTGGACTTCCACCGCCGCTCCAGCGGTGATCGCTCCCTTGGGCGTGAAATCGAATCTCTGAACCACAAAATACGTCAGCACATGCCGCCTCCTTAGCCGCGTCAATCTGACTCGGCCACCGGAACAAAACAAGTACAAACGCAGTGGGTCGGTGCGACAAATCCACAGCCCAAGGCTCCAGAACGAACCTACTAGCCTTGACAAGGTAGGTAGGTAATACCTACCATTGCAATGTGACCGAATTGGAGCCGACCGTGACATCAGTTTCTGAAGCGCAGCAGTCCCGCGATCTTTCCGCTCGGCCCGTAGAGCATCAGCACTGCCGCGCAGGCGAGGTCTTCGCTTTTGCCCTCCCAAGCCCGGACGGTTTCTTTGACCTTGCTCCGAATGACCGCGGCAACCGTCGGGTCGTCGAGCTTGACGTCCTCGGCGGTCAGCATCAGCGCCATGGCGCCTTCGTTGATTTCCAGCTTCGGACAGATCCTAGTGCCGGCGATTGCCTGCCCGACATGGGACATAACCGCCATTTGCCCATCGCTGTACGCAAAGGCCGGACCGGGCATGACGAACAGCAACGCAGTAGCCCGCACCAGATTTTTCATCCAATCCCCCCTGCCCGTAGCGCACGGTTTGAACGCTATCACAAGGATGAAGCCGTCGCGAAGCGGCTCGCCGCTATTGCCTTCATTGCCGCCACCCTGTTCTGCGCCGCTGTCACCGTCGGCGCCCTCTGATTTCCGCCCAAGGAGACCCGTCTTGCTCGATAAAGTTCAACGTTCATCGCAAACCCGCCGCGAGTTTCCGGAAGCCGGGTTCGACACCCATCCGCGCTGCCTGGAAATGGCAGAGGCAATGCGCGATCTGTTCGCTGTCGGCGGCGGCGTCCGGCTTGAGGACTTGATCGGGGCCGGCTTCACAAGCGCCGAAATCATCGAATTTCAGGACAGCGCCGCACGTCTGGCTTTGCTCGCCAGCACCAAGCAGATCACCATTCGCCCGGATCTGCTTGCGGACATGATTGAGAAGGCCCGGCACGCCGCGCCCAATCGGCCACCGCTGCCCGGCGATGCGCAGCCTACACAGAGCCTCATCCTGGCCTGGGGCCAGTATTGTGCGGCCCGCGGCGCCCTGCTGCTCGACCCCTGGTCGGGTCAACGCGAACGCTGCATTTCGGTGCTGTCGGGCTACCTCGACCGGCTGCCGATCTTCCCGGCCATTCGCTCGAGCGTTATCAACGCCGTCGAAGCAGCCATGCCGCAGGTGCACCAATGAGGCCCGCCAGCAAGGCGCTTGGCGGCAGACCCGCCATGATCCCAACGTTCAAGCCGGATGGGTCGGCCTTCGACCTCCTCGAACCGAAGGCGTCCGACATCAGCTTCGCCGATATGGCCAACACGCTGTCCAAGCTCGCGCGGTTCAATGGTCTCTATCGCTGCCCGGCCTACTCCGTGGCGCAGCATTGCGTGATGGGTGCCGACGCGCTGTTCCGCGAAACCGGCGACGGCTTGGCCGCCGGCTATTTCCTTCTTCATGACGGGCATGAATACGCGCTCGGCGACATCACCAGGCCGGCAGTCGATCTGATCCAGCATCACATCTGCCGACTGGCGAGCGACGCGGGATTGGCTGCAGATTTCATCGACCAGCTCGCCCACCGCGCGATCGCGTCGGCCAAGCGCAGCATCGACCTTGCGATCTACCAGGCGGCTGAATTGCCCAATATCGACACCGTGCCGGCCTATGGCCGTCAGATCCGCGACATGGATAATCGCATGCTGGTTGCCGAGGCCGCGGCCCTGTTCGGAGCCAGGCCGAACAGCGCTTGTCTGCCGCGCGTTTCGCTGCCTCCGCCAAAGCTTGTCGGCGCGATCGGGCCGTGGGGCGCGATGAAAGCAGAGCATGCCTTCATCGACCGCCTGCAGCGCTATCTCGGCATCGCGGCGCGGGCGTGCTGAACGTGCAGTCATGAACACCAGCGGCAACGGCACTCCATGAACGGGTCCGATGAGTACACGGAAACCGCGCCGCTGCGGCTGGACATCGCGGCCCGGATTGCTTTCCCTGATGGCTCGATGGGCCCAGCCGGCTTGCGCAAGGAGCGCGACCGCGGGCGGTTAGAGACGGAAATCATCGCCGGCAAGGAATACACCACACTCGCAGCAATCGGGAGAATGAGGAAGCTATGCCGCGTCCAAGCAAGGGAATTAGACTCGTCTGGCGGTCCGAGAGCCGAAAGGCCGACGGCAGCTTGCGCAGCAAGGCCGGCTGGTACATCGAGGACGCCGGAAGACGACATCCCACTGGCTGCGGCAAGAGCGAGCTTGTTGAAGCTCAAAGGCAGCTCGCCGACTACATCGGCGAAAAACATCAGCCAACGCGCCAGCGCAACCGCGACCCGGACCAAGTAAAGATCGCGGACGTCATCAATGTCTATGCCGAGGACGTCGTCGCGCTCAATCCGTCGCAGAGCTATCGCAAGGAAACGGCCGCGCGGCTGCTCGCCATTCTGACTTTCTTCACAGGCACGGTCGCCGACATCTCAGGCGCACTCTGCCGCGAATATGTCAACGGCCCGGCCAAGAAGGGCCGGATCCTGCCGACGCCGGCGATGGCACGCCGGCAGCTGGAGGATCTGCGCGCGGCCATCAACCACTATCACGCCGAAAAATACATCACGGCCGTGCCGAAGATCGTGTTGCCGGCGCGCTCCGAGAAGGCCAAGCGCGCGCTGACGCGATCTGAGGCGGCGAGGCTGCTCTGGGCAGCCTGGCAGATGCGGCAGACCTGGAAGGGGCAAGAGAGCGATCGCCGGACCGGCCGCCACGTGGCGCGCTTCATCCTGACCGGGCTCTACACCGGCACGCGATCCGCCGCCATCTGCGGCGCCGCGACACGGCCGACAGTGGGGCGCGGCTTCGTCGACCTTGAGCGCGGCGTCTTCTTCAGGCGAGCCGCCGACATGGTCGAGACCAGGAAGCGACAGCCGCCGGTCAGGCTGCCGGACCGGCTGCTGGCGCACATGCGCCGCTGGGCGCGCACCCCGGTTGACATCAAGACCAAGGGACGCGGCAAAAGCCGCACGATCGGCCGCATGATCGCGCACGATTTCATCGTCGAATGGGAAGGCGGGCCGGTTCGATCGGTGCGCAAGGCGTTCAAGTCGGCCTGCGAGAGCGCTGGCCTCGGCTGGTACGAGGCGCGGATCGTCAAGGGCGTCGAGACGCAAGTGTTCGTCACCGACGTCACCCCGCACACGCTGCGCCATACAGCTGCGACCTGGCTGATGCAGAACGGCGTCGAGCTTTCCAAGGCAGCCGACTTCTGCGGCATGACGGAAGCCGTGCTGCGCAAGCACTACTACCACCATCACCCCGATTTCCAGGCCGACGCCGCCGCGGCGATCACCGCCAAGGCGCCGGCGCCGCGCCAGAAGAGCAACATCGTCCGATCGGGCGTCTCCCACCTGAAACCCACCTGAAACCCCGGAAACAAACGTGAACAAAGGCCCCAAAAGCGGCCGATCATTAATCGCAAAAGCCCGGGATTCCGGGCTTCCTCTGGCAAGACAGCTTGTTCGGGACGATGGGGTCGCAGGTTCAAATCCTGCCACTCCGACCAGAACGAAATCTCCCGAAAGTCTTTAGTTTCCCTGATTATTCAAACCTTTCGGCTTCGCGCAGAGAACCGTATCGCTGCGTGATGCTTCAAGACGCGACGCGCTTGCCGCATATCAATGCTCAAGCCGAACTGATGATCGCCTACGGCGCCAGGAAGGAAGGGCTTGCCGTCGCGCGCACCGGCTCGGAACGAGCATAACCGTCACGCCTGATGCCGCCATGGTCGATCAGGCGAGCGATCACGGCGCGCCGTGCGTGATACGGCGTCAGCGTGTGGTCGGCATTCGGCAGCGAGACCCTGGTCACGCCGCGAATGCTATCGAGCCGCTCTTCCTCCGAGCCAAAATGGCGGGCGATCTCCTTGAGGCTCAGATCGCCTTCCGAGGTTACGAGGAGGACCCGCACGCCGCGGCCGCATAGGTCGCGCATCCAGCGTTCCACCCGCCGCTGTCCAAGCAGCGCGGCCGGATGCAGCATCGACAATGTGGACTTGATCGCCTCCAGCCCGCGCCGGATGATCAGCCGGGCGCATCGCGAAACGATCCCGCGCCATGCGGGGGCGGCCGGCTCGCGGCTCTCCTGCATGGCGCCAGCGTTCTGCCCGAGCACGGCCTTGGAGGTCTCGTAAGTCTTCCAGACCGCCATCTCCAGCGCGTAGGAACTGTTCCAGGCGAAGCAGAGCGGGTTGATCATGGTCAGCATCCGTACCCGCCGATCGGCCCGCGCGGCGTGAAAAGCCTGAAACGCGCCGGCGCAGGTGCCGACCAGGCCGACCCCGGGGTAGCCGGCTCGCTCCATCCAGTTGATCGCACGACTTACATCATGGCGCGTGCGCCGGTCATAAAGGAACAGGCGCCCTTCCTCGGTCGGATCGCTGAGGCCAAGTCCGGGCAGGTCGACGCGCAGCGAGGCTACGCCTTCCGCCGCCAGGGCTCGCGCCGCTTCCACCGTGCCGCGCGCCCAGCCGACATGCGGCACGCCACCGGCATTGAGGAAGATCACCGGCTCGGCCTCGGTCTGGCGTTCGCGCGGTCGGCAAAGCACACCGCAGATCATCGGCGCCGGTCCGATCAGCACCGGGCTTTCCGTGTAATGCGGACCGTCCAGGATCTGCGACACATCGCGCGGCATGGCCTTTCCCGCTGCCGCTTCGCCGGGCTGGTCGGCGATCCAGGCGGCGCAGCGATCGAGAGCGGCGGCCGGATTCCGGTTGGCGGTCGGGTCGCACATCAAGAGAGGATAGCCATCGAACTCGGCCGTCGCGATCTCCGCAGCGCCCGCCGTGTCGCCGCCGACCTCTTCGGCAGCCAGCGGCTTGCCGTTTGTAAGCACCAGCATCGGCAGGGATGGAAGGCCAGCCGCGGCATGCCGCCAATCGAGCGCCGAGAGATCGGCCAGCGTTTCATGCGAAATTCGGAACCCGGCGGCCTCGCGCCCCTCGGTGAAAACCCCTTCGCCCGCCGAACGGCTGGCCAGCGGCGCGTCGATCATGCGCGACATGGCTGTGACCTCGCGAACATAGGCCTTGCCGGAGGACGGCGGCGCGAGCAGCACGAGACCCGCCACGTCGTCGCGTCCGGCCGCCGCCAGCGGGGCCAGCAGGGCACCAAGCCGGAAGCCGACCAAAATGACGTCCGACACGCCGCAATCCTGCTTCAGCCGATCGATCGCCGCGCCTATGCTCGCCGTCCACCGTTGCACCTGACCGGGCGTTGAATGATCCCCGGCGGCATTGCCGCAGCCGGGATAGTCGAATTGCAGCGCCGGCAGACCGTTTTCGGCCACCTTGTCAGCCAGAAGCCGCAGGAAACGCCGGCTGCACAGGTCCTCGTGGCCATGCGCCCCGGCGATCACGACACCCCGGCCGCGTCGCCCGGTTCCCCTGCCTTCATGAAGCCAGCCGATCGTGTCGGCGAAGACGACCCCCTTCATGCCACGCTCCCGGCAGGCCGCAACGAACGCATGATCTCCGCCCTGGTCTCTACATTGTCGGCTTGCGGCGCATCGTAGGCCACCTCGCGATCGCCATTCAGCGCCGTCACGACGCCGGCCGGAGTGGCAGAGGCCGGCCCATCCAGGCCAATTTCCTTCACCGCGCCCGGCATCAGGTGGAAGCCGTTCTCGCGCGGGAAGAACAGCCCATCCTTGATGGCGACGTGATAGGCGGCGCGCTTGCAAGCGAGCCGCAGGCGCCAGCCGTCTCTGCCGCGCATCAGCCCTGCCGACAGGCCGACATCGCGTCGCGCGGTCATGACGCCGGGAAGCACATGAAAGGCTTCGGCCAGGATCTCGCCGTCGCGGTCTTCCAGCCTTGCCACGGTTACCTCGTGCCCCGCTGGGCCGAAGCGATAGGCATAAGACAGATCAAAGAAGGCGCCGAGCAGCGAGAATGCCGCAAGCGACTGCGTCCCGCGCGCCTGCAGAGTGACCGGCCGGCGCGCCGCCACCACCGGGGTGACGCCGTCGCGCAGGCAGGCAAGCGATAGCGTCGCCTCGACTGCCCTTGCCGTGTCATTGACGAGATGGACGCTCAGCCCGTTGACGCCCTCATCGCTCAGCGTCAGCCGGAGCGGCGCGAAGGCGCGTCTCAGCGCATGCCAGACCGATTTCGGCCGACCGGCAGAATCGACGACGCCCCACCCTGCTCCCGGGAGCAGATCCTTCCAGAAGAACACCAGCGCGCCCGCCGTCGGGGAGGCCGGTCTGCGCCATTCATCGATCGTGCGCTCAACCACCTCGGCAATGACAGCGCGCGAGAGGTCGAGGTAGCGCGCTGGATCCTCCATGCGCAGCCGGCGAGCGTCGACGCCGAACAGCGTCTCCAGATAATGCTCGCGCACGTCCTCGAAATCCCACGACGCACCTGCATCGCGCGGCACGCCGGCCTTCCAGCGCGGATCGTGGCCGGGCGGAACGGGCAGATGCTCATCGAGCGTCGCCTGTTCCGGCACGTTGGCGAAGGCGAGGCATTCGCTGGCGAAACGCACCTCCGCGCGGCGGGCGTCCTCCAGCGGCCGGCAATAGGCGCCGACGCCATAGTAGTGCGTCGGGCCGCCATCCGCGGCGAAGGGCAGGCTGCCGCCGGAGGGCGAGGAGGACACGAGCGCCAGATCGGGCAGGATCGCCTGCGCGGCCGGACGCACGACATCGTCGAACCAGGGTGTCGGATCCATCGCCACCGGCATGCCGAGCATCGCGGCCTGCTGCGCCACCTCGCTGCCGCCACACAGCACCGCCAGCGACGGCGAATGCCGAAGCCGCCCCAACAGGTTCTCCACCTCGCGCGACAGCGCCGCCCGCCAAGCCTCGTTCTTCGCCGGATAGTCGAAATTGGCGAGCATGAGGTCCTGCCAGACCAGAATGCCCATCTCATCGCACAGCTCGTGGAAGGCATCGCTTTCATAGGCGAAGGTGCCGCCGACCCGCAGCATGTTGACGCCGGCTTGGCGCGCGAGATCGAGGTCGGGCTCGATTTCGGCTCGCTCGCAGGGCAGTCGCACGGGATCGGAGGGCGTCCAGACCGCGCCGCGGCAGAACACCGGCACGCCGTTGACGACCAGGCGAAAATCGCCTCCGTCGGCACCGCGATCGATCTCAATGCGGCGGAATCCGACCCGGCCCAGCCGGCTGCGCACCGTGCCCAGCGTCGCCATCACTTCGTGCAGCGCCGGCTCGCCATGTCTGTTCGGCCACCATGGGGCAACATCGGCAATGGCCAATTCCGCCGTCAGCCGGGTGGGTGTCTCGAACTTGAGGGGCGCGCGCACTCCGGCACAGCTGACATGCGCCGTTTGCGCATTGTCGAAGGGTTCGGCGAGGGTTATCGCAACGGCAAGATGCCCGGTCGTGCCGTCGAGCCTGGCGCGCATGTCGGCATCGAGGATGCGCTGCCCGCCATTTTCGTGGATCAGCTTGACGGGACGCCACGGCCCGACGACATCGAAGCTCGGGCACCAGCCCGGCATATGGCCGATCAGGGTCGTGCGCACCAGCCGCAGCCGCTGATCGTCGATCATGCGAGGGCGCCAGCGGGCGCGCGGACCGATCGCCGTTTCCAGATGGCGGTCGAGACTGCGAAAGACGATGGCGAGTTGCTCGCCCCCTGAAAGGCTTACCGCAGCCTCATGGCGCTCGAACATCGAGGTCGAGGTGAACAACAGCCGATCGTCAAGCCAGACCTCGGCGACAGTCGCCAGCCCCTCGAACACCAGCCGCACCGGACCGGTCGCGTCGAGCCTGCGGCTGTACCAGACATCGCGGTCGTGCAGCCGGGTTGGCTGCTTGCGGTCCCAGCGGCCATGCTTTTCCAGCGTGGCGGCCGCCGTGCCGGGACAGGCCGCGTCCAGCCATTCGGCATTTGCGTCTATGTCATTCGGCGAAGCCCAGGCACCTGCCGCCGAGATGGCCATCCGCCACCCCCGATCCAGCAATCCGGCAGTGCCGGCGATCGACACCGTGGCGTCCATTCCCCCACCCATCATCAAATGCGCGTCGGCCGGCCCGCTAGGCCGCCTTGGAGGCGACACCGGCCATGCGGGCGTCCAGCACGTTCATCACCGTTTCGTAGGCCTGCGCCATCGGCGCGATTGCTTCGGTCAAGCCGTCGAAGCGCTGCCGCGCCATCGCGCGGGCGAGCTTGAACTGCATGACCTTGGCGCCCTCGGCAATGCTGCCGGCGGCTTGCACCGCCTCTGCCAGGCAGGTTTCGCCGTGCTGCCCCAGCCATTCGAGATGACTGCCAAGAAGTTCGAAATTCGCGCCGACCTGCCGCAGCGTGTTGAAGGCATAGGTGTGGAAATAGGCAGGCGACTTCGTCGCCAGCCTTTCAGCGTGGCGGCCGAACGCGGCCGCATAGGCGGCGAGCGGATTGCGCTTCGGCCGCCGCTTCAGGTGATGCGCGAGCAGCGCCGCCGCGGTCCCGACCGCGTCGCGGGCCGGGCGCGTGGCGTCGAGCTTCACGAATTCCGCGTAAGGAAACAGCGGCAGGTCGCCCGCCGACACACCATCCCATTGGCCGAAGATGCCGTCATAGTCTTGGCCCTCGAGCGCGAAGTAGCCGTCATTGTGGAAGTAGCGCATCTGCCGCGACTCGGGATCGAGCGCATTGATGCCGACTGTGGTCTTGGAGTGGCCGCTGCGGTAGGTGAGGCCTTTGGTGTCGGGCAGGTAGAAGGCATCGACCTCGACCAGCGGCAGCCGGCCGAGCTCGACTTGCGTCAGCACATGCGTCTCCAGCCGGTCGAAGACCGCCAGCTCTTGGATGTCCAGCCCCGCCAGCCTCTGCAGGTCGGCGGTCGGGAACTTGAAGAACGTGAACTGATCACCTTCGAAATCCTGCGCCGCGGTGAAACCGAGCGCCGCGACCGGATCGTGCCCGGTCGCGTGCAGAACCTCGATCAGAAGGTCGACATAGCAGTTGGTCTGCGGCCACCGCCTTTGCGGATCGTGCAGCCAGTGCGGCCGGTAGGTGGCCGGATCGAGGCCGGCGATAGCCCTCAGCATCTCACACGCTCCAGAGCACGTCGCGGACCGCCGCCGGCCAGGCTTCCGTGTCCGGCCCATGGTGGCGGAACAGCGCCAGCGCCACGCGCTCCAGCCCGAAGCCGACGCAGGCCGAATGGCAGAACTCCCCGTCGGCGAACTTCAGGCCCCAGGTCTGGCCAAAATGGTCCTGGTGACAATTGAAGCTCAAGCAGGCGGTCGGCTTCTCGATGCTGGTCACCGGAATCAGCAGCTCGAATTTCAGGCCCTGATCGCGCTGGTTGTTGGCCATCATCCTGCCGCCGCGGCCGAAGAACGGATCGTTGGCAAGATCGACCTCGCAGGGCAGGTCGAGCGACTCGATCATGGCCCTGCCGCGCTTCAGCCAGCTTTCGCGGAACGAGCGCACCTGCTCGGCCGTACCGATCTTGACGAACTCGCGCATGCGGAAGAGCTGCATGCGCGCCGGGTCCTTCGACGGCTCGTGGCGGAAGCAGTAGGAGGAGAGTTCGAAAAGAAGGCCCTGCGCCGGCACCGGGCCGCGCGCAGCTATTGTGGGATAGAGCGGATAGCAGGCGGCGGGTGTCAGCGCGAGGTCCGTCGCCTTCTGCAGCTCCGTCCAGTCTCCGCCGTCAGCCATCATGCCGAGCAGCTGCGCATGCTCCCGCTCGCCGCCCATGAAGGAATGCACGCAGCCGGCAAGCTGCGGAAAGTTTTTCATGTAGCCGCTCTTCTCCAGCGTCGCGCGGCTCATGCCCGGCGGAAAATGGATGCGAGTGGCCTCGTCGGGCGCGCCGAGGCGGGTGACGAGACGCTCGAACTGCTCGATCACGTCCTCGAACGCGCCCGAACGGCCATAAAGGCCGTCGACGCCGGATTCGAACAGGATGCCGTTCTCGAACAGGCTGTCGAGCAGCGACTTGGAGTCGAATGTCTTGGCGTCCATCTCAGCTCCCCAGGCCGGTGTCGAAGCGGCTCATCAGCATGAGCGTCGCGGTATTGGAAAGGATGCGGTCGTTGGAGATCATCACCGGCGCCGAGGTCACGTCGCGCAGGTGCCGGCCGACGCTGAACGGGGTACCGTTCTTGTAGCCAAGAATGCCGTTGACCAGCATGGCGAGACGCACCACGGCGCCGGCCTTCTCGCTGGCCGCGACCTTCAGCGCGTTGATCTCGGCGGCGAAGCCGATCGAAGACAGCGCGTCGTCGTCGCCCGCGGCCGCTTCGAAGCGGTGGATGGCGGCCGCAAGGTGGCCTTTCATCTCCTGCAAAAGGGCGGCCGCTTCGGCAAGCCTCAGCGCGCCCGGCGGCATGGAGTCGGGCTGCTTGCGCGCCGCCGCCTTGACGAAGGCCTGCGCCCGATTGAAGGCGTCGGCGGTGATGCCGAACCAGGTCGCCGCCCAGAAGATGTGCGAGCTGGCCAGCATCGACTGCGCCGCGATCTCGGAGAACGGCTTCGGGAATATCTGCGCCGCGTCACCCGTGGCGACCAGATGAAAGCCGTCGGAGCAGGTGCCGCGCATGCCGAGCGTGTCCCACACCGACGTGCGCTCAAGCGTGCGGTTGCCGTCGGCCGGGATCACCACCATCACCTGATCGGAGCTGGCCGCATCGGGGGCGCGACGCGCCGTGGCGAGGATGGCGTCGGCATAGTTGCCATAGGAGATGACAGTGGCTTCCTTGGTCAACGCGAAGCGCCCGCCGGCGACCTCGACCGCACAGATCGAGTTGCGCAAATTGCCGCCGATGCCGGCCTCCGTAGTCGCCGAAGCCATCAGAAGCTGCTCGTCGGCGATGCGCCGCATATAAGCGCGGTGCCAATCGCTGGCGCCTCCGTGAGTGACAAAGCTCGACGTCTTGATCTGATGCATGGCATAGATCATCGCGCTCGAGCCGCAGGCTTGGCCGAGCTGCACGATGAGGTCGGCGATCTGCATCGTGCCGAGCCCCTCGCCGCCATGCTCGATCGGGATCGCCACGCCGAGCAGGCGCTCGCGCTTCAGCGCCTCGATCGTCTCCGCCGGGAAACGCCCCTCCTTGTCGACGGGGTCGGCATGGCCGGCGGCGATCTCGGCGACGCGGCGCATGCGCTCGGTCGCGGCTACGGGCGCCTCCGTGAGCGAGGCCGCCTCTATCTTTCTCAACACGTTCATGGCTACGCCGCCTTGCGCGTCAACTGCGAAACCGCATCCGCGATGCTGGCCAGCGAAGAGAAGGTGCGCCGCGTCAGCATCGTCTCGGGGAATTCGATGTCGAACTCCTCTTCGAGCGCCAGCATCATCTGCACTGAGGCGAAGGAGGTCAGCCCCGCGTCATAGAGATTGGCGTCGTCGGCGAGCGCGCCGAAATTCAGCGGAATCATCGGATGCTGCTCGAGCAGCGAGCGTATCTGGTCAATCATGGAGGCCCCACCTTGCGTTGTGCAGCCGGCAATATCGCAGACGCAGCGCAACCGTGGCGTTAACGCCGCAGAGCAGTTTCAACCATGCCTAAGGATCGGTAACGGACCGCAATACAATTTTACGGCTCTCGATTCGGAGGGACCTCTGTCCGGGATTTTTTGTGGCTGCGTGTCCGCATCGATATCACGCCACGGCCCCTCCGCCGCCGCCGCGACCTGGCAAAAGCCTGCCGTCAATCAATCGATCAGATAAATTGTCGACAATAGGCCCTCACTTTGGCCTAATGGTTGCCGCTATCCCATTCGAGAGCTGCTGGACGATTTTTGGAACGGCGAGACCGGGGTAAGAGTATGAAGTTCACGCTGCGGGCTCTCTTGCCGTTGACCTTGATCGCAGGCTGCTCGTCGAGTGTTGCGTCGATCAATCCGGCGAAATACGACGGGATGAGCTGCGCCGAGCTCAACAGCGCGCTCGGCGACACCGCCACCGATATTTCGCGGACGGCGATCAGCCGCGGCAAGATCGCCAATACCAGCGTGCCGACTTGGCTGCTCGGCGGCGAGCGCGTAAAGACGGTCGTGGCCAATCGCGATACCGCCAGGATCGAGCGGCTGCAGCAACAGCAGCAGGCGATCATCGCGGCCAGGAAGAGCCGCTGCCCGTCCTCGCAGTGACCAGGGCGTCGCCGAGCAGCGGAAATCTCAAGCGCTGATGCGGAACCTGGTCGTATCGATCGCCGCCTTCATCAGTGTCTGCGTGTAGGCTTCCCGCGGATTGCCGAAGATCTCCTCGGCCGGCCCTTCCTCGACGATCTTTCCCTGCTTCATGACGATGATGTAGTCGGCCATGGCGCGCACCACTGCGAGGTCGTGGCTGATGAAGAGGTAGGACAGTCCGTGGTCCGACTGCAGCTTGCGCAATAGCTCGACGATCTGCTTCTGCACCGAGCGGTCGAGCGCCGAGGTCGGCTCATCAAGCACCACCACTTTCGGCTTCAGGATCATAGCGCGGGCAATGGCGATGCGCTGGCGCTGGCCGCCGGAGAACTCATGCGGGTAGCGGTTGCGCGCGTTGGGGTCGAGGCCGACCTCGCGCAACGCCTCGACGGCACGCTGGTCGCGCTGTTTGCCCGTCAGCGAAGGCTCGTGCACCAAAAGCCCTTCGGTGATGACCTGGCCAACCGTCATGCGCGGCGACAGCGAGCCAAACGGATCCTGGAAGACGAGCTGCAATTCGCGCCGCAGCGGCCGCATCGCGTGGCGGTCGGCCTCTGAGATGTCGCGGTCGCCAAAGCGGATGACGCCGTCGCTGGGGAGCAGCCGCAGCAGCGCGCGGCCGAGCGTCGATTTGCCGGAGCCGGACTCGCCGACGATGCCGATCGTCTGGTTGCGCTTCAGCCGGATCGATATCTTGTCGACGGCCCGCAACATCAGCGGCTCGCCGCCGAGAAAACCACCGCCGATCTTGAAGACGACCTCGACGTTGCGGCCTTCGAGCAGCACGGGCGAATTGGCGGGCGCGGCCGCCTTGGTGCCGGTCGGCTCGGCGGCGAGCAGCATCTTGGTGTAGGCGTGCTGCGGATTGGCGAAAAGCGCTTCCGCCTCGCCCTCTTCCACCACCTCGCCCTGGCGCATGACATAGACGCGGTCGGCGAAACGGCGGACGATGCCGAGATCATGGGTGATGAAGACGATCGCCATGCCGAGCTTGCGCTGCAGTTCGGCAAGCAGCATCAGGATCTGCGCCTGAATGGTGACGTCGAGCGCCGTCGTCGGCTCGTCGGCGATCAGGATGTCGGGATCGTTCGCCAAAGCCATAGCGATCATGACGCGCTGGCGCTGGCCGCCCGACATTTCGTGCGGATAGGATTTCATCCGCCGCTCGGGATCGGGGATGTGCACCAGTCTCAACAGCTTCAGCGCCTCCTCACGCGCGGCCTGGGCACTCAGGCCGCGATGGCGGCGGATCGGCTCGATGAGCTGGTTGCCGATGGTGTAGAGCGGATCGAGCGAGGTCATCGGCTCCTGGAAGATCATGCTGATCTTGCGGCCGCGAACCTTGTTGAGCTCGCTCTTGGTCATCTCCAGCAGGTTGCGGCCGCGGTAATCGACCTGGCCGGTCGCTTCGCCATTGGAGGAAAGCAGGCTCATCGCCGCCATCATCGTCTGGCTCTTGCCGGATCCGGATTCGCCGACGACGGCGACGGTCTCGCCGGCATTGACCTTTATGCTGATGCCCTTCACCGCCTCGACCGTGCCGTCGAGGGTCTGGAAGCGGACGCGCAGGTCCTTGACGCTGAGGATCGTTTCGGAAGCCATGTCGGCGATCCCCATCCTTATCGATCTTTGGGGTCGAGCGCGTCGCGCAGGCCGTCGCCGACAAAGTTCAGCGCGAACAGCGTCGAAACCAGGAAGAAGGCCGGGAACAACAGCAGCCAGTTGGCATAGCCGATGTTCTTGGCACCGACCGAAATCAGCACGCCCCAACTGGTCATCGGCTCCTGCACGCCAAGCCCGAGGAAGGACAGGAAGCTTTCCAGGATGATGACCTGCGGCACCAGCAGCGTCATGTAGATCACCACCGGCCCGAGCAGGTTGGGGATGACGTGGCGCACGAGGATGCCGCGCTGGCCGACGCCCATCGCTTCCGCCGCCTGAACGTATTCTTGCCTGCGGATCGACAGCGCCTGGCCGCGCACGATCCGCGCCATGTCGAGCCACAGCACCGCCCCCACCGCCAGGAACATCAGCACGAAGTTGCGGCCGAAGAACACCACAAGCATGATGACGAAGAAGATGAAGGGCAGCGAGTAAAGCACGTCGACGATGCGCATCATCACCTCGTCGACCCTGCCGCCGGCAAAGCCGGCCGTCGCGCCGTAGATCACGCCGATGACGCCGGCGACGACACCGGCAAGCAGGCCGATCGCGAGCGAAATGCGCCCGGCCATCAGCGTGCGAGACAAGAGATCGCGCCCGGTGTTGTCGGTGCCGAAGAAGAAATATTGCTGCTTGACGGCCGAGCTCATGGTCATTTCGAGCCCATCGGGCGACTTGCTCTCGATCTTCGTGTCGTCGAAGGCGTCGGAGCGGTCGAGATAGCGGATATTGCGGTCGTCGATCGGCTTCTTGGAGGTGACGGTGACGACGACGCGGCTGCCGTCCTGGTGCCACTCCTTGATGTCGACGCGCATGCGTTTGATCGCGTCGCTCAGCGCGCCCTGGATCATGTCGGGTTTCGGATAGGCCAACAGGCTCGGCGGCGTGCGCACATAGTCGCCGTAGATGGTCGTGTATTCATGCGGCACGACCATAGGGCCGAATACGCTGATGACGGCAATGAATGCCAGATAGTAGAGGCTGAACATGGCGGCGCGGTTGCGCTTCAGCCGCGCCCAGGCATTGCCCCAGAGCGAGCGGCCGACGATCGGCTCCGGAGCGGCTACGGCAAGCTCAGTCATAGCGCACCCTCGGATCGACGACCGCATAGAGAAGATCGACGATCAGGTTGAAAACGATGGTGAAGAGCGCGATCACCACCACGGTTCCCATGACCAGCGTGTAGTCGCGGTTGAGCGCGGCGTCGACGAAGTAGCGGCCGACGCCTGGAATGGAGAAGATGGTCTCGACGATGATCGAGCCGGTGAGCAGCGCCGCCGCCGCCGGACCGGTGAAGGAGACGATCGGCAGCACGGCGCCGCGCAGCGCGTGCTTGACCACCACCGACCAGTCGGAGAGGCCGAGCGCGCGGGCGGTGCGGATGTGGTGCGAGCGCAGGCTCTCGATCATCGAGCCGCGCATCAAGCGGGCGACGATGGCGATCTGCGGCAGGGCGAGCGTCAGCACCGGCCCGACCTTGTTGATTAAGGCGCCGTCGCCCCAGCCGCCGATCGGCAACAGCTTCCAGGAAAGGCCGAAGACGAGCTGGATCACCGGCGCGGTGACGAAGGTGGGGATGGTGCTGCCGGCGGTGGCTAGAGCGATCACCGAATAGTCGGCTATTTTATTCTGGTTGAGCGCGGCGATCGTGCCGAGGATCGAGCCGAGCAGCAGCGCCAGCACCAGCGCCGAGGTACCGATCTGCACCGAGATCGGCAGGCCCTTGGCGAAGAGTTCGGTGACGGTGAAATCCGGCAGGTTGTAGCTCGGTCCGAAACTGCCGCGCAAAAGATTGCCGAGATAGTGGAGATATTGCAGCCAGAGCGGATCGTCGAGGCCGAACTGGGCTTCGAGATTGGCCCTGATTTCGGGGCTCAAGCCCCGCTCCTGGTTGAACGGGCCGCCTGGCGCGACGCGGATCAGGAAGAACGCCACCGTCACGATGACGAACAGCGTCGGGATGGCGGTCAATAGCCGCCGGAAGACATAACGCAGCATCGGCGCCCCGCTTCAGCCAGGGCGACGGCTCTCCAGACGAGATCGTGGCGCGCTGGCATCTCTGATCTTCGCACCGCGATCGCCGAAAATCCAATGCGACTTTCGGCCCGGCACGACGACAGACCGCGGCCGCCGCTCCCTAAAAGAGAGCGGCGGCACGGCCAAGGTTCCTTGTCAGTCCTTGGAGATGAAGCGAGACGGATGAATGTCCATCACATTGTCCTCGAAGCCATGCAGCTTGGAGGAAACGATGTCGTGGTAGCTGTAGTAGAGCAGCGGGATTTGGCCGACATCGTCGACGAGGATGCGCTCCGCTGCGGCGAGGTCCTTCATGCGCTCCTCAGGCTTGCCGCCGGCGGCGGCTGCCTTGTCCATGGCGGCTTCATAGGCAGGGCTGTTATAGTTCGAGTAGTTGTTGCCGCTCGCCTTGCGCGAGATGCCGAGGAAGGTCTCCGGATCCTTGTAGTCGGCGATCCAGGCGGCGCGGGCGACGTCGTAGTTGCCCTTCTGCTCGAGGAAGCCATAGTGGGTCTTGGTGTCGGTGTTGAGCAGCGTCACCTCGATGCCGAGCGGCTTCAGCTGTTCCTGGATGGCGACCGCGGTGTTCTTGTGGTTCTCCGAGGTGTTGTAGCGGATCTCCATCTTCAACGGATGCTCGGGTGTATAGCCAAGCTTTTCCAGCACTTTCTTGGCCGCATCCTCGCGGTCGATCTGAGACATGTCGGCGTATTTGGCCAGTGCCGGCGTGTAGCCCTCGATGCCCGGAGGCACCATCGAATAGCCGGGCAGCATCGAGTTCTGCCAGACCTTCTCGGCGAGGAAGTCGCGATCGATCGCCATCGAGATGGCGTTGCGCAGCTCGACGTTGTCCCAAGGCGCCTTATCGGTCTTGACCGCATAATAATAGGTGCCGAGATATGGCCCCACACGGATCTGGTCACCGAATTTGGTTTTGAGATCGGCGAGCTGTTCGGTCGGCAGGTCGCCATAGCTGTCGAGTTCGCCGGCCTCGAAGCGCTTCATCGCGGACGAGCGATCCTCGGTCGGGATGTAGTTGACCACGTCGAGCTTGACGCTCGCGGCGTCCCAGAACTTCGAGTTCTTGACCAGTTTCATGTGGTCGTTGGGAATCCACTCCGCCAAGGTATAGGCGCCGTTGGAGACCAGCTTGCCCGGTTTGATCCAGTCCGCGCCGAGCTTGTCGATCGAAGCCTTGTTGACCGGATAGGTCGCCTGGTGGGTCAGCATCTCCAGGAAGTAGGGCGTCGGCGCCTTCAGCGTGACTTGCAGGGTGTTGGCGTCGATCGCCTTCACGCCCATATCCTCAGCCTTGCCTTTCTTCGTGTTGAAGTCCTCGGCGCCTTTCACCGGATAGAGCATCGAGGCGTATTCTGCAGCGGTGGCCGGGTCTTCCAGCCGATGGAACGAGTAGACGAAGTCGTCCGCCGTCACCGGGCTGCCATCCGACCACAGGCCGTCCTTGCGCAGCTTGAAGGTGTAGACAGTGCCGTCGTCGGACACCGTCCAGCTTTCGGCGGCGCCCGGAATGAGGTTCGTCTTCGGGTCATGCATGACGAGGCCCTGGAACAGGTCGCGTATAATATCGGCCTCGTAGACCGTCGACGTCTTGTGCGGATCGACCGTCTCCGCCTCGGCAGCGGATCCGCGATTGTAGACGGTCTCGGCAAAGGCGGGCGTGTAGAAAGCACCGGTCGCCAAAGCCATCGTGGTGGCGAACACGGTCGCCTTCAGCAGGTTTTTGAGCATGAAGTCTCTCCCTTGTTGGCGCGGCCCCTCAACCACGCCTTGAGTGTTGACGCCCCGGAACCGTCAACGGGTCCCTTTTGAGCGCGCCCCGGTTCCCTTCCGGCGGCTGGTGGCGGGAGACTAGACAGAGGAATATCTTATTTCAACTGCCCGCTGCTTGACGTTGAGTGAGCAGCGTTTCGCTAAAACAGCGATATCTAAAGCTTAGGCGTCCCGTTCAACTGTGTGCACCTTTCGGTTGTCCCAGCCGTTTTCTGTTTTTGCAAGCAGGTTTTGGCATTCTCCGGCCCATGCTGAAGAACCGAAATTTCCTTGCTCCTTGGTTCCGTTTCCGGGCTGACGCCGCGGGCACGTCTGCGGTCGAATTCGCCATGCTGGCGCCGATCTTCATCCTGCTATTGCTCGGAATGGTTGCATACGGAATCTATTTCGGCGCCAGCCATTCGGTCCAGCAGATCGCCGCCGACGCGGCGCGAACGGCGATCGCCGGCCTCAACCAGACGGAGCGCCAGGCGCTGGTCACCGATTTCATCAGCCATGACGTCGCGGGCTATGCTTTTGTCGACCCGAAAAAGCTGACGGTCGACGCCAAGGACAGTACCGTCGACGGCAGCCAGTTCATCGTCTCAGTCAGCTATGACGCGCGCGACCTGCCGATCTGGAGCCTGTTCCGGACGCTGCCGTTGCCGGGGACTACGATCCAGCGCCAGTCGACGATCCGGGTCGGAGGCATATGATGCGCTACTCCGCGGGGGGAGTGATGGATGCTGCGCGACGGCTGATCGCCGACCGGCGCGCCAATTTCGCGGTTATGACCGCGCTCTGCACGCCAGTGGCGCTGACGCTGACCGCGTTCGCGATCGATGAGGGCTCGCTCTATAACGAACGCCGCGCCGCGCAGTCGATCGTCGACCTCGCCGCGATCACCGCCGCCGCCAACATCAACAAAGCCCAGCAAGCCGTACTGACGACGTTGAAGGACAACGGAATCACGTCCGTGGCCGTGCAGCAGCAGGGCACCAACATCGTGCCGACCGCCAGCAAGGCGGTCGTCGAGGTCGTGCCCGGACGCTATTCGGGGGTCAGTTCGATCGCGGCCGGCAGCCGCTTCGAGGCAGGCAAGCTGCCTTACAATGCCGTCCAGGTGTCGATGAAGAAGCTCGGCACGCTCTATTTCGCCGCTTCGGTGATGGCGCCGCCGGTGATCGGCACGACAGCCACCGCAAGCGCCCAGCCCGAAGCAGCATTCTCGGTCGGATCGCGGCTCGCCAGCGTCAATGGCGGCGTCCTCAACGCGCTGCTCGGCGCGCTTCTGGGCGGCAACCTCTCGCTCAGTGTGATGGACTACAATTCGCTGATCTCGGCCGATGTCGACGTGCTCTCCTTCACCGATGCGCTGGCGACGCAGCTGCGTCTGACCGGCGGTACCTATTCGGATGTGCTCGGCTCGAAGGCAACGGTCGGCCAGATCACCACCGCGATGGCCAACGTGCCCGGGCTCGACCGCACCGCCAAGCTCGCGCTGCAGACCATGGCCTCGAGCGCCACCAACTCGGTCAAGATCCCGCTTAGCCATCTCGTCGACCTCGGTTCGGTGGGCAGTCTGGGGCTCGGACAGAAGCCCGCCGGGCTTTCGGTCAGCGCCAGCGCCATGAGCATGCTGAGCGCAGCCGCGGCGCTCGCCAACGGCACGAACCAGGTTACGGTCGATCTCGGGGCGACGATACCGGGACTGACATCGACGACGCTCCAGGTCGCCATCGGCGAACCCATGCAATCCTTGCCATGGCTGGCGGTGGGAGAATTGGGCACGGTGGTGCGCACGGCGCAGACGCGCATCAAGCTCAATCCCAGCGTCGGGATTGGAAACGGGAACAACGGCAATGGCTTCGGCAACGGCACCGGAAATGGCACAGCCGGCATTAATCTGGGCGGCGGCGTCAAGCTGCTTGCCGTCAACCTGCCGCTCAATATCGAGGTCGCCTATGCCGAAGCCAAGCTGACCGACATCAGCTGCCCGACAGGGCCCTCCAGCATCAAGGTCTCCATCGCCGCGCAGCCGGGCGTCGTCGCGGCCCATCTCGCCGACAGCAACGCCAGCGGCTTCGCGGATTTCGGCAAGCCGCAATCCTTCAGCGACGCCGACATCGCCGACGTCAGCCTCAAGATGCTGCTGGTCAACGTCAATCTGCTGCAGATCAAGGGATCGTCGGGCTTCTCGGTCACCAGCATGGCGCCGACGAATCTGACCTTCAGCGCCACCGAGATCGCCAACAAGGCGATCAAGACAGTGTCGACCAAGAACCTGACGCAGTCGCTCACCACCTCGCTGGTGAACAACCTGTCGCTGACGGTCAACGCGCTCGGCCTCGGTCTCGACGCGACCACCCTGCTCGGCACGGTGAAGCTGGCAGTGACGACGCTGCTCAACGGCGTCACCGCGCCGGTCGACAACCTCGTCTACAATGTGCTTGCGGTGCTTGGCGTGCATGTCGGCGAGGCCGATGTGCGGGTCACCGGCGCGACTTGCGGACGCTCGGTGCTGGTGCAGTAGCGACCGTCAGCCAATTCTCCCGACGAAGCACCCTACAGGCGGCAGCGCCAGCGCAATTTCTCCGAGAGCACCGCCAAGCACGCCGGCGACGTCTACGGCAAGAACCGTTATCTCGACATCGCTGATCTCGGCCGGCAGCGTCCAGTTCGCCGGCTCACCAGCGAAGTTGAAGACGCATAACAAGTTCTCGTTTTCGCGCTGACGGATGAAAGCAAGCACATCGCCCTCCGCCCCTAGGAACCGGATCGAGCCGGCGATCAGCGCCGGATGGCGCTTGCGCAAGGCCAGCATCGAGCGATAGGCGGCAAGGACAGAACCGTCCTCGCCCTCCTGCACATCGACCGCGCGGGCGCGATGCGACGGCGGTACCGGCAGCCAGGGCTTGGCCGCGGAGAAGCCACCATTTTCGGCCCCGGCCTCCCAAACCATCGGAGTGCGGCAGCCGTCCCTGCCCTTCACGCCCGGCCAAAAACGGACGCCCAGCGGATCGCGCAGGTCCTCATAGGCAAGCTCGGCTTCCTCCAGCCCAAGCTCCTCGCCCTGGTAGAGGCAGATCGAGCCGCGCAGGCAGGACAGCAGCGCGATCGCGAATTTCGCTACCGCATCAGGATTTTCGCCCGGCTGCGTCCAGCGGCTGACATGGCGCATGACGTCGTGGTTGGAGAAGGCCCAGCATACCCAGCCGTCGGCAACCGCGTTCTCGAACGCCTCGACGCAGCCGCGCACATGGGCGGCCGAGAATTGCGGGCCGAGCAGGTCGAAGGTGTAGCACATCTGCAATTTGTCGCCGCCGGAGGTGTAGGCGGCGAGCGTCTGCAGCGAGCGCTCCTCATCGCCCACTTCGCCGACGGCGGCACGGTCCGGATATTCGTCGAGCAACGCGCGGAAGCGCTTCAGGAAATCGAGATTCTCGGGGCGCGTCTTGTCGAAGAGATGCTCCTGGAAGGCGTAGGTGGTGGTGGCGACGTTGGTGCCGGCGACGCTTGAAGCCAGCGGCGGGTTGTCGCGCAGCCAGCGGTCGTGGACATAGTAGTTCACGGTATCCAGCCGGAACCCGTCAACGCCGCGCTCCAGCCAGAAGCGCACGGTGTCAAGCACCGCATCCTGCACCTCCGGATTGTGGAAATTCAGATCCGGCTGCGCGGCCAGAAAATTGTGCATGTAGTATTGCCGGCGGGTGGCGTCCCACTCCCAGGCCGGCCCGCCGAACAGCGACTGCCAGTTGTTGGGCGCACTGCCATCCGGCTTGGCGTCGGCCCAGACATACCAGTCCGCCTTGGCGTTGTCACGGCTGGCGCGGCTCTCGACAAACCATTCGTGCTTGTCGGACGAATGCGAGATCACCTGGTCGATGATGAGCTTGAGGCCGAGCCGGTGCGCCTCGGCGACCAGCGCGTCGAAATTCTCCAGTGTGCCGAACATCGGATCGACATCGCGATAGTCCGACACGTCATAGCCCATGTCGGCCATCGGCGACTTGAAGAAGGGCGAGAGCCAGACGGCGTCGACGCCGAGCGAAGCGACATGGGCAAGACGCGACGTTACCCCCTTGAGATCGCCGCTGCCGTCGCCGTTCGTATCCTGGAAGGAGCGCGGATAGATCTGGTAGACCACGCAGCCGCGCCACCATTCGGCATTCCCACCAGCCATTACGAACCCTTCCCGGCGTGGGCGTTTCCGGCCGCCCTGCGCTCGATCATGAAATTGATGGTGCGGCCGGGCAGCGGCCGCGCAAGGTCGATCGCCTGCGTCTTGATCGCCGAACGCCACTCGTAGCCATCTCGCGGCGGCAAGGTGAAGACGCATTGGCGGCTGTCGCCATTGACCATGACGGCAAGGCGACCGCGCTGGCTATCGCCGAGGATCATGACGAGGCGGTGACGGCCGGGATCGTTCCAGTCGGCCTCGCCGAGCGGTGCGCCGGTTTCGGTCAACCACTCGACGTCCGGGATTTCCATTCCGTCTGCAGCTTTGCCGGTCAGGAAATTCGTGTCGGATAACGGCGGAAAGGCACGGCGCAGTTGCGCAAGCGCTGCTGTGTACCGCTCCAGCGCCCGGTCGCGGCCGGCCCAGTCGAGCCAGGTGATGGCGTTGTCCTGCGCATAGGCGTTGTTGTTGCCCTTCTGTGTGCGGCCGAACTCGTCGCCGGCGGTCAGCATGATGGTGCCGCGCGAGGCAAAGAGCGTCGCAAGCAGCGCGCGCTGGTCACCGAAGCGGGCCTTGGCGATTTCGGCGTCATCGGTCTCGCCCTCGACACCGTTGTTCCACGACAGATTGTCATTGTGGCCGTCGCGATTGTGCTCGCCATTGGCCGCATTGTGCTTCTTCTCATAGGCAACGATGTCGGCCAGCGTCATGCCGTCATGCGCGGCGATGAAATTGACGCTGCGGCTCACCGGCTGGCCCGCCCTGCCGAAGACATCGGAGGAGCCGGCAAGCCGCGTGGCTAAAGCGCCGATCGCGCCCGTGTCGCCGCGCCAAAAACGCCGGACGTCATCGCGATAGCGGTCGTTCCATTCAAGGTATGGCGGCCGGAAATTGCCGAGCTGGTAGCCGGTCGCGCCAATATCCCATGGCTCGGCGATCAGCACGCGGTCGGCGAGCACGGGGTCGCCGGCGATGGCTTCGAGAAGCGGCGCCTCCGGATCGAACGTGCCGTCAACGCGGCCGAGCACCGGCGCCAGATCGAAGCGGAAGCCGTCGACGCCGGCATGGCGGACGAAATGGCGCAGCGTGTCGAGCACCATCCTCTGCACGACCGGGTGGTCGCAGGCGACGGTGTTGCCGGTGCCGGTGTCATTGGCCAGTCGGCCGTCCGGCATGTGCCGGTAATAGGTCCGGGCGTCGAGGCCGCGCAGCGACAGTGTCGGCCCGAGCCGGTCGCTTTCGCCGGTGTGGTTGAAGACGAGGTCGAGGATCGTGCCGATACCCGCTTCACTCAGCGCCGCGACGGTATCGCGCAATTCGCTCAGGCCGCCCGGTGCCAGGCGGGGATCGAGCGCCATGAAGGTGACGGGGTTGTAGCCCCAGGCATTGTTCAGCCCCAGCGGCGGCAAATGGCGCTCGTCGATCGAGGCCGTGATCGGCATCAACTCGACGGCGGAAACGCCGAGACGCTTCAGATGCTCGACGACAGCCGGATGGGCAAGCGCCGCGATGGTGCCGCGCTGCACGTCAGGGACGTCCGGATGCAGCCTGGTGAAGGAGCGGACGTTGAGTTCGTAAATCAGGCCGCCGGGCCGGAACAGCGGCGGCTGGGGCGGCTGCAGTTTGGGCAGGGAATGAGCAATTGCCTTTGGCATGAGCGAGGACGTGTCGGCGCCTTCATTGCGTTTGGCGGCCAGCCTCCAGTGATATTGGTATGGACGATCGACCTCGACGGCATACGGATCGATGAGAAGCTTGTTCGGATCGAACCAGAGGCCGCGCTCCGGCGCATAGTCGCCGTCGGCGCGAAAACCGTAACGCGTGCCGTTCCCAAGGCCGGGGACAAGGAGTGCATGCACGCCCTCGCCTTCCGGGTTGAGTTCCAGCCGGTCGATCTCGCGCGCGCCGCTGTCGTCGAAGAGCGAGACCCAAAGACGTCTGGCCGATGAGGAGCAAACGGCAAAGCGGATGCCTTCGGGAGTGATGCTGGCGCCGAGGGTCATGCGGGCCTCTCCCCTTCTCCCCTTGTGGGAGAAGGTGGATCGGCGCGCAGCGCCGAGACGGATGAGGGGCGTTGGAAGGAATGAGGCGTCGATGTTCTGGACACGGGTTTGCGCCAAGCTGGAGCACCCCTCAACCGCCCGAACTTCGCTCGGCCACCTTCTCCCACAAGGGGAGAAGGGGAAATCCTCACCACTTTCAAGTAATCACGCTCGGCTTGTTGCGACCGGTGTGGCTCTTGATGCCGGCGATGTCGTCGGCGGCGGCGATGAGGTCGGCGAGCGCTTCCTGCGTGTCGAGGTCATGCCTCGCCTTGTCGGGCTCGTAACGCTCGATATAGACGCGCAGCGTGGCGCCGGAAGTGCCGGTGCCGGAGAGCCGGAACACGACGCGCGAGCCGCCCTCGAACAGGATCCTGATGCCCTGGTTTTTGCTCACCGAGCCGTCGACCGGGTCGTGATAGGCGAAGTCGTCGGCGCTGGCGATCTTCATGCCGCGCACGCTGGTGCCGGGCAGCGAGCCGAGCTTGGCGCGCAATTCGTCGACCAGTGCGTTGGCGCGGTCTGTCTCGACCTCCTCATAGTCGTGGCGCGAATAATAGTTGCGGCCGTAGCTTTCCCAGTGCTTGGTGACGATGTCCTTGCAGCTCTCGCCCCGCACAGCGAGGATGTTGAGCCACAGAAGCACGGCCCACAGCCCGTCCTTCTCGCGCACATGGTTGGAACCGGTGCCGGCGCTTTCCTCGCCGCAGATCGTCGCCATGCCGGCGTCGAGCAGATTGCCGAAAAACTTCCAGCCGGTCGGCGTCTCGTAGATGCCGACGCCGAGCTTCTCGGCGACGCGATCGGCCGCTCCGCTGGTCGGCATCGAGCGGGCGATGCCCTTCAGGCCTTCCTTGTAGCCGGGCGCCAGATGCGCATTGGCGGCCAGCATCGCCAGAGAATCCGAGGGCGTTACGAAGATGCCCTTGCCGATGATCAGGTTGCGGTCGCCGTCACCGTCGGAAGCGGCGCCGAAATCCGGCGCGTCCGGCCCCATCATCTCGTCATAGAGATGTTTGGCATGGACCAGGTTCGGATCGGGGTGATGGCCGCCGAAATCGGGCAGCGGCTTGAAATTGCGGCAGGTCCCGGCCGGGGCGCCGAGCCTACGCTCGAGGATCTCCTTGGCATAGGGGCCGGTCACCGCGTGCATGGCGTCGAAGCGCATGCGGAAGCCATATTTGAAATTCGCGCGGATGGCGTCGAAGTCGAACAGGCTCTCCATCAGCTCGGCATAGTCCTTGACCGGGTCGAACACCTCGACCGTCATGCCGCCGGCTTGGAAGGTGCCGATCGTGTCGATGTCGACGGTGCCGATGTCGGCGATCTTGAAGCTCGAGATCGTCTTGGACTTTTCGAAGATCGCGTCGGTGATCTTCTCCGGCGCAGGGCCGCCGTTGCCGGCATTGTATTTGATGCCGAAGTCCTCGTGCGGGCCTCCCGGATTGTGGCTGGCCGACAGGATGATGCCGCCAAAGGTCTTGTATTTGCGGATGATGTTGGACGCGGCCGGCGTCGACAGGATGCCGCCCTGCCCGACCATCACCTTGCCGAAGCCGTTCGCAGCGGCCGTGGCGATGGCCGTCTGGATGACCTCGCGGTTGTAGAAACGGCCGTCGCCGCCGATCACCAGCGTCTTGCCCTGAAAACCTTCCAGCGCGTCGAAGATCGACTGGATGAAGTTCTCGGCATAGTGCTCCTGCTGGAAGACAGGCACCTTCTTGCGCAGGCCGGAGGTGCCGGGCTTCTGGTCGGTATAGGGTTTGGTAGGGACGGTTTTGATCATGCCTCAGGCAGCCCTTTTTGAAAGCAGCAAGCGATAGAGTTCGACATATTTCTCGGCGCTCTTGTCCCAGGAAACGTCGGCCTTCATGCCCTGGCGCTGGATCGAGGCCCAGGCGGCGGGTCTGGCATGCGCTTCGACAAGGCGACGGATGGCGTGCAGGAGGGCGCCGCCATTGTTCGGCGCGAATTGGAAACCGGTGGCAACGCCGGCCGAAAGTGCCGCCTCGTTGGCGTCGATGATGGTGTCGGCGAGGCCGCCGGTGCGGGCGACGACCGGCACGCAGCCATAGCGCAATCCATAGAGCTGGGTCAGGCCGCAGGGCTCGAAGCGTGAAGGGATGACGATGGCGTCGCAACCGCCCTGCATGATGTGGGAGAGCGCCTCGTCATAGCCGATGACGACGCCGACGCGGCCGCGATGCCGCGCGGCCGCGGCGAGCAGCGAGCCTTCGAGGCCGGCATCGCCCGAGCCCAGAACCGCCAGTCGTGCCCCACGCTGAACGACGCCGTCGACCACGGCAGCCAAAATGTCCATGCCCTTCTGCCAGGTCAGACGGCTGACCACGCAGACAATCGGGCTGTCGTCAGGCTCGAGGCTGAAGCGGTCCTCCACGGCCTTGCGGTTCAGGTCGCGCGCTTCCAGCGTCTCGGCCGAATAGTTGGCGACCAGGTGCTTATCGGTCGCCGGGTTCCAGATGTCGACATCGATGCCATTGACGATGCCGTAGAGGTCGACGGCGCGCATGTTGATCAGGCCGTCGAGGCCCATGCCGAATTCCGGCGAGCGGATTTCCTGCGCGTAGGTCGGGCTCACCGTGGTGATCGCCCAGGCGGCCTGCAGGCCGGCCTTGAGGAAGCCGACGCCGCCATAATATTCGACGCCATCGAGCTGCATCGCCACGCCCGGCAGGCCGAGCTCGCCGAAAATGCCGGAGCCGAACTGTCCCTGAAAAGCAAGATTATGCACGGTGATCAGCGACGGCACGCCGATCGCATTGCCGTAGCGCATGTAGGCGAGCGTCATTGCCGACTGCCAGTCATGGGCATGCACGAGGTCTGGCTGGTAGCCGGAGATCGCGCCGCCGGCGATGTCGCCGCCGACCTGACTCAGCGCCGCGAAGCGCCGCCAGTTGTCGGGCCAGTCGGAGCCGGAGGCGGTACCATAGGGCCCGCCCTGGCGGTCGAAAAGATGCGGCGCGTCGAGCACGAAGAGCTCGAGCTCGCCGATCTTGACGGCGTGAACCGAAGCCTTGCCGCCCTGCAGCAGCGGGTACTGATAGACGGCCTTCTTTTTCTTGAAAGCGTCCATCACCACCGGATAGCCGGGGATGAGCGTGCGCATCGCCACGCCCTTGCTGGCGAGCGCGATCGGCAGGGCACCGGTCACGTCGGCAAGCCCGCCGGTCTTGATCAGCGGGAAGATTTCGGGCGTGACGGACAGAACCTGCATGCGCCTAAGATCCACGGCTAAAGTGACAGCTTGTTGATCAGACTGACAACTTGCCGATCAACCCTATCAGGTTGACAGCTTGTTGATCATATCCTGAGTGATCAGGCAGATGCCCTTTTCCGAAACGCGGAAGCGCTTGGCGTCGAGTGCCGCATCCTCGCCGACCACCAGCCCCTCCGGGATGTGGACGCCATGGTCGATGACGACGCGCTTGAGGCGCGCGTTGCGCCCAACCTGAACGTCGGGCAGCATCACCACTTCCTCGAGCTTCGCATAGGAATTGATGCGCGCGCCGGTGAAGATCAGGCTGCGGCGCAGCGATGCGCCGGAAACGATGCAGTCGCCGGACACCAGCGAGGAGATCGCCTCGCCGCGACGGCCGTCCTCGTCATGCACGAATTTGGCCGGCGGCTTCAATTCGGCATAGGTCCAGATCGGCCAATCCCGGTCGTAGAGATCGAGTTCGGGCGTGACATCGGTCAGGTCGATATTGGCTTCCCAATAGGCGTCCACCGTCCCGACGTCGCGCCAGTAAGGCTCCGACTCGTGCGAGGAGCGGACGCAGGATTTGGCGAAGCGGTGGGCGATCGCCTTACCGTGCTGGACGATGTAGGGGATGATGTCCTTGCCGAAGTCGCGGCTGGATCCTGGCTCGGCCGCGTCGCGGCGCAACTGCTCCATCAGGAACTTGGTCTTGAAGACATAGATGCCCATCGAGGCCAGCGCATGGTCCGGCTTGTCCGGTATGCCGGGCGGGTCGGCGGGTTTCTCGATGAAGGAGATGATGGTGTCCTTCTTGTCGACATGCATGACGCCGAAGCCGGTCGCCTCCATGCGCGGCACTTCGAGGCAGCCGACGGTGACATCGGCGCCGGCATCGACGTGCTGGCGCAGCATCAGCTCGTAATCCATCTTGTAGATGTGGTCGCCGGCTAGGATGACCATGTATTCGGGGCCATAGGCCTCGATGATATCGATGTTCTGGTAGACCGCATCCGCCGTGCCCTCGTACCACTGCGTTTCCGAGACGCGCTGCGAGGCGGGCAGGATGTCGAAGCTCTCGTTTCGTTCGGGGCGCAGGAAGTTCCAGCCACGCTGCAGGTGGCGGATCAGCGAGTGCGCCTTGTATTGGGTGGCGACGCCGAGACGGCGAATGCCGGAGTTGAGCGCATTGGACAGCGCAAAATCGATGATGCGCGTCTTGCCGCCGAAATAGACGGCGGGCTTGGCGCGCCGGTCGGTCAGCTCCTTGAGGCGGCTGCCGCGGCCGCCGGCCAGCACATAGGCCATGGCATCGCGCGCCAGCGGCTGGGTTCTCTTGATCTCTGCCATCGTTTGCCTCCCTCCTAAGCTGTCCGGACCTTTGCTTCGTCCGCGACGAATTCCAGCATGATCGTCGACAGCGGCGGCAAGAGCATCGTCGCCGACGTGCCGCCCCCTTCCCCGCTCGCCACGATCATGCCGCCATTGCCCATGCCGGAGCCGCCATACTCGGCGGCGTCAGTGTTGATGATCTCGCGCCACTCGCCCGCCTTTGGCAGCGGCACGCGATAGTTCTCGCGCGGCACCGGCGTGAAGTTGGAAATGACGGCGATCGGGTTGCCGTCCGGCGCGCTGCGCAGCCAGGCAAAGACCGAATTGTCGCGATCGTCGACGATCAGCCAGGAGAAGCCTTCCGGCTCGCAGTCGCGCGCATGCAGCGCCGGGCGCGAACGATAGAGGTAGTTCAAGTCCCGCACTGCCTGCCGGACGCCGCGGTGCGGGGCGTGCTCCAGCAGATTCCAGTCGAGCGCGCGTTCCTCGCTCCACTCGCGGCGCTGGGCGAATTCCTGGCCCATGAACAGGAGCTTCTTGCCGGGATAACCCCACATGAAGGCGTAGTAAGCGCGCAGCGTGGCGAATTTCTGCCAGTCGTCGCCTGCCATCTTGTGGAGCAGCGTGCCCTTGCCGTGCACGACCTCGTCATGGGAGAGCGGCAGGACGAAATTCTCGGAGAAAGCGTAGACAAGGCCGAAGGTGATGTCGTTGTGATGGTGCTTGCGGTAGATCGGCTCCTTGGAGAAATACTCCAGCGTGTCGTGCATGAAGCCCATGTTCCATTTGAAGCCGAAGCCGAGCCCGCCTTCATGCACCGGCTGCGATACCTTCGGCCATGAGGTCGATTCTTCGGCGATCGTCATCACCCCGGGATGATGGCCGTAAAGCTCCTTGTTCATCTTCTGCAGGAAGCTGACCGCCTGCAAATTCTCGCGCCCGCCTTTCTCGTTGGGGATCCACTCGCCTGACCTGCGCGAATAATCGAGGTAGAGCATCGAGGCGACAGCGTCGACGCGCAAACCGTCGACATGGTATTTTTCGGCCCAGAACAGCGCGTTGTTGACGAGGAACGACACCACCTCGCGGCGGCCGAAATTGTAGATGGCGGTATTCCAGTCGGGGTGAAAACCCTGGCGCGGGTCGGCATGCTCGTAGAGCGCGGTGCCGTCGAACTTCACCAGCCCATGCTCGTCGACGGGGAAATGCGCCGGCACCCAGTCGAGGATGACGCCGACGCCGGCACGATGCGCACCGTCGACGAAGCGGGCGAAGCCATCGGGATCGCCGAAGCGCGCGGTCGGCGCATAAAGGCCGGTCGTCTGGTAGCCCCAGGACGGATCGTAGGGGTGCTCCGAGATCGGAAGGAACTCGATATGGGTGAAGCCGGTTTCGACCACGTAAGGAATCAGCTGCGCGGCGAGCTCGTCCCAGGTGAGGAAGGTGCCGTCATCGCGCCGCTGCCACGAGCCGGCATGGACTTCGTAGATCGAGATCGCCTCGCGCCGCGGATCGGCCTTTTGCCAGAAGCTGCGATGCGCCTCGTCGCCCCATTGATGCGCCATCGGCGGCGCCGTCACCGAAGCGGTCGCCGGGCGCAGCTCGGACTCGAAGGCGAACGGATCGGCCTTGAGGGGCAGGCGCACGCCGTCGGGACCGATGATCTCGAACTTGTAAGGCTGGCCGGCGCCGAGGTCCGGAATGAACAGCTCCCAGATGCCGGTGTCCTTGCGGTCGCGCATGGTGTGCCGGCGGCCGTCCCAGTCGTTGAAGGCGCCGACCACCGAGACGCGCCGGGCGTTGGGAGCCCATACCGCGAAATGCACGCCGGTGGTCCCCTCATGCTCGATGATATGGGCGCCGAGCTTGTCGAAGAGCCTCAGGTGTGAGCCCTCCGCCATGTAGTAGTCGTCCATCGGGCCCAGCACCGGGCCGAAGGAATAAGGGTCGGTCAGCCACCAGTCGCCGCCGGCATTCCTCGCGTGATAGCGCAACGGCTGACGCTTGCGGATCGAAAGCTTGCCCTCGAAGAAGCCGGCATCGTTGCTGCGCACGAGTTCCCCGGCTTCCTTGCCGGTGAGCGTATAGGCGGTGACGCATTCGGCATTGGGTACGAAGCAGCGGGCGACAAAGCCCTTGCCGGCCGCGTGCACACCCAGAATTGCAAAGGGATCGCCATGTGTTCCGGCGACAATGGCCGCGACATCGCCGGCTGGCGCCAGTCCGTCCGGCCCGCTTGTTGCAGCGGTCGCGCGCGGCTTCCTCATCAGGCGGCGTCCCTCCCTGGGAACTATTCTGGTTTGTGCATATGTTGGCCCAAAACGGCTAGGCACTTTTGGGCGACATGCACGTCCACGTTGTCGGCAGCCTCATGCAATCACATCAGACAGGTACGTTCCAGATTTCTTTCGCGTATTGGCGAATGGTGCGATCGGACGAGAACCAGCCGACGCGGGCGACATTGCGGATGGCGCGCGCGTACCAGTCGGGACTGTTGCGCCAGACATCGTCGACCTCGCGCTGGCAGGCGGCGTAGGAGTCGAAATCGGCCGCCACCATGAACCAGTCGCTCTGATAAAGGCCGTTCATGAGGTCGCGGTAGCGGTTGGGATCGTCAGGCGAGAAGACGCCGGAGGAGATCGCCGACACCGCCTGCGACAACTCCGGCGAGGACGCGATCACGCCGCGCGGATTGTAGCCGTTGTCGCGGCGTTCGGCGACCTCGGCGGTGGTGAGGCCGAAGATGAAGATGTTGTCGTCGCCGACGCGCTCCTTGATCTCGACATTGGCGCCGTCGAGCGTGCCGATGGTCAAGGCGCCGTTGAGGGCAAACTTCATGTTGCCGGTGCCGGAAGCCTCCATGCCGGCGGTCGAGATCTGCTCGGAAAGATCGGCCGCCGGCATCATCACCTCGGCGAGGCTGACATTGTAGTTCGGGACAAACACAACCTTGAGCAGGCCGCGCGTCGAGGGATCGCCGTTGATCACCCGGGCGACGTCGTTGGCCAGTTTGATGATGAGCTTGGCGTTGTGGTAGCTCGGCGCCGCCTTGCCGCCGAAGAATTTAACCCGCGGCATCCAGTCCCGCTCGGGATGCGAGCGGATCTGGTCGTAGAGCGCGATCGCCTCCAGAATGTTGAGCAATTGGCGCTTGTATTCGTGGATGCGCTTGACCTGGATGTCGAACAGCGCTGAAGGATCGAGCCTGATGCCGAGCCGGTCGGCGACTAGGTTTGCAAGCCTCACCTTGTTCTGGCGCTTCACGGCGGCAAACTTCTCGCGGAAAGCGGAGTCGCCGGCAAGAGGATCGAGATCCTTGATCGCCTCGATGTCGTCCATGAAGCGGTTCCCGATCGCTTCGCGGGCAAGCGCGGTCAGGCCGGGATTGCACTGGATCAGCCAGCGCCTGGGCGTGATGCCGTTGGTCTTGTTGTTGATGCGGTCGGGATAGAGCTTGTGGAGATCGGCAAACACCGTCTCCTTCATCAGATCGGTGTGCAGCGCCGAGACGCCGTTGATCGAATGCGAGCCGACGAAAGCGAGATTGCCCATGCGCACGCGGCGGTCGCCATTTTCCTGGATCAGCGAGATGCGGGCGATCTGCTCGCCCGAGAATTTTCCGGTGGCCCGCGCCTCCAGGAGAACCTGGGCATTGATGGCGTAGACGATCTGCATGTGGCGCGGCAACAGACGCTCGAACAGCGGCACCGGCCAGCTTTCCAACGCCTCCGGCAGCAACGTGTGGTTGGTGTAGGCGAAGGTACGCTTGGTGATGTCCCAGGCAAGGTCGAAATCCATGCCGTGAACGTCCATCAGAAGCCGCATCAGCTCCGGCACGGCGACGGCCGGATGGGTGTCGTTCAGGTGGATCGCGGCCTTGTCGGGCAGCGACTTCAGGTCGCCGTACTGGCTGAGGTGGCGCTGGACGATGTCCTGCAGCGAAGCAGTCGAGAAGAAATATTCCTGGCGCAGCCGGAGCTCCTGCCCGGCCATGTGCGAGTCGGCCGGATAGAGAACGCGCGACAGCGCGTCGGCCTTGTTGCTTTCGGCGAGCGCGCCGATGTGGTCGCCGGCATTGAACTTGTCGAGCAGAATCGGGTCGATCGGCATGCCGGACCACAGCCGCAGCGTGTTGACGCGCTTGGCGCGCCAGCCCGCGACCGGCGTGTCATAAGCGACCGCCAGCACATGCTCGTTGGGCCTCCAGACATGGCGCTCCAGGCGGCCGTCCTTTGAGGTGATCGATTCCACCGAACCGCCGAAGCCGACCTCGAAGGAACGTTCGCGCCGCTCGAACTCCCATGGGTTGCCATGGTCGAGCCAGGTCTCCGGCAGCTCGACCTGCCAGCCGTCATGGATCTCCTGCCGGAACATGCCGTTGGCGTAGCGGATGCCGTAGCCGTGGGCGGGAATATCGACCGTTGCCATGCTTTCCATGAAGCAGGCGGCGAGCCGGCCGAGACCGCCATTGCCGAGGGCTGCGTCCGGTTCGAGGCCGGCGATGAGGTCGAGATCCACGCCGAGCGATGCCAGCGCCTCGCGCATGTTCTCCATCAGGCCGAGATTGGAGAAGGCGTCGCGCATCAGGCGCCCGATGAGGAATTCGAGCGAGAGATAGTAGACGCGCTTTTCCTGCTGGTCGTAGGCTTCCTTGGTCGCCTGGATCCAGTGATCGACGACGCGGTCGCGCACCACCTTGATCGAGGCGGTCAGCCAGTCGTAGGGCGTTGCGACGGTGGTGTCCTTGCCGACCCGGTATTTGAGCGACATCAAGACTTCTTCGGCGAGCGTCCTGGGATCGGGGTGGTCGAGAGCGGGGGCTTCGATCGTCATGGCGGGCTTCATATCGCCTCTCGTTCGGTTGGCCTGATCATAGCGGCTTTCACCGTTTCTCCTACCCCAGTTTGCCGCACTGCAGCATATAATGTTAAATCGATTTAGGACGGAGTGTCCATCCGATGCACCTGCGGCCAATTGCTATGGTGGATGGAAATCAGGCCGCCAGCGCGTCCTCCGGCGGCTTCTTGGCGCCGGTCATGAGCGCGACGGCATCCGACATCGAAATCTGCTTCGGATCGACGACGCATAGACGCCGTCCAAGCCGGTGGATGTGGATGCGATCGGCAACCTCGAAGACATGCGGCATGTTGTGCGAGATGAGCACGATCGGCAGGCCGCGCTTCTTGACGTCGAGGATCAGCTCGAGGACGCGGCGACTTTCCTTGACACCGAGCGCCGCCGTCGGTTCGTCCATGATCACCACCTTCGATCCGAAGGCGGCGGCGCGAGCCACGGCGACGCCTTGGCGCTGGCCGCCCGAAAGCGTCTCCACCGCCTGGCTGATGTTCTGGATGGTCATCAGGCCGAGTTCGGTCAGCTTGTCGCGGGCGCGCTTTTCCATCGCCGGACGATCCAGCATGCGGAACCAGCTGCCGAGCGGACCCGGTTTGCGGATCTCGCGGCCGAGAAACATGTTGTCGGCGATCGACAGCGCCGGCGACAATGCCAGGTTCTGGTAGACGGTCTCGATCCCCGCCTCGCGGGCCTCGATGGGCGATTTGAACTGGACCTGCTTGCCGTCCAGCTCAATCACCCCTTCATCGGGATGCACGGCGCCGGAGATCGCCTTGATGAGCGTCGACTTGCCGGCGCCGTTGTCGCCGATCACGGCCAGGATTTCTCCCGGGTAGAGATCGAAGTCGCAGTTGTTGAGCGCGGTCACGCGGCCGTAGCGCTTGGTCAGACCGCGCGCGGTGAGAACAGCCTGCTGGGTCATGGTTACACCGAAACCTTTCTGATCCACTGGTCGATCGCCACGGCGCCGATAATCAGGACACCGGTGAGCAGCACTTTCCATTGCGGGTCAGCGCCCAGCATGTTGAGGCCCATCGAGACGACGCCGACGATCATGGCGCCGAACAGCGTGCCGAGGATGGAGCCGCGGCCGCCAAAGAGCGAGATGCCCCCGATCACGGTCGCGGTGATCGCTTGCAGATTGTAGTCGGTGACGGCGGCGGACGGCGAGATCGAGCCGTTGCGGCCGATCGACACCCAGGCAGCGAAGGCGGCGATCAGACCGGCAAGCGTATAGACGGCCATCAGCACAGACTTGGTCTGGATACCGGAGAGTTTCGCCGCTTCCGGGTCGTCGCCGACGGCATAGACATGGCGGCCCCACGCCGTGTGGTTGAGCACATACCACAAGAGCAGCACCAACAGGACCATGGCGATGACGCCGGCCGTCAGCACGGCGGAGCCGACCCTGAAGCTCAGCGCGAAGAGATGCAGCAGCGGCGCCTGAGCGTCGACATCGGCGTCGCGGATCGTCTCATTGGCCGAGTAGATGAAATTGGTGGCCATGACGATGTTCCAGGTGCCCAGTGTCACGATGAAGGGCGGCAATTTCATATAGGCGACCAACAAGCCGTTGAGCATGCCGCAAACCGCGCCTGCGCCAAGCCCAAGCACCACGGCCAGGATTGTCGGCATGCCATAGGTGATGGCGCAGTTGCCCATGACCACCGCCGAGATGACCATCACCACGCCGATCGAAAGATCGATGCCGGCGGTCAGGATGACCAGCGTCTGGGCAGCCCCCAGGATGCCGACGATGGCGATCTGCTGCAGGATCAGCGTCAGCGTGTAGGACGAAAAGAAGCGGCCGCCGATGGCAACGCCGAAGATGATGACCGACAGCACCAGCACGATCAGCGGCACCGCCGCCGGCGTGGAGTGCAGGAAATGCTGGGCGCGCTTGACGAACGACTTGCCGTGCTCGTCGAAGGCCGCGACGCTGGAGTCGCTGCCCGAAAGTACCTTCTCGAATTCCTGAATCTGAGACATGTATCCTCCCGTATGCGCACAGCCTTCTCATTGCTGCGCGCGCCGTCGACGCCTCTTCCGGTCTGCCGCCAGGATTGTCCGCGCTTGACGAAGGCGCATCGTCCACCCGATGCGGCCGGGGATCAAGCCCCCAGCCGCAAGCTTTGTGAACCGTCAGAGCGTCAGCCCCAGCACTTGGCGAGGCCTTCCTTGGTGTCGATCGACTTGACGCCGTTGGCCGGCTTGTCGGTGACGAGATTGACGCCGGTGTCGAAGAAGTTCTTCCCTTCGGTCGGCTTCGGCTTCGTTCCGTCCTTGGCAAATTTGGCGATCGCCTCGATGCCGAGCGCCGCCATCTGCAGCGGGTACTGCTGCGAGGTGGCGCCGATAACGCCCTCGGCAACCGACTTGACGCCCGGGCAGCCGCCGTCGACCGAAACGATCAGCACCTGCTTTTCCAGACCGACGGCCTTGAGCGCCTGGTAGGCACCGACTGCGGCCGGCTCGTTGATGGTGTGGATGACGTTGATGGTGTTGTCCTTTTGCAGGAGGTTTTCCATCGCCTTGCGGCCGCCTTCCTCATTGCCGTTGGTCACGTCGTGGCCGACGATGCGCGGATCGTCTTCGTCGCCGATCTTGTTGGGATCCTTCACGTCGATGCCGTAGCCCATCATGAAGCCCTGGTCGCGCAGAACGTCGACGGTCGGCTGGGAGGGAGTGAGGTCGAGGAAGCCGATCTTGGCGTCCTTGGCCTTGTCGCCGAGCGTGGCGGCGGCCCAGGCGCCGATCAGCTTGCCGGCCTCCAGATTGTCGGTGGCGAAGGTCGCATCGGCAGCGTCGATCGGATCGAGCGGCGTGTCGAGGGCGATCACCAGCAGGCCGGCGTCACGCGCCTTCTTCACCGTCGGCACGATGCCCTTGGTGTCAGAGGCGGTGATCAGGATGCCCTTGGCGCCGTCGGCAATGCAGCTCTCGATCGCCGCGACCTGGCTCTCGCTGTCGCCGTCGATCTTGCCGGCATAGGTCTTCAGGTCGACGCCGAGTTCCTTGGCCTTGGCGGTGGCGCCTTCCTTCATCTTCACGAAGAAGGGATTGGTGTCGGTCTTGGTGATCAGGCAGGCGCCGACGCCCGCAGCCGATGCGGACGAGGCGAATGCGAGCAGGCCCAGCCCGGCCGCCGCGAATACGGTGGACTTCAGCAGCGATTTCTTGGTCACGATTTCCTCCCAATGGAACCATTCCGGACGCCGGCCAACCCGGCGCCTCGAGCGCATCCAACCATTTTTCCCAGCGTGGACGCCACCCCAAAAGACACCAGTCCGCATCATCTGTCAATAATTAAATCACTCTTATTTATTATTGACAGACTTGCGCTGTTCACTCATTCTGAACGAAAAGCCAGTGTGGGGAAACCGACGGGAGGAACAGGGTGGAGACCGGCATTGCGAGGCACGGTTCGCCCGAGGCTCTGGAGAGCCGGCTGCATCGCGGCACGAACCAGAGCGGCATGCGCGACCACAATGAAAGGCTGGTGCTGTCACTGGTGCGCCAGCATGGCAGCCTCGCCAAATCCGACATCGCGCGCATGACCGGGCTGTCGGCCCAGACGGTATCCGTCATCATGCGGGAGCTGGAAGAGGACAAGCTGCTCGTGCGCCAGGCGCCGCTGCGCGGCAAGATCGGCCAGCCGTCGATCCCGATGGCGCTCAATCCGGAAGGAGCTTTCTTCATCGGCCTCAAGATCGGCCGCCGCAGCGCCGAGCTGGTGCTGATCGACTTCCTCGGCAATGTGCGATCGATGCTGCAGAATTCCTATCGCTATCCGGCGCCGCGCGAGACGGTGGAGTTCGTCGGCGCAGGGATCAAACAAATGCGCGGGGCGCTGACTCCGGTGCAGGACAAGCGCATCGCCGGGCTCGGGATCGCCATGCCGTTCGAGCTCTGGAACTGGGCCGACACAGCCGGCGCGCCACGCGAGATCATGGACGAATGGCGCCATCGCGACATCCGCGCCGACATCCAGTCCCAATGCGACTTTCCGGTCTATCTGCAGAACGACGCCACGTCCGCTTGCGGGGCAGAGCTCGTCTTCGGCCAGGCAGGCGCGGCGCGCGACTTCGTCTATTTCTATATCGGCGCCTTTGCCGGCGGCGGCATCGTGCTCAACGGCCGCCTGTTCGGCGGGCCGACCGGCAATGCCGGCGCCTTGGGTTCGATGCCGGTGCCCGGGCCGGACGGCAAGCCGACCCAGCTTATCGATGTCGCCTCGATCGCCATGCTGGAAAAGGCGCTGAGCGCCAAGGGCATCGACGGCTCCTATCTGTGGACCTCGCCGCAGGAATGGGGCGAGATCGGCGCCGAGCTCGACGACTGGATCGCAAGTGCTGCACAAGCGCTGGCCTATGCGATCGTTGCCGCCTCGTCGGTCATCGATTTCGAGGCCGCGGTGATCGACGGCTGGATGCCCCTCGACGTGCGGCGGAGGCTTGTCGATGCGGTGACGGACGCGATCACCGGTATCGACGCCGAGGGGCTGAAGCTGCCGGTCGTACGCGAAGGAACAGTCGGCATCCATGCGCGGGCGCTTGGCGGCGCCAGCCTGCCGCTTTCCGAACGCTTCCTGATCGGACCGACGACGATTTCCAGGAGCGCCTGACCATGCTGATCGGCATTCCGTCGCTGCTCGGCCCGCAGCTTCTGGCGACGCTCAGGGCCATGGGCCATGGCGACGAGATCGCCATCGTCGACGGCAATTATCCGGCCGAGGAACAGGCGCGCAGGCTGATCCGCGCCGACGGCCATGCCGTCATTCCGGTGCTGGACGCCGTTTTGAGCGTGCTGCCGGTGGATGCGGCGGTGCCGGAGGCCCTGTTCCGCGCCTCGGTCAAAGGCGATCCGGCGCTCGCCGATCCCGTGCATCACGAGATGGAAGCGGTCTGCGCCAAACGCGCGCCGGGGCACAAGGTGATTGCGCTGGCGGGGGCCGACTTCTATGCACGCGTCAAGGCCGCGCATGCGATCGTCGCGACCAGCGAACCCAGGCTTTATGCCAACATCATCATCCGTAAGGGCGTGATCCATCCGCCGGAGACCGAGACACAATGATCCTCTGCTGTGGCGAAGCCCTGATCGACATGCTGCCGCGCACGACAGCGGAAGGCGAAGCGGCCTTCGCGCCTTATGTCGGCGGAGCGGTGTTCAACACGGCGGTCGCGCTCGGACGGCTCGGCGCTCCGGCAGGCTTCTTCTCAGGTCTCTCCTCCGACCTGTTCGGCGGCCAGCTCCGCGAGGCGCTGGGAGCCAGCAAGGTGAGCTCGACCTATGCGCACACCTCGCCCAAGCCGACCACGCTCGCCTTCGTGCGGCTCACCGATGGCCAGGCGAGCTATACGTTCTACGACGAGAACACCGCCGGGCGCATGCTCGCCATCGAGGACCTGCCGAAGCTCGGCGCCGAGATCGAGGCGATGCTGTTCGGCGCGATCAGCCTGATCTCGGAACCGGCGGGATCGGCCTATCAGGAGTTCATGCGGCGCGAGCACAACAGCCGGGTGATGATGCTCGACCCCAACATCCGGCCGAACTTCATTCCGGACAAGGCCAAGCATCTGAGGCGCATCCGCGAGATGATGGCGATGGCCGACATCGTCAAACTGTCGGACGAAGACCTCAACTGGTTCGACGAAGCGGGCTCGCACGAGGAGGTCGTGCGCAACTGGCTTGACCGCGGTCCCAGCCTGATCGTCGTCACCCATGGCAGCGAAGGCGCCGTCGGCTACAGCAGGGAGCACAAGGTCACGGTGGTGCCGCGGAAAGTGAAGGTGGTCGACACCGTCGGCGCGGGCGACACCTTCAATGCCGGCATCCTTGCCTCGCTGCACGAGCAGGGTCTGCTCACCAAAGCAGCGATCGGCGGCCTCTCGGAGGAAGCCATCCGCAGCGCGCTGGAGCTTGGCGCCAAGGCGGCCGCCGTGACGGTATCTCGGGCCGGCGCCAACCCGCCATGGCGGCACGAAATCGCCTGATCGGCTGACCGGTCCCGCCGGCGATCCGTGCCCGAGCGATCACTTTATGTTTCGAAGGGCCGGAACAGCGCGACAAGAGCCGCTTCGAATACGCTTGGAAGCCCGGATTTCCGGCTTCTTCTGGCAATGGCGCAGGCAAAAAACGGTAACAGGCTGCGACACTTGCGCAATTCGCCCTGGCCATGGGCGGCTTTTTCAGCCGTGGCAAGTCTGGTACCAGCGGGCCGGTTTACTGGCAGCTTCTGAGGCCGACATGCAGTTCATCGATCTTGGCGCGCAGCGCGAACGAATCCGCGACCGGCTGAAGGCCGCGATCGACACGGTGGTCGAAGACGGCCGTTACATCCTCGGCCCGCAAGTCGCAGAATTCGAGAACAAGCTCGCGGCTTACGTCGGCGTCAAGCATGTGGTGGCCTGCGCCAACGGCACCGATGCGCTGCTTCTGCCGCTGTTTGCGGCCGGCATCGGTCCGGGCGATGCCGTGTTCGTGCCAAGCTTCACCTTCGCCGCGACGGCCGAAGTGGTGGCGCTCGCCAAGGCCGAGCCTGTCTTCGTCGACGTCGATCCCGACACCTACAACATCGATATCGCCAGCCTCGAGGCGGCGATCGACATGATCAAGAAGCAAGGAAGGCTGAAGCCGAAGGCGATCATCCCGGTCGACCTGTTTGGACTTGCCGCCGACTACGAGGCGATCATGGCGATCGCAAAGCGCGAGAGCCTGCTGGTGATCGAGGACGCCGCCCAGTCGATGGGCGGCTCGGCCGACGGCACGATGTGCGGCGCCTTCGGCCATGTCGGCTCGACCAGCTTCTATCCGGCCAAGCCGCTCGGCTGCTACGGCGATGGCGGCGCGATGTTCACCAATGATGCTGCGCTCGCCGACAAGCTGCGCTCCTTCGCCTTCCACGGCAAGGGCGAGACGCAGTACGACAACATCCGCGTCGGCATCAATTCCCGCCTCGACACGCTGCAGGCGGCGATCCTGATCGAGAAGCTCGCCATCCTCGAGGAGGAGATGGTGGCCCGCCAGGCGGTCGCCGACCGTTACGCCAATGGGCTTGGCGACATCGTCAAGGCATCACGCAATCTCGGCCACGGCCGCTCGGCCTGGGCGCAATATGCCATCGAGACGCCGAAACGCGACGGGTTGAAGGCCCATCTCGGCGAAAAAGGCATCCCGTCGGTCATCTATTACGTGAAGCCGCTGCACGAACAAATCGCCTACCGCGATTATCCGCGTACGCCGACCGGTCTTGCGGTTTCGGAGAAGCTGCCGAAGCAGATCCTCTGTCTGCCGATGCACGCCTATCTCAGCGAAGCCGACCAAGACAAGATCATCGAGACGATCCGCAACTATATCGGCTCGAACTCGGCGCAGGTCGCGGCTGCCTGATCTCGGCCCTTGAGCGGGAGATTAAACCTCCACGCCCTTCCCCGTCGCAATGAAATACGGGTTGGCGAAATCCGTGTCAGTGGCCTGGTTGCGTTTGCCGTAGACGAGCGGCTGGCCGTCCAGCGTGCGGGTCATGCCGCCGGCGGCGCGCAGCACCGCATCGCCAGCGGCCGTGTCCCACTCCATGGTGCGGCCGAAGCGCGGATAAACGTCAGCCTCGGCGGCGGCGAGCAGGCAGAATTTCAGCGACGAGCCTATCGAGACGATTTCGGTGGCGCCGAGATCGCGGATGAAGGCTTCGGTTTCCGGCGTGTTGTGCGAGCGGCTGGCGACGACGGCGAGCGGCGTGCCGCCTGCCCGCACGGTGATTGGCCGACGGCCGGCGATACGATAGTCGCCGTCGATGTCGATCGCTTCCGCCGTCCCCGCCCGACCGGAGAAGAAACGTCCTGTGCAAGGCGCGAACACGACGCCGACTTCCGGCACGCCGTGGCGCACCAGCGCAATGTTGACGGTGAAATCGGTGCGGCGATTGACGAATTCCTTGGTGCCGTCGAGCGGATCGACGAGGAAGAAGGCACAGTCGAGGTCGGGCGTGGCAATACCCGCCGCAACCTCCTCCTCGGCGACGCAAGGGATGTCCGGATAAGCGGCGCGCAGGCCGGCCAGGATAATCTTTTCGCTTTCGCGATCGGCTTCCGTCACCGGCGAAGAGTCGGACTTGCTGTCGACGGCGCAGCCTTCGTGGAAAACGCGCATCACCGCGCGGCCGGCATCGAGCGCGAGGCTCTCGAACAGGCCAAGCATTGCCGCGTCGTCAGATGCCGCCGCCATCGTCATACTGCTCTTCGGCAACGTCGCGCTCCGTCAGCCAGTGTTCCAGGGCCTCCGCCATCTCCTCGGGCGTCCTGCCGAGAGTCTTGAGGTGAATCTCGGGGTTCTCCGGCGTCTCGTAGGGAGAATCGACGCCGGTGAAGTTCTTGATCTCGCCGCTCAAGGCGCGGGCGTAAAGGCCCTTCGGGTCGCGGCGGGCGCATTCCTCGAACGGCGTGTCGACGAACACCTCTACGAATTCCCCCTCGCCCATCAGCTCGCGCGCCATGCGCCGCTCGGCGCTGAAGGGCGAGATGAACGAGACGATGACGATCAGGCCCGCATCGGCCATCAGCTTGGCCACTTCGGCGACGCGGCGGATGTTTTCGACGCGATCCGCGTCGGTGAAGCCGAGATCGCGGTTGAGGCCGTGGCGGACGTTGTCGCCGTCGAGGATGTAGGTGTGGCGGCCGGACGCGAACAGCTTCCTCTCGAAAAGATTTGCGATCGTCGACTTGCCGGAACCGGACAGACCGGTGAACCAGAACACCGCCGGGCGCTGGTTCTTCAGGTCGGAGCGGCCGCGCTTGCCGACGTCGAGCGATTGCCAATGGATGTTCTCGGCGCGGCGCAGCGAATGCAGGATCATCCCGGCGCCGACGGTGGCGTTGCTGATGCGGTCGATCAGGATGAAGGCGCCGGTCGTGCGGTTCTCGGCGAAGGGATCGAAGGCGATCGGCGCCCGGGTCGACAGGTTGCACACCCCGACCTCGTTGAGGTCGAGGGACTTCGCCGCTTCATGCGCGAAATCGTTGACGTTGACGCGGTATTTCAGATCGGTGACGGTCGCGCTCACCTGATCGGTTTCGGTGCGCAGGATATAGGACCGGCCGGGCAGCAGGGCCTGCTCGTCGAACCAGACCAGATTGGCGGCGAACTGGTCGGCGACCTGCGGACGTGCGGCCGGCGATACCAGCATGTTGCCGCGCGAAACCTCGACCTCGTCCTCGAGGACGAGCGTGATGGCCTGGCCGGCAACAGCCTGCTCAAGGTCGCCGCCATGCGCGACGATGCGCTTGACCCGGGAGGCCCTGCCCGACTTGGCGACCACGACCTCGTCGCCTTTGGAAACGGAACCGGATGCAATGGTTCCGGCAAAGCCGCGAAAATCGAGATTGGGACGGTTCACATACTGGACGGGGAAGCGGAACGGCAATTCGATCGCCGCCTCGTCGACAGACACGGTTTCCAGATGCTCGATAAGCGACGGCCCGGAATACCAGGGCGTTCGCTCCGAGCGGCTGGTGACATTGTCGCCGAAGCGCGCCGACATCGGAATCGGCACGATACTGTTGAAGCCTAGGCTTTGCGCGAAGTCGCCGTAGTCGGCGACGATCCGGTCGAATACGGTCTTGTCGAAGCCGACGAGGTCGATCTTGTTGACGGCAAGAACGATGTGCCGGATGCCGAGCAGCGAGGCGATGATCGAATGGCGCCGGGTCTGGCGCAGCACGCCCTGGCGCGCATCGATCAGCACGATGGCGACGTCGGCGGTCGAAGCGCCCGTCGCCATGTTGCGCGTGTATTGCTCATGGCCGGGCGTGTCGGCGACGATGAACTTGCGCTTCGGGGTGGCGAAGAAGCGGTAGGCGACGTCGATTGTGATGCCCTGCTCGCGCTCGGCCTCCAGCCCGTCGACGAGTAGCGCGAAGTCGATGTCGTCGCCGGTGGTGCCGTGCTTACGAGAATCGTTCTCCAACGCGGCGAGCTGGTCCTCGAAAATCTGCTTGGTATCGGACAGCAGCCGGCCGATCAGCGTCGACTTGCCGTCGTCGACCGAGCCGCAGGTGAGAAAGCGCAGCAGCGATTTCTTCTCCTGCGCGGCCATGTAGTCGCGGATCGAATCGGTCGGGGCGAGGCTCTTGGCCAGGATGTGGCGCATGCTCAGAAATACCCCTCGCGCTTCTTCTTTTCCATGGAACCTGCCTCGTCGCGGTCGATGAGGCGGCCCTGGCGCTCGGAGGTGCGGGCGGTCAGCATCTCGCCGACGATGGCTTCGAGCGTGTCGGCATCCGATTCTATGGCGCCCGTCAGCGGATAGCAGCCCAGCGTGCGGAAGCGCACGAGACGGTTCTCGATCTTCTCGCCGGGGCGCAGTTGCATGCGGTCATCGTCCTTCATGATGAGCATGCCGTCACGTTCGACGACCGGCCGCTCCTTGGCGAAATAGAGCGGCACGATCGGGATGTTCTCCTGCAAGATATACTGCCAGATGTCGAGCTCGGTCCAGTTGGACAGGGGAAAGACGCGGATCGATTCACCCGGCGCGATCCGGGTGTTGAAGATCTTCCACATTTCCGGCCGCTGGTTCTTGGGATCCCAAGCATGCTGGGCATTGCGGAAGGAAAAGATGCGTTCCTTGGCGCGCGACTTCTCCTCGTCGCGACGGGCGCCGCCGAAGGCCGCGTCGAAGCCGTATTTGTCGAGCGCCTGGCGCAGCGCCACCGTCTTCATCACATGGGTGTGGGTGTTCGAGCCGTGATCGAAGGGGTTGATGCCGTCGCGCACGCCGTCTTCGTTGACATGAACAAGCAGGTCGAAGCCGAGCTTCTGCGCCATCTGATCGCGAAAGGCGATCATCTCACGGAACTTCCAGGTCGTGTCGACATGCAGGAAGGGAAATGGCGGCTTGGCGGGATAGAAGGCCTTCATCGCCAGATGCATCAGCACCGAGGAATCCTTGCCGACCGAATACAGCATCACCGGCTTGGCGAAAGAGGCCGCAACCTCACGGAAGATGTGGATGGATTCGGCCTCTAGCCGCTGCAGATGGGTGAGCGCGATATTCATAAGCTATTGAGCGTTCTTTCGTGCCGGCCAGGCCTTGCAGCAGGCGATTGGCGCGGTTTGCTAAAACAGCCCGTCAAGCCCTGGACACTTGTCGCGGGCGTTCTAGCAGATCGCCATCGCCCATAACAATGCAAGACCCGCGCCGGGCACAGCGCTTTGGGAATGAATTTTCCAAGTGAGCTTGATAAGTCGGAAAATTCTCCCAGACAAGCCGAGCAATTGAAAGGGGCCGAACAAACCTATTTGCTTCGATCGGCTAGGTTGACTTCCAAGAGCTTTCGTCCACGCCGCCGATTTTTGGCTGGACATCCTTCGGTCGCCCTATCGGAGATCGGAGCCAGCCGCTATACCGGCGCGGGAGCAGGCGAGGCGCGGCAGAACGGGATCGGTCAGGGCCAATTGTTCGGTACCCCGGCGGGTCTGCGCACAACCTGGAAGATTGCGAAGCAAGGCATTGAACCCGTTTACATCGCTTCGGCGGCATCTCACGCCGACACAGATCAACATCTATTTCTCGATCGTCTGCTTCTTCTCGCCGCCCGTGCTGGGATCGGTGGTCAGCTTCGTTTTCAACGGCGGCGCGCTCTGGTCCGTGTTTCTGCTCGCCATCAGACGGCGGCGGTTCAACATCGACCGGTCGATGCTTGCCATGACGGTGGCGATCTGTGCCTATTGCGCGGCCATCGTCCTTGCTTCGATCGTCAACGGCACGCTGGCGGCGGATCTGCGGTTGTTCCTGCCGCTGATCACTTTCCTCTTCTTTCCGATCTCCTATTCGACCTGGAGCATCACGGAAAAGACCGTGCTTGTGCGCATCGTCGTGCTGGCGAGCGCCGCGGCATGTTTCGGCGCGCTGCTGCTCGCCGTCGTTCAGTATTACTGGATCGGCACCAGGGCCGAAGGCGGTGCCGGGAATGCCATCGTATTCGCGACGGTGACCTGCCTGGCCGCGGCGATGAGCCTCGCAGGCGCGCTGTCGGGGATCGAGAAGCGCTGGAAGCTGCTGACTCTCGCTGCGCTGTCGGGCAGCTTGGCGGTGCTTTATTCGGGCTCCCGCATCATCTGGCTGGCGCTGCTGCTGGCGGGCATCGCCGTGCTCTCGATCAACCGGCGCCGGCTCAGCGGGTTGAAACTCGCGCGCATTGCGCTGATTGCCGGCGGCGCCTGCCTGCTGCTCGCCGCGATCGCGTTTCCCGTCATTGCCAATCGCGCTGACTTCCTTTTCAGCGACTTGGATGCGCTCACCACCAAGAACGACCATACGACGGCGCTTGGACTGCGGGTGGCGATGTGGGAGATCGGCACGAAGGCGTTTCACGAGGCTCCGATTTTCGGACATGGCATCACAGGCAGCCGGGCGCTGATGAAACAGGGTTTTCACGATCAATTCGGCATGGACGCAGGCTACAACCATTACCATAGCGGTTTTCTGACCGCGGCGGTGCAGGCCGGTTTGTTAGGGGCGTTCGCCTTGGCGGCGATCTTCGTCGTCGCGGCCTGGAACGCGGCAAGAGCGCTGCTCCGCAGCGCCGGCCCAGCGGAACGGTTCGGCGCAACGATGATCATCGTCACGGTCGTCACCTATCTCATAGGCGGGCTGACCGGTATCCTGGTCGGCCAGGACCTTCTCGATTCGACGCTGATGGTGTTCCTGGTTTCGGGAACCTACTTGGCTTGCGGACGAACGGTGCCGCCGACCGGCAAGAGCGCAGCCATTCCTTCGGCCGCCGGCCGGCGAACATGAAGGTCCTGGTCACCGGGGCGACGGGGCTGATCGGACGCCAGGTGACCGGCCGGCTGCGTCAGGCCGGCTTCGACATACGCATTGCGTCCCGCCGGCCAGAACGACTGCAGGCTGCGGGCGAGGTCTTTGCGCTGCCTGGCGCCGATGCGCCGGACGACGCCTTCCTGGCACCGATGCGCGGCGTGAGCCATGTCGTCCACTGCGCGGCGCTGAACAACGATCGGAACGCCAGCGACGCCGACTACCAGGCCGCCAATGCGATGCTGACCGCGCGGCTGGCCAAGGCCGCGGCCGCACGTTGCGGCGGGCGCTTCATCTATCTTTCCTCGATCCGGGCCGTGGCGGGTCCCGGCTTCAGCGGCACGATCAACGAGGCGATGGCCCCTGCCCCGCAATGCGCCTATGGCCGATCCAAGCGGGAAGGCGAGATCAGGATGATCGAGGCTTACGCCGGACGCCCGGATGCCACGGCACTGCGCCTGCCGCCCGTCTATGGGGAGAGCATGAGGGGCAACATGGCAGCGCTGATGCGGCTTGCCGACACCGCCCTGCCGCTGCCGACCGGCGTGCTGGCGGGTGTGCGCTCTCTGATCGCGTCCGACACCGCGGCGGGCGCGGTGCTGCACCTTGTCAGCCGTCCGGGACCGCTCCACCCGGCCTATGTCGCGGGCAACGCCGCCCCTCTTGCGACGTCCGAAATCATTGCCGCGTTCCGGCGTGGTTTCGGCCGTCCGCCGCGGCTTTTTCCCATGCCTGGGATGCCGCTGCGGCTGGCGGTAAGGCTGCTCGGCAGGCAGGCATCATGGCAAGCCTTGACCGCGACCCAGATCTGCGATCCGTCGCTGCTGGCCGCGGAAGGTTGGATGCCGGAAGCCGATACGCTCGGCCGGCTTGAGGAATTGGCGCGAAAGAAGGCCGCTCAGGCCCGGTAGAATGTCCCCAGCAATATTCTGAGGTCGAGGCCGATCGAAGCGGCCTTCAGATAGGCAGCGTCGGTCTCGGCGCAGAGTTTCGGATCGGACATGTCGATGCCCTTGATCTGCGCCAGCCCAGTGATGCCCGGAAGCGCCGAAAGCACGCCCAGCCGCCGCCGGTGGCCGATCAGCTCCGTTTGCGTCGGCAGGCACGGACGGGGACCGACAAGGCTCATCTCGCCCTTGAGCACATTCCAGAGCTGCGGCAGCTCATCGATCTTGGTCGCGCGCAGCACCCTGCCCACCGCGGTGACCGACCCGGCAGGCGCCTCGTGCGTGGGCAAGGACGGGGTGTTGCGATGCATGGTGCGCAGCTTGTGGCAGGCAAAGACAGCGCCGCCGCGCCCGACGCGCGGCTGCGAAAAGATGGCCGGTCCGGATGACGTCGCCCTGACCGCCAGCATGGCGATCAGCACAACGGGAGACGTAACCGCCAGCATGACGGCCGCGATAGTCAGGTCGAAAGCCCGCTTAGCCGTCACGGCTCAGATCCTCCGCCAAAGAAAGGCAAGGTAGAGGCCGAGCGTGCCCATCAGGGTCTGCCGGTAGACGCCGCTTTTGCCGAGCAGGCGGAAGCGCCTGAGAGCATTGCCCTTGCGCGCCCTGATGAAGAGGCGAAGGCAACGTGCTGCATCGCGTGTAACGAGGTCGCGGTTGACGGCAAGGCCTCTGAGATTGCTGTCCGTCCAGGTGGCGAACTGGCCCTGGAACAGCCGCCCGAGCCTCGAAAGCCTCGCCTTCCAGGAGACGTTGGCGCCGACCAGGTTCGCCCCGTGCTGCCGGTATCTGACCAGCGGCCGCGGCTCGTAGCGGACCGTGCCGCCGGCGGCGGTCACGACAAGATAGGCCCACCAGTCATGGCTGACGAATTCGGTTCTTGCCGAGGCCTTTGCCAGAAGGTCGCGCGCCGCGCGGTTGAAGAGCATGGTGTTGCCGCCGGCGATGCTCTGCACCAGGGCGTTGCGGAAGGACGGCGGGCGCCGGAACAGCGGCGAATGGCCGGCCGGGACGCCGGTCTCGGAAATGGTCGCCGTGCGGGAGCAGAACAGCAGCGGCATTGCCATATCCTGTGTCTCCATCCAGCGAATGGCGCTCTCCAGCCGGTCCGGCTCCCAGACATCGTCCTGGTCGCAAAAGGCGTAGTAATCGGCATCGACGCGCGGCTCGATGATCATCGAGCGGAAGTTGGCTGCGAAGCCGTTTCGCGGGCCCTGCACCACGGTAAGGGAGCCCTTGTTCCAGCGGGACCGCCACGCCTCGAGGATCGCGAGCGTGGCGTCCGTCGAGCCGTCGTCGGAAACCCAGAGATCGACATGGGGCCATGATTGGGCGAGCAAGGATTGCAACTGCTCGCCGATATAGGCGGCGCCATCCCTCGTGCCCATGAGAACGGCCACGCGCTGATCTTTTCCGGTCACTGCTTCAGAACCCGCAGGGCATTCGAACAGGCTTCAATAGCCAATTGCGGGAGGGCGGCACAGGCCTAACCGATCTGTCCAGCCGCTTTCGGCACCGCCCGCTCGGGCGCGCCGCCAATGCCTTGCCCTGCCCGGTAGAGCCCGGCCAGGATCGCGAGCGCCGCGGCCTTGTCCTGGTCCCGTATGGCGGCCACCAGCGCCGGCAGCGCGGCCTCAATCCTCGGCCACTCGACGACGTCGGTCCTGAGGCCGAAGATCTTGGCGATGTCGAGCTCGACGACCTCCTCGCTTTCGCCATGCAGCGCCTCGTGCAGCTTCTCCCCGGGCCTGATGCCGGTGAAGCGGATCGGAATGTCGGTATAGGGGCTTTTGCCGGCCATGCGGATCATGGTTTCGGCGACTTCGAGGATCGGCACGGGCTTGCCCATGTCGAGCATGTAGATGGCGTAGTCGTCCCTGCCCTGGCGCCGCTCGGCATCGGCGGCCGACATGATGACGAGATCGACGGCCTCGGCCACCGTCATGAAATAGCGCGTCATGCGCCGGTCGGTGATGGTGACAGGCCCGCCGGCCTCGATCTGCGCCTGGAAGATGGTCGCCACCGAGCCGTTGGAGCCGAAGACATTGCCGAAGCGCACGGCGATGAATTTGGTGCCGGGACGACGCACAGTTGGGGTGCCGGCATGGTGGCCGTTCAGCCCGCCGGCAGGGAAAGGCGACGGCGCGGCGTGGGTTTCATGCAGCGAGGAGACGATCTGCTCGGCCGCGCGCTTGGTGACGCCAAGCACCGAGCTCGGGTCGACGGCCTTGTCGCTGGAAATCAGCAGGAACTGCGGCACCCCGCATTCGGCCGCGACCTCGGCGCAGGCGAGCGTGCCGAAGACATTGGTCTCGATCGCCGCTTCCCAGTTCTCTTCCAGAAGCGGCACATGCTTCAGCGCCGCGGCGTGAAAGATGATCGCGGGTTTGAACTCGCTGACGAGGCGCATCATGTGCGGCCGGTCGGTGACATCGACGATGCGGCTGGCCAGCCGGTCGCGGTCTTTCTCGTCGATGATCTGATCGAGCTGGAAGATGCCGAACTCGGAATTGTCGGCCACCAGCACCGCCTCGGCGCCGAGCTCCAGCGCGCGCTTGACCAGCACACGGCCGATGGAGCCGGCCCCGCCGGTGACCAGCACGCGCTTGCCGCCGACGAAGGCACCGATGCGCGCGATGTCGGTGGCGACCGCCGAACGGCGCATGATGGTTTCCATCTCGACGGCATCGAGAACCAGCTTGCCGCCCTGCCCCAATTCCGAAAGACCGGAGAACTGGACGACCGCGATGCCGCTGTGGCGGGCGACGCGCACCAGCTCGGCATAGTCCTCGATCTCGCGCTCGACCCCCTTGCCGAAGATCAGGAGGTCGAGGTTTTCCGTGCCCTTGACATATTCTTCCAGCACCTCGACCAGACGCGGCCGCAGCGCCACGACCGGAACGCCCTGGATCTGCGTGCCGAGCGGCGCGCCGGCCTCCGTGGCCATGATGCCGGCAATGGCATATTCGGCCGGCACCGCCGTGCGGGTGAAGCGGACGATCACGTCGGCCTCGCTCAGCCGGCCGATGAACAGCGCCTGCTTGATCGACGCATCGCCGGCGGCGCGGCGCAGGATGCGCCAGGACGCGCCGTCGCGCAGGAAGCGATAGTAGAGCCTGGGTGCCGAAATGATGGTGAAGGAGACCAGGAAGAAGACGATGAACTGGCGCTCGTTGAGGCCGGCGACCGGCTGGAAAAAGGAGCGGAAGGCAATCGAGGCCAGATAGAGAACCACCGTCAGGCTGCCGCAGCCCTTCAGGATGTTGAAGAAGTCGGGCGTCGAGGCAAAGCGCCAGACGGTGCTGTAGAGGCCGCAGGTGCGAAACAGGAAATGGGCAAGGAGCACGATCAGCGCCCAGCAGGCCAGCCCGCCGGAGGAGAACGCATCGAAGGAAAGCCGCGACTGCGAGAGCGTGAGGCTGAGCGCCACCGCGATCAGGACCATGACGAGGTCCTGGACCATGATGATGGCGCGCCGCATCTTCGGTCGCAGGCCCGATACGGCTTCTACATAGGCGGTCATAGGGTAGTACTGAACTCCAGGCGCGGGAAATATTACCAGAACGGCGCGGGACAGAACACCGTCCGCCGCCACTCCAGATTGCAAATCCCCAACCCCGTCACCCTGTTATCGCATTAGCGCGGACTTGGGGGGAGAGCTAGGGTTTTTTTGGGGAGTGCGAGAGGGTCTCGATCGACATCCTAGACAACAGTACTGCGTAGCCGGAAATAACTTCGCGCAGGGATGCCTGTGTCCTCTGCCGCTGCAATTTATCGCAGCTTCATTTCCAATTCCATTTGTCCTGGTCCGCGACTCGAGCTTTAACTGCATTCCCAAACGCCCAATTCTGCGGCCACATCGGCGCAAATTGTAGATACCGCAATAAGATCCTCCTCATCCAAAACATGACGTTTGGAGCGCGCACGCCCAGACGTGATGGGTTGACTTGGCGTACCAGCATCCCAGTTACCGAGGATCCGGCGTAACTGTGCCGGGGGATCGACAACCAAATCCTCGTACTTCACCAGCACATGATTTCCACGATCTTCGAGTACGCGTTCAGCAAGGTAGCGCCACAGCATGGCACGCCTGTTGGCCAAATTCTGAGTCTCCGCGATCGAACGCAGTTCCGCACTGCGGGCTGGCGAAATCCATGGATCGTTTGCATTTCCAACCGGTCGTACACTGGTGTCTGCATTAAGCAAATGCGGGAAGCTGGCCTTCCAAGACGCTATAGTGTCGATCGGATTGCGAACGCACACCGCGATGCGAGCCTCGGGCAGAACGCGGCGGATACGTGGCAAACTGGAAAGAAAGGCAAATGTATTCTTGGCAGCGAGAGTGAAATCCTCGCTGTCCACGGGGGGGATGTACGTTGAAAGCTCGTCGCGCACTGCCGTGTCGTTAATGACGCTTCCATTCAATACCTTGTTGGTTATAGGCAGCCCTTCAGCAACCAATCTGCGGATTCGTCGCAAATAGGTGGCAAGACCCCAGGCGGGTCCCTGACCTAGCAGACTGGTCACCAATTCTGGCGTTTCGTTCAACGCCATGGCATTACTTAAGGTATCAACGAGTTGGCACAGATAGCTGGTGCCGCTCCTCGAAATTCCTGTTATGAGCAACGTGTTGGGTTGAACATTCTCTCTGCCACCAGTACGTTTTCTCGATCCTAGAATCCCTGACCACTCAGAGTTGGCCTCAATCACCTTACGGACCTCAGCAGACGCGCCAACATAATACTTCAATTCGGCAACTAACTTGGGTTCCTCCCGCAAAACCGTCGGCCAATGATAATGTGATAGTCGAACGTCTGGAAACAGCGATAACGGCATTAGATGCGTTGGATGGTTTTGTCTAAAATCCATCACTTGTGGTTTGATACCGAGGTTTTGAAAGGCGACGGCAAGGCCGAGCTGATCACTCCACAGGCGCCTATCCGGAAGGTTGCCCGCCAATCTTATTACGGCACTCAGGCGCTCCCATTCGTCGGCAAGTTTCTTCGCAAACGAACTCTCGACAACCATCACTCCGCTATTAAAAAATGGCAACGTATACTGAGACGTTGCAGTCATTGGATATCGATAATCCGGAAAATCTACCCCGCAAACCGCATATATCCTCTTCCATACCTCGACATCATTCTCAAAAGGCGCGGCATCGGCTAACTTGATTCGTATACGATCCTTTCCTGGATGGCTAAAATCCGGTTCACCCAGACACAAAATGTCAGAGTCTAAAAATGCTATAATGGGACGAGCCACCGGCACACGCAGACAACTTATTTTATTAGCATGAGAAAATTCCCTCCCCCAGGCATTGACGATCGACTGCTGCCGAACTCCTAAGAGCTTCAGTTGGAGTTTCGTCTCGGCACTTAGCTCACCCCACACCTCCGTCGGTCCTGGAACGCAGGCAATGAGTTCTATCGCATTTCCGCACCACCGGCGGAGCGACGCTGCGAGCAGCAATGCCTTAATTTCCCACTCACCGGCCTGACAGACGAATACGACCGAGACGTTCTCGTAATTTTGCGTTCCCGCTTGCGTCACCGGGCGCGTTTCTGAGAAGCTTTGACCAGAGCGAAGCCGTTTAAAAAAAGTTTCGAGCATCTTAGCTATGCTTTTGCACCAAATTCGCTCTCAGCCGAAACTGTCAACATAGGGTCAATGTTAAAAAAGCCGGTGCCAATCATATTCGGCTCCGCTGCGACACGAAAAAGTTCTGCATCTATAATTCTATGCATAACAAAGCCATCTCCGGCCACAGAACCAGTCACGCCACAATTTACCGCATAGGCACCAGGAAGAAATCCACACCCGAACTCGTACCGAACACGGCGAATGGAACCTCTTGATACCGATTTTATTTGTAGACCGATATCGCTCTTGGAATTGGCCCCCCCCAATCCGGTGCCATTCAAAGTCTTAACAAACATCCCAAATCCGACATTGTTGGCATCGACCGAGAAGCTAACAAGATACTCAAAAATGTAACGCTTTCCCAGTTGCAGCACGTTCACTCGCTCGCCGGACATGGTCAAAATGCGAGCTTCTTCAATGCGAGCACCCCGCTCCTCCAAATACACCGTCGATTGCGGAGTCAGTGCCGGATCGAAGTAATCAGCGTATTTCAGAACTCCTGTTGTCCTATCCTGGTGACGGTCGATACGCTCTCCGCTTGTGACTTCGCCAACTCCTGCTTCAGTCCCCGATCCTCCGGAGATTGCAGCCCTATTGAGTTCTTGATTCTGGTCGGACGCCCTCAGGATCCCAGCCGCCTCGACTATACCCGTTCGGATCTCGCTGGCGGCCTCTGGGCTCGCGTTGACTAGGCGCTGATACTGCGCCACTATCGTTTTAGGTCGGCCCTGCAGAATGAGTTCTCCTGCATCCATTAGAATCGCCCTCGAGCACAGTTGCACGATGGTCTGGGCCCCGTGGCTCACGAAGAGGATAGTGCCGCCGTTATCCTTGATCTGCTCGATACGAGCAAAGCATTTGCGCTGAAAGGCTTCGTCGCCCACTGCAAGCGCTTCATCCACGACCAAGATGTCCGGGTCGACATTGATCGCCGTAGCAAATGCCAGCCGCACATACATGCCCGACGAATAGGTCTTGACCGGCTGGTCGATGAAGGAGCCAATGTCGGCAAAGCGCGCGATATCGTCGAAACGCCACTCCATCTCCTTGCGTGGGACACCAAGGATTGAGGCGTTGAGAAAAACGTTCTCGCGACCGGTGAACTCCGGATTGAAGCCAGCGCCGAGTTCCAGTAAAGCGGCGATGCGGCCATTGACCTCGACAGAGCCGCTGGTCGGCTGCAGCGTACCGCAGATGATCTGCAACAGCGTCGACTTCCCAGACCCGTTGCGGCCGATGATGCCGACCGTCTCGCCACGTCCGATCTCCAACGAAACACCCGATAGAGCGGCGAAATCGCGAAAATAGCGGCGAGGCGGCCGGCCAATCAGGCGCTCAAGACGCGGCACCACCATCTGCTTGAAACGATCCTCCGGCCGCTCGAACATGACGTAATGTTTCGAGACGTCGCGCACGCGGACGGCAACGCCCGAACCCCGGACGCCGGCCCTATCAGAGGACATCGGCAAAGCCCCTGCGGGTCTTCTGGAAGAATTGATAACCAAGCAAGGCAACTGCGATCGCCACAAGGGAATAATAACCCAGCGCCGGCCAATCCGGCGCGACGCCAAAGAGAACCACGTTGCGGAAACTCTCTACCGGGATTGCAAGAGGGTTGAGCGAAAGCCAAGGCCGTAGCCAAGACGGCAGAGCAGTCCTCTGGAAGAAAACCGGAGAGAGAAACATCGTCGCCGTCACCAACGGCGACACGATCTGGCTCATATCGCGGAAGTAGACACCGATTGATGCCAACGTCCACGCTACACCGATCACCATCACGACAAACGGCGCGAACACCACAGGTGCAAGAAACACCGTAAGCGGAACACTACCGAAAACCACATAGGCGAAGACAAGCAGCACCACCAGACTAACAGCCGCATGAAACAACGCCGCACCCGCCGAAACCACGGGAAGTATTTGAATTGGGAAGACAATCTTCTTCACGTAGTTTGAATTGGCAACGATCAGTCCGGGCGACAACGAAATTACCTCGGCGAAGAATTGAAAGACGATTAGTCCGCAGAAGAGGATGACGGCAAACTCACCAGTAGAATGCGTGGCGTTGTGTTGATCCGGCATCGTCCAACGCGACTTCATCACCACGCCGAAAACGAAGGTGTATACAGCCAACATGAACAGCGGATTGAGGAGTGACCAAAGTAGGCCGAGCATCGAACCTCGATATCGACCAGCGATCTCGCGACGGATCAAGGGGAGTATCAACGCCATGGCTTCACTCTGTTTCTTCCTTGGTCTGGAAAATCCACGGATGGACTCTCTCGATCGAGAACCTTGCCTGCATTGCGCCGATTACGTCTCACAATACTGGTACGTCGTTCTCGACTGACGAAAATCCTTGGATATCCTTCCCGCCAAGAATGACGCTCGATGCGGTGAAGCCCCTACTACGCGCAATCGGGCAAAAGACCCTTTCTATCGCATGGGCGAGCGTGCCGTCTTGCTGACCGTTTTCCTGTTCGAAAGGCAGGCTCGCTTCAGGAACATCCTTTAACGGCTCCAACGCTCGTGGCGCGAACCAAAACATCGAACCCGCGAAGAAGCCCAGCTTTAGATCCTCCCCGGAGTCGAGCGCAGCCATCTCGCTCAGCAACCGGCGCATCGTTTCGCGGTTAGCGCCCCAGAAACGATCATTGGTAAGGTAGTAACGGTGTGGGCCGACTACGCCGACCTTACCGGACTTGATCAGATCCACGGATCTTAGAGCCGTCAGGGAATCGCCAGCGACCGATTGATATAACCGATCCCTCCAAAAGGAGCCGTTAGTGCTGTAGGTGCTCTTTTTGGAATGCATTTTCAGGACGGCATCATATCGGTCCAGCACACCGCTGCGATAGATCGAAACGAATGGACCGATATCGCGACCTCGATTCTCCGAGCAGTAGATCGAAACGCTCTGGGCCAACTTGGAAAAAATCGAAAATATCTCTGTAGCATCGCCTTCAAACGGTGTCGTAACATGGAGATCGAACGGCAAAACGATATTCTTCAAGAACCGGTATATGTCAGGAATCATTTCCGCATAGTACAGATGCAAGACTACTGCGACACCAACTCCCCCAGCATTCGTTCGGCGCCAGCGCGCAAGCTTGAACGACGGAATAGGCCCACTATCTGATTTAAGGGCGGAAAGGTTGTCAGTTCCTCGATTATAGTTTAGACGGCTACGGCCAACCATTTCCTGCATCTCGCTAAGGCGACTTGGTTCGCAAAGTTCGTCGACAAACGACAGATCGACCTTGTGGGGATTGTCCCTCAACACCTCAAACTTGACGTAACCTAGTTGGCGCGCGATAAGCCCCGCCAAGTGGTGCACCGGGTTAAATTTCTGCGGCAGAGAGTGGACGTTGGAAACAGAAGATTGGGCGGCCACATGTTTTTCTTCGCTGTCATGGACCCAGTAATCGTCGACGCTGCCGAGTTTTACCAGGTCTGGTCGAAGCAAGGTTGTGACTTTGGCGTTGTTGCGCTTCAACCCAACGGACAGCCCAAGCTCAAATCTCGCGATCGTGTCAAATTTCGAACTCGTCGGCTCTATGCTCCCAAGGAATGCACGGAACCAAGCCTGCTCCAGAATGCACGGCCCCAAGAGCATCAAATATGATTGAATGTGCCACGAGAATTGCAGCGACTCAGTCGCCCCAACAACGTCGTGGCTATCGATCAGCTCCAACATCCTTCTCAAGGCATTACAAAAAGTATCGCGAGACAAGATCGCAAAGCTGGAATTTACCAGTAACGCGCTTCCAATCTGCCAATTTTCCAGGGCGAACGTCAGCCCGACACGATAACTGTAGAAGTCATATCCGAAATTTGGACGAGTTATTACCGTAAGATTCGGGAAGCCTTCCACTAAATCAGGCTCGATTTTGCTAGTCGTTACCAGAACCGTACGATCGAACGTAGTTGAAAGACAAACCAGCAAATCTAAAATATTAGTCTCTACGGAATCGTTTGGGTCAAAATGAGCTACAATCGCCACCTTATCCATAGTAACTGCGCGCCTTCTCATGCCAACGGCGGTAGACGTATCTAGCGGCCGAATGCAATATGGGCCACCTACGCAGGATAGTTGATGTTCTTACTGCCATTTGGCTGGGAGGAACGATGGTTGCGAGCGCCTCTTTCGGCAACGACGCACCGGGAACTTCCTGATGTTCCGTTTGCGCAACGATCTCGTCGAACAGACGAGACCGGGCAGCATCAATACCAACGGGCTCGGTGCCTTCATCAAAGTACTTGCCGCGAAGTGTCTCCTCCAAATATGAGAGCCCCCATCGCTGGTCGGGCTCCAGATAGCACCCCTCACCCCATTCATTCCAAGCGTTTATGAATATAAAGCGGCTGTCCGGATCGGGATGGTCTTGCCGAGCTTGAAAGCGCAAGAAACGAAGCCATTCGCTGTAAAGCTTAGGAGTTGAATTAATAACTATGGTTGGGTTGTTTTGTCGGCGAGCCGTATTGTCCCAGCCTGGAATAATTCCTCTGAACATAGCGAAGGATTGCCTTGGGCGATTGGCGCTTTGGGCGATCATCTTGCGATAGTCAACTATGCCGCCAGAGAAATTCGGATTCGTGATAGAAGGAAATTCAGAGGGATGATTTTGAGGCCCGTTAAACTTATGAGGTGGGAATTCAACTAGAGAGTCAGCTTCAACTTCCTGAGGTGTAGATATATCGTAAAAATCCACCACGCTGATGTGGATACCAGGAAATCCATGAGCGACAACGCGATCTCGCCATATCGAAAACCAACGCTTAGGATCGGGTATGTCCTTCGCTCGATAGACCACTAACAGCGGTGCCCCGTTGATCTTGATGTACCTGTGGTCATTAAAGTAAGCGATCATTCCATCGATGAATGCTTCGGCGTCGCCCTCAGCGTATTTCTGGTGCAGCAAGATGTTTTTTGTATCGCCATCCCAAGCGCGGGTCCAATTTTCGTTAGCCCAACACAGACAGAATCTGAAATTTATGTCGCTCCTTATAAAAAGATCAACCGGTTTTTCTAGAATCCTTCTACCGCTAAACCAATAGTGGTAAAAGCAAAAGCCATGCAGTCCATAGAGTTTTGCTAGCTCTACCTGCTCACGCATAACACCAGGGTGAGTAAGGTCGTAGTACCCGAGATCGCGTGGTATCTTTGGTTGGCTATGACTGGCGAAATTTGGAGTCGCGCGAGCCACATTCGTCCACTCAGTGAAACCCGGCCCCCACCATTCAGAATTCTCATTTACTCGATGGAATTGAGGGAGGTAAAACGCAATAAGCTTAGCTTCGTCGGTAAATACACTTACTGCCTCTTGCTTTTCTGGCTCCTTTGAAAAGGCTTGGTAGGACGGCGAATTAACATCGCTGTCCGGTACAAAGTTGGACGGTTCGTTGGACTGGGTCTCGAACGCTCGCCTTTCCGCCTGAAGGGCCTGTATTTCGTGATTTTGCTCATCAATAAGGCTTTGCGCTTCTAGAAGTTTCCGCGATATATTTCTCGCCTCTCCTTTCAAGCGCTGCAGTTCAGCTTTTTCGGACACCAATTGCTCAGCCTGAATTTGAGCTTCCAAGGGCTTTTGCTCGTATTCCGACGTAAGCTTGGTAACCTCGGCGTCACGCTGTTCAGCCAATTGCTTTTGTGCAACCCTATCTTGATTCAGCAATCTAAGACGCGCATCAATTTCGGGAAAGAACGCTTCCCCGAAAATTGGTGACATGGCGTCGAACTCGGCCTTGATGCGATAAAGATTCTCGAGCGCAACTGCGTCAGCATCGTCGGATTTCAGGACTGTCAAAGCCGCATAGGCATCTTTGACCCAGTCTACAATCCGCGGATCGGCTTGGAGCAAGTCCGCACTTGCGGCAAAATGTCGATGATCCGCCGAGAAATGCTCAGCGAGTAGCGTCTTCCACTCCGTTGGGGGGCGTGGCCAGTCGATTCCAAGAGAATTTGTAATCCCCTGGATCCCCGAGCGCCAATCGTCGAGCAAACCTTCATAGGACAAGAAGATGCGGGGCTGTCCCCGGGTCGCGCGCTCGGCATCCAGTTCATGGCGAAGCCAAAGAAGAGAACTGAAGCCTGCCGTAAATCCGTCCCGGTTCTTCAGTGAGGCGATCACGGCCAGCGGATTGCGCAAGACCAGCGTGTAGCGAACATCGATATGCATTCGTTCGAGAACTTCCGCATAGAGCGGCACGAAGCGCGAAATACGAGGTTCCTTCAGGACGAAAAGCGAGGCGCTGCCATATTCCTCGTCGACTATCCTAGCGATCTCGGCCTTGTAGAATTGCAGGCGCGCAGTCCCAAGGTCGTTGACGTCGAACGAGCGCCAATCGTCCCAACTACTGCCGACCTCGGCGAGCATCTGGTCGTGCAGTTCGATCAGGCGTTGCGGCTCCCAATGTCCGGCGGGATTTGACGGATTCGCCCCCAGCAAATTCTTCGGCAGTTCCGCGCCCAGCAGGCTGATCGCCCTCGTCAGCGCGCTCGTGCCCGAACGATGCATGCCGAGCACCATGATGCAGGTGCGCTCTGCCGGCTTGGCCTTCGCTGACTTGGTATTCGCCGGCTTGGCGCCTGCGCGCTTCTTCGGCGCGACTTGATTGGCCGGCTGCGGCTTCGCGCCGTGCAATTGCTCGGGGGACGGGTTTTCGTTCATGCACTCAATGCCTGTTTCGTCTCGCCGCCCCCCAGCCGGCGAACCACGCTTTCCACCGCGACCCGCCACTCCGGCGCCTGCCACCCAAACACGTCCGCAAACCTCGCGCTCGACAGCCGCGAATTGGCCGGCCGCCTTGCCTTGGTCGGATAATCCACTGTCGCGATATCGCGCACCGTCGCGTACGGGCCACCAAACGCCCGGCTTGTGTCGAGGATGTGGCGGGCAAAGCCGCTCCAGTTGGTCTCGCCGCTGCCTGTCAGATGGTAGATACCAAAGGCGGCGAAATTCTTGTCGTCCCGCAGCCTCGCCGCCGCATGCAGGACGGCGTCGGCGATGTCGAGCGCCGAAGTCGGATTGCCCCATTGGTCGGCGACGACCGAAATCTCGTCGCGGTCGCTAGCCAGCCTGAGCATGGTCTTGACGAAATTCCTGCCGAACGGGCTGTAGACCCAGGCGGTGCGCAGGATGAGGTGGCGCGGGTTGGCCGCCGCCACGGCCTTTTCGCCGGCGAGCTTGGAGGCGCCGTAGACGCCGAGCGGGGCGGTCGCGTCGGTCTCGACATAGGCGCCGTCCTTGGCGCCGTCGAAGACATAGTCGGTCGACAAATGGATGACGGGGACGCCGAGGCCTGCTGCCGCCTGAGCCACCTTGCCGGCGCCGGTGGCGTTGACCGCGAAGGCCAATTCCTTCTCGTCCTCGGCCTGGTCGACATTCGTATAGGCCGCGGCCGAAACCACGATGTCGGGCCTTGCCTCTGCCAGCGCCGCAAACACCGTCTCGGGGCGCGCCAGATCGAGCGCCGGCCGGCCGACGGGAACGACCTCGACATCCTTGCTGCCCCGCTCTATCAGGCTGGCGGCAACCTGGCCCTCGCGTCCGGTGACGGCAAGCCTCACGCGGCGCCCTCCCTGGTCTCGGCCTGCCCGTTTCCGCCCTTCCTGACCGGGCTGTTTTCGATCGCCGCGTCTTCCATCGCGCCGTTCTCGATCGGGCGGTTTCCCATTGGACCCTGGCCCAGCCGCTCGCCATTGTAGCGCTGCTCGCGGATCGGGGCCCACCACCATTTGTTGTCGAGATACCAATCGACCGTCCTCGCCAGGCCGCTGTCGAAATTCTCCCGCGGCGCCCAGCCGAGATCGCGCGCGATCTTGGAGGCGTCGATCGCATAGCGGCGGTCATGACCAGGGCGGTCGGTGACGAAGGTGATCAGGTCGCGGTAGCTCATGCCGCCGGCGCGCGGGCGCCTCAGGTCGAGCAGATCGCAGATCGTCTCGACGACGCCGAGATTGGTGCGCTCGGAATTGCCGCCGACATTATAGCTCTCGCCCGGCCGCCCTTTCGTCGCCACCAGTTCCAGCGCGCGGGCGTGGTCCTCGACGAACAGCCAGTCGCGCACATTGGCGCCGGCGCCGTAAACCGGCAGCGGCTTCTCGTCGAGCGCGTTGAGGATAACAAGCGGGATCAGCTTTTCGGGGAAATGGTAAGGGCCGTAATTGTTCGAACAGTTGGAGAGCACCACCGGCAGGCCGTAGGTCTCATGCCAGGCGCGCACCAGATGGTCGGAAGCGGCTTTGGACGCCGAATAGGGCGAGGACGGCGCATAGGGCGTCTCCTCGACGAACATGCCGCCTTCGAAGGGCAAGTCGCCGAACACCTCGTCGGTCGAGACATGATGGAAGCGGAAGCCGGCCTTGCGCTCCCCCGACAGCCCGCGCCAGTAGTCGAGCGCGGCGTTCAGGATGCGGTAGGTGCCAACGATGTTGGTTTCGATGAAGGCCCCGGGGCCGTCGATCGAGCGGTCGACATGGCTCTCGGCGGCGAGGTTCATGACGATGTCGATGTCGTCGCGGCGCAGAATCTCAAGCACCGCTCGCTCGTCGCAGATATCGGCCTGCTCGAAACGGTAATTATGCGCATTCTCGATCGGCCTGAGCGAAGCGAGGTTGCCGGCATAGGTCAGTTTGTCGAGATTGGTGACGCGGTGGGCCGGGTTGGCGCACAGATGCCGGCAGACGGCCGAGCCGATGAAGCCGGCGCCACCGGTGACCAGGAAATTCATGCCGCCCTCTCTCACGCAAACACCTCCGCCGTGGCGAGCAGAGGCGCCTTGCGATCCTTGTCCGAAAGCTGGAATCCGCCTGGGATCGCCGGCCATTCGATGCCGATTTCGGGATCGTCGAAGCGGATCGACCTGTCATGCCCGGGCGAATAGGTGTCGGTCACCTTGTACAGCACTTCCGTGTGCGGAACGAGCGTGACGAAGCCGTGCGCAAACCCTTTCGGCACCAGGATCTGGTTGCCCTTCTCAGCCGATATTTCCAGCGCCACCCACTTGCCGAACGTCGCCGAGGAACGGCGGATGTCGACCGCGACATCGAAGACGCTGCCGCTTATCACGCGCAGCAGCTTATCCTGGGCGCGCGGCAGCAACTGGTAGTGCAGTCCGCGCAGCACGCCGGCGGCCGCGGAATAGGAGTGGTTGTCCTGCACGAAGGCGAGATCGATGCCGGCCTCGGCGAAACGCCCGGCATTCCAGGTCTCGCTGAAAAAACCGCGCGCGTCGCCGTGCCGCTTGGGCACGATCTCCAGCACGCCGTCGAGGCCGAGCGGCCTGACCTCAAGCAAACCGTTCCTCCGTCAGGTCGGCGGCCCGCTTGCGCAGATAGGCAGCGTATTCATTCTTGCCCAGCCGCGCGGCGCGCTCCAGAACCTTTTCAGCGTCGAGCCAACCCTGCTCCAGCGCTATCTCCTCCGGGCAGGCGATCTTGATGCCTTGGCGATGCTCGATGGTGCGCACGAAAGACGCTGCTTCGAGCAGGCTGTCATGCGTGCCGGTGTCCAGCCAGGCGTAACCCCTTCCGAGGCGGCGGACATGCAATTCACCACGCTCGAGATAGACATTGTTGATCGCCGTGATCTCGAGCTCGCCGCGCGCCGAAGGGCGGATCGTGGAGGCAATGTCGACGACATCATTGTCGTAGAAATATAGACCGGTCACGGCCCAGTTGGACTTCGGCTTTTGCGGCTTCTCCTCGATCGTCAAGGCCTTGCCGGTGACCTTGTCGAAGGAGACCACGCCATAACGCTCCGGATCGTCGACATAGTAGGCGAAGACCGAGGCGCCGCCATCGCGCGTCGCTGCCTCGCGGCAGAGTTGCGACAGGCCGCCGCCAAAATAGATGTTGTCGCCGAGGATCATCGACACACTGTCCCTGCCGATGAAGTCGCGGCCGATGATGAAAGCCTCGGCTAGACCATTCGGCTGAGGCTGCTCGGCATAGGAAAGCTCCACACCGAATTCGGAACCGTCGCCCAGCAAAGCCTGAAAGACCGGCAAGTCACGCGGAGTTGATATGACCAGAATCTGGCGGATTCCCGCTAGCATCAGCACGCTCAGCGGGTAGTAGATCATGGGCTTGTCGTAGATCGGCAGTATTTGCTTAGAAACCGCTAATGTTAGGGGATAGAGGCGTGTTCCGCTGCCGCCGGCAAGGATAATTCCTTTCAACAAGCTCTCCTTGAACTACCGCGGCCCCCGCCTCGACGCCAAGTTGCCCGTGCTTATGTTTCGGGCACTGGCTTGTCAATTGTCGGCTTGATTTCTTCCCGACGCTATTTCACTGCTTTCTACATCCGGCATGCGGCGATTTCGAGCGAATCCGGCTGTGCCGCAAAAGGGGCCGGCGCCAAGCGCCCACCGGCCCTTTGTCATTTGGTCGCGATCAGGAGCGCTTGAGCAGCGCCCAGACCGCCGGCACGAGGCTCGCGGCCAGCGCCACCTTGATCAGGTCGCCGGCGATGAACGGCGCGACGCCGAACTGCCAGGACTTTTCCGGTCCGATGAGCGCCGCCAGCCAGGCAAAGCCCATCGTCATCATGACGATCTCGGCGGCAAGCATGGCGCCGAACAGCTTGCAGGGGTGGCGGTCCCAGCCGCGGTCGGCGGCCCAGCCGGCGATCGCCGCCATCACCACGAAGCCGGCAAGGTAGCCGCCGGTGGAGCCCATCATATAAGCGATGCCGAGGCCCTTTTCCGGCGTGCCCTGGAACACCGGCAAACCAAAAGCGCCCTCGGCGAGGTAGAGAAGGAGCGTCGCGACGGCAAGACGCATGCCGAAGGCCGAGGCGATCAGCAGCACCGCAAGCGTCTGCAGCGAGATGTCGACCGGACCCAACACCACTTTCGTCTTCGCCGACAGGGTGAGCAGGAGGGTTCCTGCAAGCGCCAGAAAGAGCTGGCTGGCAAGCCGGGCCGCGCCCTGGTCGGGCAGAGCGAGAGAAACGAGCGGGCGCATCGTGGTTGCAGTTGCCATGGTCTTCCCCATCGTGGCTGATTTGCTGTGTTTGAGGCGCGTCGCGGAGAAACGAGTTCAGGCGGCGCGCTTCAAGATTTCGTCCTGATGCGTGTCGTTCTCCCAAGACTGCTGCGCAGTTTTGGGCGACATGCATTGATTTTCCTATATTGGCTTCGGCAGGATGCGGCAATCATTTTGCCGCGAGCAGCAGGACCCGGCATGACACTTGAATTCGACGCACGCTTCGATCCTGCCTATGGCCAGGCGGTCACGGTCGCTCCGGACGTCCAGCGCGTCACGGCCAGGAACCCGAGCCCGTTCACCTTCCACGGCACCAACAGCTACCTCGTCGGCCGCGACACGCTGGCAGTGATCGATCCAGGTCCGGACGACGATGAGCATCTCGGAACGCTGCTCACGGCAATAGGCGGCAGGCCGGTCAGCCATATCTTCGTCAGCCATACCCACCGCGATCATTCGCGGCTCGCGGCGCGGCTGAAAGAACGCACGGGCGCTCCCGTGCTCGCCGAGGGCCCGCATCGGCCGGCGCGGCGGCTGCGCATCGGCGAGATCAATCCGCTGGATGCCAGTGCCGATTTGGGCTTCGTGCCCGACATTGCGCTGGCGGACGGCAGCCTTACCCATGGCGACGGCTGGGCGATCCGCACCGTGCTGACGCCAGGGCATACCGCCAACCACGCGGCCTTTGCGCTGGAGGGGACAGGCATCCTGTTTTCGGCCGACCATGTCATGGCCTGGGCCACATCCATCGTGGCGCCGCCCGACGGGGCGATGGCCGACTATATGAAATCGCTCGACCGGCTGATCGAGCGCGACGACCGCCTGCTGTTGCCCGGCCATGGCGGACCGGTGACCGCGCCGCGCAGCTTCATGCGCGGGCTGAAGACTCATCGCAAGATACGCGAGCAGGCGATCCTGGAACGCATCCTGAGCGGCGACCGAACCATCAAGGAGATGGTCGCGGCGATCTATCGCGACACCGACCCGCGGCTGCACGGAGCAGCCGGCCTTTCGGTTCTCGCGCATCTCGAGGACCTGGTGGCCCGCGGTCTCGTCGCCAGCGAAGGCGACCCGGCGATCGACGGGATTTTCAGGCCTGCCGGTTGACTCACTCGGCCGGCGCCGCGCCGACTTGGCCGGCGACCTCCTGATCGAGCTCGGCGAGGAAATCGGTGATACGGTCGGCATTGTCGCCCAAGTCATGACGCCCGTAGCGCGAGGCCGAACGCATGTCGACGACGACCGAATCGCCGTCGTCGGCGACGCGGATGGCCACATCTGCCGGCAGGCCGAGCACCAAGCCCCTGGCGACCGCGGTGATCGTCGCCTCGCTCTGGCCGTTGATGTCGGGATAGGGCGCGGTCAGCTGCCAGTCCCGCCGGTCGAGCACGGTCTCGACAGCATCGACCACGGTTTCGAAGGGCAGGTTGTAGCTCCGCCCGCTAACCAGCGGATATGCTTCCGCCTGCAGGCTCTGCTCGCCGGGCGTCGGCGGTGACAGCGCGGTCATGTCGCTTGTCCGGTCGCTGGTGTCGAGCGCCGGCGGGTCGTCGACGTCGGTCGAAATGTCGCGCAGCGGCGGATAGATGGTCGCCCAGTAGGCGGCGACACCGAAAGGCGCAAGCACCAGCACTGCCAGCAGGGCACCGACGCTGAGATCGCGGCCGCCGCGGTCGCCGAAATTCCACAGCCTCGACAGTGCAAGCCCGGCGAGCAGCAGCGCGAGCGCCGCAAGCAGCGCAACGAGCGCCAGCACCCACAGGAAAGGCGGGGTGTCGACAAAGTCGAGCCGGTAGCCGGCAACGACGGTCAGCAAAAGGACGAGCGAGAATGCCCCGATCCGCCGCGACCAGCCGGCCGCCCTCGACGTCTGCCGTTCAGGAATTGTAGCCATCGTCTGCCGCATTACCCCAGTCCGCATCGAGACTTAGAGCTTTTTGCGCCAGCCTTGAAGCCGAAAGATTTAACAATCCTCAATCCGTCGGCAGCCGATACTCCTTGAATTGCTGGCGCAAGGTGGTCTTCTGGATCTTGCCCGTCGCCGTGTGGGGAATCTCGCCGACGAAGGCGACGTCGTCGGGCATCCACCACTTGGCCACCTTGCCGCTCATGAAGGTCAGGATATCGCTCTTGCTCGGCTCCTTGCCCGGCTTGCGCACGACCACCAGCAGGGGGCGCTCGCCCCATTTGGAGTGCGGCACGCCGATGGCGGCCGCCTCCGCCACATCGGGATGTCCGACGGCCAGGTTCTCCAGATCGATGGTGGAGATCCACTCGCCGCCCGATTTGATGACATCCTTGGCGCGGTCGGTGATCTGCATATAGCCGCTGGCGTCGATATGGGCGACGTCGCCGGTGTCGAACCAGCCCTCGGCGTCGAACTGCTCGGCGCCGACGCCGCCGTAATAGGCGCGCGCGACCGCCGGGCCGCGAACTTTCAGTCGCCCGAAGGTCTTGCCGTCCCAGGGCAGCGCGTTGTTCTCGTCGTCTGTCACCTTCATTTCAACGCCGAAGGGCGGGTGGCCCTGCTTGCCCTGGATATCGAGCCTGGCATCGCCGGTCAGCCCTTCATATTCCGGCTTCATGGTGCACAACGTGCCGAGTGGCGACATTTCGGTCATGCCCCAGGCATGCACCACCTCAACCGCGTATTTGTCCTGGAACTTGGCGGTGATGGCGCGCGGGCAGGAGGAACCGCCGATGACGACCTTGTTGAGATAAGGCAGCTTTTTGCCGGTCTCCTCGAGATATTGCAGCAGCATCATCCATACCGTCGGCACAGCGGCGCTGAAAGTTACCTTTTCGGAGTCGAGCAATTCGTAGATCGAGGCGCCATCCATCTTGCAGCCTGGCATCACCAGCTTGGCCCCGATCATCGGCGCGGCCTGACCGAGTCCCCAGGCATTGGCATGGAACATCGGCACGACGGGCAGGACGACGTCGCGCGTCGAAACGCCCATGGCATCGGGCATGGCGGCCATCATGGCGTGCAGCACGTTCGAGCGATGGCTGTAGACGACGCCCTTCGGATCGCCGGTCGTGCCCGACGTGTAGCACATGCCGGCAGCCGTGTTCTCGTCGAATGTCTTCCAGGCGAAGGCGCCGTCGGCCTCGGCAAGCCATTCCTCATAGGCGACAGCGTTCGGCAACGAGGTTTGCGGCATATGCGCCTGGTCGGTCAGCACGATCACCTGCCTGAGCGACCTGACCTGGCCGGCGATCTTTTCCAGCAGCGGCACGAAGGTCAGATCGACGAAGATCGCCTTGTCCTCGGCGTCGTTCATGATCCAGGCGATCTGTTCGGGAAACAGGCGCGGATTGAGCGTGTGGTAGATCGCGCCGATCCCCATGGTGCCGTACCAGGCCTCGATGTGGCGGGCGGTGTTCCAGGCAAGCGTTGCGATGCGGTCGCCGAGCCCGAAGCTGTCACGCTCCAGCCGCTGCGCTACTTTGAGCGCCCGATGACGGATGTCGGCAAAGGTGGTGCGCACGATCGGGCCTTCGATCGAGCGCGACACGACCTCGCGCCCGCCGTGCTGGCGTTCGGCGTGATCGATCAGCTTATGGCAGAGCAGCGGCCATTCCTGCATCAGTCCGAGCATCTCGGCTCCTCCCCTTTTTCGCGCTTTCGCGTCATTGTTTCACGCATTGTGGAATGATCCGGCGGATTGTCCAGCCACCATAAGTCCAAGGCGGTCGGATGGGCGGAATGACCCGTGAAACCCGCCATAATCCGGCCATCGTCGCCGTTAAGGTTCATTAATGGGCTGGGTGAGATTGGCGAATGGAGAGATTCGCATGGACGTGCAGCTCGATGAAAAAGCCCTCGAAAGCACGCTTGCCGAAAGTCTGGACGATCTGACGCCGGACTCCAAAACCGTTTCCGACGATGAATTTGCCGAAGTCGTCGGCGGCGCGCTGGAGGCCGTCGGCGGAACGCTGCTGTTCAAGATGTGCGTCGAGAATGATGGAGAAGGCCAGTATGTCGCCGCCGCAAGCGTCGGCGACGGCGGTAACCGCCAGTTCCTGCTGCTCACGCTGCCGACCGCCGGCGGCGCGCTGAAGGTCGAGACAGCGGCGAGAAGCAGCAATCCGGTCGCCGGCATCGCTGCCGCCTATGCCGGCCTCATGGACGCATTCAAGGCCGCCGCCTGACTGTCGGCGGTTAGAACATTATTTCGCTGCACGCGACGCGTCATCGCGCCGCCTTGCGCGAGGCGTCGGGCCGATCCACCTTTGACGGACGAGAAGCGGTTCCGAACGGAAAAACCGCCACGCACCTTCCTCAAACTGCCGATGAGACCCGTCTTGGACAAGCGTGCCAACCCCGCCCCCGGCTTTCAGCGCAATCCCGACAAGGTGATAACGATCGAGCCTTATCGCGGCACCGTCACGGTCAGCGCCGGCGACGTCGTCATCGCCCGGTCTACCCGGGCCAGGCTCTTGTCGGAACCGCCCTACCCGGCGGTTTTCTATATTCCCTTCGACGATATCGATCTCAGTAAGCTCGCCAGGACCGAGCATTCGACGCATTGTCCCTACAAGGGCAACGCGAGCTATTGGAGCGTGCTGCCGGCCGGCGACAGCGGCAGGGACGCGATGTGGGCCTATGAGCAGCCTTTCGACGAAGTGGTCGAGATCCGCGATCACGGCGCGTTCTATACGAGCAAGGTGACGGTCGAGACTAAGCCGGAGTGATAGACTGCGGCGGAAAGCATCGCGGATCTCCGAGGTCGCTGAGCCTCCCAGCCGTCGTCATCAACCTCCGCCACCGATCAATCCGTGGTGCCGTCGTTGCCGACGTCGTCGGCGTCGTCCAGCCGAACGAAGGTCAGGCCCTTCTGCTTCAGGGCGAGCAGGCCCTGGACGACACCCTCGCCCGCGGCATGGGTCGGCTGGTTGATGTGAGCGATGATGACGTCGCCATCCTTGGCAGCGGCGATGCGCCGGGCGGTTTCCTTGGCGCCGAGCAGTGAGCCGCCGTCGCCATTGACGGAAAAGCCCGCGACCTTGAAGCCCAGCTTGCGGATCATGGCGATCGCCGACGGGCTGTATTCGGCGGTGGCGCCGCGAAACCATTTCGGCGGCGGGCCGCCGGCGCTCGCAAGCGCCGCGGCACCCGACTCGACCTCGGCCTGAACGGCATCAGGACTGCCGGCACTGCTGATGCCGTAGATCTTGCGGGGCGTGTCGACCGCCGGGATGTGGCGGCCACCGTGGTTTTCCAGTTCGAACAGATCAGGATGCGCGCGCATGATCCCGACAGCGGCGGCGTTGCGCTTCAGCCAGATGCCGGTGACGAAGATAGTCGCGGGAATTTTGTTTTCGACCAGGGCCGAAAGAATGCGCGTATCGGTCTTCCCGCCGCAGGCGTCCAGCGTGAGCGCGACACGGCCACCGCCGCCTTGCGGCGTCAGATGCAACGTCGGTTCGACCAGCGTCCCGGCATTGCCAGCCGAGACCACGACAAGCGATAGCGCGATCGCGCAAAGAGATTTTTGAAGCAAACCCGTCATTCCCATGCCCGGCCCGTCAAGCCGCTCAACCGCAATATGGCGTCAACAAGACGCGCATCTAGGCGAAAATCGGAACGGTTCGCATCCGAAAAGCCACCGCGCGACAATTTGCATGGAGAGTAGCTGTAAAAGCTCAACACGCCTTTAGCAGACTTGAGCTAGACCGCCTGCTCAAGCGCCACGTCGGTACGCGCCAAAAGTTCGCGCACCGCCTCGACCACGGAATCCACTTCAAGGCGCCAGACACAGCATGCCTTGCTCGAATCGGTCCGACGGCACAGGTCGCCGCCGACGCAATCGCAGGGCATGGAGGGGCGCAACGAGATGCTGGGGACCCCGACCGGGCCCCATCGAACAGGATTGGTCCGGCCGAACAGACCAACGACCGGAGTGCCGGCTGCGGCCGCCATATGCATCGGGCCACTCTCATTGCCGAGGAATAACCTGGCCTCCTTGAGCAGCGCCAGCAACGTTTCGAGCGAGAGCGTGCCGACCAGATTGACGACCGGCGTTTTCGCTGCCGCCACGATCTTGTCCGCCGCCTCGTGCTCATCAGGGCCGCCGATCAGCACAGCGTCCAGGCCAGTTTCGGACGATATCCGTTCGATCGCGGCCGCAAAGCGCTCCGGCTGCCAGCGACGCCCGATGAAGCTCGCCCCCGCATGCACCGCCACGAAGGCATTTGGCCGCAAATGATGCTTGCTCAGCAAGGCGAGCGCTTGCGTCGTTTCGAAGGGCAGCGGACGGATAGCCGGTGCCCTGACGCGCAGGTCGACGCCGAGCACCTCGAGCGGCGACAAATAGCGGAAGAGATAATGTTTTTCGCCGAATCCGTACGGCTTCATCCTGACATTGGCAGGCTGGCGCTCAAGCCAGCGCAGAGGTCGCTCCGTCGGATAGTGGCCGACACGAATCGGGGCACGAACCAATCCGGACACCAGCCGCGAAGTCTTGGAATCGGTGATGTCGATGACCATGTCGAAGCGGTGCCGCCGCAAAGTTCGCACAACCCGGACAAGCTCGCGCCCGCGCTGGAGCGGCGTGCCGCGCATGCCGGCACGGCTGAACGAAACGACCTCCGCTGCGATGCCATGCGCTGTTAGAAATCCAGCAAACCTGGCATCGCACAGGAACACGACCTTCACACCTGGATATTCGAGCTGAAGGTTCTTCGCCAAGGCAGAGGCAAGCACGATGTCGCCTATGAACTTGGTCTGCATGATCAGGATCGATCGGAAAGAGGTGGGGGAAATCTGCAACATTTGTTTCACGCCCCGAGTAATTCGGAACCAGAAACTGCCCAGGAACGATGTCGAGATTGAGAACCAGCGCGCGCACGTTCGCGTGAGTTTCCATACGAAATCGTAAGATGGAGCGCGCCGTTCAGGCGCGCTTGGCTCTTCCCTTCGCGGCCTCCACGGCCGCCTGGGCCGCAGCCAGCCGGGCAATCGGTACGCGGTAAGGCGAGCATGACACATAGTCGAGGCCGACCTCTTCGCAGAAGCGGATCGAGGCCGGGTCGCCGCCATGCTCGCCGCAAATGCCGAGCTTGATGTCGGGTCGTGTTCCCTTGCCCTTTTCCGCCGCAATCCGCACCAGTTCGCCGACACCGTCGATGTCCAGCGAAACGAACGGATCCTGTTCGATGATACCTTTCTGCCGGTAGGTTTCAAGGAAGGAGGCCGCATCGTCGCGCGAGATGCCGAAAGTCGTCTGGGTCAGATCGTTGGTGCCGAAGGAGAAGAACTCGGCCGCTTCGGCAATGACATGGGCGCGGATGGCTGCGCGCGGCAGCTCGATCATGGTGCCGGTAAGATAGTCGATCTTGGTGCCGGTCTCCTGCATGACGCTTTGCGCGACCGCATCGATGCGCGCCTTGACGTATTGCAGCTCCTTCACGAGGCCGACCAGCGGCACCATGATTTCGGGCACCACCAGCGCGCCGGCCTTGTGGCCGGCCTGAACCGCCGCCTCGAAAATGGCGCGTGCCTGCATCTCGGCGATCTCGGGATAGGAGACCGCCAGACGGCAGCCGCGATGCCCGAGCATCGGATTGAACTCATGCAGCGCCTCGGTACGCTGCCTGAGCTTGTCCGCCGGCACATTCATGGCGGTCGCGACCTCGGCGAGCTCGGCGTCGGTCTTGGGCAGGAATTCGTGCAACGGCGGGTCCAGCAGGCGGATCGTCACCGGCAAGCCCGCCATGATCTCGAACAGCTCGAGGAAATCCGAACGCTGCATCGGCAGAAGCTTGTCGAGCGCCGAGCGCCTGTCCTTCTCGGTGTCGGCCAGGATCATCTCGCGCATGGCGATAATGCGGTCACCTTCGAAGAACATGTGCTCGGTGCGGCAAAGGCCAATGCCTTCGGCGCCGAAGGAGCGCGCCATGCGCGCGTCGAGCGGCGTCTCGGCATTGGTGCGCACCTTCATGCGGCGCGCGGCATCGGCCCATTCCATGATGGCGGCGAAGTCGCCGGACAGCTCCGGCTGCAGCATGGCGACGGCGCCCTTCAGTACCTGGCCGTTGCCGCCGTCGATGGTGATGATGTCACCCTTGCGGAAGGTCTGGCCCATCGAGATCAGCGTGCCGGCCTTGTAGTCGACTCGCAGCGAGCCGGCGCCCGAGACGCAGGGCTTGCCCATGCCGCGCGCCACCACGGCGGCATGACTGGTCATGCCGCCGCGCGTGGTGAGGATGCCTTCGGCGGCATGCATGCCGTGGATGTCCTCCGGGCTGGTCTCGACGCGCACGAGAATGACCTTGCGGCCTTGCGCCTTGGCATCCTCGGCCTCACCGGAGGAGAAGACGATCTCGCCGGTGGCCGCGCCCGGCGAGGCCGGCAGGCCGACGCCGATGACGTCGCGCGCCGCCTTGGGATCGATGGTCGGATGCAGGAGCTGGTCGAGCGAGGCCGGATCGATGCGGGCAACCGCCTCCTCTTTCGTGATCAGCCCGTCTTTCGCCATCTCGACGGCAATCCTGAGCGCCGCCTTGGCGGTACGCTTGCCGGAGCGGGTCTGCAGCATCCACAATTTGCCGCGCTCGATGGTGAATTCGAGGTCCTGCATGTCGCGGTAATGCTTCTCCAGCCGGTCGGAAATATCGACGAAGGACTGGAAAGCTTCCGGCATCAGTTTCTGCAGCGAGGGCTTGTCAGAGCCCGCAGCGATGCGCGCGGCCTCGGTTATGTTCTGCGGCGTGCGGATGCCGGCCACCACGTCCTCGCCCTGCGCATTGACCAGGAATTCGCCATAGAGCTGCTTTTCGCCGGTCGAGGGATTGCGGGTGAAGGCAACGCCGGTGGCGGAGGTGTCGCCCATATTGCCGAACACCATGGCCTGGACGTTGACCGCCGTGCCCCAGCTTTCCGGGATGTCGTGCAGGCGACGGTAGGTGATGGCGCGGTTGTTCATCCAGCTCGAAAACACGGCGCCGATGGCGCCCCAGAGTTGCTCGCGCGGGTCCTGCGGGAACGGCTTGCCGAGCTCCTCCTCGACCTTGGCCTTGTAGAGCGCGATCACACCCTGCCATTCGATGGCCGTCAGCTCGGTGTCGAGCTCATGGCCGAGGCTCGCCTTCTGGTCCTCGAGAATTTCCTCGAAAACCTCGTGATCGAGGCCCATGACGACGTCGGAATACATCTGGATGAAGCGGCGGTAACTGTCATAGGCAAAGCGGGCATCGCCGGAATCGGCGGCAAGCGCCTCGACCGTCTCGTCGTTGAGGCCGAGATTGAGCACGGTATCCATCATGCCTGGCATCGAAGCGCGGGCGCCGGAGCGCACCGAGACCAGAAGCAGCTTCGACGGATCGCCGAAATTGCGGCCGGTGAGCCTGCCGATATGGTCGAGCGCCGCAAGGACATCCGCTTCAAGCGATGTCGGATAGGTGCGGCCGTTGGCGTAATAGGCATTGCAGACTTCAGTGGTGATGGTGAAGCCCGGCGGCACCGGCAGGCCGAGGCTGCACATCTCGGCAAGGTTGGCGCCCTTGCCGCCGAGCAGGTTGCGATCACCGGCTCGGCCTTCAGCGGCACCGTCGCCGAAGGTGTAAACCCACTTGGTCATGCATGCCCTCCAGGTCCCTTGGAAGATAGACAACACCCGGGCCAAGGCCCCGGTCCCCGCCCTTCCGATCCGAGCGATAAGATGCTGCATTGCGAAAGGCAAGCGCCGGCAAAGCAAGCGCCGCGACTACAATCGATTAAGCAAAAGCTGCGTCAAAAAGACTTGCCGGTGTGAGTTGCGCGAGATAGAACACAACAAGAACAAAGTGGAGTAGCGCGATGAAACTCGAGGGAAAACTCGACTATCTGGAACTTCCGGCCACCGGCGGCACGCTGGACAGCGTCAAATCCTTCTACAGCGCGGCGTTTTCCTGGTCTTTCACCGATTACGGGCCAACTTACTCCGCTTTTGCCGAGGGGCTCGACGGCGGCTTCCAGGCCGCTGCGGGCGAAGCGCCCGCCAGACCGCTGCCCGTGCTCTATTCCGAAAACCTGGAGGAGACGCTGGAGGCCGTTGAGAATGCCGGAGGCAGCATCATCAGGCCGATCTTTTCCTTCCCAGGCGGCAGGCGGTTCCACTTCACCGACCCGGCCGGCAACGAGTTGGCCGTGTGGGGCGAATAGCCCGCAATTCCGGTCGCCGGATCGATCTCCCCTCCAGATTACGCCCGAACGCGGCGGCAATCCGCCGGCGCAGACATGCGGCAAGATTACTTTGGATGTCAGCGGTCCAAGCATTGAGCTTTCGACCGGCTCGTCCTATAAGGCCGCGCGCAGCGGGCACCGCCCGGCTGCTGGGGCGTCGCCAAGTGGTAAGGCATCGGTTTTTGGTACCGACATTCCCAGGTTCGAATCCTGGCGCCCCAGCCAACAAATCTCTAAGCGATTGTTCCAACTCCCTTTCTTCATCCGAAGACAGGCATGCACACCCCCTTGCTACAATTGACTGCTACAAATCCGGTCGAGGACGCCGCCTCCTCAACGTGATCCGACGAGGTGGCGTGTTTCATTTTCGGCGAGTGGTACCCTCACCCCTGCGATCTCGGATTGGACGTTCTGAACTGGTCCGGAGCCTATCCACAAATGCCGTGGCCTCTGCCAGAATGCGTGCTGATTTGCTCTATCGGCATTCTGAAGGACTTTTTGCGGCCGCCGCCTCCATGCTCTCATCCGATCAAATTGCCCGGCTGGTGAAAGACTTTTATCAGCTGACCCTTACGATTGACGACCATCGCCGGCTATTCCCGGAACAGCCCTGGTCCGAGGAGGAGCACCGAGCGCGGTCGAACTATCTCGATCAGACGCTCGCCGAGCAGCGTGACGCTCTGCGGAAAAACGATTTCGAGAAAGCCAGTCCGGCGGCGCAGGTGGTGATGGCGCGCAGCAATCTGGCCGAGGCCGACCTCCGACCAGGCGAGTTCAATCAGATCCGCCAAGCGATCCTGCGGGCTAGTATCGACATTATAAGTGAGTTGCGGGCACGCCAGGACGGCGACTTCAATCGCGACCCTCAAGACCGACTTCTCAAGGATGCCCTAGGCGGGGCCAGCGCCGCGCCGGTGGGACCACCAAGCCAAGTCCTGGCCCCTCAGGTGACGCCCTCTCCGCTAGTGGCAAGTGGCGGTCCGAGTTTCTCAGAAATTGCGGAGGCATTTCGTTCTGACCAGATCGCGGTCAAAATTTGGGATCATCAAACGGCAGGACAGGCTCGGGCCACCTACCGCCTGTTTGCCGAGGTTTGTGGCAATAAACCGCTTCAGGACTACACTCGGGGAGATGCCGACGAGTTCCGCAAAAAGATCCAGCGCCTGCCGTGGGATTACTCGAAGGCGCCCGCTTACCGAAATCGATCGGTCGACGAAATCCTGAAGATTGCCGAGGCCCAAGCCAAAACAAGGGACGTTCAGCCAATCACTCAGCGGACGGTCAAAAGACATTTTTCCGCTCTCAGCGGTCTTTGGGGATCGGGTCTCTCGGCGGGAGCCGTCAGTCAGAACATATTCAGCGGCTTCCGCTTTGGCTCTTCGAAGAAGGCCTCGGAACAGCGAGACATGTGGACTGCTCCTGAATTGGAGATCCTGTTTTCGTCTCCTCTCTACACGGGCTGCAAGTCGGAGCTACGTCGGTCCGAGCCTGGGTCGCTAGTCCTCAAGGACGAGCGCTACTGGCTTCCCTTGATCGCGATTTTTTCAGGAATGCGTCAGGAAGAGATCGCTCAGTTGCATATAGAAGATGTCAAGGAAGCCGATGGCATCACCTTCTTCGATATCAACGATAAGCCGCCTCGGATGCTGAAGAATGCCAATGCGGCCCGGCAAGTGCCTCTGCACGCCACACTGATTAGGCTCGGCTTTCTGGAATATGTGGACCAGTGCCGCAAATCTCGACAGGTGCGACTATTCCCAAATTTGAAGCCGGGCGGTGCAGACAATCGCCTTGGGCATTCCTTCTCGAAGTGGTTTACCCGGTATCGCCGGGACATAGGCGTGTACCGCAAAGGTCTGGATTTCCATTCCTTTCGCCATTCGGCTAGCACCTCGATGCACCAAGCAGGCATCGAACGCGCCGTGCTGGACCATGTGACTGGGCATTCGACGCCAGGCGAGACGAGCCGTTACGTCAAGGCGTCGGCATTGGCACAGCTTCAGTCAGCTATCAATTCGATCGATATCGGCTTCGACATAGTAGCCCTTCTGGAAAATGGGGCGAATGTTCAGACTTTCGTGCGCCCAAAACTTCAGTATCGGACGCGCAGACGATCGATCGCTAAGGGGGCCAAGAGCTGACCGAAGTTAACCGCAACTGTTGGATCATCTCGCTCCCACCGGGCGAAGTGGTGGGTGAAGCAGAGTGCAGCCCCATCAGGTACGCCACATCGTCCAGGTGCGCTCTCGAAGGTGCGGATCGCTCGACAGCTCTTTCTTGAGGAGGTGGAGCTCGTGATCACGCAAATGGGGGTCGTTCAGGAACTCCTCGCTTATGAGGCGCACCCGGCTCTCGAAGTTTTTCAAAACGGCGCGCCGGTCGCCATACTCTAACAGTTCCCAGCCAGACGGCATTTGACTGTATGCGCCGTCGCGAAATGCGGATAGCGTGGACAGAATTTCAGTACGCATCGCAGACGTTAGGGACGTCGAAATCCGAACCGGCTGTGACACGGCTAAGGCGCCTAATGGCTCACGCTGCCTCTCAGGAATGCCAAGCAGATCGACGATGGCCTTGGGCCCATCATGCGTGTCCACCTTCAGGTCTGGATCGAGATTCCGACAAAGGCTACGCAAAAAGCGCCAATGTTGGCGAAGACATGCGTCGGCATCGACAATGCGGTCAAACTTGAGTCGGACCCCTTGGGATGACTCGTAAAGACCTGGGAATTTACTAAGAAATCCGTTGATCCATTCGGCGACCTCCCGCGTGAAAGTGTCGGGAATTGCGCCTGCTACCGTGGTGGTAAAACCAAGCTTGCCGCTGACCTGATGGAGGTAGATGTAGTGCAGGATGTCCCTGCCCCTGCTCCAATTTTTTATCCTCATTCCGAGTTCATGCAGGCAAGCGGCGACAAGATCAGTGCCTTGTGCCTGATCCAGCTGAAGCCTGTCGTGCAAGAAAACGAGCCTGAAATTCAACAGCCTTCCTTGCGTTTGCGCGAGGAAGGATGCGGCATCCAAAATCGAGGCAATCTTGCTCTTTGGAAGGTATGCCTTCTTGTCAGCGGACCCTCTGCCCCGCGCCTGCTTCAAGGCACGACCAGGCAGTCTGGAGCGAGCCGGCCGAGATTGTTGCAGCGGCGCCGACGAATGGAGGAAGGTTTTTAGACCGATCAGCCGGTTCCTAAGCCAGCTGTCCGTTATCTTTGCAAACCCCTCCGCTTCTAATTGACTCGAAAGGTGGTGATATACATGGGCCGCCTCGACGCCCTTCTTCTCAGCGATCATTTTGATGGCGTCAGCGATCGACGCGCGGGTGGCGCGGGCTACGCCGATGATGCCGAGTTTGGGGCGAGTGAGCCGCAATTCCATGTTTTCGAAGATCTGTATGATGAGATCTCGCAGTGATTCGGCCTGTGTGGCGGCCGTCTCCTGGAAGCCGTTCAATTCGGCGACTGCCCTTGCTAGGTCTCCTTCGAGCAATGACTCGAGAACCGGTACATAAACTTTCAGCCTGTCGAGATTTAGCGTGGTCCTCACCAGGGAAGTCGTTATCCGCTCGCCGACGCCGGCCACATCGTCCAACGCTTGAAGGTGTTTGCGGGCACTGCCGTCGGATAAGTCGGCGAGGAGACTCAGCGCATCATCGTCGTACTCCAGACCTTCTTTCGCGCAGACATCTCGGAGATGCCGGATGCTGGCTTCGGTATCCAGCGGACGAAGCTGGATGTGTTTGACCCGATCAAGCACGCGCCCAGCTATTTTTTCGGGTCGGTCGGTGGCGAACATAAAGCTGCAGGAGCCGACTTTTTCAAGGACGGTTAGTAGCCGATCCTGCTTGTCTTCTTTCAGCGCATGCGCTTCATCGATGAAGACAAACTTGATCTTGCCCCAGCCACCCGACGGCGCCAGATCGATGATTTCATCCAGGTCCGACATCGACAAGCCGGACGCTGAATATACCTCGATGCCCTGCCAGGCACCTCCGGTCTTGCACGATTCGCACTTCAAGCAGGGGAGCGGCAAGCCGCGGTTCTCGTCACAACGATAGGCGCGCGCCGTCATCAACGCCAACGACGTCTTGCCTGTCCCGCTTCCGCCGGAAAACAGAAAGTGATGAGGTTCTTGACGCCGGACGAGCGGAAGGAGGTGGCGGATGGCTTCGTCCTGCCCCACCACTTCGGGATAGGTTTGTGGCCGGTACTTTCTAGTAAGCTTCTCCACTTGCGGACGCCTCTAAGAACGTCGCGCAGATCGCGGCGCCGGCGAGAGCAGCGTTAACCGTGCATGAATCAGAGTCTCGGCCTCCTTCAACTCTTCCATCGTGAGGGCATCCACGAAACGTTGAAGAAGGGATGCGTGAGGCTTACTGTCTTTGGTGCTCTCGCGGCTGAACAGCGCGCCTACCCCGAACACCGGATCCCGGGCAATCCTAACCCTCGGCCTCGTCACGCTAAATCCAGCGTCTTCCAAGACGGCGACAACGCACAGACCAACATATTGCCTCAGGGTGGGATGGTCCAAATCCGAACCCAGGACCTCGCGCAAACGGCCGCTTACCACTGATACGGGGACAACACCCTCTCGGGCAGCCGCCTCAAGATCAGCTCGGTGCTCGACGACAAGGTCGAACACCTTCCTTCTGGCCGGGCTACTCGCCGCGGAGTTTTGCGCCCTTGTCAGCAAAGATCTCATTGAAACCCTCTCCCCGGCATTTACATAGGGCTCTTGGCGGTGACTTACAACACACGCAGCCACTTTTTTATCAACCGAGCAGGAGTAGACCGTGGACAATCCCCAAAACCTATCAGCCGACGACGCCGAGCGGCTCGAAGACGAACATGCTCTTTTTGAGAGCGCAGAGGTGCTTGCCGCCGGAAGTTTGGTGCCGTTTCACCCTCAGAGCTTTGCCAACATCAAGGCCGGATTTGCGGTGAGTCCCTTATCGCTCAAGGCATTGATGACCATGGCAACACTGGCGAAAGTGACGGGTGAACGGCTCGACACCATTGCGGCCACAGTGGAGGTGGCCAAGGGAGTGGTGAGGATATCGACGGGCTCGCCTCTGATCACCGCCCGCGCAAGTCTCAATCTGGAGACCTTTTTAGCAGCGGACACTGCCGGCGACGTCACCTTCGGCATCAAACTCTCTCAGCTGGTGCGGCTGGCTAGATGCGGCCAACAGGGCGACGAGTTGAATTTTGCGCTGGTTGGCGATGAGGAAGGCGATTTTCTACAGGTAAAGGAGTTCAGAAATGGAGTTCCTCGGCACCTTCACCTGCAGCTGAGCATCTTCGCCAGTGATTCCCCTGACCTCCTTAACGGCGAGCGAGCGTTCTCTCACGATATCATTTCGGCTTCTGCAATGTCAGAGGCAATAAGATTGTGCCGGACGGCGCGGGCCACCGGCGGCAAGATCCCTTGCATCATCTCGATCAAGGATGGCCTTGCGACCGGAGTTGGACGCACAACTTTAGTCCAGGTGACAAGGCCCGACCTATCCGTCCTTCCCGTCGCCATACCCTTCAGCGAGTCCCAGAAAGTCGCGCTGGCGTTTAGAAATATGAAGGCCGCCAAAGTTTACGAAACGGACGCGGCCGTGATCGTCACCGACGGGATCCTCGAGTTGGCGATCAATAAGACCGCCGGTGAGGCCCCCGCACTTGGGAACATTCGTGAGCGCTTCGCCGAACAAGATGTCGTTGCCGGAGATGTCCAGCAACTGAAACTGACGCACCTCATCGCCGAACTGGCCAAGCAATGTGCAGGGGCGCGGAGCCGTCATGAAGGCGTCGGAGCCGCCAAGAAGTATATCGCTGTTGTCAGGCTTGAGCAGGGCTCAGTCAGGTTCGCTTTAGCGAAGGGGCCTTTGAATCACGACTGGGTCGCTCTTGCGGCACCTATCGACCAGGAACCCCGCAGCTCGGAGTGGGGCGCGATCGATCTGATGTCGTTCACTACGATCTGGGCCGAGCTGATCGCTCGGTCCAAAAATGAGCCCACTGCAATCACATTAGCGCATTGCGGGAAGGCAATGAGGTTGGAATGTGCCGACCACAGGCTCGTAGCCTATCTGGAATATTGCCAGACGGATGATGAGAGAATTCGAAACAGGTGATTTCGAATTTATTGTCTCGCGTTTTCGAAACATTTTGCCGGCTTTTTCGGGCAAAAAGCCGGCACCTACAGACCTAAGTATTTGATTTTATTGTTCTTTTTTTATGCCCGGCGCCGCCGCACACCTTTTTCGGGATGTAAACAGCGACAACCATAAGGCGAACCTCCAACCCAATCGGAGGGTCGCCTTATGACCAAGAGCATCTATCAACGCGTCACTGAGACACTGTTGGCGCAGATCGACGGCGCCAATCCTCGAGAATGGGCCTGTCCGTGGCACCGCACGGGCGGCCTCCCGAAAAACGGAAAGACCGGCGCCAACTATCGCGGCATCAACATCCTCGGGCTTTGGTGCGCTGCTCAAAGGCTTGGCTTTGGCGATACGCGTTGGGCGACCTACCGACAATGGCAGGGGCTCGGCGCTCAGGTCCGACGTGGAGAGAAGGGCAGTTTCGTTCATTTCTACCGCGACATGGGTAGCTCGGATGAAAGCGTCGAAGGCCACGATCGGTCTGCTCAGGGGCATCGCCGGTACGTCATGCGGACGTCCGTGGTCTTCAACGCCGACCAGGTTGACGGCGTATTCAATGAACCTGCGGCCATTCCAGCCCGAACTTCATCGACCGATACCTTTGATGAGTTCATGACCGCCACGGGCGCCGCCGTGCGATTTGGCGGCAACGAAGCCTTCTACTGTCCGGTCCGTGATGAAATTCACGTGCCGCCCCTGAACTACTTCAACACGCCCGAGGGCTATACGGCAACGCTAGGTCACGAGCTTTTGCATTGGACCGGAGCCAAGTCCAGACTGTCGCGCAACCTCTCCGGTCGATATGGCGAATTGGCCTATGCCGCCGAGGAACTCGTGGCCGAAATAGGCTCGGCATTCTTGCTGGCCGGGCTTGGCTTGGCCAACACGCCTCATCCCAACCATGCGCGGTACCTCGCAAGCTGGCTGCCGTTGCTGCGAAAAGATCCACGCGCGATCTTTACCGCTGCCGCTCAAGCTTCACGGGCCGTCGACTGGCTTGGCGACATCACGTCCCAGGCAACGCGGTTGTCCACCGCCGCAGCCGCGGTGCAAGTCTTGGTCGACGGACCGCGGGCCGAGACGAGGAGCCCATCATGATATTCATTCCCTGCCAACTCGCCTCCCCTGCCCGAGATCTTCCGGCAGGCGACGAATGGATCTTCGAGCCGAAATTCGATGGTTTTCGCCTCCAGATGTGTGTTGGCGATGGTAAGTTTCGGCTCTATACCCGTGGCGGCCTCGATTGGACCGCCCGGCTCGGCCGTTCCCTGCCTGAGAGCCTGTGTAAATCACACGACTACGTTCTCGACGGCGAAATATGCGCCCTAGATGATGATGGGCGGCCAGATTTTGGACTGCTGGGCAAGGCTCTCTCCGACGAGAGCGTGCCTTTGTCCTTCTTCGCCTTCGACCTTCTGGCCTTCTCCGGCAAGAATCTCACTTCCCTTCCGCTGCTTGCAAGGAAGGATTGCTTGGCGCAGGTCGTCTCGCGCTTGGGCATCGAAAGCGTAAAACTTGTGCCACATGCTATCGATGGAAGCGCTCTCGCAGAGACCTTGAAACGCAGGAGATGGGAAGGTGTTGTAGCGAAGGATCGGAACTCGCCCTATCTACCAGGCATCCGATCTGCGGCCTGGCGAAAGGTCAAGTTCACAAAGCGCCAGGAGTTCATCATCGCCGGGTGGCGGGCAGACAACAAGACAGGCGCGGTCAAATCCATCGTGGTTGGGACCATGGACAACGACGTTCTCACGGTACGGGGCAGCGTGGGCACCGGCTTTTCTGTTCACCAACGACGCGAACTGGCTGAGTTCTTTTCGAAATCCAGCTCATTCGGCGAGCCATTGCCTTCGCCTCCTATCAAGGGCGACATCCAGTTCTTGCCACCGAAACTCGTCGCCGAAATCGAATTTCTGGAATTGAGTTCGAACGGTTGCGTGCGCGGCGCCAGCTTTATCGGCTTACGAGAGGACAAAGAGGCAGCGGATGTGCAGCTCGAGACGTTTGCCCGTGACCAGTCCGATAAAATCGCTCAGCCCCTGGCCGCATAGCGAATGTGAATCGGCTGGTTGAAGCCCTATTATTATTTACCTGATGATGACCTTACGTAGATCCTACGTCGACCCGACGTAGACCTCCTCACCAACACCCCAAGACCAACACCTCAGAATGACATCCAAGGTGAAAGGACCATTTCCCCGAAGGATTTCATCTCTGCGAGCCGCGATCGATCCTATTTCGTATCTACTTCTGACTCTCTAGAGCACCGCCGGAAATTCGTGCCCCCATTCATTGAATCTCCCTCTGTCCCTGACAGGAGTTCAAATGGAAACGGCACTATCACTCATCAAACCTACCTTTGACAGCTCCGACCGAGCCCGCACCGTCTTCGAACGGCCTCTCGTTCATCCGCCCCTGATCCCTGACTTCGTCCGCCGGGCCAAGCAGGTCTTCGTCGCGACGGACAACCGCTTCGGCGCCGCCGCCCGACTCCTGAGCGCCTTATGGCGCGAAGAACAAAAGCTCCCGATCGGCGCATTCGTCGTGGGCACAAAAGGCGATACCCGAAGGATCAAGCTCGGCTCCCGAATATCCGCCGCGGCGGCCCGGGCCGGCGCCAACTTCATGACCAGTGACGTCACGGCCCTTGCGAAGGCGGAACTCCTGTTTCGTGAACCGGGATCCGTCTGGGACGAAGAGCGTCTCTGGACGAATCTCCTCAGTTCCCAGGCATTGACGGTCAATCTTTGGGCCCCGATGGCCTTCGACCTCGACCTAGCCAGCACCGTCTGGCAAACCCTCCTTCCCGGCTTCGTCCAGACAGTGAGCCGGATCCGCTTCGAACACAGCCCGGGCCGCTTTCAGGAGAACTACTTCGGCGACGGCACGGCGTTCGACGTCCTGGTCGAAATCGTCACCCCCGAGGGTGAGCCAGGCTTTGTCGCCGCCGAAATCAAGTACGTCGAGGAGATGCTGGCACCCGCGGCCCGTCACCGCGATCGATACGATGAGACCGCGCGCGAGTCCGGGCTCTATCTTGACCCAGAAGATCCGCTACTGAGGCGGCCCGGCTTCGAACAACTTCGTCGCGAGCATGTGATGGCGCAACTGATGGTCGACAATGGCGTCGCATCACGCGGGAAGTTCATCACAATCGTCCCCCGTCTGAACCGGCGCGCGGTCGCATCGGGGGCCATTTACGCGGCCGAGCTGCACGACGCCACAGGCAACACACAGCACGATGACGGCCGCGAACGGGTGGGCTTCGAAGCCTTCACGGTCGAAGCAATCATTCGTGCAATCGCAGAAGCGGGCGAAGCCGAATACGCGTCGCTACTTTGGGGTCGATACTGCGATTTTCATCGGGTGGTGCGCCACGTGATGGAAACGATCGTCAGAACTCCCCCCGCCAACGACTTCAACCATGCCAGGACCGAAACGGCAGCAGACGCCTGACTGCTGTAACGAAAGCCAACAAAGCCCCGACAGCTCCAAAGCCGCCGCTCGGCGGCTTTGGACAGCAGCTAACGCGCGCCACGGTTACGATCGTACGGGCGCGCGTAGAGCTTGCCACCTCAAAGCTGAGCTCGACAACGGACAGCAACATTGCCGAAAATCAGCATCTACTGACTTCATGCTGACATCGAGTAAATATTGTCGGAACGTTCAGGGGGCGGAAGTGGCAATCGAGGAAAGAAAGTACCCAGGTGAGCTGGCCTCACCGCATCAAATTCGCGGGCTAGCGGAAGAATATCGAAAAGCGGCACACCTGCTCCTTCAGCTCAGCCGACCTGGCAAGCCGCTCACTCGTGCTCCCTTCAGGTTGTCGGCAATCCATGCGATCGAGCTATATCTGACAGCCCTGTTGCTGCAGCGGGGACACGCTCCCGATCAAATCCGCAAAATGCAACATGACCTGTCGGCGCGGACGCAACACACCCTCGCTGCTGGGCTGCACCTTCGCACCAAGACCGCCGCGCATCTTCAAACCCTGAGCCAAAACCGGGAATACCTCATCACTCGCTACGGACCGGAACTGGCCGCGACGACCTCTCAGGTAAATCGCCTCACCGCCACACTTGAAGAGGTGGCCGTAAAGGTCACCGTTTTGCTTGGATCGGCAGCGACATCACGGGCGGCAGAACTTGTGCCCGGCGACGAGTTTTCATGATACGGCCGTTGCATCTCGATCGATGGGACATCCCACTGCCGCTAACGAGCAATGTCCCTCCGCCTTCACCGCTCAGGTGCTTAGACGGCCCATCACTTCATTTAGAAGCTAGGCCAGCCTCCACCAACCGACGGAACGCCTCCGACCTTGTGGGCAGATCAGGCTGACTGCGCCGCCATTCATCAACCCGGGCAAGCAAGTCACTCGAGAGCCGCAACTCGAAGCGCTCGGTTTTGTTGTCAGCAGGATCAGGAGTGTTTGACAATCGGGATATCCGTAATGTACGGTATGTACGTAACATAGGGTTCGCTCTCTACAGCCGAACGACGTGCTGCAACACGCCGTTCGGCTTAACCACGCCCTAAGCTGTCTGGAGCTCGGATCATGGCTGATTCCGACAATACCACGACTTTGCCTTTCGTCATCGGCAGGATGCCGGAGGGCCTCCACCAACCGTGTCACGGGCGACGGCGCCCTGGCGCTATCTCCCCGGCTTCCCTTTATGTCGTTCGAGAGGTGTCAGAAGATCGAGATAGCTAACTCCAAGCGCCTTGGCGAGTTCATACACAGTGATGACGGTGGGGTTGCGCTTACCGCGTTCTAAGTCACTCAGGTACTGCTGACTAAAGCCCGACCGCGCCTCAACCTCTTCCTGGGTGAGACCCTTTTCACGTCGAAGGCGAGCGAAATTCTCTCCGACCAGAGCGCGCATATCCATGCAGCACTGGGTTGCGGAATTCGTCGCGCAAAAGTATCAACTATAATATGTATTCATCAACATGATGCGTCTCAAGTGGCTCTCCCCGCGAGGAACCATTCATTGATGCAAGCAATCTTGGTGCCGCTCGACTGAACCCCGGACAACGCCAAACAGCCACTGAGAGAAGAAATGAAGGTCAAGCGACTTCTAGCGCCGTCATTATTGGCAGCGGTCCTCGGCATCGAACCCGTAGCCGCTTCGTCGACAAGTTCAATCATCTACGTCGACAAGGCCCACTCCAAAATGGGCATGGTGGCGCAAAGCGACGATCCCGATTCACAACAAGTCGTGCCAGGCGTTTCACCCGTATTTCTCGCGAAGCTCTCAACAATCACCGAGAGCGCCGCGCCGCCGGACAAAAAGCTTGCCGACATTGACTCACTGGTGCGTTCATACGGCTGGCCCGCGACCCCACCAGCCATTGCGCAGGTTGTCGCCGCGGCACGCATCAAAATATTGGCCCAAAAAACGAAACCGGCGGACCTGGTCGTGGGCGAGATCCCGTGCGACCACCTCACAATCGACTTCAACAGCAAACAGCAATGGTACCCGGGAGGCACTCCCTTCGGGATTCCTTTCGAACAATGGACCGTCAGTTCATTCAATGCGTTGAAGGCCCGGATAGCCGCATGCGGGAACCCTGATAGTCAGGGTCTGATCAACTACCTTGCGTATTCCGTCGGACAGCCGATGGCAGAACGGGAGGCGGGGTCAGCCCGCACCAAAGAGCTCTTAAACGAACTCGCAGGAATCGTTCGCGATCAGAAAAATCCGGCCCAAAGGTTGGCAGCTATCGACGACTTTCTCCGGCGCCTCAATTGGGCCGCGCCGCCAGAGGTAGAGCAAGAGATTGAGCGAGCCCGGGCGGTCGCCCAAGTTGAGCAACGAGCGGCAGAATCCGCTCAGTTCCAAGGTACGAGACAGCAAGAAGAAGCGAACACAAAAATCGACGACGCCGCCCTCCAGGAGGCGCAGGAGGTCACGATTTTCAGGCAATTCTCCACTAGATACTACGTCGCAAGCTATTGCGCCGAACACGACGCCTTTTTCACGGCCGAGGAGGTCGAGCGTCTGAGAGCGGAACTCCAACGCACATTTTCAACCATGCATCTATCCCAACAGCAAAAGGATGTGGTGTGGAACCACATCCAAGCCACAGCGCCTGCGCAGCTTGCAGGCGTTACCGATGAGGATTGCGCGGCAGAGAAGCGTTCGTATGCCCTGACCTGGCCTCAGGTTTTTGCTCCGACCGATCCCGCCGAGAACCCGTTTTAGTTCGGCAAGTGTAAGGCATAAACCCTCAAAGCATTCACGTCGGGCGCCAGCGAGGGGCGCCCGAATTTTCTCAAGACGCTCAAACACCGGCTTTTTCGGGCTGTACCTCTCGTCATTCCCTGCGTTCATAGCACTGTGCATGCCTATTCCGGCGGGCACAACAACACCGCTCCGAATGCACGTGCGGCGGTAAAGAACCACCCTCAGCGAACGAAAACAGATTGCGGCCGAGCAGCCAGCATCACTGAGCGATGTGGTTCACGGCATGCTTTGACGCGTGTCGGCGCCCCCGCTTAACCCGGCTCATTCAACAACTCGAGGAGACGATCCGCAGATGAAGATCAGAGCAACCTACTCGGCGGAAGACAACAAAATTCGCCTCTACGCCTCTTCCCGCCTGGACAACGAGACCTACCAGCGCGTTAGGGACGCCGGCTTCGTGTGGGCGCCAAAGCAGGAACTCTTCGTCGCCCCAAAGTGGTCGCCGGCGCGGGAAGATCTGGCGATCGAATTGGCTGGCGAGATCGAACCGGAAGAGATGCTCGCCGAACGCGCGCAGGCCAAAGCCGAACGCCTCGACGAGCTCGCAAACAAGCGTCATCGCCAGGCGAACGCATTCCAGCGCGCAGCGCAGGATCTATCCGAGGCGTTCGCTTTCGGACAGCCAATCCTGGTCGGTCATCATTCGGAACGCAAAGCGCGAAAAACCCAGGAGCGCATGCAAGCCGCCATGACCAACGCCAACAAGGCCGCGAAGTTCGCAAACTACTGGCTCTATCGCGCCGAAGGCGTCCAACTGCACGCCAACTACAAAAACGACCCCCGCGTGCGCGCAAATCGCATCAAAACTCTGCTTGCCGACCTGCGCGACATGCAGCGCGAAATCAACCACGCTCATCTGACACTCGCCGCGTGGGCGAAGATCACTCAGGACGAAGCCATCAAGGCCGCGATCGGCCGCAGCCTACCCACGGGCCAGCTCGCGCCCTGGGATCTGTGGGGCAAAATCGAGAAAGGCGACGTCTCGCCCCAGGAGGCGCGGCAACAGTGCATTGACGCCGCGAATCGATCGATTTCCAGCGACAAACGCCGCCGCTACATCGAACATACCCTCAACCGGCTCAGCTACGAACGCGAACTGCTCGGTCCGGTCCGTCGATACGACGGCGAGCTCACGCCGGTGATCCTGCAGGCCTTTGCCCGCGAGCACGGCGCGCATAAGCCGCAGGCGCGGGCGATAGACGCCGAAACCTTCGTACTCGAAAGCGAAGCCACGCTCCCACTCCACCTCGCCAACAATACTGAACTTTCATTGTCCAGCGAGGAATGGCGAGACCTGATGCAGTCCGCCGGCTACGAGGTTTGCCAGGAGAAAGACGCACTACCGCCCATCTTGAACCTCCACGCAAAGGCACTCCGGTCGCGGCATCGCTATCACCGGGATCAGATACAGACCTTTCCCGTCGTCGAGATGACCAAGTCGAAATATGCCCAGTTTCATCTTGAACAACGCGGCTGCCGGCTCTCGCTCTGTGGCGGCTTCCGTTTTCGCATTTGCATCAACCCAAAACACGAGGGACCACGCCACCTGGCGCCCTTCGTGGCCGTGTTCTTCACCGACACGAAGGCCCATCCGCTGCCCGACAGTGTGGCGGTTCTCGAACACTCGGATGACGCGCAATGAAGCGCGCCGTCTACGTTCGCGCCAACAAACCGATGCGAATTCCCATCAAACACCGCGACGGCTTCGACAAGCTGGAACCCATTCAGGTCGTGGAGCCGGTGATCGTCGACAAGTTCACCGAATGCCACGTGACGCCGGACGATGTGGCATCTCGCATGGTCGCATATCTCGGACCGACGGGTGATTTCCTCACGCTAGAGCCTAGCGCGGGCACCGGCCAACTCTCAAAGGCGCTACTGGCCTCCGGCCACAGTCGGCATGAGCTCACGCAGGTTGAACGACACACCAAGCTCGCGAGTGGACTGCACCGCTTCGGCCCAGTCATCAACCGGTGTTTCCTCAAGTGGGCCGCAGAGGTCAAGGGACGCGTCGAGTACCCCCGCATCATCATGAACCCGCCCTTCAGCCAGGTCCGCAAACACGTCGCGGCAGCACTCACATTGCTTGGACGCGGCGGTCACGAGGCGTCCGCGGTCCTTGTCGCGTTGGTGCCGATCACCTTCGTACATTCCGACGCGGAGACTCTCGAGATCCTCTCGGCCGACACTTTCGCGACGGCCAAGGTGAACACCAAGATCATTAGAATCACGAAGCCCAACTAACGCATTCGGCATCCCTACCGGGATCTTGCCGTCGCAGCCTGCAGGCACGGCGATCGTGCCGCTGCCTGCTCAAGCTATCGGACCACCGATCGGCCTTCTAAGAGGAGCCTTTGATGAAATTCAGGGTCTACCACGCCTACGACGAGAACCGACACGGCACCGCATCCATCGTCCGAGCAACCCAAGCTGAAATCGACCATTACTTTTGGAACGACGCATTCGACCATAGTGACCACCTCGACGCAGACACCGTGGAGGAACTCAAGGCTCTCTTCAACAACGACGTATCGGAGGCGATGGCGAGTTGCCGCCCCTACACTTCATGGGGCATCGACACCGATGAAATCGACCTAGCACCAACCGTCCCCAAGGAAGCAGTCGAAGCCGCGCGTACCGCTGTCGAGGCGCTCGCCTTTGCGCGTGACTGCTTGAAAGCAGCCGGCGCCGTGCGCGCCGCAAACAAAACACGGCTCGCACTCTCCTCGGCCAAGGGTGCGGTCCGCCACGCCGAAAACAAGTCCTACGGCCAGGTCGACCATTTCATCCGACTGGCGGCCAAGCACGACGCCGCCGTGGCTACAGCGCGAAGCGCGAGGGAACGCGATTGGCACGGCCTCAAGGCAGAGGGCAAAATCTAATGGTTGACTCTTCAAGGCGAGCATGGGTTGACGCAGTCGCTGCTGGCGAAACCACTGACAGCTTCGTGGATTGGTGGGCGGCGCGTGAACGCGAGGCATTGGCCGAGGATGACGATGGTCCGGAGATGATCGGTTTCTCGTTTCGAATCGGCGTCACGACGCGCGCCTTCTACGAAATCGAGTTCGAGGCCGAAAGCCTGGAGAAAGCCAGGGAACACGCCGCGACGATCAACTCTGCAGAATACCTCGCCCACTTTCCAGAGGATTTCACTGGAGACGATGTCAAGGTCGACCTTCGCGACGAAGGCGAACCCTTCTCGTGGGACGCCTGTGAGATCGTCAAAAAGCTTGCCGCACTGTCTGGCCAAGATCTACACGCCGACGGCACCTGCAGGGTTCTTCGTGAACTGATCGCCAACGCACATCGCGACTGTAACAAGGTGACAGATTGAACGTCGACAAATCGAAGACCTTGCCGACGACCGTTAAATGGACGGAAAGGGGCCGACTGCTGACTGTCCGGTCCTGGAGCGGACCAAGCAGATAGCTGCCGTTCGGTAACCGACCTTAGTTCCTGCCACCCCTGAACAGGCCGCGCAGCCACTTGCCAAGTCGGACCCACCATTTGCGATCATGCGCGCGAGCGGCATAGTAGGCCTCGCGTCGGTGCTGTTCCGCGTTGCGGCCCGCCTTGATGCGCTCTTCACTCCACTGGCCTGCCCATAGGACTTTTCCGCCTGTGATGACGTAGTGCGAGCGGCAAGGCAACTGCCAGTTCCCGATTGAGGGGACGACCGTAGGCCCGCCGTTCGCATCGGACACTCGCCATTCGGTAGGGCCGAGCGGCGTCGTGACCTTCGTTCCGCAACCGCAGGCGCAAAGATGCACAGCGATGTCGAACTCATCGGCCACGTACAGCACGCGAGGCTGGAGCTCCTTCGGGACATACTTCACGCGCTCGAGGCGAAATGAGTCGATCACTGCTGTCGGTCCTCGCCATAGACCTTCATGTCGTTCACGTTGAAGAACATGTGGTCGAAGTCGTTCTCATCGAGGTAGAAGCCCATGAGCTGCTTGTAGTGCGTTACTGCGAGGCAGGCGTTGAGGGCATTGAGCTCCGCGATCTGGACATTGACGCGATACTCATCGTCGGGCTGCTCCGAAAGCTCCGCGAAATCGCGGCCGCGCATCGCCTGCGCATTGCCCGGCGCGTAGTAGGTGGCGCGAAGCTTGCCGTCGATCGGTCCCTGCTTCCGATGGAGGCCCATGCCGACATCGATGAAGGGGATTTGCAACTTCATCAGCAGATCGAAGATCCCGCGCCGCGAACTGCCCTTGTCGACGCAAACGAATGCAAAGGTCACGCCTACCAGGTCATCCTCACACGACGCGTCGATGAATTTCGGGATGAGGCTAAGGCCTTTCCGGAAATTCTCGTATCGCCTCTGATAGACTTCCGCCTTCGGCCGTTCGAGTTCGCCCTCGTCCAACAGCCTGCCGGGCGAACGGAAAGCGTTGTGGACGTAGTAGGGATCACGATCGAAGCCGAGAATTCGAGCCACGGGCGTCTTGACCAGGAAGTCCAGGACATAGGATCCGGTTCCGCCGAGGCCGATGATCGCGACAACCTCGTCCTTGAACAGCTTCGCAAGATCGCCGATTTCCGCTCGGCTGGTCAGCGAGTCGGAGAATTGAAACACGGACTCTCCGGTGACTGTCTCGTCGCTTCGGAAGGTCAACGGGTTAGCGTTGTGGCGCTCCATGGCCGGGCCACAAATGATCGTCACGTAGCTTTCGATCTTCGCGAAATGGTTCGGAAAACCGTTGGGACCGGGCTTGTTCGAGAACGAGCGCTCAACCACCACGTCGGGGCTGGCCAGCGTCATCGAGTGCGGCCGGTCACCAAGATTGCCGATCGGCTTGCCATCAAGGCCATGCGGCTGCGAGCCCGCAAAATAGACCTGGTGATTGTGTTGGACGAACCGCTGCTTCGCCGTCGGTACGAGTTTGCTGACGATCGCGCCCCAGCAGAGCCGTCCCTTGTCGTCGAGGTAGGGAATATCCCTCACGACCAGATGGTTGCTGTCGAGCGCGATCGCGTAGCCCTTGAGAAGGAGCTGCCGGATGTCGTCGTTATGACTGACCAGTTCTTGAAACATTGAAGACCATGCCTTCTTTAACCTTGACCGTGCCACCCGGCGACAGCGTTCCCTCTGGCTTGTTGCCTTGCCCACGCTTGTACGTCACTGAATAGGTCGTCTCGGGGTGCTGCGGATAGGTGGGGTCCGACAGCGTGACGAGGTCCACGTAGCTGATCTCGTCTTTGTCGACCTCATGGGGGGTCCCATCAATGATGATGGTGACCTTCTTCTTCTCTTTGTCGTCGTTCGCCATTTTCTGCTCCTATCGCTTCGCGAAGAGCGGCAGGCTCGAAAGCCCGCCGCCGTTGATCACTTCCGGCCCGGACGCTGGGTAAGCGCCGACCCCGCCGCCGTCTTGGCCGCTTTGCTCGCCTTCGGATCCCGCAGGACCTTCGACGCCGCAGAAGCCGCCTTCTTGCTGGTCACTTCCGATTTCGCCAACCTTCTCACCCCCTTCCTGGGATTCTTGACGATAGAATCACATCTGTAGTACATTGCACTACGAACTCGTAGGATACTCCGGCCCAAAAAAACCACCGCGCGGTGGTTGCCAGCTTCCTACGTATTCGTAGGATTAACATAGCTAGGAACGTCGTGTCAAATCGTTCGGAGAATGAGTTGGAATTCGGGGATCGGTTGCTGGCCGCCCGCGAGGCACGGGGGCTGAACCAGACAGAACTCGCCAAAGCATCGGGACTTCAGCCCGCTGCCATAGGCCACTTCGAAAAGAACAGACGCAAGCCATCCTTCGCGAACGTGCGCGCCCTTGCAAAGGCTCTGGAGGTTTCGGCTGACTACCTTCTAGGACGTTCGCCTACCATGAAGGGAGCGACGACCGCGTTTCGCGGTGAAGAAAATCTATCGGCGGGCGATCGGGAACACATCCAGATGATGATCGACCTCATCAACAAGAAGAAGGGTGGCGATGGCTAAGTTTCAACTGAGCAAGGCGCGTCAGCACGGCGAGCGCGTTGCGGCTGAGAAGGGTTTCGTGACCTTTCCCGTCGACCCCTTCGCTGTTGCCGAATCTGAAGGCATTATTGTGGTGGCCAAGCCCCCAGAGATCAAAGGCGTCAGCGGCGGCATCATCTTCGATGAAGAGGTTCCTTCCGTCTTCTATGCAACGGACATTGAGAGCGAAGGCTTTCAACGCTTCACGGTCGCCCATGAGCTCGGGCATTATTTTCTCGACGGGCACCCGGAAGAGATTCTGAAGTCAAGCAAGACGCATGTCTCAAAAGCGGGCTTTCGTCAGGGCGACAGCTCCATCGAACTTGAAGCGGACCACTTCGCATCAGGTCTCCTGATGCCGACCCTTCTCGTGAAGAAGGAACTGACGCGCGGTGTTATTGGGCTTGCCGGTGTCGAACAGCTCGCCGCCCGATCGCAATGCTCGCTCACCGCTGCCGCGATCCGCGCCGCCGAGTGCAGCCCTTATCCGATGGCCATTGTGGTGAGCCAGGGATCGGACATCTGCTATTGCTTCATGTCCGAAGGGTTCAAGGGGCTGGGTAAGCCGCTTACGTTCCTGCGCAAGGGCTCACCCCTGCCTCTCAGTGCGACTCGGGACTTCAACAGCGATCCCAACAATGTCCGCTACGGCAAGCGCCGGACCACCGAAACCACGCTGGCCGACTGGTTCGACGGCTCCGGGCAAATTCGCCTTGATGAAGAAATCGTCGGTCTTGGCTCGTTCGGGTACACACTGACAGTGTTCTCGAGCGACGCACTGGCTGAAGACCCCGACGGCGATGAAGCAGATGAAGAGGCGAATCTGATCGCTAGTTACACCCCGAAGTTCGCCTACGGCCGCTAGTATCCTCAGGTCCACAGCCGAACTGCGCGATACTGACGAGCATCCATTTACCTTGATCGCCGTGGCGCCGTTCCGGTCCGCCTCGCGAAACGTCCGCTTGGGCGCTTACTGCCGTTCGCGGCAACTATCGAACGACCACGAGCTACCCAGACGACGGTGTCGACATGATCCCGGTGCGAAAGTCGATTTTCTTCTCATTCGGGGCCGGTAACGGACTGTCGGTTTTTAGTGGCGCCAGAGCCAGCAACCGGCCTAAAGGACGAACTCCATACCTGCCAACCTGATCGGCCTACCGCAGGCTCCTCAATTTACCGATTCGCGGGTAAACGTATCGAATCCCTGCAAAGGTGGGCAGCACGATTTTTAGCCTTCGGAGTGACGTCTTCAACATGACCACACTAGAACGCGGCCTTGAGGGATCACTAGTTTCAAAGCTCCAGGACTTAAAGTACGAGTATCGTCCCGATATCCAAGATCGGTCCAAGCTAGAGCGAAACTTTCGTGAGAAGTTCGAGGCGCTCAATCGTGTCCGCCTTACCGACTCTGAATTCACGCGCCTTTTGGACGAGATCGTCACGCCGGACGTGTTCACGGCGGCTCGAACATTGCGCGAGCGAAGCAGTTTCACCCGTGATGACGGGACGCCGCTCAACTACACCCTCGTAAACATCAAAGACTGGTGTAAAAATTCCTTCGAGGTCGTCAACCAGCTCCGCATCAACACGGACAACAGCCACCATCGCTATGATGTCATTCTGCTCATCAACGGCGTGCCGGTCGTCCAGATCGAACTGAAGACCCTCGGCATAAGCCCGCGTCGCGCCATGGAGCAAATCGTCGAGTACAAGAACGATCCCGGGAATGGCTATACCAAGACTCTTCTGTGCTTTCTGCAGCTATTCATTGTCAGCAACCGCGATAGGACATTTTATTTTGCGAACAACAACGCACGCCACTTTGCCTTCAATGCCGAGGAGCGTTTCCTGCCGGTCTACGAGTTCGCCGATGTCGACAACAAGAAGATTGTCCACCTCGATAGCTTCGCCGAGACCTTTCTCGCCAAATGCACGCTCGGCCAGACGATAAGTCGCTACATGGTTCTGGTCGCAAGCGAACAGAAGCTCCTGATGATGCGGCCGTATCAGGTCTACGCGGTGAAGGCGGTTGTCGACTCCATCGCCCAAGGCTGCGGAAACGGCTACATCTGGCACACAACGGGCAGCGGCAAGACGCTCACCTCGTTCAAGGCGTCAACGCTGCTGAAGGACAATCCCGACATCGAGAAATGCCTGTTCGTCGTTGACCGCAAAGACCTCGATCGGCAGACGCGCGAGGAGTTCAACAAATTTCAGGAAGGCTGCGTCGAGGAAAACACCAACACCGCATCCCTTGTTCGCCGTCTTCTTTCGGACGATTACGCCGACAAGGTCATCGTCTGCACGATCCAGAAGCTTGGCCTCGCGCTGGACGAAACCAGCAAGCGCAACAAGCAGCAAAAGAAGGACGGCAAGAAGAGCTTCAAGGAACAGCTGGAGCCGCTCCGAGATAAGCGCATCGCCTTCATCTTCGACGAATGCCACCGGTCGCAGTTCGGCGAGAATCACAAGGCCATCAAGGAGTTCTTCCCGCGCGCCCAGCTTTTCGGCTTCACTGGAACGCCCATCTTCGATCAGAACGCTGCCCAGCAGAAGATCGAAGACACGCAGGCCAGCATGAAGACGACGGAAGACCTCTTCCAGCAGCGTCTTCACACCTACACGATCACCCACGCCATCGAGGACGGCAACGTCCTTCGGTTCCACGTCGACTATTACAAGCCGCAGGGCAAAACCGTGCCAAAGCCGGGCGAACCGCTGGCCAAGCGGGCGGTAATCGAAGCGATTCTCGCCAAGCACGACGCGGCCACCGGGCAGCGCCGGTTCAACGCCGTGCTCGCCACGTCGTCGATCAATGATGCCATCGAGTATCATTCCCTTTTCACGACCATGCAGGCCGAGAAACTGGCCGCCGATCCCGGCTTCCGGCCGCTGAACATCGCCTGCGTTTTCTCCCCGCCGGCTGACGGCGATCCTGATGTGAAGCAGATTCAGGAAGACCTGCCGCAGGAGAAGGAAGACAACGCGGTCGAGCCGGAAAAAAAGAAGGAAGCCCTCAAGGCCATCCTTGCCGACTACAACGCCAACTACGGCACAAACCACAAGATCGGTGAATTCGATCTCTATTATCAGGACGTGCAAAAGCGTATCAAAGATCAGCAGTGGCCCGAAGCCGATCTCAAGAAGGCTTACCCCAACCAGCCGCACCACAAGATCGACATCACGATCGTCGTCGACATGCTGCTGACCGGCTTTGACTCAAAGTTCCTGAACACCCTCTACGTCGACAAGAACCTGAAGCATCACGGTCTGATCCAGGCCTTCTCACGCACGAACCGCGTGCTGAACGCCACCAAGCCTTATGGTAACATCCTCGACTTCCGCCAGCAGCAGGGCGCAGTCGATACCGCCATCGCTCTCTTCTCGGGCGAGGCTGCTGCCGAAAAGGCCCGTGAAATCTGGTTGGTCGACAAGGCTCCAGTGGTTATCCAGAAGCTGGAAACTGCCGTCCAGAAGCTCGACGCCTTCATGAAGTCGCAGGGCCTCAATTGTGCTCCTGAGGCGGTGCCTAACCTCAAGGGCGACGCGGCCCGCGCGGCTTTCATCGAGCATTTCAAAGAGGTCCAGCGGCTCAAGACCCAGCTTGACCAGTACACCGATCTGACCGACGAAAACCGCAACACCATCGAGCAGGTCCTTCCGCGTGACAGCCTGCTTGGCTTCCGCGGCGCCTATCTGGAAACCGCCCAACGCCTGCGGGCGCAGCAGGGCAAGGGCCAAGATCAGGGCGACGGTAAGTCGACACAGGAAGCCGACCAGCTTGATTTCGAGTTCGTTCTCTTCGCATCGGCCGTCATCGACTATGACTACATCATGGGTCTGATCGCTCGCTATTCTGAAAGCGCGCCCGGCAAGCAGAAGATGAGCCGCGCAGAGCTGATCGGCCTGATCCAGTCCGATGCCAAGTTCATGGACGAGCGCGAGGACATCGCCGCCTATATCAACACCCTGAAGGCGGGCGAGGGCTTAAGCGAAAAGGCCATCCGCGAGGGCTATAGCCGCTTCAAGGCAGAGAAGAACGCGGCGGAATTGGCGGGCATCGCGGGCGAGCACGGGCTGGCCACCGAGGCCCTGCAAGGCTTCGTCGATACCATCCTGCAACGCATGATCTTTGACGGCGAGGCGCTCACCGACCTGATGGAACCCCTAGGCCTGAACTGGAAGACGCGGCGGGTCAAGGAACTGGACCTGATGGCCGACCTGATGCCGCTGCTGCTCAAGCGGGCCGCTGGGCGCGAAATTGCGGGGCTGAGCGCTTATGAGCAGTAAGGGGAAATCATCAGCCGAGGCGGGCGGCCGGGCGGGATTGGTGCCAAAGCTGCGGTTTCCGGAGTTTCAGGCAGCGCCAGGGTGGGAATACAAGCGTTTGGCCTCATTCTTGAGAGACAGCAGTGGGCGCGCTCCATCAACCACCACACTGCCTGTCTTCAGCTCAACTAGAGAAGGGCTACGGCGCCAGGACGCATACTTCGATGGCAGGATCCTTCAGAACAATAACGACTATGGCGTGGTGCCACCCGGTTGCTTCGTTTATCGTCACATGAGCGACGATGGCACCTTCAAGTTCAACATTAATGATACAGGCGGCGAAATTGCTGTAAGTAAAGAGTATCCTGTCTTTGAAACGGTCGGGCTCGATTCAAAATTTCTACTCGAGTTATTGAACGAGGGTGATGAATTCAAGCATTTCGCTTTTTCGCAGAAGGCGGGCGGCACGCGGACCAGACTGTATTTCAGTAAGCTCTGCGAGTGGCGCACCCGTCTTCCAACCCTCCCTGAGCAGCAAAAGATCGCCGAATGCCTAGATTCTGCGGACGCGCTGGCTGCCGCGCAGGGACGGAAGGTGGAGACGCTGACGGCTCACAAGAAGGGCCTGATGCAGCAGCTTTTTCCCCAAGAGGGCGAAACCAAGCCCCGTCTCCGCTTCCCCGAGTTCGAGGGGGCGGGTGAGTGGGAGGTTCGGACGATTGGAGAGATGTTTAGCCTCATTAACGGATGCGCCTTCAAGCCTGAGGATTGGAAAACGAGCGGGACTCCAATCATCCGCATCCAGAATCTGAACGACCCGTCCGCTGAGTTCAACTACTCCCAAGAGCCAGTGCCAGAACGAAAACGCGTCGAACCAGGAGATTTACTATTTGCTTGGTCTGGAACGCTGGGTTCGTCTTTCGGTGCTCGTATTTGGAATGGCCCGTCTGGCGTCTTGAATCAGCATATTTTCAAGGTGCTGATGGATGAGCAGCAGGTCAAATTACAGTTCGCGTTACTGGTCCTTGCGAGGGTTGAAGAAGAAATTGCAAGAAGGACGCATGGGTTCAAAGCTTCGTTCGTCCACGTAAAGAAGTCGGACCTTGTTAAAGTTGAGATGCTACTGCCATCGCCCCGCGAACAACAGCGCATCGCAGACTGCCTCAGCTCCCTTGACGACCTGATCGCCGCCGAGGTCCGAAAGCTCGACACGCTCAAGACCCACAAGAAGGGCCTGATGCAGCAGCTTTTCCCCCAGGTTAGCGAAGCTGGCGCATGAGCACCTACAAGAACCTGAAAAGCCTGGTGGCCCGGCTTCGTGACGATCTGAACAATCCCACAGGACCAGCCTCTCTGCTATTGATATACGCTTACAACCGAACCGGTAAGACCCGTCTGTCGATGGAGTTCAAGGACGCGGGGAAGCGCAAGAACAAGAGGAACCCGACCGGAACGCCCGACACGCTTTATTTCAACGCCTTCACCGAGGATCTTTTCGTCTGGGAAAATGACCTTGAAGGCGACAGCGTGCGTCGGCTCCAACTGAACGAGAAATCGTCCTTCTTCAATGCGATGACGGAACTCGCGCTGGACGAGACGATTGCCCGCTATCTATCCCGCTACGCCGATTTCGATTTCGACTTCACTTACAAGGAGGTTCAGCAGGGCAAGGATACAGTCTCCAAGCCCGATTTCGTAAGCTTTCGAAAGGGCGATGAGATCAATATCAAGGTGTCACGGGGCGAACAGAACATCTTCATCTGGTGCATCTTCATGGCGATCTGCGAACGGATGCTCGATGGGCATGAGTCCTATCAGGGGAAGAAGTATCTTTATATCGATGACCCGATTTCATCGCTGGATGACAACAACGCGATTTCGGTGGCCTGCGACCTGGCCAAACTGCTCCGCCGGGCGGCGACACGGAGAGATGGCGCGGGTGCGTCCGCCCCGATCAAGGTGATCTTCTCTTCGCACCATTCGCTGTTCTTCAATGTCATGTGCAACGAAGTCGGCAGAAAGATTGATGACGCGCCTTCGGTCGACCATCGGCGCTATTTCCTTCACCGGCCGAGCGGCGACGGCACCTACACGCTTCAGGCGACGGAAGACACGCCCTTCTTTCACCATGTGGCGACGCTCGCGGAATTGCATCGCGCGGCCGATCCAAAGAAGGGGAAACTGTACACCTTCCACTTCAACGCTCTGCGCAGTGTGATGGAGAAGACGGCATCTTTCTTTGGGCACCCGAGCATAGTCTTCTGCCTGAAGGCGATGGACAACGACGATGATAAGGCGCTGTTCAATCGCGCCCTGAATCTGCTCAGCCACGGCGCTTATGCGATCCACGAGCCCACGGAAATGGGCGAAGACAACAAGGAACTTTTCCGCCGCATTCTGCGCGAATTCATCGCGCGGTTTGACTTCGCCTTGCCGGGAGTTGTCGCCATCAAACCCGCAGCTCCAGCACCCGCGCCCGCGCCAGAGGAAGCACCCGCAGAATGAATGATCACAGTCAAAAGCAGCTGGGCAAAACGCTCTGGAACATCGCCGACACTTTGCGCGGGGCGATGAATGCGGACGATTTCCGTGATTACATGCTGTCCTTCCTGTTCCTGCGCTACCTCTCTGACAATTACGAAATGGCAGCGAAGAAGGAGCTTGGGCGCGACTACCCCGATCCCAACGCGATCGGCAATGGCGGGCGCTCGCCCCTCTCTGTTTGGTACGCGCAAAACCCCGACGATGTTGAAGCTTTTGAAAAGCAGATGCGCCTCAAGGCGCATTACGTCATCAAGCCGGAACACCTCTGGACCAGCATCGCCCACATGGCGCGCACCCAGATCGAGGAACTGCTGAACACCCTGCAGGCAGGCTTCAAATACATCGAGAACGAGTCGTTTCAGAGCACATTCAGTGGCCTGTTCTCGGAGATCAATCTTGGCTCTGACAAGCTGGGACGGACGTACGCTGATCGGAACGCTAAGCTTTGCGCAATCATTACCGAGATCGCCAAAGGGCTTGCCGATTTCTCCTCTGATGTGGATTCGTTGGGCGATGCGTACGAATACTTGATTGGCCAATTCGCCGCGGGCTCCGGGAAGAAGGCGGGCGAATTCTATACCCCGCAGCAGGTGTCCGGCATCCTTTCCGCTATCGTGACGCTCGACAGCCAGGAGCCCGCAACCGGAAAGAAGGAACGTCTCGCCAGCGTGCTCGATTTCGCATGCGGCTCCGGTTCTCTGCTGCTGAACGTGCGCAAGCGCATGGGGCCACACGGCATCGGCAAGATCTATGGGCAGGAAAAAAACATTACTACCTACAACCTCGCGCGCATGAACATGCTGCTGCACGGTGTGAAGGACACAGAGTTCGAAATCTACCACGGCGACACGTTGACCAACGACTGGGACATCCTGCGCGAGTTGAATCCTGCCAAGAAGCCGTCCTTTGATGCCATCGTGGCCAACCCGCCCTTTAGTTTGCGCTGGGAACCAACCGAGGCGATGGGCGACGATGTTCGGTTCAAGAACCATGGGCTGGCGCCCAAGTCCGCCGCGGACTTTGCGTTCCTGCTGCACGGTTTCCACTACTTAAAGGATGAGGGGGTGATGGCCATCATCCTTCCTCACGGGGTGCTGTTCAGAGGCGGCGCGGAAGAGCGTATCCGGACCAAGCTGCTGAAGGATGGTCACATCGACACGGTCATCGGACTACCTGCGAACCTATTCTACTCGACCGGCATCCCGGTCTGCATCCTTGTTCTCAAAAAGTGCAAGAAGGCTGACGACGTGCTCTTCATCAACGCGGCTGAGCACTTTACGAAGGGCAAGCGCCAGAACCAGCTCACAGAAAAGCATATCGGCAAGATCATCAAGACCTACCAGTTCCGTAGCGAGGAGGACCGCTATTCCAAGCGTGTGGGTATGGGGCGGATTGCTGAGGAAGGCTATAATCTCAACATATCCCGCTACGTAAGCACGGCGGTGGGAGAGGAAGAAATCGATCTGGCGGCTACGCAGAGCGAGCTGCTTGAGATCGAGAAGCAGGCCCTTGAAGCAACAGCGAAACACAACGCTTTTTTGAAGGAGCTGGGTTTGCCTCTGCTGCCGTCGCGCGGTGAATGAGATGGCGTCGCTCGCAAGGCGGGCTCGCAAATATGTGGAGAGTGGCTGACTAAGGATGTCCGCTTTCTGGCCATCACCATGCTCATATGAACGACTGAAATGAGGCGCAAAGCGGCCAGTCTTCTTGTGACCGAGAGAAAAATAGCCGGTCTTCGGGCGGCGCACTAGCCTCCGACAGCTCGGCCCACCGGCCCAGAAACCCGAGCTAGCACTTGTTCAAACCACAAGATTGCGGCCTCACCTTCTTTGCGAGTGATCTCATCAACGGTTCGGCTGTGGCGAAGCCCGTTACGGAGTTCGGCCAGCTGATTGAATTTTCCGATGACCGCTTCCTTACCCGCGAAGCGCGGCTCGAATTTGACCCAGAGAGCTTTGTTCGTTATCGCCTCCTGCAGGTCACGCAGATCGAAGAATTCGAGCTTTCGGGTGAGCGTCTTGTACTGCTCGGCATCGAGAGCCGCGTTCCTGCGCAATGCCTGACCGATCCGTTCGTCGGCTTTCTGGACAAGATGCGACGGCATTTGGCCCGCGTCGTCGCTCAGCGTCGCCGCAACAACGGAACGGAGGGTGAGCTCGATCTGTTCGACCTTCTCGTCAAGTTCGCGTAGCTGCGGGGGCAGGTCTAGGCGTTCCTTGATCAGCAGACTCTCTATGGCATCCTGAAGGGTGCGCTGCCGTTCAGCTATAAACGCCTCGAAATCCTCGGGGCCGAAGGAGGGGCGCAGGAGGATGTCGAATGCCGCGGGCGAGATGAAGTGCGACTCCAGGATCGCCCGAACCTGCCGCTCGCCGTTCTGCGCGATCAGTTCGGGTAGATATTCGTTTGGCAGGCGGTCGCTGATCACATGGCGGTTGGTGCCTTTGGTAAGCGGCGTACGGTTAAGGATTGAGTTGATCAGATTGCCGTCCAGATGATCGCGTCCCCATGAATCCGGGACGATATGGTGATCATCAAGATCGCCATGCTGAGGAATGTTTCCGCTCATCCAGTCCCGCGCACCTTGCAAAACCAGAAGATTGAATATGGCATTGTAGACGGACGTGCCGCGCTTGGTTTCGGCGCGCAGGTCGAGCCGACGAAACCGCGTAGCAAAATCAGCGATTAGGTTCGGTTCAGCAGCGTCATCGTCGATCCAGGCCTTCACATCGAGATAATCGCGCGCGCTGGTCGATTCCACGGAGCCGGAATAACGCGCTGTGAACGCCGATGCCCAGTACCAATGGCGGATTTTGCGCTGCGCATCGAGTCTTCGATGTGGATCGATTGTGCCTGCATGAGCCTGCAGCGCCGAGAAGACGGGTAAGATGGAGACATATGGCAGGTAGTTTGCGGAAGCGACACCAAATTCCTGGGGGTGACGCAGCAATTGCACGGCTGAATCGAGAGCCTCAACCGCGGTTGCCCATCGTTCCCGAAACTCATCGACAGAGCCGATCAGAATCTCGCTTCGCCGCGTTCCGTCGGGATCGCGGACCTGCTTTTCCTGCCCGGGGAGCAGAAAATACAGATACTTAGGGGAGCAATAGCTCTGTCGCAGGATAGACATAATCTGGAGAAGGTAGACGTTCGTCTTGTCACTTTCGATGAAGGTGAAGCGCGGCGCTGCCTCGCGCCAGAGTTGCTTTAGTTGCAGCCCTTTGGGCTTCAGCAGCGCGTTGATCAAATCGAACACATCGAGTCGAATCCCTTTGCTGTTGATCTGGGTGAAGATGTCGCAGACCTTATCGACAGGCAGCGAACGATCCAGCTCCACATATGAAACCTGATACTGCTCGGTGATGCTCTTCAGATGCTCGCCGAACTCTTTGGCGTTCTGCGCATGATTTGCGGCAAGGCGGGCCTCCTCAACTTTACCCGCGGTGTTCGCGGCGCGCTCCTGATCCTCCCAATATTTGTTGTACCCCTGAACCCAGTTGGGTAAATCCCAGCTGCCAGCGCCGACCACAGCAAGGGGGAAAATATGCGCCGCGAATTGCTGCTCCTTGTCCTTTAGAAGCTTCGCCCAACGGCTGGTCAAGCGGTCATAGCCGAAGGCCTCGTCGTGTATCTCGGCCATAAACTTGTCCACATGGATGAAATACAGGAAACGGCTTGTCCGATTAGGCAACGGCACTTCAGGTGCAAAAAAGGCATAGTACATCGCAGTCAAGCGCTGCTGGCCATCGAGAACGATATACTCCCGGTTGTCCTGACCCTTAAAACCATACAGGGTTTCGCAGGAAAGTCCCTCGTAGTTCTCCTTGGTCCCTTTCCATAACAGCAAACTGCCGATGTAGTAATCGAGGAAGATCGACCTCATCAGATCGCGGATGTCCCCAGGGCGCCATTCAAACTCACGTTGAAAATCAGGGATCACGAAGCGGCCTTCGCGCAGCCTCTGGATGAGCGTATTGATGCTAATATGATCCGGTTTCTGTGCGTCCTTCATGATCCCCTCACAGTGGCGATCGCCCGAAACTCAATGCCGCGATGATCGCCTGATTTGTATGGCCAAGCTTTGTGAAAAATCGGCCGCGTTAGCGGCTTCAAAGACAGCGGTCACCGTCGCTGCCGCCCTACGGCAAGACTATTCGAGTTGGTGGATGGTAGCTCCTGGCACTACTGCCTTCGCGATATCGCAGAGGTGCTTGTGATGCGTTAGATAAATCACCTGGCCCATGCCCGCCATTTCGCCGAAAAGCCTGAACACTTCTTCCGACCGGATATGGTCGAACGTCTCCATGATGTCGTCCGCAATAAACGGGACGGAGTGTCGGAACTGCGCGAATTCGTAGTATCCAGCGAGTCTCAGGGCCAGATAGAGCTGAAACCGCGCGCCTTTTGACAGCGCATCGGCGACCTTGGATTGTCCGTCGCGCTGCATCGCGATCAGAACTTCGCCGCCCTTTAGAGGCTGGGTCGTGAGGCCTGAATATTGGCCTTGCGTCATCAGCTTGAACGCGTCCGAAGCACGCGCCATCATTCCTGACCGGTGGCGCTCACGGTAGGCGCGTAGAGCGTTTCCGGCCGACATGATTCCGAGCTTGAGTTCGATATAGCGTGTCGCTGTCTCTTCGATCTCTAGCACAATGGTGCGACGCTCGGCGTCAAGACGCGCGACAGCGCTGTCGCCTCCAATGTCATCAATCTTATCCGCTGCGCGCGTTTGTCGGATCAGCTGCTGTTGGAGCGCGCCGTCGAGCTGCTGGAGCCGCTGCTCGCCTTGTCCCTTCTGGATCGCCAGGCTCTCGAAGTCGGTATCGTCAAGGATCGCGCGGGCCTGCTCAAACTTCTCCAATGAAAGTTCAGCCGCCACGCGATCCTCGAGTTCGGCCACGCTGGTGCGCAAGCGATCTCTCTCGCGCAGCAACTCGTCCCGCTGCGCCACATCGGTCAAGGTGTCGACGCCGAACGCGATCAGCACTTCATTCTTGCGGCGCTCATGTATCGAAGTCTCGTTGTCGAGTACATTGCGCTCGCCCTGCAAGCGTTTGAGATCGGCCAACAGGGCTGCCTTCGTGTCACGCGCCCTTGCAGCGCGATCCAGGCGCTCGACAAGTCGAACTGCTAACTGCTCCGCCTCTCCATCCTTCGTTTCCTCTCCCACATCTGCTGCGATTGACCTGACCTCGCTGAGGAAACCCGTTCTGTCATCTTCCATTTTGTCGATGCGCAGCTGGAGAGCGTCTCGCTCCTGCACGCTTTTGGCCAGGTTACTCAGCTGCTCGAGCACGGTGCTTAAGCCGGACGCGGACACGCCATTCTCGAGCCAGGTTCCCTTAAGCGTCTCGCCTATCGTGGCGAGCCACTCCTCCTCGCGTCGCTCGGCCATGGCGAGAGCGCGACGTCTAACGGCAAGGTCCTCTTCCCTGCCATCTACGGTTCTGATCGCTTCAGTGTATTCCGCGTCCAACTTACGCTGCCGATCCAGAAACAATTCAGCTAGGGCCACAGCGGCCTCCAGCGGGTCATCCGGCGCTGGTGCTATTCCGACGCTCGTCAACGCCCTGAACAGCTCAACTCGGATCTGCTCGCCAGCCTCGGCAGCCCGCTCCGCCTTTTTGCGAGACAGCTCGATCTGCCCCCATGCAGCGAGTGCATCAGCGCGGGTCTCAACTCGATCCTCCAAGCGCTCTATCAAGCGCTCTAGCGACGGCTCGATTATGTGGCCTAGCAACTCACCGCCGGCCTCACGGACTTCAGCCGTTTTGGCTTCTAGGTCGAGGCGCAGTTGTGCGTATTGCTGACGCAAACGAGACAGATCCGCCGAAGCCTCGGCAAGCGCCCTGGTCGTTGAGCGCATTTCCGCTAAATCTGACGCGTTCGCCAAGCGCCCTAGGCCCACACCGTCGTCGCGGGCTAGCGCTAGAGCAAAGTCGTCAGCTGTTTCGCTCGTCAGCGCCGCCCTATGCGTCTCCCAAGCTACGTCACGCGCGCGCCGGCTCGCTGCCGCGGCTTCGTCGTCGGCCACATCGCTCGACGCTCGAAATGCGTCGAGCCGTGCCGCGTGTCTTGCGGAATTGCTCTCGCATTCAGCCAGACGCTCAGCGAGGAGGGAACCGGCTCTGGCCAAATCTGTTGCCGTCATCTTCCAGGACGCAATCCGCCCCTCACTCGGAACTGTCATGCTGTCGAGTGCACTAGCATCGCCGGCCCATGGCCTGAGCTCAGCCCGCAACTCCTCCCATCGAATTGCTGCTGCATCTTCCTCTTCGCGGGCTGCCCTGATTTCGGCGAGATGGCTGCTGGCGCGGGCCTTCGACAACGCTGAACCGAGCTTGGCCCTCACCGACTCCGGCACTGCCCTCTCTTCGCCAACTCGCTCTCTCGCGGATTGAAGTGCATCGAGCGCAGCTGCGATTTCGTCATGGGCGGCGCGCACCGCGGTCGTGATCCCAGACCGCTGCTCAATCAACGTGCGTAAAGTCCCTACCGTCGACGCTGGCAAAAGCAGCTTCGCCGGGTCCTTTTCCGAAGTGCGCCCCAACGCGCTTAGGCAAGTCGCGACGGTATTGTTGAGGATTTGCAACTGGACATTGCGCGTGGGCAGATCAAAGCCGGCCGACGAATAGCGCACCTTGCTCTCTGCCAAGTTTCGGATGCGCTCGGAGACCCCTAAGATCAGCTCATCCACTTCCGTGGACGCAATGCTTGCCGTCAGACGCTCAACTTCGCCGACATTGCCAGCCAAACGCGTTCTGAGGCTCGCATCGTCATCGATCAGCTCGGCTATCGAGCCCGTCCAAGTGCGCGTCGGCGACGCAGTTTCCGGTAACCCCTCCAATTGTATGCGTTTACGCCGAATATCTGCCAGCATCGGTCGCGCGCGCTCGAACTTCGCAATCGCCTCGAGCCGCGCCGCCAGAACCGCCCGTTCGTTGACTATGCTGTCGTACTGCTGTGCCGCGTCTCGACGTTCCGCCTCTAACCCTTCGTAGGTCGAAGCCAGCGTGTCGATATCGTCTCTGCGACCCTTTAGGTCTGCCAACCGCTTCTTGAGTAGCGCAATCTCCGTACCTTGAGCCTGCTTGCGATGCAGGGCGTCGGCCTCTACCTCCAAGGCATTCAGCGTATCGCTAGCATGTCCAAGACCCGCGCTGGCAGTGAACAACAGCTTGCCGAGATCACCGCGTGACTCCAGGATTGCCTTACCGCCGGCTTCCAGTGTGTCATCATCCAACGAAAACATCGTCGCGTATGCATCGCGCGACAGGCCGGCAAGATGCGCCGTGATCGCCAGCTCGCTGACCGGCTTCCCGGTCGCGTCCAGCAGCGAATTGTTCCGCTGTTTGGTGCGGGTGAATGAGTGTTCCACGCCTTCCAACTCGAGCACCCCGCCGAGCCGCATAGCGCTGTATTCGTGAATGAAATTGTATTTGCTGCGCTCCTCAACGCCGAACAAGAGGTCGAGGAAACCGGCAAGCGCGGTCGACTTGCCGGCTTCATTGAGGCCGAACACGATATGGAGATCCGGCCCGGATGTCGGCTTCGGCCCGAAATCGATGGTCCGATCGGTGAACTTCCCATAGCGGACGAGATCAAGGCGTCGCAATCTCATGACGATGCTCCGGCCTTGAGACGTGCGATGACCTGATCAATGCCCCTGGCTAGCGCTCTATCAAGGAAGAGCTCGAGCTCGGCTTCGCTCTTGCCAGCAAAGTCGCGCCCTTCCGCCGGAAGTTCGGCAACCGTCTTTTGAATGAACGCCCTCGCTTCGGAGCGAAATGCGTCCGACGCTGCGTCGCCACGCATCGACGCGGCGAGTTCGTATGTGGGATCGGCAATGTCCGCGGCAGCGTCGCCCCCAGGTGAAACGACGTGGAGATCGAGCTTCTCGATCCACGTGTCACCCAGTTGTCCAGCCACCTGTTGCGCCTCGGTCAGAAGCAGGTCCTTGTCGCGAATGAGCTTCCACGACAACGGCGTCGCTCCGGTCAAATTGACTCGGGCCAAAGCGTGGCGCGATCGAACATTGGATCGCAGCTGTTCAAGCGCGCCCCGGAGGCACGCGACAACTTCAGGCCACTCAACGGTTCCGGCAATGTCAACGTTGAGGCGTTCGAACTGGGCGACGCTGGTCAGCTTCTCCTCGATCTCAAAAGAACCGTCATCACGTATCGTCACGAGCGTTGCCGATTTCTCACCGGCCTCATTGATATCCCTGCCTTGCGGAATACCTGGCATCACGACAGTCGCGCGTGCCCCTGGATAGACTTGGCGCACATGGATGTGCCCCAACGCCCAATAGTCGAATCCATGATTGTGCAAGTCTGCAACACTGCAAGGTGCGTACACGTCGTGACCGGGCGAACCTGCCAGGCTGGTGTGCATGATCCCGACATTGATCGAGCCATCACGAGCTATCGGGTATTTGGGCAACAAGCTCTCTGGCGCCTTAGGGTGCGCGAAGCTCAGGCCATGGAAAGCTACGTCGAGACCGCCGGAAGTCAGCAATACCGATTGGGCGCGGCCGGCGAAAATAGTGACGCTGTCTGGAAACACGAGCTGCTTTGAGATGCGCGAGAGGGCATCATGGTTGCCACGGATCTTGAAGACCCGGATACCCGCCTGATGGAGTCGTCCCATCTGTGTCGCGACGAACCGGGCGGTCTTCATCGAATTTTGATCGCCATCGTAGAGGTCGCCGGCAATGACCAACGCGTCGACCCGCTCCTCGAGACACAAATCCACTATCGAAATGAAGGCTTGCCGGCTGGCGTCACCCACGAGCTCGGCGAGTTCGAGATTTCGCAGCGCCAGCGAACGCAGCGGCGAGTCCAGGTGAACGTCGGCTGTGTGTACAAATCGAAACGCCATTCAGCCTCCAGCCAAGGACAGACCTCGTCCCGGGTTTGTCAGATCTAGCGGGGCAGAGCCGCCCTCGCGTTGTCGCTGATATCTCACTGAACGTTTGCGCCGTCGATCAACAGCCCGTCTTGGTATCGCAATGATCCGTTTGCAACGGCCCCGGCGACCGCCGATGAAATCAACTGCCTTAGTTGCGCGCTGGTGGCTTTGAAGCCCAGCATCCTCGAAACGCTGGTTGCGATTTCGTCCTCCGTCGCGCCGAGATTCGATCTCACCACCTCGATCGCTCCTTGGGCAACTTCCTCCGACGAGATCATTTCGGGCTTACGCAATCCAGGAGAGATGACACCACTGCGGTCGCGAAGCTGAATAGCGGCGCCAGGCTTGAAGCAGAAGTCGCCTCGACGAGCCACCGCTCCCCGCGCTTCGGCGACATTCAGTCCGCGCTCAATTGCGTCCTGAATCCTTCCGCCGGCCCGCTGAAGACCCCACGCATCCCGAATGCGTGATATGACCTCGTCGAGATGGATCGGCGTCTCCGCAGCCACGACCTGCTCGACCAGCCCAGCCAGGAGGCCGGTTGGCGTCTCGTGAAGTTCAAACTGCCCAGGCGGTCTCTGCACGCGCGCTTCCGCGTAGGCTCGATCCGGTGCAGCGGCTCCATTCGTAGTTTCCAAGCCGATTTCGGTTACGTTGCCTCGGTCAACCGTTACGACCTGTACCGCCGCGGCACGGCTTCGCTGGTTGCCTAACTCTGCCCGTTCCGCAAGTTCTCGTGTTGCAGCATCGATCGCTGCCACGGTTCGCTCGAGCTGTTCGCGCGGGCGCTGGAACCAGTCAGCACTCCAGATGCGATGAATGATCCAACCGTGGTCTTCGAGCACGGCTTGGCGCAGGCGATCCCGATCTCTGGCGGAGCGTGAGGAATGGTACTCGGCGCCGTCACATTCTATCCCGAGAAGATAGCGACCAGGCCGCTCCGGATCTGCGACGGCAAGATCGATGAAGAAGCCAGCGATACCCACCTGCGCATGGACCTGATAACCCCGCTCAATCAATGCATTGGCTACCTGTTCTTCAAAGACTGAATCCATCTCCCTGGTGGTCGTCTGGGCGAGCGAGATGCGTCCAGTCCTCGCGTAGTGCAAGAAGAGCTTGAAGGCGAAGACGCCCTTGCCCTTTCCGCGCTCGAGGTCGATGTCCTCGTCCGTTATCGACGCGTACACCTCACAGGCACGCTTCGCGCGGCTTATGAGGACGTTGAGGCGACGCTCACCGCCTTCCGAACCGAGTGGGCCGAAGCGCATCGCCATGTAGCCTTGCGCGTTTTTCGCATAGCCCACCGAGATCATGATCACGTCCCGCTCGTCGCCTTGCACGTTCTCCAGGTTCTTGACGAAGAATGGCTCACTCGGATGGGCGTGGAAGAAGTCTTCGGTGTCCGGATTCAGCCGCCTCAGTGCTTCAAGCTCATCCTGGATCGCACGACGCTGGCTGACGGAGAAAGTCGCAACGCCCAGAGACTCTTGCGGATTCGACTTCGCGTGGCGGATTATCGCTTCTGCTACGGCCCGTGCCTCGATCGGGTTCGTCCCCGTGCCCCCTGAATCGAACACTCCATCCGGCACGTGATGAAAGCGCAGCCCCATGCCGGCCTCTTGTGTATAGGGGCTCGGCACAATGAACAGCCGATTCTCGTAGAACTGGCTGTTCGACACGGCGATCAGCGATTGATGTCGGCTGCGGTAATGCCAACGAAGCATGCGCTGCGGCAAACCCCGAGCCGTGAAAAGCCCGAGGATACTTTCGATATCGGCGACCTGCGCCCCCTCGCCGTCGTCATCTTCAGACTGCGAGCCAGTCATTTTCGCGAAGAATGTCGTCGGCGGCAGTTGGCGTTCATCGCCAACGACGACTACCTGGTTCGCCCTGGCAATCGCGCCGAGCGCATCAACCGGCTGGATCTGAGACGCTTCGTCCATAACCAACAGGTCGAACGACACGCGGCCGGGCGATAAGAACTGCGCCACCGAAAGCGGGCTCATCATGAACACGGGCTTCAGCGCTTGGACGGCAGGCCCCGCTCTCAGCATCAACTGCCGAATGGGCATGTGGCCTCTTTTTCGGGCCATTTCAGATCGAAGCAACCCGACGGGTCCAGCTCCGCCGTCTCTTGAAGGGATTTTGCGATGATGCGCGGTTACGACCTCGATGGCGCTAGCCTTGATCCTTTGCCGGTCCAAATCCGCAAAGTCGCGGACAGCTCTGGAATGGAGCTCGCCGTCAAACCGCCCGAGCTCCGGCTCCTTGGTCGCCATCGCCGTCAGGATTTTCTCGTAATAGGCCATGTCGAAGACCGATCGCGCCGATACGGTCGGAACCTGGCCGTTGGCTAGGCCGTCGATCAACTGTCCTAGGCCAGCCTTTCGGGCGCTCTCAGACCGCTCTTCGTAGGCAACCCATTTCGAGAGCTGTTCCTGGTGCTCGCGCCACCCCTCCAATCGAGCAATCAATTCGGCAATCACAACCTCCGAGAAATCGCCTACCGCGAACAACGACGAAGCATCAGCTTTCAGATCCTCGGCAAGCGCCTTCAATTGCAGCGCCACCGCTTGGGCCGCTTCTCGCGTTGAACGAGCCAACCTTGCGATCTCGACCCTGTCAGGCAAACGCGCGACCAGATGTCGGAGTGCGCTATTATTCTTCAACCAGAGCTCGGCCTGCGTAAGCGCGGCCCAGTTGGATCCTCGCCCAAGCCAAGACGAGCCGAATGCGGACATACCAAGGCCCTCAGCAGCATCGATCTCTTGGGCGAGCTTTTGTAGAGCGCCCAGGCGTCGTACAAGCTCCAGCCGATGCGGCAACTGATCAGGCACGCTGGCCAGAACCCCTTGAGACGCTTCGTCCGCTTGAGCCACGGAGCGCGCCTTCTCCTCCATCAGCTGTAGTGAAGCCCTTTCGGCGGAAGCCACGTCACCCAGCATAGACGGCGCAAGGTGGCCGAGATCATTCCAGAAACCCTCAATCATCGGCCGGCCGATATCGATCACTTTGCGAACCCGTAGTGCCCGCGCGCCTGCTTCGGACCGCTCAGCCATCCGCCCAGCGATAAGTCGCGGTTCCGAGCCTAGGCCCCTCAGCGTGCGCATCCATTCCACTAGCGCCAACAGCGGCGCCGACGAGGATTTCTCGCGGCGCCAATCCGCGCCGAAGGCGGAGCGACCAAAGGCGTCGCCATCACGAACCCTTGCGGCCGCCGCTTGCCCCTTCATCAGTACGTCTAAGAGACGCACCACCTCGGTCGAAGGCACGTTAGGATCGACCAGAACGGATCTCACAAGTGCTTTGGCGCGACGGTAGTCGCCACTCAATGCCTTCAACAGTCCGGTATGAGTGGCGAGAGCCTGCCTTGTCGCTGCTACATCCGTGTTCCAGGCAGCATCGACAACCTTGCCCTTTAGTTCTGCTTGGACCGCCTCAAGCGTCGCGACGCTCTCGGCAAGGTCTGCGGCTTGTTCAAGTCCTGAGTCCCAAACCGTCGCGGCAAACGCTTCGGGGCTTGCATCAGGGGCAGCCGCAACCCTCTCCCCAGTTGCGGCTAACCTAACGAGCCCTGCCAGCGCGTCCGGTACAACCGTTGACCCCAGCTCTTGATTCAGCCGCTCCGCTTCATCCCGCAAGCGCGGGAGCAGAACGGTCAGCTGGTGCGCGCGAACAAAGCCGTCCTTCGAAAATTCCGAGGGCAGCTTTGCAAGCTCTGTCTCGAGATCTTCAATTGGGGTGTCGATCGCGGTCGCTGCCAAATGCTGCGAAACGCCTTCGAATTTGCGGGCGAAATCCGATCCTGTCCAAAGAAGTGACGAGATCTCCCTAGGCTGGTCGTCCCATACCGGCGAGACCAACGCTTCAGCGGGCAGCTCTGGTGCCGACGCGAGGAGTTCTGCGCGATCTTCGATCTCGCCGCTGTCGCTCAAAATTCTCGGAGGCTCGGCCTCGATCCTCGCGGCAATGTCGATCAGTTTGGCCTGCACGGCCCTCGCTTGATCCAGCAATGATCCGATGCGCGGGACGAGCCGCTCGACGGTGGTTGGCAGTACGACATCCAGGCCAACTCCTCTCCAGGGATGGTGGATGGGGAGCCCGATTTCGTTGATCCGCTGAGAGACCTCGTCTAGCAGCTTCCGGCGTGACGAAACACCTTCACCCGTCCAGTCGGTGGCACCTTCGAGTTCGATATCCACGGGTTTTTGCCCGTTCTGCCTGAGCCGAGTCAGCTGGCCGAAAACCTGATATGGCGTGAGGCCAGATGCCACGAAGGGGACATGCATCCGATCGGCATGCGCATTGAGCTTATCGCGTGCCTGCAAGAGCTGATCGGTGAGCGCAGACGGGAATTGTCCTCGAGGCGATCCGAGCTGCCAGGTGCGACGCAGCTCCTCCAGCATCATGCGCTTGTTCGCCTTGTTGCTATGGAGTTCAAGGCAGGCATCCCCTACCCCGGCATTGTCCAGGCGGCGCTTCACGACCTCCAGCGCGGCCATTTTTTCGGCCACGAAAAGCACGGTCTTTCCGTCGGCCACGGCAGACGCGATGACGTTTGCAATCGTCTGCGATTTTCCTGTGCCAGGAGGACCTTGGATCACAAGGTCGCGGCCTTTCCTGACATCGTGGATCGCGAGTGTCTGCGAGCTGTCACTGTCGACGATATGCAACATCTCCGCAGGCGCGATGTGGGGATCGATCGCGACATCGTCAGACATCAGCGGCTCGCGTGCTTCAAAGCCATCTGAGAGTAGCGAGCGGATCTTCGGCTGCTCGACGATCTTCGATCCCTCAGGCCAGATCTCGGGATCGAGGTCGCGGTACATCAAGAACTTCGCGAACGAGAAGAAGCCCAGCACCATGTCGTCCCGGAGCACCTCCCAACCCTCTTTGGTCGAGACTGCCTCGGCCACGGCATCGAGATACTTCGAGGCGTCGAAGTCGTCTCCGGCATCGAAGCTCGGCATGGCAAGCTTATGCATGCGATCGAGATAGAGCTCGAGGGAAAGGTTCGCGCTCTGATCCTCTGGCCTGGCGCGTAGCCGGAACTTCTCTCCAGCCGTTCCTCGCTCCAGTCGGACCGGCACCAAAATGAGCGGAGCGTGTCGGATGTTTTCCTTGTTGTTCGGGTCAATCCATTTCAGCATCCCGAGAGCCAGAAAGAGTATGTTGACGCCCTGCTCCTCTTCTAGCGTCCTGGCATCGTGGTAGAGATCGAGAAGCCGGCGTTGTAAGCCGGTGGGAGTCATCCGCGTCTGCAGCTTTGTGTCTGAATGCCGCGCGGAGACCCCTCGATCGTCGGTCTCATCATCCTCCGGCTGAGCAAGGGAAATGGGCGAATAGTCAATCTCGTCGTCAGCCGCGGCTTCTTGGCCTGCCTTTGGCCTATCGGGTTTGCCTGCGAGGAAGGTAAAGGCTTTGCCTTCGTTCACCAGCAACCGATAGATCTCGGATGACCGCTCATCGACGACGTCAATCGTCTTCGCGCTCTTGGAAAACCGCGGCACGTTCAAAAGCCGATTGCGGGCGGAAAGATCGAGCAGCTCCATCCTGGCGCGCTCGAGTTTCTCCTTCAGAGGCAAGTCGCTCTGGAAGACGGATTTCTCGATTTCAGACAACTACACCCCCCGCGCAGAACGATACACATAGATCCTACGCAGTGGCCGCTGCAACAGGAAACCAGTCCCCGCGAAATTTGTGAATAAAGTTGTCATGTCGACACCGCCTCAACATTTCCGAACGCCGCAGGGGCGGGATATTAGATTTCGTCGCTTCGGGGACATCAAGCAATCGAGCGGCCTACCTTGAATGCAAGAAGGTTGATGGGACTAAAGCCTCCTTCCGTCCTTACGCCCACGACTTAACTCCATTTGTACATGTTTTGTTCCGTCATAAAAGCGAGAGCTGCAATACAATATCGATGATGCGAAAAAGCTTAGAGCGTTTCGGAAATCGCGCGAATTCGGGCGTCAGGTCGACGTCCCTCAATCGGAGTCCGCCGAGGACTCCCTCTCCTTGTTAGCGGTGTATTCTGCTGCTTCCCAAAGGTCTTGCTCAGACGACGAAAGACCGTTGCGGGCTCTCAGAGCTCCGGCACTCGGGCCGCGGTCCAATTTCTCATTTCTTTTGATCTGAACGTCCTCAGGCTCTTGGCTGGCCTTCGAATCGTCCGGCGAATCCTTCGAACTTGTCATGTCATTTACCCTTGTCTGATTTCCGCCACTGTAGGGATGACAGGAGCGAGGCTCAACACAGATCCAGGGGTTGTATACAGCGAAATTTGCCTATCTCTTTCAGGCGGCGTCACAATTAAATTAGGCGGATGGTACATATGCGCGCAACAGTGTCGTGGTAGGCGGTCAGCGACTAGCTTTTCTTTCAATAAGTTTCAGGATAGTCAGGTACATCAATTGGATTCAAGGAGCATTGAATTGGCCGACGAAGCTCATAGTCACGCAGGATCAATCATTGAACTCACCGCTGATATCGTCTCAGCCTATGTGAGCAAGAACGCTGTCCCCGTATCGTCGCTGCCGGATCTCATTGCGAGTGTGAACTCTTCATTAGCGCGGATTGGACAGCCTATTGAGCCTGAAAAGCCTACGCAGCTTCCGGCCGTCAATCCAAAGCGCTCAGTGACGTCGGACTATATCATCTGCCTCGAAGACGGAAAAAAGTTCAGATCGCTCAAGCGCCATCTGACCACTCATTTTGGCCTGACGCCCGACGAGTATCGTGAAAAATGGGGACTGCCGCGCGACTACCCAATGGTCGCTCCGAATTATTCGGAGAGCCGTTCCGCGCTCGCCAAATCAATGGGACTTGGCCGTAAGGCAGCTCCGGCGAAAAGGGTCCCGGCCAAAAGAGCAAAGACCCGATAGGTAGGTCACGTCTGTGCTCGCGAGGAGTTCTAGAAATTGAGGAACGATCGGCAATCCAACCGACATCGGTCGCGCCTTAGGCGCCGCCAACGTAGCTCGGTTGACCGCACTTCCCGAAGCACCCGGACGCTCGCCTTGATATCTCTAGGAGTTATCGGCCTAGCAGCTTCAGCTTACGCCGCTGTTTCCCTGACGGGAGGCAGCCATGGTGAACTCGGTGCAGTCATAGCCAACCAGACAGCTGCAAATCCATCAACCATAATTGGGACACCGTCAGTTGTGGACGGCGACACTATCGAAATCCACGGTCAGCGAATTCGCTTCAACGGCATCGATGCGCCTGAAAGCCGACAGCTTTGCAAAGATGCCAATGGGCTCGATTATCCATGTGGGCGGCGATCCGCCGAGGCGCTAGACGCCTTTCTGGCCGAGTCTCGCCCCGTCCAATGCACGTTTGTCGCATGGGACAGATATCACCGCTTCGTTGGAGATTGTCACCGGGCCGACGGCGCCAGCGTCGCCTCGTGGATGGTCGAGCACGGTCAGGCTCTTGATTGGCCTCAATATAGCCACGGCACCTACGCCGATCTACAAGCGCACGCGAAATCCGCCAAGGTGGGATTGTGGACTGGCGAGTTCGAGGCGCCATGGGATTGGCGCGCAGGTCACTCGGATGACCCCAAGCCTTCAACCAATCGTAAGTTCAACCTCGTCAGCCAAGGTAAAATAGCCCAGAGCTACTCGTGTCAGCCTCGACGATATTGCTCTCAGATTTCCTCCTGTGAGGAAGCGCGTTGGTATCTGAGCAACTGCTCGTGGGGTGGTAAACTCGACAGAGACAGCGATGGCATTCCTTGCGAAGGTCTCTGCTGAGGGCTGTGGCGTCGATCGGCTGATCACCTTCGTGTGTTCAGAGCCTACCCGTGAGCCTTCGCTGACGCGAGGATGTTCCGGCGGCACCATGCAGTTGCGCCAACGCCGATATCGCATGGCAGAAAGGCTGACTGACATTCGTTTTTGAAAATTCGACGAGTTCATTGAGACCGCTGCCGCTCGACAGGCGCAACGCCTCATATCGGCAGATCGGGATCTGCGTATTGTTTTTGAACCGTCTGTCAGGGCCGCCGCTTTTGTTGGGATGTGCCCAGGTATGTCCTACTACCTGGGCATCGGACGGAACCTGGCCAGTCTCGATGAAATTGCTTGGCGCAAATTGGGTACGCAGTTCACCGTAGCCGATGGCCCCGTAGCGGTTGCCATCCTTCACCAGAACAGTGTCCGGCATGAAATACAGCACCTGCCGCCCGACGCGGATCGAAGGCGGTGTGACGTTGCTGCGGACAACCTGCGGGAGTGTGCTTGCAAGTGTCGTCGGCTTTTTGTCCACCAGCATGCTGGCTCCGGCGTTGCGCTTCCAAGTCGTCAAGTCCTCGATCTTACCTCCCGCCGCAACGTGCCACTTTCCCGCGCAGTCAGTCAACGTTTCGAAGGCGGCCACCAGCCTGCCATAGGCAGTCTCGGCGTCCTGTTCCAGATCGTAGTAAAGCACGCTCACCCGGCGAAAGCCGTCAAACCATTTGCCGATCAACATGCCGGGTAAGGAGGCGGCTACTCCCACCACCGGCCCGGCACCCCCGATTGCCTTTCCGACAAGGAAACCCACGATGCCGAACAAGACCGCCAGGATCACCGAGAGCCGCGTCTGCGACTGTCTGGCGTTGATTTCGTCCAGCACTTCGGCTGAAGTCTCATCACGCATGTCCATCACGTCGCCGGACTCGATCTCCCTCATCACGACACCATCTGCCACGTATTCCGGCGCAGACGGTTGCGGCTTTATGTCCGGTGTATGATGCGCCGGCTGTCGAGCAATGTTTTTCGCGCCGGCCTTTCCGAGCGTCCCACGATAGTAGAGGCCACCAACGCCTGCATGGATGTAGTGGCCTCGTGGGCCCGTGCCGATCCGAAGGCCCTTAACGCCTACTGAGACGCCGACGCCGCCCGATGAAAAGTTGAACCGGAACGGTCCTGCGCTGACCGATTTGCGAACGTAGAACCCCATCCCCTTTGAGCCCCCCAACTGAATGCTGTGAGCTTTAGGTCACCAGCATTCTCTTCCACTCATGACTTTGATCCCCCGGCCGGCGCCAAATCCGACTCGCGGGAGCGCTGTCTCACCCTGATCTCAATTCGGCGCCTTGCCTTCACGTCGCCAGCCTGTGCCCCGTCGGTCAGACGGTCGCCAGGAAGTATCAGCTGGCCGCCCGACATCGGCAGGATTGTGAACCCTTTCAGCTCGGGCATGTCGCGCAGGATGCTCGTGACCGAGATCGCGCGAGCCAATCCAAGGCCCGCGTTGTCAGCTGGGTGGAGCGTACCGATCTCCACCTTATGGGCCAGGACCGGCTGGAGCCCCTTGTCCATGTTCGATGACTCGCCGGCCATCGCCTGCTCGTCCGTGTGGCCAATCACCTCGATGACGTCGACGCCGTACGACTTCGCAACGCTCGCAATGGTCTTCGAGAGATCACGCAGCTTCGTCTTGAAGTCGTCGGAAAGCTCAGCACTGCCAGATGCGAAATTATACCCGCCAAGTTCGCTGAGGCTGATGATAGGTGGCCAGTCATGCGGCTTGGTAGCAACCACGGCCTCATCGGCCTTCTTCAGCGCCTCGGAAAGGTCCTTGGACGTCTTGGCCGCTCCAACGTAACCATACTCCTTCAGCACTTTCATGTGCTCGACCATCGCCTTGGCCTGATCAACGTCGACGTCGTTCTCGGCAAGCACTTTGGTGACCTGCGCCCGTCTCACCACCTCTTCAACCGTAAGCCCTGCCTTCTTGATTGTTTCGACGACCTCTTTCGCAAGGACAAGCTCGCGCCATTCTTGATCGGAGACATTGCGTCCCGTCGCGGGCTTGAACGCATTTAGCTGAGCAAGCAGCCGCTTGTTCTCCTCATCGAGCTTGCGAGCGTTCTCCTGGATGGATTGCGCGATCTTCAGCGCCTCCGCCGCCTCCTTCTCCTTCTTGGCTATGATGGCGCCGGCCGCCAACAAAAGGCAGAAAACGAGAAGCAGCATTGTCTCGGCCATGGTCAGGCCAAGGATCAGGCCGCGGCCATAGCCTTTGCGCTCGAAAGCGACTGATGTTCCGCCGACGTCGCTCACCTGCCCCACCAACTGGATCTTCTCGGCGGTTCAACCTTTTCTGCTTGCGGTGTGCCGCTCAAAGTTTGGAAGGAATCGCCTCGCGGGCTCTCGGTGATCTTGATCGGCGCCTCTTCGCCGACACTGACCGGAGGCGTCATTGAGGGCGTCGGCTCGATTGCTGTGGTGCCGTTGGCGGAGTGGTTCGGGCGGGAGCCGTGGAGACTCTTTTCCGCAAGCGTTGCGACGAGCTCGCTCGTGTCCTGGCTTTGCTTTTGTACGACCGCCGCAAGAGCCTGGGTCACGTTCTGCTGTGCTTGAACAGTCTCGGCAGTCTTCTCGGCGGCAGCTGCCGCCCGCTCAACTCCACTCGCGACCTTGGCCACGGCATCGGCGAGACTGGTTATGCGAGCTTGCTGCTCCTGCGAGGCGGTCTCGGTCTTCACGGCATACTGCGCGACCGCGCTGCCCAGCATCTTCACCATCGGCGCCAAATCGTTTTTCAACACCTCGTCAGGAACGACCACCTTCTCCAGCTTCGTGGCCACCGTGTCAGCTTGCGCGCCGAGTTTGCTCACCGACGTGGACATCGAGCCATTGGCTTTGTCGAGCAAATCGGCGGCCGCCTCGACGCGCTGCGCAATCGACGAGAACTGACTTTCGACCTGGCCGAAATTGTCCTTGAGTGCGTCGCTGAGTTTGCCTGATGCCTCCTGGACCGGCTTGATCGCTTCCATTGCGATCTTGTCCAAGGCGGATCTAATGTGCTCCCCGTTGCGCTCCGCCTGCGCGGCGATCTCCGCGAAGCCCTCTTCGAGCATTTGATGGCTGACGCGGCGAAAGTCGGCAAACTCCCTCGTCACGCTTTCCATCTCAGCTCTTACTCGCCGCGTCATGTCAGCGAGCTCGTGCCTCGCAGTCCGCTCAATATCGGCAGGGTCGCGGCGCATCTGATTGTAGAAAATTCTGAGCGCGATACCCGTGATCGTCGACGTCACCGCGATACCGAAGTTCCTGACGATGGTCTCGGTCGAACCCTCCGAACCAAACTGAAACAACGACACCCCAAGGCTCGTCAGCGTGTATAGGAAGCCCATGTAGTAGAGGTTGTCGCCGGTCTGCTCATCGTGAAGCCGCAGCTTACCCGTGAAGACCGACACACCCAGATAGAAGAACATCAGGCAGACCGGTATGCCCGCCGCCACAATTGGGTTCACACCATACAGCTTGGCGACAGCTATGAAGACACAGCCGCCAAGGGTCAACGCCGCAAAGACAACCAGCGGAAAACCTGGATGGCCCAACAGGGCATGGTCGTGTTTCCTGGCCATCAGTTTAACCCCTCCAAGCCAACCAGCTTCTCGAACTCGCCATGATGGTTCTGGACCCACTGCGTCCAGAACTCGGCGTGGTCGAGTGACTGAAATGGCTTCTTTGCCCGATCGACATAGAGAATCGTGACGTTAACCCCATCGAGCGACGTGCCGTAGGTTCGATCGGCCGCGCTGTTGAGGTACTTCTGATAGTCGAGCCCCGATCTGTACTGCGAATAAAGCGACGTGTGTTCGATCATGTCCGACGCGACAACCAACCGCTTTGGGCTGCCCTGTTTCGCCAAGTTGCTATCGAAGAGCGATAGCTTGATTTTCTGGATGCCGGCCATGATCGGCGATTGGCTCGCGGAGTCACCATTTGGAATTTCGTCAGGAAGCTTGCTCAAGGGATCGCCGAAAGCGTCTTCCCACTTCTTCTGACGGCGCGCTGGATTGTTCGTCCAGCTATCCACCGTCGATCCGTCACCCGGATTGCACCCATCGAACATCACGGTCAGGTCGCCGGGCTCGGAATTCAGGGTATAAATTCGGACATATCCGCCGGGCTCGACCCGCCCGATCGTTTTGCGAAACTCGTTCTTCAGATCTGACATTGTCGTCGCCGATATCGGATCCGTGGCGTCGACCAGAACGGCCGTAAGGCTGGTTGGGCCATCCAAAGGGCAATTCGTACTGGCGTCGATCTGACCCTTGCCGGACCTTGACCACATCCAGGCAAAACCACCCAACATCGCGACCGAAAGGGTCCCGAGGGCCACGGCCGCGACGATCGTGCCCGCTTGGCCCTTCTTGCGCCTACGAGACCGCCTAGCCATTCACGCTGTCCGGGTGGAGCTTGTCGAGATCTCGGTACTGCTCAATTCCCCGCTCGCATTCTTGGCCAATCAGGCGGACTTGAGCATTGAGCTCGTCCTGCGCTTCGCGGATCGATGCTCCAATATCTGTCTCATTCCACTCGCCGTCGCCCGACACTTGAGGTTTGATGCGATCGAGCTTGTAAGGCGCCGCAAAATGTTTGGGTGCTGGCTCTGTCCTGGCTTGGATGTTGGCTTCTCGGTATTTCGCGAGCAATTGGTTGCAAGCTCGCTCCAATTGGTCCTGGTGCTGCCCAAAAAGTGCCACGAGCCGCGCGCGGTGATCAACGATCGCGCGATGTTCCCTGCGGCGGCTCCCTAGTTCCTTCACGATGTCCTCAACCTTTTCGCTATGGTCGTCACGGACGTCTTGGAGTTCTTCGATCAATTCCTTCTTTCGATCGATGTAATCCTCACGCCTAGCGACCAGGCGATTTTCCACGCCCGCGTATCCCGGATAAGGGTCGAACACGAACCAGCCGTCGATAAATGCAAAAATCGAGAACATGAGGCCGATCGCAAACAACAGCCACGACTTCATGTCCATCAGACCCGCCGGATTGGCTAGCATATTACGGATCACCTCGGCGCCGGCGCCATCCGCGAGCGAGCCGCTCACCTCGCGATAATGCGCCAAGGCCAGATTTATGGTTACGGCCTGTCCCACATAGATGAGGATCGAGAGCGCCCCCACCAGCTTTACGAAAAACGACCGGTGTGTGACCAGGCGAGCGCAGAAAACTGCAAGGAGCAGTGCGGCGCCAATGTTGATGACAGAGAATGCCGCTGCCTCGAGGATACCGCCAAAGAAGCCCTGCTCGTTTCCCTTAGCGAGGAAATTGCCGTTCATCGCTGTCTCGATGAGGAACAGGAACAAGAGCAATGACAATCGGAAAATATGCGCCGCGCCATGCTGAACCCGTGCAGCTCGGATCAAGCCATGTTTTTTCTTAAACCAGGCATGCTCTGTTTCCGCGTCGTTGAGCGCCCTCCTCAACCCGTGAAGCTCGTCCAAGCCGACTGCGACCGCGGCTTTGAAGTCGGCCACGCTCGAGGCGTTTGCCTGGCGGATCAGGCCAAACTGCGCTTCGAAATCGAGGCCAGCCAAACGCCCGCTCAAAAGCTGGAGATTGTCCTCGAGGCTGTGATGTGAGGCCTTCTTTTCGTCCTCAACCCGTTCGATCACCTCATGCTCGACATCGTCGAGATTTTTAGCGGTCTTAGGCGGCTGGTTCGCCTCGCCTCGTTGCTTGCCGCGACCAGCGAGGTCCATTTCGCGCTCGATCTTGGTGACGTCCAAACTATTGAAGATTTGGGTGCTGGCTCGGAAATCGTGGTTGGATTCTCGTAGAGAGTCCCGCAGTTTGTTAAGCTTTTCGAATCTTGACGCCACGCCCGCCCCGCAACCAATTCTTTTTACATTGCCCCGGTTGCATGTCTTCTAGGCAGAGCGGCACCAAAGGGCAACTCCATTAGCGCCACCTTCTGTGGACGCCTGCAAAAAGCGGCATCTGACACGGCCGGCCCACCATGCTTACCAGCACCTGGGCAATGCCAAGGCTCTGTTCGCGGTACGTGTCATCGAGTTGATCACTTGGAGACGATGCCGGAGGGCGCAATGTCTGCCCGGTTATTGCCTGCCCGACCATGGTGATGTGGTCGACCCAGGGAGAGATCCGTTCGTGACAAACGCTGCGACGCGCGCTTTTCGAAAAGTGGTGGAATTGGTTTTGGTACAAATCGGATAAGCCTGAACAGGCGATGATAGCGGACCCCGGCGTCTTCGAGGGAGTACCAGCGACCGAGATTTCTCCGAGAGGTGCGCTCAAGGGAGGAGGACGCTGAGATTTTCCCTGGCGGAAAAACGTCCAGCGCTTACCCAAAGTATTGGCGCCCGAAGTTGCGGCAGGTTGTGTCGTGAAAAAATTTCAAGGTCGCCGCTTACTTACTGTTGACTCGCTCATACCTCGACGCGCACACTATATCCCAGTTCCAGAGGCACAGCGAACGCTGACTTGCAGTATGACCCGATAAACGGGCGACTGGGGGGTATTGTAATGCGAAAAGTTGCTGCGCTGCTCCAGTGCGCATTGTTACTGGTGTCTTGTACAAGTACGGCTCCAAAAGAAACAGCCGCCAATCTCAATGACGAAATCAAGTCTCTGGGGTATGACTCGCTCGCGCTGCCCTCCACGGCCTATGGCCCGGGCTCCCTTGTTACCTCAGTAAAGGGAAGTGGCTTTATCCCCCCGCTGAAGCTCACTTATCTCTGCAACCCTGAGTACACGCACGTGCCGCCGGCTATCGTCGACCAAGCGGCGACTTCGGAAACTTCCGGTAAGTTGACCGGTTCGTTCCAGCTGGACGCGACAACGTTGGCAAAACTGGGATTGGGGGCGAAGCTCAGCTACATACGCTCGGTCACGATCAAACTGAGCAATGTCACAGTTGAGCAACTCGCATTCGACGATCTCGCATCCGTGCGGTCGCAGTTGGGCCCCGATTGTAAAGCAATCGTCTCAGATTTTTCCAAAAGATCTTTGGCTTTTCAGACAAAGCAAGCCATCAGGGCCGATGTGACGTACTCGGTTCAGCTCAATAAGGGCGCATCCGCAGAGATCAAAGGCCTGGTCGTGCAGGCGTTGACGGCGGCCTTCGGAGGCTCGGTCCAGAGCGATAGCGGACTCACAGCGACCGGGAAAGGGCTCTTTTACGGGCTTGTGTTGACACCAGTCTAAGCAACGCAGCTCACCGAGGCTGTTGCATGTATAGTCGTGATGGGGTGACAAGAGCCCAATGACGCAAAGCTCATCCAGGAAGATCAAAGAGCGTTTTGCTTGGCCAACCAGGTTTTTATGGGTCGCTTTCGTGGCAACGTTGGTCCTCATGCCCGCTTCTGCGCCAGCCGCCAGTTACTGCAGGTTGTCCGGACAGCATACAGCTGCCGATCTTTCCGGTCCGGTGAGCGACAAGTTGCTGAAAAAGATGAAGGCGATCGATGTCCAAACGATCATAAGGTATTTCGACTACCCAGATGAAACAATCAAAGGCAAGACCCTGACCCCACCGGAGCGGCGAAGGATTGCGGAGGGTGGCTTTGATTTGCTGGTGGTTTTTCAGCATCACAACAATCGCTTCTCGAGCTTTACGGCTCAGCGTGGCCATGATGATGCGGTTCGGTCCATGGCTCTAGCAAAGGCCAACAACCAGCCGAGCGGTTCCGCTGTCTATTTCGGTGTCGATGGACCCTGGGGATCCGATCCGTCCGAGTTGGCTGCCATAACGCGCTACTTCACCGCTGCGCGCAAAGTGCTGGACGCCGCCAACTTCCGCCTTGGCGTCTATGGGAGCGGTCTCGTCTGCCGACGCCTTACCGAGAAGTCGTTGGTGGATCTGTGTTGGCTTGCCAACGCAAAGTCCTGGCCAGAATTTCGGCGCGCCGAACAGTCCGGCAAGTGGGCCCTTCTGCAGACTCTTCCCGAGGACTGCGGCGGCATCAATGTCGATTTCGACATTATCGGAGCGAGCCCGGACTACGGGCAGTTCCACTAGGTCTCAATGTTGTTGGTGCGGAGGTCACGGCGGATGAAACGGAAAGTACCATACAGTCTCTCATTGCTTTTTCTCGCGCTGGCTACATCGGATGTCGGCGCGCAACAGACAGTCAGCCAAGTGGTGAGCCCTATCGATGTTCCAGCCTCGCTTGCAGCTGAGGCGGCCGACGCCCGGACCGATATAACCGGTGTAACGAGGGCCATCCGTCTCGACCCCGAAGAGCTGGCTCGGACCCACTTGCCGGTCATCTCCATCGGGACGCGCAACGCCGCGGTGCGGGCGGCGCCATACGGGGTGAAATCGCTCGGCAACAGCTATGTGTTGAACTCTACCGTTGACGGCAGCACCCTCAGCCTGACGGGAACCCGCCTTAAAAGTGAGGAAAGCGGCGGCGCCGACAATCCCAGTTTCGATCAAGAAAACAAGACAGAGGCATGTCGGTTCACTCCCCTGACCGAGCCAGACGAGATTGACGAGCCCGGTGGAGGCAAGGAATACGCGGCTGATTGTAGTTGGTTCAGGTTCGGGGCCTCCTATAACCTTCGCCTCACATGTCGTGGTCCGTCGGACACGAGATGCTCCGAGCCGGAATTCCTTCAAAGCGTTGCAGCCGCACAAGTTGTCGTCAAAGGAGGTGAGTGATGCGTCGAACAACAGCAATCTTGGCCACGGTGCTTGCCGTTGCCGGTGCAACCGTCTCGAATGCAGAAGATCACTTCACCCACGACCAGCCAGGCCATTTGCAAACAGGTAGCGGATCGGGCGTTACCGACGGTAAGATATACCTGCCCGGTATCCTCTTCCCGATCGAAAAGGCCCCCGCCTTTGCCAATTCCCAAGTCTACGGCCACGGGGGCGTGAACGGGCCGGGCGGGGGTCAGTGCGACAAGGCAAACTATAGCTATCCCTGGCGGGATACATTCTGTGAGAAGCGCAGTCGGTCCACCCCCATGTGCCCCGGGGGAACCGGCCATCAAGGGCAAGACATTCGACCTGCGACTTGCCAGGCTGAACGCTATTGGACGGTTGCCGTCGAAGACGGCGTCATCACTAATGTCGGGACGTACAGCGTGTCGCTCCTGGGGGACAGCGGCACTCTATACCGCTACCTGCATATCCAGATGAACGATCTTAACGTCGGAGAACTCCAACGCGTGACCAAGGGAGAGCACATCGGGAAAGTTTCGAACAGTTTTGGGGGAACGCCGACCACGATCCATCTTCATTTCGAGAGCAAAAGGACGGTCTCCATCAATGGAAAGAGCTTGAATACGTTCGTCCCGCCTTACAGCAGCTTGGTCGCGGCGTACGAAAAATTGCCTGGGGTTCAGTAGCCTATTTAGGGAGGGCTTAGACGATGGATTGGCGATATTTTCCCGCTGTATTGCGGATGTCGGCGTTGGGCGTTCTCGTTTTGGTCAGCAGCAGCCTGATCGCTACGGCCCAGGATCAATCGACGCTCAGGAAAACCAATATCAACGCTCACGACGGGGGCAAAGCAGTTTCTTACACCATGTACAATGAGAGCTATGCGCTTGTGGTGGGCGCATCAAAATACACGGCGCCTGACTGGGACAAGCTGACCATCGTCCCTGACGAAACTGAACTCGTTAAGAAAGAGCTGGAGAGCCAGGGATTTGATGTCAAAGTCGTCAATGACCCGGACAGCGACACGCTCCTCAAAAGCATTAGGGAGTTCTTCAGAACACCCCATCCCAGAGACACCCGAATGCTGTTCTATTACTCCGGTCACGGATACACGTCGAAAACCGACCATATGGGCTATATCGTCCCTGTGGACACGCCGGATCGCGACGGTACGGATTTTTACAACAAGCTAGTCAGCTTGCAGGAAATACGAGGTATGCTTCCGTTCGGTCGGGCAAAGCATGTCCTGCTCGTGTTCGATAGCTGTTTTTCCGGTTACATTTTTAAGCTTAGAAGAAACAGTCGCCCGTCGCCAGATGAAATCTATCTGAATGACATCGACCGGCCTGGTCGCCAGTTCATCACATCGGGAGACGAAGATGAGGCGGTTCCCGATAAGCTGGACTTCGCGCAAGCGTTCGCGAGCGGCATAGACGGAATGGCCGATCTCAACCACGACACGATCACCACGGCGAGCGAGCTTGGATATTACTTGAAAAAGCAGATTAAGCCGAAGAAGTTGCAATCGCCTCAATACGGCGTCGATCCCGGAGACAAGGAACGCAACGAATTTTTCAATGGGGATATGGTTTTCGTTTCAGACTCTACCCAGCAGTCTCCGCCCGATGCGTCAACGAAGGTCGCTGCCATCGAGCCGACCGGCGCGCAACTTCCTGGACCGAGAGGCGCCAATTTGCGCGGACTTGGCGACCCAGAGAGCCATGAAGCTGACGTGTTTAAGGGTGTCGAAGTCCTCTATTACCGGAAGCTTACCGACAACAAATTGGTGACGGATGCGCTGGAGAACGCTCACATACCCTATAGCGTGACAGCGGCGGATTTGCCCGATGAATTTGTCACCAACGGTATTGCCTGTGGCCCCGATGTGCCGTTGCCTGCCCTAAAAGCACTGGCGAAACAGCTTATTGCGGCAAATGTGCCATTGCGGAAGATAATCCGATTCAGGAAGCCGAGCGAAAAACCTTTCCGCCTCGAAGTTTTGGCGATCACAAAGGAGGCCGCGGGCATTCAAGCCCTAGACAGCCCTCCGTTGACGATCGATCAGATCGACAAGCTCACCACCTGCCCTGTCAGTCTGCAGAATTAGCGTATCTCGCGGCACCTGTTTCGCCGGCATCAAAGGCGAAAAGGAGCCCGAACGGCGGCGCCAAGGTCGGGCTGGATTTTCGAATTGCGTGACCTCGATAACGAGAAAGGCAAGGGAACGAAATGGCGAAATGCAATGGGATTTTGTCAATCGTATTTGCGGCACTGCTATGCTGCGGGTCTCGACCCTCGCTGGCCGAAGATTGGATACCGTTGACTGACGAGCTGTCACGTGCCGATCTGATGAAGCAAGCCGCGGGCCAAGAATTGGGCGGGAAAGCCGAAACTGGACCTGAAGACTATAGTCTCTGGGCGAAATTTCGCTTTCCTGGAGATGCCATTTTCGACCGCGTGAAAAACCGCGACCGGGACAAAAGCCAGTTCTGCCTGGATATTAGCCACCATCAAGACGACGATATAGACTTCTCGCAGCTCCGGCTTGCCAACGTCGGGTGTCTCTACCTCAAGGCCTCTCAAGGCCTTCACTACGTTGACAAAAAGTTTCAACCATTTTGGCAAGCGGTCGAACAGCTGCCCGAAGCTGCGCGGGTGCCGCTCGGCGGCTATCATTTCCTGACCGAGGAGGATGGCGCCGGTCAGGCCGCACATTATCTCGACGTCATGAAGTCCGTGAACGCGCCCGTTTCCGGCAATCTTGTCCCGGTTGTCGATATCGAGGCCAACAACGGGGTGACGGGCAAGGACCCCGACCATTGGGACAAGCTCAGCAAGGAGCAGATCAAAAAAATCTTAGTGGAGTGGCTGGCATATGTGGAGAGCCACACCAAAACATCACCAATCATCTACACCGCACCCCTATGGTGGGATTCCCACTTAGGCCCGGGAGTGCCGCCGGAACTTACCCGCTACCGTTTCTGGATCGCCGATCTCGGCAACAAGCAGCTCAATTTCGAAAGCCCTCGGATACCGACCAGCGGCACGCTTGCATTCTGGCAGTTCACTTGGACGGCACGACTCGAAAATGGCTATAACAAGGATCTGGACGCCAGCATCTTCTATGGAACAGCGGACGATCTAAAGGCTGCTCTCGTTATTCCCTAAATGACCTTTGGTGCTGCAATGAAAGGTCGCTTTGTGCTGATTAGACTGGTCCTGCTGGTGTTTCTGGGGATGGCTGCATCTACAACTGCTTCGTTCGCAAGCGTTAAGTGCACGAACTTTCCCGGGCTGTATGTGAAAATCAGCGACTACTGCAGTCTGTTTCGAAGATATGCGGATCCGTATGATGGCCAGGTCGATCCCCGTATCAAGGCAGTGCTCCCTGATACCGGCAGCGCCCTGTTTCGCAACATCGCCATTGTCATTTCGATCGACAGCTATAACAAGGTTGATCCTGAGATCGGAGAAAAGGTCGACCTCTCCTCGGCTCGAGCTGACCTGACCAATCTTCTGGCTTTCTTCGACGAACAGCAGTTTCAAGAGCAGATCATCCTCGACGCCGCCCACGCCACGAAAGCGGCGATCAATGACATCTTAAACGAATATGTCCCACAACGAGCGAGCCTGTACCCGAAGCACACCCGGGTGCTCTTGGTCATCCAGGCTCATGGTCTCCAAGAAACAGGCAATCATGGGGCAGGCTTTGCGCTGGCGGATTGGAGCAGGAACGATGACTACGCAAGCGATGTTTTCCAGTTCGAGGATCTCAAACAGATTCTTAAGCGCTGGGCGGAGAGACACAATATTTTCCATTCGCTCACGGTGCTGAGCGTATGTTTTAGCGGCGCAATTAGAGAGACCAATCCGGGCGACTCATCGACGGACCAGCGCCAGCCTGGGATTCATGTCCTGAGCGCGGCCAGCGCGGACGGCAAATCCTACTCGATGGATAACCCTGCCGAAGGAACACACATCATCAATCTCTTGCTGTTCGGCGTTCGCCACGGCGAGGACAGCGATCCGAGGGCGATCGTAACGGAAACAAACGGTAGCGGGCAAATTCAATACCATGGTTCGCCCGTAATAAGGATCGACCCTCTCAAAACCTTCATTGGAAACAATATCGAAAAGCTTGACGAGCAGGCGCGGGCCGACGGCAAGCCGGAGCAGTATAGCGGCCCATATCTTTTCGCGGTAGCGGCCATCCAAGGCGAATACGTACCTGGCGCCTTCTTCTTTCTCGGCAAGCAGGATGAAAAAATTGAGACGAGCTCTCCTACCAGCTTCGACAACCCCGTAGTCGTCGGTCAGCCTAACATCAAAAGGTTCTTCAGCCCTCAAGCATATCCGGTGCACGGCGTCGACGTTTCTTCAAACAACGGGCAGATCGACTGGCCCGCAGCGAAGCGGTCGGGAGTGGACTTCATGTATCAGAGGGTGACCGGCTACTCGGCGCCAGACCCGACTCTAGACAGGAACATGGCCCGCGCGAAGACGGCTGGGATTGCCCGTGGAGGCTACTTCCTGGTCAGCTTTTGTGAATCGGACAAGGAGCGGCAGGAGCGGCTGAACTGGACGATCCGCAAACTTCAAACTGCTGGAGCCGAGCTGCCGCTGGCAATTTCCGTTGACTGGGCAGCTGACAAGACCAAGTTGGGTGCGATGATCAGCGACCCCCGGGAACTAGCTTGCGCTCGCCAATTTGATGCGGAAGACGTCAAGGCTAAGGTGGAGACGATTGTCCATCAATATGCTGCCGAGACCGGTAAGCGCGCTGTAATTTATGGCAACAGCGACGTGTTCGGCAGGCTGGTCTCGCAGGCACGATTGGGAGACTTGTACGACATCTGGTATTCTGACCTGGATGTCCGCAACGCCGAAATTCTCCATCTTTCTGGCAACCGGCCTTGGACGTTCTGGCAGCACTTCAACCGGGGTCGGATCAACGGTTTTCCAAGCCCTGTCGACCAAAACGTTTTTTTTGGGAGCCAGGAGCAATTTCGCTCGTTCCTTGGCGGGTCGAAAGACGTCGTCATGGAAGCGGTTTTCTCGAAGGTAAATAAAACGGAACTGCCGCCTGATAAAGTTCCGACGGCATGCGTGGGACCGGCTTGCAATTAAGAAATTGAGATTCTACAGGCGTCGATTGGAAGTGATGCGGCAGTGGCGAAGCGTCCCCGAGCTCGACGTCGGGATGCGTGGTCTACAAGATGCGGGCTCCGCCCTAGCAACTGCGCCGGGGGGCGGTGCCTTGTTCAACGAGAGGGGGCTAAAGCCTTCACCGCGCGACCAACGATCATGCAGCGCTTAGTCGGTCGCGCATGTCATGGGCATGCATCAGGGTCCACGCGGCGCCTCTCGGCCACTTCTCCGGTTTCTTGATAGCCCAGGGCCGAATACGCGACGCCGGCCGGCGTGCGTCATCACTTTTGCGAGCACGCTGGCTGCGGCAACGATGCGAGTTGGGGCTTCGCCAAGCCGAAGCTGGCGCCGCACTGGTTTTGCTTTGAACACCGCGGCGAAGGTGAGCAATTCCTGTAGGAGCATGGCCGATGTCCCGCCATCAATTCGAGGCTTAGACCGCATGACGAGCAAGGGAACCCCAAGACGCGTCTCGAGCCTCAATGAGCGCCCTAGTCTCGCGTAGCCGACTGAACGTGATTTCGCACCTCGGGATTTCCAAAAATCGTCATAGCCAGCCCGACCGCAGGATTTCCATCTCTCGCAAAAAGCGCAAGATTCGCTGCGTGCACCGACTGACCTAGAGAGTTGCCAGCGTCCCACTCGCTTAGAAATTTTGGCAGCCAACGCGGCGGGACGAGCGATTCCAGCGGCCACGGCGATGCCACCACAGCTTGCAGCCCTTGATCAAGCAGCTCGCGTGCAAGGCCCAATGTGGCGTCAGATGACGGGTGCTTGTCGGTTCGGCCGCCGCTGCAGACGAACAAGATCGCGACGCCGACATTGTGCAGCGAGGTCGCAAGTTCATTTGCGGTCGCGGCGAGATGTCCCTCATCGGCCACCACCTGAAACGCACCGCCATCGGGATTCAGGCCGCCGTGCGCGACAACGATAGCCATGGACGCGCCGCCAAAGTGATCAGGCAGTCGTTCCTGTCTATCGAGCTCAAACCCATGTTCGTGCAAGGTATCCGCGCAAAAGTCGGCAACTGAGGCCATTGTTCCACCCCCAGGCATCCACGCAAGTCGCCGCCCGTCGCCAATTCCTTCCAAGCGTCGTGCTGCGTCGAGCCACGAAAGCGACGGTGCAGCAGAATATGGATACAACTGGCCGGCATACTCAAATGGTACTTGCCCACCAGCAGGGGCCGCGCGCATGAGGTTTGGCGGAAGTGAAGCCAACTTGGTATCGGTGATCAGAATGGTCGGCCCGGCCGGCAACTGCGAAAAGCGAAGTCGCTCGGTTGTGGTCAAGAAGGCATTTGCAGGCATCCCGGGCATGCCATACAAGAAGGGATAGTTTTCTCGCCATTCCTCAAGCTTCGGGCCTGAAAAAAGGGATCGATCTTCGCGCACGGCCGCTGAGATGACCCCACCCGAGGCCGTTACCCGTACCAGCGACCCATCTTTGGCCAGTGCGACAAGAACAATGTTTATCCCCTCGGACGAAATCTCACGCATTATTTCCGCTGGACCTTGCGTTTTAGCAAATGCAGGTGGCGGACTCTTGAAATCGGTCCATCCCGGGGCCGCAATGGCCCTGTCCGTCGTGAGCTCCAATGCAAGACACACAGTGTCTATATCGAGCAAGGTCGTGTCAGAATCGAGCGCGCGCCGCGCGGCCTTGACGAGCCCTTTGGAATCCGTCCCAACTTCTGCGGAATAACGTTGACCGCTTGCGAGACCGAGGAGACCCATCAAGTCGTCGGCCGTGGGTATGTCTCGGCCATGGGAATCGACGAGTTGCCTAACGTTGGGGCCTAGCCGCTCAGTCAATTTGGTCAAAACCTCGGTCGCCCCTCCAGGCACCGGAATTCCTGCTGAGGCTGCGTCCCGGATCATGGTTGCCAAGAGCAATGCGATCGGCTCAGGTTCATCGTCTTTGTCGAGAACGTCTTCACCATTTCGGACAGCGCGCTGCAACAAACCCGCAAACGTTTTGAAGTTGATAGTAGCTTGACCTGCGACCTCAGCCAAAAGCGCCATTGTCTCAATACGATGTCCGTATGTCTCATGGCGCCCCATTGAACGCAGCAGGGTGTCAGCGCGCTGCAGCGTCTCAAGTGCATGGGCGACGTCCAACGCGTCTCTCTGTATCCGATAGACAACCTGCGTCTCGTGCCAGAGTTGGTGATCATCCACATCTCCGCTGGCGAAACTACCCGCTGCCGCATAGATGGCTGCCTCCGTTATGCGGTTGCCACGGGCGTAAATATCGGCGATCCCAAACCAAGCAATCCTGCGCCGCTCCGGCGTTTCCGCTATTTCCAGCATCGTTTCAACGATATCTCGACCGGTTTGATCGTGTCCGCCTATGGAAAGCCGGACGGCGGTGGTGCGTATCAGCGGCAGATCCAGATTGGCCAAGTGCGCATGCCGGGCGACCGCCGTTCCGAACGCGAGGATCATAAGCAGGGTATTGATATCCTCGAGCTCTACATGTCGGGCCTGATAATCAATCTCGTGAAGGATCCCCTCACAAATCCTGTCCGCGTCCGCTGGAAGCGAGGCTAACGGAAAGCGGGTGTATCCCACACGAAGAGGCGCCTCGGCTTTCGTCCACGCGTTAAACGTTTCCCTGAATTGCTCGTTTTTCAGGAGGTCGCCAAAGGCTATTCTGTCCTTGACTTCTGGACGTACCGTGACGTTTGGCTGAGCTGCGGTTGCTCGGTTTAGCACCGCCAGCGCAATGGTTTCGCCCAGAGCGCCCGCGACACTCGGCTCCAGCAAATCCAGCAAACGAGCCCGAAGCGCCTTGTCGGTCGTGTCTGCCGACAGACGCATGACCAGCGCCTGGAAGCCGTCCACCAATCTTGACTCGTCTACGGCAAGATCGCCGTTCGGCCCTCGCTTGATGAGCAGAGTCTGCAGCGTTTCGCAAAGGAAGCGAGAGCTGGTGGAGACAAGAACGGCTTCGGGCGCCAAAAGCAGCTGTAAAGCATGGGGCGCAAGGCCGAGCCACAAAGCGTGCCTCGCGCATTCGATCCGAGCAATCTCGCGCACTTCTGGAGCAATACGTGTAACGATGCCGAGATAGTCAGGTACGCCACTCCCTGAGAATGCATCTGCGAGTTGTCTATGCATCTCAGCGACCACGGCCTTGCCCGGTCTGTCCTTCATAATGTCATATGCCGCTCGATGATCGACCCTCTGCAAGGCTTCAGTGTATTTTACCAGGGCTGGGAGATCGGATTCTGGAAATTTCTGTTCCAGCGCCCCTACAAGGTCGCGAGCCAATTGGTCATCATCGATTCTGCGAGCTGCGCGAAGCGCCGTTTCAAGGTCTTGGCGCGTCGAAAACTCTTTTTGGTATCGCTTGAGAATGCCCGAAGCCGTTCCTTGTCCGCCGGCCTCGGCAGCAATTAAGGCCAACCCAGCGGCAACACCACCCGACAGGGCAAATGAAGGATCGAGCCCCCGAATCTCCATCAGGGCGTGATTTCCCATGTTGGCAACTGCCATCGCTTGGATGCGCAGCACTGCCTTGACGTTGTCGTCCAGTCCTTCGGCTAGCTCGATTGCATTCAACACAGAACCAATGCTACCGTGATCTATTGTCGACCTCCACTCATGCAATTTCCTGTCTAGCATCCGTATATTCTCTACGACCTGTTGAGGGTCGCCCCCGGGGTGAAAGACAAATCTAAGATCACTCTAGATTGCGCGTTGGCAGCGCTGCAAGCGCAAGCCATGTGCCCAACTTCGCCTGTGCGCCTACCTCGGGCATGAGCTTCCTTCGTTTGAATGCCGCCTATTGATGATGAGCGCCATCAGACAGGAGGGCTGAGGCGCGCTCGATCGGCGCAAACGAGAAAGACCGTTCGGTCACATCGTAGATTACGGCCGATGCTCTACGCGCTCATTGGGTCCGCTAAGCTTGTACTACCTGATGAAATAAGATTCCCTGAGGTATGGCGCGAGGCGCCGCCACTCAGTCCAAATCTTCCATTGCAACCTCATCGCGCGTGGTCTGAATCAACTGACAAAGCGACTGATAAAATTCTGTGCCTAGTTGACTTGGACCGTCACACTGTGACTGCCACCTTTTTCCGAATGGCTACTGACAGAGATCGACGAGCCTGCCTTTGCTCGCACCAGCCATTCCACAGGCCGACTGTTCGCGTTCCACTGCTCGCCCCAAGGCGACCAGGGATAAATTCGCTCGGTGCGACCGGCGAGGTTCCCAAGATTGGCAGTCTTTGGATTCATCAACAGTTCACCTCCTTCGATGTGGATCGAAGCCCTTACCGGCTTGGCTACTCCGTGTGCGACTGCGACATCGGAAAGATTGGTAGGGAGATAGCCGAAATTGCTAACTACCGCGCGCACAATAAAGAGGTGCTCACCGACCGATGTAACGCTGACATCCTCAACCTTAACCTGCGGAGCGGCTGCCGCATGTTTCAAATTGAATAGGACGTTCTGGCGGACAATGTCCTCAAGCAAATGCGGTGGCGGGTTGCGATAGCTCCAGATGTCCACCATGCCGCCGATCTCAATTTGGCCAAGCTGTGGATGGTCAAACGGCTTCCAATCGCGCCAGCCTTTGTCAGGCATGTTGGCCTTAACATAGGCGTAGACCTTCTGCATCACTTCCTCGTTACGCGGAACGAGGTTGTAATATCCTTCCCTTGGCACTCCCGCAGCGGTTTCGATGTCCCATAGTTCAGTGCCAAAACAGATGATACCCAACTCATCATATGTCCAATCTGTAAAGCCGCCGCGGCGCACCTGCGATTTGTCGGGTGTAAATTCCTCGTAGCTCGAGGCTGTGGGATAACCCGTCAGCGCGGTGCCGACCTTGCCAATTTCTTTGTAAATGTTGACATCCCGTGCGCTCAAAGCACTGTCCGGCTTCGTCATCGAGGGTCGAATTATTACCCCACCATGGGTGTGATAGGAGCACATGCCGCAAATGTTGGGATGATCTAGGATGTACTTCGCCAGACCTTGGGTTTCAGGCTCCGATAGGGGGTGTGTGCCTGCACCATATTCCTGAGGTGACCAGTTGATCGGGAAGTTGCGATTCATGTTGCCGTCGAAAGGCTTCTCGATCGGAACGTTTGCCCCATCGTAATTTCGCACGGTGCCCTCGGGGTAAACGCGATAGTATTCCCCACCTTCTTCGCCGGGGGCACGTTGCACCAATATGTCCGGATTGGTAGCGCTTTTCTTCCATTCGCCCTTTTTATCCGGAACGCGCATCCACACGATGAAGCCGTCGCCGTCGATGTCGTCCGGGATTAGGCCCTCGATCCTGTCGGCGCCGGGCATGTAACGACCATTGCCGCACCAGTTGTAGTAAGGTGGGACGAGCGACAGCTCGGCACCATCGGGGTTGAGGCGGGGTACGATGTAGAATGCCTGCGTATCGACGAGACGCGTGGCCTCCTCGTCAGTGCCGTACTTTGTGAGCAAGTGATAGACCGCGTACAGCGCGGCCGCCGAGGTTGCATGCTCATCCGCGTGGATTTGTCCGTCGATGTAGTAGCCCGGCTTCAAGGCACCGGGGCCAGTCCTCGCATTGGTGATCTCGATCGCCCATACGTCGCGACCTTGGAAGGTCTTGGCTAGCGAAGTCATGGTTGCCAGTTCCGGGTAGGCTGCCGTCAGCCACCGAAGTCGCGCGGTCATCTCGTCATAGGTGTAGTAGCAGTCAAACTTCACATCGAGCTCGTTCATTGCAATTCCCTATTGGCAAGTTGGAAATCGGCGGTCGCAGTGCACCGCGGAGCATGCGCTGCACTCGGTGATGGGCGATGTGGGAACGCTGCGTCTCTGGTCATGCGACCCATGAGCTCCAACGCATAGGGTCGGGCTAAACTGCCTTGGTTCCACATCAGCTGTAATTTCAGTTTGCCTTTTCAATGCCCATCCAGCAGCCCTGTAAATTGGCAATTATATTATTGTCGACAATCATATTTTAAAGAATTGCACCTGGAATTGAGAGCAGTCAAGCGCCAAGCCAGAGGGCTTCTGAAAAAGTGCTGAGCACGAGCGATCAAAGCACCATCTCGCCCAAACATCCCAAGTCGCTAAGTGAGCTGCAAACCCATGATCTGATAAGAAGCCGCCCGCAAAACGACTGGTTTGCGACGCCTAGCCGGCGTCTGTAACGAGGCCGGAAGCATTCGGTACTCAGTTCACCGAAAGCGACCGGCCCGGATCTCGTTTACCGGCTGCCGGTAGCGTCAAGGAGCGAATTGTTCAGCTATTTCGTGCCGCTCCCTGCGCTCGGTCGGATAGTGCTTAAGATGAAGACTGACCGGTGTGAGCGCCACTGCGTGGTGGCAACGGTCAGCGGGCCTCCTAAGTTGCAATATCTGCTCGCTTTGTACGCCAGCGTAATGGCATCTGTGGGTCGAAAACAGTAACCATCCCAGCACCTGTTTCAATTTTGGTTGGGAACTTCAAAGGCTCGGCATCTCGGATGAGCGTGATCCGCTCCTCGTTCGGAGAACGCCCGTAGAAGGCAGCACCGTTGATGGCTATGAAGCCCTCAAGGCGGTCGAGTGCACCCTCCTGCTCAAACACTTCGGCGACGCAGGAGATTGTGTTGATCGCGGTGAATATGCCAGCGCAGCCACAGGCGCACTCTTTTGTCGGATCAGCATGCGGAGCCGAATCCGTGCCAAGGAAGAACCGCCTGTCACCAGAAGTCGCCGCGGCACGTAATGAGAGCCGATGCGATTCGCGTTTAACGATTGGTAAGCAGTAGTAGTGGGGACGGATACCACCTGCCAACACAGTGTTGCGGTTGATAATCAAGTGATGGGTAGTGATAGTGGCAGCCGTGTTTTTCGTCTGGCTCGCGACGAAATCGACGCCATCTTTCGTCGTAATATGCTCCATCACGATGCGTAGTTCCGGCAAACGCTCACGCAACGGCAACAGCAAGCGCTCGATGAATACCGCCTCACGGTCGAATATGTCGACGGCAGGGTCGGTAACCTCGCCATGAACACAGAGCGGGAGGCCGATTTTCGCCATTCGCTCGAGCACTGGCATAACCCTCTCTATTTCCCGCACACCGCTGTCCGAATTCGTCGTGGCGCCGGCCGGATAGAGCTTGACAGCACAGACCAATCCGTCGCGAAAGCCTGCCTCGACATCTGTCGGGTCGGTTGCCTCCGTCAGGTAGAGCGTCATAAAAGGCTCGAAGGAATGCCCTATCGGCAGGGCGGCAACGATCCGGTTGCGATAGGCAGCGGCATCGACCGAGCGGATTACAGGACGGACTAGGTTGGGCATAATAAGCGCCCTCGCGAAATTTGCCGAGCTATGCGGCAGGATTCCCTCCAACATAGCCCCGTCACGCAAATGAAGATGCCAATCGTCTGGTCTCCGGGTGACGAGAGATTGCATTGCTCCTACCTCCTTAACGCTACGCCGTCTTCAATGCGGGCGTGCCAACCAGGCCTGCCCGCCACTTGTGATATATTTCTTAGCATATTACAAAGGCTCTATCGTCACCCGGCGCAAATGAGTAGCGCACAAGGCTTCCATGGCCTGCAGATCTATAGAGGCGGCTGTCAAACGTCATCGGTAAGTGCCCAAGAACCGAAATGCCGTTGGGCATGAAACGTCGCGACCCGTTGACAGGGGCTGGAACCGACATTGGGTCAGGCAGAGTTGACGTCCTTGGCCGCCATTCTTCCACCAACCAGCAAGGACCAGCAATCCATGCGGACCTCATATCCCGACTTCGGACTGACAGCGGATCAGAGAAGACGAGCAGTGCGGGATAACTACTATGAGCAGCCTTCGCTTATCAGCGAGGTGGGAGAAATTTGGTGTTACACAGACCAGATTTCGTACCGTGCGGGTGACACAGTGGCGCTGCACGTTAGCTCCACGGCGGCACAGGTCGACATCTTGATTGTTCGCGACGGCTGCAGCGAGGAAAGGGTGTTCGAAAAAGCCGGCATAGCGGTTGAGTGGCAAGAAACTCCTACCCAGTGTTCGGTCGAAGGCTGCGGCTGGAAATCCTCCTTCGAGTTCACAATAGGCATTGATTGGCCGTCCGGAGCGTACCGAGTATCACTGCAGGCTGAGGGACGTCATAAGAACGCAATTCTTTGCCACCACCTATTCATTGTGACTCCGCCTCCAGGCAAGAAACCCGGCCGGGTGCTCCAGATAGCCGCAACCGGCACTTGGCTGGCCTATAATAACTGGGGCGGGTCGAACGCTTATCAGGGTATACTTGGCCCGAACCGCGACGAGTATGCCCCTGTGTTGTCGACTCAGCGGCCATGGTGCCGCGGGTTCGTCGTCCTTCCGAACGACGCGCCGCGTGTGCCGCTGGAGGTCGCGATTCCGCCAATGACGGCTCCTCGATATCCCCATGTTGAGTGGGCCTACGCCACGGGCCATTCCAGGAGATACGCTGCGGCCGGCTGGGCAAGCCATGACAGCAATTTCTTTCGATTCGCCGAGCGCGCTGGATATGAGATCGACCTTGCGAGCCAGAACGAGCTGCATTTTTCCCCTGAGGTCCTCGATGGCTACGACTGCGTCGTATTCGTAGGTCACGACGAATACTGGACTTGGGAAATGCGAGACGCCATGGACGATTACATCACCAACGGTGGCCATGTAGCTCGCTTCGCTGGCAATTTTATGTGGCAGACGCGACTGGAAGACAAAGGCCGCCGTCAAGTGTGCTACAAATATAGAGCGCGGGCAGAGGACCCGGTCTACCGTGGCGGTGACGTCACGCGTGCTACCAATTCTTGGGAGGCGCCAGAGATTGGCAGACCTGGCGCGGCCACCTTTGGTCTCAATGCGACCAACGGCATATACGCCGGCTACGGCGGTTTCGCACCCCGTGGCGTGCGCGGATTTCCAGTCTACCAACCAGAGCATTGGGCCTTTGCCGACACAGGCATCTACTATGGCGATCTCCTCGGTGCAGACAGTCACGTCTATGGCTATGAAGTTGACGGGCTGGACTATGAGATCCGCGGTGGCCTGCCCTATCCTACTGCGACGAGCGGCGCGCCCGATGGTTTGCAAATCTTAGCGGTTGGCATGGCGACCCTTGTGGAGGGGGAAGCGGGTATTTTCACAGAGGACCAGGTTGCCGGTGATGAAGACGGTCGCTTTGTGGCCGAGCTACTTTATGGCGAAGCGACCGACGCCAACTTGGAGAAGGTTAAACGCGGCAGCGGAATGATCGTGAATTTTTCGCGCGGCAAGGGCGAGGTGTTTCACGCGGGTAGTTGTGAGTGGAGCGCCGGCCTCCTGAGAGAGGATCCGATGGTCGAGCGCGTGACCAAAAATGTTCTCGATCGCTACCTCGGAAAGATGTGATGGGCAAAGCACCTAGCTGGGTCCCTGAAAGCTTCGACCGTTAGCAAAGGTTAAGTCATCCTGGAAGATCGTGCCTTCAGCTTAACGAGGCAACCTCCTCTTGGGCGTCGGGATAGCGGCGATTTCGGATTGACCATCGAATGAACGGATACCAATCCGGCGTTGTCCCCTTCCGCCTCTCCCATCTTACCGTTCCCCTGACGGTCTGTCCTTTTTGATTGCGTCGCAGCACTCGGTGAAGGCAATGTCCAAGAGGTACCCAATCAAATCCAGCCCGTGTGAGGCAGCTATCTGGCGCAGTTCGTCGAGACGAGAGATGATAATGCCAAGTGCGTCGCAGCGGTCGAGACACCCCTTCATATTCGTCATCTTTTCTTGCCCCCGTCCAAAGCGACGTTTCGTCCAGTCGGTATTCAAAACTCGAAGCACGTTGATTGCCCGCCACAATCGCCGGCCGTGAGCTCGCTGCGAAGTTGAACCTGGATAGAAGAACTCTAGCCAGTAATATTCTACCTGATATTCCTTCCGTCAAGGCGTGCATCGCCTGGATTGGGGTTTGCATACGCGTCAACCGGCTCGGCCATGACCATCTCTCCTGAGAATGCGTCACCAGTCGCCATGCCTGGGATCGCGCAAGCGCCAGTTAGGCGACCGCTCGCTCCTCGTCGGAACCGGAGTTAGCTAGCCCCTTAACTCCGCCGCCAGTTCACGCCCTCGATATCTAAAACGCTGAAATCCGGCGGACCTTCAGAACTGTATCCGAATGCGTGTGGTCGCGGAGGTCTTGGTAAGGATGGTGTACAAGTTGTCACGAGTGCGCGTTATGTGATCGACGATGGCTTCACGCACCTTCACCGGATCTCGTTTCTTCAGAAGGTCGACAATTTGCTCGTGCTCTGAGCTCGTCTCCGCACCGATGTCGCGGTATCGAGCGCCCAGGTAGAAAAAGCGCTCTAGAGCGTCGATATGTTGTAGCAAGAGGCGTTGGAGACGTTCGCTGCCGGTTGCAGCCGCTATCGCTCCATGAAATTCCCGATTCGAACGAAGGAAGTTTTGAATCGTAGGCTGTTCTTTGAAATTGTAACTGGCTGCAGCTAGGACATAAAGCCGATCAATTTGGTCATCGGTGATGCGACTGCATGCAAGCTCCGCCGACCCAGTCTCCAAAATCAGCCTGATATCGAAAAGCTCCTGCATGTCGCCAAAGGTGATTGGCACTATAAGGTACCCTCGCCTCGGAAAAGTCTGGACGAAGCCCTCTGAGCGGAGCTTTGCAAGCGCTTCTCGCACTGGCGTCTTGCTCATCTTCAGGCGACTGGCAAGCTCGGATTCAGATACCTCGCTGCCCGGCTCCAACGTCCAATCGAAGATGTCAGCGCGCAGCTTGTTGTACGCTTTTTCCGTCAGCGAAAATTTCGCCTTGCTGCGTCTTCCAAGAGCAGGCGCAACTCCAGCGCCAGGTTTTGCGACCGCCGTCTCCGCAGTTCGACCAGCTGTGCCGGCTTTTGAAGACATTTCCTCTCCGCGATTCGCCAGTGGCCTGAGATTGCTCGGATCTGAGCTAGAGTACGGCGAGCTATATCACAAGTCGCATCGGGAATGTCAGGCCTGCGATTCAACCGCGAAATGGACCGGTTGAACCAGCTGAGGGCCTTTCGAATGAGTGCCCGATCTTAACCAAAGCGGACTCCTTGTAATATATCTCGTGGCGTATTACAGACCCTCATCGGCATGACGATTCAAAGGTGGAGATAGTTGGCAAGCCATGAGGCCCCACGATCTGGTCATTAAGGGGCGGCTTGTGCTTCCCGAAGGCATTAAGCCGGGCTGGCTTACCGTGGACGCCGGGCTTATTTCGGCGATTGGCAACGGAGAAGCTCCTGGCGCCAAAAGCGTCCACGACTTCGGCGATAACTATGTTTTGGCAGGTTTCGTAGACGGGCAGACCCATGCCACTAGCTATCGTGGCTTGCCAGGCATGGCAGAAACGACCCTGTCTGCGCTAGCCGGCGGCATCACAACGATCGTCGACATGCCTTATGACAATCCCGACCCCCTAAACAATCTGGAGCGGCTGGAAGCCAAGATTGCAGCCGTAAATTCGGTGTCGCATTGCGACGTTGCACTCTATGCAACGATCGCTCCTGGACAAAGTCCTGCGGTCCTGTATCCCCTCGCAAAGGCAGGCGTTTGCGCATTCAAAATCTCCAGTTTCGAGAGTCATCCAGTTCGCTTTCCACGACTGCCGCACGGAGAAATCATTGAGATACTGGAAGCCTCGACGGATACGGGACTGCCCGTCGGGCTTCATAACGAAGATCAAGAGATCGTACGGACCAACATCGCTCGTCTCAGGTCTGAGGGACGCGTCACACCCGAATGGCACGAGCCAAGCCGCCCAGTGAGTGCGGAACTCGTGTCAACCGTGTCTTTTCTTGAGATGGGCGCGGCAACCGGTGCGCATGTCCACCTCGTACATATCTCAACCCCGCGCGGGTATGAGTTGGTTGAACGCTACAAGGCCGAGGGGGTTCACGCCACAGCCGAGCTTTGCGTTCACTATCTCCATTTCGATGCCGATCGGGATATTGGCCACCTTGGCGCTCTCATGAAGGTGAACCCTCCCATCCGCGGGAGTGTTCTCGACGGCTTGTGGAGAACGTTTGAAGCAGGCAAACTCCAATTCGTCTCCTCCGATCACTCGAGCTGGCCGGTCAACAACAAGCAGACCCCAGCCATCTTTGACGCAGGCGCTGGGATTCCAGGGCTAGAAACTCTAGCCCCATCTTTCTTTACCGATCTCAAGGCACGCGTCGAGGAGCCAGTATTGGCTTTGACCGATTATCTGTCGGATCGTCCGGCAAGATTTTTCGGGCTGGATGACCGCAAAGGCCGACTGGCGCTTGGGCTTGATGCAGACATAGCGATCCTAGAGGAAGGCAGCTTCTTGTTTGACGCCAGTCGCACGCGCGACGGCCTGAACTGGAGCCCTTACGATGGTGAAACTTTCGCGGCAAGAATTTCGGCAACCTATCTGCGCGGCAGCAAGGTCTGGAACGGCCGGACAGTTCTGAGTAGCGCGCGTGGGAGGTTTTTGCCGCGGGGGCGTAAAGTCAGATAAGGGGAGCAGCTTCCAGCAAGAGCGGTTCCTCGCGCTATTTCCCCGCCACTACGAATTTGAGAACAGGCAAAATGAACTGGCGTAATGTCGGCGCCAAGAGGGCGCTAACTCTAGCAGATGCAAGGTCAGCGAATGGAGATGGATCGGTGGATTTAGGATTGAGCGGCAAAACGTGCCTCGTGATGGGTGCAGGTGGAGGTCTCGGCGGCGCGATTAGTCAAACTCTGGCGCGGGAGGGCGCCTACGTCGCAGTTGCCGACATCGCGCTGGAAGCAGCGAAACAGACCGCCGATGCCATCATTGCAAGTAGTGGTAAGTCACTCGCTTTGCAGTGGGATCTGGCGGACCTATCGATCATCCCTGATCGTATAGCAGAGGTCGTGGAGGCCCTAGGTCCGATCGACGTTCTTGTTAACAATACGGGTGGCCCCCCTCCCACCCCCGCTTCAGGGCAGGAGCCGGAACTCTGGGAGAAACACTTCAAAGCGATGGTCTTGTCCGTCATTGCCATCACAGACCAGGTACTGCCAAATATGCGATCTCGCGGATGGGGGCGTATCATTACCTCCACGTCTTCGGGCGTTGTTGCCCCAATCCCCAATCTCGGCATTTCGAACGCGCTTCGGCTGTCTTTGGTTGGCTGGTCAAAAACTCTAGCCCGTGAAGTCGGTCCCGATGGCATCACCGCCAACATTGTCCTGCCGGGCAGGATCGCGACATCGCGCATTACCTTCCTCGATGAGCAGAAGGCCAAGCGAGAAAACAGACCGATCTCGGACGTCATGAGGGAGAGTACCAGCTCGATCCCTCTTCAACGCTATGGTGAACCGCAAGAGTATGCGGACGTTGTGGCATTCCTCGCGAGCACACGTTCTTCCTATGTAAGCGGGTCGGTCATTCGTGTGGATGGAGGAATGATTCAAAGTATCTGAGGCTGCCCAAACGCTCATTGGCGCCTGCACCAATGAGCGATCACTCCGTTTATCGCTTATCATCACAGTTGCCCTGCGCGGCAAATCAGGATGTGCTCCCGTTCTTCGGTGGGCGCGTCCGTTCTGCCAACAGGGTCGTGGCCGCTAACTCATCGGCGATGCGGGCCAACGATAGTGGCACTTTGAGAGATCTCGATCCCTCCATGACAGGCTGATGGGATAGTGAGGCCAAAGCGGCCAGATTGAATGACTAAACGGAGTACCGCTTTGACAGAATACAGATTTGTCACGCTCGACGTTTTCACCGACCGGCGTTTCGGCGGCAACCAGCTTGCCGTCTTCCCGGAAGCCTCGGGGCTGTCGACCGAGCAAATGCAAATGCTTGCGGCCGAATTCAATCTTAGCGAGACAACGTTCGTCCTGCCGCCTGACAATCCCTCCAACAGCGCCCGGGTGCGCATCTTCAACCGCACGGCCGAGATGCCGTTCGCTGGGCATCCGACAATCGGAACGGCCTTCGTCGTCGGCGCCACGCACACCAGCGATATCCTGCATCTCGAGCAGATGGCAGGGCTCGTCGAAGTGCGCCTCGAGCGGGGCGAAGACGGCTCGATAAGAAGCGCCATTCTCGATACGCCTCAGCCGCTGAGCACCGGACCCGAAATCGATGTTCAGTTGGTGGCCGCCGCTATCGGCATCCCGGTCAGCGCGGTTGTCCTCTCGACCCACCCTCCCATTGTGGCCTCTGTCGGCGTCGACTTTGTCGTCGTTGAGATCGAACGTCAGGCCCTCGCTACCGCCGTTCCCGATTTGCCGGCGTTCCGCCATGCCGCGGCGGCGCATCCAGAAACGAGCACCCGCTTTTCGGTTTTTCTCTACTGTCGGGAAGGAAAAACGGTTCAGGCCCGAATGTTCGCTCCAATCAGCGGCACCTGGGAAGATCCGGCGACAGGCAGCGCCAGCGCCGCCAGGGCCGCGCTAGTGCTGTCCCGGATCGGGCAGGACGCGATTTCGCTCGATATCCGTCAGGGAGTCGAGATGGGGCGACCGAGCTTGCTGAAAGCGGAAGCCCGAAAGGCCGTCGACGGCTTCCGCTCTCGCGTCACCGGTCAGTGCATCGAGGTCTTGTCAGGCATCGCAAAGGTCTGACCCGCGAGCGCCGCCAGCACTCACCTACGGACGACATGCTGATCAGCTGCGACATCTTTGCACGCATGCTGCAAACCGTGGTCGAACTCATCAATGGCGGGCTCGCGCCTACTTGCAACTGGCCGGCTGTAGTCCCTAGTGGACCGGCGGATTGAGCGCCGCCAGGCAAAGGCGGCGCTCCAGAAAGTCCATTTATTTTCCAAGCTTGCGCTCGAGCCGCGCCATCAGCTCATCGAGTTCTTTGTGATCAACCGAGGTCATTTTTGGCGAAGGATGCCGCATTGCGGCGTGCTTGATGATACCGCGGCGGCGCAGCACCTCCTTGCGGATGGCCAGCCCGAACCCGAGCTGCTGCTCGTGACGTAGCAGTGGCAGGTAGATGTCGAATACATCCTCCGCTCCATCGGCATCGCCGGCGTGGAACTTGCGGCATACCTCGACCAACATCTCCGGATAGGCAAAGCCGGTCATGGCGCCATCGGCGCCACGGCGCAGTTCCTGCGGCAAATGCAGCCCGCCATTGCCAATCAAGATGCTGACCCGTCGTTGACCCTTGTCCTCGGCCGCGCGAACGGCGGTGATCTTTGGCAGCCCCGGTGATTCCTCATGTTTGAGCATCACCAGGTTCTCGAACGCACCGACCAAGCGATTGAAGACGGACACCGATGTGACAACCGTCGTTGTCTGAGGATAGTCCTGGTAACATACGGGGATCTTAGGACCGAGGCGCTCAAGGACCGTCGCCCAATAATTGTAAACCTGGTCGTCGGTCTTGAGACCCTGGATCGGCGCGATCATGACACCCGCAGCGCCCGCATCCATCGCCTCGCGCGAAAAGCGAACCAAATTGTCCGTACCCGGGTTGCTGACGCCGACCACGATCGGGCGTTTGTCCCCAATACGCTTAAGAACCCGGTTCATGAAGCCGCGCGATTCTTCCGGAGAAAGTTTCGTGGCTTCACCAAGGACCCCAAGGATGGTCAAGCCGTCGACACCGCTCTCGACATAATAGTCCAGCAGCGAGTCAGTGCTGGCACCGTCGATCTCGCCGTTGTCCTCAAAAGGCGTCGGGGAGATCGCGTATACCCCACGCGTCTTACCGTTGATGTGGCCGATATTCATTAGTTCAAACCTCACTTCGCTTTGGGTTTAATGGTTGTGATCAATCTGACTGGCGTGAGGACATCTCACGGCCCAGGGGACGGACCCGCCGGCGTTGGTCGATCCGAGCTCGTCTTTGCGTCTAGCAACGGACCGTCTGAAGCTGCCGGCTGGCCTGTTATTGGCGCGGTTGAAGCTTGTTGACAGCGGCCTCGATCCGTCTGCAGGCTTCTACGAGATCGGCATCGCTCGAGGCGAAGGAAACACGGAAATATCCTGCGAGACCGAAAGCGGAGCCTGGCACCGTTGCAACGAGCGCTTCGTCTAGAAGATAGGCGACGATGTCCGCGTCACTATCGAGGCTGACACCCGCCTGCGTCACCATTCCAAGTAACGCCGAGCAGTCCGGATAGGCGTAGAATGCTCCCTCAGGACGCGAGCACTTAAGCCCTGGCACCGCGGAGAGAGCATTGACAACCAGATCACGCCGGCGACGCAAAACGCTGCTTACTTCGCTCTGAAAATCTCGATTGCCCGTGAGTGCAGCAAGCGTGGCGGCTTGGCTGATCGAACACGGGTTGGAAGTGCTTTGCGATTGGATGCCGGTCATTGCAGCGATGAGGTCCGCTGGCCCCCCAGCGTAGCCAATGCGCCAGCCGGTCATCGCATATGTCTTGGACACGCCGTTTACGGTCAGCGTCCTATTCTTCAGCGCTGGGTCGACCGCTGCGATTGTGTGGAAGGGTTCGTCGTCAAAACGAAGATGTTCATAAATGTCGTCACTCAGTATGCCGACATGAGGATATCGTTTGAGTACCGCGGCTAGTTTCTCAAGCTCCGCCTTCGAATAGACGGCGCCAGTCGGATTGCCAGGCGAATTCAGCAGAAGCCACTTAGTACGTGGCGTGATCGCGCCCTCAAGGGCGTCAGCCGAGAGCTTGAAACCCGACCCCGTCGTTGTCGGCACGATAATCGGAACGGCTCCAGCGATCTCGACAATGTCGGGATACGAAACCCAGTAAGGAGCGGGTATGACCACCTCATCGCCCGGATCAAGGCTGGCAAGCATCGCGTTGAAAATGATCTGTTTGGCGCCAGTCGATACGATAACTTCGCGTGGCTCGTAACTGAGACCATTGTCGTCCCGGAATTTGGCAATCACCGCCTTTTTAAGAGTCAGCGTTCCACCCACTGCGGTATATCGCGTTTCGCCCCTATCGATCGCCTGACAGGCAGCAGCACCGATGTGCTTAGGGGTATCGAAATCAAGTTCGCCAGCGGCGAGTGATATGACCTTTTTGCCAGCTGCTTGAAGCGCGTCGGCGCGTTCGGACATAGCAATAGTCGACGAGGGCCTAAACGATCTAACCCGCTGAGCAACTAAGCTTACCACAGTCTCTCGCCTTTCCATTTTGGGCGTTTCTCGGCGGGCCAAACCCCGGCAGGCCTTCGTGCCGGCGTGCCAATGAACCGGCTATTTCTCATGACGGGTCTTACATTCGCGAAGGGTTCACCCGCACCGCAAGTCGCCCGCTCGTCCCGCAATGTCCTTATCTTCACATCGGGGGCGGTCTGCTAGTAGACCGCCCCCGTACCGGAGGCCGGGAGGACGCTCCAGAAACGGTCTAAAGATCGTATAGCTCAGTGTATTTGGCGTTGAGGTACGCGATATAGGGTTCGGGATCGAGCTTGCGGCCAGTGGTGCGCGCAAGCAGCTCATCGCGATCGTATCGGCGGCCATGCTGATACACGTTTTCGGTCAGGAAGGCGTGGAGCGGCTTGTAGTTGCCCGTCTTCAGGCCTTTGGAGATGGCGACGTCTCTGGTAGCTGTTTCGAACAACTGGGCGGCCATCATATTGCCCACCGTGTAGTTGGCGAAGTTGCCGATGTGCCCCGCTGACCAGTGGAAATCCTGCAGCAAGCCAACGCCATCATTGGGCACGTCGAGTCCGAGGTATTCCTTGATCTTTGCATTCCAGGCCTTGGGAAGATCCCTGACTTTGACCGAGCCGTCCATCAGTCCTGCCTCAAGTTCGGTGCGCAGCATGATGTGCAAATCGTAGGTGAGCTCATCCGCGTGGGTACGAACAAGACCAGGACGAACGCGGTTCACCGCGCGCCAGAATTCTTCGGCCGATACATCGGCGAGCTGCTCAGGAAAGATTTTTTGGACCGCCGGGAACTGCACCTCCCAAAACTGGCGCGAACGTCCGACAAAATTCTCCCATAGGCGCGACTGCGATTCGTGCGCCCCGTAGCTGACGCCGCCGACGGCATACAGCCCAACCAGGTCAGTGGCAAAGGGCGTGCGTGTAAATGCTGGGTCGACGCCCTGCTCGTAAAGCGCATGCCCGACCTCATGGATGGTCCCGAACACGCTTGTCGGCAAATGGGTCTGGTTGTAGCGGGTGGTGATGCGCACATCGTTGCGGGTAAATGAGACCTCAAACGGATGCAGAGTCGTGTCGAGGCGGCCACGCTTGAAGTCATATCCGATCGTTTTCGCCAGCATGAGCGAGAGCTCGTGCTGCTTGTCGATCGGATAATCACGCTCCAAAAAATCGACGCGCGGCGGTTCTTTTTCCGCAACCGCCTTAACCAGTGGCAGGATGGCTTCCCTCAACCGATCAAGCAGCGGCTTCAGCGACGAAACAGTGTCCTGTGAATCATAGCGAAAGAGAAGCGCGTCATAAGGATGTTCCTTGTAACCGATCGCCTCGGCCGTTTCTCTGTTGAGCGCCACAACCTCTTCAAGCAGCGGAGCGTATTGGGAGAAATCACTCTCGGCGCGAGCCTTGGCCCAAATGAAATGGCCCTTCGAGCTGAGTTGCGCACGCCGGCGCGTGAGTTCTGGGGGAATGGCTACGTTGTAGTCAACTGCGTCGCGCACCTGGCGAACCATCATCTTTTTGGCGTTCGAGTCCGGCAGCGGCTTAACTTCAGCCTCAGCTGCCGCAAGCATCTGACGCGTATCGGCAGCAACGAGAAGCTGATGGGTTGTGAGCGAAAGGGTGGAAAGCTGCTTGCCGCGGGTCTCATCGCCAGCCTCCGGCATCATGACCCGCATATCCCAGTCCAGTATGGATTGAGCATTGAGCATGTCGTTGACCTGCCCTACGCGCTCCATCAGATCGAGATAACTCATCTCCCAAACCTCTTCATACCTTGGACCCCGCCATGATCTTCCATTCATGGGGCAAATGGCTACTCGGCCGAATATCGTATTGTCGACAATTATATAATCTACTGATCTACAGGGTGATGGTTGATCACGTCAAGCGCCGCCTTGGAATTATTCCGTCAATGAGCGCTGGAAATCGCGATCATGACGGTGCTGAGTGCGCAGACCGGCGCCTGCGCACTCATTGAAGTCATTTGGCCAGGCTAGCGTTGAAGAGATCGATGTGTTCGTCGCGGCGCGCGGTCCAAGCGATGCGCTTGCTCACCCCGTAGAAATCCGGCTGGAAATAGAGCAATAGCCAGGGGCCTTCGTCGTGAAAGACCTTCAGCATCTGGTTGATCACGGCACGCTGTTCTTCAGGCGTCTTAGCGGCGTCAATCTTCGCCCAACTGTCAAACCAATTAGGATCGCTCCATCCCGTGTCATTGGTCTCAGCTGTCACGGTGGGAAGGATCGACATGTCATAAATGGCGCTCCAGATCGAACCGCCATCGCCAATGAAGAAGAGCGGGCCAGCTTCATGTTTGCGCATCAGCGGCCGGAAAACCGAAGACCAATCCAAGGCCTCGACCTCCGTCTTAACGCCAATGTCAGAAAGATACTGACCAATTGCCATAGCGACATTGGCATCGTTGAGGTATCGGCCACGCGGTGCCTGCAGCTTCAGCTCGAACCGCACACCGTCGGCTCCACGCGGATAGCCGGCCGCATCAAGTAGCTTCTCGGCCTCAGCTGGGTCATAGGGGAAAGGCTTGAGATTGGGATCGTCGTTCGGCGGATTGACCAGACTGCTTGCCCTTTCGCATTTGAAATTCAGCAATTGCGAACAGATCGTCGGCACATCAACTGCATACTGCAAGGCGCGGCGCACCTCGGGCTTCTTGATGGCGTCCCCGCCCTTTGTTCCGGTAAATTTGTCTCTCAGGTTGAAACCGACATATATGCGGCGCGTTCCGGCCACCTGTTGAACGTCCGCGGTTCCAGAGTTGTTGATGGTTTGAATCTGGTCTGGCGCGACGTTAGTAGTGATGTCGACATTTCCTGCAATCAACTCTGCCGTTCTCGTAGAGGGCTCGGGAATCACACGAAAGATGATCTTCTTGAAGACGCCCGGGTCTTTGACCTTCTCCAGCACAACCTCGGAGCCGCGATCCCAGGAGACCAACCGGTAAGAGCCGGACCCGATCGGCTTCGAAGAGGCCTGCTCAGCCGACATCTTCTCGTAGGAATCCTTGCAGTGGATGAATGCCTCCGAAAGCATGCCGAGCACGATTGAGCTCTTCTTGCCGAGCTTGATCTTGACATGCAGACCATCTACTGCCTCAGCGCTCTTGTATTCCAGGGATTCCAGAACGAAGCCCGGCGTATTGCCTGTGAAGCCGTTTTTTGGATCAGCCCCACGGGTAAACGAATAGGCGACATCTTCCGCCGTTAGCTTCTCGCCATCCTCACAAGTCAGGCCTGGCTTGATCGAAAACGTATACTCTAAGCCGTCGGCCGAGACTTCGTAGCCCGTTGCAAGGTTCGGCTTGATCGAGCCGTCCTGGGCCACCGAATAAAGCGTCCCGAAGATATGTTGTGCGATATTCATGTCGATGCGCGTGTCGACCTGGTCCGGATCCAACGTCGACACATCGGCGGACAGGCCGACAACGATCGTGTCGTCCGCCGGCGCTGCCGAGGCGGTCCCTGACGCCAGCAAGGCCAAAGCGCCCGCGCTAAGCATTCTTCTGATGTAAGCCATGCGTGTTCCCCTATTTTGAGACAAACTTCTGCAAAGCCGGCGGTCTTTGACCCCGGACATCGGGTTATCTGACTTTTGGTACGCTACGTAATATTCTACGTAGTATGTCATCGGTCAAGCCGCAGACCTGCCCTCCCTTTGCTAGTGTGATTTGCTGCCGCCGCTGCTCTCCTGTTATCGGTACGTGTGGCGTACGTGGGTGCCCTCACCGGACTGGCAGGCCATCCTGCCGATAACGGTAAGCTTGCAATCCGCTGGCACGGATACTGCTATTCTCAGAGACCGTAGAGCTCAGCGTATTTTGCGTTGAGGTAAGCGATATAGGGTTCGGGGTCGAGCTTACGGCCAGTCGCACGCATAAGCAGCTCATCACGATCATAGCGGCGGCCATGCCTATGAATGTTCTCAGCCAGAAAACCGTGCAGTCGATCGTACCGGCCTTTTGCCAAGTCCGTTCTGAGGGCTTCATCTTTGCCCGCGACCTCAAAGAGTTGAGCCGCCATCACATTGCCAATCGAGTAGTTGGCGAAGTTGCCCATGTGTCCTGCCGACCAATGAGCGTCCTGCAGCAAACCAACGCTGTCATTGGGCACCTCGACACCCAGATATTCCTTGACCTTTGCATTCCAGGCTTCTGGGAGATCTCTGACCCTGAGCGAGCCGTCGATCAGATCTGCCTCAAGCTCCGTGCGCAGCATTATGTGGAAGTCGTAGGTGAGTTCATCGGCGTTGGTGCGGACCGGCCCAGGGTAAACGCGGTTGACCGCGCGCCAGAAATCCTCAGCCGAGACGTCGGCGAGTTGGGCCGGGAAGATTTCCTGAGCGCAGGCGAAATGGACATCCCAGAACTGTCGAGAGCGACCGACAAAGTTCTCCCACAGGCGCGACTGCGATTCGTGCGCCCCGTAGCTGACGCCGCCGACGGCATAAAGGCCAACCAGGTCAGTGGCAAAGGGCGTGCGGGTAAAAGCCGGATCGACGCCCTGCTCGTACAGCGCATGGCCTACTTCGTGGATAGTACCGAACACACTTGTCGGCAAATAGTTCTGATTGTAGCGCGTGGTGATACGTACGTCGTTGCGAGTGAATGAGATCTCAAAGGGATGGAGCGTCGTGTCGAGGCGACCGCGCTTGAAATCATACCCAATCGACCGTGCCAGAATCAGCGACAGCTCACGCTGCTTGTCGATAGGAAAATCGCGCTCTAGGAAATTGACCCGCGGCGGCTCTTTTTGTGCAATGGCATTCACCAACGGTGAGATGCCTTCGCGCAGCCGACCGAAAAGCGGTTTCAGTGACGAAACCCTCTCGCCAGGATCGTACCGATAAAGCAGGGCATCGTAGGGGTGCTCCTCATAGCCGATTGCCTCCGCCATCTCCTGATTGAGCGCGACAATTTCTTCGAGCAGCGGAGCGAATTGTGAGAAGTCACTTTCAGCGCGCGCTTTGGCCCAAATAAAATGCCCTTTGGAGCCGAGTTCGGCTCGCCGACGTGTAAGCTCGGCCGGAATGGCCACATTGTAGTCCACCGCCTCACGCACCTTACGCACCATCGACTTTTCGACGCTCGAGTCGGCCAGGGAGGCAACTTCACTTTCAGCCTTGGCGAGCAGGCGTTGTGTATCGACTGAGACGAGCAGTTGATGGGCCAGCAGAGAAAGTGTCGACAACTGCCGGCCGCGGGTCTCGTTTCCAGCTTCCGGCATCGTCACGCGAGCATCCCAGTATAGAACAGACTGGGCATTGAGCATGTCGTTCATCTGCCCGACACGATCCATTAGATGCGCGTAAGCCATTGTTCCGAAGAGCCTTTCTTTATTGATCCCTATCCGCCTCGTTGGACTGAGCTCGCGATTGCTGCTTGACGGTCGACAGCGGAAATGCTTGATTGTCGACAATTCTAATTTCTAATGATGTACAATTCGGGTAATGGTGTCAAGCGAGATGCCCGGTTGGACGTTTCTTTGGTGCCCTGCAGCTAACTGCCGGCGCGAGAGATTTCTAACGGGCGAACATTCCCACCAGAGCAGCAAAGAGAGCCTCGTAGGCTGAAGCAAAAAGGACGAGAAGACCGTGGCGATCAATATGACCAATGTGTCCCGCGACAGCCTGCACGCCTTTACGCGCGAGGCCTTTGTGCGCTTTGGCCTATCGCAGCCAGACGCCTCAACTTTTGCTGATGCTCTGATCTTTTCCGAGTTGCGTTTCCATCCGTCTGCCAACCAGGGCGTTCGCAAACTGCGCGTCTACCAGAAGCGGATCGCAGACCGGCTGGTTGACCCGCAAGCCCGATGGGAAGTTCTAAAAGAGAGCCCCTCGTTGGCCCTTGTCGATGCTCACAATGGCATCGGGGTCGTTGCCGCCGCGAAGGCTATGAAACTGGCTATTGCAAAAGCAAAAGAATGCGGCATCGGGCAGGTTATCGTGCGCAACTCCACCCACTACGGTTCGTCCGCGGTACACGCATGTCAGGCTGAAGCGGCTGGCTGCATAGGCATCGCCTATACCAATGCCGGTCCGGAAATGGCGCCGTGGGGCGCGTGTGAGGAGGCCGTCGGAACCAACCCCTGGAGCATTGTTGCGCCCACCAATCTCGGCTTTCCAGCCGTGATGGATTTTGCGCTGACCAGATCGGACAAAGGCGCCATGCAGTGGCTTTTGAGCGAAGGCAAGAAAATGCCGCTCGATTGGGCACTCACGCCGGAAGGTGAAATCACAGATGACCCAAACGCAGCCATGCAAGGCGCCTTGCTTGGCATTGGCGACTACAAAGGCTACGGCCTCGCCTTCATGACCGATGTTCTGACCGGAGTTATCGCTGGCGGGGCTTTCGGGCTCGTGCCGTACTCAAACCCTGCCCGCCAGGACGTTTCGCACTCGCTTACCGCAATCGACATCGAATGGTTTATGCCGCTCGCTACATTCAGGGAGCGCATGGGCGAATTTGCCCAGATGGTGAAATCGCGCAAGACCAGACCCGGTGTGGCGGAGATCCTGATACCCGGCGAACTAGAGGCGCGGCGTGTCGAGCGGAAGTCCAAGAATGGCGTCCCGCTGGTCGAAGAGGTTCTGACGGATCTCCTTGCGTTACGTGAGGAGCTTAAGATAACGTCCGAGCTAGAGATTCTTGTCCTTATCGAGACACCGTTATCTAGGCTCTTAAACCCTTCGGGGCGACCCAATACTGAGGCTCGCACCACTGCGGAAAACTCGGCGTCCACCCAGGATAATCATGCAAATACTTGGGGCGTCGACTGCCACCGAGAAAAATTGTTATCAACTTTTTCCAACTGCGCTTTTCGAACCCATTGGGTGCCCACCCAGTGTAAAGTGCTGCTCAAGGATGGCCTCATGACGCAGATTGATTTGCCGACAGAACAGTTTCGCATGCCTCAGCGCTTGGCATTGGCTGAAACGGTTGCAGATTCGATCGCCAGTGCAATCTCCGCCGGGCATTTGTCCCCAGGCGAGAAAATCACAGACTCATCATTAGCGGACTTGTTGGGTGTCAGCCGCGTGGCTGTACGCGAAGCACTGAAGATCCTGCTTGCCCAGGGTATCGTCAATGGGAAGCCGAACCGAGGCTATCGGGTTGTCCAGTTCGATCCAGCGACCGTCGAAAAGGTGCTCGAAATTCGGCTTGCCCTGGAAAGCTTCTTATTGCGTGACGCAATCAAGAGCTGGCGGGAACGGGGCGAGATGGCCAACGAACTTGAGCCTTGCCTGCAGGCCATGCGCCGCGCTGCAATGTCGCTCGATCGCCCCGCGTCACTTGCCGCCGATATGGCCTTCCATCGGGCCATCGCCAACGCCGCGAACAACGAGATCGCCAGGGTTCTCTGGGAGACGATAGCACGGCACGTCATGATCATCTTCAGCCGTCATGAATATCGCGACGACGATCTGGCGTCTGTGGTGCGTCAGCATGAAGCTTTCCGCGACCTGATCCACGATATGATCAAGGCAGACTCCACAGGCGTAAAATTACAGAAAAGTCTCGAAGACCACTTGATGCAGGTTGCGCGCGTGCGTAGCCAAGAAAAAACAAAAAGATAACCTAATTGGCGCCATATTTATTATTTCAATGACATGACAAAATTCTTAGCTGCCGCAAAATTTCCTCGCTCAGGCCAATTCACACGTTCTGGGCCGGCCTTGGCGTCGATGACTGTGTACCAGAGATATGCGCTGGCGGAAATATGCAGACGGTCGAACACCTCTTTGACATCTCTCCAAGTCACTCCGATGTCTTCTGGCATAAATGCAACATTGGCGGTCTTCAAAATACGCGCCGGCCAATCTGGCCGGTTATTTTGAACAAAAGACATAAGTAGCACACCAAGACCGACGGCCTCACCGTGCAAGACTTTGCGTCCTGCGAGCGCTTCAAGACCCCATGCAAAAAGATGCTCGCTGCCAGCGTTAAAGCGCGCTTTGGGATGACTCGAAAAGCCGGGTGCAAACCGCCAGCTAGCTGCGAAGATCGCGCGAAAGCCCTCCTGTCGGTTGGCACCAACAAGTGGCGCGGTGGCGTCAAGAGCTCGTAACTCGGCTCGAGCCAGCCTTTCCAGGCCGTCATCCCAATCCACGTCGCGGCCGACCTCATGTCCTAGACGCCAATCGTGCAGCGCCGTATGGCTGCAAAGGATCTCTGCAATCCCCGCGCGGTTCAGCCTGGTGGGAGCTGCTGCCAAAAGATCAGGATCGAGAACAATGCGGCGCGGAATCGGCATATCGCGCGCGATGGTCCTCTTTCCCTCGACGATCGTCCAAGCCGCACGTGTGAAGCATGCGTTGTTGGAGACAGTCGTCGGCACTTGCACCAATGGTGCACCTGTGGCGCGGGCGACGTATTTCGCTGTTTCCATCACCGTGCCGGCTCCGATGCCGACAACCGGCGCCCCTCCCTTGGCTGCTTGCGCAAGGCTCTCGAGATGGCTGCGGTCTAGCCCTTCCACAAACAAGACCTTCTGCGGCTCAACTACCAGCATGGGGCGCGCGCTTCGCCACGGCGATCGCGAGGTCAGGACGACTGCGCGTGCCCATTCACGACTTGCCGAATAAAGTGCGCCCGAGGCCATGTCAGGGACTGGCCATAAGCTTGCTTGTGTCATTGTCGTCTCTTGATTTTTGGCTGACTTCCCCGGCAACCAACGGGAGAGTTTGGACCCCTCGCGTTGAGGCACTCGTTGTGTTCGTGCCAAGACCCTCGTCTGGCGCTTAAGCCGGCATCGACTTAAACCTGAACCATCTCACGACTGATGCTGCTGAAAGTTCGAGGCGCGCCTTCGGTCACCATTATGGTTTCGCTGACGGCAACCGTGAATTTGTTGTAGGCGCGCAAGGTTATCGGCACGTGGAACACCATGCCGGGCTGCAATGGCAGGTCGATATCGCGGAACAGGCTCAAAATATTGCCCTCGCCCCAATCCGGCGCGAACGCAATTCCCATGCTGTATCCGGTCCGCTTGCGAAACCCGGCAGTGAAGCCATTTTTGTCGATGACGGCTTGCACAGCATTGTGTACATCCGCGCAGGTGTTGCCCGGATGCAGCTTCTCTATCGCAACCTGAAGAGCCTCGGCGCAAACCTTATACATATCCGTTGCCAAGACTGGAATGCGCCCAGCCGCGACTGTCCGGAACAATGCAACATGGTAGCGGTTGTAGCAGCCAGGCGTCTCCAGCACGGTCAGGTCCCCTTCCTGGATGACACGTCTACGCCACGTTGTGTGAGGAACGCCGGACCGCGGTCCGGACGTTATAAAAGGCTCCATGCCGAAATATTCTGATCCGGCCTTGACGGCGGCGCCCATGACGGCCGCAGCAATGTCGTTCTCGCTGGCGCCGATCCTGGTGGCGGCCAGACCTGCCAACATCCCGGCGTCATTGGCCTTCCCTGCCTTTTCGAGCTGCTCGATTTCGAGCTTGGATTTAACTCGCCGCAAAGGCTCAGCGAGACCTGTGGCATCCAGCAGGGGACCAAATTCCGCGACAAGGCGATTGTAAAGGTTGACCGTCAAAAACCAGCCATTCTGATCAATGGCCACACGCTTATTCTGGAAGCCGCGCGCCTTCAGGACCGCGGCAATGGCTGCGGAAGGATGTTCATCGTCCGCGTATCCCGTGATGTCGTCGAGGAACGTGTTGAGGCGAGCATTCATCGCCTCCAGACCACGAATTACATGGAAGGGTTCACCCTCGGCAGGGACACAAAGGCACTGGAAAGTGTAGTAGCCCGGCGTTTGTTGCCCGCTCAGGTAGAAGATGTTTTCGGGGCCTGACAAAAGAACCAGATCAAACCCTTTCGCTGCCATCTCCTTGCGCAGCCGCGCGATGCGTTCGACATACTCGGCCTTGGGAAAGGCTGATTCTGCCCCCTGTGGCACCGCAGCGAGGATATCGTCGAGATCGGATTTAGCCATAATTTGCTCCTGTGTTCTTTTTAGCCCGCAGCCCGCAAAAGACCGCTTACAAAGCCATCAGTGCAGTGCCATCGTCGAAATGGCCTTTGGCGCCTTCCCGGAGCCAAAGAACCTTCATGCCGCCGTTTGATAGCCAAGCGACAACAAAGCCAAAGCGCGTGTAACCGCTGCCTGCGAGGGGTCGACGACCGGCACATCCAAAATGCGCTCGATCTCCTGGCGATACTGACCCATGCCAGCGCAACCAAGGATGATCACGTCCGCGCCCTCCTGGTCGCGAAGCCTACGGCCGACTTCGACAATCTTGTCGAGAACCCCCGCCCCATCCATGTGCTCGACACCAACGTTGATGGCCAAATCACCGGCCAGACGGGCGCCGAGGCCAAGCGAACGGATGTAGCGCTTGTGGCGCGGTACTGAGTGATCCGCCATTGCGACGACTCCGAAGCGATCGCCAAGGCCAATCGCTAGCTGAAAGCTTGATTCAGCTATGCCCAGGACAGGCGCTTGTACCGTTTCCCGTGCCAGAGCTAGCCCTGGATCAGAGAAACACGCGATAACGTAAGCATCCGCGATGTTGTCGGCAAAATATTGCGCGGTTGGTTGAACCACTCGGTCGATGTCGGCCTGCGTCGCTATGCCGGTGGGGCCTTCCTGTAAGGTCCTGCAATCCAACACATGGCGACCGTCGCGCAATAGGTCCAGGCCGCGACTGACCGACTCAGTGGTCGATGGAGAGCTGTTCGGATTCAGGATCAAGATCTTTGCCATATTTGTTCGTCTAACTTTTGTCTGAGAGAAACCCGTCGCGATTAGGCAATCTATTTCTTCGAATTGTAAGTATAGTATGGCCGATGCTCTTTCCCAACATATCCGCCGTAAGAAGCCCTTATGTGCCGGACAATTTCTTTGGCAGTCTGCCTGGCTTCGTCCTCCAGAGGGGTTCTGGGTCGAGACATGACTTCCTCGATCCGCTCCATGATTGCTTCACGGTCGATCCTTGAGAAATGGCCTTCCTCATAGACGATCTCGCCGCCGATGATGACGCGCGCGACCGAAGACGGCTTGGCGCGGTGCAAGACTGCCGCCAGCACTGGCGTGTCTGGGTCGAGATAGGGTTTGGCGACGCTGCTCCATTCAATCATCGACAAGTCAGCTAACGCCCCAGGTACAAGGTGGCCAATCCTGTCGCCGAAAGGTGTGGTTAAGGCACCGCACCGGGTAGCCATGCGGAGCACTTGTCCTGCCGTGGGTACTCCGTCCTCGACCCCGGGGACGCGATGGGCATTAAGGACCATGCGCATCTCCTGCAGCATGTCCCGATCATCGTTGATGCCTGCCTCGTCGATTCCAATAGCGACCTCGACGCCCTTTTTTTCGAAATAGTTGAGGGGCGCGATGCCGCTGCGTAATCGGAAATTTGAACTGCAGTTGTGGCAGATATGGACGTTGTGGTTGGCTATCCGATCGACATCGTTCTCGTTCAACCAGACGCCATGCCCGAGCGTCAGGCGTGGCGACAAAAGATCGAAGCCGGCGATATAATCGATCGCGCTTCCCCCTCCCCGCCGACGGGCATACTCCTTCTGATACTGCGTTTCATCGAGATGAAGGTGCATGAGATCGCCCGACTTTGCCGAAGCCTCCGCAAAACGTGCGAGTGAAGCGTCGCTCATCCAATGCAGATTGGGAGGAGCAAGTTGCGTACGCACCAGGGGCCTTCCACTGTAGCGGCGCGACATGTCCGCATAGACGTCGAAAAAGTCATCCAGGCTGAGCGGAAATCTCTGCAACTGCCGTCCAACGCGCTCACGCATCTCAGCCGGCAGGGTTGCGACGAATGTTTCGTCATCCATCTGCTGATGAAGCCGATTTTGATCGCGTACCCCCATGCCTAGGGATACGCGCATGCCGACATCCTCATAGGCCTTTATGATTGCGTCCGCCGTATCATTGACGGCTTGCGCGTTGCCGAACTGTCCCCCCCGCAAATGCTGGACAGTCGTCACGCCGGAGCCGATCATTTCGAAGGCCGAGTACAGCGTATCGAGGTATGGGTCGACGGGACGCTGCTTAAGTCGGGCGTTCAACCAGAGTTCGAGCGGCAAATCGGGCACGCCGAGCTGGATGGTGGTCAGACCGATATGATGATGAGAGTTCACGAAGCCAGGTAAGATCACATGGCTTCCATCTCCGATTACGGTGGCGCCTGGATTGGCCTCCCGTAACCCCTGAAACTCACCAACATCGAGGATCGTATCGCCCGCTACTAGCAATCCGCCGTTTTCGACAACGTGCCAGTCGTGCCTAGTCGTGGGGTGGGAGAACACCTGCCTGCCACGAATGAGAACGATCTTCTTTGATGGAGACAAGCCGCTCGTCCTCACCGGATGCGAAACGAGAAATCTGTGGGGAAGGAGTCTACTTCACTGATATTCTACGTCATATTTTCTTGGGAAAATGTCAAGCGATTATGATACCTTAATTGGAACAATGCCCGGATCCGGAGAAACTCGACATTGACCGCGGACACCTGCCTGAAATGCCACCAGCGAGCGTGCCGGTTGTGCCCTTCTGATTTCAATTGTGGCGAGGTCAAGCTTTGACAGTTCTTGTTACCGGAGGTCTCGGGTTTGTCGGGATCAACCTCGTACGATACCTGGCAACAAGTTTCCCGGATCGACGGGTCATCGCAGCCGATCTCAACCCACCGGATAACCAAGCTCGCAATTTTCTGAAGTGTCTCGACAACGTCAGCTTCAGTTTGCTGGACGTGACAGACCGCGGGCAATGCCGAACCGTCGTGCTGGAAGGGCGGCGCGGCGACATTGTCCATGCAGCCGCCCTCACGCCACCGCCTTTGAGCAGCGACTGGCAAAGGCTACGCACATTCGACGTCAACGCTGGCGGAACCCTCAACATTCTCGAGGCGGCAGTCGAAGCGTCGATCGGGCGCGTCATTTTGCTGTCCAGCAGCGGCGTTTATGCCGCCAAGCAATCCGCCAATCCATTGTTGGAAGACGCAGCACTTGACCTGTCAAACACCTATGCAGCCTCGAAGAGGTCAGCCGAGGTTGCAGCCGAATTCTATGGCCGCTCAGGAGCGGTGATGACTGTGGCCCTTCGGCTTGCGTCCGTATATGGGCCCATGGAGCGCGCGGGACCAACCAGCCAGGCTATCAACCTCATTTCACAGCTCGTCGCCGCGCGTAGGCCCGTAGCGATTTCAGGCGCGGACATATCACGCGACTGGATCCATGCCGACGACGTCGGCGCTGCAGTTGATATCTTGCTCAAGGCGGACCAATTGCAGCATATGGTCTACAATCTCGGATCAGGCATCGCGACCAGCGCCGGGCTGTTGGCTGAGTTGGTCAATAGTCAGAGGCTTTCAGCGACCACCATGCCAGGAGGGGTGACGCCCGAAATAAGCTTGCAAGCAGACGATGGACGGGCAGCTATTTGCTTCGCTCGCCTCGAAGCGGACACGGGCTTCAGACCGCGTGTTGACCTGGCTGAAGGCATCGCCAGTCTGATTACAGAGATCGAATCCCGCTAAGCGCGTCGCTCTACTGGCAAATCATGGCCGGGATGCAATTCAGACGCCGCGTTCAAAGTCGGAGGGTGCGCGAACCGACGTCCGCGCACCCGGCCAATATCACTTAGCGAGCTTGGCGTCGAACAACTCGATATGTTCGTCGCGGCGAGCCTTCCAGGAGATTCGTTTGCTCACGCCATAGAAGTCAGGCTGATCGTAGAGAAGCAGCCAAGGGCCATCGTCATAGAAGACCTTCAGCATCTGATTGACCGCCGCACGCTCTTCTTCAGGCGTCTTGGCCGCGTCGATCTTCGCCCAACCGTCAAACCAATGCGGATCGCTCCATCCCGTGTCGTTCGTCTCCGCATCGGGGGTGGAAAGATCAGACATGTCGTAGATGGCGCTCCACGTCGAGCCACCCGATCCAATGAAAAACAACGGCCCGGCGTCGTGAGTTCTGAATAGAGGCGAATATACCGACGCCCAATCCAATAGTTCGACGTCTGTCTTGACGCCGATATCGGAAAGGTACTGCCCGATGGCTAGTGCTACATTCGCATCATTGAGGTAACGACCGCGAGGAGCCTGCATCTTCAGCTCGAACCGCACACCGTCGGCTCCACGCGGATATCCAGCCGCATCGAGTAGCTTTTCAGCCTGAGCCGGGTCGTAGGGGTATGGCTTGAGGTCCGGATTGTCATTGGGTGGGTTGGCTGGACCGTTCAAACGCGTGCAGTTGGAGCTGAGAAGTTGTGAGCAGATCGACGGAACGTCCAAGGCGTATTGCATCGCACGCCGCACCTCCGGCTTCTTGATGGCATCCGTCCCCTTGGTTCCAGAGAATTTGCCAGTCAAATTGAACCCGACGTACATCCGGCGCGTGCCTTGCATCTTCTGCACATCCGCGGTTCCAGAGTTGTTGATTGTGTCGATCTGGTCCGGGGATACGTTGGTGATAACATCGACGTTTCCGGCAATCAGCTCGGCGGTGCGCGTCGAGGCCTCGGGAATGACCCGAACAACGATCTTCTTGAAAACGGCCGGATCCTTGACCTTCTCCAGTACGAGCTCCGATCCATGATCCCAGGAGACCAACCGGTAAGAGCCGGACCCGATCGGCTTCGAAGACGCCTGCTCCGCCGACATCTTCTCGTAGGAGTCCTTGCAATGCAGGAACACCTCTGAAAGCATGCCAAGCACGATTGAGCTTTTCTTGGCAAACTTGATCTTAACGTTGAGATCATCGACTGCCTCAGCGCTCTTGTATCCCAGCGCATCAAAGACAAAGCCCGGGGTGTTGCCTGAAAAGCCGTTCTTGGGATCCGCGGCCCGGGTAAATGAATAGGCGACATCTTCTGCCGTCAGCTTCTCGCCGTCCTCGCACGTTAGGCCAGGCTTGATGGTGAAGGTATATTCCGTACCATCGTCCGATACCTTATAGCCGGTCGCAAAGTTCGGCTGAATCTTGCCGTCCGAGTCGACGGTGTAGAGCGTTCCGAAGAGATGCGCGGCGATGTTCATATCGATACGGTTATCGACCTGTGCCGGATCCAGTGTCGATATATCGGCGGACAGGCCAATAACGATCGTGTCATCATCCGGCGCAGCGATTGACGCACCCGTTCCCGTTCCCATCAAGGCCAAAGTAGCCGCTAGAAGTAATCGTTTCATGTTAGACATTGGAATGCTCCCATTGTTGATAATGCACAGAAGTCCGGCGAAACTATTCCAAAAATTTATTTCTCGAGTTCAGCCGGGATTACTGATTGGCCGGTTTCCGATGAGCGGACGCAGGCTTCAATCATTCGCAGAGAACTAAGATGATCGCGGCCAGTGCACTGCAGCGGGGCCTCGCCACGGTAAGCGGCGACGAAGGAGCGCAGCAGCGCAGTAGCGTCGTTAATCCACAATTCGTAAGGCGGCAGGGCAACTGGGGTCAGGACGGCCTGATCGCGCTCGGCGAACGCCAATTCACCATATTGGTCGCGCTGAATGACAATTCCGTTCAAGCATTCGTGGCGCCACTCGAAGTTGGGGACGCCCCAGTTGCTCTGCCACGTGCCCTGGTAGTTGACGATGATGCCATTCGAGAACTCCAGAACCGCGCTCACATTGGCGTCATCGGCATACATTGACCATGATGGGTTGAAGCTCTTGGCAAAGACGCGCACCGGCTCAGCCTGATAGACAAAGCGCATCAAGTCGAAATGATGGATAGATTGCTCCCACAACATCGGCTGCGTCATGGTCAGGGGGTATCTGTTGAGGTGGGGCAGCTTGCCGTCACGCCATCTCTGATAGGTGAAGCGCGCGAACTCGGGCTGCCCAATTTGTTCGTCGAAGAGGCGTCTGGTCTCAGCCGTCACGGGAAGGAACCGGTAGTTCAGGCCGACCATCAGCATGACGCCCGCCTGTTCGGTCATCTCGACATAGCGCCTTGCCTTATCGACGCTCTCGGCGAGCGGCTTTTCCGCGAGAATGGCGAGACCCGCTTGACAGGCCACTTCCATCTGCTTCTCGCGGCCGAATGGCGGTGTGCAAAGCAGAGCGACATCCGCTTCAACCTCACCAACGATCGATGCAAAGTCGGTTCCAATCGTGGCGCTAGGACAAAGCGCTTGAGCCCGCGTATGCACTTCGACGCGTGGGTCGACCAGACCGACAACTTCACATTCGTCAGACTCGTTGAGCACGCGTAGCCAGAATTGGGCCCTGGCGCCAAGCCCAACAACAATGAACCGCAGCCGGGTCACGCCACAAACTCCCGCGCTGCCACGCCTGCAGGGGCGCCAATCCCGGCATATATAATTTCGTCCATCTTGTTCACATCCATCCAAGTATTCCAATGGAATAAAAGAGCAGCCAGCATGGTTATTTCTTCGAGTTGTACTTGTAGTAAGGCACGTGCTCTGTAGTGACGTAGCCTTTGTAGAACGCTTTCACATGCGGCAGGATGGCTGCGGAGGTTTGGCGTAAGTCCTGCTCAAACTCGGTCAGCGGACGCGACATCTGCTCTTCCAACCGAGCAAGAATCGCGTCTCTGTCGATCAGAGTGAACCGGCCATCCTCGTAGACAACGCGCCCATTGATGATCACGGCGTCGACTGCCTGGGGTTTCGCGCGGTGGAGCACGGCCGAAAGAACGGGCGTATCCTGATCCAAATACGGTCTGGCGATGGCCTTCCAGTTGACCAGCGTCATGTCAGCGAATGCGCCAGGAACAAGCTTGCCAATCTGAAGTCCGAACGGGGTCGTTAGGGCACCTCCGACCGTGGCCATGCGGAGCACCTGCCCCACTGTCGGTACTCCATCCTCGACACCGGGCACGCGATGGGCATTAAGGACCATGCGCATTTCCTGGAACATGTCGCGGTCATCGTTGATGCCGGCTTCGTCGATGCCGATCGCGACATTCATCTGCTTGCATTCGAAGGCGTTGAGCGGAGCGATCCCACTTCTCAGGCGGAAGTTCGAACTGCAGTTGGTGCAGACGTGAACTCCCTTTGCCGAAAGCGTCTCGAGATCGCTTTCGTTCAGCCACACGCCGTGACCCAACGTCAGCTTGTCTGAAAGGAAGCCGAACCGGTCGAGATATTCGACCGCGCTGCCGCCACCGCGGCGGCGGGCGTATTCCTTCTGATGCTGGGTCTCATCCAGGTGAAGATGGATGAGAGCACCGGTACGCTTTTGGAAGTCCGCGTGCATCTCTATGGAGCGATCGGTCATCCAGTGCAGATTGAGCGGGGCCAACTGCATGCGCACGAGCGGCTTGCCCGCATAGCGTCGCTCCATCTCTGTGTAGAGATCGAAGAAATTATCCAGCCCGACGCCGAACCGGTCGAGATGTCGCCGAGCGCCCGGCCGGATCTCCTCCGGCAGACTGGCTACGAAATCATCGTCAGCCATCTGGTGATGCATGCGATTTTGGTCGCGCAGCCCCATCCCCATCGACACTCGCAGCCCGACATCCTCGTAAGCCTGCACAACTGCATCCGAGGCTTTCAGCACGTCGGCCACGCCGCCAAACTGCGCACCACGCAAATGCTGGACGGTGGTCACACCGGAGCCGATCAGTTCAAACGCCGAGTAGAGCGTGTCCAGATACGGGTCGACGTTGCGGAACTTGACACGAGCGTTGGACCACAGCTCGAGCGGCAGATCGGGCACGCCGAGCTGGAGTGGAGTAAGGCCGACGTGATGGTGCGCGTTGACGAAACCTGGGAGCACGACCTGAGTGCCGTCGCCAACAATTTCTGCGGTCGGGTTTTGATCCCTCAGTGCCGCAAAATCGCCGACGGCCTCGATCACTCCATTCGAATGCAATACCGCTGCGTCCTCCAGCATCGTCCAATCGTGACGACCCTCTGGACGGGTAAAAACATAGCGGCCTCTTGTCAGTGTCTTGGGCATTGGATCCTCGGTCAGTGGTAATATTCTTCGTAGTATTTTATTCGCCAGCCCATGCTACGGCTCCTTCATGGTCCTTGAAGGCCGGGACCAGCGGGCGTTGGCGCTAGGCGGGCATTGTCTTAATCATCATCGGGCGGGACCTTGCGAAAGTTGCCAGGCGTCCAGGCGGCGCCCGCTGAAATCCTCGGTGCGCGTTTCGGCTATCAACGAGAAGGCGGGAGCGAGCAAATCGGGCTCGACCCACTTCAGACGCTCCTCCGCGCTGTAAGTCCGCTCCGAGCTCGGAGTGCGCATGAACATGCCAGGCGTTATTGTTGCCGAAATGATCCCATGGTCGCGCCCTTCCCTGGATAGCGACTTCGAAAAGCCCTCCAATCCATGCTTTGCGGTGCAATAGGCGGTTTCGCCCGCGAATCCCTCGACGCCCGATCGTGACGAGACAAAGATCAGCACACCATTTTTGCGGCGGGCCATGCCCGGCCACACCGCCTTCGCAAGCATGAAGCCTGCCTGAAGTCCGACGTCGACGGTGCTGCGAAAGGTTTCCAGCGTAACGTCCGAAAAGGGCTGGGGCTTTAAGATAGCGGCGTTGTGGATCAACGTGTCGACCGACGAAACGCCCGAGAGCGCGTTCGTCAAGGCACGGTTTGTGTCGTCGGCTGAAGTAAGATCAACCACAATCGCCCGCGGTCTGCCTCGACATTCTGCAACAGTTCGCGTGAGCCCTTCGGCATTCTCGTCGAACAAGACCAAATTAGCGCCACGTTGCGAGAAATGCCTGGCGATCGCAGCACCGAGGCCCTGCGCAGCACCCGTTAGGAAGACAGTTTGCTGATCAAGCGGCAGCATAGTCGGCCTCCTTCAAGTCGATCCAACGCCGTTCTTGTCCTGAGGTTTTGACTGCATCCAGCACCAGCTGGTTGCGCAGCCCATCCACGAAGGTAGCACCGCGCGCCAGGGGTCGGGCCTCTCGAATTGCAGCGGTGAGTTCGCGCAACGCAGCTACGACCGAGACGTTCCAAATACCGTCATTGATTCCTGACAGGCCGGCGTTCGGATCGTCGATCGACACCGCCTGCAATGGCGCCCCGGCTTTGGCGAACCAAAGCTTTTCATCGCCATCAGACAGCGTAATCGTGCCCTTCGAGCCAAAAATCTGCGTGTGATTGCCCATCGCGTGAGCAGCAACGGCACTGATGAATACGTTTGCCCGCGCCCCGCTTTTCATTGCCAGCGTGAAATTCGCGACGTCGTCCGCTGTTCCCTTCCAGGGTTCGCCTGTGTGCTTGTCCTTCCTATCCGGGACCATGGTCAATGCTTCGCCAGAAACTGACGCCACCTCTCCCAGCCACCAGCGCACCAAATCCACTTGATGCGACCCATTTGCTCCCAGCCGACCGCCGCCTTGGCTTGCAAGCGACCACCAATCGCTTTTGGACCGCGACGACGGATCGGCCCATGAGGAACCGATATTGGCGATGTTGAGATGACGGATTTCACCCAGATCGCCTTCGGCGATCATCTGGGCAATGCGCATGCGGGTGGGGTTGAAACGCAATTCATGATCGATCATGTGCACGCGACCGAGCTCCTCAGCGCGCGTCAGCATTCGCCGGGCCTCGCTCGCATTCATTGCTGTCGGCTTTTCACACAAGACGTGCGCGCCAGAGTCGAGAGCGGCAAGCGTCATTTTGGCATGGGTGACGGTCGGGGTCGCGATGCAAACCAGGTCCAGCTTGTGCCGCTCGAGCATGGCCCGCCAATCGTCGTACGCGTGCGCTACGCCAAAGTCGCTTGCTGTCGATCGTGCGCTCTCCAGTCTTGCAGAGGCAATTGCCGTTACCTCTACGTCAGCCACGTGACGCAAAGCAGGAAGATAAGCCTCAGCTGCGAAGCTCGCCCCGATAATTCCAACTTTCATGCTTCTTGCCTTTCCATATTCCAGCGGCAGCTAGCCAAGCTCCTTGAGGCGCGGATCAAGAAAATCACGTAGCCAGTCACCCATGATGTTGAACGCGAGGACCGTGGCGACGATCGCGATACCGGGGTAGAGGGCGAGCCACCACTTGTTGGCGATCAGCTGGTCACGGCTTTCTGCCAGCATCGAGCCCCAGGTGGGCACCGTCGCCGGCACGCCAAGACCGAGGAAAGACAGCGATGCCTCCGATAGGATGACGCTCGCCACGTTGAATGAGGCAACCACAGTCAAAGGGGCGATGATGTTCGGCAAAATGGTGCGAAACAGCACCGAGGTCGTCGGATCGCCGAGCGCCCGGGCCGCCTCGACGAACTCCTTCTCACGCAAGGACAGCGTCTGCGCTCGCACGATCCGTGCGTAGGTAATCCATTGCCCGATGCCCAATACGAGCACCAGGTTCACGACACCAGGACCGAGAACAATCAGGAACAGGATCGCAAGAAGAATAAAGGGAAAGGCTAACTGGATGTCCCCCAACCGCATGATGACATCGTCGATCCAGCCGCCGAAATAGCCCGATACCAGTCCTCCGAGCACCCCGATCGTCCCGCCCACCACGATGGCGGCGACGCCGACTAGGAGTGAGACGCGCGCACCATACAAAAGACGCGAAAGCACGTCCCGGCCAAGCCCATCTGTACCCAGTACATGGACTGCCTTGCCGTCCTTCGCGACCGTCATCGGAGGCGCCAGCCGCAACATTATATTCTGACGGTTCGGGTCGAGCGGCGCGATGCGTGGTCCAAACATGGCTGAGATCGACACCACGACCAGCACCAGAAGTGCCAGAACGGGCCATCTGGCGGCGATCATGCTACGGCCGGCGTGACGGAGCGCCTTTCCGAAACCGCTACGGGAACGTGCAGTCGCGGGCGAGGAGCTTTCGTGAACCTGAACGGACATGTTTTTGCCTCCTAGAGCCGGACACGCGGATCGATGCGCGCGTAGATCAGGTCGACGATGAGGTTGAGGACAACGAAAGTCAGCGCCAGCACGACCACAGACGCTTGCACTACGGGTATGTCGCGCTGATTGATGGCGTTGAAAACGAGACGGCCGATACCCGGCCAGGAAAACACCATTTCAACGACCACCACACCGCCGAGTAAGAAACCGAACTCCAATCCAATCATCGTGACCACAGGCAGCCACGCGTTGCGAAGGGCATGATGGACAACAACGTCATACTCACTGATGCCTTTTGCCCGCGCGGTGCGGACATAGTCCTGCGACAGAACCTCCAGCATCGAAGAGCGCACAAGCCTTGCGTTGCGCGACAGCGAATAGAAACCGACCGCGATTGCCGGCATGGCCAAGTGGTAAAGCGCTGACGGAAGGGTGGACAATGCTTCGGCGAAATTGCCCTTAAGCACAGGCAAGATAATTGGAACGTAACCGGAAATCGGAAACCAGTGCCACTGCAGGCCAAGGATCAATATCATCATGATGGCCATCCAGAAGCTCGGCACGGACTGCCCAAGCATGCCCATCATCATGATTGTGCCGTCGATGGAGGTCCCACGATAGAGTGCTGCGAAGACACCGAATGGCACTGCCACCGCGACAGCCAGCAGTAGCGCTACGGTAGACAGCTCAATTGTTGCCGGCAGCGCCTCCATCACAACGTCAAGTGCAGGGCGCCGCATCTTCAGAGAGGTGCCGAAATCGCCCTGAACCAAATTGCCGACAAAACTGAGATATTGTTCATGGTAAGGGCGATCAAAGCCGAGAAGATGCCGCGCTCGCGTTATCTCCTCCGCGGAGGCATGCTCGCTCACATAAAGATAAGTCGGGTCACCGCCGATCTGTAGCGCAGCGAAAGTAATCACCGTCACTCCAATGATGACAATGGCGCTTTGCATTAGACGGCGAACAATATAGGCCCACATTTTGTACTTCCTAATTTCCGATATTGTATCAGCGCCGTCGCCGCGCCTAATTGTAGGTGAACCGAACATTCCGACTGTCTGGTTCACTGTTATCGCCCGGTCTCGCCGCCCTAATTCGCGACGTAATCGTGCTGGGAGCAGAACCTACGAACGCGTGCTCCCTTTGCGGTCCGATGCAATCATTGTGCGAGCTTGGCGTCGAACAGGTCTATGAATTCGTCGCGCCGTGCCTGCCAGGTGATCCGCTTGCTCACGCCGTAGAAATCCGGCTGGAAGTAAAGCAGCAACCAAGGACTGTCGTCGTAGAAGGCCTTGAGCATTCCATTGATTGCGGTGCGCTCTTCTTCCGGGGTTTTGGCCGCATCGACGGCATCCCAGCCCTTGAACCAGTGTGGGTCGTTCCACTCACCAAAATTGGTTTCGGATTTCGGTGTGGTAATGAGGGCCATGTCATATAACGGGCTCCAGGTCGCACCACCTGCGCCCAACAGAAACATCGGACCCGCCGCGTGATCTCTATAAAGGGGCGTGTAGACCGAGGCCCATTCCATCAACTCGACGTCGGTCTTGACCCCGACGTCGGAAAGATACTGGCCGATGGCCAGTGCAACATTGGCATCGTTGAGATAGCGACCACGAGGGGCCTGAAGTTTCAGCTCGAACCGAACGCCATCGGCCCCGCGGCGATATCCGGCTGCGTCCAGCAGCTTTTCAGCCTGAGCCGGATTATAAGGATATGGTTTGAGATCGGGATTGTCATTAGGTGGGTTCACCAGGCCGGCGGCGCGCTCGCACTTGAATTTGAGAAGCTGCTCGCAGATCGACGGCACGTCCAATGCGTACTGCATGGCCCTCCGCACGTCTGGCTTCTTTATGGCATCTATTCCCTTCGTGCCCTTGAACTTGTCAGTAAAATTGAAGCCGACAAAGATTCGACGTGTTCCCTGAACCTTTTGCACCGCAGCCGTTCCCGAATTGTCGATAGCTTCGATCTGGTCTGGGGCGACATTGGTGATGATATCGACGTTGCCGGCGATCAGCTCAGCCGAGCGGGTCGAAGCCTCCGGAATGATGCGGAAAATGATCTTCTTAAAAACGCCGGGATCCTTCACCTTCTCCAGAACAATCTGGGAGCCGTGATCCCATGTGACCAACTTGTAGGACCCCGAGCCGACCGGCTTCGAGGCCGCCTGGTCCAGTGTCATCTTCTCGTAGGAGTCCTTGCAGTGGATGAAGACTTGGGAGATCATGCCAAGCACAACCCCGCTCTTCTTGCCGAGCTTGATCTTCACATTCAGATCGTCAACAGGTTCGGCGCTTTTGAAGTCGATCGAAGGAAATAGAAAACCCGGAGCGTGACCAGTGAAGCCGTTCTTCGGATCTGCAGCACGGTTGAACGAATAGGCAACATCCTCCGCAGTCAACGCCTCACCGTCCTCGCAAGTGAGGCCAGGCTTGATGGTGAAGGTATATTCCTTGCCGTCCTGCGAAACCTTGTAGGCGGTCGCGAAGTTGGGCTCGATCGAGCCGTCGGCCTTGATGGAGTAAAGCGTTCCAAAGATGTGCTGCGCGATATTCAAATTATCGCGTGAGTCCATGTTGGCGGGATCGAAGCTTGAGGCATCGGCCGACAAACCGACAATAAGTGTGTCGGAATCAGGTGCCGCTTTGGCGTGCCCTGAGTAAAACAATCCTAAAGCAACCGCGAATGCGGCATTTCTGAAGTGCTTCATTTTTCGCTCCCTATTCTTATATAATTACTTATGGTTGCGTGCGTGTGCCTATTGGCTCCATTCTGTCGAGCTGAGATCAAGGTCAGCGGCCGATCTGACATGCTGGCTGAGCAACTCAGTCACTCTTGCCAAATCTCTGCCTTCGAGCGCGTCGACAATGGGCGGATGGTTGCGTGCGACGGCGCCCAGATCCCGGTTAGCGCTGTTGCGCAACGCCATAACCTGGCGCACGCGCAGGTAGACGTTGTTCCACTGGGATAAGAGCAAGTCGTGGTTGGACAACCGGATGATTGCTCGGTGAAACGCTTCATCCGCGGCGTTCAGCGCCACCAAATCCTGGGCGTTAGCTGCCTCGACCATCGCATCGCAGTGAAGGCGAAGTTCCGATACGTCCGTGCCCGCTTCAATGATACGGCGCGCGGCGAACAACTCAAGGACTTCGCGCAGGCTGTAGAGTTCATCGACATCTTTCCTGGCCAATGGTTTGACCCGCTTGCCTTTGTAGGCAAGAGTCTCGATCAGTCCTTCATTCTCCAAAAGCTGGATGGCCTCGCGCACTGGTGCGCGACTGACGTCAAGTTGCTCGGCGAGAGCCATCTCGACTATTGGTGTGCCTGGCTTGAAGAGCCCATTTATGATGGCATTGCGCAGAACGTCCGCTACTTCGGTCCGCAACGTGACATTCTCGATCTTAGAAATTTTGGCGCTGTCGCTCTTAGTGTCCTTCATGTCTCGTTCCCTGTGTTCAAATGGCCGTGCATAAGGCAGCAGCGCGCTCGATTTCAGCAACATGGTTTTGTGCAAGGGGCACGAACGGAGGACGAACCACCGCGTAGGCCGCATCGCCGCGCAACTTCGCCGCGACCGCCTTTATCGCCGGTACGAGTGGGAGACCCTCAAAGATCTTGCGGATCTCGCCTACCCTAGCCGCAATCGCTTCTTCCTCGCCGGTACCAAGAGCCCGCATCAAAGCTACGATGCCGCGCGAATTGACATTGGCCGACGCGCTGATGCAACCAGCGCCACCAGCATCGACGTTCTTCGGGATAAGGGCTTCGGAGGACGAATAGATCAGGAGCTCCGGGAACGTCTTGATGACAGTGTGGGTGTTCTCCCAGTCGCCCGAACTGTCCTTCATGCCGATAAAAACGGTTGGATAGGAACGCAAAAGGCGCTCGATCAGACTTAACGTTACCGGTAGGCCGGTCATTTGCGGAATGTGATAGAGATAGATTTTCAGCCTGACGTCACCTACCGCCTCGACGATCCTAGCGTACGACGCGAACAGGCCCTCCTCGCTAACGCCCTTGTAATAGAACGGCGGCAGCATCAGTGTCCCGAGGCACCCCTTGGAGACGGCATGCCGCGTCAAAGTGATGCTATCCGGCAGGGCTGCACAGCCAGTTCCCGGAATAAGCTTGGACGGAGCAACGCCGCCGGAGATCAAGGCATCCAGCGCCTCCATGCGTTCGCCGACGCTCAATGAGTTCGCTTCGCCCGTCGTGCCAAAAGGCGCCAGCCCATGCGCCCCCTCCGAAAGGACCAAGCGACAATTCTCCACATAGCGTTCGAGGTCGACCGATAGGTCGGCTTTGAACGGCGTTATTGTTGGCACGAACAGCGCTGGCTTACGCTTCATGGCTTTGCCGGCTCCAAAAGAAAACTGGTCGTATTTTCGGCAACGATCTTGAACGGGTTGACGCGGAGGAACTCGTCGTCATCCTCGCTGCCGCGCCACATGAGGACAGCGAAATTGGCGTCGCGGTCGATGGCGCTAGCACCTACGTGCCAGATCCCAGCCTTGTAGATCACACCGATGTGGCCAGGCACGATAAAGCTGACGGCAGCGTCGACTTGCGGCGCTCCAGCTGCATTCGCGGGCATTACCGTGACCATGTAGCGCGAGGCCTGCAGAGGAAGAAAAATCTGTGCTGCATGCGGATGGCGCTCGACCTGGCTAACGGTCAGCGGAAACTGCGACCGCGGGACGGCGTTGACATGCATCTGTGGCGAGAGACCGTCTACGGCGCCACCCAACCATTCGCCGTAATGACGACGCGTACCGTACTCGTCCGGTCGCTCGACAAAGCTGCCATAGTGCGCGAACGCCTCCTGCGAATATCCCTCAGCGGCCCGAACGAGCAAGGTCACGGCGAAAGCTCCGAGCGCATGTTAGGGATTGCCATCGGCACAAAGGGAGCTTCCTGCCGCCAGTGCGATGCAATGTCGGCGCGTCGGCAGACCCACACGCCGGACTTGCCGGAAATGTGGTCGAGGAAACGCATCAAGCCGGAGACGCGGCCAGGGTGGCCAAGCAGACGCGGATGCATGCCCACCGACATCATTCGAGGCATGGTCTGTCCCTCGCGGTGAAGTACGTCGAAACTATCGATCAGAAAGTCGCCATAGTCTCGACCGGTCACCAGACCGCCAGCGGTCAGCTTGGCATCATTGGTGACAAGCGAATAAGGTACGATCAGGTGCGGTTTGCCCGAAACCACGGTCCAATAGGGGACATCGTCATTGTAGGCGTCGCTGTCATATGTGAACCCACCATGCTCAACCACTAACCGGCGGGTGGCCTCGCTTGGACTGTATCGGCAGTACCAACCCTGCGGCTGTCGTCCTGTCGTTTGCGAAATCGACTCGAAGGCCCTAGCTATGTGATCGCGCTCAGTCGCCTCGTCGAGGCGATAATGTTCAATCCACCGCCATCCATGGCCGACGATATCCCAATCAGTTTCGCGTATCGCGGCGGCGACTTGCGGATTGCGCTCGAGCGCAAGGGCCGCCGCGAACACGGTGAGGGGTAAGCCGCGCTCGCAAAATAGCCGATGCAGGCGCCAGAAGCCCGCCCGGCTGCCATATTCATACATACTCTGAGCAGCAAGGTCCCGCCCGCCAGCCGGCACCCGCGGCTGGTTGACCTCGATCAGCGCATTCTCGGAACGACCGTCGCCGTCTTCTATCGAATGCTCAGCGCCTTCTTCGTAATTAAGCACGAAATTCACAGCCAGCCCGGCGTCTCCGGGCCACCTGACATTGGGCAACCGATCTGCATAGCCAATGAAATCGCGCATCAATAATCTCCGGGCGGTACTTGCCATCAGACGCGGCGCTGGCCGCCCCCTCTCAATCTCTCGTGCCCTCGACCTTGCAGAAGAAGCAACACCAGTCCCCGACGGTCACGTTGGGTAGTGCGCGAAGCCCGAAGAACATGCCGTCCGCCGGTGCCTTCAACTCGCCCAGCACATCGCCGAAGATCGACACGATCTTCGCCAGCGGATCGCCCTTCTTCATCATCTTCAGGAAGTCGATTCCGGGATGCGGAATGAAGATACCCGAGGCCGGGGCAAGGAGGGCCTCCTGCTGACCCTTGTAACGTGGGCTGGGATAGGTCGCCTCGCCTGGATACATCTTGTAGTGACGCAGGACGTTTAGGATCGCGTTCGCAAGCTCACGCCCAACCTGGGCGAATTTCTCTGGCGAAGTGGCGGAGCGTCCCCCCAGTTCCACTGTGATGCCAGCCTTGCCAATCTCCTTCAGCATGGCCATTGGATTACCCTTTGGATTGAAGGATGACATGATGCATCCCCAGCCCTCACCCATGGCTGTCGCCAGCTCAACTGATTCCGGGCGCTCGTCGACGAAGATCGACTTAGCCAAATAGGAGTGCGCTCCGCCGGAGTGGATCGAGATCTCGATATCAGCCAGTTTGCTCAGCCATTCCCAGTGAGCATAGGCAACACGTTCAGATAGATAGCCATCCGGCCGGCCCGGATATATGCGGTTCATGTCATAGCTGAAGGTATCGAGCGGATTGCCGCGTTGTGCCGCTTCGAAGGCAGGCACATTGATCACCGGCACCATCACCAGTGTGCCAGACAGCTTCGCTGGGTCGACTTCTCTCAAGGCGATCTGGCACGCAAGCGGACCTTCCGGCTCATCACCGTGGATGGCGCTATCAACCCAAAAAACCGGTCCAGGCTGTGCGCCGTTGATCACGACAACAGGGATGTCGAGGCGGGTTCCACCTGCAAGGACCGTGACGGGGATCACACCACGCGCGACCGTACCAGCGGCGGCTGTCGCGGTGCCGACAGTGATGGTTTTCTGTGCGGGCATAGTCAAATTCCTTGAAATTCTTCGTATTTTTTCAGTTCTTCAGGCGTGTAGACCTGCATGAACTCGATCTCGATGCCGCCAGCATCGTTATCGAGGAAGGCGACGTGTCCTTCGGGATGGGGATGCGAGCCATAAACGCCACAAGCCTTGCAGATGCGCAGTTCAGCACCCTGGGACTTGGCGTGATCGAGGGCTTGCTCGATGTTGTCGACTTCGTAGCAGATGTGATGCAAGCCTTCGGCGTTGCGTTGCTTAATCCACGAGGCGAAGCGGCCGTCTGCATCCATCGATTGGCAGAGCTGGTATTCGATGCCTCCGAGATTGAAGAGCGCGACCCGGTTACGCGACTTAGGATAGTCGATGATCTTGGTGTCCGCCGGCACGTGAAGATATTTGGCGTAGGAGCTAAGGGCGGCTTGAGCGTCGCGCACGGCAAATGCCATATGCTTGATGCTTTTGACGTTAGGATTGTCAGATACGGTAGACATGTCTTCTCCTTAAGCCGCGGACGCCTTGCGTTCCGCCTTGATGCCACTAACGACCTTCTCCATGCGCCGTAACGCCTCGGTTATGCGGGCAATCGGCTGGGTGAGCGATAGGCGTATGAACTCGTCAGTCTCGTCGCCGGAAATACCGCCGGGATAGGTCATCACCCTCCCCTCAAGCAGCAACCGCTCGCAAAAATCCGAGGCCGTAAGCCCAGTCGACGAGACGTCGGCGTACACATAGAAGGCGCCCTGTGGCTTGGCGTAGGTGAAGCCGATCTGGTCCAGCCCTGCGCACAGCGCCAACCGGCGCTGATCGTAGGTTAGTCGCATTTCCTCCACGCAGTCCTGTGGCCCGGTGAGCGCTGCAAGCGCCGCATGCTGACTGACTGATGCTGTTGAGATCGCAAATGCATGATGGATCTCGGCCATTGCCGTAATTAAAGCGCGCGGCCCGGCGAAATAGCCGATGCGCCACCCGGTCATCGCATAGGCCTTTGAGAAGCCTGACAACGTGATAGTGCGGTCGCGCATGCCAGGCAGCGCGGCGACCGGCTGCACAGTCTCATTTCCATAAACCAGCCGGGCGTAGATCTCGTCGGAGACAACGATGAGGTCATGCTCGATCGCAAGCTTGGCGATCTTTGCGATCTCATCAGGCGGCGTCACCGTGCCCGTGGGATTGTTCGGGTTGATTAGCACAAGGATCTTGGACTTCGGCGTGATATGCTGAGCCACCAGCTCGGCCGTCAGCGTGAAATTGGTCGCAAGCGTGGTCGGGACCCTGACCAAGGTAGCGTCAGCAATTTCTGCCGCCTGATGGTACGGGTTGTAACCTGGGCACGGCACCAGGATTTCGTCGCCACGATCAAGCAGCGACAATGCGATCACGAACATCGCTTGCTGGCCACCAGGCGTGACGACTATCTCGTCCAGCTCGTAGCGGGCCCCGCCATATGTCTCGATATTATCCGCGATTGCCTGCCGCAAAGCCGGGATGCCGAGCGGATGGGTATAGTGTGTAGCACCTGCGGCGAGCGCCTCCTGGCCAGCCTTCACTATGTGCGCGGGCGTGGCGAAATCAGGGTCGCCCCGGCCTAGGCGAATTACGTCGTCTAGCCCCTCTGCGATGTCGGCCATTCGGGTGATGAAACTCGCATCCCGTAATTTCACACGGGAAGCGAGCCGCTTCTCCAGCGCTGAAGTGCTAGCCAAGGTCGTGTGTCCTCCATAGTTCATTCAGGCGCAGAGCCTCGTTGCTCGCGCCGACTTGTCCCGGCAACCAGCCAGGATGGTTCTAAGATCGCCGCATGATTGGTCCGCCAGCGGCGACATAAGGCGAAGCTTCGGGCCACGACAGACAGCTTTAGGCCACCGCCGTTCTTGGGCTTCGATCTGCCTGCTCGAAAGTTCGCTTGACGCGGTATTTCTTGTGTGCATTTTCTTAGAAAATCTAGTTGTCGACAATCTGATTGTGGTCCACAATGTCGGTGGCTGTCAAGCGAGGGAGGATGCAGCTGCGCAAAAAAACAAACGAGTTCCAGCTGAGACCAGGACCTGCCGAGTGGGATGGTGGCTTTGGACCTACTGCTTAGGTGCGAAACCGGCGCAGTGAGGAATAGCTCCTAGCAAATTCACGCTGAGCTCCCCGTCGCCGAGCTCGGCGGCCTTGCTCACCGGCTATCGTGCCGATGGGCATTTGGTCGAACGCGTTTTCGCCGCGCCTAGGCCGTTCGACAATTAGCTGCCCGATCCACCGATCGGGTGCTCGCTGTGCTGTGCATCTAAAACAATGAGGATTGAGACATGCCTGAACCCGCCGCCTGGCGTTATCAGAAAATCACCAAGCCGATGTTCGACATCCAGGCGCCTCATCGGGTGCTACTAGGCCGCGTCATCACCTGCGTTGACGACCAGATTATAGAGGATGGTTTTGTCGAGCTTCTCAATGGGAAGATCGCACGCGTTGGAAGCCGGGGCGACCTCGGTGACTCGCCTCAAGGCGCCGAACTTATCGATCTCGGCGGCATGACGATCATGCCAGGGATGATCAACTCCCACGCTCACCTTTCGTGGGACGGCATCCACGAGCTTTCGTTTCAATCCATTTACGACAGCCCTGAAATCCGCGCCTACAAGGCGGCCGGCAACATGCTGAAGTCCCTGCGGGCGGGGATTACGCTGGTGCGCGATCTCGGCGTCCACAATGCCAATCTGTTCAGCAAGCAGGCAGTCGAACAAGGCTTATTTCCGGGACCGCGTCTCCTGGTTTCAGGCGAGAGTATCATCCAGACGGGCGGTCACACCTATTGGGTTTGCCGCGAGGCGAGTGGCGCCGATGAGATGCGTCGGGCCGTGCGCGATCAGGTCAGGGGCGGAGCGGACCTCATCAAGATCATGGCTTGTCACGACACGCTGGAATTCACCGATGCGGAACTGGAAGCCGTGATCGACGAGTCCCATCGCAATCGGCTGCCGATAACCGCGCATGCCACCTATGATGCTTGCATCCGTCGCGTTGCCGAATTTGGGGTCGATTGCGTCGAGCATGGGGGCTCGATGAGCGATGACACAATCAAGATCCTGCTCGACAAGAAAATTCCGATTGTCACGACCTTTTCCGCACTCATCCTGCAGGCCAAGCCCGACATCGCGCGCAAATTCGGCATCCCTGAATGGAAAATCGCCGAACGGCAGAAGGCCATCGCGGACAAGTCGCGATTTGATGGGCTGCTGCGGGCCTCGAAGGCCGGGGTTCCGATCGTGTTCGGTACGGACGCCGGTAGCCCAGCCGTTGAACATGACCAGATCGCTCCGGAACTCGACTTCATGGTTGAGGTCGGTGTCTGCCCGAGCCGCCTTGACGCGCTGCGCTCGATCACCATCCGCGCAGCAAGGTTGTCCAAGCTGGATAGCAAGATCGGAAGTGTCGAGGCCGGCAAGGAAGCCGACCTCATCGTCGTCGACGGCAAACCCGACGAGAACCTCTTCGCGCTTTCGAATGTGCGCATGACCTTCATCGCCGGAAAAAGGATGCATTGATAATGAGCTTCATTGGTAATCGTCTTGCGGCGCGCATCGTGGAAGAGGACGCCTCGTTCCGCACCCGCATGATGAAAATCGCCGACGGCCTGGATAATGTCATCGCCATGGGCCGTGGCGATCCCGACTTCCACACGCCGGCCCACATTGTCGAGGCGGCCAAAAAAGCAATCGACAGCAACGAGCATCATTATACCGAGCCGACCGGCATCCAGGCATTGCGCGAAGCAATCTGTGTGGACCTGAAACGGCAGTATGGACTGAACTATGCGGCGGAAGAGATTGTCGTCACGGCTGGTGTTCAAGAATCCATTATGCTGTGCATGCTCGGCCTCATCTCGGCCGGCGACGAGGTGCTGATAACCTCACCGCGCTTCACCACCTACGACACTGCCGTGCACATGGTTGGCGGAGTGCCTATCCCCGTGCCCACTTATGAGAAGGATGACTTCGCGCTCGATGTCGCGGAGATTGAAAAGCGGATCACGCCACGCACGAAAATGTTCGTTCTGGTGTCACCCAACAATCCAACCGGCGCCGTCACCCCTCCAGACGTCATCCGCAAGATCGCCGATCTGGCCATCAAGAACGACCTCATCGTGATCGCCGACGAAATCTATGCGCGCATCATCTACGAGGGCAATGAACATCTCTCGATCGCCACCTTGGCCGGCATGAAAGAGCGCACAATCACGCTCAACGGCTTCTCCAAGACTTATGCAATGACGGGCTGGCGCGTTGGGTACCTCGCGGCCCCGGCCGACTTCGTGCACATCATGACCGAGCCGCGACACACGCTTTCGATCAACACCTGCACCATCAGCCAATTCGCAGCCCTCGCCGCGCTGACGGGGCCGCAAGAGCCAATCGAGCGGATGATCGCGGAATACGGCGAACGCCGCAGTTACCTGATGCCTGCGCTAAGCGAGATGGGCCTGAGCTACGGGAACCCGGGCGGTGCGTTTTATATGTACACGAACATTTCCTCAACTGGCATGCCAGCGCCGGAGTTCTGCGAGAAACTCCTGCGCGAAACAGGCGTGATGCTGTTTGCCGGCTCCATGTTTGGGGACGAAAGCTCCGACTACGTGCGCATCAGCTTCCTGCAGCCGTTGGAACAGATCAAGGTAGCTATGAAGCGTATGGGCGACTTCATTGCAGCCAATCGGAGGCCGGCATGAACAAGCCAAAACTGGACGAGAAGTTCGTCGGCATCCAGGTAAGCCCAATAAGCTTTGTCGATGAAGGCGTCGACGCTGTGCTTGACACCTTGCGCGACAGGGTCGGGGTGAATGTCCTGATGCTGGGCACGGTTTCATGGCTTGGCCTCAAAACGGGACGATCGATCTCGCACGAGCTGGACGGCTGGCCTGACCACGGCGTTCCGGAGCCCTTTCAAATGAAGGGCGGGGCATATTTTCAGCCGAACCCGGCCTACTATCAGGGTACCTTTATCAAGGACTTTCGCTCCGGCGATCCTCAGTTCGACGGCAAAGATATCTTGGCCATGGTAATCCCGGAGGCGCATCGCCGCGGGATGAAGGTCTATATCGAACTGATGGAGCCCTTCTTCAAATATACCGGGCATGGCTCCACCAACACAGTCGACATCCCCAACCTTGCCCAGGCAATGGAGATCGACGTTTTCGGAAGACTGGGCGCCGAGCCAAGCACGTCCCACCCTGGCTACCGCAACTGGATCCTTTCGATGATCGAGGACCAGGTTCGAAGCTACGATATCGACGGCGTGATGTGGTGCAACGAGCGCAATTCGCCGCTGGACCAGTTGATCCAGGGCCTGGCACCGGGCGATTTCTCGACACATGCACGGCGCGAGGCGATGGAGCGGGGTATCGACGTTGAGGCCTGCCGTCGCGCCTGCCTCAATCTCTACGACTTCATGCAGGAGGCCAAGGCAGGCAAGACATTTGCCGATGGAGCCTTCATCACGTTCCTGCGCGTTCTGCTGGACAACCCCCACGCCCTGATTTGGGAGAAATTCTGGCTTGAGCGCAACAAGGATCTAGACCGAGAACTCTACGGCCTGGTGAAATGGTGCAAGCCAAACCTGCCCTTTGGCCTCAATGTGTGGAACCGAAACCACTTCAACATCATCCGCCGGGCGCAGTGGCCCTGGAACGAGCAAACGGCTTATGCCGACTGGGTCAAACCGATCACCTATCAGCACCAATCGGGCGAGGTTTGGGCGAAGGAACTGTCGTTCTTCCAAAAGACGATATTGAGCGACTTTAGCCCTGACGAGTCCACCGCTGTACTCTACCGTATGCTTGGTCTCGATGAGGCGCCCTACGCCAGCGTGGTTCAGCGCGGCATGGATCCCGACACTTATGTTGCGGGTCAGTGCGTCGACGCGTTGCGCGGTGTTGATGGAAGGGCGAAAGTCTTTATGGGCATCGGTATCGATGCGCCGCGGACGAGGGCCGACCAGGCCAAGTGCACTCCCGATATCGCTTATCGCAGCGTTATGGCGACATACCGCTCCGGCGGTCACGGCATTGTTCTGGCCCCTAACTACGCCAGCATGCATCTGACCAATCTCGACGGCGTCGCGAAAGCGTTAACTGAACTAGGTCTCAAACCATGAGCGCCGGCGCCTACGATACACTCATTCAGGGGGCAATGGTTGTCACTCCAGACGGCGAGCAGGCGCTCGACGTGGGTCTCACAGGCGGGCGCATTGAAGCGCTAATGCCTAGTGGCAGCGCTGCGAAAGCTAACAAGTCGATCGATGCGACCGGACTGCACCTGCTGCCGGGCACGATCGACATTCACTTCCATATCCGTGCGCCCGCCTTTCCTGAGCGCTCGACGGTTGAAACCGAGACGCGAGCAGCGGCGGCGGGAGGCGTGACCACCTTGTTCGAGATGCCACTTAGCAAACCTTGCTGTGCCTCGGCCGATCAAATAGCAATGCGCAGGCAGCATTTTTCCGAACATGCCTTCGTGAATTTCGGCCTTTATGGGGCGCCTGGCGATCTGTCGCTGGAAGGAATGCAGGCGATGGCGGATGAAGGCGCGGTTGCCTTCAAGATCTTCACAACCCCTGCGCCGGAAGGCCGAGCCGATGAGTTCGGCGGTCTGGCCTTTCCCGATGAAGCAGATCAGATGGAGGCGCTCCATCAGGCCGGCCGTGTTGGACTGCCAATTGTTGTCCACGCGGAAAGCGCTGAGTTGCTTGCCTACTGTGGCGAGCAGGTCGCGACGCTCGATCCTTCGTTGGCCGTCACCCATGGCGCCTCGCGGCCTGACTATGTCGAAGCTGTCGCGGTGGCTAAGCTTCTGACGATGAACACGAAGGCGCGAGCCAAGCTTCACATCGCTCATGTCACCAGCGCAGCCACCGTCGATGTCCTTCGCCGCTTCAAAGGATCGTCGGATTTTTCCGCGGAGACCTGCCCGCAGTATCTATTTCGCACGGAAGAGGACGTTGAACGGGCAGGCGTATTCGGCAAGGTAAATCCACCGATACGCACCCAGGCGGACCAGGACGCGATCTGGTCTGCAGTGGCGGACGGCACGATCGCTCATGTCACGACCGACCACGCCGTGTTCGCGTTGGCCGAGAAACTGGCTTCGGCTCACAATTTTCTGACAGCCCCTCCGGGCACCCCAGGCGTTGAGTTCATGCTGCTGGCGCTATTGAACGCGGTCAACCAGAGGCGGCTGTCACTGTCCAAGGCGGTCGCTTTGGTTGCTGGCAACGGCGCCCGACGTTTTGGTCTGCCAAGCAAGGGTGCGATTGTCGAAGGGGCCGACGCCGACCTCGTGCTTGTCAACCTCTCCGGCAACACGGTGATCGATAAAAACCGCCTGATGACCAAGGCACGCGATCTTTGCCAGCTCTATGAGGGCATGCGATTCTCGGCAAGTATCGAGCGTACGCTCGTGGCAGGCGAAATAGTATTCGATCGAGGCAAAATCGTCGGCAAGCGTGGTTTTGGTCAGGCCGTGAGGCCTCAGCATGCGACTAGCTCACCGCTCAGATCGCCCCGGACCAAGGCTGGAGTGACCAGATGAGTGATCCAACAAATGTCTCAACAGGCGCTGCGGCCCCTCCCTTGCTGGAGGTTACCGACCTCCAGACCAGCCTTGTCGTTGGCGACGGCAAGCTACGCCTAAAGGCGGTGGACGGGTTGAGCTTCTCAGTGAAGGCAGGCGAGACACTGGCGATTGTCGGCGAGTCTGGCTCGGGCAAGTCGATCACCAGCCTCTCGATTATGCGTCTTCTGCCCAAGCGCATTGGTCAGATTACCAACGGCTCGATCCGACTGCGCGGAAAAGACCTCGTTACAATTCCTGAGAGAGAGATGCGGGCAATTCGCGGCAACGAGATCGGCATGATCTTTCAGGAACCGATGACCAGCCTCAATCCCGTTCACACGATCGGGAAACAGATCGCCGAAGTCGTGATGCAACACGACCACGTTTCAAAGGCCAAGGCCAATCAGCGGGCAATCGAGATGCTCGAGCTTGTCGGAATTCCCGAGCCGAAACGACGAGCCGAAAACTATCCGCATCAGATGTCAGGAGGCATGCGTCAGCGGGCCATGATCGCGATGGCACTGGCATGCAGCCCCAGCTTGTTGATTGCCGACGAACCGACGACGGCATTGGATGTGACCATCCAGGCACAAATCCTGGAATTGATGCGCAATCTCCAAAAAGAAATCGGGATGGCCATCATCTTCATCACCCACGATCTGGGGGTGGTGGCGGAAATGGCCGACCGCGTCCTTGTTATGTACGCGGGTCAGGTTGTCGAGACAGCGCCGGTTCGAACGCTCTTCTCAAACCCTTTGATGCCTTACACAGCAGGGCTGATGCAGTCCATTCCGCGCATAGGCAGCTCGCTCGACAAGCAGCGACTGAAGACAATTCCCGGTTACGTGCCATTGCTTACACAGCAGCCCTCGGGCTGCCGGTTTCGCACGCGGTGTAGATTTGCCGCCGATCAGTGCGTCGCAATCGAACCGGAAATCGAAGTCGCTGAGGCCGATCACAGTCTGCGCTGCTTGCGTTGGCGCGAAATCGATCCACAGACGTTCAAGGAAACCTGAAAATGATGACCAGTTCAGGCTTGGCCGGCCCTATCCTCGACGTCCGCAACTTGAAGAAGTATTTTCCAGTCCGCGGCGGCGTACTCAATCGCGTCGTCAACACGGTTCATGCCGTCAGCGACGTGTCATTCACTGTCGGCCGTGGCGAGGTGGTCGGCCTGGTCGGTGAGTCCGGGTCGGGCAAGACCACGATCGGCCGCACGATATTGCGACTTGAGGAAGCAACGAGCGGCGCGATCAACTTCGACGGCTACGACATTGTTGGCCTCGGCAAAAGTGAGCTCAGACGCTACCGCAAGCGCATGCAGATTATTTTCCAGGATCCGTTCGCCAGCCTTAATCCTCGCGAAAAGATCCGCACAGTGCTTGGACACGCGCTGGCTCTGCATGGCATCGGCGATCGCAATGATCGAGAAGACCGGGTGCTGGCCTTACTGGGACAAGTCGGTCTGTCTGGCGACTATCTCGACCGTTTCCCGCACGAGTTTTCCGGCGGCCAGCGTCAGCGTATTGGTATCGCACGAGCGCTTGCAGTTGAACCTGAATTCATCGTGGCTGACGAACCCGTTTCCGCGCTCGACGTGTCGATCCAGGCACAGGTCATTAATCTACTCGACGATCTTAAAGAACGGTTCAATCTGACCTTATTGTTCATCGCTCACGACCTGGCTGTGGTGGAACATATCAGCGATCGCGTGATCGTGATGTACCTGGGCCGCATCATGGAGGTCGCACCGACGCGCACCCTCTATAGCATGCCCAATCACCCCTATACCAAGGCGTTGATGTCGGCTGTCCCCAATCCCGATGTGACGGCCAGAAAAGATCGCATCATCCTCAAAGGCGACATTCCAAGCCCGATCAATCCTCCAAGCGGTTGCGTCTTTCGCACCCGCTGTCCGATTGCCGTCGCGGACTGCGCCAAGGTGGTCCCCCCACTCAAAATGTTGGGTGAGGGACACTACAGCGCCTGCATCCGTACCACGTAATTTCGGTTCAGCCGAACGTGTTATCCGGGGCACGCCTGCCGGATTGACCTCACCAAGAACACTCGCAGCCATTGCTAGCAGCGAACTCAATACCACATGGAGCACGCTATGACTGACCTGAACCGCAGCGAGATTCGTCAGCGCCTCGCAAAAGTTGATGCATCTAATGTTGCCGATGTCCTGGACGGATTGGGCCTGATGGATCAGGGCCTGCATCCCTCGCTACGCCCTTTCTCGGGGCAGCGGATTGCAGGTTTCGCCTACACCATCCGCGGCCAGAACACCCCCTACTCGCTTGCCGGAGATCCTGACAAGATGAAGGCGTGCCATGGCATTGGCGAGGATGAAATAAGTGTCTGGTCAGGCGATGGCGACGGGACATGTTACTTCGGCGAGCTCATTGCTCTTGGTATGAAGGAGCGAGGCAGCGTTGGCGCGCTGGTCGATGGCGGTATCCGCGATGTGCGCTGGCTGGAGCACCATGGATTTCCAGTCTTTGCCCGCTACCGCTCGCCGATCCAGTCAATCGCGCGATGGAAAGTGAATGCATTCCAGGTTCCGGTCTTCATAAGGGGTGCCACTTCTCCGCTGGTTCGCATCAATCCCGGTGACTTCATCCTCGGCGATGAAGATGGCGTCATCGCCATCCCCGCAGAACACATAGTCAATGTGCTGGAGCGGTCCGAGGGCCTAACGCGCAAGGAAGCGCAAATCAGGACAGATCTGGCAAGCGGCCTGACATTAGCCGAGGCTCTAGCCAAATATGGCCATGTCTGAAGACGGTCCGGTCTAACGCAGCGTGTCCCTCATGGCGCTGACTTCGTCCCAGAAGGCCGCATCATTCGGATTGTATCCAGGACACGTGATGGCTACCTCCTCAAGCACTGACGTAGGCGGTAGCACGCCTGAACGAAGCAAATCGTTTGCCCATGTGGCGGCAGCCTCCTGGGGAAAGGGTCTTGGCACCCTGCTGCGCATCCTGCGGCTGACGCTGCGCCATCCGTGGCAGGTTGCGGTCAGCATCCTGTCGACTTTTATTGTCGCGACCTTGCAGCTGTTCATCCCCCGGCTGTTGGGACGTGCCATCGACCAGGCGCAGGGTGTTGTGATCGCCGGAACTGGGGCCGCCGCCGAACAAACGCTCTGGAATACCGCGCTGACGCTGCTTGCCGTCAGCGTCCTTTGGGGGATCTTCACCATGGCGCAAAACTACTTTGGCGAGGCCGTCGGCCATCAGACTGGCTACGAGCTGCGGCTCGCCTTCTACGAGAAGATCCAGCGCTTGAGCTTCGCCTTTCACGACAGGATCCATACCGGCGATCTGATCACGCTTGGCCTGCTCGACGTTGACGGCGTGCGCATGTTCTTTACAACCGCCCTCTTGCGCGTTGCCCTGCTCGGCACGTTGATCGGTGCCGGCGCCTACCTACTGATTAGCACCGATCTGATGCTGGGACTCCTAAGTCTTAGCTTTGTGCCTTTCGTTGCCTGGCGATCCTCCGTAACGCAGCTCGCACTTCGCAGGACATGGTTGACGCTGCAAGAGCGCCTGACGGTATTAAGCCGAGTCATGGACGAAAATCTGGGCGGCACACGCGTCGTGCGAGCATTCGGCGCGCAGGACCATGAAATGGCAAAGTTCGACCTCGCCAAGCAAGATGCCCTGGACCTTGCAGCCGAGCGGGTCGACATCCGCGTCAGCAACACCAGTGCCATGAACTTCTCGTTTCTGGCGGCAATGGGCCTGGTGCTGTGGTTCGGCGGCCTGAAAGTCACCTCAGGTCAGACCAGCATCGGCACCCTAGCGCAATTTCTGACGTTCATGACAATGCTGCAGATGCCGGTGCGCCAACTCGGCATGATGATCAACGGTTTCGCGCGCGCTTTGACCTGCGGCACGCGTTTGTTCGAGTTGCTCGACACCGAACTCGACATCACGGACGCGCCGGGCGCCACGGATCTAGTTGTGACCGACGGTGTGCTACGCTTCGAGGATGTCGGCTTTTACTATGAGGGCTCAAGCGGGCGCCCGGCATTGTCCGGAATAACTTTTGAGGCCAAACTTGGCGAGACCGTCGGTATCGTCGGTCCGCCGGGTAGCGGCAAGTCAACCATCGCACACCTTATTCCGCGCTTCTACGACGTCGTTAGTGGCGCCATTACCATTGATGGCCAAGATATCCGCAGCGTCACATTGCAGTCCCTGCGCAAGGCGGTCGGCGTCGTTCAGCAGGACGCTTTCCTGTTCACCACCTCGATCGAAAATAACATCGCCTATGGCAACCCCTGGGCCCGCGAGACACGCATCGAGAGGGCGGCAGAATATGCACAACTGCACAATTACATTATTGGCCTGCCGGCGGGATACGCCACCGTCGTCGGCGAACGCGGCGCTTCACTGTCCGGCGGCCAGCGACAGCGCCTGACAATAGCGCGCAGCCTGATGCTGCGCCCATCGGTCCTGGTTTTCGACGATTCCACTGCAGCCGTCGATGCTGGCACCGAACAGCGCATCCGCGCGGCGATGAAGCGGTTTGCCAATGATCGCGTCACTCTCATTATCTCGCACCGGCTTAGTTCACTGATGCATGCGGACCAGATCCTGTTCATGGAAGATGGACGGATCGTCGAGCGCGGCACACATGAGGAACTGCTGGAGCTCAGCGGACGCTACCGCGCCCTCCACGACCTGCAATTGCGGCCGGACGATGACAGCCTTGAGGGAACCGTCTGATGTCGACGGAAGACGACGAAACAGACGACAAAAGCGGACGCCCAGTCAAGGCAGTCGTTGGCTCTCACCGCGATGAGGAAGAGGTATTCGGCAAAGCCTACGACCCACGGATCGTGCGGCGTATCTGGCGTTTCGTACGCCCGTACGAGGCGCAGATATTTGTCTCGGTGACCGCGGTCCTTGTCTTCACGCTCACGCAGTTGGCAATCCCGCTGGTCATCCGATACGCCATCGACCACGGCATGACACCGGGCAGGCTCGACCACCGGGTGCTGGCCTGGGCAATTGCCATCTACGCATTAATCATCACTGTCAACTACGCAGCCAGCTATGTGCAGGAAAGTGTCGTCGGCAAGATGGCTGAGAAAGTGCTGTCTGATCTGCGGCGCGCCATGTTCGCCCACCTGCAATACGTTTCCCTAAGCTTCATGGACAAAACTGAAGTCGGCAGGCTGATGTCGCGCTTGCAAGGCGACGTCAACTCCATGCAGGAGTTTCTAGAGACGTCGGTGATGTCGGTGGGCGACATCGTCTTGCTATTCGGGATCGTCAGCTTGCTCCTGTGGCTCGATCTTTGGCTCGGTTTCCTGACACTTTCGACCATGCCAATGCTGTTTGTCGTCCGCCTGTTTTGGCTGCCTCGTGCCAAATTTGCCTTCATGGCGGCGCACGAAACGAATTCCATCGCCAATGGCGCTTTGGCCGAAGGCATCCACGGTGTGCGCACCGTGCAGAGCCTTGAGCGCCAACGTGTCAACTTTGAACTCTATGACGAGAAGGTGCTGGCGAACCTTAAGGCACACTTGCGCTCGGCAAAATACGCGCAGGTAATGGTGCCAATCGTCGATACGCTAACCGGCGTCGCAATGGCCACAGTGATCGTTGTCGGCGGCTCGATGGTGCTGTCGCATAGCCTCGATGTGGGTGTCGTCGTGGCTTTCCTATTCTATATCCAACGCTTCTTCGACCCGATCCGCTCGCTCACCATGCAGTACAGCGTCATGCAGCGTGCCATGGCCTCCGGCCAGCGCATATTTGAAGTGCTCGACGTGCCGATAGAAGTTAGCGACAAGGACAGCGCGACAGCGCTTTCAAGTGATACGGACGGCTCGGTCGAATTCAGGAACGTTACCTTTGGCTACCGGGAGAAGCTTCCAGTGCTCAAGAACGTTTCGTTCCGCGTCGCTCCCGGCGAGACAGTAGCACTGGTGGGACCGACCGGATCGGGCAAATCAAGTTCAATGGCATTAGTGCACCGCTTCTATGACGTCTGGTCCGGTCAAGTTCTGGTCGGCGGTCACGATGTCCGCGATCTGACCCAGCATTCCCTCGGTGAACAGGTCGCGATGGTTCTGCAGGAGCCCTTCCTGTTCTCCGGGACAGTGCTGGAAAATATCCGCTATCATAAAACGCACGCCACGCGCGACGAAGTGGTGCGCGCCGCGCGGGCCGTCGGCGCACATGACTTCATAGAAAATCTGACCGACGGCTATGACACAGAATTGGAACAACGCGGCGGTAATCTATCCCTCGGTCAACGCCAGTTGATCAGCTTTGCACGCGCGCTGGTGGCAGACGCCAAGATCCTCGTCCTCGACGAGGCGACTGCCAGCATCGATTCCTATACTGAGATGTTGATTCAAAAGGCGCTGGTGACACTTCTAGAAGGCCGAACTGGGCTCGTTATCGCTCACCGGCTGGCAACTATTCGTGGCGCCGATCGCATTATTGTCCTGCAAAATGGTGAGATAGTTGAAAGCGGCACCCACACTCAGCTAATGGAGAAAAAGGGACTCTACGCCCGTCTCTACAACATGAGCTATGCTTCGTTCGACGACATTTCTGATGCCGGGCTTGATAGCGCTTCTCGCTCATAGACCTATGCGACCGCATGACTCCGTGCGACCGCAAAATGCATTCGAGATCGCCAATCACCTTGAATAAGGGTTAGTTCGCCGGCCGGACAGGGTCTGCGATGCGGCATCAACCGGCACAACTTGGAAGCAGCAACACGTTCTGGATTCACACATGCCTAACAACTCCCAGCCTATACTTTTCGATATACTTATCCCCGGAACCGCAGACGGTTGGCCGTCTGCATCCGAGGCCATCGGGTGGCCTTTGGAGAGCGCGCTGCAAGACGCGGTGTCGCGGCCTGCGGTCGCAGCGCTGGTTGATGAGTTAGCAATGATGCCCGAGGAGGCCCGCAAAGACCGGGTCCGCTCGTTCGAGAGCAGCGACCCGACCGACTTTGATCATATCTACGCCAGTCTGCTGGCAGTCTACTACGGCAGCCCGCAGGTAGCACAAAAGGTAAGATATGTGGCCGAATCTGGCCCGCGTGAAGTTTCACCGCATTTCGAGCGAAGCCTCATAAGAAAGGTCGCGGAAACCGACGCCGGAAGGCGACGCCTTTGACCTAGCTCGTGACGACCAGGGGATTTCAGGCGCCCAGTGCGATTTTAGTGCGCTTCTTGCGCTCGATCAGCAGCATATGGTCTTCGAGCGCTCGCTCTATCTCTTCAAAGCGGGTGCGCGGCTTTGCTATCTGATCAACAATCCAGTCGCGGAATTGCTCGTGCTGGCGCGGGATCTCTTCCAAATTCTCATCGCGATAGCGGTCGAAGTTGAAGACGATCAGCACGTGCCGAGCAATGGCATCCCACAGGGTCCCGACGATCGCATTACGTGCGCCAAATCTGATCGCTCGATGGAAATCGAGATCTGCAATTAGCGACGATTGTACATCCTTCATGCCTGCAGACGATCTCATGCTGTCGATAGGCCCCTGCAATTCATTGACACTGCCCGCTCCACGCCGCCAGTTGTCGATTGCGTCTCGCAGGAGAAGGGACTCAAGCGATAGGCGCGCCTCCATTATCTGTCGGGTTACGCCTACGTCAAACGCAGCGACTCGATAGCCGCGACGTCTACCGCCGGTCAGGATGCCCTGCGCTTCCAACGTTTTCAGCGATTCTCGAATAGGGCTGCGGCTGACCCCCAGTCTATCGACCAGCCGCGCTTCTACGATCCGCTCGCCGGGCGCCAGAACGCGCATTGCGATGGCCCCCGCAATGCTATCGGCCACGCTTTCCGACAATGAAACACGATTTGGACGTGGAAGCCCAACAAGATCCACACGCCCCATCATGCCCCCGCTATCCAGCTGCCATCATACAAATTGGCCACAAACGACCAACCCAGAAGCGCACCGATAGGCTAAGCTTCACAATGCCCGTCCGTGCGCTTGAGCGCATGTGCATCTCACCGCTGTTTCTATCAAAACAGTTCGTAACGAAGCCTAACACCTCTGTCACGTCGCCGATATAGGAAGGTGCGCTGGCCTTTAATAGCCGTGCAAGTTCGCGAGCGAAGCTGCTATCAGAGCGCACGGCTTTTCGCTCAGCGGCTGCAACCCGTTGGTCTTTTCCTAAAGCAGCAGGGCATTCGTATGCATCTCTTTGCGACGGTGCACACTACTGGAATGTATCGAAGCCAGAGCCCTCACGGCTGAGTCTTGCTAAGCTCCTGTACCAAATCCCACGCCCTAATTCGCTGATCATTGATACCTGCAGCATCCTGCAATGCCAAATGGACGAAGGCTGGAGCAAGCTCAAGCGGATCTTTCCAAATTTTGCGCAGCTCGGGCGTGTAGGTTGCTTCGCTTTGAGGCGTTCGCATGGGATGGCCTGGGGTGATCGTGTTCACCGCTACGTTGTAAGGAGTGAACTCCTTGCTCAGTGCACGAGACAATCCCTCGATACCAAATTTCGAAGCACAGTACGTGGATTCATCAAGGCCGCCGATAATCCCGGCATTGCTAGATACATTGATGATCGAACCCGAATGACGGCGCTTCATGCCCGGGGCTGCTGCCCTTATGCACAAGAACGGGCCACGCAAGTTGATTGCAAGCAACTCATCCCAATCGGAAACCTCAACGGCCTCGACCGGCTTGTAAAAAATTATTCCAGCATTGTTTACCAGAACGTCGATTTTCCCTGTTTCACCCTCAACCAGGGAGAAGACTTGGGAGATATCTGCGGCCGACGTGAGATCTAGTGTTCTGGGGCGGATATCACCAGGCTCGGCTGTCAGCGTCTCAAGCTCCTCGGTTAGAACATCCAGCGCATAAACGACGGCACCCTCGAGCGCAAACATCCTCGCTACCGCTCGCCCAAGACCGCGCGCCGCGCCTGTGACAATCGTGATCTTCCCGTCAAGTTTGCCGTTCATGCTAGTCTTTCCTTCGGCGGTGAGAGCCAACCATTATGCGAGTGTGGATATGATGTGTTCAGCCGAGCGCAGCGCTAACGCCTGGGCAGTCAAAGTCGGATTGACTGCCGCGCTAGTAACGAACGCACTCGCGTCGGCCACGAACAGGTTCGGCACATCATGACAACGGCCAAAGGCATCGACAACCGACGTCTCTGGGTCGTTACCCATACGTGCGGTGCCCATCAGATGAAAGCCGGCCTGCGTGGTGAGGGGCGTTCGATAGGTTGCAATCGCTCCTGCATCGCGCAGCAGCTCGTCGGCTCGGTCCATTCCAAAATCGAGAATCCGCCGGGAGTTATCAGACAAGCGGTAGATCATCCTTGCGATCGGCAGACCATCTGCGTCGATCTCCATCTGCGACAACACAATCCTGTTGTCGGGATGAGCTAGATCCTCGGCGCACACCGTAAACCCGCAGATATGATCGAAATGCGCTTCAAACTCCGCATGATGCCGCTCGCCCCAGCCGATACGCTGGCCGGTGGCTGTCCCCAATGCGGTTCCTAACGGTCCTGGACCGCCCGTGAGCTGAAGCTTGAAGCCCCGGATAAAGTCATGCCCAGCCCGGGTTGCGTAGAATTCAAATGAGACAATGCCGGCCTTTTCGCCACTCACCCAGGCTCCTAGGCAGTCAGCAAACAGTCCATCAACCCGTGCATATGGATGCAACATCAGATTGCGTCCCACCATCCCCGAACTATTGGCAAGACCGTTGGGAAACATCGCGGACGCCGAGAGGAGTAGCAGCCTCGGAGTGCCTATCCCGTTGGCCGCTAAAATGAAGCGGCTGCCGCGCACGCGGAAAACTCCGCATTCGCCACTACAAACGGCGGCAACCACCTGCCCGCTTGAATCGTGCTCGAGCCGCAATACCGCTGTATTGGCCATTAGCCGCGCGCCTGCAGCGATCGCCTCCCCCACAAAAGCGCGGTCCGCCCCCGAGCGAATACGGCTAGGACACCCCACGTCACATGGACCGACATGAGTGCAATGCTGCGTCCCATGATCGTCGCCGTCTTTGCCAACAACCAAATTGACCGGCCACCAATGCCAGCCGCGCCTGTCGAGCGCTTCGGCGAGTCGCCTGCCATGCGCCGCAATTGTGGGAAGGGTCATGCAACCGTCGGCAAGCGGTGCAGCTGATGGGTCACCGTTCATGGCCGCGACGCCCCAACGGGCCTCGGCCAAAGTGTAGTGCGGCACGAGGTCTTCGTAATTTATAGGCCAGTCATCACCCACCCCGTCGAGGGTCTGCACTCGAAAATCCTCAGGCTTAAAGCGCGGCACATGAGCCGACCAATAGATTGAGCCGCCGCCGACGTTATTGCCGATCATCGGTTTGATCGGCGTCTCATTATCGTCGATTGGATAGTCTGCTGCCCCGCGCCGGATGTTCGGATTGGAATTAAATTCTTGTTCCCGGCGGCGTTCCCAATCAGGACCTTCCCGGTCGATCTTTTCGTAGGGGAACCAACCGCCGCGCTCCAGGCATACGACGTCAAGCCCGGCACTGGCGAGGCGCCAGGCCGCCGCTCCGCCGGTGGGGCCGGATCCGATTATCACGACATCGGCCTCGACATCGGACATGGATGCTCCTCAGATCCAATCACCAGCCTTAATGCAAATTTCGCGCGGTCTTGCGCGACGGCGATCGTCGCGCACGACTTAGGCTACTTTGTCAGCTTAGTGTCGAAGAGATAGACGCGTTCGTTGCCTGGAGGCGTGAAGTCGACGCGCTTAGAGACGCCGTAAAAGTCAGGTTGGAAATAGAGCAGAAGCCACGGCGGATCCTCGTAGAAAGTCTGAAGCATGGCGTCGATCGCCGAGCGACGTTCTGCGTCTGCCTTGGCGTTATTCACCTTGTCCCAACCTGCGAAGAAGTCCGGATTGGTCCAGTTTGTGTTGTTGGTCGAGGCGTCCGGAGTTGAGAAGATTGAGAGGTCAAGCGGAGCATTTCCCAGGCTGCCACCGCTACCGATGAAGAAGAGCGGACCAGCTGCCTTCTTGCCCACAAGTGGGCTGTATACTGACGCCCACTCCATCGGCTGTACGTCGGTCTTAACTCCGATGTCGTTAAGATATTGACCGATCGCCATCTCGACATTCACGTCGTTGAGATAGCGCCCCCTCGGACCCTGCATGACAATGTTAAAACGAACGCCATCAGCGCCACGGGGGTAGCCAGCGTCGTCGAGCATCTTTTCGGCCTTTATCGGATCATATGGATAAGGCTGTAAAGAGTGATTTTCCTCTGGAGGGTTAACCGGACCAGTGGCGCGGGTGCATGCAAAGCTTAGCAGCTGCTTACAGATCGTAGGAACGTCGACTGCGTATTGTAACGCTTGCCGCACGTCCTTCTTCTGGATGGCAGCCCCGCCAGGCGTGGACGCGAAGTCCTTGCTGGTGTTGAAGCCAACGTAGATGCGCCGCGTCCCTTGAACAGCTTTGACTTCCGAGCTGCCGGAATTGTTGATCGCATCGATCTGATCGGGCGCCACATTGGTGATAATGTCGACGTTCCCCGCAATGAGCTCAGCCGAACGCGTCGATGCCTCAGGAATGATACGCCAGATGATGGTTTTAAACGTGGCAGGCTCTTTCCACTTCTGTAGCACAATTTGCGAGCCGTGGTCCCAACTGATGAGTTTGTATGGACCCGAGGCGATTGGGTGCTCCACTGCCTCCTCTGGCGACATTTTTTCGTAGCCGGCCTTGCAATGCAGAAACACTTCATTGATTAGCGCGAATGCAGTCGGAGTGCGGTGCGCGATTGTCACCTTGAACTCAGTTGCATTAATGGCCTCGGCTTTTTTGAAGCCGATGGCGGGAAACACATAGCCGGTCGTGTCTCCAGTGAATTTGCCAGCCGGATCAGCGGGTCGCATGAAGCTATAGGCAGCTGCCTCACCGTCGAGCGGTTCACCATCTTCGCACTTCATGTTGGGCTTGAGTTTGAACGTATACTCAAGCCCGTCATCGGACACCGAATACGAGTCGGCCGCCTGGGGTACGAATTTTCCCTCTCCGTTCTGAGCATAGAGCGTCTGGAAAATATGTTGGGCAATGTTGATGTTGTCTCGCGAGTCAAGTTGCGCGGGATCCAGCGTAGCGGCGTCTGCGGAAAGAGCGATCACCAACGTGTCGTCGGGCGGTGCTGTGTGGGCGGCAAACGTCGTTGCGGCAAAGGCCCCAGCGATAACGGTAAGAAGGCGACTCATACTCTTCATGGGCACTTCCTCCTTGCTATAGAACCGAGATTTGAAAGACGACTTGACCGTCGGTCCGGCGGCCAAAACGGAACTCGAGCCGGCGACCTGCGAAGTCGTCGCAACTGCGGCGTCGAATAGATGCCAGATGAATCGTCCCTCAAGGCCGTCGGTCCATTGCCTCAGCCATCGAACGAGATCGCCATAAGTTTTGCCGTTGGCAGGCCCCTAATTGAACGAGGTCGGCTAGTCCCAATATGGGGGCCGACAGTTCCGCAGACCCTCTAAGCGACGACTTCGACCGCATGGTCTTGGTCGGGTCCAAAATGTTCGGACCACCGGCTGTCAGCCTACCAGCTTCAAGCCGCCCGGCATTGTCAGGCACGTCACATCGGTCCGCCTTCATTGCCCAATATGTCCGATTGTCGACAATAAGATATTGCGAAGAACGGACTGCCTTTGTCAAGGCGTCGTTTGCTGAAAATTGCGGCGATCGGTCTCGGAAGCGCCCACCGTAAACGGCAGAGGAAGCCTGGGTGTGATGCACTTTGCCGAAAGAGTTTCTCTAAGCCGACCATTTGGCTCGGCCGCGTAATGTGTCGGATCGCGATAGTATACTCCGGGCTCGGGACTCTGAAGCGATGTCAATCATCGGCGAACGAACATGCTGGAGAGGAATGGCAGCGAGGTTCTCAGCTATACTCGCAGCTCATATTCTCGGCTGGTCAGCAATGGCGGATCCAGCGGCCCCGGTCGATCAACGCCGAGTATTGTATTTTCTCATTTAAATACGACAATTAATGAGGGAAACCGACGACCCAATAACAGCTATCCGGGGAAGGACTTCACCGATTGCTGGGCCGTGCTGCCATTCTCGACTATCGTTAGCAACCAGGGTTCTCGGCCCCCACGAAATGCGGTATCTCCGCTGCTCGTCGCACTGTCGAAACAGGTACTCCACCGTCGCCCGGGTGCGCTTGCCCCCTAGCGCTCACCGACGTTGGCCGCTCCGCAGGTTTGAGGCGACGACTCCCATGTCGCAGTTTACACGGACAACGTAGATTACATGTCTTCTTACCTTGTCCTTTAGAGCCTCAGAGGCGAGGCCGCCTTGTCGGTCATTGGAGCGTGCGGATAGGCTGTGACGGAGGGGATCGAATCCGACAAGATTGGTCGTCAGCTTGGCATAGGTGCCATCAGCGCTCATATCGGCCAACCTTCAGCATCATGGTGAAGGAGCTGGAAGCCTCTGAGGCTTCCTGAAGCGCACGTTCACTGGGCTGGAGGGCGTCGCGTGGATCAAATCAGCTTCGCCCTTGGGCAGGTGAAGTACGCGCAGCCGCTGCCGACGAATAGGCCAGGCGTTCGGCCATCGATCTGGTTGTAGGATACTGGAACTGTATCGGGGCAGTCCTCGCCCTGCGATGGCCCATGCGCATTTTCGACGGAGTGGCGGATGCCGCCGATCGCTCGCGCGCCGACGTGTCCGACCGCACGTGCACCCGCAGCTATTGACAGCCGCTAGTCCACATATCACAATCTAATTGTCGACAACTAGCTGGTCGACAATAAAATAAGTTGACGAGCAGGATGCATGGAGCGGCGCGCGCCCGTCCGGCCACCCCCCGAAGGATGCATGATGGTTCACGACCCCTATTGGGATCTGGTGCACGAGCCCCGGGAGCCCGCCTTCGACGCCAAGCGCACCGCGCTTCTTATCGTCGATATGCAGAACATGTGCGCTCACCCCGACGGCTGGATGGGCCGCCTAGGCAAGGATCAGGGCAAGCCAGATCAACTGCGGGAGCGGTTCGAGTTCATCGGCGACATTATGCCGAACCTGCGGCAGCTACTCACCCATTGTCGCAGGACCGGAATCGAGGTGCTCCACATTAGGATCGCCTTTCGCACCAACACGACGCGCGACGGCAAGCGCGGCCTGCTGAACCGGCAGGACGAAACCCCGCTGGTCCCCTTCGACTACGAGATCCTTGAGGGGATAGCCCCGTTGAAGGATGAGATCGTCATCAACAAGACGAGCGTCAGCACGTTCAATTCAACGGCGATCGACCAGATCCTGCGCAACATGGGCAAGGACCGGCTGTGGATGACGGGCGTCGTCACCGAGGGCTGTGTCGAGCTGACGGCCCGCGATGCTGCCGATCGCGGCTACTACGTCTCGCTGGTCACCGACGCCTGCGCGTCCTCCACGCATGCGGCACATGACGATGCCGTCCAGCGCATGACCGACGGCAACGTTATTCGCGCTCGCACGGTCAGCGAGCTCGTCGCGCTGGGCTGAGGTTCGCGACACCAGAAATTTGCGGAGAAGCCAAGAACGGAAGCATCAAACCCAAGAGCGCTGGAATGGGAAAACCTACTCTACATCGGAAACATGGTTCTCGACTCGCCCTTCGCCTCGCCGCGCTGTGCGGCGTAGCGGTCCTCGGCGCCGGCCTTGCCCATAGCGCGCTGGCGCAGGACACTCCCATGAAAGGCGGCGTGCTCGTTGTCGCCCGCCCCGCCGACGTGGTCCTCTGGGACCCGAAATTCACCAGCGACAACGATTCGCTCTGGGCCCAGCAGCAAATCTTCGCGACGCTGCTGCAGAACTCTCCCGACGGCAAGGAATTGCAGCCGTCGCTGGCCGAGTCCTACCAGATCAGCCCGGATGCCAAGGTCTTTACCTTCAAGCTTCATGACAATGCGAAGTTCTGCGACGGCAGCAAGATAACGTCGGCGGACGTGAAGTTCTCTTTCGAGCGAGCACTCGAAAAAGACTCCAACGTGAGCTGGGCGTACCCCGGCAATCCGAAGATCGAGACGCCGGATGACCTGACGGTCAACATTACGCTCGACACCCCCAATGTCTCGTTCCCGGCGTTCCTGACGCTCTGGGGCACCGCTATCCTGTCCAAGACCTACGCCGAGAAGGTCGGCGTGCAGGCGTTGTCCGAGAAGCCGCTCGGCAGCGGACCGTTCTGCCTCGAAACCTGGGACAAGGGCCAGCAGATCGTGCTCAAGCCCAATCCGGGCTATTGGGATCCGAGCAAGCCCTATGTCGACGAGGTCGACATGCGGGTCGTCCAGGATGACAATGCGCGCATGCTGCAGATCCAGAGCGGCGACGCCGATATCGCGCTTACCGTCCCCGACAGCCAGGCCGACGTGCTCGGCAAGGCGGAGGGCGTCAAGGTTTCGCAGGACATCCTCTACGGAACGGCGGCGCTGGTACTCAACCAGCACACTGTCCCGGCCTTCACGGACTTGAAGGTCCGGCAGGCCATGGCGCGGGCGCTCGACCGCCAGGCGATGGTCAACTCTATCCTATTCGGTCGCGGCGAGGTTGCCAAATCGCCGTTCTATGGACCCGGCATCCTCTACTGGACCGGCGAGTTCGAGGTGAAGTACGACCTCGAGAAGGCCAAGCAGCTGATCGGTGAGTCGGCCTTCGCCAAGGGTTTCAGCATCGAGCTGACGATCCCGAGCGGCGACACGCTGGCGTCGCAGACTGCGGTCATCGTCAAGGACCAGCTGTCCAAGATCGGCATCGACATCAGCATCACTCCGGTCGAATCCGGCACCTGGTGGCAGTTGTGGTCGACGTCGAAATACCAGATGCTCTACAAGCTCGGCACCAATGACGTGATCGATCCGGCCGAGAACATCTCGTTCGACTTCTGGTCGACGGAAGAAGGCGGCTCGGACGCGGCCTTCTCCGGCTACCACAACTCCAAGATCGTCGAACTGAGCCGGCAGGCCCAGGCCGAACTCGACTCTGCCAAGCGCGCCGCGCTCTATAAGGACCTCCAGCGCATCGCGATGGAAGAGGTCCCGCAGATGTACCTCTTCCATCCGGCCAACATCTGGGCAACTCGTGACAACATCCACGGCTTCGCCATCTTCCCGACCAAGCTGCATCGCTTCTGGGAAGTCTGGAAGTCGGAATAGGATCACGCTGCGCAACGACGCCTCCCGTCATCGGGCGGAAGGCGCCCACCTCAGGGAGATCACGTGGATATCGTCGTTTTCCTCCGCCGCCGGCTGCTGCAGGTGCTGCCGGTCCTCTTCGGCATCGTGCTCGCCGTCTTTCTCTCCGTGCGGCTCATCCCTGGCGACCCGGCGCGCATCATGCTCGGCGTCCATGCTTCCGACGAGAAGGTTGCGGCGCTCAGAGAGCAGATGGGTCTCGACCAGCCACTCTTATGGCAGTTCGGGAAATTCGTCGCCAATGTGGCGCAGGGAGAGCTCGGCACGTCGCTCGTCTATCGTCGCGGCGTGTCGCAGGTGATTTTCGAGCGTTTGCCGGTGACCAGTTCGCTGATTGCCTATGCAGTGATGCTGTCGATCCTGCTTTGCGTTCCGCTGGCGACGATCGCGGCGGTCCGCCAAGGCAAGACCATGGACTATCTCGTGCGCGGCGTGTCGACGCTGACCCTGTCGATGCCGGGTTTCTGGCTCGGCCTCAATCTCCTGATCATGCTCGCGGTAACCTATCCGCTGTTCCCGGTCTCCGGCTATGGACGCAACTTCGGCGATCGCGTCTGGCATCTCTTCCTGCCGGCGCTGACCATCGCGTTCTCATTGGCGCCGATGCTGATCCGCTCGCTACGCGATGCCGTGATCGAGGTCCTCAACTCTCCGCATGTCGAGTTCGCGCGTACCAAGGGGCTGTCGGAGTGGAACCTATTGCGCCGGCACGTGCTGCGCAACGGTTTGCTCTCGACCGTGACCATCCTCGGCGTCAACATCGGCTGGCTGATGGGCGGCTCGGTGATCGTCGAGACCGTGTTCACAATCCCCGGCACCGGTTCCCTCATCGTCAGCTCGATCTTCGCGCGCGATTACCCGATGATCCAGGGCATCGCGCTGGTGTTTGGCGCGATGGTGATCGTGATCAATCTGCTGACTGATATCGTCTACGCTCTGCTCGATCCGCGGGTGAGCTATGAGTAAGGGCGCACTGTCCTCGCAGGGAGCGACCATCGCGGTGCCGGTCGGTCCGGCTGTGCGGCCGAGCGGCCTGCGCCGGCTGCGCCCGCGCGGTCGTGCCGCCCTGGCAGTCGGGATCGCCCTTCTCGTGGCGATTGGTCTCGCCAGCCTACTGGCGCCCTACCTGACCTCTTACGATCCGATCGAGCAGGATTTGCGCAACGCCCTCAGGCCACCGGACGCTGTCCATATCTTCGGTACCGACAATTTCGGCCGGGACATCTTTGCCCGTGTCCTCTACGCGGCCAAGCTCAACCTCACCATCGGCATCCTTTGCGTGCTCTTCCCGAGCGTGCTCGGGGTGGTCCTGGGCGGCATTGCCGGCTATTTCGGCGGCTTCGCGGATACGGTGATCATGCGGGTCGTCGATACATTCACCGCCTTCCCCTTCCTGATCATGGTCATCGGCATCATCGCCATCCTCGGCCCCGGCCTCGTCAGCCTCTACATCGCGCTGACGCTCGCCGGCTGGACGGTCTATGCGCGCATTGTGCGGGCCGAGGTGCTGGTCGCCAAGAAGAGCGAATACATCCTAGCCGCACGGGCGCTCGGCTTCAGCAACACGCGCATCATCTTCGGCCACGTGCTGCCCAATGTCATCGTGCCTGCGCTCATCTTCGCCGCCACCGACATTGTGCTGGTCATACTCTCGACCACCTCGCTCAGCTTCCTCGGGCTCGGCGTGCAGCCGCCGACGCCGGAGTGGGGAACCATGATCGCCGAGGGCCGGACCTTCATCATGTCGGCATGGTGGATGGTCACCCTGCCGGGGCTTGCCATTGTCATCGTCAGCGCTGCGCTCAGCCTATTCTCGGACGGCCTGGCCGATACGCTGCGGAGAAAGGACTAGCCAGTGTCAGTGCTCCTCGATGTCCGTGACCTTGTCACTGAGATGCCGACCCAGCGCGGTGTCCTGACCGTCACCGATGGGGTCAGCTTTGCCATCGAGCCCGGCGAATGCTTGGGTATCGTCGGCGAGAGCGGCTCGGGCAAGAGCATGACCTGCCGCTCGATCCTCGGGCTCGTGCCATATCCGGGCAAGACGACCGGCGGCGAGGTCCTTTACGGCGGCGCGGACCTGCGCAAGTTATCAGGAAGGGAGCTGAACAAGCTGCGGGGCACCGAGATCGCAATGATCGTCCAGGATTCGATCGCGGCGCTGAATCCCGTCCGACGCATCGGTGACCAGATCACTGAGGCGATGCTCAAGCATGGCATGGTGCCGACGCGCGCCGTGGCGCGGGAGCGCGCGATCGACCTGATGCGCAAGGTCGGCATTCCCGCCCCGGAGACGCGCCTCGACGACTATCCGCATCAATTCAGCGGCGGCATGTGCCAGCGCGTGGTCATCGCCAGCGCGCTCGCCTGTTCGCCAAAGATCATTTTGGCGGACGAGCCGACGACGGCGCTCGACGTCACCATCCAGGACCAGATTTTGAAGCTGCTTGTTCAGTTGCAGCAGGATTTGGGGCTGAGCCTGGTGCTCGTCACCCATGATATGAGCGTGGTTGCCCACACCTCCCAGCGCGTCGCCGTGATGTATGCCGGGCAGATCGTCGAGCTGGCCGACACGAGGACATTGTTCCGTTCGCCGCGCCATCCCTACACACTTGGACTGATAAACTGCACACCCCGGATCGACGCGGACGGCGAGATCTCGCGGCTGCGGCCGATTCCCGGCACCCCACCCGATTTGCTCAATCCGCCAGATGGCTGCCGCTTTCATCCACGCTGTCCGCTCGCCGGCCCCGAATGCATGTCGGGCAGCTTTCCACTCAGGCAAATCGCAGGCGGGCATCTCACCAGCTGCATCAGGCACGAGCAACTCGCCGCAGCGGGCAATATCTGGCCGACCGACTCGGGCGAGGATGACGCTTGCCAATCGCAGCCGGCGAGCGTGACGGTTGCCGCCCCGCCTGGGGCGGACACGCCGTTGCTCGAGGTCCGCAACCTCACCAAGGTCTATGCCGGTCCCAAGAGCCTGCTGTCGCGCCTGACCGGCAGGCTGCCGCAGCAGCTCTCCGCCGTCGATGACGTCTCATTCGACATCAAGACGCGCGAGATTCTCGGCATTGTCGGGGAGTCGGGCTCTGGCAAGACGACGCTGGGACGCTCGCTGTTGCGGCTTGTAGAGCCATCGCAGGGCGCTGTCCTCTTTCGTGGCGACGACATCCTGAAATACTCCGGCCCCAGGCTGATGGCGGCGCGGCGCAACCTCCAGATGATCTTCCAGGATCCATATTCGTCGCTGAATCCGCGCCTTACGGTCCGACGCATGCTGTCGGAGGTGCTCAGCGTCCATCGCGTTTGCTCGCCCGCCGGGATCGAGGCGCGAGTGTTGGAACTTCTGAGCCTAGTTGGACTGCCGGCCAACGTTATGGAGCGCCATCCGCGCCATTTCAGCGGCGGCCAGCGCCAGCGCCTCGGTATTGCCCGCGCGCTCGCCGTCGAGCCGAGCTTCATCGTCGCCGACGAGCCGGTATCGGCGGTGGATGTCTCGGTCCAGGCGCAGATCATGAACCTGCTGCTCGATCTCAGGGACCGGCTCGGGCTGACGATGCTGTTTATCGCCCACGATCTCAGCGTCGTCCAATATGTCAGCAACCGGGTCGGCGTCATGTATCTCGGCCGCATCGTCGAGATTGCACCAACCGAGCAGCTTTTCGGGGCTCCCCGCCATCCCTATACGCAGGGGCTGCTGCGCGCCGCGCCCCGGCCCGACCCCGACTACCCATCGGCGCAGGTCGCGATCCTTGGCGAGCCGCCATCGCCCCTGCGCCCCCCGCCGGGCTGTCGGTTCAACACCCGCTGTCACCTTGCGACCGACATCTGCCGCCTGGCTGTGCCGCCGCTGAAGGACGTCGGCGGCGGGCACCAGGTCGCCTGCCACCATCTCGACAAGACCATCGCCCGCCTTGCCGAATCGACTTTACCCCCACAACTTCAACACGCTTGAGGAGCGAGACGAATGGCCTACGATCCCTATTATGAGCTTGTGCCTGCCCCGAAGGAGAAGCCGTTCGACGCATCGCGCACCGCGCTTCTTATCGTCGATATGCAGAACATGTGCGCTCACCCCGACGGCTGGATGGGTCGGCTGGCCAAGGCCCAGGGCAAGCCCGAGTTGCTGCAGGAACGCTGGGATTTCGTCGACGAGATCCAGCCGCGCGTGCGCCGCCTGCAGGATGCCTGCCGGTCCTCCGGAATCGAGCTGATCCACGTCCGGGTGAAATATCTCACCCGCGACTGCCGCGATGGGCAGCGTTCCTTCGCCGAGGAGCAGAAGGCGATCTCGTCCGATGCCCGTGACGACGATTTCCTCGAAATGGTGGCGCCGATCGGCGACGAGGTGATCATCGACAAGACCAGCGCCGGCACCTTCAATTCGACGGCCATCGACCAGATCCTGCGCAACCTCGGCATCGACCGGCTACTCGTCACCGGCATCGTCACCGAGGGCTGTGTCGAGTTAACCGCTCGCGACGCGGCGGACCGCGGGTACTACGTGACGCTGGTCAGCGACGCCTGCGCCTCCTCGACCCACATCGCCCACTATGATGCATTGCAACGCATGTCCGACGGCGGCTTGATCAAAGTGCGCACGGTAGACCAGCTTTGTGAGCAAATCGAAGCGGCCAAAGCACAACTTAAGGTCGCCTGACCGAGCAGAAGGCGGCGCTTCGGCGCCGCCTTGCCGTTTCTAGAAGGTGGTGGGCATCCAGACAGCCTCGCAGCGAGACGATTGACGCGGAGTCCCGACTATGCCTGTAGCAAAGCGCGGCCTCGAGCACCACCTGCTGCAGGTAGGCGAGAGCGAAGCTCACCGAAATCTAGGCCGGAAAGGTTACGGCCTCAGCCTGCTGTGCGGATACGGGCGCTGAAATGGCCGGCCGAGACTCCCCGAGCGGCGTGATGGCCTTGGCGCATTCGGGAATGGCGATCGGGCACCAGGTGCGGAACACGCAGCCGCTTGGCGGATCCGACAGGGCTCAGAATACCGCCCTTCAGCGCGATGCGCTCGCGGTGTCGCTCCGGCCTCGGCCGCGGGACCGCCGACATCAGCGCCTTGGTATGGGGATGGTTGGGGCTCGAATAGAGCTTGCGTCGGGGCGATCTCCATGACCCGCCCGAGATACATCACCACGATCGCAAGGTCGTGGGCGATGAAGGCATGGTTAGACTGAGCTGCGCATTCAGGTCCTCAAGGAGGTTCACCTGCGATTGGATCGACACGTCGAGCGCCGAGTCGGGGCTCGTCGGCGACGGTCGGCGTTGCATCGGTCATTGCGTTGGTGCTGTGGCTTGCGATCAGTTCCAGATCCCTGGCGGGGATGCAGCGCGCCTCGTGCTGCGGCGCAACGGCTTCCAATCCCGGTTCGATCTCGGCGCAGCCGCAATCGAGTAGGCGCAGTGTGTCCGGAAGGGGCAGCCGCTCGGCAGGTCCGTCAGCATTTGCATGTTGCCAGGGATGGTCCGCACCCGATGATGATGTTCCGAACTGCCAATATACGGGATCGATTTCATCAGTGTTTAGCCTCGTCAATCTCGCCGTTGGTCCTCGAACGGCGCTGGGCAGATCGCGTAGCCACCTCGCGTTTTACGCTTGATATGGCGTATGTCATGATTTCAAACCTCACTCAGCTTGCGAATAATGGCACCCTTCACGCCTTCGATGTGGTTGCGAGCTGCCGCTTTGGCTCGGTCTTTGTCGCCTGATTTGAGGGCGGCAATAATCTCAAGGTGTTCCATATGGCCTACGCGGAATCGCTCTGGCACGCGGATCATGTTAAACATTCGGGTCTTCAGCCTGAGTTCCCGAAGCATCTTGGCCAAGAGAAGGTTGCTCCCGGCTTGTGCGATCGTTTCATGCAAGCGGGAGTCGATCTCCCAGTCGTCGTCCGGATCAGGCTTTGCCGCCTCAAGAACCTTGCGCACACCTGCCTCTAACGAGTCGAGTTCCTCGCTCGGCACGCGGCCAATTGCCAATGCGATGGCTTCTGACTCCAAAATGGAGCGCACGTGAAGGATCTCGACAAGCTCGCGCACAGTGATTTCGCGTACGATCAGGGAATTTCCAGGTCGGCGCGAGATATAACCCTCAGTCTCGAGGCGATTGAGCGCTTCGCGCGCCGGCGTCCTCGATACGTTCAATGCGTCGGCCAGCTTGCGCTCCTGCAAAACAGTGCCGGTAGGCAGCTCGCGCTGGATCATCATGGTGAGCAGACGATCGTAAATCTGCTGGCTAAGATTCTTGTCCGGCGCCTGGCGGATTGCTTTCGCCAAATCACGTGCCATCATAATCTCCGGCTCGTGCGTTTCAGGCGCGAGATCGCGTCGGCAGTTCGCTTGCAGGCTCCGACCAACTCCTGTTCGATAGAGGCACGAGCCGCGGCTTCGCCAATATGGCGGGGTGTCGAGAAATAGAGTGCACGCATGCGATACGCCACCAAACTCATGCTGTCTTTTCCTTGGCCTTCTGACTACTGCGCTCCTCGGCCAGCAATGCAAGCAACTCGGCCATTACTGTTCCTGCAAGCAGGGCCGTCATTTGGCCCGGCCCGTCATAGAGGGGATTGGTCTCGACCACGTCACAACCAACCAGATTGATGCCATTCAGCCTTCGCAGGATTGAAATGGTTTGACGGGCCGAAAACCCACCGGCCTCAGGTGTCTGAACGCCAGGCGCCGACTCCGGATCGATGAAGTCCATATCGAAGTTCAGAAACACAGGCCGACCGGCTGTTCGAGCCCGGACGCGTTCGGCGAGCCGGTCGGCGCCAAGATCAAAAACGTCATCACTAGTCAGCACCTCGTGCCCCAACTCCACCGATCGGCTGACATCCGTCGGGGAGAAAAGCGAGCCCCGCATTCCGATCTGGATCGAATGATAACGGTCGACAATCTCTTCCTCGACTGCGCGCCGGAAAGGCGTGCAAGCGCTGTAGCGCTTGCCGGCAAAGTAACTGTCCCAGATATCGCTGTGCGAATCGAAGCGAACCAAAGACAAGGGGCCATGCTTCTGCGCTATGGCGCGCAACTGCGGCAAGGTGACAGAATGATCGCCCCCTAGTGACATGGGAACTACATCCGCCGAAACGATCGCACCTACCGCTGCCTCGATCTGCTTATAGGTTTCTTCCAGGTTTCCGGGCACGACACTACAGTCGCCCACATCTTTGACACGAAGGGCATCGGAGGCTTTGACGCCGCCGCGAGAAGAACCATTCGGGCGCAACATGGCTGACATGCTGCGGATCGCGCCAGGCCCGAAACGGCTGCCTGTCCGAAACGGAGCGGCGGAATCGGAAGGAATGCCTAGGATCGCGGCATCCATGCCCTCGAGACTCTTGCCTAGCTCTAGCCCCATGAATGTTGGTAGTCTACAGAATCGCGGAAGTTCAAGGGAATCCAGGAAAAGTGTCGCCGTCACAGGACGTACCTTTCGCGATTAGATACTAGCGCGCTTTGGCCGCTCCATCAGATTGACACAGCGCGGCAGCGTCCGATTTCCAGATCCGCTGCCGCCGATGATCGCGTATAGTCCGGTGCATCGCGAGGGTATCGCCGGCTTGAGAACGGCAGGCCAAAGCCTTCCCCCGTGTCACAGTTTAGGTCGATACGCCTGCCCCTACCTCGTCCTTAAGCAACAAAGATGCGAGGCCGCCCAATGGGCGGCCGTCGCCTTATCGGTCATTGCAGCGTGCGGATTGGCTGTGCCGGATGAGGGTCGAATCCGACAAGATCAGTTGTCAGCTTGGCATATGTACCATCTGCGATCATGTCGGCTAAAGCCTTGTTTACCTTGACCACGAGCTCCCTGCGATCCTTGTTGAACGCGAACCCTTTCTGAACATGACTGACGAAGTCGTCTGTCATCGTCAGCGGAAGGTTTGCATGCTTGATCGCATAACCAGCGGCCACCGCATCGGTAATGACAGCGTCGACATTCCCGTTGACCAGATCCTGCAGCGCGTCTGATTCAGCTTTATATCCCTTGACCGTGGCGCCCTTTTCTTGAGCAATTTTATACCAGTTGGACGCTACAAGTGCTGCGACAGTTTTGCCCTTGAGATCCGCGGCGGATTTGATGGCAGAGTCCTTGGTCGTGACCACGCGACCGCCAGACTCCAGCCAGCCGTCGGAAAATAGCACCGCCTTCTGACGTTCCTCTGTAATGTCCATTGCTGCGCTGATGACGTCGAACTGGTTGGCCGCCAGGCCCACCAACAAGGAATCCCACTTGGTGATCACCGGCTCATAAGTAAGACTAATTCTTTTGCCGATCTCCTTCATGACGCGGATTTCGAGGCCATCGACCCCGCCGTCCGCGGCGCGCATCGAGAATGGAGGATATGTCCCCTCGGTGGCAACCATGATCTTTCCTGGCTGGATCAGCTTGAGATCTTCGCCGTTCGAAGCAGCGACATTTGCAAATGCAAGTGCGGCGATGACCGCCAGCAGTTTGATTTTCATGACACCCTCTGTGGTTGTGTTCTTACGGATCGCATCCTTTTGCCTGCACCAAGACCCTGGATTGATCGCGTGCGGGACCCATCATCTGCTGACAAGGAGCCTAGGGTTGCATTCGCCAGGCAAGTGAGGCAGCTTGGAGTATCGCTGGTATACCAGAAGAACGCAAGAGGAATATCTGTCTGATGTTCGCATCACTGAACCCCGCTCGTTAAACAGCGTGCTTTCGGCCTGATGCAATTCAGAGGCTCAGTCGAATCCAGTCGCGGTGTTCGCTTGGAGTGGAGGGCACGATCCGGCAGCACGCATGCCCCAACGGATGCCGGCATACCAAGCGGAGTCGGACATGACGCGGCCGTGTTGTCGACGGATCGCATCGGCCATGATTTTCGACCGAACCCAGAATGGCAATCACAATCGCGATGAGGCGATGCGGCTCGATGGTTTGAACGTTGCGGCTACCACTCTCACGCGCCTACTGATAGGGGGCGCTAGGCAATGAGGCAAACGGACCGTTTTGCGCCGCGCTTTCTCGATGCCGGTGACGGGGACTGGTCGTCGAACTCGGTCACGACGTAGATGAACCAACGAACCTAGCCGTTTTGTCGCTCAACGATCGGCTCCGCGACCTCAATCTCGACGGCGTGATTAAAGTCATTCCCACCTGCCGCTCGCTGCTAATTCAATTCGATCCGGATCGCCTACACCGAGACTCACTTGTCGAGACCATTTCGGGGACGACTTTCGCCGACGCCAGGAAGCGTCATAGCGATCTGTGGCACATACCGGTTTGCTATGGCGGGGGCCACGGAATCGACCTTTCCGTAGTCGCCCAAACAAACGAGCTGACCACGGCAGAGGTGATCGCACGGCATTCGGCACCGACCTATCGAATCTTCATGATCGGATTTGCACCTGGTTTCGCCTATCTCGGGGGCCTCGACCGTACTCTTCATACCAGTCGTCGTCTCGACCCGCGTATCAAAACGCCGCCGCGCAGCATCTCCATCGGGGGCATGCAGACAGCGCTTTCACCGCCGATCGAAATTCCGAGCGGCTGGAATTTGATCGGCCAAACGGCCGTGCGCACGTACGATGCGCAACGCAACACGAGACCCTTCCTGTTCGGTCCTGGGGATTACATTCGATTTCACCCGATCAAGCCGTCAGAGTATAGGCGTCAACTCAAGGCCGTAGAGGATGGCGATATCGTTGCCGCTAGCGAGAAGATTCTCGACTGACGCGCCGACGCCATGGAAGCACGAGTTACTGTCTACAGTCCTGGATCGAGGTCGCTTGAGTATGCCCGAAGGGCTTCTAGTCCGGCAGCGATTTATTGAGTTCGAACGCCAGTCGACCGCCTGACGTTCTCCTCGTTGAGTTGCACGGAAACGGCCACCGTCATCTGTGGCTTCAGCGCTTCGCAAGATCGCCCAGAACCGACACGATTCGATCAAGGCAGCGCTCCAGCACGCCTTGTTCCTGCGCAAAGCAGATCCTGAAGTGGCCGATGCCGCCGGGACCCGATTGAAATCCAGGATTGATTATGACCCCCGCCTTATTCTGCAGGGCCAAAGCAATGTCCTTGTCGCTTTGATCCAGCCCAACAACGCGCGGGAATATGTAAGAAGATCCGCCTGATGCAACGACTGTAAGAAAATTGGTATTCCGGAACTTTTGGACGACCAAATCGCGAAGCGATTGGAATTCCTGTATGCGCTGAGCAACAAGATCCCTGTCATCTACCAGCCAATGCGTGAGCGTATGTTGCGCATAGGCCGGCGCACGGAGGGCCGTGATACTCTGCAGATCTTCCATCCTGTCGACAATCTCAGCTGGTCCGATTGCAAGACCGAGTCGGTATCCGCTCATGGACTCGGTCTTGGATGGACCGAGCAGGGTAACCGTGCGCTCGGCCATGCCCGGCACCGAAGCGAGGTGCAAAAAGGGGCGGTTGTCGTAAACAAGCCGCGCATAGAGTTGGTCAGCTATTACGAATACATTGTATCGTATGGCCAGTTCGGCCAGTCTCTTGATCACCGTAGGCGAGTGCACCGTACCAGTCGGGTTGTTGGGGTTGGAAAATACGAAGACACGGGCGCCACTTTTGAAGGCCGCTTCGAGCGCATCGAAGTCAATCGTGTCATCCTGTTTTTCTTCCCACCGCAGCGGTATACGAATCGGGTGCGCGGACAGGTAACGCAACATGCGTTCGTTCGTTAGATAGTCAGGATCCATCATGGCTACCTTGTCACCGTCCTCAACCACGGCCGACAGCGCAGCATAGAGTCCGGCCTGTGTGCCCGGCGTTAGGATCAGGTTGCGGTCTGGATCGACTTCGATGCCGACAAACGCGCTGACATTGGCAGCAACAACTTCCCTAACGGACCTGCCTCCGCGATAGGCTGTGTAACTCAAGCCTCCAGCAGTCGCGGCCTTGGTGAAGGCCTCGATCGCATAGTCGGGCGCGGGAAAGCGCTTTGTATCGGCATAGGTGAGATCTACCAGGCCTGATAGCCTGGAAGAATTCTCCTCTAGAAGTCGTTCGCCCTGCCGCAGCGACATGCCGATTTGAGCCTTACGCTCGGGCATTTGAAGCCGCGATATGCGAGCAGGTTCCGGAAAGAGCGTTTGCATTGGGTATCTCCGTAGTTTCAAAATTGTTATTCAGGCGAAGCGCATCAGGACGGTATCGGCTTGAATGCTCGTCCCTGGTGCGACCGCGAGCTGTGAGACGACACCGTCCCTCTCCGCCCGCAACACCATTTCCATTTTCATGGCTTCCAGCACGCAGAGCGGTTCGCCGGCTGCAAAACGGTCGCCCTCCGCAACCACCCACCGGACCAGGACACCCAGCATCGGCGACAGGAGTTCTCCAGTTGGCGGCGCATTGTCGGTCCTGTTCAGGCGATCAATGAGGTCTGCCTGTCGCGGGGTCAGCACTTGCAAGGATGTCCGCACGCCTCGACGTACGACTTCGAAAAGTGTGCCGGTTGCTGATATCTTGAAGTGCTCGTCCGAACCGTCGATCGAGCCCCGCCAAAAAGGTTCCCCCGGGTGCCAATCCGTCGCAACCGATAGACGACGGCCCTCCAGCTCAACGACAGCACTATCGTTTTCCGGCAGGACGGCGACATCGATTCGGCTGTCGCCGTAAAGCAGGGAAAGCCTGATCGGATTCGCTAGACGGCCGTTCGCGCCTCCCTGACCATAGAAGGCCGCAACATGGGCCGTTGCCGCGACCGCAGCGCGATACCGCAACTCGTCACCGCCGCACGAAGATTGCTCGAAACATGCGCCATACTCATCAGCAATCAGTGCGGTGGACTGTTCGCCCCGACGCCATTTCTGATTCAGATGAAGGTCGGAAAGGAAATCGATGTTGGTGGCGACCCCCTCGATAGCAAAGTGGTCGAGGGCGCTTGCCTGCAGGTCTATCGCTTCGTTGCGGGTATCGGCATATGTGACGAGCTTCGCAATCAGCGGGTCGTAGAGCGCGGGTATGTTGTCCCCTTCCCTTACGCCGTCATCAATGCGCAGCCGACCACGCTCTTCCTTCGGTGCCTGATAGACGTCTAATCGGCCTGCCGAAGGAAGAAAGCCGCGCTCCGGACTTTCGGCGCAGATACGGCTTTCGACCGCCCATCCCGTCAGGCGGATATCCTCCTGCCGGTGTCGCAAAGGTTCCCCGGAAGCGACCCGGATCATCTCCTCGACAAGGTCGAGTCCCGTCACAAATTCGGTGACCGGATGCTCGACCTGGAGACGGGTATTCATTTCGAGGAAATAGAAAGAGCGGTCCTGCCCGACAACGAATTCGACCGTTCCCGCACTGTCATAGCCAACGGCCCGCGCTAACGCGACCGCTTGAGACCCCATTGCTTCACGCATCTCAGCGTTGACAAAAAGCGACGGCGATTCTTCCAGGACCTTCTGATTGCGGCGCTGAACCGAACATTCGCGCTCACCAAGATGAATGACATTGCCGTGCTTGTCGCCGAGCACTTGGATCTCGATATGCCGGGGCTCGACGATATATTTCTCGATGAAAAGCCGATCGTCGCCGAAAGAGGCCGCCGCCTCCGAGCGGGAACGCTCTACGCTTTCCGCGACTTCACCTGCCGAGTGCGCGATCCGCATGCCTTTGCCGCCGCCGCCCGCCGATGCTTTCACCATGACGGGGTAGCCGATTTCATCTGCGATGCGCACCGCTTCCTCGGCGCTTGCAATCGTGCCCAGATAGCCCGGCACAACGGAAACTCCAGCTGCGGCTGCCACACGTTTGGACGTGATCTTATCTCCCATGGCATCTATGGCTTCGGGGTTGGGCCCGATGAATCCTACGCCGGCGTCACGAAGCGCTTCGGCGAATGCGCGCCGTTCGGAGAGGAAGCCATATCCCGGATGGACCGCATCCACCCCCGCCCCCCGGCAGATTTCGACGATGCGACCAATATCCAAATAAGATTGCGCAGCCGGTGGCGGCCCTACGCGATATGCCTCATCCGCCATTTGAACATGGGCAGCATCGCGGTCGGCATCCGAATAGATTGCCACCGTGCCGATACCCAATCGCTTGGCTGTTCGCATAATGCGGCAAGAAATCTCGCCGCGGTTGGCGATCAGTATTTTGCGAAACAGGGAGATCAAACCGATATCTCCCGAAATGAAGCGAGAGTCGCGACCAATGCGCGCCGCGTCTCGCGGCCAGCGACCACCTGCCCATAAGGTGTACCCGTGGCGTCTTTCAGTAGACCAGCCCGCGCGCCCTCCCAGAACAGGACTTGTTCGTTCGACGGCGGCATCAACGCAGCAGCAGCCGCTCCTATAGCCTTTCTGACTACGAGGCTGACAACGCGGACACCGCTATCGGCCCAAGTCGAGACAAGGTTGGCAAACGCCCCCAAAGTCGCATCATCGGGAACAAGTCCCGGGCAGTCGACCAGGGTAACGACAGGCATCTTTTGCCGCCCACAAAAGTCCACCAGCTTGCTGGCTCGACCAAGCGCTGCGGCATCCAACACGCCTGACATTGTCCCGGTACTCGCCAGGACACCAACTGTCTGCCCGCCGATCTTCGCCAGACAGGCCATCAAACCGCCAGAACTATCGAATTCGACGAACTCCCTCTCATCCGAAATCCGCCTTAGCAGGCGACGCTCGTCGACATGTTGGGTCGTGTCGGCTCCGGCGAGACGCTCGAACGCAATGTCTTCGTCGCGATCTAACGTATCTAACTCGATCCGAAGTGCGGATCCTTTCTGGAGAAGACCAGCGATACGGCGAAGACCGAGAAGCGCGGCAGCGTCCGTTCCAAACGTGCAGCTCAAATCGCCGACTGATACCGAGGCCTCACCTTGCACGGAAACCCGCTTTGTCGTCGCAAGATCAGCCAACGCCAAACTTCCCCTCGGGCCTAAGCAATTGATGTCGGCAAGCTGCGCCAGTATGGCGAGCGGTCCGATAAGCGGTCCGAGAACGACAGCTACTGTCGGGCCGTGCGTTCTGCGCAGTGCCAATGCCGCAAGGAGTTGGCCGAGGGCCAGGAACTGATCGGCGTCGTTAGAAATCTCACATGGCGTCAAAATGAGGATCAAAGGCGCACTATCGTTTCGGCGAAGCTCTCGCGCAACCGTGTGCAGAGACTGTCCAGGAACCGGCGAGCGCGTACCGTCAAGCGTCAAGGCAAGTACTTCGCCGCCACCGATCGACCCACGGGCCAAGACATGCCAAAAGCTCTCGCTAAAGCACTCCCATCCTGAACCATCGAAAATGAAATCGAGGTAGTCCCGCGCGCAGATAGCTGCATCTCCGGGCATTTTCGCGCTCGTCATTTCCAGGTAGCTCCGCAACGTCTGCGGATTTTTGCATCAGCAGGCATTACGCTCAGACCTCGCTCAGCTTCCGAATGATCGAGCTTTTGACGCCCTCTATGTGGTCGCGAACGGCGGCTTTGGCGGCCTCCTTGTCCTCGGCGCGGATGGCTTCGATGATCCTTAGGTGCTCAAGGTGGCCTACTCGAAACCGCTCCGGCATATGCGTCAGGTTGAACATTCGTGTCTTCAACCGCAGTTCGAGCGCCATTTTCGCCAAAAGCGCATTCCCAGCGGCTTCGGCGATCGTGCCATGTAGCAGCGTATCTACTTTCCAATCGTCCAGCGGATCCGGATCTCGATCTTCCAGAATGCGACGCACACCTGTCTCGATGACATCAAGTTCCTTGGCAGGAATGCGGCCAATCGCTAGGGATACAGCCTCCGCCTCCAAAAGCGCGCGCACATGCAGGACCTCGGTCAGCTCCCGCGCGGAAAATTCACGCACTATCATTGAATTGCCTGGATGGCGGGAAATGAAACCCTCTGTCTCAAGACGGTTTAGCGCCTCGCGTGCAGGCGTTCTTGATACGTCAAGCGCTTCGGCGAGCTTGCGTTCCTGCAGGACGGTACCCGCAGGTAGCTCCCGCTCAATCAGCATGGTTAGGAGCCGATCGTAGATCTGCTGGCTCAGGCTTTTCTCAGGAGTTTGAAGTATCGTGTCTGCCGCACTGCGCATCAGCAAATCCTCCAAACAATGCCGTTTTTTCTGTCTCCCAAGATTGCCTCCAGTGACCTGGCGTCCCTCAAAATCATTTCCGCTATCAGCTGCCCAGGATTCCCATCTTTCATATGGATTGTCTTCCAGAGCGTCGGCAGTCCGCCAAAAGGGACAGAAGCTCGGCCATCACGGTTGCTGCCAGCAAAGACGTGATTTGTCCCGGCCCGTCATAGAGAGGGTTAACCTCGACCACGTCGCAGCCGACTAGGTTGATGTTTTTCAGTTTGCGCAGGATCGTCAGCGTCTCATGAGCAGAGAATCCGCCCGCCTCGGGCGTCTGCACTGCGGGCGCTGCCGACGGGTCCACGAAGTCTACGTCGAAGGTCAGGAATACCGGTCTTCCGGTGGTTCGGGCAGCAATATGTTCTGCCAGCTTTTCAGGCCCCATGGCGAACACGTCATCCGTCGTCAGGACGTCATATCCCAACTCTACCGATTGGCTGACATCCGTCGGGGAGAAAAGCGAGCCCCGCATTCCGATCTGGATCGAATGTGCGGTGTCGATGATGTTCTCTTCCACGCCGCGACGGAACGGGGTTCCGGCACTATACCGTTTGCCGGCGAAATAACTGTCCCAGGTATCGCTGTGCGAATCGAAATGGACAAGAGCAACAGGGCCATGTTTTGCGGCCACGGCGCGCAATTGAGGAAGCGTGACCGAGTGATCGCCGCCCAGTGACATCGGCACCACGCCCGCCGAGACGATTGCTGCAACGGCCTCTTCAATCTGCCTGTAGCTTTCCTCAAGATACCCTGGGACGACTCCGCAATCCCCCACGTCACGGACACGCAGTTCCTCGAAGACATGTAGGCCGCCGCGGTAGGGATTGATTGGGCGCAGCATGACCGACATGGCGCGGATTGCATTCGGTGCGAAGCGCGCACCTGTACGATAAGGTGCGCCGGAATCGGACGGTATGCCCAGAATGGCGGCGTCGATGCCTTCTAGGCTCGCATTCTGTTCTAGCCGCATGAAGGTTGACACACCGCAGAAGCGCGGAAGAGATAGCGAGTCGATGGGGAGCATGTTCGTCATGATGTTTTCCTCTCGATCAGGCGAGGCTTCGCGAATTTCGCCTCTCAAGATAGGCGGAAAGCTGTGACAAAACAGTCGTCATGACCAGGTAAATTATGGCCGTTGCGATGTAGAATTCAAACGGTCGAAATGTCGTTGCGATCAACATCTGAGAATACAAAGTTAATTCCATCACAGTTATAGTTGACAGCAACGATGTGTTCTTCAAGCAAGTAATTGCCTCGTTAGTCAATGGTGGAAGAATGATCCGGAAGACCTGCGGCAAGATAATTGTGGTCATCGTTTTGTGGCGGGAAATCCCGAGAGCCATGGCGGATTCCATCTGGCCGCGTGGGATCGCTGAAAGTCCAGCGCGAATTATCTCGGCCACATAGGCTCCCGAATTCACCCCCAGCGCCAGAACGCCGGCCACAAAAGGCGAGAGTTTTAAACCAAGCTGCGGAAAGCCAAAATAGACGATGAAGACCTGGATCAGCGTTGGAGTTCCGCGGATGAACCAGATGTAAAAGCTGCATAGCCAGCGTACCGGCTTAAGGCTCGAAGTCCTGCCGAGTGCCGCAGCGAGACCGCAAATCCAGCTTACGATGATGACAAGAATTGTGACTGCAAACACGATCCAGGCAGCATTCAGAAAGCCCGGGGCATAGACCCAAAGATTGTTGCTCATGCGCGCGCCTCAATAGGTTTCATGCAGGACGCGGCTCAGGAATTGCCGCAGCCGGTCGCTCTGGGGATTGCGCAGCAGCTCTTTCGACGGTCCCGATTCCGCAATCACACCACGATCAAAGAACAACGTACGTGAGCTCACATCACGGGCGAACGCGATCTCGTGCGTTACGATCAGCATTGTCATTCCCTCGTTCGCGAGCTCCGCCATAAGACTGAGCACTTCGCCAACGAGTTCGGGATCAAGCGCCGAAGTCACTTCGTCGAAAAGCATAGCCTTCGGCTGCATGGCGAGTGCGCGCACAATTGCCACCCGCTGCTGCTGACCCCCAGAAAGCTGCGACGGGTAATGATTACGGCGCTCCGCCAAGCCAATGCGAGCCAGAAGCTGCTCGGCCTGCTCCTCCGCATCGCGACGGCTGATGCCTTTCACGATCATCGGAGCGTGCATGACGTTTTCTATCACTGTCTTGTGTGGCCAGAGATTGTAACTTTGGAAAACCATGCCGATCTGGGCGCGTAGCTGCCTAAGATACTCGCCGCTTATTCTGTTCTTCCGATTCTCGCCGAAATTGACGACGAAATCCTGGAACTCGATTCGGCCTGCGGTCGGAACCTCCATCAGGTTCACGCAGCGCAGCAGTGTCGATTTGCCGGAGCCGCTGCCGCCGATGATAGCGACGATCTCGCCTCGGGCCACCTCGACAGAAACACCCTTCAACACCTTCAGGTCGCCGAAGCTTTTCTCGATGTCCTGAAGTTTCAGAAGAGGCGTGCCGTTCTGTACCTGTTCGGGACGCGTCATGAGGCGTCTCCCGGCCAGATCTCAATATGCAGATCCGTCGGCGTGCGAGCATCGCCATTGATCGGCGTGATGTCCTGCGGACAGGCGGAAATAACCAGCGTCAGGTCCATCTCGGCGCGAAGGACTACAGAGTCGCCCGCGACCGAACGAGGTGGCAGGCGGTCAACGCTGCCATCGGACGCCACCGGCACATTCATGAAAAGATTGAGCGACGCAGGGGTGAAAGAAACTTTGAGACCGATTTCATCCAGTGCATCATGCAGATTTCCAGTGCAGCTGCGATGATCCGCCGGCCCGCCAAGTTCACGGTAAATCTCCGAACTGCACGGACAAAGAAGCGTGTCATGATGTCCCGGTGTGGTGTCCTCGACGACCGTCATCATCAGCCGACGATGGTTGGAGACAAGACGCGTCCCGAGGTCGACGAAGATGTTGGAGTTGACCGACCGCGTATGATCCATCGAAAGATGTTCGTGTAGATCGTTTGCGGCGAACGCCCATGTATCCGATACCTGCGTACCGGCGGGGGTGGCAATGCGAATATGGTCGCCGGCCCTGACGGCGAATGCGCGACCGTGACTTGCTTTCACGACAGAAAGGTTCTTCATGAGGACTTATCAACCTTGGAAGGCGGCGCAACCGTATATCCTGCTTGCTCGAGACGCTCTCGCAAGCGGCCGGCCATGGACACGGCGTCGGGCGAGTCGCCGTGAACGCAAACGCTGTCTATGCGCCCGGGGATACGCTTCCCGGACTCGCAGATCACAGCTTCCGCTTCGATCATGCGCAGAACTCGGTCAGCTGCGAGGTCAGGGTCGTGGATCACAGCCCCGGCAAGCTTACGCGACAACAGATTTCCGGTGTCGGCGTAAGCACGATCAGCGTAGATCTCGCGTATCGGCTTTACGCCCGCGTTGATCGCCGCCTTTTCCGTGGCCATGGCAGGCATGACGATAAAGGACAAATTGCTGTCCAGCGCCGCTATCGCCCTTGTAATCGCAGCAGCCAAAGCCGGATCTTCAGCAGCCATGTTCCCCAGGGAGCCATGTGTCTTGACATGCGCTAGCTTGATTCCCTGGCTCGCTGCTAACGCGCCTAAGGCGCCGATCTGATATGTTATCTGCTTGGCGATGTCCTCAGGGCTCTCATCCAAGATGCGCCGACGACCGAACCCCCAAAGGTCGAGAAAGCTCGGATGCGCTCCGGCATTGACTCCGTTGGCCGCTGCAGCAGCCAACGTCCTATGCATGACCAGGGGATCGCCGGCGTGAAATCCGCAAGCAATGTTGGCTGACGTCACGATGGACATCATCGCTTCATCGTCGCCCAGCTTGTAGACGCCGAAACCCTCTCCCATGTCGCAGTTAATATCGATCGTGCGCACGATATGTCGGACTCCGTTATGAAAGGACGCGTTGGAAATCCGCGGACAAGCTATTTCGAGGTGCGGATCGGCTCCGATCGTGAAGATCGAATCCCGCAATTTCATTTGCTTGGCATAGGCTCCGTCAACGATCCCATCGGCAATCGTGTTGGCCCTCGCAACGAGGATCACAACGGCCCTCGTTGGTCCCGAAATCCGTTTCGAGATGGCTTGCGAAGTCGTCGGTCGAGCTTGCTTGTCATGAGTTCCCCTAAGGTAATTTCAACAGTCCAGCGAACTTTATCCGGTCAGGCTTGATATCTGGAGTATCGCTGGTATACCAATGGAACGCAAGAGGGATTTTAAAGCTAGGAATATGTTTCCATGCCTTCATGTTTGATTCCGAAGCCGATCCCACACTGAGAGCCGTCAGCAATGATTTCGGTGCGCAACAACCATAACTCCGACGAAGCGATGCAGCCGGAGAATTTCAGAGTAGCGATTGCCTTGTTGACTCAGCTTGTCACGTCGGAGGGTTGATTTCTCATGGAGATGCCGAAGCGCAACTTCCGGTTCCTCGATGCAGCCGAAGGCGGATTGGTCGTCGAGTTTGGCAGCACGATCGACGGCAAGACAAATGCGGCCGTTATGACGCTCGCTGAGACCTTGGGGGAAGCAAAACTCCGCGGAGTTCTCGAAGTCATCCCGACATATCGCTCGCTGTTCGTCCAGTTTGATCCGTTGCAGCTTTCAAAGTCGGAACTCAAAGAGGCAGTCACCTCCATGTGGGGCGCACCAAAGGTGCCCGACCGGCATGGAAGCCTTTGGCACATACCGGTATGCTATGGCGGCGATCACGGTATCGATCTGTCGTTTGTCGCCCGCACACATGGAATCGATGAAGCAGAGGTCGTCACAAGACACGCGGCTGTTACTTATCGCATCTATATGATCGGCTTCGCGCCCGGTTTCGCCTATCTTGGGGGACTCGATCCGCTCCTTCACACTAGCCGCCGCACCGAACCTCGACTGAAAACCCCACCCCGCAGCATATCCGTCGGTGGCATGCAAACCGCGGTGTCGCCACCGCTGGAAATTCCAAGTGGGTGGCACATGCTGGGAAGGACGGCGGTGCGCACCTACGATCCGGCGCGTCAGTCCGGGGCATTCCTCTTTGAACCTGGAGACTATCTGCGTTTTCACCCGGTGACGCAGGGTGAATATGACCGTCAACTTCAGGCCGCGGAAGCAGGGGAACCTGTTGCGGAGCGTGAGGATCATCGTGACTAACGAGCTCGAAATCATCGACGCAGGCGCTTTGTCGACCATCCAAGACAAGGGCCGGCTCGGCTATCAGCGCTTCGGCATATCTGCGTCGGGCGGCATGGATATGGTTGCCTTGCGGGCGGCCAACGCCTTGGTGGGAAATGGCGAAAATGCCGCTGCGATTGAGATGACACTGACGGGCATGACGTTCAGGGTTCGCGCAGGTCCATGCCATATCGCCTACGCGGGAGCATCTGCCTCGATCACCGTGGATGGAGTTCCTGCCGAGCCCTTTACAAGCTTCATTGCGGAACAAGGCGCCATCGTCACGATAGGCACAATGCGCGACGGACTGCGCGGCTATCTCGCTGTGGAAGGCGGCATCCTATCCCAACTAGTGCTGGGTAGCCGCGCCACGCATACGAGATCGAATATTGGCGGCCTTGACGGCGGGGCGCTGCGCACCGGTCAATGCGTTCCGGTTGGGTCGCCTTCAGATCCAGTGATTTGCCGGGAACTGGATCCCCAACTGATGCCATCTCATTTAGGTGCGGTTCGTGTTGTGCTCGGCCCGCAGGATGAGTTGTTCACCTCAGCAGGAATATCGGCTTTCCTCAATTCGGAATACCGGCTGTCGACGAAGGTCGATCGGATGGGGTGCCAATTGGAAGGCGAAGCGATCGAGCATTCCGGTGATTTCAACATCGTGTCCGACGGCATTGCCAACGGTAGCATCCAGGTGCCGGGCACGCGGCTGCCCATCATCCTTCTTGCGGATCGGCAAACAACAGGCGGATACGCCAAGATCGCAACTGTCATCGGGGCTGATCTTCGCAAAGTAGCGCAAGCGCGACCGGGACAGGCGCTGCGTTTCGAGGCTGTGGACGCAGACGCGGCTGAATGCATTGCAAGGAGCACGGAACAGGAGATCCAGGCGATGCTTGCCTCGGTGAGAAAGCGTTCTAATCCGGACGCCCCGCTCCATCCCGATCATTGGTGGACAATCGACCTACTGGGCGGTGTCGCGTCGGCCTGATCAGTTCATGGCGCCACGGGACTATTCGACACGAACTGTCAGGTTACCGACCCCCTCGATTTGCGCCCAAAGATGGTCACCCGGCTTGACTGGACCAACACCCGCTGGGGTGCCGGTCATGATCAAGTCACCCGCATTCAACTGGAACGACCGGGACAGCGCCGCGATCATCTCAGGCACCTTCCAGATCATCTGATCGAGGTTGCCTCGCTGGCGCTCCATTCCATCGATCGATAGTGATACCTCGCCTTTGGTGGGATGCCCTATGCGGGTGGCTGGTACAATTGCGCCGCAAGGCGCCGAACCGTCGAAGCCCTTGGCCACATCCCACGGCCGGCCGAGCTTCTTTGCTTCAGCCTGTACATCGCGCAATGTCATATCGAGTCCAATGCCATAGCCGAATACGCAATGCATCGCGGCTTCCAATGCAATGTCCTTGCCACCACTTCCCAGCGCCACGACCAATTCGACTTCGTGATGAACCTCTCCAACGCCTGCCGGAAAAGGAAAGATGCCATCAGTCGCAAGGGCCGAAACCGGTTTCAAAAAGAAAAACGGTGGCTCTCGGTTTGGATCATGCCCCATTTCGACGGCATGCGCCGCATAATTTCGCCCGATGCAAAATATACGGTTTGTAGGGAAACGCGCTGGACTGCCTTCCACCGCCAGCGTGACCGCAGGTTGCGGGGCCATCACGAAATCGGTTGTCATATGTCTCTCACTACTGTTGACCAGTGTCATGTTGGAGCGGCGACAGAGGCGGGGAAGCTATCTTAAGTCGCGGCGACAAGCTGAATTTCTACTGGCGCGTTGCCAGGCAGCGTCGCGACACCGATAGCGGCCCGGCTCCCGATCCCAGAGTCACCCAGTTCCGTGCGCAAAAATGCCGAAGCGAAGTCAGCCAGTTTCGCATGCGCGGTAAACCCGGGCTCGGCTGCCATATAGACGGTCAGCGCCACAATCGTCTTGATCTTCTCGCCGTCTCGCAACATTGTTCGGGCAGCGGCTAGCGCATTGGCGCAAGCCAGTTCGACCGCCTCGCTATAAATGTCCAACGGCGCGTCGCGCAGAACTAGTCCGGTCTTCGTAAGTACTCCGTCCTTACGCGGTGTCATTCCCGACGTGAAAATTAGGTTACCCTGCCGTGTTGCAGGAACATAGTCGCCCTGAGGCTTTGGCCCTCGCACACCAGTCATCAGCGATATCTTTCTATCAAGGACCCGAAACGCATTATCGCCTCGACAGCGGCATCACGGTCCTGAGAAAAATTCAATCTGACACTGTTTCCCGTGTGCGGACTGAATTCAGAGCCAGGCGTTACGATCACGCCGGCCTGAAGTCGCAATATTCTGACGAAATCGGCAGCCGATACCGACATTTTCGGAAGTTTCGGAAAGAAATAGCTGCCTGCCTGCGGCGATCGGACGACCACCCCATCGATGTCGAGTAGAACGGCGATCAAGTCATCGCGGATCAACAGGTGCTGTGAAATGCGGTTCTTGAACCATGCCGGTTCCTCGTTAAACCAACAGCGCAGCACGGCCTGGGAGTAGCCGGCCGCGCGCAAGCTGACAATTGCCTGCAGTTTCTCCATGCGAGCAATGACTTCCTTCGATCCGAACGCAACACCAAGACGATAGCCGGAAAGCGATTCCAATTTTGACGGGCCCATAATGGTGACGACGTTATCAGCGTCGATCGCCTCGGCGCGCAGATGGGAATAGTGTACGCCTGGATAGACGAGCCTCGAGTAGAGCTGGTCGACGATTACCGTGGCCTCGTATCGCTTGGCGAGCAAGGCGATCGCTGCAATCTCATCGGCGGAGTAGACGACGCCGGCTGGGTTGTTGGGGTTGGAAAACAAGAAGGCCCTCGCGCCAGCCCGAAAGGCACTTTCCAACTGGTCGAGATCAATCCCTGCCCTCTCATCCGTCGCTCCTTCGTAGTCTAGGCGCACAGGCATGATCTCGGCTTCGAAGAACTCCACTATCTTGCGATTGGCGAAATAGTCCGGCTGGACGATCGCTACCTTGTCTCCCCGCGTGACCGTCGCCGCAACAGCTAGGAACAGCGCACCCTGTGTCCCGGGCGTGATGATCAGGCCGTCCTCGGGATCGACAGACTTGCCGGTGAATGCAGCCAATTTGGGCGCAAGCTCGCGGCGAATGTCGCCATCACCGCGATACTCGGTATAGGCCTGGGCGCCACCTACCGCGACACCCGCTGAGAAAAGCTCGAACGAGCCCGGCGTCGGTTTATGAGCGTCAACGTCCCCATGGGAGAAGTCGACCCGTTTTCCTTTCAACGGTTCGCCGCGAAGGCTTAAATCCGTAGCGGCATTCTTCTGCCGGACCTCCTGACCGGGAGCACCCTCTACGCCCAGCTTCATGAACTTTGTTTCGATGAACATCGATTTCGGCCCCGTGGCGATAAAATGCGCATACGCGCCCTGCCCCTAAATAGCACTGGAAGAACGGTAGAAAATATGATTTTTTGCAGGTTCAAACAGTAGGAAATCTTTATCTTGGATATCCGTTTCCTAGAGAGTTTCATAGCTGTAGTCGACGATGGATCGGTCGCTGCCGCCGCGCGCCGACTTGGCCTTACGCCAGCCGCGGTGGCACAGCGTCTGCATACCCTGGAGATCGATGTCGGCCATCCGTTGGTCACGCGTGTCGGGCGCACAGTTCAGCCATCGGCATCAGGTCTGGCAATCCTCAAGCACGCCAGAATGCTTGTCGATTCCACTCGAGATTTGCGCGCACTGGCGGCAAATGATCAACCAAAGGGACGCTTGCGGCTCGGCGCAACAGCCACTGCCCTAACGGGGTTGCTTCCGGGCATTATTTCGCGGCTCAACGAACGCCACCCGCTGATCGAGTATTTCGTGCGACCCGGTTCGTCGATGGATCTCTATAGCGCGGTTACCCAGGGCGACCTCGATGCAGCACTCTTGGTACGCCCGGCGTTTCAAATGCCGAAGTCCACCGGTTGGTTGCCGGTCAGGGACGAACCATTGGTGTTGATCGCTCCACAGGCAATGCCATTGGAGGACGTTCGATCCGCCATCCAGCGACATCCCTTCATTCGCTACGACCGCAATCAATGGGGCGGACATCTGGTCGACCAGTATTTGCGGCGGCACCGATTCAAGGTTCGTGAATGGCTGGAGCTTGACGCCCTTGACGCGATTGCCGCTCTTGTCGACCGTGGACTTGGCATTTCCATCGTACCTGACTGGGCTCCGCCATGGCCCGAGGGACTTAAGCTTCGAAAAATCGTACTTGATCATACGGAAAGGCGCGTGACAGGCGTCCTCTGGAACAAGTCCGGGGTACAGATTGCAACCACGCGCGCGTTTGTGGAGTGCTGTCCTGAGAACCACGTTGAGTGAGCTCGCGGCGTCCAACCCCCGGCGATATGTCTAGCCAGTTGACAGATGGTTAGCCGCTTTACGTCGGGTACATGACGTCGTTTAGCGTGCAAGGGCGCTGCAGGTAGATCCACCAACCACTTAACCATTGAGGAATGAACCCGGCATGGCAGACCATTCGCAACGATGCTCTATTCCTGTCCGGCACGCATCTCATCAAGAAAATAATTGTACATTTTCAAAAAAATAAGTCAGTTGGGGCATCATCGATATCAGTCGACCTAAACGGACTCGAGACCCACGCGACTTCGAAGCATTAAGGGCGGAATGGACTATTAAGGATCCAATTCACTGCGCCAACAGCCGCGATCACGAAGCGTGGCCTACAGGCAGTTTCCACTTGAATTGTTTAATCTGACGGTTAATGTACGATCCTCTGATGAGACTGCAGCAAGGCTTCCCATGAGTGTGGTCGTACTATTTTCGGTGGGAGAATTTCGTGACTTCTTTTCAAATAGATTCGAGACCAGCCGCTTTAGAAACCAAAGCGATGCCTAAAGTCCTGGTGATTCAGCCGATTCATTCCGCCGGCTACGAGAAATTGAATGAGAGTGGAGTGATCGTATGCAAATGTCCTTCTTACGACGATGCGACCGTCCTTGAGCAAATCGCAGATGTCGACGCAGTGATCACGCGATCTGCTGGTCTTCAAGCCTTCGCGATGGACAGAGCGCCTCGACTGCGAGCTATCGTTTCTCATGGAAGCGGTGTGGACGCCATCGATATAGGCCATGCTACCAAGCTAGGAATTCCTGTCGCCAATACGCCTGGCGCAAATAGTAGCTCCGTCGCCGAGCATGCAATCGGTCTAATGCTCGCTACCTTGCGTTCTCTTACAGACGCCGATCGCGCGGTGCGCGAATGTGATTTCAATTTCAAATACCGTCGCGACTTGCGGGGCATATCAGGAAAGACCTTGGGCTTAATCGGCTTTGGCGCCATTGGCACACGTGTCGCTGCTATGGCACGTGCAGCTTTCGGCATGCGCATCGTCGTTCTCGCAAACCATACAAATGCTGCAAGCTTGGAGGAGCTCGGTTACGAGAAAGCCTCTCTGCTCGATGACCTACTGCGAGAGTCTGATGTCATAAGCTTGCACAGTGTCGTGAGCGACAAAACGAGAGGTATAATAGGCGAAAGAGAATTTCGACTTATGAAACAGACGGCCATTCTGATAAATACGGCTCGCGGAGCTCTCGTCGACGAAAGGGCTCTGCTAAATGCACTTCAGACCGGTCAGATTGCTGGCGCAGGGCTTGATGTGTTTTCTAGCGAAAGCATGTCGCCAGACAATCCGATACTCTCGGCGCCCAACACGGTGTTTAGTCCTCATATCGGTGGGTCCACTGTGGACGCCCTCGAGGCTACAGCAGTTGCTGCCGCAGAGCACATTCTTGCGCTGCTTTCAGGAAGTCGGCTCGATGTGATCAATACGGAATGCTGGGACCGCCGCAGGCATTGAATGATTTTCGCATCAGTCCTCAATCCACCAAGCGCTCTACTCCTGCGGCAAGCAGGTTAATCGCCAACCGAAAATCATCCATTTCCATGGCCTCATCCGGGTTGTGGCTTCCATTTTGATTTCGAACAAACAGCATTATGGTCGGGATACCCGCGTTGGCAAAAACCGCTGCGTCGTGCCCTGCTCCGCTGGCCATCTCAAATGAGTCAAGGCCAAGGTCTGACATAGATTTGCGAAAAGTCGTAAGGATAGACTCATCCATGAGGGCCGGCTGACTGGCCGTTTTTGGACCGAGTTCAACAGTGACATTGTATTTCCTTGCTGTTTCCCGGGCACAGCGTGTAAGTCTTTCATGCATATCTTCGAGAAAATCTGGCACGTGGCTTCTTACGTCGATAGAAAGAGAAACTTCACCAGCAATCTTGCTGAAAGCATGCTGCACTGGGTCGGTTGAAAATATGCCGACTGTGAACGTTAGGTCTGCGCCGTCAGCCTCCATTGCCACCCATTCGGCGTTGAGACGCGTCACCAACTCAGAGGCTGCGCTAACGGCATCGCGCCTAAAAGCGCGCGGCACAGCGCCCGAATGTGCATACTCGCCTATAATGCGAGCGTGCCTATATCGGAAACTCCCTCGTATGCCGGTGACCAGCGATACGGGTCGGTCAGCTCCGATGAGTACTGGACCTTGCTCGATGTGAAGCTCAATGTAAGCAAGGGTCTCGCCAGTTTTTACGTGCGCGACCCCAGCAGCCACAGAATCGGGATCAAATCCGGCTTCGAACATATGATCACGCAGCGAGCGACCCGTATCTGATCTCTGGACATCAAGTGCCTCGGACGGTAGCAAACCGAGCGCACCTTTGGAGCCGATGTACGAATAAGGAAACCAATTACTCTCTTCGGCGCGGATGGCCATCACAGCGACATTCGACCGAGGCCGGAAGCCTGCGCGATGCCAGCCGGATAGTACCGCCAGTCCCGCGATCACCCCTGCGGCTCCGTCATAGTTTCCACCTATAGGAACCGAGTCCATATGGGAGCCAATGATTACAGTCTTTGCGTTCGGATCGGACCCGCGCATCGTCACGTAGAGGTTGCCAGTGGCATCGATAGCAACGTCGAGCCCCATTCGCACGGCTTCTTCTTTGACCATATCATGTGCCAGCTGTTCGCCGGCACCGTATGCCGCGCGCGTGACACCTGCGCCGTCGCGCGTTGCATCTCGGAGTAATTCCAGCATGCGAGCGGCCAAATTGATGTCGGGGTCACAGATAGGCCCGTTCGTAGACGCAACAGCCATGATACTCCTCAAAGCCCCCAGCCGCCGGAAGGTCCACAACGAACCCAACCAACGCGGCCTTCAATTTTTCTCGATCTGGACCCGACCCGACACTGCCAGAGAGAGCAAGGCCCTGGCAGTTGGTGCCGCAGGGTGGAAACCTTCGAACCTCAATACTGCACGCTAGACCGACGAATCCGTATCTGTCCAGAAAATTTTGCATATAAATGTGCATATTAAACAATCCAAACCACCATATCCAATTTTGCTGCGTTCGTCTGTGATCCAACAGGCCGCATGCAGAGGCTCTATCCAGAGCAATTTCGAGATCGTGAAGAGCGGCGTTCGAAGTCAGACGATCGACAAACCACCACCGTTCACCTCAGCATGAATTGCTTATATGGCCGACAATAATACAATCTGCCCGCGACTGTCTTGGAATGAATGCACAATGTGCGGGATCACGGCACCTTGGAATTCAACAAGAAGATTAGAGCTCATCAGTCGCATGCATCGCGCTGCGCCAGCCTATCCAAGGTCGCACTGGCGATTGCCAGATTATGGCTAGCGCCGCTTGTATGCTCCGACAGGCGAAGCAAGGCCGGCCTATCAGGATCTTAAGAGCCCCTATTCTCGAGAAAGCGACCGAACACAAATAGACGCCGTCACCGATTGCGCGATGTTCGGGTCTCGCTAATGCCTCTGATTGCGAGCATAGTCTCAGAGGCGTTTTGGAGATGCGTACGCATAACCTCGCTGGCCCGATCCAAATCCCCGATAACGACAGCATCAATGATTGACAAATGCTCTTTGCACCAGTCACGCATTCTGCGGCGATTGTGATAACCGCCAAACTCAAGCGTACGCCGCAAACGGTTTTGTTGTTGGACTGCTTGTAAGAAAAAGGCATTGCCGCTGAATTCAGCGAACATTTCATGAAATGACGCGTCAGTGTCGAAAATCACGGCTGCGTCAAGCGCATCTACGTCAGGGTGAGAAAGCAGGTACATGTGCTGCATACGCGCCCGGTCGAGCAATGCGGGGTCTGACTTGAAGGTACTCAGCAGAAATATCGCCGGCTCTATAGTCGAACGAAATTCGTAGCTAGAATGTAGCGCAAGTTTCGAATCGAGGGTCGGGAGAAAGGTCCAACCGTGACCCTTGTTCCTGGCAACCAATCCGTCTTCGGCTAGCCGCATCAGTGTGCGAAGCATCACGACGCGGTCGACTCCATAACGTTGCGCGATGTCAGTCTGTGTCAACGAGTCAGGCAGGCTGCCGGCGAGACGATCGCGAATGAGCGTTTCGTAAAGCCTCTGATCTGCGGAAGCCGGAATCTCGATTTCAACTCGTTGCAGGGCGTCGAACGGCTTGACCAACACAAAGCCGATATTTTTCCGAGCTTCGACAATTCCCAAGCTGGACAGAAGTGCCAACGCAGAGCGTACTGGGGTGCGAGACAAGCCGAGTAGATCCGCAAGGTGCTGTTCGCGCAAGCGGTGCCCAGGCTCAAACTTTGCGTCCCGGATCAAATTCAATATTTGATTGGCCAGACGGTGCTGAGTTTGCCCAGATGGTCGCGCCATACTCGATGTTACGCTCGGCCTGCATATGCGCACAGCTTCGTCATATCAATAGTGCGCGAATCATAAGGATTGGATGCTGCAATTGGTTAAGTTCTAATTCTTCGAAGCCCGAGGGCGGCAGATCGGACCATCGGATTGGTGATGAAAGCCAATGCCTCAATGGTCAAGCCATAACAGTAAGACGTTGTGGGCACTCATTCAAGTGGAGCCGCAAGCGCGCCATCTGACCGCAGACTACGCCAAGCACACTGTTCGCTTTAAGCGGACGCCGTATATAAGCGCAGCGCTAGACACTTCCGATTTTGGTAAGGCCGGCGTGGGCATAGAGGCTGGCGAAACCAAACACGCCCGGGCAAGGCTACCAAAGCATGACGGGAAAGCTCTTTTGCCTACAGAGTTCAGTGGATCTCTGCTTACCCCGCGTCAGCCTCGGGAAGTGTCGCGTTTGGCACAGCCCTGGGGAAACGAAAGGAGCAAAATGATCCTACCAGTACGCTGTTGACGCGTGGCGCCGTATAGTCCACGTTTATTTAATCGGTTTAGTCGCGCCTCGTCGGCGCGACCCCATGCAAACATGCACGATCGGGCGACAAGAACCAAACAAGACAGCTCCGGCCGCAAGGGTCGCGACATCAATGTGGACTTGATCGCGCTTGTCGCGGCCGTCCCCGAGAGTGAGCCCTGTGTTCTCACGGTCGGACAGCGTGACGCCCTTCCCTCAGGTCCCTTTGAGCTCGGTCATCGTTCGCTGCAATCGGGCCTGCGGGACTGGGTCGAGCAACAGACAGGGCACCCGCTGGGCTACATTGAACAGCTGTATACCTTCGCCGACCGTGACCGGATTAGCACTGGGCGAGAGCAGCGCAACATCTCCATAAGCTATCTAGCGCTGACCCGGCAGGAAGCTAAGGCGGTATCGCGAAAGTCGCGCTGGAAAAGTTGGTATGACTATTTTCCGTGGGAAGATCATCGATCCGGCACCCCGGAGGCGTTGAATGTCGTGCAGCCGCGCCTGATTGCCTGGGCGAAGGAAGCCAGCAGTGCTGCCGCCCGGCGCGAGCGCCGCCAACGCGCGGCGATCGCCTTCGCCTTCGACGACCGCCCATGGAACGAGGAACTCGCGCTCCACCGCTACGAGCTGCTTTACGAAGCCGCGATGGTTGAGGAGGCAGGCGGCGGCGCGAAAACAACTCTCCCGGCGGCAGTCTCAGGCAAGGCGATGGTCGCCGACCATCGCCGTATTTTGGCAACCGGCATCGCAAGGCTACGCTCAAAAATCAAATACCGGCCGGTTGTCTTCGAGCTGATGCGAACGTCCTTTACGCTGCTTCAGCTGCAGCGAACAGTGGAAGCATTGGCCGGCAGGCTCATTAACAAGCCGAACTTTCGCAGACTTGTGGAGCAGCAGGAATTAGTGGAGGAGACCGGCGAGACGTCTCTCGATACGGGCGGCCGTCCGGCAAAGCTTTATCGCTTTCGCCATGCCGTTCTCGACGACAGTGCCGTCGTTCCTGGGACAAAATTGCCGCTGACGCGGGCTTGACAGCCTTTATAGTCGGCGTAGATATATCCCCCTTATAGTCACGCAGAACATAATTGGGAGGCGCGGATGATTGGCGCGTTACCAACAGCCGCATCCCTCTACGATCGCGTCCGGCGGGTGATCCCGCCGATCGAATGGCCAGCCTTCACCGGCGACATCGACGCGATCTTGGCGCTGAAGCGCGAGCGCAACGCCGTGATCCTGGCGCACAATTACCAGACGCCTGAGATCTTCCATTGCGTGGCCGACATTGTCGGGGACAGCCTGGCGCTTGCCCGCAAAGCGATGTCGGTCGATGCGGACATCATCGTGCTGGCCGGCGTGCATTTCATGGCCGAGACGGCCAAGCTGCTCAATCCCGGCAAGACCGTGCTCATTCCGGATCTCGGCGCCGGCTGCTCGCTAGCCGACTCCATCACCGTTTCTGACGTGCGCCTGATGCGGCAGCGCTATCCGGGCGTCCCCGTCGTCACCTACGTCAACACCTCCGCGGCGGTAAAGGCAGAGTCCGATATCTGCTGCACCTCTGGCAATGCGCTGGCGGTGGTGGAATCGCTCGGCGCGCCGCGGGTGATTATGCTGCCCGACGAATACCTGGCAAGGAACATCGCGGCGCAGACGGAGGTCGAGATCATCGCCTGGAAGGGACGCTGCGAGGTGCATGAGCGCTTCGCGGCGGCCGATATCCGCGAACTGCGGGAAGCGCATCCGGGCGTGACCGTGCTCGCACACCCCGAGTGCCCGCCAGAGGTGGTCGCGGAAGCGGATTTCTCCGGTTCGACGGCTGCCATGTCAGACTATGTCGGGCAGCATAAGCCGGCCCGCGTGGTGCTGATGACCGAGTGCTCGATGAGCGACAATGTCGCGGTCGAGCATCCTGACGTCGATTTCGTGCGTCCCTGCAACCTCTGTCCGCACATGAAGCGCGTCACGCTTGCCAACATTCGTACCGCGCTCGAGGAGAATCGACACATCGTCACGATCGATCCGCATGTCGCTGAGCGGGCGCGCTGGGCGGTGGAGCGCATGCTCTCGGTATGAAGCCGGACATCCAGGACATTGGTGGGGCACCGGTCATTGTCGGCGCCGGCATCGCCGGGCTGATGACGGCGCTTCACCTGGCGCCTCAACCGGTCGTGCTCCTCTGCGGAACCGCGCTCGGCACCGATACCTCGAGTACACTCGCTCAGGGCGGGCTCGCGGCAAGTCTCGGATCCGACGACAGCCCCGAACTGCACCTGACTGATACGCTTGCTGCCGGCGACGGCCTTTGCAATGAATCGATCGCAAGGCGGGTTGTCGAGGCGACACCTTGCGCAATCGAATACCTTGTTCGTCTTGGCGCTCCTTTCGACCGCGATTTGGACGGGAAGCTTCGGCTTGGCCTGGAGGCCGCCCATTCTCGCCGCCGCGTCGTACATGCCGCCGGCGACGCCACCGGCCGCGAGTTGTTCCGCGCTTTGCTCGCCGCGGCACGCCGGACAAGTTCGATCAAGATCCTGGAAGGCATGACCGCACTGCGCCTGGTCGTGGAGGAGCGCGGAATTGTGGGCATTTTAGGAGTACTGCGTAGAGACCTATGCGCGTTGCCCACGCGCCGTGTGGTGCTTGCGACTGGCGGCATCGGGGGTCTCTTTAACGACTCGACCAACCCGCTTACCTCGTTTGGGCATGGCTTAGCACTTGCGGCCTGCGCCGGCGCGGAGCTCGCCGATCTCGAATTCGTTCAGTTCCACCCCACCGCGCTCGATGTTGCGCGCCGGCCGATGCCGCTTGTGAGCGAAGCGGTGCGCGGCGAAGGCGCCATGCTGGTGGACGAGGATGGTAATCGCTTCCTCGCCGGCACACCTGGCGGCGAGCTCGCGTCGCGCGATGTGGTCGCGCGCGCAATTTCGGATCAACTAGCAGCGGGGCATCGTGTCTATCTCGATGCGCGGCACTGCCTCGGCGCCAAATTCGCAAAACGATTTCCTGCGATCGAGGCGGCTTGCAAGCAGGCCGGCATTGATCCGGCCGTGGAGCCGATACCCGTGCGTCCCGCCGCGCACTATCACATGGGCGGGGTGGCAGTGGATGCCGAAGGCCGCAGTTCCGTCAACGGCCTGTGGGCATGCGGCGAGGTTGCACGTACCGGACTCCACGGCGCCAATCGGCTCGCCAGCAACTCGCTTGCCGAAGCAGTGACAACGGCCGCCTGGGTTGCCGCAAGCGTCGCGGGCACTTGCGCCGGCTGGCAGTGGCCCAGATTTCCCGCAATGGCTCCCCGGCGACCCGACCCTTCAACTATACGCCAACTCGTCTCCAATGCGCTTGGCATCAAGCGCAACGGCAAGGCCCTGCGCGACGCAGTGGCGACACTGTTGCCTATAGCCGTTGGCGAAAGGGCGGCCGCCGACCCGTCGCTGGTTGCGTTGCTGATCGCGATCGCGGCACTTCGGCGCGAGGAGAGCCGCGGCTCTCACTACCGATCAGATTTCCCTAGCCGTGCAAATGCCGCCCTCCCCTCGCGACTGACACTCGCCACCGCTTCCGAGAATGCCGTCGCGCTCAGCTGGCAGACATCCGAACGGAGCTGTTGATATGACTTCACTTGCACCGCTTCCCCAGATCATCATGGAACCCATCGTGCGCAGCGCCCTTCTGGAAGATCTGGGCAGAGCCGGCGACCTCACCAGCGACGCGATTATACCCTCCGACTACAAAGCGACCTTTGCGTTGAACGCTCGGCAGGCTGGCGTTGTTGCCGGGCTCGATCTGGTCATGTTTGCATTCCTCCTCGTCGATCCTGCAATCAGCATGCAGCTAAGGTGCCCAGAAGGCGGCAAGGTTTCGGCCGGGGAAACCATTGCAAATGTCAGCGGACCGGCGCGTAGCCTGCTCACAGCCGAGCGGACCGCGCTCAATTTTCTCTCCCGCTTAAGCGGGATTGCAACGGCGACAGCTGCACTCGTCGAGGCGGTGCGCGGTCACAACGCAAAGATCGTCTGCACGCGAAAGACGACGCCTGGCCTTCGCGTCCTGGAAAAATATGCCGTACGTGCAGGGGGCGGCGCCAATCACCGCTTTGCGCTCGACGACGCCGTGCTCATCAAGGATAACCATATCGCCATTGCCGGCGACATCCGCACCGCAATAGAGCGAGCGCGCGGTGCAATAGGCCATATGGTCAAGATCGAGGTAGAAGTCGACACTTTGGATCAACTGGAAATGGCGCTCGAAGTGGGAGTGGACGCCGTGCTCCTCGACAACATGTCGGTCGAAGACCTTGTCCAGGCTGTGGCGATGGTCGGCGGTCGTGCAGTGACTGAAGCCTCCGGACGGGTGACGCGGGCGAGCGTCGCCGCAATTGCGGCGACCGGCGTCGACCTGATCTCGGTTGGCTGGCTTACCCACAGCGCGCCGATCCTCGACATCGGGTTGGATGTCCCGGTCGACGGGAATTGCAGCAGACGTTTGAACTGATGGAACGGGCAATGAAACGCACTCGCCGGAATGCGCCGGGCGGGAGGCGTGGCCGGTGCCGTCCTCAAAGCGCCTGCAACCACTACGCGACCAAGGGATACCGTTCAAATTGGCGAGGGGCGAAATGACGGACAGGGAGCTAGCAACGGCCCGAGGCGACGCCCTTAGCTCTATCATCTGCCGCCTCGACGAACTGCGCCAGACGGCTGCGTCTCACGGGCTGGATTTTCTCGGCTATCTGCTGGACGTCGCCTTCACCGAATCCTGCGACGCGATCAGGAAAGAGCGCTCAGCCGCTCAAGTCGAAGAAACGACGATAGGCACCGAGACGGCCAACGACCACCAGAGGCCGGGTTGGGATTGCAAGTAGCTCTGGAGGATAGGATGCGCAAAATCGTCGCCGGCAAGCTGCACGGCATCCACGTCACCGAGGCCAATCTCAACTACCATGGCTCGATCACGCTCGATCCCGACCATTGCGAGGAGGCGGGCATCCTGCCGATGGAATTCGTCGATATCTGGAACAAGGACTCGGGCGCACGGATCTCAACCTATGTGATCCTTGGCGAACGAGGGTCCCGCTGCTGCATCCTCAACGGCGCCGCGGCCCGGACCTGCCAGCCAGGCGATCAGGTCATCATCTGCAATTCGGTCTATGTGCAGGAGAGGGAGCTAACCGCGCTCAAGCCGCGCGTGCTAACCTTCGACAAGGACAATTGCATCGTCGACCGATTGACCTATTCGGTCGTGATCACCGCAAGCGGAGGTTACAGTTTTTCGATATTAGACGTCGCTGGCAAGCCACTGCCCATACCCGCGCTTGTTGCCAAATAGAAATTCGGCTCGGCGGCCGGTCTTTGGATTGCTGGCCGCCGGGATAACCCTTGAAGCGGAGGTAGAATGAACTCGCAGCTACATGTGGACACGACTGGTGAGCCGATCAACCCAGGGTCCCCGCAATGGACCCGGCAAGCAGCCGAGGCAATCTACGACCTGCCGTTCAACGATCTGCTTTTCCGAGCCCAGACCGTCCACCGCGAGAATTTCGACCCAACCGGGTGCAGCTTTCGCGCCTGCTGTCGATCAAGACTGGCGGCTGCCCCGAGGATTGAATCCTGAAGTTTGCCGCATCGCAAGCCAAACGAGGGGATGTCCAGCCAATTGCTCAGCGCACGGTCCAAGGCATTTCTCCGCTTTCAGCGTCGGCTGCGGCGATTTCCCGGAATATCGGTTATTTCCTTGGGACAAGGACTTGTCCTGCATCGGAAATAGCGTCCGGCTCACGTCTTTTGGCTGGCGAGGCGCTCGAGCGCATCCACGATCAAATCACAGAATTTCTGATGGTCGAGCTTCATCGCCACGTTGTGGCGGAAGTTCACCTGCTCGCTTGCCGTGCCGCCGAAATGGTGCATGCCGCCCATCTTCTCGAAATTGCAGACCGTCATGCCCTTGGTCCAGCGTCCAGCGATCTCGACGCGGATGTCGGCCTTCTCGGTGGTGAACACGCTTCCGTCGATCATGGCCGCGACGCAGCAGGCGTCATGGACGGCGGGATATTCGATCTGCAGCAGGCCGCCATGCGTGGTCGCGATGAATTCCCAGATGTCGAGGACGAATTTGGCAATCGGGCCGCCGACGGCGCGCACCCTGTCCTGCAGTGCCTTGGTGGCCAGAGCCTGGTGCGTCAGATCGAGCCCGACCATCGTGACGTCCCAATTGGCGCGGAACACCGCGTCAGCGGCCTCTGGATCGGCGTAAATGTTGAACTCGGCCGCTGGGGTAATGTTGCCGCGCGTGTAGCTGCCGCCCATGGCGACGACCTTCTTCACCCGCCCGATGATGCGCGGATCCTTGCGGATGGCCAGGGCGATGTTGGTGTAGGGGCCGACCGGCACCAGCGTGACGGTCTTCGGCTCATGCGCCATGACGGTGTCGATGATGAAGTCGACGGCATGCCGCCTGACGAGCTCGAAGGAGGCCGGCGGCAGCACGGGGCCGTCGAGCCCGGTCTCGCCATGGATCTCGACAGCCAGCACCTGATCGATGATCAAAGGGCCGGGCGAGCCCTTCGCCACCGGCACCTTGATGCCATAGGCGGTGCAGACAGAAAGCGCGTTGCGAGTGGTGTTCTCGACATTGTGGTTGCCCGAAACCGTGGTGATGCCGAGGAGGTCGATGTTCGGGTTGCCTGCCGCGAGCAGGATGGCGATGGCGTCGTCGTGCCCAGGGTCGCAGTCCAGGATGATCTTTTCCATAATTCACCTCAGAGGATCGTAACTAACTGATTTATCAAACAAGCCGAAACCACTTACCCCATGGTTTGACGCGAAGGCTTGTCTGCTTTTGCGCGAGGACTGGAGCATAGATTCTGAGAGGATCCAGTTTCGAGCCTAGCACCAAACGCTTCGTCGTCTGCGACTCCCTCGCCTTCTAGATGCAATTGTTCAATGATCGGTCCGGTCAACTGGCGCAGCGTACGGCGACAACTCGCGAGGAAGGAAATTACCATCGCCCGGCGTACCCAGGATTTCGCCGTTCTCCATAACCTTTTTCCCTCGCAGGAACGTCATTACAGGCCACCCCGTGATTTCAATGCCCTCGTAGGGCGTGTAGTCGGCGCCGTGATGCATGAGTTCCTGGCGGATGGTCTCTTTGCGGTTTGCATCCCAAAGGACGATGTCGGCGTCAAAGCCCGGCGCAATCGACCCTTTTTTAGGGTAAAGGCCATACATCTTGGCATGGTTGGTGGAAGTCAGCGCGACGAATTCGTTTAGCGTAATTCGCCCCTCGACGACGCCTTTTGAGAAAAGAATTTGAAGCCTGGTTTCAACACCAGGAATACCGTTGGGCACCCACTTGAAAGAGGTTCTTGCCTTTGCATTGAGCTTTCCCATCTCCCCCTCGTAGAAGAAGGGACAGTGATCGGATGAGAACGTCTGAAAAACGCCTGACTTTATGCCTTCCCAAATCGCGGCCCAGCTGGCCGTGTCGCGCGGAGGAGGCGAGCAGACGTATTTTCCGCCGCTCTCGTCCATGTTGAGCCCCTTCAGGTCATCCGCTGTGAGGGCAACATACTGGGGACACGTTTCGCCGTAGACCTTTAGTCCCTTCTGTTGCGCCCAGCGCAGTTGCTCCATGGCCTCGCGGCCGGAAACGTGAACGATCATGATCGGCACGTCTGTAAGCTCGGCATGGCTAATGGCGCGATGGGTCGCTTCCCGCTCGACTGATTCCGGCCTGGAGACCGCGTGGTAGTACGGAGCTTTCTTGCTGGCCAGCTCGAGCTTCTCCGTCATGAACCGGATCGCGTCGTATCCCTCGCAATGGACCATCACGAGCGCCCCGCAGCCGCGTGCGCAATCGAACACTTCCAGGATCTGGCGGTCACTCAGTACAAGGTCTTCATAGGTCATGAAGACCTTGAATGACGTATAGCCGTCGCTGACGAGCGACGGGAGCTCCTGGCCCAGAACACTGGGGGTGGGATCCGAAACGATCAGGTGGAAGCCATAGTCGCAATAGCTCTTGCCGTCGGCCTCTTTGTGATAGTCGAGCACGCTGGCTCTCAACGAGGCACCCCGAGGCTGAAGCGCAAAAGGTATGACCGTCGTGTTTCCACCGGCGATGGCCGACCGGGTCCCGCTTTCAAATCCGTCAGCCATCGCGGGTCCGCCAAACGCCGGCTGCGCCAGGTGGACGTGGCTGTCTATTCCCCCCGGCATGACAAGGAGCCCGTCCGCCCGAACCTCGTTGTCGGAGCGATCCAGATTCTCCCCGACGGCAACAATGCGGCCGCCACTGATGCCGACATCAGCGCGCACTGTATCGGCTGCGGTGACAACGGTGCCACCGCGGATAACCAAATCGTATCTCTGCATGGTCGTTCCTGACTGACTTTCTTGAAGCTAGAGCATCACGTCGCCACCGTTTGGCGACAGCGTTTGGCCGGAATAGAAGGCACCTGCCTCGGAGGCGAGAAGAAGCGCCGTCGGGGCTATTTCTTCGACCCGCCCGAAGCGGCCAACGGGGAGCTGCGCCTGTTTCATCGCGCGCCAGTCCTCACTGAGACCCATCAGTAGGTCGGTCTCCACCGGACCTGGGGCGATGGCGTTCACCATGACGTTTCGGGGAGCGCCCTCGTACGAAAGCGCCCGCGTGAAACCCACGACGCCAGCCTTTGCGGCACAGTAATGCGCTAACCCCGGCGCGCCCTTGTAAGCCAGTTGCGAGGCGACGTTGATGATCCGGCCCCATCGCCTCTCGAGCATCTCCGGAAAGAAGGCACGAGTAACCAGAAACGTGCCACGCAGATGCACATTCAACATGCGGTCCCAGTCACCGATCGAGATCTCGGGAAACGGCTTGTCTCCACCGATGCCGGCGCAATTGACGACGATGTCTATCCCGCCCAGCAGCCTCCGAACCTCAGCCACCGCCCTGGAGACGGCGCCCTCATCCGCAACATCGCAGTTGAAACTCTGAAGGTCACAGCCCTGCCCCGACACCTTCTTTTGAAGCAGCTGGGCATTTGCTTCATCATCGAAATGAAAGACTGCCAACTGGGCACCATGCCGTGCAAAAAGCTCACAAACTGCCGCGCCAATTCCTCGGCTACCGCCGGTTACAAGCGCTCGACGGCCCTTTAGGGAAAAGATCTCTTCCATCGTCAGCGCCCCGCGCTTGCGAACTTTTTGCCGAGCCAATCGGCGTAGCTGCGGATGCCATCAACCAGGGAGATTCGTGGTGAGAACCCGAGGTCGCGCTCGACGGCTGCGATATCGAACCGAGTCTGACGGTCATCGACCGGGTCGTCGCCTTCGGCGATCGAAATGTCAGCGGATGGCAGCACCGCTCGCACGGCGTCGGCGATCTCGGGAAATGTCAGGAAGCTTCCGCCCGTGACGTTATAGGTGTCGCGCGGCAGGTTTGGCTGGTCGAGTGCCGTGACCAACGCTCTGGCGGCATCCTCAACGTGAATGAACTGCCGATGAAAGTTGCGGCCGAATGCAAGGCGGGTAGGCTTTCCGGCAAGCGCGTCGGTGACCATTTCCCGGATGATGCAGTCCGTCGTCCGGCGCGGGCCGTAGACCCAGGACAATCTCAGGCTAACGCCGTCGAGCCCAAACTGCGAGCGATAGGCCGCAACGAGTTGCTCGCCGCTGACCTTGCTCGCACCATACAGCGTTGTCGGACGCAAGGGCACGTCTTCCGGTACCAGGTCCAGTTCGGTGACGCCGTAGGCGCTGGTGGACGAGCAGAAAACGAAACGAGAGGCGGCATGGATGCGCGCGAGCTCAAGGACGTTTACAGTGCCGACAATGTTAACCGCCACCATCGCCGGAGGATTGTCGCGGGCGACCATCGGCCCTGAGAACGCGCCGCAATGGATGACGCCGGCCAGTTGTCGTCCTTGCACCACAGCATGGAGCCTGTGCACCTCGGTGACGTCACATTGGACGATCGGCCGTCCCTCTTCGGTCGCCGCGACCCGATCGACAGGGATGACATCGCGGCTGGCCTGCTCCAGCATGACCCTGACTGCATTGCCGACCAGCCCGGCTGCTCCGGTCACCAGCACCGCGCCAGCGCTCATCGTGCAGCCCTCACCTTCAGCTGATGCACCTCGGCGCGGGCCCGCTGGGTTTCGTTCTGCTCGATGGGCAGTTCGGCTGCCAGCAGTTTTTGGGTGTACTCGTGTTGCGGACTGGCGAAGATGCGTTCGGTCTCGCCGGTCTCGACAATCTTGCCGAGCCGCATGACAGCGACGTAGTGAGCGAGGGATCGCACGGAGTTCAGGTCGTGCGTGATAAACAGCGCCGACAAGCCGATCTCGCGCTGCAGATCACGCACCAGGTCGATGATCTGCGCACGAACACGAATATCAAGCGCGGTCGTGGGCTCGTCGAAGACGACGAATTCCGGCTTTGTGGCCAGAGCTCTCGCGATCCCGATCCGTTTCTGCTCGCCCGCCGTCAGTTCATGCGGGTAGGAATCCGCCAGCTTGGTCGGCAGTTGCACCAGCCCCAGCAACTCACGAACGCGTGCGAGCTTCGCCGCCTTCGTGACGCCTGGCTCCAATCCAAGCGGTTCAGCGAGAAGCTGAGAAACCGTCCAGCGCGGATTGAGCGCAACATATGGTTCCTGGAACACCATCTGAATGTGGCGACGAAGCGGGCGAAAGTCCTTCTCTAACATCGGAATCGTGTCTTGATCATCGAATCTGATCTGACCGCTGTCCGCCTTCAGCAGTTTCACCAGACACTGACCGACCGTGGTCTTGCCCGACCCGCTTTCGCCCACCAACGCAAGGGTTTCATTGCGGTTTACCGAGAACGACACGTCGTCGATGGCCCGTACCACCTCCCCGCCGCTAAGCGGGAAATACTTGAAGAGGCTCTCGACTTGCAAAAGCGGTGTGGCCTTCCGGCCTGACACGGATTGCTCATCCTGCGTCATCGGCGCGGGACGCGCCTTTGCAGCGTCAAGCAGAACGGCGCTGTAGGTCTCATCAGGTCTGACGAGAAACTGACCTACTGGCTTGAGCTCAACGATGCGACCTTCCTTCATGATCGCTACGCGATCACAAAAATGAGCGACGATCCCGAGATCGTGAGTAATGATGATCGCGCCCAGCCCTAAGTCTCGAACACGCTTCACAAACAGATCGAGAACCTGGACCTGGATGGTAGCGTCCAGCCCCAGCGTTGCGTCGTCGGCGACGACGATATCCGGCTGGGTTATGAGCGCCATTGCAATCACGATTCTCTGCGCCATACCTCCCGAGAGTTCATGCGGATAGGCTTCCATGCGCCGCTCAGGATTGACGATACCAACCTGTTGGAAGAGTTCGGCCGTCTCGGCCAAAGCTTGTTTGCGGGTGCAAGAACGGTGCGCTTGCAACACGTTCGCCACCTGAGATCCAACCGTCTGCACGGGATCCAACAGGGACTTCGCGTTCGTTCCAATCAGCGAAACCGTGCCGCCCCGAAATTGCCTGGCCGCTTCGCCGCAGAGGTCGAAGATCGACTTGTCGTTTACGAACACATCGCCGCCAACAACGCGTCCGCCAGACGGAAGCAGATTGATGAGCGCCCTGGCCAGGATCGACTTACCAGCCCCGGTTTCCCCTACGATGCCCAGCACCTCATTGCGATTTAGCGAGAAGTCGACGTCGTCCAGTACCTTCTTGTCGGCGAAGGAGACCGAAAGGCCGCGAACGTCCAAAAGCGGGGAAAGTGTTTCGATGTTCATGTACGGCTCCTGGTCGTCGGGTCGAACATATCTTTGGCGGCGTCACCCAGAAGAGCGAAGCAAAGGACGGAAATCACGATCGCCAGGCCGGGGAAGAGTGACACCCACCACACGCCAAGGATCATCTGCTGGGCACCGGTCGAGACCATCAGGCCCCACTCCGGCGCGGGCATGCGAACGCCTGCGCCGATGAAGGAGAGGCCGGCCGTGAGAAGGATGGCCATGCCGATAGAGATCGAGATCTGAACGATCGCCGGCGTCAGCGCGTTGGGCAGGATGTGATGGAACATGATCGTGAAATCAGTCGCGCCGCTGCAGCGTGCCGCGCTGATGAAGGGACGCTGCCTCAAGGACAACACCTCGGCCCGGATCAGCCTGGCAAACATGGGGATGAACAGGACCGCCAGCACGATCGCCACGTTCCAGATTTCCTGGCCCATGACGGACACCAGCGCCATACCAAGGACGAACACCGGGAAGGACTGGATGAAATCGAACACCCGCATCGCGAACGATGTCGCGATGTTCTGGTAATATCCGATCAGCAAGCCAATCGGCACGCCGACCACGAAAGCCACCGCGACCGCGGATATGCTGATCAGCAGGTTGATGCGCGTGGCGTAGAGGATGCGGGAATAGATATCCATGCCGGACACGTCGGTACCCAGCCAGTGCTCGGCCGAGGGTGGCAGAAGCGACGCCAGCGGGTCGGCCTCCACTGGAGAGTGCGTTGCTAGAAGCGGCGCGAAAACGATCGCGACGATCTGCAACAGAAGCAGAACGAGACCGATGACAGCCGCGGGGCGCCGCAGGCCCTGAAAAAACGAGTTGCTTGAGCTTTCCATGGTCTCAGACCTTTATCCGCGGGTCGACCAGTTCGTAGAGCACGTCGACGATCAGATAGATGATGAGGATGAAGGCGGCGGCGACGAGCACGAACCCCTGGATGGCGGGATAGTCGCTGTTGACCACCGCTTGCACGGCATACTGCCCCAGCCCGCCCCAGGCGAAGATGGTCTCGACGAGCACGGCCGCGCCGAGCAGGAAGCCGAAGAGAAACCCCACTGTGGTGATGATCGGCGGAAGACTGTTGCGCAGGGCGCTCCTGATGATGACCCGCTCCGGCAGACCGCTTGCACGCTGATGGCGAATGAACTCGCTGCGGTAGATGTCGGAGAACGTCGTCTTCGTCATCTTCATCAGCATGCCGGCATTGACGATGGTCAAGGTGAGCACCGGCAGGATCAACCTGGCGACAGACGACTTGAAGGCTACAAGATCGCCAGCCAGCAGGCTGTCGATGGTGTAGAAGCCAGTGACCGTCGGCGGCGCGTTGATCAGGGCGTCGATGCGGCCAAACGGTGCGGCGGCGATGTCGGCCATGTAGAAGAAGAAGAATATCAGGAGCAGACCGACCCAGAAGTCCGGGATGGCGCCCGCCGCCAGGCCGTAGAAGCGGCTGAAATAATCGACGATGCCGCCTTTCCTGACCACGGCGATGACCGCCACTGTGACACCCACGATGATGGTCACGATCATTGCGTAGGTGATGAGCTCGAGCGTCGCGGGCGCCCGTTCCGCCAGATCCGTGACAACCGGATTGGAGGTGAACAAGGATACCCCAAGGTCGCCATGCAGGACGTTGCCGACATAGAGCAGGAACTGCTGCCATATGCTCAGATCAAGTCCCAGCCGCTGGCGCAATGCCGCAATCGATTCAGGTGTCGCGGTGTTGCCCAACATGAGAAGGGCCGGATCGCCCGGGAGCAGACGCACCAGAAGGAAGGTTACGAGCATTACCCCGAACATCTGAGGCACCACAAGCGGCAGCCGGGTTCCGACGATGCGCAGGGGTCTGGGCAGCTTCGCCCAGAGCGCGAACGGTTTCATGACATCCTCCCTTCAGGCAAATCGTGCCGGCCGGTTTCTTCTCCAGCCGGCGACGTTGGCAAATCTTATTGTTTTGAGAAGTCGTACCAGGCGTTGCCGTTCGGCGTGTACCAGGAGAACCCGCCGACATTGGCACGCGTGGCAAGCTGATAACCAGGATTGAAAAGGAACACCCAAGGGGCGTTTTCCATGGTTATCTGCTGGACCCGCTTCATCTTCTCCAGGCGGGAAGACTCATCCGTGGTGGTGAGGCCTTCGTTGATGTCCTTGTCCACTTCATCGTTCTTGAAACGCGAGTAGTCGATCAGGGAGCCGCTGTTGAGCCAAAGGTTGGCAACATAGGCGGCGTCCGGGACGATCGCCATGTCCCTGAAGAAGTACATCGGGATCTCGCCCTTGGTGTACCGCTCGACCAAAGTAGAGGCAGGCAGCTTCGACAGCGTTACGTCGACGCCGGCCTTGGCGAAGGCCGACTTGAGGATGACGGCGATTTCTTCCTCGATCTGGTCGCCGGTACGATAGCCGAGTTCGGTCTTGAACCCGTCCGGATAGCCCGCATCGGCAAGCAGCGACTTCGCCTTGGCCACGTCCGTCAAATAGTTGAAGTACTCGTCCGTGAAGCCCGGATAGATTTCGGAGATCGGGCTCTTGGTTGGCCGCGCCGTGTTGAAATAAACGGCCTTCAGGATCTCGTCGCGCGGCACCAGATAGTTCAGCGCCTGGCGCACCTTGGGATCGGTGAAGGGCTTGCTCGTGTTGTTCATTTCAACGCGATGGATGTAGTTGCCGAAGACCTTCCAGATCTTGACCCCGGGAGCCTTCTCGAGCAGCGCCAGTTCGCGCGGCAAGAGGTACTCGGCGACGTCCACCGAACCGGCCTGGAGCGCGGCGACGCGATTTGCCGACGTCGGCATCTCCTTGAAGATCACCTTCTTGATCTTGGCTTCGCCGCGATAGTAGTTCGGGTTTGCCTCGTAGATGACCTCCTGGCCGGGGCTGTACTTGCTTACGAAATACGGGCCGAAGGACGCGGAGTTGGAGGCGAGCCAGCGGCCACCCCATTTGTCGTCATCCGTCACGTGCTTCTTGAGCTCGGCGGCGTCGATGATGCCAAGGTCGGAATTGACCCAGAGCCGGTCAAGCAATGGCGAGGGGTTCGGGATGCTGACCGTGACGGTGTAGTCATCGATCTTCTTGAAGGAGTCCTCGAAGGAGGTGATCTTCAGGATCTGCGTCATGTACCAGTAGAAATTGGCCTTTGTGTTCCAGCCGCGCTCGAACGACCACATGACGGCGTCGGCGTTCAGTTCGTTACCGTGGTTGCTTTTCACGCCTTTGCGCAGGTGAAACGTGATTGACTTCTTGTCCGGCGCCACATCCCAGCTTTCCGCCAGGCAGCCTTCCAACTTGCTGAAGTCTTCGTATTTGATCCCGCCGTCTTCCTTGGCGGCGTAACCCAGCAGACGCTCGTAGACGTTTCTTCTGACCTCGTGGACGGCTTCGGTCGGCGGGTATTCCTGATCGAGGGATTCCGGCGTGCGCGGACCGGCGACCACCAGGGTCGATTTTGCGTCCTGCGCAAAAACCGGGCCCGCGCCGAGCATAGAGCTCATCAACAGCGCTCCCACCAACAACGAGGCAGACCTGCGAGACATATTGGCAATGCTGAAAAGCGGCAGATCCTTCGATATCCGAATTGGCATTTCTCTTCCCCTTGAAAATGGACGCTAGGGTTCTCGGCGTCTCTGTTGTCAGAGGAGGTCGTTTAACGACGTGCTGGCGAGACCTTGGTCCGCCGCCGTCGGAATCCGCTCCTCCTCTCGAGCTTCTTCCGGCTTCCATTGAGTCCGTGATTGTGTACAATCGAAGTGTGCAAGCCTCCTTCCGGGTTGTCAATCAGAATTTTCAGGTGATGAACGCTCGCGCATGCAGTGCCGCTGGTGACCGACCAAGTTGTTGCCACCGCGCACCCGGGTTGTGAATCGCGTGTCGAAAAGGGAGAAGGCATTGAAAATCGACGCCAGGAGTGGATGCCCCTGCGTCATGCTTGGCTTATCCAGCTTAGAAGTCGCACCAGCCTCAGCTCTGGGGGCGATTGCCCTGCAACCTCGCAATTGCGGGACACGGCACTAAATTAGAAGGGAATCGAGATTGTGTCGGCCGTTGTGCACAATATCTGCTTTCTATATAGGACCACGCTGTACGGCGTGCCTGACCTAAGTTTTCAGTCGCCAGATGCTTTGGCACGTAGCTCAAAAGTCCTTTATTGATAAAGGATGAGGTACGCCGTTTTGGCGGCGAATGCCCCTATCGAGGATGATCAGCTGTTTGAAGGAGACGGCATTTGGACCCAAGCCTGCCCCGCTTTCAAAAGGCACACGGGAAGTCCGAAGCTGAAATCCGCCGGCGGATTCTGCAGGCGATTTTCGAGATGAGGCTGCCTCCTGGTGAGCGTTTGACCGAGGAGCAGTTGGCCGAGACCTTCGACGTCAGTAGGACCGTTGTCCGACAGGCAATAGCGAGACTCGCGCAAGACGGCATACTGGTGAAAATGCCGAATATCGGCACGACGGTGGCAGCTCCGACACGCAAAGAGACGCGAGACATACTCGCGGTCCGCAAGATGGTTGAACCTGACATAGTTCGAATGTTGGCGGCCGGTCCTGTTGGGGGCGGTTTGGATCGGCTGCACGCTCATCTTGCCAAAGAGAAAGCAGCTAGGAACTCGGACGACCGTGGGACTTTGGTCAGGCTAACGGGGGAGTTTCACCTTCTACTTGCCGAGGTCGCGGCGAACGATGTCCTGACACGCTTGATGACCGGCCTCCAAACGCTAACCTGTTTGGCCATCCTCCTCTATGCCGAACAAGATAAAGCCTGCCCTCCCGACGAGCACAGCCGTATCGTGAACGCAATCGCGGAAGGGAATGGCGAAACGGCCGCTCGTGAAATGCTACGTCACCTAAAGCATGTTGAAGCGGACCTGAAGCTAGACGGTGAGGACAAAGCCTCGAACTTTTCTGAGACAATGGCTTGGCTACGAGGGGCTTGAGGCTGAGTGGCAGCCCGACGATCTGGTGACTATCAATAGTTGGATTTTCGACAAACGAGCTCGTCTTCGCGGCCGATCAACGCGGAACAGGATTCCGCAGCGATTTGCTGTTCGCGTCTGCCAGGATCAGTTGAGCTAGCGCGCCAAAGGGAGGAGCGGCCATAGCATATTGAGCGTATTCATTGAGCCAGACGGAAAATAAAGCGCTGACCGCTGATTGGAAACGACGGATCAAATCAACCTCCTTTGTGCATCCTGCGATCGCCCACAGATTTTTGCTCGAAATAGAGCGACACAAGGTGCCGCGCTTCCTGCCAGAGTTCCGGCGATGCCGGTTCGATTTCGCGGCCATAACGATCAGAAATCTCTCCCTCGCTAACGTCGTTCTCGGACCAAGTTCCACCACCATTCATTAGGTTTAAGATGAGAGGCTGCAGTCGATCGAATGCTCGGGCAAGCCGAGCATTCTCTGTCTCGCCGGCCTCGAATTCTTTCCACAAGCGCAGAAACCGCCCAGCGTCAGCCGGGGGCAACAGTCCAAAGATCCGCCGAGCAGCGTCAGCCTCCCGTTGCTGCGTCACCACGGAATCCACATTGTTTGAATGCAAAGGTACGTCACCAGCGTCGATTTCCACGATGTCATGAATGAGCAACATGCCAATGACCCGCGACAGGTCGATGCGACTGAACCTCGGTCCAAGTACGAGGGCGAACATCGCGAGATGCCATGAATGCTCTGCCGCATTTTCGCGGCGCTTCTCGCCAATGATCTTGGTTTGACGGTCGACCTGCTTGAGTCTGTCAATCTCGGTCAGGAAGGCGACGGTTTCGCTCAACATCGCGTCACCACATGACGTCGCCGCCATTAGGCGAAAGACTCTGGCCAATGAAGAACGCTGCAGCGTCCGACGCCAGGAAGACGTAAGTCGCCGCGATCTCCGACACCTTGCCGGGTCGCCCGATTGGTAGGGCTTTGAGATTCTCCTCAACGAATGACTCGCCACCTTTGTACAGCATCGCAGTGTCCGTCATTCCGGGGCAAACGCAGTTCACGGTGATGCCATCACGCGCTACCTCCTGAGCGACACTGGCAGTGAGAGCCGTAACAGCTGCCTTTGAAGCGCAGTAGGCACCGTGGTTAGGCACCGGCTTGTGCGCCAGCTGCGATGATGTGTTGATGATGCGTCCGAAGCCTCGCTCAAGCATATGCGGCAACACATGCTTCATGCCAAATGCGACGCCATTGACATTGGTGGCGAAAATCTCTGCCCAGAGCGTCGAGTCCTGCTGCTGCATGGGAGCGCCAGCGCTGGTTATGCCGGCGTTGTTGACCAGAATATCGAGCCAGCCGAGGCGACTTATCGCGTGCTGGATGACTCTGGATACCGATCCTTCGTCCCTGACATCGACTTCATCGGAGTAGGCATCGACGCCCGATGCCACCAACTCGGTTACAATCGAAGACTTTTCGTCAGGCCAACCTCGATCGGCGACGCCGACGCTAGCACCTTCCGACGCAAATGCCTTGCAGACCGCGCGCCCAATCCCAACTGCGCCGCCAATGACGAGCGCCTTCCTGCCTCGTAAGGTCATATGTTCCATCAACCCGCTTTACGCAGCGGGTGCTCCTTAACGCCCGCACCATAGAGCTTGAGGACGCTTTCGAGACTTGGTTTCTCCTGAGCAGGCTTATCCTGCAGAAGATCGCGCTCTATATCGCTCAGGTGACGTTCCATCAGCTCCACGGCTGCACCGGCGTTCCGTTCACGCAGCAATTCCACCAGGCGTCGATGATCATGCGCTTTGCAACAGGCTGTGACGTCGCTGTAAGTCGCAATTACCAGGGCCGACCTGCAAACGAGATTGAGCAGGGTCGCTTCTACGACCTTGTTGTCGGCGATGCTGCTGAGAACTAAGTGGAACTGACCCGATAGACGCAACGCTTCTCGTTGGTCGTTGCGATGATAAGCGTCGTCTTCCTTGTCAACGTGCCGCTGTAGAGCCAGCAGTTGAGCATCCGAGGCTGACGCGACCAGCCGGCGAACGACATAAGGCTCGATGGCTTTTCGCGCTTCGAGGATGTCCATCGCTTCCTTGCGGTCGGGAACGACTACGAAACAGCCTTTGTTCCTTTGCAGCTCAACCAGCCTGTCTTGTTGCAGCCGGTGAATGGCGACCCTGACTATCGTCCGGCTGACACCATAGTGATTGCAGAAGACGTCCTCGGGGAGTTTGGTCCCGGGATCAAGCGCCCGATCGAGAATGGCCCGAACCACGGTGTCGTAGATTTCATCTGGAACGCTCTCAAGCGCAGCCGGCTCTGCTCGCGATTCCTTTTGAGCGACTTCTAAGGCGTCTTTCATTCTTCCGCATCCTCTGGCTGCTCGATTAGTAACCAAGATTCCGAACGCACGCAACAAAATTGCTGACGGTATCCGATAAAATCTCTAATACGATTTATCATCGTTTCGTATTGACTTCCGCGCATATCAGGTGGCAATCATGGAGAAACAGCGCGACCGCGCACAACCTTTCTGGAGCACCGCGATGGTTCATAAGCTCATCCTCGATGTCGACACGGGAACGGACGACGCTGTTGCGATCATGTTGGCGGCTCTCCATCCCGCCTTGGATCTGGTGGCTGTCACCACGGTCAACGGAAATATCGAAGTCGAGAAATGCACCGACAACACATTGCGGACTCTGGAATGGATCGGCCGGGGCGACATTCCTGTCTATGAAGGACTGGCAACCCCCATCGTCCGTCCAGACTTTCCGACGCCAAGGGCAACGAAACGAGATCCAAAAGTTCACATGGCTGTGCTACCCGTGCCTGCGCCGAAAGGCAGGAAGCAAGACAAGCCAGCACCAATTTTTCTATCTGAAATATTCGCAAGCAATCCCAACCAGATAACTCTGGTAGCTGTCGGACCACTGTCCAATCTTGCGGCAACAATCGCAGTCGATCCAGCCTTTCCTTCCAATGTATCACATTTGATTATCATGGGAGGCGCCATCAATAAATCAAACATTACGCCGTCAGCTGAGTTCAACATTTGGGCTGATCCGGAAGCGGCTGCCCAGGTATTTCGTGCAGGATTCAAGAAGATTACACTTGTCCCGCTTGACGCCACGCACGAGGCCCTGGTCTCCAGTGACCAATGCGATCATCTCCGGAACCTCGGCACCGCCGCCGGTGAAGCTGCCGCCGACATAATAATGCATCGCATCAAGGGATATGAAGCGAACCAACCAACGGGAACGCCCCTTACGGCGCCCGTCCATGATGCCGTTTGCGTGGCCGCACTCGTCGATGAGAGCATCGTCGATACGAGATTCGTCAATGTCGTCATCGAAACCGCCGGCGAATACACGATAGGCAGGACCGTAGTCGATCACGAGAAGCGGACGACAAGGCCGGCCAACTGCCACGTCGCATTTCACGCGAACCGCTCGGCTTTCATAAACATGCTCACCGAGATCTTTGCCCGAGGACCTAAGCCAGGGACCCGTTGAAGCCTCGGAATTGATCGAAGCTCGGCCGGCAATCCATTGCCGGCCGTTTCTTTTATGAACCAAATGGCAATTTTGTATTGACAGCTTCATACAATCATCAATAGGATCGTATCGCCTGCATGGAGGCGCATAAGAAAATCAATCCGTGCCCTTCCGGCATCGCGGGCGTCAGGAAGCAAACAGCTCCAGGGGAGTGAGATGAAATTTTTCAAGCAAGTGGCGCTTTGCGCCAGCCTATCTTTCGCAAGCTTGTCTTTGATCGCAACGACGTCGATGGCCCAAGCTGGCATCAAGGTCGCCTTTGTAACCGCGGAAGGCGGCCTTGGAGACCACTCGTTCAATGATATGATCGCCGACGGCCTTAAGAAGGCCAAGACAGACCTCGGCATCAAGTATGAAGTCATCCAGCCTCGCGCGGTATCCGACTTCAAATCCTCGCTCGTGCGCGCCGCGGCTGCGAAAAACTTCGACCTGGTGCTTGGCGCGAGCTTCGACATGATACAGCCGATGAAGGAAGCGGCTGCGGCCTTCCCCGATCAGAAATTCGGCATCGTCGATGTCGGCTCGGATCCGATCGCGCCAAATGTGGTTGGTGGGGTCGCAAAGGACTGGGAAGGCTCGTTCATCGTCGGGGTGGCGGCTGCGATGACTTCAAAGACCGGCACGATCGGATTCGTTGGTGGCAAGGACATCCCGGTCATCCACCGCTTTTTCAACGGATACTATTACGGCGCCAAAACCGTGAAGCCCGACATCAAGGTTCTCGAGCGGTATTCAGGCTCCTTCACCGACCCTGCTGCAGGCAAGGAATACACTCTGGCGCTGGTCAACGCCGGATCCGACATCAACTTCGCCGTGGCCAATCTGACGGGCGCAGGCGTCATCGATGCGGCGAAGCAGACGCACACCTTTGCGATCGGCGTGGACTCGAACCAGAACTACATGGCGCCTGGCACGGTCCTTACCTCCATGATGAAGCGTGTCGATGTCTTGGCCTACGACATTATCAAGTCGGTTGTTGACGGCACATTCAAGGGAGGTGCCAACAAACAGTATGGCCTCAAGGAGGGAGGCGTCCAAGCAGCGATGGATCAGTACAATAAGGGGCTGATCTCCGACGCCGCTCTCGCAAAAATGGATGAACTGACGGCGAAAGTTGTTTCCGGCGAGATCGTGGTCCCGAACTACATCGACCTGGACCCCAACGCCAAGCAGATGGGAAAGCCGCCAATCGATCGTCCTTCTGCAAACTAAACGGTTAATCCTCCCAAGGAACCCGGGCACTTCACCGTAGGTGCCCGGGATATTCATAGCAGACGGAGACGAAAGACATGCCCGGCACCACCGATATCGTAGTCGAGATGACCGGCATACAAAAGCAGTTTGGCGATCTTGTTGCCATCGAGGACGCCACTCTGGTCATACAAAAGGGTGAGATTCACGCCCTTGTCGGTGAGAACGGCGCCGGCAAGTCGACGCTGATGAATATTCTGTACGGACTCATCTCAAGAAGCGCCGGCGAAATAAGGCTGAAAGGGAGACCGGTCGAGTTCTCAAATCCCGCGGACGCCATTCAAGCGGCAATCGGCATGGTTCATCAGCACTTCAAGCTGTCCCCGTCGTTCACCGTCGCAGAGAACATTGTCATTGGTGCGGAGCCCCTGAAAGGCTACGGTCGCGTCGATTTCAAAAAGGCGCAGCGCGACACGCTCGAGCTTAGCCGCCGGTTCGGGTTGGAACTGGATCCAACCGCTATCGTGGCAAAGCTGCCCGTGGGACTTCGGCAACGCGTCGAAATCCTCAAGGCACTCTATCGCAAGGCTGAAATCCTCATTCTGGACGAGCCTACCGCGGTCCTCACGCCGAACGAGACGCGCGAACTTTTCAAGACCATGCGCTCCCTGGCGGAAAGCGGATGCTCGATCATTTTCATCAGCCATAAGCTTCGAGAAGTACTCGAAGTCGCTGACCAGGTGTCTGTGATGCGGCGAGGCCGCATACGACGGACATTCCCGGCCGCGGCCGTAACCGCACAAGACATCGCGAACGAGATGGTGGGCCGATCGGTGCTGCTTAGGGTCGAGAAGACCCCCAGCACCTTCGACGGGCAAAAGCTTCTTTCAGTGAAGGACCTGGAATCGTTCGGCGATCGCGGCGAGGTGGCTGTCGACACGCTTTCCATGGACGTTCGGGCAGGCGAAATCGTGGGCCTGGCCGGTGTCCAGGGCAATGGTCAGGACGAGTTGGTCCAATGTATCGCGGGCATGCGCAGACCGGCCAACGGAACGATCTCTTTCGCGGGCAAGGCCGTGCACTCCAGCCCTCGCGCCGCGCGGGTGGCGGGCTTGGCGTACATCCCCGCGGACCGAGGCGGCGTTGGCCTTTCGCTGCAGAGTTCGATCTGGGAAAACATGATGATCGGGCATTTCACCGAGGTGACCCGGGGCCCGTTCATTTCCTCCTCCGCAGCGCAAGCCCATGCAAAACGCCTCGTTGACGCCTACGATGTTCGGGGCGGCGGCATAAACGCCGCTGCCGCCTCTCTTTCGGGCGGCAATCAGCAAAAGGTGCAGATCGCCCGCGAATTAAGTCGACAGGCGAACGTCGTGGTGGCCGAACAACCGTCCCAAGGCGTCGATATTGGCGCCATCGAGTCCATCCATAAGCTTCTCGTTTCGATGCGCGATTCCGGTAAAGCAGTCCTTGTCGTTTCGGCCGACCTTGATGAGATCATGGCGCTCTCGGACCGCATACTGGTCATGTACCGCGGACGGATTGTGGCTGACCTGCTGGCTTCTGAGACATCGTACGAGGAAGTCGGCCGCTATATGGGCGGACTTATCGCCTCTGGGCAACCTGCCATTGAGACTGCGGGACAGTCTCTGGCAAATCCTATCTGACGCAACGAGGGAGGACGCAGTTGAGAAACGCCAACTCGTTAGCTGTCCGTTTGATACGGACAATAAGTGTCCCCTTGTTTGCAGTCGCCACGGCGCTTGTCGTGGGAGCTGTGCTGATCGCTCTCCTCGGCCAAAATCCGTTCACAGTGTACCAGGTTCTCATTGCCGGCGGTCTGTCCGGCTGGCCGAACATCTCTACCACCCTGCAGATGATGACGCCGCTTCTTTTCACCGGGCTCTCCGTGGCAATCGCGTTCCGAGCGGGCCTCTGGAATATCGGTGCGGAAGGCCAGATGCTAATGGGGGCCATGGCCTCGGCAATCGCAGGTTACGGCATCGTCGGGTTGCCTGTGGCGATCCATCTGCCGATCTGCATCATTGCCGGGTTTCTCGGCGGCATGGCATGGGCCGCCATACCCGGCCTTCTGCGCGTCTATCTCGCCGTGAATGAGCTGGTGATATGCCTGATGCTCAACCCGATCGCTTTGCTATTGACCGGCTATATCTCCACAAGAGCGCTAAAGGCGCCAGGGCCGACAAACAAGCTGCCTGATGTTGCCGAGAGTGCTTTCCTCCCAAGTCTCTCGATCTTTTCGCAGCTCAATGCCGGGATTTTCCTTGCCATCGGTGTTTGTATCACCTTCGCTATTTTCAACTCGGCCACGCTCCGCGGCTTCATCTGGAAGCTGATTGGGCTCAATCCGAAGTTTGCGCACTACGGTGGCATCGACGTACGCGGCAACGCGCTTTGGGTGATGCTCATCAGCGGAGGGGTCGCGGGCCTGGCGGGCGCCGAGCAGGTTCTAGGCGAATACCATGCCTTTTACGACAACTTCTCACCGGGATTCGGCTTCGACGGAATCGCGGTTGCGATGCTGGCGCAGAACAACCCGATCGGCGTCATCGCTGCCGCTTTCCTGTTTGGCGTCTTGAATGGCGGCAGCGCGGTGCTGCAGATGACGACCGGCCTCAGCAAATATTTCGTCCAGGTTCTTCAGTTCCTCATTGTTCTTGTCCTTGCGGCCCAGTTCACGTGGCGCCTCAACTGGCCGCGTCGCTCAAACAATTCCCCCAAAAGCCTGTCGCAACCGGCCATCAAGGAGGCATAAAATGGAGGAACTCGTATTTTCGACGCTCCGAATTTCGGCCCCGCTCGTGCTAGCGGCATTGGGAGGTCTTTTGACTTTCAAGGCTGGGATACTGAACATTGCGCTTGACGGGTTTATGATCATTGCCGCCTTCGCGGCTGTCGCTGTTGCCTATGCAACCGGGAGCCTTACGTTGGGCGTACTGGCCGCCGTTGCTTGCTCGGTAGCCCTGGCGGCGCTTCTGGTCCTTTTTAATCTGCGGTTCAAAGCGCACATTTTCATCGCCGGTATCGCCGTCACCTTTATCGCCTATGGCTTGACGGCGCTTCTTCTGGCCAGCGTGCTTGGGCAAGACGGCATTTTCACGTCCAGCGACATCCCCACCTTCCCCCAGATCGATATTCCATTCGTTCGGGACATACCGTTTATCGGACCGATCGTGAGTGGGCACACATTGCTGGTCTATGTAGCCTATCTCCTGGTACCGGCAGTCTCTTGGCTGCTGTACAAAACCCAATGGGGATTGCGCGTGCGGTTTGTCGGCGAAGCCGAGGAAGCCGCAGCTGCCGCCGGCGTCAACGTCAACCGGATCAAGATCGATACGATGCTGGCGTCCGGGTTCTTTTGCGGTCTGGCTGGTGCGTATCTCTCCCTCGGCTATGTCACACTATTTGCCAAGCAAATGACAAATGACCGCGGCCTCATTGCCATCGCCGCAATCATCTTTGCCAAGGGAAATCCCTATGCCACTGCTGTGGTGGCGTTGCTGTTCGGCGCCGCCTCGGCTCTTTCCATACGCCTTCCCAGCGTGACGGGTATCGCTCCGCAGATTCTGCAACTTACGCCCTACATCGTTACCGTTCTGGCTCTGGTTATCGTGGGCATCCGAACCGCAAGCAGCAGAAGCAGGCACGGTAGCTGGAACTTCGACATCTCCTAAGCTCAGTCGGAGACATCCAAATGCCCAGTCAATCCATCCTGGTCACGGGCGCCAACGGTCTGCTTGGCTACGAAGTCGTCAAGCGGCTCGCTGGCGCAGGCCAGCAAGTCGTTGCAGTCGACCGCTCAATTAATGAGGTAAAGGCTCTCACCAATCGGGCGTTCGAACTGGAGATCGGCGATGTTCACAAGCTGCACGAGATTGCATTTCGTCACGGCATCGACGCCATCATCCACTGTGGCGGTTTTTCCGGCCCCAGCCTCGGACGCGAGAACCCGGCATTGATGTTTGACGTCAACGTCGGCGGGACGCTGGACGTCGCCGAAGTTGCCCGACAAATCACTATTCGGTCAGGCCGATGCCGGCTCCTGTTTTGTTCATCTTTGACGGTGTACGGAAACCAACCGGCAGACGACATCACCGAAGATTTCCCGCTTCTTGCGCGGCAATGCTACGCCTCAAGCAAGATTGCCGGCGAAGCGATCGTTGCTGCTTATGCGGAGGAGCACAATGTCGATGCGATCTCGCTGCGCATCGCCGGTGTCTACGGACCGCGCCGCAAGACGAGTTGCGTGCTGCGTTTGATGATCTCAAACGCCCTTGCTGGACGGCCTACCCATCTGCCTTACGGCAATGGCTTTCCCCGCCAATGGGTATACGTCGATGATGTTGTCGAGGGCATATTGCTCGCGCTCAACGTGAAGGATCCCTCGACCCGAAGGTTCAACATTAGTGGCGGCGTCAATCCGACCATCGACGAAGCCGCTTCGATAATCCGGGAAGTAATCCCGTCCGCGGATATCACGCTCGAACAGGGTGCGGATCCGGAAGATGTGACACTCGGCCGCCTCAGCATTGAGGCCGCTCGGCGCGAACTGGGTTTCGCGCCGGCGGTGTCGCTGCGCGAGGGCGTCATGCGTTTGATCCAAGCCATCAAGCAAGAGCATAGTTTTTGAGGCACGGATGTCTTCATGTCTAAGATCGCAATCATCGGCTCTGGCCAGGCAGGATGCATCCTGGCCTATGCACTTGTGAAAGCTGGGTATCAGGTAACGCTATATTCAGACAGAACACCGGAGCAGTGGCTCAGTCACTCCGCTCCCACGGGCACAGCTTGCCTTTATGCCGAAGTCATCGACATCGAGCGCGAGCTCGGCATGGACTTCTGGTCCGACACCATGTTCCCCGCACAGGGCGTTCTGCTCGAGAGCGCCAGATACGCCCAAGATCCGGAAGCGACAGTCATGAAGGGCCGCCTCGAATATGGCAGGAGCGGAGGCGCGATCGACCAGCGAATGCGGATCCATCGCTGGCTCGAGGATTTTGAGGGTTTGGGCGGCACCCTTGTTATCGAGGGGGTGACGCCGGAACGCGCCGACAAGATCGCGCTTGAAAACGACCTGACGGTGCTCGCCGCCGGCAAGGCGGATCTGGGGCGGCTCATACCCAGGGATGAACATCGCAGCTTCTACGACCGCCCTCAGCGCAACCTCGCTATGACGATTGTGCGGAGCAAATCTGGCAAGCATGTCAAGGACTGGTTCTCCGACCGAATTCCTTACAGTTCGACCAAGTTCGACTTCTTCGCAGACTCCGGGGAGTATTTCGCCGTTCCCTACACGCACAAGACGGCCGGCCATACCTACGGGTTCCTGTTCGAAGCCAGGGAGGGAAGCCGGATGGACCGATTTGCTGGATGCAAATCGGGTGAAGAGGTCACCGCCCATGCTCGGGACATCATTCGCGAGTTCGCCCCCTGGGAGCATCACATGGTCGACGACATCGAATATGTGTCGGAAGACCCCCACGCTTGGCTAGTGGGGCGTTTCGCTCCCATGGTGCGCCGCCCGTTTGGTCGCCTGCCCTCAGGAGGGCTGATCATGCCTGTCGGCGACACGGCGATAACCTTCGATCCGATCTGCGGCCAGGGCGGCAACTTCGCAAGCCGAAGTGCGAAATATCTGGCCCACGAGATCGTCCGGCACCAGGACAAGCCTTTTGACGAACTCTGGATGACGGAAGTCAATCTGGGCATGTGGGAGAAGTATGGTCGAGGCGGATGTGACTTGACCCGCATCTTCCTGGAGACGCCGTCGCCGGCAACGGAGATCGTCCTCCATGCGGCGAGAACCGATGAGAGGGCGGCAGACGCCTACTACTACGGCTTTCCGCACCCCGAAAGCATTGTTCCAGCACTTACAGACGTCAACGTGGCGCGATCGTTCGCCGGTCAGTTCGGCATAACTCAACCCGGGGCGTGAAGTCGATGAGCGAGCCCTCGGCGGAAAACAGAGCTGCCGAAAATGCCGTGTCGCTGCAGGCATTTCGCGAGGGGATGAGCCGCCTCGGCGCGGCGGTCAACATAATCACGTCGAATGGCCCGCATGGGCAACTCGGGTTCACCGCAACGGCTGTCTGCAGCATAAGTGACGAGCCGCCATCCCTGCTTGTATGCATGAACAGGCGTAGCCAGCAGAACACGCCGTTGAAAGCCAACGGCGTTCTCTGCGTCAACACCTTATCGTCGCGTCATCAGGAGCTTTCCGGCGTATTTTCTGGCGTCGGGAAGCTCGAGATGAAGCAAAGGTTTCAGAGGGCGCAGTGGTCGACTGTCGCGACCGGTTCGCCGGTGTTGGAAGATGCGGTGGTCTCGTTTGATTGCAAGATCGTCCAGACGCTAGAGATCAACACACATAGCATCCTGATCGCGGAAGTGCTCGGCATCAAAAGCGGCGACGACGTACGCAGCCTTATTTACCTCAACCGAACATATCACGAAGTCGGCCCGCCGCCGTCCTATCCCGAAAACGCAAGAGGTTGGTTTTAATCCGGATGAACGTATCGCCTCCAGGGTGATCGGTTCGTCAGCCCTTACGGCGACGCTTGCAAGTATCTGCGGCGAATACTGGCTTCCAGCCCCATTCAAACGAAAGGTGCATACCATGATCGTGGTCATCGGTTCCATCAATCTCGACCTCATTGCGTCGGTCGACAGCCTCCCCTCTCCCGGTGAGACGGTTCCGGGCAGCGCCTTCGTTACTGCTGGCGGCGGGAAAGGGGCCAACCAGGCGCTCGCCGCTGCCCGCGCTGGCGCTCAAGTACGCATGATTGGCGCGGTCGGAAATGATGGCTTCGCCGGCGACGCCATGCGACTGCTCAAGGAAGCGGACATCGATCTTTCGGGCATTCGCCAGAGCCCTCAGCCAACCGGAACCGCGCTTATCCTGGTTGATGCGCGGGGCGAAAATATCATCACTGTCGTACCGGGCGCGAACGCGACCGTCGCGCCAGATGATTTGCCCGACCTTCGGCAGGGCGATGTCATCCTGCTCCAGCACGAAATCCCGTTGTCGACCGTGGAAGCATCTTTGCGTGCGGCACGGCAGGCAAAGGCGATCTCTGTACTCAACACAGCTCCATTCCGAGTGGAAGCGGCGAGCTTCTTGAGCGAAGCGGACTACGTCGTCGCCAACGAGACGGAGTTTGATCGTTACAGTAGCGCGTTGCAATTGTCCGGTAACGATCGGGGCTCTCGAATGATCGAGTATGTTCGAAAATTCCGAAGCACCATCATTGTGACGCTTGGTGGCGAAGGGGTTCTCTGTGCAGCGCCAGAGACGTTTTTTGAATGTCCGGCGCTTAAGATAGAACCTGTCGACACGGTAGGCGCCGGTGACACATTTTGCGGCTACCTTGCTCACGATCTTTCGCTCGGCGCATCCCTGGAGGATGCTGTCCAGCGCGCAAATGTTGCGGCTGCCCTAGCCTGCCTTTCGCGTGGCGCACAGCCATCAATCCCTTATGCAAAAGACCTTACCGGCGCGTCGTTGGCAAACGGGAGATGGGCATTTCGCTAGATCGGAGGGACACCCAACCGACCGCATCGGCGAGCGGCGCAGCAGCGGGTGATCTCGATCAGCCATCTTGCCACTCCAGTCTCGTCGCTTCGGCAAGGAAGCCGTCGGCTGCGTACGATGGCGCTGGAAGCGGCGCGCTCGATGCTGGACGAAATTCAGGGAACTGGCCAAGAAGGAGTTGTAGAGGGGAAAGGCGGGTGACAAAGATGCGTGGGCCTATCGCCCCAGGAGATTTCTCTCGACGGTTCTGAGATGCGATAGCATCGCGTCCTTCGCGCTTTCCGGATCACGGCGAAGCAGGCAATCGAGGATCACCTGGTGCTCGTCGCAATACGCTTGACGGCGCTCCTCCGAGAAAGAGCGCTTCTTCATTTCGAACCAGGGTGTCTGGTTGCGAATGGCGCGCATGAGGTTGTGGATCTCTTTCAGGAAGTCATTGCGGCAGCACGCGAACACCCGGTGATGGAATTCGGCGTCCCAATGCTCGAAATCCGGCATGTCTCTGGCATCACATGCGGTCTGGTGCGCTTCGCGAACCGCATTCAATTCTGCTGCGCTAGCATTGGTCGCGGCAAAAGCCGCGGCTGCCGGTTCGAGCAACTGCCTGATCTCCATCATATCGGCGGGGCTGGTGCCTTCCATCCGTGTGACCGTGGATGCGATCGACGTCGGGTTGGTTGCCGTTAGAAAGGTACCTCGGCCCACATGCCGGACGACGGTTCCATCGTCCTCCAGGAAACCGACGGCGCGGCGCACTGTGTTGCGCGCGACGCCGAATTCGACTGCGAGATCACGCTCGGGTGGCATTCGGCCATCCTCGAGCCATTCGCCGGACGAAATCCGCTTTTTGAGCATTGCGGCGATGTCGTTGGCAACGAGTTTTGGCATTTGCTAACTGCTCTATTATGATCCAATGTTGAGCCAATATTAGCATCAGGTCGTTACGCGGTCTAGCGCGAAGATAGAAAAATGGTGCCATTCGGCACGATTTGTTGATTTGGAGCACAAAATCCTCTTGAAGCATGAACCAATCAGCGCTAGCGTGTATTGAAAGGGCCAAACATTGGCTCAAAAAAGGTTCAGGAGGATATGGATGCGGGTCGCGACTTTTTCGATCGCCGGCGAACGTCGCGTAGGCCTGGTCGATCTCGATTCCCAGACCGTCGCGCCTTTCGATTTTGCAGCCGATCAGGCCAAGGCCGGCGTCCTAGCGCTGATCGAACACAACGGCGCCCGGATGCCCCGCACGCAGTCGCCGATCCCGCTGGCGCAGGTCGAGATCGAAGCGCCGATCCCCCAACCGCGGCGCAACATCTTCTGCGTCGGCAAGAACTATCACGAGCACGCACACGAGTTTGCGCGCAGCGGCTTCGATTCCAGCGCCGGCGCCGGCGCAATCCCGAAACACCCGATCATCTTCTCAAAGGTTCCGGAATCGGTTGTCGCCAACCACGCCAATGTGATGATCGATGCCTCGGTTTCGACGGCAATCGACTATGAGGCGGAGCTCGCCGTCATCATAGGCAAGGGCGGTCGCGGGATATCGAAGGCGGAAGCGCTTGATCACGTCTGGGGCTACACGATCGTCAACGATGTCACTGCGCGCGACCTGCAAGGCAGATACAGCCAATGGCTGATTGGCAAGTCGCAGGACACGTTCTGCCCGATGGGTCCCTGGGCGGTGACCAGGGATGATCTCGATCTAGGGACTGCCGGCATCCGCTGTTTCGTAAATGAAGACCTGCGCCAGAATTCCAGGATATCGCAGCTCATCTTCGACATCCCGACAATCATCGCGACTTTGTCGCAAGGCATCACGTTGAAGCCAGGCGACATCATCGCAACCGGCACTCCTGTCGGTGTTGGCATCGGCTTTGATCCGCCGAAATATCTCAAGGCTGGCGACGTCGTGCGCATCGAGATCGATGGCATCGGCACGCTGGAGAACCGCTTTATCAACATGCGCTGAAGACGCGGCGCAACGCGACATACGAAGCTCGAACCACAAATGTGTCATCAAGGACGAACCGGTAAACCAAGTGGCAAAATTCGTACTAGTTCATGGGGCCTGGCACGGCGGTTGGTGCTACGATCTGGTGGCAAGGCGGCTGCGGTCCAAAGGACATGAGGTCTATACGCCAACCCTTACGGGTTTGGGCGAGCGGTCGCACCTTCTGGACGACAAGATCGATCTTAACACCCACATTCAGGACGTTCTGAATGTGATCAAGTGGCAGGACCTCGATCAAATCATCCTGTGCGGCCACTCCTACGGCGGAATGATCGTTACGGGCGTCGCGGATGCGGCGCCCGAGAAAATCGCCAATCTGGTCTATCTCGATGCCTATGTCCCGAAAGATGGCGAGGCCATTTGGGACTACATGGGAGAGGAGCGGCGGCGGACTCTGCTTCGTGACGCCGAACCCTACAATGGCCAAGCGATAGCGGCGCCGCCTCCCGCTCATTTCGGCGTCGAGCCCAGGAACCAAGCATGGGTGGCGGGCAAGATGACGCCCCAACCCACGCTCACGCTCACGCAGCCGATCAGGCTCCGCGGCGCTTACGCCGCAGACCGCAGGCACGTCTACGTTTTCGCGACGGGCCCGTCGTCCATGCAGGGTTTCTATCCCGAACTGAAAAGCGATCCAGCCTGGGAGGTGAAGACGATGAACTGTGGCCACGACCAGATGGTCGACGCCCCGGACGAGGTCGCGGAAATTCTCATTCAAGCCGCCGAATCCGTAAAACAATAACAAAAAGAAAAAAATACAAACGCAACGTGCAACAATAGGGGAATAACATGAGAAAGATCAGTATCCTTCTAGCCGGCTTCTTTGCCTTGATCATGGCATGGGCATGCGTAGCGCCGGCCAGCGCGCAACAGTCTAACGTCTACGCAGATGTCAAGAGCCGCGGCACGTTGCGCATTGCGACGGTCGCGGGCAATCCGCCCTACAGTTCTGTCGGCACCGACGGCCAGCCAACGGGCTACGATGTCGACATCGGCAAGGCGCTGGCGGAGGCCCTGGGTGTCAAGCCTGAGTTCATAATCGTCGATGTTCCCGGCCGCATTGCCGCACTCCAGACCGGCCGCGCCGATGTCACAATCGCCAACTTCACCGCGACGACCCAGCGTTCAACCGCTGTCGCCTTCAGTCGCCCCTATGTGGTGGTCGGAAGCGTCTTTCTTGCGCTGAACGGATCGCCGATTCAGTCCATCGAGCAACTGAACGACGCAAAGTACAAGGTCGCCTACGCGCGGGGCGCCACGTCGGAGCAAACCACGGCTGCCGTCGTTCCGAACGCTGAAAAACTGCGGTTTGACGCCAACAATGACGGCTTCCTGGCGCTGCAGTCCGGACAGGCCGATGCGGTGTTCATGGACAGTCTTCAGGCAGCCGCCTATGTCGCCAAGGAAGCCGGCAAGTATCGGATCCTGCCCGGAAACTTCTCATATGAGGAGATCGCGATCGGCATGCCGACCGGCGACTTCGATTGGTGGCGCATCGTCGATGGCTGGGTCGGCCAGTTCAACGGCTCCGGCGCAAACAACACGCTGTTCAAGAAATACTTCGGCTTCGATCTGCCGGCGATAAAGTGAAGAAGCCCTGATGAGGCCGGGTGGTGCGCAGCGAACAGCTGCCCGGCCTTGAAGTGCGAGCACGCTGTGCAGCGCACCCCTGACAGACGCTAGTCGGAATCGAAAACCGCCGCCATGTATCAATTCAACCTCCAGGTTATTCTGGCTTACCTCGACCTCCTGCCCTTCGCGGTCGGGATGACGCTGCTGATAAGTGTGCAGACGATCGTGCTCAGCCTTGTCCTGGGCATGGTGGGCGCCCTTTGCCGTCTCAGCGACAATCTGTTTCTGCGCTTCCTGGCCGCGGCCTATGTGGAGGTCTTCCGCAACATCCCGGTGCTCGTGCTGATCTACATCGTCTTCTTCGGCATGGCGCAGGTCGGGCTTCGGGTGAGCAATTACTATTCAGGATTGATCGCCCTTACGCTTAACGCCACTGCCTACATGACCGAAATCTTTCGAGGCGGGCTGATCGCCATTCCGCGCGGGCAGTACCTTGCGGGCGAATCCCAGGGCATGACGCAGTTTCAGCTGTTTCGCTACGTGATCCTGCCGCAGGTGGTCCGCATCGTCTACACGCCGGTCGGAAACCAGTTCATCTCGATCCTGATCGGTTCGTCACTGGCGGCGGTGATCGGCGTCGAAGAAGTTGCCAACTGGATGTTTTCGGTCGGCAACGACACGTTCCGCTACATGGAATCGTTCCTGGTCGCCGGGCTGGTCTACGTCGTGCTTGCCCAGGCGATCAATCTCTGCCGCATCATCGTCGGCCGCCTGCTGCTGCACGCGCCGGGCTCGCGTTAGGAGGCCGACCGTGACGACATCCATCCTCGACTTCTGGCCGGTTTTCCTCAAGGGCGTCGCGACGACGCTGTGGATCAGCTGGCTCGGCCTCATCCTGGGCGGCCTGCTGGGCGCGCTCGTCGGTATGGCCGCGGATTCGCGCTCACGCATATTGCGGGCCTTCGCGATGGTCTACACCGAGCTCTTCCGGTCGATCCCTCCCCTGATTCTTTTCTTCGGCTGCTTCTACGGTATTTCCTTCGCGTTCAAGGTCGACCTGTCGCCGTTTACATCGGCAACCATCGCATTGGCGCTCGAGGCAAGCGCCTTCATGGCCGGAGTGGTGAGTGCGGGCATCGCAAGCGTCGGGCGCGGGCAATGGGAGGCGGCACAGGCTTCCGGCATGAATTTCTGGCAAATCATGCGCTATGTCATCGGTCCCCAGGCAATACGCGTAATGCTTCCACCGACAGTCGGGGTCTATATCGGAACCTTGAAGGACTCGTCCCTGGCCTCGGTGATTGGTTTTGTCGAACTGACAAAGTCTGGACTGCTGGTCCGCGAAGCTTCTGGCGCAAGCTTCCAGGCCTTCCTCGTTGTCGGTCTACTCTACTTCCTCATCAACTATTCAATCTCCCTCATCGGGGCTGCGCTGGAAAGGAAGTTCCACATTGCAAAATGATATAGAAAAGCACCCCGGCGACGCACCCGTGCTGAAGATTTCCGGCCTGGTGAAGCAGTTTGGAAATCGCATCGTGATCAATGGTGTCGATCTTGATGTGGTGCCCGGCGAAGTGGTGGTCATCATCGGTCCTAGCGGCACCGGCAAGTCGACGATGCTACGCTGTGTCAACGGCCTTGAGGACATCAGCGACGGCACGATCACCTTCGAGGGCGAGCAGGTCCGCACAAAAACACGCGAGATCGTCCACCTGCGTCGCAGGATCGGCATGATCTTCCAAAACTTCAACCTCTATCCGCATCTGACGGCGCTGGAAAACGTGATGCTCGCGCCGATGAAGGTGCTGAAACAGCCGAGGAAGCAGGTCGAAGAGCGGTCGCGGGATTTGTTTCGCAAGGTCCGCCTGGAACACCGCTGCGACGCCTACCCAGGCCAGCTTTCGGGCGGCGAGCAGCAACGTGTGGCGATTGCCCGCACGCTCGCTATGGAGCCGCATCTGATGCTGTTCGACGAGCCGACCTCAGCTCTGGACCCTGAGACGGTCGGCGACGTCCTGCGCGTTATGGAAGATCTGGCGAGGGAGGGTCGCACGATGCTGGTCGTCACTCACGAGATCGGCTTCGCCCGGCATGTGGGCAGCCGCATGATCTTCATGGATGGCGGAAAGATCGTCGAGGACCGCCCCCCGAGGGAGATGATTGCCGATCCCGCCAACCCACGGACCAAGCAATTCCTCAGCTCGATTCTGCAGCACTGAAGCGCAGTGTCGAAATCACGGTCGACAAGACCAATCACGCATGTTCGCACCGACGCCGAAAGCGAACAAACACGTACGGAGAGCAAGATTATGACGAGAAGGTTCCCGCAGGAAATAACCGACGGATATCTGAAGGTTTCCGCTTCCAATGTATCGGACGCCTGCGACCGTCTTTCAATAAACGGAGCTGTGACCGGCATCCTGCCGATCTATCCCTGCGCCAAGATTGTCGGCCATGCGGCCACTCTCAAGATGGCCAAGCCCAAGGACGGCGTCAAAGAGTCCGTCATCCCGGCGACGTTCACGCTGATCGAGACGGCCGGCGCTGGCGCAATCCTTGTCATCGACTCGCAGGACAATCCGACGGTCAATTGCCTCGGCGGCATCACTGGCGCGGCGATCAGGCACAATGGCCTTGTCGGCTGTGTCGCGGACGGCATCATGCGCGATGTGGATGAGTACAAGGGCTACGGCCTGCCGGTTTACGGCACCGGCATCACCCAGCAATCCATTCGCGGCCGGTCGGTGGTCGCCGGCGTCGATGTCCCGGTGAAACTGGGCGATGTGACCTGCAATGCCGATGACCTGGTCTTTGCCGATGACAATGGCGTTGTCGTGGTCCCGCGGGAACAGGCAGCAGAGGTCCTTCGCATCGCGCTTGTGATCAAGGCGACCGAAGACCGTGTCATTGCCGCCATTCGATCGGGGGTCAAGGCGGTCGAAGCGATGGACGGTGCCAACTATGAGAACCTGAACAAGCCGCAAAATCACTGAGCCGGGATTGCCCGCTCATCGTCCGCGTTCGCGGGCGCCAGTCGATTCACCTAGATAGAGGAACTAACGATGGGAAAGCTTTCCCGGCGGGCCGACGAGATTCGGCCATCTCCGACGATCGGCATGAACATGAGGGCCGAGCAGCTGAAGCGCGAGGGACGCGATGTCATTCCACTTAGCCTGGGCGAGCCGGACTTCCACACGCCTGACAACGTCAAGGCCGCAGGCATCGCGGCAATCCAAAAAAACTTCACCAAGTACACCGCGACGGAAGGATATCGCGCGCTGCGCGATGCCTTGGCCGACAAGCTGAAGAAGGACAATGGCCTGACCTTCGCCGCCGATCAGATCGTCGTCAGCACGAGCGCCAAGATCGTCATCTATTCAGCCTTTCTGAGCATCCTGGACTCAGGCGACGAAGTCATCATTCCTGCGCCGTTCTGGGTCTCTTACCCCGATCTCGTTGGACTTGCCGGCGGCGTGCCGAAGATCGTTCCCTGCCCTGACCAGGCGAATTTCAAGCTAACTGCTGATCAGTTGGAAAAAGCGATCACGCCGCGCACCCGGGCTCTCGTCTTCAACTCACCCAACAATCCTTCGGGCGCCATCTACACCCAAAGCGAAATCCGGGATCTTGCCAAGGTTCTGGCCAAGCATCCCGAAATCTGGGTGGTCACCGACGAGCTCTATGAGCACATCGTCTATGACAACCACAAGGCCAGTTCCTTCGCCAGCGTCGCACCGGAACTGGCGGATCGCATCATCACGATCAACGGCTTCTCCAAGGGCTATGTGATGACGGGGTGGAGGCTGGGCTTCGCGGCCGCCGACAAGCGGGTGATCAAGCCGATGGCCGATTTCATCAGCCAGATGCAGGGAAGCCCCAGCAGCATCTCACAGGCGGCGGCGCTCGAGGCGCTGACCGGCGATCAGTCTTTCATGGCGGAGAACCGCGCGACCTTCCAGGCGCGCCGCGATCTTGTGGTTGAGCAGGCCAACGGGATCGAAGGGCTTTCGGCGCTGCGACCGTCGGGTTCGTTCTACGCCTACATCAACTGCGAGGGATGGATCGGCAAGACCAGCGCCGAAGGCCGGCTGCTCGAAACCGATTTGGATGTCGCGGAAGGATTGCTGATGGAAGCTTCGGTGGCCATCGTCCCCGGGACTGTCTTCGGACTTAGCCCCTATTTCCGGATATCCTACTCCCTCGAGGTCAACCTCATTCGAGAGGCGATGAGGCGCATTGCCGAATTCGCCAAGGGCCTGCGGTAGACGGCTGCCCTTTACTGATCAGGTTGTCGACTGGCTGACCCTAAATGGACTTGGGTTCGATGCACGAATTGGCTTCAGATGTCCGCCGCGATATTGTTCTCGCCACCAGAATGCTCGTCAACGAAAGCGTGATGGACGCATTCGGACATGTTTCGGTGCGCTTGCCCGGTGATCCCGGCGGGTATCTGATGTCACGCGCTTGCGCGCCCAATCTGATCGTTGCCGGCGACATTCTGGAATTCACCCTTGAGTCCGATCCAGTTGAGCCTACCAAGGCGCAATTGTTCGCTGAACGGGTGATCCACGGGGAAATCTACAAGGCGAGACCGGATGTCATGGCAATCGTGCATTGCCATCCGACCTCGCTGCTGCCGTTCTGCATCTCGGCAACGCCACTGGTGCCTGTCTTCCTCATGGGAGCCACCATCGGCCACCATGTTCCCTTCTGGAACCAGCGGGACGATTTCGGCGATACGAGCCTGCTCGTGGTCAAGCCGGAAGAGGGGCGTTCGCTTGCGCGGGCGCTCGGCCAGAATTCGATGGTGTTGATGAGGCTGCACGGAGCCACCATCACCGGGGCCAATCTGCCGGACCTCGTATTTCGCGCAGTCTATGCCTGCCGCAATGCCGATGCCCAATCAGCCGCTCATGCATTGGGTAGAGTCGCCGTCTTGTCGCCCGGTGAAGCAGAACGCGCCGGCGCCCTCTGCTCTCGCGTCGGTGGGTTTTCGTCGCGAACCTGGGATTTCTGGCGGCAGCAGCTGCAGCTCTCCGGAAACGGTCCGGCGGACGATTGACCCTATCTGCTCTTAGCGTTTTGGCGGCGGTGATATGAGCCAGGCTAACACCAAATTGGTGCATCATATTGATTGTCCGGGAGGTGGCCAGGTGTGGGTCGATGGCGCGACGCTTTACGTCGGCCACATGGCGCCGCCGGCCGGCACGACCATCTTCGACGTGACCGATCCGACAGCGCCCCGGCTGCTGGCGACAATCGCGCAGAGGCAAGGCTGGCACTCGCATAAGGTGCGGTCTGCGAACGATCTGATGATCATCAATCAGGAAAGCATTGGTGGGCCCGCTGGCGAGGGCGGCATCGACATCTACGATGTGTCGGCCCCTTCAAAGCCCAAAATGATCACACGTTGGCGGACTGGCGGCAGAGGCGTGCATCGTTTCGACTTTGATGGCCGATACGCCTACATCTCGCCAACCGTCGACGGCTACGTTGGCAACATTGTCATGATCCTCGACCTTGTCGATCCAGCTCGCCCCATCGAGGTGGGGCGCTGGTGGATTCCAGGTCAATGGAAGGCGGGCGGTGAAACCTATCCCTGGCACGACTGGGTCCAGCCGCGCTGCCACCACCCGCTGCGATTTGGCGACCGTCTATACGTGAGCTACTGGCATCACGGCCTGTTCATCCTTGATATCTCCGATATGTCAAAGCCACGGCTTGTATCTGACTTCAACACCAGTCCGGCCTTCCCGCATCCCACTCACACCTGTCTTCCCGTTCCGCAAACGATCAAGGGGAGAAGGATACTTATTGTGGCCGATGAAGATGTCGCTGAACTTTGGCCGACGCCACCGGCGTTTACCTGGACCTTCGATATCACCGAAGAGAAGCACCCCGTGCCGATCTCGACATTTCAGGTCCCGAGTCTTGATCGCGATGGTAGTCCCCAACCCGATATGACCGGCTGCCATCAACCATCCGAGCGCCTCAAAGGAACGGTCGTGCCCTTCGCATGGTTTGCGCAGGGGCTGCGGCTGGTCGATTTTGCCGATCCCTTCTCGCCCAAGGAGGTTGGTCATTTCGTGCCAGAGCCCGCGCCGGGCGAACATCGTCCATCATCCAATGACGTTACGCTGGACGATCGTGGACTGATCTACCTTGTCGACCGGGTCAGCGGCGTCAGCATCATCGAGTCGCCGCTGTTCAAATAGTCCGACAACTATACATCGCAGCCGCGGCGAAGCAGGCCCATTCCACAACGCGAATGAGGACAATCGCTACGCACTGCTGCCCACAACCCTTGGCGGGAGCCCGAACATGATGGTCAAGACACGAGTTGAGCATGACCTGCTTGGCGATCGTCATGTGCCCGCCTCAGCGTACTGGGGCGTCCACACGCTCCGCGCCATAGAGAATTTTTCGATCAGCGGGCAAACCCTCACCAGTGCTCCGGACTTGATCGACGCGCTCGCGTCGATCAAGCAAGCCGCGGCGCTCACGAACAACGAATTGAAGTTGCTGGACAGCAGCAGATGCCGTGCCATCTGCGCTGCATGCGTCGAGATCCGCAACCGCGCGCTGCACGACCAATTCGTCGTCGATCTCATTCAAGGCGGGGCCGGAACCTCGACCAACATGAATATCAACGAGGTGATTGCGAACCGGGCGCTCGAGATCATGGGGCATATGCGGGGTGAGTATCACTATCTTCACCCCAACGAGCACGTGAACATGGGGCAATCGACCAACGACGTTTATCCCACCGCAATAAAGATCGCTTCGTGGTTCGGTATCCAGCGGCTGATCGATGCCATGGGCGTTCTACGGGGCAGTTTCGCAGCCAAGGCACAGGAGTTTTCAGAAATTCTGAAAGTGGGGCGCACGCAGCTGCAGGACGCGGTGCCGATGACGCTCGGACAAGAGTTCGGCACTTACGCGCTGATGCTGCAGGAAGATCAATCGCGGCTCGAAGAGGCCGCCAGCTTGATCTGCGAGATCAATCTGGGAGCGACGGCAATCGGCACGGGGATCACAGCCCACCCCGCCTATGCGGCGTTGGTGCGCGAAAAGCTCGCCGGAATCACTGGGGTTCCGGTCGTGACCGCGATCGATTTGATCGAGGCTACCCAGGATTGCGGCGCCTTCGTGCAGCTCTCCGGGGTTCTGAAGCGCGTGGCAGTCAAGCTGTCCAAGATTTGCAATGATCTGCGGCTTTTGTCCTCAGGACCTCGTGCCGGCCTCAATGAAATCAATCTCCCCGCGCGCCAGGCGGGCTCATCGATAATGCCGGGAAAAGTGAACCCGGTGATCCCGGAAGTGGTCAACCAGATCGCCTTTGAGGTGATCGGCAATGATGTCACCATCGCCTTTGCGGCTGAGGCCGGTCAGTTGCAGTTGAATGCCTTTGAACCGGTGATCTTTTACAGCATGAACCGCAGTCTGAAGCACCTTACATCGGCGTGTCTAACACTGGACAAAAACTGTGTGCGCGGGATCTCCGCAAACCAGGACGTGCTGCGTGGATATGTTGAGAAATCGATCGGAATCGTAACGGCCCTGAACCCCTACATCGGCTATAGCAATGCAACGGAAGTCGCGATCGAGGCGCATCGAACGGGCCACAGTGTTTATGAATTGGTGCTAAAACGAGGCCTGCTCTCCAAAGAGCGTCTCGATCTGATATTGCAACCAGCACACTTGACCCGCCCATACCTGTCTGATTCGTAAGCGGTGCCTTCCAGCTCATTTGCGGGTTCCTTTTCGATCACCTGGGTTGATCTTGTATCTGTCAAATCCGGATTCTAAAACGAAAGCGCGCCGCACGCTGCGGCCTTGGGGCGCATGCAGAGGCGATCCGCCCCCTCCCGCCGAGCGCCCCGGTAATGCGCAGCACCATCTCTTGTCGAAAGGTCAGCCCGCGCCCGTCTATCTCGTTGTCGGTCGCGTGGGCTTCAGGGGACGACGAGATATTGCGGCGGTGGATCGATCGTCGTGCCGGGGCCGTAGTTGACCAGATAGGCGTTGATCCAGATTCTCTTGCGATCGAGCCGACCCGAACCGAAGGCTTGGTTCTTGTAATGGCCGGAGCGCAAATGCGGCTTAACGTGGCCTCGGCGTTCTTCGTAGGCGTGTTCTTTGCCCTGCCGATCGATGACGTAGCCGATATGCACGGTGACGTAATCCTTGGTGATCGGCGCCTTGCCTTTCTTGGCGCGCGCCGCATCGAGCTTCGGACTGACCGGCGCGGGCGGTCGGGTGATAATTCCGCGCACATGCAGCGTCATGGCGAGGCAGAGCGCTATTCCTGCCGTTGGGCGGTATGAGTCGATATATGAGGCCAAGTGCGGCGAGTTTGGCGGGATCGGGCCATCGTATCTCTGAACGAAGGCTCCGCCGCTCGGGGTGAACGAAGCTGGAAAAGGATGACCGAAGACAAGATCGCGACTAGCGCGGGGATAGTGGAAGGCTGACCATATGCGATAGCTGTTCGGTGCACTTTCCTCGATCAGCCAGAATATGCGTTCCTCCGGCGTGTCCTCCCATTCGACCAGCATCAGGTCGTAAGGAAGCTTGGTGCGGCCTGCGCCAATCGCAGTAGCCATCGCGTGGCCATAGTCACCGGAATGCTCCCCGATCCACTCGATCACATCACGCGAAAAGACGAATTTCGGCGCGGCCTGCATACGGGCAAAGATTTCCGGCGCTCCCGGAAAATTCGGGTGCGGCTGGAAGCGCAGATCATGAAAACGGCTAACCGACAATTTTGGCCTTCCCTTCGGACGATCCCGATTAAGCAAGGTGACTGAGGCGCGGAAAAGCGCAACCACCGGGCTATGAAAAACCCGGGGATGACCTCGCCGCGCCGAACGCCAACGAAAAAGGCCCGACTTGCGCCGGGCCTCGATACCGATCAAGCAATGCGCCTACTTCGCGCGCGGTTGCTTCTTGCCAGCACCTATCGCGGCGATGGCCAATTCTCTCCACCTGATCATCCTTTCACGTCTCCCTTCGCGGCAAGCGCATTGATCATGTCCACCTTGGGCTGATAGCGCCGGTCGGATGCGCTGGTGAAAGCCAGCTTGGGGGCATGACGCCAGAGGCGGCGGCCGCATGTCCGATCGGGTTCACCCATGACGAAACTTGGAACGGGCATGCGGCAGGGGTGCGTTGGTGACCAGCGGTGCGCAAGCAATGCGGACGTCAGGGCGGGATGGCGATTGGTCGTGTCCCGCCGTATCCGCCCCGGGTTCCCCTCCGATGCGACAAGGTGTTGCAAAGGCCATCGCCGAACCTCGAACCAAATTCGATCGGGTTATCTACCTCAGGTCCGCTGCACAATCCTCTCAAGATGACTCCTAGGCAGCGGACCATCGTCGTGGCGAATGCGCCCATTCGCGGGCCGGAGGAACCGAGCTAGCGCCTCCGGTGAAAAGCTTCCGGCGCCCTATACACATCGCAATGTCAAGAGCCCCGTGTCTCTCCTCGCCTCGGCCTATTCACGGCACTTAGGCCCGAGCTTCGGCGAAGCGATCGGCGGCCGCGGTCGAAGGCGAAGAAGCTACAGCGGCCCACGCCGGACGATGCGTTGGTGATCATCGATAAGCCGTCGAGGCAGATTCAGACCAGTGCCGCAGGCAGGGTGGACCTCCGTCGATTGCGGACTTGCTAGCAAATCCGACAGTCCGCGCCTGAGACAATCACAGGGGTTCGCCAAACCCTAGCCACGACACCTGCCGTCACCAACTTGACGCTACAATTGAATCTTGACCAACAATGCGCCCTTCCTTTAAGTACTTGATATTCCTCCACAATGATGGCTGAAAAAATGCAAAATGAGGATCCTGGCGCCCCAGCCAACCATTTTTATCTTTTATTCAATGATTTAGCTCAATCGATCAGGTCTTCGTCTAGGGCACTCGGCTAGGGCCTTGGATGCGTGGACCGGCAGCAAGAATCTGGCGTCCGGAACTGGACTTAAGAGAAGCGGCGCCGTTTAGGACCGCTTCGAATTCACGATAGCATGTGCGGTATGGTGCCAAGGGCCGTAGCCCCTGTTGGCCGCTTTTCGCGATCGAGAGCACGCGGACCATTGTTCACGGTAGCTCAGTCAGCCGGGCTGCGAGGAAAAAAGCGTGGCCGATTGACATACCGATTGGAATTCCAATACCTATAGTATTTAGACGCCCAGTGCTGAATACGGCGGGAGGAGCCAATGGCCGAAAACACGACAGCTGATCCTTCCACGCCTGCCCAGCTTCGCCTCGCGGGCGGAGCGCAGGGGTTCAATTGGCTTCCGGTCTTCCTTGCAGACGAGTTGGGATTATTCGGCAAGCACGGCATTGCCATCAAATACAAGCGCTTCGGCAGCGTCGACAAGGCAACGGGAGCTGTCCTTGAGAGTGAGGCCGACCTTGCGATTACGCCGCCAGAAGGAGCAGTCGCGGACTTCGTGAACGGTGGAGAACTGCGCATTGTTGCGGCCAATGCAGTGCGGCTGCCGATGTCTCTCGTGGCGCGGCCAGAAATCGCCACCCTGGCGGACCTTCGAGGAAAGAGGATCGGCACGTCCTCGCTCACCGAGGGTACTGCGATTTACACGCAGATTGTGCTGGCTTCCCAAGGACTGCACTACCCCGCCGACTACGAATTCGTGCTTGCGGGTATTCATACTAAACGGTGGGAGGCGCTGCAGGCCGGGCAAGTCGACTGTGCTCCCCAGCCCGCGCCGTGGAACTTCCTGGCCGAGGACCAAGGCTACAAGCTGATCGGCGAGGTCAATGAGTTCATACCCGAGATCCTCTTCACCGCGGTCATCGGCCGATCATCGTGGCTGCAAGCCAATCGAGATGTGGTCATACGCTTCATCAACGCCCTGATTGAGGCCCATGCGATCACCAATGAACCGGCGCGGCAGGACGTAACATTGCCGATCTTCCAACGCATCACCACGCCGGAAAGCTCCACCCTGGCCAATCGTGCTCTAGGATACATGCGTGACATGGGCATGTGGCCGGACAAGCTGGCCGTGCCGGCAAACGCGTTGCGCACGACGATCGACCTGATGATCCGCGCGCATTTGCTCGATGAGGCCCTTGGGAGCCAAGCGCTGCACGCCTTCGATGCTTCTTACCTCGACGCCGCTTGCACCACTGTCGGCTGAACCCATCCTGCCGTGCACCAAAGCAATCCCGCAACTGACCCCTCACCTTCGCTTGCCCTTGGAGGTCGACGACCCTAAGTTGCTTGCTCAGATACGCTGGGTATCCCGATACGTTCATTGGATGATCAAAGATGGCGCGACTGACCCGTGAACAAAGCCAAGCCTTGACGCGCGAAAAGCTTTTGGCTTCGGCCAGCGAGATGGTGGCCCGAGACGGCTATTCCGGCGCATCGATCGAGCGGATCGCAGAGGAGGCCGGCTTCTCGAAGGGGGCCTTCTACTCCAATTTCACGAACAAGGAAGACATCTTCCTGCAACTGCTGGAGCGCAACGCCGGCGGAGATGTGGTCGAACTGACCGAAAGGCTTCGCAGCGTTGACGAGCCGAAGGATGTCATCGAATCCATTTGCGAATGGGCCAACCAACGCGCCAGGGACAAGCGCTGGGGAACGCTGGCCATCGACCTGCTGCGCATCGCGCGCCGCGATAACACGCTGGAGGATCGGCACCTGCGCCTGTTCAGGGACCAGTGGGAAGGGCTGGGCAGGCTGTTGTCGGAGAAGCTGTTTCCGTATGGGGATGCGGAACCCCGGCCACTCTATGTCGGCGGTATCGTCCTCGAACTCGTCTATGGCGGCATGTCGAGTTTTATGGACGACAGGGCGCCCGGCGAAATGGTTCGAGTCGCGCTGACGTCGATGCACGAGGCTCATCTTTTTAGACATAAGAACGGAAAGGCCGTGCGCAAGCGGACTGCAGCGTCCTGACGCGAACCATGCCACGCCACGTTGGAAGGCCGACCGATGCTCCTTCGTGGACGTCGGGTGCCTATTCGTAGACAAGTCCCTTCAACCGCAGCCGTTCGCGCATTGAGTTGACGTCCAGGCTGAGCCTGCCTGCAGCGTAGAGGCGACGTTTGTCTTCCTCGGCCGCCTCCCGCTCTCGTGCCGTTCTCGCAACCAACTCGGCATTGGCACGGGGCACCACGCAGACGCCATCATCATCGGCGACGATCACGTCGCCAGGGCAGATGCGGGCACCGGCGCAGATGATCGGAACCTGGCAATCGCACAGCGTCTCCTTAACTGTTCCCTGAGCGAAGATCGCCTTCGACCAGACCGGGAACTTCATCGCTCGCAAAGCAGCCACATCGCGCACGCCGGCATCGATCACGAGGCCTCGGATGCCGAGCGCCATCGCCGATTCAGCCAGAAGGTCGCCGAAAAATCCGTCTTCGCATGGAGAGATCGGAGTCACGACGAGCACATCGCCCGGCCGCGCCTGCTCCAATGCAACATGAATGGTCCAGTTGTCGCCCGGCGCCACCTCGCAGGTAAGCGCATTGCCGCCGATCCTGGCGCCGTCATAGATGGGACGCAGCCGCGAGGCCAGCAGCCCCTTGCGTCCCTGGGCCTCGTGAACGGTTGCCACCCCCAGCGCGCCCAGTGCGTCGCACACTTCGATCGGCGTACGTTCGGTGTTTGTGACGACTTTTGCCATTGATATCTCCAGAGATTCGTGCCAGCCGGACCTCGCTAGCGACCCTGTCGCTTGAGCCTCTCGTCCAGCCGCGGGTAGACTTTGCGCGCATTGCCCTCGAACACCGCCGCGCGGTCGGCTTCGTCGAGGCCCAAAGCATCGATGTAACGGCGCGTGTCGTCGAAGTTGAAGCCGGTCAGCGGGTCAACCGCCTTGACCGCGCCCAGCAGTTCCGAGCCGAAGAGGATGTTGTCCGGACCGATCACGCGAAACAGCGTGTCGATCCCCGCCTGGTGGTAGACGCAGGTGTCGAAATAGACGTTGCGCATCAGGTGCGTGGCGAGATCCGGCTTTTCCATCATGATTGCCAGCCCGCGATAGCGGCCCCAGTGATAGGGAACCGCGCCGCCGCCGTGGGGAATGATTAGCTTGAGGTCTGGGAAAGCGCGAAACAGGTCGCCCTGGATCAGCTGCATGAACACCGTGGTGTCGGCATTGATGTAGTGCGCACCGGTGGTGTGCAGGCAGGCCGAGCACGCGCCCGAGACATGGATCATGGCCGGCACCTGGAGCTCGACCATCCTCTCGAAGAGCGGATACCAGTAGCGGTCATAGATTGGCGGCGCGGACCAGAAGCCGCCGGACGGATCGGGGTTAAGATTGCAGCCGACGAAGCCGAGCTCGTCCACACAGCGCTCGAGTTCAGCCAGCACAGGAGCGAGGTCACCGCTCATCGACTGCGGCAGCTGGCAGACACCGGCAAAGTTCAGCGGGAACAGGTCCACGATGCGCGCAATGAGATCATTGGAGACACGGGACCATTCGGCATTCAGCGCAGCGCTGCCGACATGATGACCCATGCCCGAGGCCCGGGGCGACAAAATTGTCACGTCCGAGCCGCGCTCCTGCTGAAGACGAAGCTGGTTTTCTTCGACGGTCGCGCGAAGCGTCTCGTCGCTTATGGCGGGATAGACCGGACCTGCGTCGCGCTGGCCCTCGGCAAACGCCACCTGGGCCTTGCGATAGGCATGATGCGCCGGGGGCTCGGTGGTGTAGTGACCGTGGCAGTCGATTATCATGGCATTCTCCAACCGCAGCTCAGGGCTCCAGCACATAGTTGGTGAAGCCACCGTCGCCCGAGGCTACGCCGTTGATCGCCTCATTGATCTGGTCCAGCGGATAGGTGTGGGCTTCCAGCGCAGACAGATCGACCGCGCCGGACCGGACCAGCTCCGCTATCTCGATGCCCTCCGCGGTGCTGAGCCAGGCCGAACCGGTGAGCACCATCGAATTGTCCATCCACCATTTGGTGTTGAACAGCATGTCGGCGCCCGTACCGCCGATGTTGACGATGGTGCCGCCGCGTTTGACGCCCATCATCGCGTCCCTCATGGCGTTGACGTCGGCCACCGCGCCAAGGCTGTCGAGCATGAGATCCGCGCCGGAGTGGTGCTTGGAGCGCACCCAGTCCGCGACCTTGCCGTCCAGGCTGGAAAAAATCTCGATCCGGTTCGGCGCGAGGCGCTTCAGCTTTTCCAGCAATGGCTTGCCGCGCGCGACCGCGTAGATGGTGGATATCCCCATGGCGAGCGCGAACATGGTGGCGCCGACACCCAGCGTCCCGGTCGCGCCGTTGATGATCAGCGACTTGCCCGCAAGGTTGCCCAGCTTCTTGAGCGCCGAATAGGACGTGCCGAGATAGCCCATGCGGGCAGCCTGCGGAAACGTCATATTGTCGGGTATCTTGACAATGGCGCTCTGGGGCGCGCGCATGAATTGAGCGAAGCCGCCGCCGGGATAGCGCTTGTAGATTTCCAGGCTGTTGCGATTGAACCCGAAATATCCGGCGAAGGTGAAGTAGTCGCACTTCATCTGGTTGCCGCTGGCGCAGGCGTGGCAGGCACCGCACGAACGCAACGGATTGACGTAGACACGGTCTCCGGGCTTCAAGGCAACGACCTGCTCGCCCACTTCGTGCACGATGCCGGCGGGGTCAAGGCCAAACGTCGCGGGCTTGGGAGGCAGCGGCTGGTGAGGATACCAGTTCTCCCAGTTGTTCAGCACGTTGGCGAGGTTCGGGACCATACCGCAGGCTTTGACCTCGACCACGACATCTGTTCCGCACGCTCGAGGCTTGGCGATCTCCTCGATCCGCATTGGTTCGTTTACCGCATGCAACCGTGCGGCGCGCATCATCACTGTCACGATGTTCCTCCTCAAATACCGCCAACCGGATCGAGTTGACATTCCGATTGGACTGTGGATACCGTACAGTATCTGGATTGGGAGACGCAAGACCCGATTTGCGGTGCCGGTACCAACCATCGCTGCTGCCCTCGGGCCTACGCTCGATTTCGCAGGGTGGCTGGCGGCCAAAACCGGGCCCGCTCACAACGACTGCAGCCGTCACGCTGCTGGGGAGGAGACGTACAATGCCGTTCGAGTTGCAGCCTCAGGACTGCCTGAGGATCCTATGTGGAGTCTGGTTCCTGCCGCATCTGATCGGGAAGGTCAGGAACTTCGATAAGGCGCCGGTCACATTTGAGAAGGCCGGTCTGAAGCCTGGCAAGGCATTCCTTGTCCTGACAATCGTCCTCGAGGTGCTTGCCGCGCTCGGCATGATTTTCAACGTCTATTCGAAAGCAGCAACCGGTTGCGCGATCGTCGTGCTGCTCGGAGCAGCCTACGCAGTGGTGAAGATCAACGGCGCCAAATGGCGCTGGCAGCAGATGGGACCGGAATTCCCGCTTTTTTGGGCGCTCGCTTGCCTCATCTCGGCACTGTGACTTTGAACATCTACCTGGGAGGTTTGATATGCAGGTTCGGCGCATCGTCACTGGCAGGGACAACGCCGGTAAGTCAGTGGTCGTCAGTGACGGTCCCTCCCCTGGGGAAATGGTCCTGCGCCACACGCCAGGTTTCGTATCGTCGCCACAGTGGAAAATCGAGGGGGCGCCAGAGCTGGGGAGCATCGACAACAAGGACCCCATGGAGACGACCGGCACCATGGTCATGCCGGCAGGCGGATCATCGTTCTGGATCATTACTTTCCCTCCCGACAGCGTCTACATGTCATCGGAATGGAACCCCGCGGTAGCTGGTCCCGAACTCATCGAGGCGTCACCTGGCATTGCCGAGCGGATGGAGCCGGACAGCCCTGGCATGCACCAGACCCCGACCGTCGACTACGTCACGGTGGTCAAGGGCAGACTGATCCTGGAACTCGATGACGGCAGGACTGTCGAGCTAAATGCCGGCGACACCGTAGTCCAGCAGGGCACTCGTCACGCATGGCGCAATCCAGGCGACCAGCCGGCGACGATCTCCGTGATCATGCTCGGCGCCACTGTCTGACGCGGCGGTTACCATCCCAGAGACCACACCAGCCTCGGCTGGGCTTCGGACCGCTCAGATCGTTGCCGCCACGTCGGCGAGGATCTGGCGCGTCCACGCATGCAGGCCCGAATAGTGAGAACGCTCGGTCCAATACATGTCGATCTGGATCAGCACCTCGAGAGGGAAAGGTTTTAACGTCAACTTGTCCGAAAGCCGGCGGGCCAGGCGATAGGGAATGGTCGCGACCAGCTCCGTGCCCCGGATCAATGCTTCAAGATTGTCGTGGCTCGGCACGATCACGCTCGGCGTAATCCTGACGTCGATTGCCCGAAGCGCCGCGAAGTACAACGCCTCCCACTGGCCATTGTGGGTCACGGCGATATGCCGCGTCTGCCGGTAGCGATCCATCGTCAGTTCGCCGGCCGCAAGCGGATGGCTGGAATCCATGATGCAAGCGTAGCGGTCGGTGAAGAGTTTACGCCGGTAGTAGATATCGCCGAAAATCGCCACCGGGCCGAGCACGATATCGCAAATGTTTTCCTTGAGCTGCTGCTTGCCGTGCACGGCGGATTCAAAAATGTTGACCGGGATCTGGGGCGCCTGCTGCTGGACCTGGCGCACGAAGGCCGGCATCAGGAACATACGCTCGTGATGGTTACAGGAGATCGTCACGCTGCCCGTGGACGTAGCGGGATCAAAACCTTGCAGAGAGGACAACGCCTGCATGCGCTCGAGGACATCGCGCGCTTCCTGGGCGAGCTGACGGCATTTGTCGGTCGACAGGATCGAGTTGCCCTGGCGAACGAACATCGGGTCGTTGAAGGCCTTTCGAAGCCGCTTGATCGAATAGCTGATCGTCGACTGATTGACGCCGAGGCGCTCCGACGCCTCTGAAAAGGACCGGGAGTCGCTGACCATGACCAATGCCTGCAAAGCATTCAGGTCGATCTGGGCAAGTTCCTCCGACAGCATGGCGCCTACTCTCTATGCAAAATTTCGATCACCTGTATCGAACCTATTGGGTTGTTAGATGTCCTGCAAGGGCTTAGCCGGAAAGGAGCTGCACAGGAGGATTGAAAATGGCTGCTAATCTCGAACAGAAGATCGCTGACGCTGGAAGCGCCCAAACCATGCTCTGGGAATCGCAGAGCCCGCCGATCGTCAGCACGCCGGTGACGCCGGAATTCACCAACTGGCGCGACGAACAGCTCGCTTGGCGCAGCAACGCCGTGCTCTATGACCAGTCGCACCATCTCGCCGACCTGAACATCCGCGGCAAGGATGCGCTGAAGCTCATCCGCGACACGGCGATCAACAGCGTTGAATACTTTCCCGTCAACGCCGCGAAGCAGTATGTAGCGGTCAACGACGAGGGCCAGCTCATCGGCGACAACATCCTGTTCCGCTATGAGGAAGACGAATTCCAGGCGGTGGGGATTCCGCCGACGATCAACTGGCTTCAGTATCATGCCGAGACCGGCGGTTACGACGTCGAGCTTGTGCGGGACAATCCGTCCTATGCCCGCAAGGGAAATCCGCTGTGCTACCGCTACGAGATCCAGGGACCTGGCGCGTTCAACGTGATCCGGGAACTCATCGGCGGCGAGCCGCCGGATGTGACGTTCTTCCACGGCACCCGCTTCACGATCGCCGGCAAGATGGTCCGCGCGCTTCGCCACGGCATGGCGGGCGAACCAGGCTTCGAGTTCGTCGGGCCCTGGGCCGATCATGAGGTCGTTCGGGCCGCTCTGCTCGAGGCGGGCAAAAAGCACAACATGATTCAGGTCGGCGGCCGGGCTTACCTGACCAACTCGCTCGAGTCCGGATGGCTTCCGCGCCCGTTGCCGGCGTTCTACTCGGGCAAGAGCACGGCGGGCTTCCGCAAGTGGCTTAGCGCGGACGAGATCGATGCCAATGTGTCTCTAGGCGGAAGCTTCTTTTCCGAAAACATCGAGGACTATTACTTCTCGCCCTACGACGTGGGCTACGGAAAGATCGTCAAATTCGACCACGACTTCATCGGCCGCAAGGCCCTCGAGGCCCAGGTCGCCGACGGCCAGACCACGGCCAACCGCAAGGTGACGCTGCAGTGGAACGGCGACGACGTCGCCAAGGCGTGGGCCTCGATGTACCAGCCAGGTGTCGGAGCGAAGTTCATCAACCTTCCGATCGCCCACTACGCGACCTATCACTACGACCGGGTCGAGGCGCCAAACGGAAGCTTGGCCGGGCGTTCGCTTCATACCGGATACTCGGCCAACTACCGTTCGATGATGTCGATCGCGGTCGTGGATGCGGCAGTGGCAGAGCCTGGCACCGAACTGGTGGTGGTCTGGGGCGAGCCCAAGCCATCCTCCAAGGTGCAGGTTGAAGACCACGTGCAGTTCAAGATCCGCGCCACCGTCCACCCGGCGCCGATCGACGCGCACGCACGCACCAGCTATCGCAAGAACGCCTAAGCCGCACGCCTGAACCGAGGGCGGCATCACGGCCGCCCTCTCCTCACGGCAACCGCACCCGACGACAACAGACTGGCGGGACCTCCTGCCGGTGTCGCCTTGCGACGCGAGAAACCGCCTTGCCCTTCAGCTCGGCCGTCAACCCGGAGACCGGGTATGGAAAAGTCCTATCTGCTTACGCTCCAATGCAAGAACCGGCCGGGCATCGTCGCCGGCGTGGCGAGCCGTTTGGCAGCACATGGCGCCAACATCACCGCGGCCCAGCAATTCGACGACTCCGAGACGGATCGGTTCTTCATGAGGGTAGCGTTCGATTTGCCTTCGCCCCTCGATGATCTCGCCGGGCGTTTTTCCGAGGAGGTCAACCGCTTCGGCCTGCAATGGACATTGCGGCCCCAGAACCTGCCCCGCAAGGTTCTGCTGCTTGTCTCGAAATTCGACCACTGCCTGGTAGACCTGCTTTACCGCCAACGACTGGGCGAGTTGCCCATGCAGGTTGTCGCCATCGTCTCCAACCATCCGCGAGAAGGTCTCAACCTAACCTCCGACGACACCATTCCCTTCCACCACTTCCCGATCAGCCATGAGACCAAGGCCACCCAGGAGGCGAAGATCAAGCGCGTGATCGAAGATAGCGGCGCCGAGCTTATCGTGCTGGCCCGCTATATGCAGATCCTATCCGACGACTTCTCAGCCTATCTCTCCGGCCGCTGCATCAACATCCACCATTCTTTCCTGCCGGGTTTCAAGGGCGCCAAGCCCTATCACCAGGCGCATGAGCGCGGCGTGAAGATGATCGGAGCAACGGCGCACTACGTCACCGAAGACTTGGACGAGGGTCCGATCATCGCCCAGGACGTCGAACATGTGACCCATGCCGACACGCCCGAGGACCTCGTTCGCAAGGGTCGGGACATCGAACGCCGCGTGCTGGCCCGCGCGGTCGCCTTCCACCTTCAGGATCGGGTCTTGCTCAATGGACGCAAGACCGTCGTCTTCGCCTAACAACGGAGCCACGCGCATGGAAGAAGCTGCTATCCGCCCCTCCTCTATCGACGCCTCGATCGAGATGGCGCCAAGCCAGGTGATCGACTCCCCTGACCTGCCGGGCCTTTTCCCGTCGGGGGTCCGGGTCTACATCACCGATATCGGCCTGGCGGACACGCCGACCCTGGTCAAGGCAGCGCGTCGCGTCGCGGACCTTGGCTACACCGCGGTTCCCCATATGGCCGCTCGCCGACTGACCACGCGCCAAGCGCTGGAAACGCGGGTGAAGGCTTTGGCTGAGGAAGCGGGTGTCCGCGACTTGCTCATCATCGGCGGCGACGTGGCTACCCCAGCCGGTTCATTTTCCTCCTCTTTCGAGGTGCTCCAGACTGGTTTCGTTGACAAGTACGGCATCACCGAGGTTGGTATAGCCGGCCATCCGGAAGGCAGTCGCGACTTTGGCGACGAGGCGGCGATTGCAGCGCTCCGGATGAAGAGCGCCTGGGCCGAGCGGACCGGGGCAAAGATGCGTGTCGTCACCCAATTTGGCTTCGACGCGGACAAGTTCATCGCCTGGGCGGACGGCCTGGCGGTTTCCGGGGTGGACCTGCCGATCCATCTTGGCGTGGCCGGTCCTGCCAAGATCACGACCTTGCTAAAATACGCCGCCTTGTGCGGCGTCGGCAATTCGCTGAATTTCTTGAAAAAGCGCAGCGCCTCGCTTGCCGCCCTTGCCACCAGTCACTCGCCGGAGAGCTTCGTCGGCCCGATCGAGCACCATCTGCGGGCAAAGCCGGAGTCGGCAATCGCGCAGCTGCATGTCTTTCCGTTTGGCGGCATCAAGAATACGGCCAGGTGGCTCTACGAGCGTGGCTCGTGGCAAGGCCTCGAAGCCGACGATCGCTCGTCGATCGCTTAAGCGCGCAGCCACCTCCCGAGAGCCGAGCCAGACCATGGCGCGCCGATCGTCGGCGCGCCATGGTCTCTCGTTGCCGCTACATGGGCGAATGTTGCGGCACGATTGCCACGCGCAGCCTATCAGTCAGCACCGCCGGACATCCGCGAGGACGTCCGGCGCGCTCAGGACAACGCGAAGCCGCCGTCAGCTGCGGCCGCGCCCCTCCGTTTCGATGCGCAGCGTGACCTCGTCCCCGATCAGGGGAAGATTGGCCGTCATGCCGAAGTCGCTGCGCTTCAACTTGGCAGTCGCGCTGAAGCCGGCCTCAAGACTGCCGTCCCACGGGTTCTTGCCCTGGCCGTTGAAGGTCACGTCGAGCGTCACCGGCTTGGTCACACCGGCGATGGTGAGATCGCCCGTGATGGTGCCCTGCTTGTCGCTGGACTTGGTGAATTTGGCGCCGACGAAGGTGATCTCCGGAAACTCGGTGGCATTGAACCAGTCGGCGCCCTGGATGTCGCTGTCGCGCTGGGCATTGTTGGTGGAGATGCTGGACACCTTGACCTTGGCCTGCAGCTTGCTGGCCTCAGGCGCGTCCTTGTCGAAGGTGAATTCCCCGGAGAACTCTTTTGCGACGCCGATGACGTTGGAGAAGCCGAGATGATTGATGAAGAACACTATGCCGGAATGAACCGGATCGATGTCGAACGTGATCGGCTGTGCGGTTGCCGGCCCGATTGGCGCCGTTGCGAGTGCAGCTAGCAAAGCTAGTTTCAGTCTGTAGTTCATTCCATCCTCCTTTGTTGATGCACGAAAAGCGAATTCACAGCGGAAGGCTGAACCCCTTCCGGGCCAGCATGACTGCGACTGCCGCGACGGCCGGCACCAGGCAAAACCCTGCGAAGACGAACGTGGCGAGTGCAGGGGTTTTCTGATCGAGACGATCGAGGATCACGCGGCAGGCCGAAGGGACCAGGAAAAGCAGCAGGAGCACCGCAAGGGCGAGAAGGTCGATCTTACGAGTGATCAGCGCGACGGTCTGCGCCACAGCCATCATGCCCGCCGCTCCGCCGAGCAAGGATGCCCATCCGAAGCGGTAATTCGGCCGGGACAGGTGCCCAACCACGATGCCGGCGATGCCAAAGGCGACGCCAAGAGACAGTTGCAGGCTGGATGATGAAGCCCCCATGAATGCAATGGGAGCAAAGCCTGCGCTGGCAACCGCGAGCATGATCGCAGGGCGCAGGCCTGATCCCTCATCGGGATAGTCAGCTTCCCGATGAAGTGCATATAGCGCTGCCGCTCCGGCCAGAGCGGCGACAACCAGGTCGAAAGGCTGCGCCAGGGCAATCGTATCGCCGATGTAAGCTGCTGAGGCGACCGGCATTGCCGCCAACAGCAACTGTCCGAGCCTGCGGCTGCCTGTCCATTCCGTCGCCACGCCCAGGATCGATCCAACCGCCGCCAGGTAGAACACCTTGTTGACGGCGCCGACCGGAGGGAAGGACGGAAGGCGATTGTAGGTCAACCAGTAGGACAGGAAGAAGCCGAGCGGGATCAAGAGATCGTACCAACGGCGATCGACGCGCCCCCATCGCATCAGGCCGCTCAAGGCGAACGACAAAAGGCCGCAAATGGCGACCGCCAGCATAACGGCCTCCTGCGGCGATCGGGCAACGCCAATCACGTCGCATTACCGTTGTTGGCTATAGGATAGCGGGCACACGCTCGCGGCACCTTGCGGCAGGATGAAGTCACACCGTCCTCCCCGGTCTGAGTTCTCCATGACCGGCCCCTTCCGGATACCGGTCAGATTTCAAATACCAAAGCGTATCTCACTAACCTTGTCAATCCGACTGGGCAGCTGGCCGGAACCCGCCTCGCCTTAGTGCAGGTGCACCGGCGAAGTCGGTTGACATACGACTCAGACTTCAAATACTGTATGGTATCTAAAGTGGGACAGACGCGGAAGCGCCGGTTCCGCTGACACGCCTGGGAGGAGTGCGTGGCTGTGCAGGAACATATCAACGCCTATTTGCCTGTGCTCGCGGCGGATGGCGTATCGGTCAGCTTCGGAGGCGTGCAGGCGCTCGACAATGTCTCGCTCGACGTCGGCGGTGGCGAGATTTGCGGCTTGATCGGCCCGAATGGCGCGGGAAAGACCACCTTCCTGAATGCCATCACCTGCCTTGCACGCCTTCAACGCGGCACCGTAGAGCTGTCGGGTCGGATAATCTCCAATTCGGCGGTGCGCGACATCATCGGCCTCGGGATCGCCCGGACGTTCCAAAATGTCGGCGTGTACGGCTCGCTGAGCGTCCTGGAGAACGTCATGCTCGGCGCACACCACAAGATGGGTGGAAAAGTCGCGCGTGCCCTTCTCAATCCCTTCGGTGCGTGGGCCGAGGAGAAGACGGTCCGCCGCAAGGCTGAATCAATTCTGGATGAGTTGGGAATGGCCGCATTATCGAGCGTGCGCGCCGACTCCCTGCCCTATCCGTTGCAAAAGCGGATGGAGATCGCACGCGCCCTGGCGGCCGAGCCCAAGCTCCTGTTGCTGGATGAGCCGGCCGGCGGACTGACCCATGGCGAGGTCACCGAATTCGGCACCCTCGTCAATACGATCCGGCATAGCCGCAGGCTCTCGATCCTCCTGATCGAGCATCACATGGGCTTGGTCATGAGCCTGTGCGACCGGATCCATGTGTTCCACCTGGGTCGAAATCTGGCGTCAGGACGCCCCGAAGAAATCAGGACCAATGAAGCCGTCATCGGCGCCTATCTCGGGAGGAGCACGTGAGACTGCTTGACGTCCGCAATCTCTCGGCCTCCTACGGCAAGGTACGGGCGCTTTTTGACTGCTCGCTCGCAATCGCGCAGAACGAATTCGTCGTCCTGCTCGGCGCCAATGGCGCGGGAAAAACCACTTTGCTGCGCGCGCTTTCGGGCACGATCCGCTCGGCCGGCGAGATCGCCTATATGGGAAGCGACTTGCAAAAGATGGCGCCGGAACGGCGTCTGCAACGCGGCTTAGCGCAGATTCCCCAGGGCAGAGGCACTTTCACGGAATTCACGGTCGACGAGAATCTGACGCTGGGCGCCACAATCGTCTCCGATGCCCGCCAGGTCCGACAGGACAAGGAGCGGTGGTACGATCGCTTTCCGCGATTGCGCGAACGACGCTCCCAACTGGCCGGCAATCTGAGCGGAGGCGAGCAGCAGATGCTCGCGGTTGCGCGAGCGCTCATGTCGCGGCCAAAACTGCTGCTATGCGACGAGCCGTCATTGGGTCTCGCACCCGTCATCACGCGCGAAATATTCGCGATCTTCAAGGAACTCCGCGACATCGATGGCTTGACGCTCTTGGTCGTGGAGCAGAACGCGGACCTGTCGCTCAAGTTCGCCGACCGCGCCTATGTCATCGAGGCCGGGCATATCGTGGCCGGCGGCTCAGCCGGCGCGATACTTGCAGATGAGCATATCCAGAAATCTTACCTTGGGGACTAACGTGGCGACGTTTTACCAGATCATTGTTTGCGGCATTGCCCCAGGCGGAGTCTACGCCGTGCTGGTCATTGCCCTCGTGCTGGTCTCGCGTCTTACAAGGCGGGCGTCGGCCGACCGCCTCGATGCAGCCTCCTTCATCGACATTCACGATACCGCCGGACTGCCATTCCTGATGGTGGTAACCGCCATTTCCCCGTCCTCAAACGCCAGGGTTCCCTTGGCCAAGGCTCTCGGATCGAAGGCGCGCAGGTCGACGGCCTCGGCGTTGCAGTTGGGAGGCTGGGCTTGACCCTTTTCCTGCAAATCGTCCTCAGCGGTCTTGCCACCGGCGCCATCTATGCGGCTCTTGCCCTTGCACTGGTGTTGATCTTTCGCGCCACCAACGTCGTCAATTTCGGTCAAGGCGAAATGGCGACTTTCTCGGCATACTGCACCTGGCAGCTATGCCTGTGGGGCCTGCCATTGTGGCTTTCGATTGCAATCGGCCTGGCCGGTTCCTTTGTGCTGGGAATCTTGGCGTTTCGGGTCTTCGTCCGCCCGCTCCTGGCAGCACCAGTCGAGGCGACAGTGGTCGTCACGCTCGGCATGTTTGTGCTCTTCCAGGCGATGGTGACGTGGCTCTGGGGCGCCGAGCAGAAGCCGTTCCCCAGCCTTTTTCCCGAAGGCAGCTTCAGCCTCGGTGAGGTACAGGTGCTGGCTTCGTCGGCCGGTACCTTGCTGATCCTCATTGTCCTGGCCGCGGCCATCGCCTCCCTCTTCGCCTTCACAAGGCTTGGGCTCTCCATGCGTGCCGCGGCCTTCGACCGCGTTCGCAGCGTTCTGGTGGGCATCAACGTCGAGCGCATGCTGATGCTCGGCTGGGGTTTCGCCGCGGCGATCGGAATGATCGCGGCGGTGCTGGTCGCGCCACGGCTGTTTTTGAGCCCGACCATGATGACCCCGATCCTATTCTACGGCCTTGCCGCGGCAACCGTTGGCGGCTGGGACAGTCCGCTCGGCGCGATAGCCGGAGGCCTTCTGGTGGGCGTCAGCGAGAGCCTTGGCGCCAACTACATCGGCTTTCTGGGTGCGGACATGCGCATCGCGGTCCCGATCGGGCTCACCCTTTTCGTCCTGCTGGTCAAGCCGGTCGGTCTGTTCGGCTCACAGAAGGTCACCAAGCTATGAGCAACGACATTCGGCGCACGGTCGCGGCAACCGCTGGTTTTGTGCTGGTCGCCGCATTGCTGCCGGCCACTTTGTCAGGCTTCCAGTTGCAGCAGGTGAGCATCGCCATCTCCTATGCGGTCGCCATTCTTGGCCTCAACCTGCTTATGGGGTTTGCCGGGCAGATCTGCCTCGCCCAGGGGACGCTGTTCGGCATCGGCGCCTACGTCACCGCCATCTTGAACGCGACCTATGGCGTCCACCCGTTGGCGACCCTGCCTGCGGCAGCTGTTTTTACCGCGCTGGCCGGTCTCGTCGTCGGACTGCCGGCCCTGCGTCTGCAGGGGCTGCAACTTGCGATCATCACGTTTGGTGTCGCGGCGGCCTTTCCGCAGCTTCTGTTGAAGCTCGGCAGTTGGACGGGCGGAGTCTCCGGCTTGCCGATCGATTCCCTGGAGCCGCCTGCGTTCCTGGCCGATTACTCCGAGCTCTGGCTCTATCTGGTGTCGCTTGGGTGCGCCTGCGTCGCGGCATTCATCGTCTATCTCGTTCTCCTCGGCGACGTCGGCCGCGCGCTCCAGGCGCAACGGGACAGTCCGCAGATCGCGGAGGCTCTCGGCGTCAACCTGACCAAGACCAAGCTGTGGGCGTTCGCCATCAGCTCTGCGCTCGCTGGCCTTGGCGGCGGCGTCTTCGCGATCCTCAACGGCTTCATCAGCCCGCAGTCCTTTCTCGCCTCACTTTCCATCACCATCGTGATCGGGAGCATCATCGGCGGCTCGACAAGCATTGTCGGCGCCTTCATCGGCGGGCTGTTCATCACCTTCGTCCCGACATGGACGTCCAACATCAATCTCGCACTCGGCAACGTCATCTACGCGCTGGCACTGATCGGCATCATGCTTCTGGCGCGCGGAGGGGTTGCCGGTCTGCTGGAGAGACTCGCCGCTGCCTTGAAGGCCCGGTCGAACGCCAACGGCAAAGCCGGATCAATGAGCCAATCAGGGAGGAAGTTATGAGACCATGTATGCCAAGAATGCTTGCGACGGCGGCAATACTTGCGCTGGCCGTCGGTGTCGCTCCGGCGAAAGCTGACGAGACACCGGGCATCACCGACAGCACCGTGAAGATCGGCATCACCGGTCCGCTCACCGGTCCCGTCGCCGTCGTCGGCGCGGTCGCAGAAGGCATCCGCGCCCGGGTCGAGGCCGCCAATTCCCACGGCGGCGTCAAGATGTCCGACGGCAAGACCCGCAAGATCGAGCTCGTGATCAAGGACGACATGCTCGATCCGCAGCGAACGCTTGCGAATGTGCGCGAGATGGTGGAGCAGGACAAAGTTTTCGCTCTTGTCGGCACGGCTGCCACGCCGAACAATGTCGCCATCGGACGTTATATCGAACAACGCAAAGTGCCCAATGTCTTCATGTATTCAGGCGTCCACAAGCTGAACGCGCCGCACGAGGAAATAGGGTTCGTCCCGGCCTTCTCGACCGAGGCGGCGTCGTTCGCCACTTATCTGAAGGACAACAAGCCCGAGGCAAAGGTCGCGCTCCTCTATCTCAACACCGAGACCGGCGAAACCTTCATGAAGGCCTTCGACAAGGCCATCGACGGCTCAGGCGTCAAGGTCGTCGATCGGCAACCGGTGACTTCGCAGGATCCGACCGTCGAAACGCAACTGACAGCGCTCAAGGCTTCCGGCGCCGATACGCTGGTGATCATCGCCGCGCCGCAACAAGGCGGTGAAGCAATCCGCTTCCAGGCCGAGAGCGGCTGGAAGCCGCTGACGCTCGTCACCAACCTTTCCTCGGCCTACCCGATCCTGCAGGCGGTGGGGCTCGAGAACGCCAAGGGCATCATCACCTCGAATTTCCTGAAACCGATCGTTAGCCCGGAAAAAACCGGTGATGCGGGCATCGACCAGTATCTGGACGATATCGCCGCGGCCAAGGTCAACTTCGTCTTCGCCAACACGATCGGACAGGTCGGCTACGCGACCGGCGATGCTCTTGTGAAGGCGCTCGAGCACATGAAGAAGCCGACCCGGGCTGAGCTCCTCGACACCGTCTTCAACATGCAGAAGTGGGACGATCCACTATTGCTGGACGGGATCAAGCTGAACACCAAAGCCGGCTCCGATATTTTCCCGATTGAGGCACTGCAGCTCTATCAGTTCGACGGGCAGAAGTACGTGCCTGTTGGCAAGCTTCTGGATTTCGAGGGCAAGACGGAAGAGTAACGGACGACCGACACAGGTTGCTGCCGGCTGCGAGCGTCCGCGTTTTGCGGGCGCCTTTCTCGCGAGGGCGAATTTCGATTTGTTGAGCGATTCGTGAGCCGACAATATCGTCGGCAGTCCTATCTGCGATCCGTTTTTGCCGGAAGTCATTCGGCAGAAGATGCTGGCGAAGGCGAATCCGGATTCTGTTGCGCGTGACGGCAGATCCAGCTTCAGGCAGTTTGCACCTGCTCTGCGTACCGGACGCAACTTCCCCATTCTAGCCAGTATGGTAGAGATTGGGGCTGGTGCAAATTCCGGTACGAACGGCAATGAACCTTCAAACCAGAGCCCGGTCCATTCTCGATAGCGAAGTCGTCTGGGACGCCCATTCCGGCTTCATGCCGGATCCTGCCGCGGACTTGAACAACCTGCGGATCTGGCGAGACGCCGGTGTCGACTATCTGTCCATCGATGTCGGGTTCGATCTTCTGTCCTGGGAATTGACGGTAACCAATCTCAGCTGCTTCCGCCACTGGATCCTGGCGCGTCCCGCCCACTACGTGCTGGTCTCGTCGGCCGACGAAATCCTCGCTGCCAAGGCGCAAGGCAAGCTGGCGGTCACCTTTGACATCGAAGGCATGAACGCCCTGGACGGCCGGATTGAGATGGTCGAGTTCTACCATGGCCTTGGCGTGCGCCAGATGCTTTTCGCCTATAACCGCAACAACCTTGCCGGCGGCGGATGCCATGACGAAGACCCGGGTCTGACCGCGTTCGGTCGGCAGGTGATCGACGAGATGAACCGCCTCGGCATGTTCGTGGATGTGAGCCACACCGGCTATCGCACCACCATGGACGTGATGGAGTACACGGACCGGCCAGTCATCTTCTCGCACTCCAATCCGAAAGCGCTCTGCGCCCACGGTCGCAACATCACGGACGAGCAGATCAAGGCCTGCGCCCGCACCGGCGGCATCGTCGGCGTTGTCGGGCTCAGTCGTTTCCTTGGCGAGGCGCGCACCGATTCCGAACGGCTTGCCGACCATGTCGAATATCTGATCGATCTCGCTGGCCCACGCCATGTTGGCATCGGCCTCGACCATGCTTTCCCGGTCGAGATCGAAGGCATCGACGACATCATCGCCAGCAATCCGCATTTCTGGCCGAAGAGCGAATATGCGGGAGAAACGACCTATTCGGCACCAGCCCAAATGAAAGAGCTGACCGAGGTTCTGCTTCGTCGCGGTCAGCCGGAAGGAGCGGTCCGCGACGTCATAGGCGGCAACTTCATGCGCCTTGCCCGGGAAATCTGGAAATAACCACCGGAGCAGCTGTCGAGCGCTCCGTGGGACCTTCTTTTGGTCAGGCGGGTTGGTCCGCGCCAAGAAGGACGCGCAGCTTCGCGACGGCCGCATCCGGACTGGTCGATACGGGGATGTTCGTCGCCGCTTTGACCGCATCCCGCGCGCGCGCCATGGAGAACTGTGCCAAGACGATCGCATCGAAATCCTTCAGCTTGGCGGCTTCAGCCGCGATCAGCCGGTTGTGGGTTTCCACGTCTCCTGCACGCACCGCCTCGATCGCGCCCGGCACGAAATAGCTCGTGATGGTGGCAGCTTGGCCCATACGGGCGGCTTCGTCCCGGAACTCCTGCTCCATTCCTTCCCTCGACGGCGGGAAAGTGTAGAGCATTGCGGTGCGACCGCCACGGCGGATCGCCGTCTCAAACATGGCCTCGTTCGGTTTCAGAACCGGAACGTCCAGCTTCGCCGCGGCCTGTTCAATCGCTTGCCCGAACGCCGAGCAGGTGAACAGCACGGCATCGCTTCCGATCGAACGGGCATAGCTGGCCAAGGCCTCGACGCGCCGGACCATGTCGCTCGTCAGGTCAGCGGTTTTGGCGCGGTCCACTGCCAGGCTGTCCTCGAGGATATTGACGGTTTCGGCGCCAGGCCATCCCGCTTCGAACGCCCATCTGATCGGCTCCATCGAGATGGGCGTGGCATGGATCAGGGCAATGCGAGGCTGTGACGTCATTGTGCGAGACGAATGATAAACGAGGCCGCCCCGAGAGCAAGCGGCGTTGGTACCGATGACTATTTCGGGGCTGCCGCCGCGAAGACCCATACGCTCTCGGCAGGGATCCGCGCCCATACATTGCCCGAGGCAAGTTGCCGCGCGCCGTGGGGCGGGGGGGGGGGGGGGCCCCCCCCCCGCCGCGGCGCCCGACGCGGGGGGGGGGGGGGGGGGGGGGGGCGGGGCGGGGGGGGGGGGGGGGGGGGGGGGGGGGGGGGGGGGGGGGGGGGGCGGGGGGGGGGGGGGGGGGGGGGGGGG